>JAFKJU010000072.1 GCA_017305935.1 Hyphomicrobiales bacterium | reverse complement strand
GGCACACACCGGTGTGCGTCACCCGTATGAGGACTTCGCCTTTCCGGGGTGGGGCGACATCGATCTCGACGATTTCGAGTGGCTTGCCCGCCTCGAAGGCTACAGCGGCGCGAGATTTCATGTTGGGATACCCTCGTTGAGTTAAACTGATTGCTGGTGCGAGCCCGTTGCGTCAGCGCAAATTCGTCGACATTCTCATACTGGTATGGAGTATCGTTATCATACTCCCTACCAGTATACAAGAGGTGTCCTAACGAGGATCTCAAACCGAAGAAGGCAGCAGGGGCTGGCTTCTAGAGTCGTGCCCGGTCACGTAGCGACGGCCAAGTCGGTATCGTAGCCGGCGGCAGCAAGGGAGTCGCGGCACTCATCTGCCGTGAAGCGAGCCAAAGCCTGCCGGATGGCGTGCCACAGATCAGGGACGGTGCGGGCCGCCGCTGTCCGGAGCAGAGCCTTCAGCTTGGCGAAGATCTGCTCGATGGGATTGAAGTCCGGGCTGTAGGGCGGGAGGTAGAGCAGCCTCGCCAGATGCTGGCGGGCCTTAGCGAGCTTCTCCGGCGTGACGACAGCTTGCCGACCTCCGCGCCGACCCCGTTCCTCTGCTGCTTGTAGGGGTCGTTTGCGGGAGGGGGCGGAATCCTACGCTAAGGCTTTGGCCACCGATATTCGCCGGTGAGGTTGATATGCTCCCATCCCAGCGGCGAGACATGGGCCAAGAGATCGGACAGCGGCTTTCCATCGCGTTTCTGGTTGGCGACGACTTCGCCGAGCTTCATGGTGTTCCAGAAGATGATGATGGCGGCGAGCAGGTTCATGCCGGCGATCCGGTAATGCTGGCCTTCGGCGGAACGGTCGCGGATTTCACCCCGGCGATGGAAGCTGATGGCTCGTTTCAGCGCGTGATGGGCCTCGCCCTTGTTGAGCCCGATCTGGGCGCGGCGTTGGAGATCGGCGTCCAGAATCCAGTCGATCATGAACAGCGTCCGTTCGACGCGGCCTACTTCCCGCAGAGCTGTGGCCAGTTCATTCTGCCGTGGATAGGAGGCGAGCTTGCGCAAAATCTGGCTAGGCGCGATGCCTCCGGCTGCAATGGTGGCGGCGATGCGCAGGATATCGGGCCAGTTGCGCTCGATCATGGCCTGATTGATTTTGCCGCCGATCATGGCCCGCAAGTGGGCCGGCGCGGCCGATGGATTGAACGCATAGAGCCGCTTGGACGGCAGGTCGCGGATGCGCGGCGCGAATCGGTAGCCGAGAATGGCGCATGCGGCAAAGACGTGATCGGTGAAGCCGCCTGTATCGGCGAACTGCTCGCGAATATGGCGGCCGGCATCGTTCATGAGCAGGCCGTCGAGGATGTAGGGAGCTTCGCTCGCCGTCGCAGGAATCACCTGGGTCGCGAACGGCGCATATTGGTCCGAGACGTGGCTATAGGCTTTCAGACCCGGGGTATTGCCGTATTTCGCGTTGACCAGGTTCATGGCCTCGCCTTGTTCCGTAGCGGCGAAGAATTGCCCATCGCTCGAAGCGGAGGCGCCCATGCCCCAGAACCGGGCCATTGGTAGCGCCGCTTGCGCCTCGACCACCATGGCCAGCGCCCAGTCGTAAGCTTCGCCCTCGACATGCCACCGTCCAATGCGGATCAACTTCCCAGAAGGTGTGCGTGTTCGTCGCGTCGGCCATCTTGCGCAGGCCGAGGTTGATCCCTTCCGCAAGGATGACGTTCATCAGCCCGATCCGGTCGGCGCAGGGCGCTCCGGTGCGCAGATGCGTGAACGCTTCGGTGAAGCCGGTCGCTGCATCCACCTCCAGCAGGAGATCGGTGATCCGCGTGGGCGGGATCTGCTTGTAGAGATCGAGCACCAGATCTTCGGCGCCGGTCGGTACGGCAGCTTCGAGCTTCTCGATATGCAGAACGCCGTTTTCGATCGACCCGCCGGGAATCGTGCCGGTGCGCGCGGCGCGGCCCAGTTCGCGTAACCGGATATCGAGGCGAGCTTGCCGATCCGCCAGCCATTCTTGCGGCCGCAATGGCACGGCGAGACGACCGCCTTCCGCGACAGCCTGCGCCGGAACGAGCGCATTCTTCAGGTCGCCATAGCGCCGGGATCGGGCCAACCAAATATCTCCGGATCGGAAGGCATCGCGCAGATGGAACAGCACCGCTATCTCCCAGAGGCGAGTGTCGCCGACCGTCTGGGCACGAAGATGGCGATGCCATTTCGAGCTGGGCCGAAGGAAGCCGGTATGTGCGGCATCGTTCAAGCCAGTACGCAAAGCCATCACCGCTTCGAGAAGCGGGAGCGCGATCGGCGCAGCCCGCAGATCGAGCAGGCGCAACATGCGCGGAGCGTACCGCCGGAACCGATGATAACCGTCGAGTACATGATTGAGAGGATCGTCCGCCATGGTGGCGGTCAGCCGGGTTGCCATTGCAACAAGGGTCTTGAAGCCGTCCCACCCTGATCCGCTCGCGATGACGTCGCCCAGCGGCTGGCCATCATCCTGTGCGTCGACCAGAGCGCCGCCGATTTCGGCGAAGGATTTTAAGGTGTCGCGCACCGCGTTCGCTTCGTCGGCGACTTTCGCTTGGCAAATGCGCTCCGATGCCCGGTAGAGCCTGCCGACGATCCGGTCATGGGTTTCGACCACGGCGTCAGCGAGCATCGCTTGCCATTCTGACGCGCAAACGGCCAGAATCGCAAGCCGCCTGTCTTCCGGAAGATCGCGCATGCCGTCGGCATAGTACCGTTCGCCTTGCCTGCGCAGGCGTGTCACCCGATGAGCAGGAACACCGGCCAGCAGTTCCTCGGGGAGATCGATACGTTGCAGGTATTCGAGCCGGTCGAGCAGCCGGTTGGCTGACGAAGAGTTCGAGCCCGGCTCGAACTGACGCAGCCACACGAAGCGGGTCACCCGATCGTCGGCCGTCTCCTCGAGCAATGCCAGCAACTGTTCCCGGATGGGCACGGACAGCCGACTGGCGATCCTCGTCTCGATCCGCCGCTCGGCATCGACCAGGGCCGTGGCGCAAAGCCGCTCGATCGTCGATGTTGCAGGAAGAACCGTGCGGGTGCGTCGGCACTCCGCCACGAAGCGACGGGCGATATCTTCGTTTGACACCGCCATCTCGGCTTCCCGAAACAGCCAATCCTTCAGCTCGCGCGCACCACGTCCGGAGAAGGTGCGGAATCCGTAGAGCGCCCGCAGTTCGGAAAGATGCTCGTGCCGCGTTTCCTCGCGGGCGGCGTAGTCAACGAGATCGTCGGCAAGCAGGCCGAGCTGTGCTCCGATGAATTCGACGATCTCTGCTGGGATCAGTTCGCCCGGAGCCAGCACCCGGCCGGGATAGCGCAGGACGCACAATTGCAGGGCGAAGCCGAACCTGTTGTGAGCGCGTCGGCGCAGCCTGATGTGTCCAAGGTCTTCATCACTCAGCGTATAGTGCTTGAGCAAATCCGCCTGCGAGGTCGGCAGGCGCAACAGCGCGTCTTTCTGCCGATCGGTTAGAGTGACGCGACGCGGCATCCATGTTCCTTTTTCAAAATCCGATGATGTTCAAGACGCTTTGTTTATGAAGCTGGTTGAGATACATTTCCAGCGAAGAAATCATTCGTGGCCAGCGCGCCCCCTCAAACCACCGTTTTACGAACAGTTTGAGCCTGATGTCGCGGGTGAGCTCGCCGATCGCTGCCCGAAAATGGCTACTCGTTCACGGATCCGACAGACGGGAACCATCCCGCAGCCAAGGCGTTGAGCGCTTCAGATGAGGTCCTTACGACGAGGACGTCCGATTAGATGGAGAAACGACATGAGGGCACTATGCTGGCACGGTAAGGGCGATGTCCGTGTCGACACCGTCGAGGATCCCGAGATCAAGCACCCGCGCGATGCGATCATCAAAGTAACCGCCTGCGCGATCTGCGGGTCGGACCTTCACCTGCTGGATGGATATCAGCCTACCATGGAGGCCGGCGACATCCTCGGCCACGAGAACATGGGCGAGGTCGTGGCGCTCGGGTCCGAGGTCACCAACCTCAAGATCGGGGACCGGGTGGTGGTGCCGTTCACGATCAGCTGCGGCGATTGCTGGTTCTGCAAGAAGGGTCTGTTTGCGGCCTGCGATCGGACCAATCCGAACGCCGAGATGGCCGCCAAGGCGATGGGCCATTCGCCCGCCGGGCTGTTCGGCTTCAGCCACATGCTGGGCGGCTACTGCGGCGGCCAGGCGGAGTATCTCCGCGTGCCGATGGCGGATGTCGGTCCGATCAAGATTCCCGACAACGTTACCGATGAGCAGGCCCTCTTCCTATCGGATATCTTCCCGACCGGCTACATGGCCGCCGAGAATGCGCAGATCGAGCATGGCGACACCGTCGCGATCTGGGGCTGCGGTCCGGTCGGCCAGTTCGCCATCCGCTCCGCGCTGATGATGGGCGCCGGCCGCGTGATCGCGATCGACGAGGTGCCCGAGCGACTCGCCATGGCGGAGGCCGGTGGCGCTGAGACGATTAACTTCGCCGAAACCGATGTCTATGACGAGCTGCAGGCGCGAACCAAGGGCCGGGGCCCCGACAGCTGCATCGATGCTGTCGGCTGCGAGGCGGCCGCGCACGGGGCGGCGGACGCGGTCATGGACAAGGTGAAGGCAAGCATGATGCTCGCCACTGATCGCGTCCACGTCCTGCGGCAGGCGATCATGAGCTGCCGCAAGGGCGGCACGGTCTCCGTGCCCGGCGTCTACGTGGGGATGGGTGACAAGCTTCCGATCGGTGCAGCGATGAACAAAGGACTAACGATCAAGCTCGGCCAAACCCACGTGCAGCGCTATACTAGACCGTTGCTAGAAAAAATCGTCGCGGGCGCGATCGATCCCAGCTTTGTGATCACGCATCCGGCCAGTCTTGAAGACGCGCCAGAAATGTACGCTAAATTCCGCGACAAGGAAGAAGGTGTGATCAAGGTTGTTATGCGCCCGCACGGCTGATTGGCGGAATAACCGGGAACAGGACGCTTATCGATGCCGATCGGAGGAGATCGCGGCCAGCCACGGCGCGACCGCACGCCAAGTGGCGCTTCGCTTCCTGGTGCGTCGGCCATCGCTGTTCGCTATCCCCAAGGCGTCCAGCGCGGAGCACGCTGCCGACAATGCGGGCGCCGGCGCGCTGCGGCTGACGGACGCCGAACTCGGCATGATCGACGCGGCGTTCCCGCTCGGCGCCCGGCCGCGCGAACTTCCCATGATTTAGGCCCAGGACGCCTTCCGTGGGGCTCGAGGCGCTACCATCGGAACAAGGAGAGAAAAGATGCACAAGGCACTGTTCGTAGGCATTGAAGCCGGGCCGACCCACCAGGAAGATGCCGCTGAATTCCTCCGGGGTGCGCTGGAGCCGGTCGAGCATGAGCAGGACACGCGGCACTGGTACGCGCTGCGCTTTGGCCCCGCCGACTTCGCCATCTTCGATACCTTCCCCGGCAATGCCGGCCGGCTGAAGCATCTGTTCGGCACGGTCGGCCGGGCGCTGGTGGTGAAGACCTTCACCATCCTCAACGGATTGCCGGAGATCGAGCCGGCCGACATCCTCGCCCTCAAGGTGCCGGCGGCGGACGCCCTGCCGCGCTTGGCCCTGCATGTTCCGCTTGAAGCACGGGACGGTGCGGAGGAAGAGGTTGCCCGCTTCCTCCAAGGAGCCCGATCGGCCGTGGAGCGGGAGCCTGGCACCCTGTCGTGGTACGCTCTGCGTCTCGGAAAGACTCGGTTCGCCATCCTCGATACCTTCGCCGACGAGGCAGGGCGCGAGACGCATCTGTCGGGCGAAATCGGCACGGCGCTATCCGGAAGCGCTGCTTCGCTGTTCGCCGAGCCTCCCCAGATCCACCGCGCACAAATCTTGGCGTTCAAGATTGCATCCGCTGGTGATGAGGAGAGGACGAGCAGGAACACGTCGGTCGCGCGGCCGCTTGAGAGAGGGACAGTCTGATGGACACGAAGCAGAAGGTGCTCGTTGGAGCGGCCGTCGCCAGCACCGCGGCAGCCGGGGCCGCGTTCGCGTTCAAGTCCGCGGGCACGGATTCGAAGCTCACCAAGGTCGCGTGTCCGCCGTCAGCACCAATGGCACAGATTTGAGGTTGTGATTTGAGTAGGATCTGGGCTTCGTCGTAGTGACGAAGGAACGAAGATGAAGCCCAGATCCTCCAATGCAAAATCGTCGGCGAAGGCCCCTGCTGAGCAGGTGGTGAAGGACATCCGGCGGCAGACGCGGCGCCATTTCTCGGCCGAGGACAAGATCCGCATCGTGCTGGAAGGACTACGCGGCGAGGACAGCATCGCCGAGCTGTGCCGCAAGGTGATGAATCTGTCCGACTTCTGAGAACGTATGGGGAACTTACGCCGGCTTGACCTTTCAGGTGGATGATTTCTCGGCCTTGAGCGCTTCATAGAGTGCGGTTTTCCCTATTTTGACGCGGGCGGCAGCTTCGCGGACATTTAGCCCGGCAGCCAGATGCTGGCGGGCCTTAGCGAGCTTCTCCGGCGTGACGACAGCTTGCCGACCTCCGCGCCGACCCCGTTCCTCTGCTGCTTGTAGTCCGGCGCGAGTTCTTTCCCGGATGAGATCGCGTTCGAACTGGGCCAGTGCCCCGAACAAATGGAAGACCAGGCGACCGCCGGGTGTCGTGGTGTCGATGTTTTCGGTGATAGATCGAAAGCCTACACCCTTGGATTCCAGCTCGGCGACGATCTCGATCAGGTGCTTCATCGATCGGCCCAGGCGATCGAGCTTCCAGACCGTAAGCGTGTCGCCGTCTCGAGCATAGCGAATGGCTTCCGCCAGACCGGGCCGGTCGGCTCTGACGCCGGAAGCCTTGTCTTCGAACAGCTTCTCGCAGCCCGCCTTGCGCAGGGCATCGAGTTGTAGCGCCGTATCCTGGTCGCCGGTGGATACCCTTGCGTAGCCGATCGAGGTCATGAGGTGTGATTTGTCCGGTTTCTCATTGAATTCGGACAATGTCCGATTTGCCATCGAACGGCAAGGTTTGCGGACAAAAACTGTGGATGCCGTGAAACGGTCGTTTGCCGGACACGCATTTTCCATTTCGCTGCAGCCCCCTCGACGAGATGGATGATGATGAATGGCGCGACGTGCACTGCTGAGCGAAACATGGTGGAGCCAGGCGACAGCGATCCCGGATGACGAAAGGGAGATCGCCAAGCACTACACGCTGGACCAGGCGGATCTCGATCTGATCATGCGGCAGAACCGTGCGTCGAACCGGCTGGGACTGGCCTGCGTTCTGGCGATACTGCGATTTCCAGGCCGACCGCTCGCGGATGGTGAGGAACTGCCGCCAGGCGTTTTGCGGTTCTTGGCGCGGCAGATCGGCGTCAATCATCGCGAGATCGATCGATATTTCGAACGCCCGCAGACACGCCGAGAACACCTCGCCCTGCTTTTCGAGAGGATAAAGATGCGCCCGTTCGCGCCTTCGGACGTGCGGGCGCTGACCGGCTGGCTGACGCCTGCGGCGCAAACCCTGCGCCAAGCCGATACATTGGCGGATATGGTCGTGGAGGAATTGCGACGTCGGCGAATTCTCCTGCCGGCGCGAGGCGCGCTCGAAGCCATCATCCACGTCGCGATCCGGCGTGGAATCCGCATCGCTCACCGAGCCCTGGCTGGCGGGCTCTTGGAAGGCCAGAAGCGTGACCTCGACAAACTTCTCGACCCGCGTGCGGGGACGAACCTGACCATCCTCGCGTGGGCGAGATCACCGGCATTGTCGCCTACCGCCATCAATCTCGACAGGATAGCCGAACGCGTTCAGTTTCTTCGGTCCCTGAACCTGCCAATGGAATTGATGGAGCGCATTCCGGCCAAAGTTTTTGACGAACTCGCCGCGGAAGGGATGCGGATGAGCGCGCAGCATTTGCGCGACCTCAACCCCGAACGCCGGCATGCCGTGTTGGCCGCGACGGCTTTACACCTCTCTCGCCATTTGACCGACTGCGCAATCGACGTGTTCAAGAAACTGATCGGCGCCTTGACGCGGCGAGCCGACAATCAGGCGACCGCCCGCATCACCCGTTCCGTCCGGGAAGTTCAAAAGCCGCTCAAGAACGTTTCGAAAGTTTGCCACGCAATCATCGAGGCCAGAGAGAAAGGCGAGGATATCGGCAGGGCGCTCGAACGGGTCATTCAATGGCCGGCCTTCGCGACCAGCGTTCAGGCGGTCGACACGTTGATCGCCCCGGACAGTATCGACGGAAAGATCGAAATGCTCCAGCGCTATCCGACAATCCGGAAAATGGCGCCGGAATTCCTCTCGACGTTCGTGTTTCGCGGCCACGCCGTGGCGGCGAATCTCCTGCGCGCGCTATCCATGGTCGCCGATCTGTACCGCAAAGGGAAAAGACCGATACCCGACAGGGCTCCCATATCCTTTGCGCCGAGAGGCTGGATGCCGCTCATCCTGAAGGATGGCAAGATCGATCGTAGGGCCTATGAACTCTGCCTGTTCAGCGAATTGAAGCGCCGTCTCGATGCCGGCGATGTCTGGGTGGAGGGAGCCAAGCGCTTCCAGTCCTTCGAGAGCTTCCTCATTCCGGCGCCGACGTTCGAGTTGATGCGCGAGGAAGGCCCGCTTCCGGTCGCTGTCGATACTGATGTGGAAACCTATCTGAAGCAACAGCGCCAGACCTTGAACGACGGACTGCGCGACCTTTCCCATCTGGCGGAAGCCAGTGAGCTCGACGATGTCGAATTGACCGGCGCGGGTTTCAGCGTCACGCCACACAAGGCCATGTTTCCGGACATCGCGAAGGCGCTGAAACCGAAGGTGGAAGGCCGCCTGCCGGCGATCCGCATTACCGACCTGCTGCTTGAGGTGGACGCTCGAACGGGATTTTCCAACGTCTTCACACATCTGCGCACCGGGCGGACGGCCGACAACAAGCTTGCGCTTCTTACCGCCGTTCTGGCGGACGGCATCAATCTCGGCCTCACGAGAATGGCGGATGTTTCTCCCGGATTGACGATGCGCCAGCTCGCCTGGGCACACGACTGGCATATCCGGGAAGAAGGCTACACCGCGGCGCATGCAATCCTCATCAATGCCCAGAGGCAATTGCCTCTGGCAGGGTTGTGGGGCGACGGAACCACCTCGTCCTCGGATGGGCAGTATTTTCCGGCGGGAGGGCACGCCGAGGCGATCGGCGACCTCAATGCCCGCTATGGCCCCAATCCAGGCGCCAAATTCTATCGCTTCACCTCCGACCAGTATGGGGCGTTCCACATCATCGCCATGAACGCGAATGCGAGCGAGGCCATATACGTCCTCGACGGTCTGCTCTATCACGGCAGCGATCTCGCTATCGAAACCCACTATGTCGATACCGGCGGGGTCAGCGATATGAGTTTCGCCCTCTGCCACCTCGTCGGTTTCCAGCTTGTGCCTCGCCTGCGCGGTCTCAAGGATCGCAAGCTGTATCTCTTCCCCGGCGACGCGCCACCTGAAAACTTGGCATCGCTCGTCGGCGAGCCCATCAACGTCGAGCGGATCAAGGCAAACTGGAATGACATCCTGCGACTGGTCACGACTATCCGTTCCGGCCAGGTCCGGCCCTCGACCTTGCTGGCGAAGTTGTCCGCATTCCCGCGTCAGAACGGACTGGCGCTCGCGCTGCGCGACATCGGACGCATCGATAGGTCCATCTTCCTGCCCCAATGGTGGCAGAACCCGGAAATGCGCAGGAACGCGACCGCCGGACTCAACAAGAGCGAGGCCCAAAATACCCTGGCTCGCGCGCTGTTTTTCAATCGGCTCGGAGAGCTGCGGGACAGAACCTTCGAGAGCCAGTTCTATCGGGCGTCCGGACTGAACCTGCTGATCAACGCCATCGTCTATTGGAACACGCTCTATCTCGAACCGGCGTTCGCCGAACTCAACCGGGAAGGCGTCACCACACCGCCGGACGTGATCAAACACATCACCCCGCTCGGATGGCAGCACATCAGCCTGACCGGCGATTACATCTGGACCCCGACAGACAACCTCGACCTCAGGCCACTGCGACGCGAAACATCTATGCTGGCAGCCTGATCACCCTATGTTCTCAAAAGTCGGACAGATTCATCACTTTCGTGTCGTGACGCCTTGTGGGCCTGCAGGTTGTCGAGGATGACGGTGTCACCGGGCTTGAGCGCGGGCACAAGCGTGTCGGCGACGTAGGCCCGGAAGCGTGCGCCGTTGGTGGCGCCGTCGAACAGGGAAGTGGCGCACAGGCCATCGCTGCGCAGGGCGGCGGTGATCGTGGTGGTCTTGTAGTGCCTGTGCGGGACAGCCAGCCGGCAGCGCTCGCCTCGCGGAGCCCGACCGTAGCGGCGTGCCATGTTGGTGGCCGCGGCAGTCTCGTCGAGGAAAACCAGCCTGTCGGGATCGAGGGCGTCCTGGTTCTCGAACCAAGCCTCGCGGGCTGCCCTTACGTCCTCGCGCGCCTGCTCGGCGGCGGGGATCGCCCCTTTTTACGGGTGATGCCACGCCGGGCGAAGAAGCGGGATAGGCTGCTCGTGCTGGTCTGCAGGCCGCGCTCGGCCAAAGCGTCACGCAGTTCGCGCAGAAAGATCGCCGGCCGCGCCTCGTAGATCGTCAGGATCAGGTCGGCCTGCGCCTCGATCCGGTGCGAGGCATGATCGCCGCCCGACGGCTTGGGCGCAAGCTGTCCCTCCTGGCGAAACCGATCCGACCAGCGGCTGGCGCTGGACACGCTTACCCCAAACCGGGCTGCAGCCTGATGACAGGACGCGCCCGCGGCTACGGCCGACACGACACGCTCGCGTAAATCGACGGACAAAGGTGAAGGCATCGCCATCCTCCTTCACCCCTCAACGTCCCGACCCTCCAGCCGTCCCAAACCGCTCGGGCACGGCTCTAGCGCGACATCGCTTACGTGGAAGAAGAAACTCACCACGACGATGGCGGCAGAGCGGTCGCAGCGATGCCACATACCGCTCTGTCTAGCTTACTTGACCGCGAGAACATCCCAGCGCTCGATGACCGGCGGCGTGGCCAGAAGCTCA
>JAFKJU010000091.1 GCA_017305935.1 Hyphomicrobiales bacterium | reverse complement strand
TCAAGGATCGAACCAGGCTGGTGAAGCGGGCTGATCGTGGTATCGTCGTTCATGGCGTATCGCTCCTTCGGGAGGTTCTGGCAGGCTTCAGCACCCGCCACGATACGCCGCCTTCTCAGGCCCCATCACCCATTTTCAGCCATAGCCCCCGTCGTAGCCGTTGTAGTCTTGCGCCAGTATCTCTACGAACCTGCCAAGCGCTGCGGACGCCGCCCGTTCTTCCATCGCCACGAGGGGGCCAGTCTCGCGTCGCCAACCGCCGGGCAGTGCCTGCTTGACACGCAGGATCAGGATCTTCCAAATTCTCTCGTAGTTCCGAGGCGAATTTCCCTTACGCTTGCGAAGAAAATGCAGCAGGCACTCCGAGCGAACATAGTCTTGATCTTTTTTATCTAGGATCGAGATACGCCGGATGCGCTCTTCTTCGACGAGGGCCGACAGCTCATCGATCTGACTTTCGATCTCGGGGGGACGCGTATAACCGACACCTCCCGTCTTCTTCCGCAATGGTTCCGCCATCTATCCCTACCATGGCTCCAACTTCTGAGCTTAAGACAGTTTGCTTCGATTCTTCGAACAATATCAACTAGAGGTCATCATACCCCATCCAACCTCAGTCAGCGATGGCAGCGTCGAGAAGCTCTGATGGAGGCGTTTTACTACAATCGGCAGCCTCGAAACAAAAACTGCCTGGGCAAAAACGGAAAATTATTTCCGCCCCAGACGGCTTCTGACGGAGGTCTTGGGCATCGATTTGCGAGAACTAGAGGCCGTGGCGACGCCAGCGGACAGGGCGGCAAAGGGAGCCTTCAGAAGTCTACCTAATCCGCGCCATTCACGTTAAAAGCGTATAGCGACCTCGCCGTTTATTCCCGCGATAGATAATAGCCCCGCGCTCCCTCAGGGCGGCGATATCACGCTTGCCGGTCTTTAAAGATACCCCGAAAAACTCGGCGATGTGCACGGCACGGGCGTTCTTCTGAGCCTCAAGCTGGCGAAGAAACCATCGCTGCCGCATTCCCTGCTCGGAATATGGATCAGGGACACTATGAGGGTCATTGGGGTCACGATTAGGGACATCCTGCACAGAATGCGTAGCTGACACCGGTCGAGCAGAAACATCATCTTTCGCCCTGTCCGCGGCCTGCAGCTTCTCCTGATCATAATACGCCGATAGTATTTCCTGTCTTTGCGCAAGCGCCAGCACGGTTTTCAAAACTTCGTCGGACCGACGCAAAAGCTGGATGAGGTAGGCTCCATTTGGGCCAGTCAAGCCATTCAACCAGTTCAGCACCGTTCTGTCCGACGCGCCCGTCCAATTCCCCACAGCGATCGCAAAGTCCGGCCTTCCCATACTTTCCTGCTTCAACGCAACACTGATGACTTCAGGATAGTTGAAGCGTGTCCGGCGACCTTTTCCATCCCGGATATTATTTCCGTTTTTCTGCAACATCCTTCCAAACGGCTCCCATAAGTTGAAGACGTCGAAAGATTAGGTGACCGTTAGGCAGTGTGGACGGATTTGATCAAGATGAAGCCTGCGGCGATTGCGACGATGGATGCGAAATTTTGCTTGGTCTTCTCGCATCGTAGCGCGACGCGCTTGAAGCGTTTGAGTTTTCCGACTGCTTGCTCGATGCGGGCGCGACC
>JAFKJU010000019.1 GCA_017305935.1 Hyphomicrobiales bacterium | reverse complement strand
CGCCGGGCCCGGCGGCCACGAACTGGCCCTGGCGGGCCAGCATCTGGCGGCGATGCAGGCCCATTTGCAGCGGACGCTGAAACAGCAGAAGAACCTTGCCGATCTCGGCCTCGCCGTCTCCAAGATCAACCACGACATGCGCAACATCCTCGCCTCGGCGCAACTGATGTCGGACCGGCTGGTGGATGTCGACGACCCCATGGTCAAACGTTTCGCGCCGAAATTGCTGCGCACCATCGACCGTGCCGTCGGCTATACCAGCGAGGTGCTGGCTTATGGCCAGGCTTCCGAAGCCGAGCCGCGTCGAAAACCGGTGCCGCTGGCAGCGCTGGTGCAGGAGGTACGCGAGTTGCTGGCGATCGAGGCGGATGCCGGAATCGAATTCGTCGAATCGATCTCGGCCGACCTGATGGTCGACGCCGACGGCGAGCAGCTTTTCCGCATCGTTCACAATCTCTGCCGCAACGCCCATCAGGCGCTGCTGGCGCCGCGCGCGACCGGATCGTCCGAACTGCGGCGAATCACCGTCTCCGCGCAACGTTTCGGCAGCGTCGTCAGTATCGATATCGACGATACCGGCCCCGGCATGCCGGCCAAGGCGCGCGAAAACCTGTTTTCAGCCTTCAAGGGCTCGGCCCGCTCCGGCGGCACGGGACTAGGCCTGGTCATCGCCCGCGAACTGGTGCTTGCCCATGGCGGCACCATTGCGCTCGCCGAGAAGCCGGGCCCCGGCACGCTGTTCCGCATCGAAATCCCCGATCGCCCCGTTTCGCTGCAGGATTATCGCGCCCGCGCCTGAGCCGCGAAGCGGCAAGGACAGCCGCCTCAAAAAAATGAAGCTTTTTTGAAATAAGGGGTTGCAATCCCCCCGTTGACGTTTTAGAGAACCGCCATCGCAGACGGCAACGCCGCTGCACAGCGCACCCGTAGCTCAGCTGGATAGAGCACCAGACTACGAATCTGGGGGTCAGGAGTTCGAATCTCTTCGGGTGCGCCATTTCTGTTTTTCAATTAAATGTTCAGCAATTTCTGCCGGATAGTGTAATGCTGATCCGAGCGATCGTTGGGATGCTCCGTCGGTCCAGGTGTTTTCCGTTTCGAATGCGCGTGCTTTTTATTAAAGTACGGGAAGCGAAACGGACAGGCATAGCGGGCGGTCAAGCTCCGCACCAGCATGCCATCCTAGAAGTCGATCCTGCGTCTGGGTTACGTAATGCGTTATCCGGCGCGCCGAGATATCCCTGCCGATAGTTCGGGCAGGGTCCTTCGCCTCGTCTACAAGGGTTGGCGCTGCATGATTCCTGTTATCGCCGTTGTGGGCGCCAGACGAGCTGATTTCTTCCGGTGGCCGGGATGAGGAATGTTCTCGTAACCGGAGCGACAGGTTTTGTCGGGCGGCATCTGTTGGATGCACTTGCCCGGAACGGCGTTCAGGTTCGCGCTGTCGTGCGCGCGGGTCGCGAGCCTGTGCTTGAAGGCCATCCGGCGGTACAGTCGATCGTTGCGACGCCGTCGCTTTTCCACGAGGACGAGGCTTGGTGGGGCCGCGTGGCCGAAGGCATGGATACGGTGATCCACGCGGCATGGTATGCGGTGCCCGGTCAATATCTGCACGCGCCGGAGAATCTCGATTGCCTGAGCGGCACGCTAATCATGGCGCGAGGATGCCTTGCCGCTGGTGTCGGCCGTTTCGTGGGGATCGGTACCTGCTTCGAATATGATCTTTCGGCGGGCGATCTCTCCCCGGAAACGCCGCTTCGGCCGCAGACGCTGTATGCGGCGGCAAAAATGTCGGCCTACGCCTGCCTGTCGAACTGGCTGCCGGCCGCCGGCATCGAATTCGCATGGTGCCGCCTATTCTATTTGCATGGTCCTGGAGAGGATGAAAGGCGCTTCGTCCCCTATCTACGTGCCTGCCTTTCCTCTGGAAAAGGAGCCGCTTTGACCAGCGGCAACCAGATCCGCGATTATATCGATGTCCGCGATGCGGCATCCAGGATCGTCGATATCGCACTCGGCCTGCAGGCTGGCCCGTTCAATATTTGCTCCGGCGTCCCGGTGACCATTCGCGACCTAGCCCTTGAAATCGCAGCCGAATACGGCAGGCCAGATTTGCTCAATTTCGGCGCCCGCCCGGATAATTCCTTCGATCCTCCCCGTATTGTCGGCATCCCTTGACCTTAGAAGAAACCGAGATACCCATGACCGCCTCTCCCAACCATCGCATTCTCTATGAGCAGAACGATTTCCCGGCTTTCCAGAACCGCATGTATCCCACTCGCGACGACGCGCGCACCTGCCCGCGCGCCGATCTGCGCATCGTCGAGGATCTCGAAACCGGCTTGGTCTACAATGCGGCGTTCCGGCCGGAGATCATGAATTACGACGCTTTCTATCAGAACGACCAGAGCACCAGCACCATCTTTCAGGCGCATCTCAACGATGTCGCCGGGATCGTCCGGCGCACGCTGGGGCTCACGTCGCTGGTAGAGGTCGGCTGCGGCAAGGGCATGTTTCTCGATCTCCTGACCGCGCTCGGCGCCGATATCGTTGGCTTCGATCCGACCTATGAAGGCAGTGACCCTCGAATTCGCCGCGAGTATTTCACGCAAGGGATCGGCATTGCCGGCGAGGGCATCATCCTGCGCCATGTGCTCGAGCATATTCCGGATCCGGTCTCCTTCCTGTTCGATATCGCCGAAGCCAACGGCAATCGTGGTCGGATCTACATCGAGGTTCCGTGCTTCGACTGGATCTGCGAAAACCATGTCTGGTACGACATCTTCCATGAGCATGTGAATTACTTCCGCCTTGGCGACTTCCATCGTATCTTTCGCTCGGTGGTGGAAAGCGGCCATGTTTTCGGCGGGCAGTATATCTATGTGGTCGGCGATCTCGCCTCGTTGCGCCGGCCGAAGATTGATCAGAACGATCGCGTCGCATTCCCGGCGGATTTTTCGGACGGGCTTGCGTCTATCGGCACCTTGACGCCGGCACCGACGATCATCTGGGGCGGCGCCTCGAAAGGCGTGATCCTGGCGCTGATGTGCGAGCGCGCTGGGCGTCCGGTCGAAACGGTCATCGATATCAGTCCGGCCAAGCAGGGCCTTTTCCTGGCGGCGACTGGATTGCAGGTGCGTTCGCCGGCGGAGATATTGCCGACACTTGAAACAGGCACGCCGATTTATGTGGTGAACTCCAACTATCTGGACGAGGTCCGGGCGATCTCGCAAAACCGGCTGACCTACATCACCATCGACAGGGCACCGGCCCGAACGGCTGCTTGAGGCCGAAAGTGTTTCGCTTTTCCCCAAATGATGCATTGCCAACTCCCGCGAATATGGAACTGACATGAGCAACCCGACCCCTTTCGAAGCTGAAGCCGCAGATCGTGTAACGCATATAGGCGCGGACGCCGAAATGCAGGAATTGACCGCCGGTTTTCTGCGGCGTTCGATCGAGCTCCAGTATTCCTACAATTATTTCTGGATGGGACGGCCCATCATCCAATATCCGCAAGATATCATGGCCATGCAGGAGATCGTCTGGAAAACCCGCCCGGATCTCATTATCGAGACCGGCATAGCCCATGGTGGGTCCCTGATTCTCAGCGCATCCCTTCTGGCTTTGCTCGACATGGCCGATGCTATCGAAAGCCGCACCACAATGGATGTGCTGGAGCCGCGCAGAAAGGTGCTCGGCATCGATATCGACATTCGCGCGCACAATCGTGCGGCGATCGAGGCGCATCCGATGTCGAACCGTATCACCATGCTCCAAGGTTCGAGCATCGCCGATGATATCGTAAGCCAGGTCCGTGCGTTTTCCGCTCCATTCCAGCGTGTGCTCGTCTGCCTGGACAGTAATCACACCCACGATCATGTCCTGGCCGAACTGGAAGCTTATTCTCCCTTGGTGACCGCCGGCAGCTACTGCGTCGTTTTCGATACGATTGTGGAAGATTTGCCGAGGGACATGTATCCTGATCGCCCCTGGAATAAGGGCGCCAATCCCAAGACCGCGGTCTGGGAATTCCTGAAGTCCCATCCCGAATTCGAAATCGATCGGACCATGCAGGACAAGTTGCAGATCACCGTTGCTCCCGACGGCTTCCTGAAGCGGATCGGGTGAAGCACTGAAGCGTTTACACATCTAAAAACCCCGCCGGGATCGCCCGGCGGGGTTTTTCGTTTGGCCGGTCTTGGCGGTTCAGCGATGCCCGGGGATGCGCGGCAGCAAGATGGTCAGCAGGCCGAGCAGGGGCAGGTAGGAGCACAAGCGGTAGACGAAGTCGATGCCGTGCGTATCGGCGAAGCCGCCGAGTGCCGCTGCGCCCAGACCGCCGAAACCGAAGGCGAAACCGAAGAAGATGCCGGCGATCATGCCGACGCGGCCGGGCACCAGTTCCTGTGCGAAGACGACAATGGCCGAGAAGGCGGAGGCGAAGATCAGCCCGATCAGCACCACCAGCACGATGGTCCAGGTGAGGTTGGCATAGGGCAGCATCAGCGCGAAGGGGATGACGCCGAGGATCGAGAACCAGATGACGAAGCGCGCTCCGTAGCGGTCGCCTATGGGCCCGCCGAGGAAGGTGCCGATTGCCGCCGAGCCAAGGAACAGGAACAGCATCAACTGCGCATCACGCACCGACAGCGCGAACTTGTCGATGACATAGAAGGTGAAGTAGCTCGACAGGCTGGACATGTAGACGTTCTTCGTCGCCGTCAGCAGCACGAGGATGGCAAAGGCGATCGCCACCTTGCTCTGTGGCAGCGGCAGGGTGCGGCTGGGCGCCTTCTTCGAGGCGTTGGCGCGGCGATGGGCGGCATACCAGCGCCCGACCCAGGTCAGGATGACCATGCCGAGCATGGCGATGGCCGAGAACCAGGCGACGGAATGCTGGCCGAGCGGCAGCACCACGAAGGCGGCGAGCAGCGGCCCGATGGCCGAGCCGGCATTGCCGCCGACCTGGAACAGCGATTGCGCCAGGCCATGGCGCCCGCCCGAGGCAAGCCGCGCCACGCGCGAGGATTCCGGATGGAAGATCGCCGACCCGAAGCCGATGAGGCTCGCGGCGAACAGCAACATCGGGAAACTATGGGCGGAGCCCAGCAGAATCAGCCCGATCATCGTGCTCGCCATGCCGACCGGCAGCGAAAACGGCATCGGCCAGCGATCGGTGACGATGCCGACCACCGGCTGCAGCAGCGAGGCGGTGATCTGGAAGGTCATCGTCAGCAGGCCGATTTGCACGAAATCGAGCTGGTAATTCTCCTTCAGCATCGGATAGAGCGATGCGAGCAGCGATTGCATGACGTCGTTGAGCATGTGGCAGACGCTGACCGCCACGAGAATGGAAAAGGTGGTTTTTTCGAAGCGGGCCTCGTTGCCCGTAATCGCCGCCATGACATGTCCTCCGTCGATCCGCCTGTTCGAATGGAAAAATGCAGCGCTGACCACGTCATCCTGAGAATGCGTGGGCTGCTGCGGGAAGGCGGATTGTGTCCGTTTGCGCTTGTATCCGGCTTGTCTCTGGCCTGCTTTTGTGTTGTGGTCCAATTCTTTCGCGATTGGGCCAAACCATGGAAAAGCTGGCGCCGAAGCTCCTCTCGGCACTCGACGAGAACCATTTTCGTGCGCTGGCGCGCATGGAGAGCTCCGATGCAGACGTGCTGGTCAACAGCAGTCAGGCGCCGGGCGGCTACCGCGTGCCGCTGCACCAGCACCGGCGCACGCAGATCCTGTGTGTCCATGAGGGCGTGGTGCTCGTCGGCACCCGGAAGGGCCGCTGGATGATCCCGCCCGGCCACGCGCTTTTGATCCCGCAGGGGCTTGATCATACCGTGGAGATGCTGAGCGATGTCGTCATGCGCTCGGTCTACATCTCGCCGCGCCCGGAGCGGGCGCAACATGCGGTGCCAAAGGTGCTGGCGGTGACCGATCTCGCCCGCAGCCTGCTGGTCGAGGCGGTGAAATTCGGCGATATCCCGCCCGGCGAAGGCAAGGCGGTGCTGGTGCATGCGCTGCTGCTGGCGGAGATGGAAAGCCTGTGCGAGCGTCCGCTCGGCCTGCCGTTTCCGGCCGACGAGCGGCTGTCGGCGCTCTGCCGGCGCTATCTCGCCGATCCCGCCCCGGATGCGCGCATCGACGATTGGGCGAATGCCCTGGCGATGAGCCGGCGCAGCTTCACCCGCTTCTTCCGTCAGGAAACGGGCCTCAGCTTCGCCACCTGGCGCCAGCAGGCCAGCGTCTTTTCCAGCCTTCCGAAACTGGCGGCCGGGCGGCCGATCACCCATGTGGCGCTGGAGGCGGGTTATGAAAGCGTGCCGGCCTTCACCACCATGTTCAAGCGCATGCTCGGTGCGCCGCCACGCTCCTACCTGTGCAGCAGGAATGCAACGCCCTCCGCTTCGCTGCGTCCGCGACGGCGCAAGGCGCTGGAAAAGGCGGCGGCTCACAGCTAAGACTATGGGCCTATCGCTTAAGTGGAGTAACTCCGTGCTGTCACTCGCTCTGCAACGTCTCCGCAAGCAATGCGTTGTGGCCCTGCTCGTCCCCGTGCTGGGGTTGTCAGGCTGCGGCGGCCGGCCGATCGGGGTGATGACGCCGACTGGCGTCAGCCTGCCCGGCACCTCCAGCGTCGACATGCTGGTGGCGACGACGCGGGCGCCGTCCGAGGATCCGGCCATCCTGTTTTCCGGCGAGCGCGGCACGGGCCTGCGCCTTGACGCGGTCAAGGTGTCGATCCCGCCCAAGGGCAATCGCGAGATCGGCCAAGTGCAATGGCCGCAGAAACTGCCGGGCGATCCGCTCAAGGATTTCACCACCGTCAGCGTCGATACGATCGACAAGGCCCAGGGCGGCAGAAGCTGGCTGAAGCAGCACCTGCCCAGGAATCGCCGGATGATGATCTTCGTCCACGGCTTCAACAATCGCTATGAGGAAGCGGTCTATCGCTTCGCGCAGATCGTCCATGACAGCGGCGCCGATGTTGCGCCCGTGGTCTTCACCTGGCCGTCGCGCGCCAGCATTTTTGACTATAACTACGACAAGGAAAGCACCAATTACTCCCGCGACGCGCTGGAGGAACTACTGCAACTCGCCGCTGACGATCCTGCGGTCGGCGAAATCACCGTCATGGCCCATTCGATGGGCACCTGGCTTGCGGTCGAGGCGCTCCGGCAGATGGCGATCCGCGACGGCCGGGTCTCGGCCAAGATCGGCAATGTGATCCTGGCGTCGCCCGATCTCGATGTCGATGTCTTCGGCCAGCAGATCGCCGCATTCCAGGGCAAGGGGCCGCATTTCACCATCTTCGTTTCGCAGGATGACCGGGCGCTGCTGCTGTCGCGCCGTATTTCCGGCAATATCGACCGGCTCGGCCAGATCGATCCGTCGATCGAGCCCTATCGCTCGGCGCTGGAGCGGGCGGGCATCACCGTCATCGATCTGACCAAGCTGAAATCCGGCGACAAGCTCAATCATGGCAAGTTCGCCGAAAGCCCCGATGTCGTGAAGCTGATCGGCAGCCGGCTGGTGGCCGGCCAGACGATCACCGATAGCGAGGTCGGGCTGGGTGAAGCCGTCGGCTCGGTGGCGCTGGGGGCGGCGCAGACGGTCGGCAATGCGGCGAGCGTCGCCGTTTCCACCCCGATCGCCGTCTTCGATCCGCGCACGCGCCGCAACTACGGCCGGCAGGTCGAACGCCTCGGCGCCTCGGTCGGCAATACGCTGACCTCGGTCGATACGGTGGGGGTCTCGGTCGGAGAAACCGCCGAAGAGGCCTTGCCGCGCCGGGCGGGGACGGTCAATTCCGCCTGCTTCGCCATCCGCGACAAGGGCCGCGCCGACGCCTGCGACGGACGCCGCTGACCGCAAGCCGCGCGGCCACGCGTGACCTTGCGCCACGTCTTCAGGCGCAAAAAGCGGTAGGCAATGACGGCGATCTGATATATCAGCTCGGAGCGACGAATATGCCGGCGGCCGGCGCCGCCCTGACGGGAGAACGAAGGATGAGATGGAAACGCACGATCCAGCTTCTGGATGTCCATGCCGAGGGTGAGATCGGCCGGGTGGCGATCGGCGGCGTGCCGAAAATTCCCGGCAATACCGTGGCGGAACAACTGCACTGGCTGAACACCGATCCGAAGGGCGATGCGTTGCGTCGCTTCCTGGTGCTGGAGCCGCGCGGCACGCCGATGGGTTCGGTCAACCTGCTCTTGCCGCCCAAGCATCCCGATGCCGATACCGCCTTCGTCATCCTGCAGCCGGACCAGGCTCATGCCAGCTCCGGCTCGAATTCGATCTGCGCCACCACCGCGCTGCTCGAGGCCGGCATCGTCGAGATGAAGGAGCCGGAAACCGTGGTGACGCTGGAAACCGCCGCCGGCCTGGTGAAGGCGGTTGCAACCTGCCGCGACGGGCGCTGCGAAAAGGTCAAGCTGACGATGGTTCCCGCCTTCGTCCACCAGCTCGATGTCGAGCTCGACACGCCCGAATGGGGCAGGATCACCGGCGATATCTGCTATGGCGGCATTTTCTACCTGCTGGTCGATGCCGATCAGGTGGGCCTGACCATCGCCCCCAGCCATGCTGCCGCGCTGGTCAAGGCCGGCATGATCCTCAAGGAGATCGTCAACCGCACCATCTCGGTCGTGCATCCCGAGATTCCGGCGATTTCCGGCGTCGCCTACGTGATGTTCCGTGGCCGTGACGAAGATGGTTCCATGCGCACCTGCACGACGATGTGGCCGGGCCGCGTCGACCGCTCGCCCTGCGGCACCGGCAGTTCCGCCAATCTGGCGACGCTGCATGCGCGCGGCCAGGCGACGGTCGGGGATACCCTGATTTCGCGCTCGATCATCGGCTCGGAATTCGAGGTCGGGCTCTCGGCCGAAACCACGGTCGCCGGCAAGCCGGCGATCATCCCGACCATCGCCGGCCGCGGCTTCACCTTCGGCCTGCATCAGGTGGCGCTCGACCCGGCCGATCCCATGGCGGAAGGATTTGCGCTGACCGACGTCTGGGGTCCCTCGGCGGGCGACATCCCCGAGCCGCGCAAGTAAGGCAGAAATAAAGTCAAAGGCCGCCATGATCTCCATGGCGGCCTTTGACTTTAGAGCGCGGTGCTGGCGGTGACGATGCTGCGATCGACGGCCGCGGGCAGGGGCTTGGCCTGAGCCGTTGCCAGAGCCTCGTTGACCAGCTTCAGGCGGTCTTCGGCAAAGCCGTCGCCCAGCTTGGCGGCGCGACCGTACCAGTTGGCGGCGGCGGTGAGATCGCTCGTCGTGCCCTGGCCGCCTTCATACATCAGCGCCAGATTGACCATGGCGTCGACCTGGCCCTTGGCGGCGGCGCGCTTGTACCATTCCATGGCGCGGCCATTGTCCTGCGGCACGAGCTGGCCCTCGTCGTAGAGAACGCCGAGATTGAAGCCGGCGGCGGCATAACCCTTGGTCCAGGCGGCGGTGAACCAGCGGACGGCTTCAGCCGTGTTCTGGGCCGTGCCGGCGCCGTCGCGATAGAGCACGCCGACATTATAGGCGCCGAGCGCATTGCCGGCATCGGCGGCCTGGCGGAACAGGGCGAAAGCCGCTTCTTCCTCGCCGAGCTCGCCCAGCGACATACCGAGATGCACCTTGGCGATGGCATAGCCGCGCTGCGAGGCCTGATCGAAGGCGTTCATGGCGTCCGCCGTGTCGCCGGCGCCGTCAAGGGCGCGGCCGAGCTGGAAGGCGAAACGCGGTGCATTGGTTTCATCGAGCGCTGCGCGGCATGCGGCGATCGCCTGGCTATTGGTGCCCTTCAGGCCGGCTTCCCGCACCGGCGCGAAGGCCATGTTGCGGGAGGTGTCGTACTGGCTGCCGGCCAGCCGGTCGCAATTGTCCTGCGAAGGCGATGCGGCTTGCGCCGGCAGCGCAAGCCCGAGCGCCGCCACCAATGCGCCCGCGCCAGCGGCGCGCATGATGCTGGCCTTCCAATGCGAGTTGTCATGGGCAGGTGCGGCAGACATGGTCTTTCTCCCTCGACCTTTTCTGGTTCGAGTTAACAACGCATCAATGTCCCGCGAAGTTCCCGGGGATACATCCGTTCATGCTTTTTAAGGAATTGAGGGAAAGGGGATCCCAGCACGCGGGCCAAACCGTAAGGTGGTTTTCCCTCCGGAAATGCTTCAGTCGTCCAGTGGTTCGGCGATGCGGACCAGCCTGCCGATGTCGCAGCCGACGATGCCGTCGCGGCGGGTGATGGCGCCGGCGTCTTCGAGCGAGGCAAGGGCGCGATTCATCTTCGGTCGACTGCAGCCGACGATGGCGGCAATCTCGGTCTGGCTCAGCGAAAGCTGCAGGTTGGCCTGGTCGGGCAACTCATGGCCGTGGATTTGCCGCAACGTGGCAAGGAAGAAGCGGGCGACGCGGGAATCGAGATCGTAGAGCGCCATGGTTTCCAGCCGCTCCGTCGTCTCGCGGATGCGGGCGCACAGAAAGCGGATCACGGTTTCCGCGGTGCCGGGCCGGGTGGTGATGATCGGCAGTAGGTCGCGCTTGGCCAGCACATAGCCTTCGGTGGCGGTCACGGTGGTGGCGTCGGCCGAACGCGGCTCGCCGTCGAGGATCGCCATCTCGCCGAGAATGGTGCCGGGCTCCATGTGGCGGATGGCCAGTTCCTTGCCTTGCGGAGAGATCAGCGACAGCTTGACCCGGCCGCTGGCGATGGCGAGCATATAGTTTCCTTCGTCGCCGCGCTGGAAGATCACCGTGCCCGCCGGCCATTTGCGATGGGTTGCGATGTCGGCGATGGCCGCGATCGTTTCCGTGTCGAATTCCTCGAAGATCGGAAAGGAGCGCCAGAAGGCCGCGCTTTTGCTCGTGTCGCTCATGGGGTTCGATCCGGTGCCGCAGGTAATCCGGCGATTTTTGCCGAGGCGCGCGCCGGTTGCAACGGAATTTTTTTTGAAGATGCCGCCTGCTATTCGGCGTCGGCGGCCTCCACGGCCTTGAACAGCACGTTCTGATCGATGAGGTAGCGGGCGAAGATCGGCAGGCTGGCGCCGCCGATGGCCCGCGCCTGGGCGCCGACCGTACCCTCCCGCAGCTCCGGCATCGGAATGCCCTGAAGGTCCATGCGCCCGACCGCTGCAATCGTCGCCGCCACCAGCCGCTGCCGCACCCAGGCGGGAAAGCCGCCGTCGATGATCGCTGCGGAAAAATCGATGATCGAGGCGGCCGAGAGGATCGCCTGCGCCAGCGCGGCGGCCGTCTCCTGGATCCAGCGCTCCAGCGGCGCGCCGAAATCGATCCATTCGTCGGCGGAATACCATAGAGGTTGCGGATCGATGTTGTCGGCGCGCAGCATGTCCTCGAGCACGAAGATCGAGGCGATTTCCAGAAGCTGGCGGGTTTCGCCGTTGCGGTTGCGCACCGGCAGCGAGCCGACCGAACCGGCCATGCCGGTGCGCCCGACGAACAGCGCCGAATTCAAGACGATGCCGCCGCCGATGAACGAACCGACGAAGAAATAGATGAAATCCGGATAAGCGGGGCCGGCGCCGAACACCAGTTCGGCGCCGCAGGCGCTGGTGGCGTCGTTCTGCAGATGCACCGGATAGGGAACGAGGGCGGCGACTTCGGCCTGCAGGTCGAAGGAGCGCCAGGCATCCATGGTGCCGCGCGGCGCGCCGACCTGCTCGGCCCAGTTCCACAATTCGAAGGGGGCGGCGATGCCAAGGCCGGCGATGCGGCCACGCTCGGCGGGCGTCAGTTCGGCGCTGATTTCGGAAAGCGCGCTCTGCAGGAAGGCGATGATGTCGCGCGGCAGCGGGAAGGGATAGGTGCGCCGCCGGTGCTTGCGGATATGGCCGACGAAATCCATCAGCACCAGATCGGCACTGCGCCGGCCGATCTTCAGGCCGAAGGAGAAGACGGCGTCGGGATTGAGATGCAGCGGCGTCGAGGGCTGGCCGACCCGCCCGCGCACCGGTGCGCCGCGACGGAGCAATCCGTCCTTTTCGAGCGAGCGCATGATGACCGACACGGTCTGCGCCGAAAGCCCGGTGCGCCTGGTGATCTCGGCCTTCGACTGGCTGCCGTGGCGGCGCACCAGCGACAGCACAAGACGTTCGTTATAGGCGCGCACGCGCGTCTGGTTTGCGCCTCCGGACGGCTCGGCGGCCGGCAACGCTGAGGAGACGGCTCCTCCATCCTCCGGAATGGGCATGCGGGTTTCCTCCCCTGCGGCGACTGGTTCCTTTCCTAGCCACGCTGACGCCAGAATGCCAGATCGAATTATTAATTCAACTGGATTTATTTATTGACAGGCCTGAGACGTCGTGTCTAAATATCCACCGTAAAGTGCATCGACGGCCTTTGGAGGAGGGCCCGCAAAGCCCCTCCAGACAGGCCTCACCCACAAAATGTCCTTGGCGGAACATGTCGTTCCGCATCTGCAACTCTCGGGAGGAGTTCATGAAGAAATCGCTGTTGTCGGCCGCTTTTGCTGCCCTGTCGCTGGGCGTCGTCTTTTCCGCGCCGGCTCAGGCCGCCGATGTTTCCGCCTGCCTGATCACCAAGACGGACACCAATCCCTTCTTCGTCAAGATGAAGGAAGGCGCGACCGCCAAGGCCAAGGAAATGGGCATCAACCTGAAGACCTATGCCGGCAAGATCGATGGCGACCATGAAAGCCAGGTCGCGGCTATCGAGGCCTGCATCGCCGATGGCGCCAAGGGTATCCTGATCACCGCTTCCGACACCAAGGCGATCGTCGACTCGGTCAAATCAGCCCGTGACGCCGGTATCCTGGTCATCGCCCTCGATACGCCGCTCGACCCGGCCAATGCCGCCGACGCCACCTTTGCCACCGACAATTTCAAGGCCGGCGAACTGATCGGTCAGTGGGCCAAGGCGACCATGGGCGACAAGGCGTCCGCCGCCAAGATCGCCATGCTCGATCTCTCCATCTCCCAGCCATCGGTCGACGTGCTGCGCGACCAGGGCTTCCTCAAGGGCTTTGGCATCGAGCTCGGCGATCCCAACAAGTGGGGCGATGAGACCGACCCGCGCATCGTCGGCCATGAAGTCACCGCCGGCAACGAGGAAGGCGGCCTGAAGGCCATGGAAACCCTGCTCGCCAAGGATGGCGACATCAATCTGGTCTACACCATCAACGAGCCGGCCGCCGCCGGCGCCTATGAGGCGCTGAAGGCCGTGGGCAAGGAAAAGGACACGCTGATCGTCTCCATCGACGGCGGTTGCCCCGGTGTGAAGAACGTCGCCGACGGCGTCATCGGCGCCACCTCGCAGCAATATCCGCTGCTGATGGCTTCGCTCGGCATCGAGGCGATCAAGAAGTTTGCCGACAGTGGCGAAAAGCCTGCCCCGACCCCCGGCAAGGACTTCTTCGACACCGGCACCACGCTGATCACCGACAAGCCCGCTTCCGGCGTCGATTCGATCGACACCAAGGCCGGCAAGGACAAGTGCTGGGGCTGATCGCCCGCCGCGCAGGCGAAGGCTGACAGGATGTGAATGCAAGGGCGGAGCGTCAGGTTCCGCCCTTGCATCGGCACACGCGAACGCCGGGTGCGCACGCACCCGCCATGGGGAGGAAAACCGCTCATGTCATCCGATGCAAAGGCGGTAACCAGCTACGAGGAAGGCCTCAAGGGCGCTTCCGAAAAGGTTGCCGAATTCCAGGAGCAGAAAAGCCTGCTCAAGCAATTGCAGCATTGGCTGCATCAGACGCCCTCGGCGGTGCCGATGATCGTGCTGGTGGTCTCCGTCATCGTCTTCGGGCTGTTGTCGCCCAATTTCTTCAAGGCGATCACGCTGTCGACCATCCTGCAGCAGATCGCCATCGTCGGCATTCTCGGCTGCGCCCAGTCGCTGGTGGTGCTGACCGCCGGCATCGATCTTTCGGTCGGCGCCATCGCGGTGTTTTCCTCCGTGCTGATGGGGCAGTTCACCTTCCGCTACGGCATTCCGGCGCCGTTCTCCATTCTGCTCGGCCTCGGCTTCGGCACGGCGATGGGCTTCGCCAATGGCTGGCTGATTGCCCGCGTCAAGCTGCCGCCCTTTATCGTCACGCTCGGCACCTGGCAGATCATTCTTGCCGCCAACTATATCTATTCGGCCAACGAGACGATCCGCTCCTCGGATATCGAGGCGGTGGCGCCCGCCCTTCAGTTCTGGGGCTATTCCATCCAGCCCGGCGGCGTGAAAGTGTTGTATGCCGTGTTCCTGATGGTGGCGCTGGTGATGCTGCTCGCCTATGTGCTGCGCCACACTGCCTGGGGCCGCCATGTTTATGCCGTCGGCGACGATCCTGAAGCCGCCGAACTGGCGGGCGTGCAGACCAAGCGCATCCTGGTGCAGGTCTATGCCATCGCCGGCCTGTTCTGCGCCATCGCCGGCTGGGTGATGATCGGCCGCTTCGGTTCGGTATCGCCCTCGGCCTCGACCGGCCAGCTCGGCAATATCCAATCGATCACCGCTGTCGTGATCGGCGGCATCTCGCTCTTCGGCGGACGTGGCTCGATTGCCGGCATGTTCTTCGGGGCGCTGATCGTCGGCGTCTTCGAAATGGGCCTGAAGATGGTCGGCACCGATCCGCAATGGACCTTCTTCCTCATCGGCGTGCTCATCATCCTCGCCGTCGCCGTCGACCAGTGGATCAGAAAGGCATCGGCATGACCCAGGAACCCATCCTCAAGGCGCGCGGCCTGATGAAACGCTACGGCAAGGTGACCGCGCTCAACAATTGCGACTTCGACCTCATGCCCGGCGAAATCCTGGCGGTCATCGGCGACAACGGCGCGGGAAAATCCTCGCTGATCAAGGCGCTCTCCGGCGCCATCCGTCCCGATGACGGCGAAATCATGCTGGACGGCAATCCTGTGCGCTTCGCCAATCCGCTGGATGCGCGCGGCTACGGCATCGAATGCGTCTACCAGACGCTCGCCATGTCGCCGGCGCTCTCCATCGCCGACAACATGTTCATGGGGCGGGAGCTGCGCAAGCCCGGCATCATGGGCAGCCTGTTCCGCCAGCTCGACCGTCCGGCCATGGAAAAGTTCGCCCGCGAAAAGCTGACCGAACTCGGCCTGATGACCATCCAGAACATCAACCAGGCGGTGGAAACGCTGTCTGGCGGCCAGCGCCAGGGCGTGGCGGTGGCGCGCGCCGCCGCCTTCGGTTCCAAGGTGGTCATCCTCGACGAGCCGACGGCAGCCCTTGGCGTCAAGGAAAGCCGCCGCGTGCTGGAGCTGATCCGCGACGTGCGCTCGCGCGGCATCCCGATCATCCTGATCAGCCACAACATGCCGCATGTCTTCGAGGTGGCGGATCGCATCCACATCCATCGCCTCGGCAGCCGCCTCTGCGTGGTGAAGCCGCAAGACTACACCATGTCGGATGCCGTGGCCTTCATGACCGGGGCCAAGGAACCGCCGGCGGAGGCATTGGCGGCCTGATGACCTCGGTTCAAGCCATCGCGGCGGAGATCCTCCGCCGTGCGGGCGATGCCAAACGCTTCGTCGTCGGCATCGCCGGCCCGCCGGGTGCGGGAAAATCCACTCTGGCCGATGCGCTGCGCGAAGAATTTTTGGCACGCGACGAGCGAGCCGAAGTCCTGCCGATGGACGGCTTCCACATGGACAATGCCATCCTCGAAGCGCGCGGCCTGCTGCCGCGCAAGGGCGCCCCTGAAACCTTCGATGTGCGCGGCTTCATCGACATTCTCGAAGCGGTGAAGAGGGGCGGCGAGGAGGTGCTGGTGCCGGTCTTCGACCGGTCCCGCGAGATCGCCATCGCCTCGGCCCGCGCCGTGTCGCCGCAAACCCGCATCGTGCTGGTCGAGGGCAATTACCTGCTGCTCGACGAGGCGCCCTGGTCGAAGCTCGACGGACGCTTCGATTATACCGTCTATGTCGGCCCGGCCTATGACGTGCTGGAGGAGCGGCTGCGCCAGCGCTGGCAGCATTACGGCCTCGACGAGGAGACGATCCGCCAGAAGCTCTACGGCAACGATCTGCCGAACGGCAAGCGGGTCAGCGAACGGAGCCGCCCGGCGGATTTGCGCATCGAGATCTTCTGAACGGCATTTGCAAGCGGCCGGCTGTTGATGATATCGGAACTGCAAGGCAAGCCCGGGGCCGGACCCCGGGTTTGCGTCCTGACGCGACAGAGCCGGAGCCGATGCCGATGACCACCCCGACCGCCGAAATCACCCTGCGCCGCCCCGACGACTGGCACCTGCACCTGCGCGACGGCGAGATGCTGAAAGGCGTGATCGGCGATACCAGCCGGCATTTCGCCCGCGCCATCATCATGCCGAACCTGGTGCCGCCGGTGGTTACCACGTCAGATGCCAGGGCCTATCGCGACCGCATCCTCGCCGCCCTTCCGGCCGGCGACCGTTTCGAGCCGCTGATGACGCTGTACCTCACCGAGCACACCAGCGCCGACGACGTCGAAGAGGGTAAGAAGAGCGGCCTGATCACCGCCGTCAAGCTCTATCCGGCCGGCGCCACCACCAATTCCCACGGCGGCGTGCGCGACATCGAAAAGGCGATGCCGGTGCTGGAGCGCATGGCCAAGATCGGCCTGCCGCTCTGCGTCCATGGCGAGGTGACGACGCCTGAGGTCGATATCTTCGACCGCGAGGCGGTGTTCATCGATACCGTGCTCGACCCGCTGCGCCGCCGCCTGCCGGAGCTGAAGGTGACGATGGAACACGTCACGACATCTGATGGTATCGACTACATCTCGTCTGCGGAAAAGAACCTCGCCGGCTCGATCACCACCCATCACCTGATCATCAACCGCAACGCCATCCTGGTCGGCGGCATCAAGCCGCATTATTATTGCCTGCCGGTCGCCAAGCGCGAAAGCCATCGTCTGGCGCTGCGCAAGGCCGCGACCTCCGGCGATACCCGCTTCTTCCTCGGCACCGATTCCGCCCCGCATGTCGATCCGCTGAAGGAATGCGCCTGCGGCTGCGCCGGCATCTATACCTCGATCAACACCATGAGCTGCCTTGCCCATGTCTTCGAGGAGGAGGATTCGCTCGACAGGCTGGAGGCCTTCGCCTCGCTGAACGGCCCGGCCTGGTATGGGCTCGCCCCGAACGAGGAACGCATGACGCTGGTGCGCCAGCTCGAACCGGTGGCCTATCCGGCAAAAATCGAGACCGGCGCCGGCCCGGTCACCGTCTTCGATCCGATGTTCCCGCTGCACTGGGCCGTGGCCGGCTGAGCCGACGTTTCAGTTTTTAAAATTCAGGAGAGCGCCTCATGTTTCAGACCGTTTTTACCGACCGCGCGGTCGTTGCCGAGCTGGTGGCGAAAATGCTGTGGGAAATCAAGGCTGTGCATTTTTCCGCCGACAAGCCCTACAAGCTGTCCTCGGGCATGATGAGCCCGGTCTATATCGATTGCCGCAAGCTGATTTCCTATCCGCGCATCCGCTCGTCGATCATGGATTTTGCTGCCGCCACCGTGTTGCGCCAGGCCGGCTTCGAGCAGTTCGACGTGGTTGCCGGCGGTGAGACGGCGGGCATTCCCTTCGCCGCCTTCCTCGCCGAGCGCCTGGGCCTGCCGATGATCTATGTGCGCAAGCAGCCCAAGGGCCATGGCCGCAATGCCCAGATCGAGGGCCATCTGCCGGAAGGCGCGCGCGTGCTGGTTATCGAGGATCTGACCACGGCCGGCGGCTCGATGTTCAAGTTCATCGATGCCATCCGCGAAGCCGGCGCCACCGTCGATCACGGCATCGCTTTGTTCTATTACGGCATTTTCCCGGAGGCGCAGCAGCGCTTCGACAAGGGCGGCGTCAAGCTGCATTACCTCGCCACCTGGCGCGACGTCCTCGCCGCGGCGCGAGCGGAAAAGCGGTTCGACGACAAGACGCTGTCGGAAGTCGAGGCCTTCCTCGATGCGCCGCTCGCCTGGTCCGGCCGCAACGGCGGCGTCGCCTCTCTCTAGGAACACACATGCGAATTGGCGCTGGCTTGGCTGACGCTTAATTTAATCGATTAAAACGGGATCTGCGGAGGAAGGCCATGATCATCTGCTGTGGCGAGGCGCTTATCGATATGCTGCCGCGCGAAACGACGCTGGGAGAGAAGGGCTTTGCGCCCTATGCCGGCGGCGCGATCTTCAACACGGCGATCGCCGTCGGCCGCCTCGGGCTCTCCGCCGGTTTCTTCACCGGTCTTTCCGACGATATGATGGGCGATATCCTGCGCGAAACGCTGACGGCGAGTCACGTGGACTATTCCTTCTGCGCCGTCTCCGGCCGTCCGACGACCATCGCCTTCGTCAAGCTGGTCGATGGACAGGCGACCTATGCCTTCTACGACGAAGGCACCGCCGGCCGGATGATCACCCGCGACGACCTTCCGGCGCTCGGCGACCATGTCGAGGCGCTGCATTTCGGCGCCATCAGCCTGATCCCCGATCCCTGCGGCGACACCTACGAGGCGTTGCTGATGCGCGAGGCCGACAGCCGCGTGATCTCGCTCGACCCCAATATCCGTCCCGGCTTCATCAAGGACAAGGCCTCGCATCGCGCCCGGCTGGAGCGCATGGCCGCCAAGGCCGACATCATCAAATTCTCCGACGAGGATCTGGACTGGTTCGGCCATGAAGGCGGCCATGATGAGATCGCCGCCCATTGGCTCGATCATGGCGCCAGGCTGGTGGTGATCACCAGGGGCGCCGAGGGCGCCACCGGCTACAGCCGCGCCCACAAGGTCTCCGTGCCGAGCGAACGCGTCACCGTGGTCGATACGGTTGGCGCGGGCGACACTTTCGATGCCGGCATTCTCGCCTCGCTGAAGATGCAGGGATTGCTGACCAAGGCGCAGGTCGCGGAATTGACCGAGGAGCAAATTGCCAAGGCGCTGGCGCTCGGCGCCAAGGCCGCGGCCGTCACCGTCTCGCGCGCTGGCGCCAACCCGCCCTTCGCCCACGAAATCGGCCTCTGACGAAAAAAGGCCCGCATCGGCGATGCGGGCCTGGAAGCGGTCTTCAGCGACCGCACGGTGTCTTGGGAGGAGTCTCAGGAGTTGAACGAAGAACGGGCGTCAATGACGGTCGTTCTTGTGGCTCTGCTGGCCGGCCTTCACATGCTGCTCATGCGAGCCGCCCTGGGAGCCGCCTTGCGAACCCTTGTTCATGTCGCGGTCGTCGGAAGACCGGGAGCCGGCCTGCTGGGTACTCTTGTGGCTTTGCTGACCAGCCTTGACGTGCTGTTCGTGCGATCCACCCTGATTAGCCATTGCAGTTCTCCTTGGTTACGTTCGTTTTCGAGGCGGGTTCGCAGTGCCTCGTGCTTGATACGAACCCGATCCGACGAGGCCGTTTGTTGACCTCGCCCCGTCTAATCGCCAGAAGGGGCAGGCGTTCCCTTTTTTAATATTTCGTGATCGCATCGCACAAAAAAGGTGCCGTCGCGGAAGGCCGCGACGGCACCTGCGGTTTTTTCGAAAGCGAAGGCGATTACTGGCGCAGCCCTGCGAGCGCCGCGACAAGCCCGGCGGTGGAACTGTCGTGGCCGGCAGCGCTTTGCTTGCCCTCGACCACCGGCAGCAGGCCGGTCGCCAGTTCCTTGCCCAGTTCCACGCCCCACTGGTCGAAGGAATTGATGCGGAACAGCACGCCCTCGACGAAGACGCGGTGCTCGTAAAGCGCGATCAGCCGGCCGAGCGCAAAGGGCGTGAGCCGGTCATAGACGAAGGTGATCGATGGCCGGTTGCCGGTGAACACCCGGTGCGGCGCGATGAAATCGGCCTTTTTGTCGTCCATGCCCTTGGATGTCAGCTGCGCCTTGGCTTCCGCCAGCGTCCGGCCCTTCATCAGCGCCTCGGACTGGGCGAGGCAGTTGGCGATCAGCAATTCGTGCTGGTGTCGCAACTCCGGCTCGAAGCCATTGGCGGCGATCATGAATTCGGCCGGGACGATGCTGGTGCCCTGGTGGATGAGCTGGTAGAAGGCGTGCTGGCCATTGGTGCCAGGCTCGCCCCAGACGACCGGGCCGGATTGGCCCTCGACCGGCGTGCCGTCGATAGTCACGCCCTTGCCATTCGATTCCATGTCGAGCTGCTGCAGATAGGCCGGGAAGCGCGACAGGCGCTGGTCATAGGGCAGGATGGCACGCGAGGGGTAGCCGAGCACGTTGCGATGGTAATAGCCGATCAGGCCGAGCAGCAACGGCAGGTTTTTCGCAGGTTCTGCTTCCCGGAAATGCACGTCCATGGCGTGCGCCCCATCAAGGAAGCGACCGAACTCCTCCGGCCCGATGGCGATCATCAGCGGCAGGCCGATGGCCGACCAGATCGAATAGCGCCCGCCGACCCAGTCCCAGAAGCCGAAGACGCGGGTGGGGTCGATGCCGAAGGCGGCGACCTTGTCGAGCGCCGTCGAGACGGCGGCGAAATGATGCTGCACGGCCTTTTCGCCGAGCGCCGAAGCGATGAAGGTGCGCGCCGTCTGGGCGTTGGTCATCGTCTCGATGGTGGTGAAGGTCTTGGAGGCAATGATGAACAGCGTCGTCTCGGCCGTCAGCAGCTTCAGCGTATCGGCGATATGGGCGGCGTCGATATTGGAGACGAAGTGCAGGCGCGGGCCGTCGTGATAGGGCGCCAGCGCCAGCGTCGCCATGACCGGGCCGAGATCGGAGCCGCCGATGCCGATATTGACGACATCGGTGATCGCCTTGCCGGTCGCGCCCTTGATCGCGCCGGAGCGGACGGCGTCGGAAAACGTGCCCATCGCCGCCAGCACGGCGTTGACGTCGGGCATCACGTCCCTGCCGTCGACCAGCACCGGCGTGTTGGCACGGTTGCGCAAGGCAGTGTGCAGCACGGCGCGGTTTTCGGTGAAATTGATCGCCTTGCCGGTGAACATCTCCTCGCGCTTGCCCGCCACGCCGCCGTCTTCCGCCAGCTTCAGCAGCAGCGGCAGGATGGCCTCGTTCACGGCCGTCTTGGAGAAATCCATCGTCAGGTCGTCGAACCGGACGCTGAAGCGGGAAAAGCGCTGCGGATCGGCCGCGAAGGCGGCGCGGATATCCGTGGTATCGGTTTCGGCGGCGGTCGTTTTCAGGGTTTCGACAATCGCGTGCATGGCAAAATGCTCCTGGGCCGAGTTTTCAATCGATTAAACTACTAGTCGCAATCGCCCTGCCAAATCAAGCGGCCCCACGCAATTCCTTGCGCAGGATCTTGCCGACGGGGGATTTGGGCAGTTCGGTGCGGAATTCGATATGGCGCGGCCGTTTGTAATTGGTGAGATTGGCGGCGCAATGGGCGCGCAAGGCTTCTTCGGTCAGGGCCGGATCCTTTTTGACGATGAACAGCTTGACCGCCTCGCCGGAATGCTCGTCGGGCACGCCGATCGCCGCCGCTTCCAGCACGCCAGGCAGCATCGCCGCGACTTCCTCGATCTCGTTGGGATAGACGTTGAAACCGGAGACGAGGATCATGTCCTTCTTGCGGTCAACGATGCGGGTATAGCCGTCCTCGCTCATGAAGCCCATGTCGCCGGTGCGGAAGAAACCGTCTTGCGTCATCACCCGCAGCGTCTCGTCGGGCCGCTGCCAGTAACCGGCCATCACCTGCGGCCCGCGAATGCAGATCTCGCCGATTTCGCCCAGGCCCACGTCCCGGCCGAGATCGTCGCGGATGGCGAGTTCGGTGGAGGGCAGGGGCAGGCCGATCGAGCCCGTAAAGCTGCGGGAATCGAAGCGGTTGGCAGTGGCGACCGGCGAGGTCTCCGAAAGTCCGTAGCCTTCGGTGATGGAAATGCCGGTGCGCTCGAACCAGCGCTCGGCCACCGGCCGCTGCACCGCCATGCCGCCGCCGAGCACCAGCAGCATCTGCGAAAAATCGATCTTGCCGAAATCCGGGCAGTTCATCATCGCGTTGAACAGCGTGTTGAGCCCGGGGAAGATGTGGAACCGGTATCTGGCCATTTCCCGGGTAAAGGCGGGAATGTCGCGCGGATTGGCGATCAGCACGTTATGGCCGCCGACCGAGATGCCCATCAGCGAATTCACCGTCAGCGCGAAGATGTGATAGAGCGGCAGCGCGCAGACGAAACGCAGCACCTCCGGCTGCGGCCGGTCGATGAAGCAGGCGCGCAGCCATAGCAGGATCTGGTCGCGATTGGCGATCAGATTGGCGTGGGTCAGCGCCGCGCCCTTGGAAATGCCGGTCGTGCCCCCGGTATATTGCAGGAAGGCGACGTCGCTGCCGCCGCGTCCCGCCGGCGCCAGCGGCAGGCCGGCGCCCTTTTGCAGCGCCGCGCGGAAGGAGACATGGCCGGGAAGCGACCAGGCCGGCACCATCTTCTTCACCTTGCGCACCACGAAATTCACCAGATGCCCCTTGAGGCCGAGCAGGTCGCCCATGGCGGTGACGACGATATGCTTCGCCTTGGTCTTTGCCACTGCCTGCTGCAAGGTTCGGGCGAAGTTCTCCAGCACGAAGATCGCCTTGGCGCCAGAATCGTCGAGCTGGTATTCCAGCTCGCGCGGCGTGTAGAGCGGGTTGATGTTGACGACCACGAAACCGGCGCGGAGGATGGCGTAGACAGCGACCGGGTTCTGCAGCACGTTCGGCATCATCACCGCCACACGGTCGCCCCGGGCGAGTCCTATGGACTGCAGCCACGCGGCGATGGCACGGCTCTTTTCATCCAGGTCGCCATAGGTCATGTCGCGGCCCATGCTGGTGAAGGCGATGCGCGCCGCGTGGCGCTTGCAGCTCGCCTCCAGCACGTCGGACAGCGACGTATCGCGCGACGGCTCGATTTCGGCGGGCACCACCGGCGGATAGGAAGCGAGCCAGATTTTGGCCGGGCTGGCGGCTGTCGCCCTTGCATCCTGTTCCTGCATCGTCCTCACCTCCTGCCTTGTCCTCGGGCGCCGCAGCTCTCCCGAAGCAGGCGGCGTCCGAGGATGAGCTTAGGCGATTGTGTTCGAGGCGCAAGTCGAAGGCATGACGGAAGGGGAACAATCGATCCGCCGGGGCGTTGGGTCCATGCAAGAAGAATCGAAAGGAGAATCAAAATGCTGCATCAGGACACCACAAGCCACCGGGATGCGTCCGTTCGTGAAACCTCGGCGCTGATCGCCAGCGACAAGGTCGAGGGCACTTCGGTCTACGGCGCCGATGGCAAGCATATCGGCTCCATCGAGCGCGTTATCCTGGAAAAGCGCGGCGGCCGTGTCGCCTATGCCGTTCTGAGCTTTGGCGGCTTTCTGGGCCTCGGCCAGGACCACTATCCGCTGCCGTGGGAAAAGCTGACCTATGACGAAAGCCTTGACGGCTATCGCATCGACCTGACCCGCGACCAGATCGAGAACGCGCCGCGTTATGCCGAGCGTGACGACGAGAGCTGGTATCGGGAAAACAGCCGCCGCGTCAACGATTACTACGGCGTTCCCCCCTTCTGGATGTAACATCGCCATAATCTTTCAGGTTCAATTCGGCGCCCCGCCGCAAAAGCGGGGCGCCTTTTCTGTATTGTCGGCATTGTTGCGTCGATTAAACAAAATATTAGAGTTTCGCGGCAAGATTGGCATCCCAGAGAGGTCTGACGATGCAGGACGAACGACAGACAAAGGGGATCGGTGAAACCTGCGCTGCCCTGTGGCGGCGGATGGTGAACTTTCCCTATCTGCCGGCAGCGATCATGCTGGTCGTCGTCATCCTGACCGGCATGTTCGCCGACAACCAGAAGCTCAGGATCGCCGAGGAAAATCTGCGCGCCCAGGTCACCGAGCAGTTGAGCCTGGTGCGCTCGCGCGTCGAAGGCAAGATCAACGGAAATGTCGAACTCATCCAGGGTCTCGTTTCGGTCATCGAGACCGAGCCGAACATGAGCCAGGCGCGCTTCAACGATCTCGGCTATCGCATTTTCCAGAACGCCTCGCAGATCCGCAACATCGCCGCCGCCCGCAATATGGTGGTCAACCTCATCTATCCCCTGCGCGGCAACGAGAAGGTGCTGGGCCTCGACTATCGCAACCGGATAAAGCAGCGCGACGGCGTCGAGCGGGTGCGCGCCACCGGGAAGATCGTCATTGTCGGTCCGCTGGATCTGGTGCAGGGCGGGCGCGGCATTATCGTGCGCTATCCGGTTTTCTCGCAGACTTCGCCCTATAGCGGCCGCTTCTGGGGCATCGTCTCGGCCGTCCTCGATCTCGACTGGCTCTACCGCGACAGCCATATCGCCGAAAACCGGACGATCGACGTCGCTATCGCCGACAATTCGCCGGAAGGCCAATACGGCATTCCCTTCTACGGCGACGGCGCGGTGTTCCGCTCCAGGCCGGTGGAGATGACCATTGACCTGCCCCAGGAAAAATGGCGTATCGCCGCCATTCCCAAGGGCGGCTGGGAAAGGCTGCCGGCGGATATCTGGTGGTTTCGCGGCGCCAGCATCGCAATCGGGGCGCTGCTCCTGTTGCCGATGGTCTGGGCCGGCCGTCTGACGGCGGAGCGCCAGCGCAACATGGCCGATCTCGAACGCGGCAAGGAGGCGCTACGCGTTCTGTCGCAACGCCTGAAGATCGCGGTCACCTCGTCACGCACCGGTATCTGGGAATATGACGCCGCCAGCGGCGTGCTCGTCTGGGACGAGCGGATGCGCAATCTCTATGGCGTTTCCGCCACCCAGACCGTCTGTACCTATCACGATTGGAAAAAGGTGCTGCACCCGGAAGACTGCGCCCGTGCCGAAGAGGAATTCGACGCGGTGCTGCGCAGCGTCGGCGCCTATCAAAGCCAGTTCCGGATCGTGACGGCGGAAGGTTTCGTGCGCCATGTGCGCGCCATCGGCCAGGCCTATATGTCACCAGCCGGCACGCTGAAGATCGTCGGCGTCAACTGGGATGTCAGCGACGACATCCGCCTGCAGCAGGAACTGCTGGAGGCCAAGCGGCGCGCCGAGCAGCAGAACATCGAGCTCGAGCAGGCCCGCCTGCTGATGGAGCACAATTCGCTGCATGATGCGTTGACCAAGCTGCCGAACCGCCGCTATCTCGACCAGATCCTGGCCCAGAAATCGGCGGCGCCGAACGGCCGGGCGACGCTGACCGTGCTGCATATCGACCTCGACCGCTTCAAGGAAATCAACGACACGCTCGGTCATGCCGCCGGCGACGAGATTCTCAAGCATACCGCCGAGGTGCTGCGCGCCAGCCTCCGTCCGGAGGATTTCGTCGCCCGCATCGGCGGCGACGAATTCGTCATCATTTCCGATATGCCCGAGGCCGGCGGCTATTACCAGCGCCTTTCCGACCGCATCATCGAGGCGCTGGGCCAGCCGATCCTGTTCGAGGGCCACGAGTGCCGCGCCGGGGCCAGCATCGGCATCGCGGTGCGCACCGATGCCTGCGAGCGCAATGACGAACTGCTGATCAACGCCGACATCGCGCTCTATGAGGCCAAGCGACGCGGGCGCAATCGCTGCGAGTTCTTCACCGACATGCTGCGTTCCTCGGTCGTTCACACCAAGCAGACAGCCGACGAAATTCTGCGCGGGCTGGAGGCCGGCGAATTCCTCGCCTACTACCAGCCGCAATTCGACGCCCATACGCTGGAGATCTCCGGTGTCGAGGCGCTGGTGCGCTGGGATCATCCCACCAAGGGCATTCTGCCGCCGGCCGCCTTCCTGAAGATCGCCGAAAGCCTGAACGTCGTCGGTACGCTCGACCAGATCGTTCTCGAACAGGCGCTGGTGCATTTCAACCAGTGGACGGCGCATGATCTCGCCATCCCCAAGGTCTCGGTCAACATCTCGGCGCAACGGCTGCACAATCCGCATCTCTACGAGCGGGTCGCGGCGCTCGGCCTGCGTCCCGGCTCGGTCTGCTTCGAATTGCTGGAGTCCATTTCCTTCGACGAGCATGACGAGACGCTGATCGGCAACATCCACAAGCTGAAGTCGCTGGGCATCGAATTCGAGATCGACGATTTCGGCACCGGTCATGCCTCGATCATCAGTCTGCTGAAGTTGACGCCGCGCCGGCTGAAGATCGATCGGCAGCTCATCAAGCCGATCCTGTCGTCTTCCACCGAGCGGCAACTGGTCGAGTCGATCATCGACATCGGCAAGGCCTGCGCCATCGAGATCGTCGCCGAAGGCGTCGAGACGATGGAACATGCCGCCATGCTGCGCGACATGGGCTGCGATCATCTGCAGGGCTATGCCTTCGCCCGCCCGATGAGTGCGGCCGATTTCCTTGATTTCGCCCACCGCCGCGCCTGGTTTGCCGCTTATGAGAAGGCCGCCGGCCCGCCACGCCTGCAATGGGCCTGAACTGCCGTCTCGGCCAATAAAAAACGCAGGGACCGAAGAGCCCTGCGTTCGTATTTCAATTCGTTGAACTGACGTTTAGCGCATTTTGCGGCGCTCTGCGACCGGCTGGTAGGCGAGGCGCTGGTGATAGGTGCAATAGGGCGAGCTTTCCGGGGCTTCGCCGCCGCAGAAATGGAAATCGTCCTTCAGCGGATCGCCGACCGGCCACTTGCAGGTGCGTTCGGTCAGTTCCGTCAGGCCGAGACGGCGCGAGATCGGCACGACCACGTTGCCGCGTGTGGAGGGGGTGTAGGGCGCTGCCTCGACGGTATCGTCGATCTCGATCTCTTCCTGAACCATCGTGGCGCCGACCGGGCGGGCAACGGTGCGGGTGACGGCGCGCGGCGCGAAGGCCGGATTGCGCGGCGCCGGCGCCGCTGCGGGGCGCTTGGGCGTGCGGGCGGCGGCCGGCGTGCCGCCGGCCTTGGCGCGGCCGGGCAGGTTGAGGCGGTGGACCTTGCCGATGACGGCATTGCGGCTGACGCCGCCGAGCTGGGCGGCGATCTGGCTCGCGCTCAAACCCTCGGCCCAAAGCTTCTTGAGTTTCTCGACCCGCTCGTCTGTCCAGTTCATGCTTATCTCCGCCTGTCCGCATTGCAGATGATGACGGAATCCGTCATCGTGCCCCGAAGATGCTCCGGAGCGCAACGCATCTCGATTTGTGGTGACTAGTTCCGCCGCATGCAGTCTAGTAATTGAACTTTAACCTAGTGTGAGGCTGACTCCGTGGCAAGAGTCGCCGGAATCATCGCGAATCGATTTCGCGTTTTTCCCCAACTTGCTCGCCGATAGAGTCAAATTTGCAACGGTTCCGTGCCCTTGCCTGCGCGGATCGGATAGGCTCGCATCCCCGCGGATTTGTTGACAACCCGCCGGGAAATGGGGATAGTGCCCGCGCCGCCGAAAGGCGGCATTTTGATTTTTTGGGTCCTGCCCCAGCGCGTCATTTCCGGGAGTTTATGCCATGGCTGAAGCCACGCCCCTCTTTGAGACCTACAATCGCATCCCGCTGCGGTTCGAGCGCGGCGAGGGCGTCTGGCTGGTGACCGAGAGCGGCGAGCGCTATCTCGATTTCGCCGCCGGCATCGCCGTCAATTCGCTGGGCCATTCCCACCCCCATCTCGTCGAGACGATGAAGGCGCAGGCCGAAAAGCTCTGGCATCTTTCCAATCTCTACGAAAGCCCCGGCCAGGAGAAGCTCGCCGCCCGCCTGACGGCGGCGACCTTCGCCGACAAGGTGTTCTTCACCAATTCCGGCGCCGAGGCGCTGGAATGCGCGATCAAGACCGCGCGGCGTTATCATTATGCCAAGGGCCATCCCGAACGCTTCCACATCATCACCTTCGAAGGCGCTTTCCATGGCCGCACCCTGGCGACCATCGCCGCCGGCGGCCAGGCGAAATATCTCGAAGGTTTCGGCCCCAAGGCCCCCGGCTTCGACCAGATCCCCTTCGGCGACCTCGATCTCGTCAAGGCCGCGATCACCGACGAGACGGCGGCCATCCTCATCGAGCCGGTGCAGGGCGAGGGTGGCTTGCGCTCCGCCGGCCGCGAATTCCTGCAGGGTCTTCGCGCACTTTGCGACGAGCATGGCCTGTTGCTGATCCTCGACGAAGTGCAATGTGGCGTCGGCCGCACCGGCAAGCTGTTTGCCCATGAATGGGCCGGCATCACCCCCGATATCATGGCGGTTGCCAAGGGCATCGGCGGCGGCTTCCCGCTCGGCGCCTGCCTGGCGACGGCGGAAGCGGCGGCCCCCATGGTCGCCGGCACCCACGGCACCACCTATGGCGGCAACCCGATGGCCATGGCGATCGGCAATGCCGTGCTCGACATCGTGCTGGAAGACGGATTCCTCGAGCATGTGCGCGATGTCGCGCTGGTCTTCCGCCAGGGCTTGGCCTCGTTGCAGGACCGGTTCCCCGATATCATCGAGGACGTGCGGGGCGAGGGGCTGATGCTCGGCCTCAAGGCGCGCGTTCCCCATAGCGAATTGCTGGCGGCGATGCGCGACGAGCATGTGCTCGGCGTTCTCGCCGGCGACAATGTCATCCGCCTCCTGCCGCCGCTCACCACCACGGCGGAAGAGGCGCGTGACGGCATCGCCCGCATCGAGCGGGCAGCTGCGAAGTTGCAACAGGAACAGTTGAAGAAGTCCGCCTAGTTCCAGGAGGGGCGGGCGAAGCATTTCCGGGAAAAGTGGAAACCGGTTTTCCGTCCGGAAATGCGCAAAAAGAAGCACAGGACAGGACCATGGCATCACCGAAGCATTTCCTCGATCTCTCGGCCATGACGGCGGACGATCTGCGTCGCATCATCGATGACGCCCGCGTCCGAAAAACCGCCACCAAGGCCGGAACCGCGGACAAGCCGCTTCAAGGCAAGATGCTGGCGATGATCTTCGAAAAACCCTCCACCCGCACCCGCGTTTCCTTCGATGTCGGCATGCGCCAGCTCGGCGGCGAGACGCTGTTCCTGTCGGGCACGGAAATGCAGCTCGGCCGCGCCGAAACCATCGGCGACACCGCCAAGGTGCTGTCGCGTTATGTCGACGCGATCATGATCCGCACAACCGATCACCGCCGCCTGCTGGAAATGGCCGAGCATGCCACCGTTCCGGTCATCAACGGCCTGACCGACGAGACGCATCCCTGCCAGATCATGGCCGACATCATGACCTTCGAGGAGCATCGCGGCCCGGTTGCCGGCAAGACCATCGCCTGGACCGGTGACGGCAACAATGTGCTGCATTCCTTCGTCGAGGGCGCGGCCCGCTTTGGCTATCACATGAACATGGCGGTGCCGATGGGCTCGGAGCCGATCGACCGCATCCTCAACTGGGCCCGCGACAATGGCGGCGACATCAAGCTGTATCACGATGCCGAGCGCGCCGTCGACGGCGCCGATTGCGTGGTCACCGACACCTGGGTGTCGATGAACCTGGAGCACAAGGCGCGCGGCCACAACATCTTCCAGCCCTACCAGGTCAACGGCGCGCTGATGCGCCATGCCAAGCCCGAGGCGCTGTTCATGCACTGCCTGCCCGCCCATCGCGGCGAGGAAGTTACCGACGAGGTGATCGACGGCGCGCAGTCGGTGGTGTTCGACGAGGCGGAAAACCGGCTGCATGCGCAGAAATCGGTTCTGGCCTGGTGCCTGGGCGCAATATGAACCTCAGGGTTTTGCTGTCGCTGGCGGCTTGACCTTCGTCGCCGGCGTGACCATCTAGGTAGCCAAAGGACAACCGGAAGCGGTTTTCCGCCCGGAACAAGGTAAAAACACAGAGCCGGACCATTTTCGCTTTTCGAACGAGAGCGAAAAATGCTTCGGCTCGTTTCGATGTAAGGAGCCGTATCATGGCAGATTCAGGGGCCGAACTCGGCGAATTTGGTTTCGCCGGTGACGATCGCGTCGTGCCGTTCCAGGTCGACGGGCTGGACGTGCGCGGCCGCGCCGTGCAGCTCGGGCCGATCCTCGACAGTATTCTCGGGCGTCATGCCTATCCGCTGCCGGTCGCCAGGCTGCTGGCGGAAACCATCGTGCTGACCGTGCTGATCGGCACCTCGCTGAAATTCTCAGGCAAATTCACGGTGCAGACCAAGAGCGACGGGCCGGTCGATCTGCTGGTGGCCGATTTCTCGACGCCGGACAGCGTGCGCGGCTATGCCCGCTTCGACGAGGATGCCGTCAAGGCGGCGGTCGCTGCAGGCCTGGCCGAGCCGCATCAGCTTCTCGGCCAGGGCGTGCTCGCCTTCACCATCGACCAGGGCGGCTATACCCAGCCCTACCAGGGCATCGTGCCGCTGGACGGCTCGACGCTGGAGGATATCGCCGGCGTCTATTTCCGCCAGTCGGAGCAGATCCCGACCCGCGTGCGCCTCGGCGTCGCCGAACTGTTCGACCGCGATGCCGACGGCAAGTCGCGCCATCGCTGGCGCGCCGGCGGCCTGATCGCCCAGTTCCTGCCCGAGGCCCCGGAGCGCATGCGCCAGCCCGACCTGCATGGCGGCGACGGCGACGACCGCGACGGCGATCATCTGGAAAACGATTCCTGGTCGGAAGCGCGGATGCTGGTCGAGACCGCCGATGCGCATGAACTGACCGACCCGCAGGTCGGCACCGAACGGCTGCTGTTCCGCCTGTTCCACGAGCGTGGCGTGCGCGTCTACGAACCGCAGGCGGTCGCAGATCGCTGCTCCTGTTCGCGCGAGCGGATCAAGGGCGTGCTGTCGGGATTGTCGGCTGAGGAGATCAAGGACAGCATCGAGGACGATCATATCGCCGTCACCTGCGAATTCTGCTCGACCACCTACCGGTTCGAGCCCTCGGAATTCGAAGAACAGACCGTCTAATGTGAGAGCGCCGCAGGCCCCGAGCCTGCGGCGCTTAATTCAAGGTGCGGCGCAGGCCGGGCGAATCCAGCGAAAAGGCGGGAATATCGACGTCGAACAGCTCACCGTCGTCGGTCTCCATCTGGTAATGCCCGAACATCATGCCTGACGGTGTATCGAGCGGGCAGCCGGAGGAGTATTCATAGGTGTCGCCGGGCTCCAGCCGCGGCTGTTCGCCGACCACGCCGGGGCCGGTCACCTCGTCCACCTGGCCGTTTTCGTCAGTAATATGCCAATAGCGGTTGAGCAGGCGCACCGGCGCATCCGAATGGTTGGAGATGACGATGCGGTAGGCCCAGACATAGCGTTGGTCGTCCGGATCGGATTGCTCCTCCAGATAGAACGGTTCGACGACCACTTCGATGTCTCTCGTCAGGGCGCGATACATCCCCTACACCTTCACCATCTGCCGCCGCATCCTTGCCAGCGATGCCGCCACCATTCCTTATAACAAAAGAACGGCCGGAAAGGTCTCCTTTCCGGCCGATCCCGTTTCGTTCTGACCCAATTCTGCGCCATCATGGCGCAAAAAGGTTAAGGATGTTTATTTGCTCGCCATGCTGGCAGTCGCTCAGGCTGAAACCTTCGACAGCGCCCGCTCGAAATCGGCGATCAGGTCGTCGGCATCCTCGATGCCGGCCGAGAGGCGTACGGTGCCGGCGGAAATGCCCAGTTCGGCGCGCGCTTCGTCGGTCAGGTTCTTGTGCGTCGTCGTCGCCGGATGGGTGATCAGGCTCTTGGCGTCGCCGAGATTGTTGGAAATCTTGACGATTTCCAAAGCGTTCTGCAGCGCGAAGGCTGCCGCCTTGCCGCCCTTCATCTCGAAAGCGACCAGCGTCGAGCCGCCGCTCATCTGCCGGGCGATGAGATCCGCCTGCGGATGGTCGGCGCGGCCGGGATAGATCACCCTGGCGATCTGCTTGCTGTCGGCGAGGAAGTCGGCGATGCGGGCCGCATTCTCGGTCTGCTGCTTGACGCGCAACGGCAGGGTTTCAAGCCCCTTCAGCAGCGTCCAGGCATTGAAGGGCGACATGGCCGGGCCGGTATGGCGGAAATAATCGTGCAGGTTCTCGTCGATCCACTGCTTGTCGGAGAGCACGACGCCGCCGAGGCAGCGGCCCTGTCCGTCGATATGCTTGGTGGCGGAATAGACGACCACGTGCGCGCCGAGTTCCAGCGGCTTCTGGAAGAGCGGCGTGGCGAAGACGTTGTCGACCACGACCTTGGCGCCGATCTGATTGGCGAGCTTGGCGACGCCGGCGATATCGACGATCTCGAGCGTCGGATTGGTCGGGCTTTCGAGGAAGAACACCTTGGTATTGGGGCGGATCGCCTGTTCCCAGTTGGCGAGATCCCGGCCGTCGATCAGCGTGCAGTCGATGCCGTATTTCGGCGCCAGCGTCTCGACCACCCAGCGGCAGGAGCCGAACAGGGCGCGCGCGGCGACGATATGATCGCCGGCCTTCAGCTGGCAGAGGATGGCGGAAGCGACGGCGGCCATGCCGGAAGCGGTGGCGCGGGCGTCTTCGGCGCCTTCCAGCGCGCACATGCGCTTTTCGAACATGTCGTTGGTGGGGCTGGCATAGCGGGCATAGATGAAGCCGTCGGTCTCGCCCTTGAAGCGGGCTTCGGCCGCTTCCGCCGTGTCATAGACGAAGCCTTGCGTCAGGAAGATCGCTTCGGAGGTTTCGCCGTGATGCGAGCGGGTCGTGCCGCCATGGACGAGGGTTGTTGCGGGGCGCCATTTCTGAGACATGCCATCACCACTTTCAAAAACAAAAAAACCGGTCGCGAAAGCGAACCGGTTTTCAACCCGGTCCTTTTAGCCACTTGTTTAACGTGGCTGCAAGCCGACCGGCCAAATCACCACGGGATAACGGCCTGAATACTGCGCCTTGCCGCTTGCGTCAATTGCTCAGGTTTGGTTTTGTCTGCCGCAAAAGGAAGGGCATGATGACCAGAACCACAGGCATTCTGGCGGACAAGGCGATCCGCGCGCTGTTTACCGCCGGGCGGCTGAGCTCCGAGTCCGCGCTCGATTCCGACCAGATCCAGCCGGCAAGCCTCGACCTGCGTCTTGGCGCGCGTGCTTATCGGGTTCGCGCCAGCTTCATGCCAGGCCCGAACCATTCCGTCGCCGACAAGCTGGAGCGGCTGAAGCTGCACGAGGTCGACCTGAGCGTGGGCGCGGTGCTGGAAACCGGCTGCGTCTACATCGTGCCGCTGCTGGAAAGCCTCGACCTTCCGGCCGACATGTCGGCCTCCGCCAATCCGAAAAGCTCCACAGGCCGGCTCGACATCTTCACCCGCGTCATCACCGACCGGGCGCAGGAATTCGACAAGATCCCCGCCGGTTATAACGGTCCGCTCTATCTGGAGATCTCCCCGCGCACCTTCCCGATCGTCGTGCGCCGCGGCTCGCGCCTGTCGCAGATCCGCTTCCGCATCGGCCATTCGCTGCTCGCCGACGCCGAACTTCTGGACCTGCATACGCGCGAAACCCTCGTCGCCAGCGAGGCGCCGAACGTCTCCAACGGCGGCATCGCGCTGTCCATCGACCTCAAGGGCTCCGGCCCGCTCGGCCTCATCGGCTATCGCGGCAAGCACCATACGGCCGTCATCGATGTCGACGCCAAGGCGGCGCAGGACGTGCTCGATTTCTGGGAGCCGCTCTATAGCCGCGGCCGCGACGAGCTGATCCTCGATCCCGACGAATTCTACATCCTCGTCTCGCGCGAGGCCGTGCATGTGCCGCCGCTGGTCGCGGCGGAAATGACGCCCTATGATACGCTGGTCGGCGAATTCCGCGTCCATTACGCCGGCTTCTTCGATCCCGGCTTCGGCCATGCCGAGGCCGGCGGCTCCGGCAGCCGTGCCGTCCTCGAAGTCCGCAGCCACGAGGTGCCCTTCATCCTCGAACATGGCCAGATCGTCGGCCGCCTGGTCTACGAACACATGCTGGAACGCCCCGAAGGCCTCTACGGCGAAGGTCTCGGCTCGAATTATCAGGCGCAAGGCCTGAAACTCTCCAAGCATTTCCGCCCCGCCTGATTCTGTCGCTCCCTTGACAGGCCGCGGGAACTGGTGGAGAAGAAAACCCGCGCGGGTGTAGCTCAATGGTAGAGCAGCAGCTTCCCAAGCTGAATACGAGGGTTCGATTCCCTTCACCCGCTCCAGGTTTTCACGCTCATTTTTTTGAAGCCATGACGGTCGATGCCGTTGCCGCCTGCCCGGCCTTGGCCGGTGAATCGGCGGCGTTGGCGCAGCGCGCGGGCTCGTGCGGTGTCTTGCGCCAGAGGAAAGGGTTGCTGCGCAGTTCGAAAACCGCGCGCCAGGCCGCAGCCGAGACCATCATCCAATAGGCGGGCAAGGCGAGCCAGCGCCAGCCGATCAGCTTCTTTTCATGGCGGATCATTGCGGCGCTGCCGACGCCGAGAACGGCGGCGTAGCTGCCGAGGATATTGGTGAAATCCATGGCAAACAGGATCTGCGTGGCGATCGACAGGCCTTCGCCCGGCGCCTGCATCAGCGCCCAGATCGTCACGAAGATGAACAGCAGGATGAAGGGATGGGCAAGCGACGAGATCAGCATGCCGCCGATCAACAGGTTGAACATGGCGAAGGCCGAGGTTCCCATCTCGCGCCGCAGTTCGGCCGGCGCGCGCATCATCACCAGCCAGGTCTGGAGCCAGCCCTTGAACCAGCGGGTGCGCTGGTTCATCCACACCCTTGCCGTGGTCGGCGCATCCTCCAGCGTCTGCCGCAGCAACACGTCGGAGCGATAGCCGAGCCGGTAGAGCCGCATGCCCAGATCGGCGTCCTCGGTCACGTTGAACGGATCCCAGCCGCCGGCGGCGCGCAGCACGTCGGTGCGGAAATGGTTGGAGGTGCCGCCGAGCGGCAGCGGCATGCGGCTGCGGGCCAGCATCGGCAGCAATGCCCGGAACAGCGCCGAATATTCCAGCGAAAACAGTGCGCTCAGCCAGGATTGCCGGGCATTGGCGATGATCAGCGGCGCCTGCAGGCAGGCGATATCGTCCGGTGCCTGCCGGAACTTGCCATAGGCCTCGCGCAATTGGTCGGGATGTGGCCGGTCCTCGGCGTCGTAGACGGCGAGATAGTTGCCGCGCGCGGCCGTCAAGGCATAGGTCAGCGCCTTCGGCTTGGTGCGCGGCGCCATCGGCGGAACCTCGACGATCTCGAAATGCGGCGGCAGGTCGAAGGATTTCAGGGCCAGAATGGTGGCGTGATCGTCCGCCTCGCAGACCAGCTTGATGTCGAGCCGCGAGGTCGGCCAGCGCAGCCGCCGCAGTGCCGTCACCAGCTGCGCCGCTACCTGTTCCTCGCGATAGAGCGCCACCATGACCGTGTAGACCGGCAGGTCGCGCAGCGGCGGCAGGGGCGGGATCGACGCCGCCGGCTCGCGGCAATGGCGGATGGCGCAGCATTTGATCAGGAAGGTCAGGAAATAGAGCAGCGTCAGCACGACATGGATCACGTCGATCGATGGGCGCGGCGCCAGCAAGAGGCCGGCAATCACCGTGGAGACGCCGAGCCCGGCATAAAACCCCTGCCGCCCCCAGAACACCACCCGCGCCGAAAGATGCGGCTGCCGTTCGAACAGGCCGGTGATGGTGTCGCGCACGCGGCGCATTCGCCCCGCCTCCCAGACGGCGGCGCGCAGCGTCGTGGCGGAGACGACGACCATATCGGCGCGCAGGCCCGGATTGCGCGCGAGCAGCGCCATGGTCTGCGGCAGCCGCCGCGCCTCGGGCGCCAGCGCCGTCAGCGCGCTTTTGCGCGGGCGCTGCAACCGGACCATCATCGGGCGCGTCAACTGGCTGTCGAGCGCGGCGGTATCCGGCAGCCGCCCTTCGGGAATCTTGTCGAGATAGGAAAGCGACAGGAGGTGCGCCAGTCCGGCATAATAGGCCGGCTCGCTGACGGCGCCGCTGGCCAGCAATTCACGCTCCAGGGTTGCGCCGGATTGCGTGGCGCGCTCGGCCATTTCGGCGATCAGCGGCTCGCCAATGCCGAGGCGACGCAGCACTTCGCTCTCGATTTCGGCATCGGTCATGGCTGGCATCGAGAAAGGCGCGCCGCCCGTGTCCGGCGGTTTGCAGATGTCTGGATATTTCCCGTTGCGCATGAACCTGCTACACCCCGTCACGGACTGAGACTCCGTTGCCGGGCCATCCGCTGATGGCTTTGGTCAACGGTTGCGCGTGTTGTCGTCAACTCCTTGTGCGAGGTGGTGACAACGACATCTGGAGTTGGATCATAATGGCGACGCCGCGTCTCGCACCCCTAAAATTTTGGGGGAAATGCACTTTTCTCGTGTTTTTTTTGGTTCTGTCTCTCCCGAATATGGCGAGGACCGAGCCGACGCATACGGTGCCGCTGCTGTTCGACGCGCGCGATCGCCTGCCGGGGGCCGATCTGTCGGCGCTCACCCGCCTGCGTTTCGTCACCACGGTCGATTTTCCGCCATTCAATTTCATGGACCAGACGGGCAGGCTTGCCGGCTTCCAGGTCGACCTTGCGCGGTTGATCTGTGCCGAGCTGAAGGTTGCCGACAAGTGCCAGATCCAGGCCATGCCGTTCGGTGAAATCGAGGCGGCGTTGGACAGCGGACAGGTGGACGCGGCCATCGCCGGCCATGCGGCGACGGCGGCGTTGCGCGCGCGCTTTGGTTTTTCGCGGCCATTCCTGGCGCTGCCGGCGCGCTTTGCCGTGAACCGCAAGGCGATGCCGGCGGGCGAAACGGCGGCGGCGCTCGCCGGCCGCAAGGTCGGCGTGCTGGCCGCGACGACCCATGAGGAAATGCTGAAGGCCTATTTTCCGGGGATCGTGCCGGTCACTTTCGAAACCCGGGCGGCACTTCTGGAGGCATTGAAGGCGGGATCGGTCGAGGCCGTCTTCACGGATGGCGTGCAACTGATCTTCTGGACGGCCAGCCCCGCCGCCGACTTATGCTGCAGCCTGTTCGACGGTCCGTATTTCTCCGAGACCTATCTCGGCGAGGGGCTATCGGTGATGCTGCGCAAGCAGGACAAGGATCTGACAGCGGCGATCGACCATGCGCTGCTGATGCTGTCGCGCAATGGACGGCTGCAGGAAATCTATCTGCGTTATTTTCCGAATGGATTGTATTGAGTTTCAGAGCATAATCCGACCGGAGCGAAACGAGGATCGGCACTCTAAAGCGGCCGGTAGCGCGCCTCGGCGGAGCGCTCGATGGCGGCTGCGGTCAGCTTGTCCAGCGCCAGGCGGTCGCGCAGCAATTGCAGGAGGCGCAGTTCCTCGGCCACCACCCGGCGATCTGCGGCGACGATCTCGACGGCCAGCGCATAAGCTGTGTCGCGCAGGCGCGGCGGCAGCGTGTCGCGGATGATTTCGAGCGCGATGTCGAGACCCTCATTGCCGGAGACCAGCGCGGTGCAATCCTGCGCCACGGCGATCAGCCGCTCGGGATCGAACCCGTCGAACACCGGCAGATGCTGCACGATCTCGCCGATGCGCGCCAGTTCGCCGTCGCTCATCGTCCGGTCGACGGCCGAGGCCATCACCATGGCATAGATCAGGGCTTCATGGGGTGTCAGCGCGGTCATGCGGGTGTCTCCGGTTCGTTCGAGCGTTTCCAGGAAAGTGCATCGCGGTTTTCCGTCCGGAAATGCTACTGGCAGATCGCGCCGTAGATAGAGAGTGGCGGAAGGCGGCGCAAGGGCGATGCCGCGGCCCGCGAGACGAGAGGCGTCATGGCGCCCCGGCGGCGGTGCTGCGGCGCGGGTCGTCGCCGAACAGGCCCTCGCCGGCCTTGCGCGCCTCCTCCTGCAGCTTTTCGTAGCCCGAGCCGGGGGCGGCCTCCGCCCAGCCATTGCCGACCAGCCAGGCGCCGATATCGATGTCTCCGAGCTTGCATGTGGCGGTGCTGCTGTCCGCCCAGTCCTTGCCCTTGAGGTCGCAGGCGATGGTGCGGTTGCGCAGGAACTGGCGCTGGGCGGTGGCGGCGAGCGCACCGCACGGCCAGTCATGGCCGTCCGTGTCCCTGCAGGTGCGGGCGGGATCGGTGGCGACGAGGCCCGCAAAGGCAAGCTTGCGCCCGCCGGCGGTGACGAGGCCGGCCTGGACCGTGACCGGGCGCGGCAGCAGGGCCGGCTTGGGCGGAGCCGGCGGCGGCGTGGGCTGTTGCTTCGGCGCGATGCGCTCCAGCGGCTGGGTGTTGTCGGCAAGAGGATTGTCGAAACCGTCGGCCGCGGCCGGGCGCACGGGCCTGTTTTCCTCCATCAAAGGCGAGGTCTCGGCAGGGGCTGCGGGCGGCGGCGCACTTTCCGCCTCCGCCATGCCCTGCGACAGGATCGCCTCCGCCTCGGCGCTTTCCGCCGACATGGCGGCGAGGTCGTCGCCGCTAACGGCGGTTCCGGCCTGCTCGCCCCGGGCGCGCACATGTGCGCCGCCGGCCATCAGCAGTCCGCTCCACAGGGCGATGCCGGCAAGCGCGAGGGCGGGAAGAATGGGATGAGCCACTGAAAATAATCCTATGGCATTTCCACCCTGTCTGCGGTCGGGAAATGCGGTGAATATTACTGGCTGGCCCAGATGATCCGGGCGATCCAGTCCAGATCCGCCATCTCGAAGCTGCGGTTGGGATGATCGGGATTGAGCGACATGAGTTCGATGGCGCGCGGCGTCTGGCGCATCAGCACCTTGGCCATGACCTCTCCTTCGTTGGTGCGCACCACCACGCGGTCGCCGCGGCGAACCTGTGCGCCGGGCTCGACGATCAGGATATCGCCATCGCGATAAAGCGGCAACATGCTGTCGCCCTGCACTTCGAGCGCATAGACACCGGCCTTGCGATCCGGCGAGGCGGGAAACTCCACGACATCCCAGCCCTGGCCGGCGGGAAAGCCGCCATCGTCGAAAAAGCCGCCGGCGCCCGCCTGCGCGAAGCCGAGCAGCGGAATATTGCCGGTTTGTGGTGGAAAAAGCCCGTCCGGCAGGCCGCGCTCGGGCATGGCCGGCTGCATGTAGCTCATGAACTGGTCGAGCGACGCGCCCGTCGCCTCCAGCACCTTGGCGATCGATTCGGTGGACGGCCAGCGCAGCCGCCCGTCGGTGCTGAGGCGCTTGGACTTGTTGAAGGAGGTGGGGTCGAGCCCCGCCCGGCGCGCCAGCCCCGACGGCGTCAACTGATGCCGCTCGGCCAGCGTGTCGATCGCGCCCCATATCGTGTCGTGTGAAAGCATGGTTCAGGGTTCCCGGCGATCAGGGCGTCGTTGCTTTGCATCTCCGGACGGAAAACCGGCGCCCGTTTTTCCTGGACATGCGTCAGGCGATTTCGTCCGCAATCACGGCCCTACATTAACCAAGCCGGGCGGCTGAGTAAAGGGATAAAGGAATAAAATCCTGTCCGTTCACGCAGGCGTGGCGGCGTTGATCTTGCCGAGCTGGATCACCGCCTGGGTGCGGCTGTCGACATTGAGCTTGAGCAGGATGGCCGAGACATGCGCCTTGATCGTCGCCTCGGAGACGCCGAGTTCATAGGCGATCTGCTTGTTGAGCAGGCCTTCGGCGAGCATGCCGAGCACGCGGCTCTGCTGCGGCGTCAGGGTGCGCAGCCTGGCGATGACGTCGGCAACCTCCGGGTCCGGCTCGTAGCCGCCCTTGAAACTGGGCGGCGTGGCGATATCGCCCGAGAGTACGGTGCGGATCGCCTGGCGGATCTCGTCGATGCCGGCGGATTTGGAGATGAAGCCGGAGGCGCCGAGTTCGAGGGCGCGGCGGACGGTGACGGCGTCGTCGGTGGCCGAAACGATGACGATCGGCAGATGCGGGAATTCCGAGCGCAGCGCCATCAGCCCGGAAAAGCCGCTGACGCCGGGCATGGCGAGGTCGAGCAGCATCAGGTCTGCTTCTCCTTTTTCCGCCGCCGTGCGATGCGCGGCATCGAAATCGCCGGCTTCGAGGATCTCCAGCGTCTCCTCCAGCCCGTTCACGGCCTGACGCAGCGCGCCGCGGAACAACGGGTGGTCGTCGGCGATGATGATCGTCAGGCTGTGCATGGTCGAAACTCCCTCCCAAGAGCTTCCCGGTGCGTTCTTCACCGCTTGATGCGGGTCACGTCTTGTTCGGATAGGCGTCGTTCTTGGGGTGTTCTTGCGACCACTCCTGCGCCAAACCCATGAACCGGCGCATCATTTGTTCCATGATCGAGAGGCTGCGGTCAATCTCCGCCTGGTCCGGCAGGGCCGACTTTTGCGGGATTTGGCTATCTTTCAACGCCTTTTCCAGCGCGGCGATGCGGTTTTCCAGCGCCTTGACCTCCTCCGGCTTGACGCCGCGCATGGCTGCGGCGCCATCGCAGGTGAGTAGGTCGCCCTCGTCGCGGCACAATGTCATCGCTCCGGTCTGGGTGTCGAGCCGCACGATGCCGCTGGGTGTCGGGGCGATCTGGTAGCGGCCGGGCGCATCTTGCGCGGATGCGGCAAACGGCAGGGCGGCAAGCGCCAGACTCCATAAAATCTGCTTCATGCTGTCCTCCATGATGCGTGAGGTTACGAAAACTTGCGGCTTAACCCGTGGACAAACGCGTCGGCTTTCGGCAAATGCCTTTAGCTTGCAAGGAGGGCCTGCCTCATGACCCATATCGTCTACAAGATCGTCCCGGAAAACCTGTGGAATGAAGCGCGAAAAACTGGCGTTTTTCAAGGCGCGCCGGTGGATCTGGCCGATGGTTTCATCCATTTTTCGACCGCCGCGCAGATGCGCGACACCGCGCGGCTGCATTTTGCCGGTATCTCCGGTCTGCTGCTGGTGGCGATCGATGGCGAGAAACTGGGCGAAGCGCTGAAATTCGAGGCCTCGCGCGGCGGCGCTCTCTTCCCGCATCTCTATGGCAACCTGCCGCTCTCCGCCGTAATCTCGCAAACGCCGCTGCCGCTCGGGGCCGATGGCCTGCATGTCTTCCCGGAGGATGCCGGATGATCGACGCCTTTTCGCTGATCGGCAAGCGCGGCCTGTTCCTGTTCGATCCCGAAACCGCCCACGGCCTGTCTATCGCGGCGCTGAAATCCGGCCTGCTGCCCGCCTGCCGCCTCGTGCCCGATCCGCGCCTCGCCCAGACGGTCGCGGGCTTGAGCTTTCCCAATCCGCTCGGCATGGCCGCCGGCTTCGACAAGAATGCCGAAGTGCCCGAAGCGCTGCTGAGACTCGGTTTCGGCTTCACCGAAGTCGGTACGATCACGCCGAAGCCGCAAGCCGGCAATCCCAAGCCGCGCATCTTCCGGCTGGAGGCCGACAAGGCGGTCATCAACCGCCTCGGCTTCAACAATGAGGGCCATGCGGCGGCCCTTGCCCGGCTGAAGGCGTTGAAAACCGGCGGCATCGTCGGCGTCAATATCGGCGCCAACAAGGACAGCGCCGACCGTATCGGCGATTACGTCGAGGGCATACGCGCGTTCTACGGCGTGGCGCGCTATTTCACCGCCAATATTTCCTCGCCCAACACGCCCGGCCTGCGCGACCTGCAGGCCCGCGCTTCGCTTGCCGAACTGCTCTCCGCAGTGCTGGCGGCGCGGGCGGACGAGGCGCAAAAGAGCGGCCGGCGCGTGCCCGTCTTCCTCAAGATCGCCCCGGACCTGACGCCCGAAGGCATGGACGATATCGCGGCGGAAGCGCTGGCCCATGATCTCGACGGCTTGATCGTCTCCAACACGACGTTGTCGCGCGAGGGGCTGAAGGATCGCGCCCAGGCGGGCGAGGCCGGCGGTCTTTCCGGTGCGCCGCTGTTCGAGAAATCGACGATGGTGCTGGCCGGCATGCGCAAGCGCGTCGGGCCTGCCTTGCCGATCATCGGCGTCGGCGGCATTTCCTCGGCGGAAACGGCGCTGGAAAAAATCCGCGCGGGGGCCGATCTGGTGCAACTCTATTCCTGCATGGTCTATGAGGGGCCGGGGCTGGCCGGCCGCATCATTCGCGGCCTGTCGCAACTCCTTGATCGCGAGCGCGTCGCCTCGATCCGCGAGGTGCGCGACAGCCGCACGGATTACTGGGCGGCGCGGAACGCCTGATCGGCCTTGGCCGGCAGGCGCAGCGCCAGCAACACGCCGCGCAGCAGCAGGAAGACGTTCATCGCCGCCCAGAGGCCGTGATTGCCGAAGACCGGCACGAATACCGCCAGCGCCGCCAGATAGAAGGCGAAGGAGAGCAGCATGCGGTTACGCATCTCGTTCGACCAGGTGGCGCCGATGAAGACGCCGTCCATCAGAAAGGCGAGCGCGCCGGTGAGGCTGGTCAGCGCCGCCCAGGGCAGGAAGGTCTCGGCGGCTGCACGCACCTCCGGCGCCGTCGTCAGAAGCGCGATCAGCGCCGGCCCGGCAATCAGGAAGAAGGCGCTAGCAAGGGCGGCGAGCGCGAAGGACCAGATGATCGTCAGCTTAACGCCACGCTGGAAGGCCGGGCGATAGCGCGCACCGATGGCGCGGCCGGTCAGTTGCTCGGCGGCATTGGCGAGCCCGTCGAGGAAGTAGCCCGATAACAGGAAAAAATTCATCAGCACCGCATTGGCCGCCAGCGTCACCGCCCCGAAACCGGTGCCGATGCGGGTCATCAGCGCAAAGGCAATCAAAAGCACGAAGCTGCGGATGAGGATATCGCGATTGAGCGCAAACAGCGCCCCGATCGCCTGCCGCGACAGGATTTCCGCCCGCGGCGGCCGGTCCGCCGGCGAAAATCCCCGCATCACGATGGCGAGGCCAACAAGCGCGCCAACCGTTTCGCCGACCATCGTGCCCCAGGCGACACCGGCCACGCCCCAATGCAGGCCGAGGCCGAGCGCGATGGACAGTACGATATTGATGCCGTTGACGATGGTCTGCAGCAGCAGCCCGACACCGCCCTGGCCACGCCCGAGCACGAAGCCGAGGATGGCGTAATTGGCGAGCGCCGCCGGGCCGGAAAGAATACGGATCGAGAAATAGGTCGAGGTCGCCTCGGCCACGGCCGCATCAGGCCCCATGATCGCCAGCCCCGCCTTCAGCAGTAGCGGCGAGAGCGCCAGCACCAGCAAGCCACAACAGAGCGCCGAGAGCAGCGCCCGCCAGAAGATCGCCTGCTGCTCGCGGCCGTCGTGCCGACCGAAGGCCTGTGCCGTCAAGCCGGTGGTCGAGGCGCGTAAAAAATTGAAGCTGCCGAAGATCAGGTCGAACAGCATGGCGCCGATGGCCAATCCCGCCAGCGCTTCCGCCACGCCGAGCTGGCCGACGACCGCCGTATCGGTCAGACCCAGCAGCGGCGTCGTCAGGAAACCGAAGGTCATGGGGATGGCGATCGACAGCACCAGCCGGTGCGTGACGTCGAAAGCGAGCCGGTTAGAGCGTATCTGCTGATCCATGCCAAGCGCCTCATATCGTCAGGAGGCGGAATCACCTCAGTTGGACAGCACCATGGCCCAATAGGGCCGATTCCCGGAAGAGGGATCGTGCGCCACGGCGACGCCGAGGCCACGATAATTCCCAAGAATGTTGGCGAGATGTTTTGGCGAGTTGATCCAGGCCGTCACCGCATCCGCGGTATTCGCCTGCCCGGCGGCGATGTTTTCGGCCGCCGGCAGTTTTACATCATGCGCCTTCATTCGCTTGCCGAAATCGTCGCCGAAGCCGATGAGATGGGACATCTTTCCGTTCGAGGCCATGCGTTTCGCCTGGTGGGCGGCGGCGCGTGCCGCAACCGGATCGAGGCTGAGCGCCGGCAGGCCCCTGGATTTACGCAGTGCATTGACGGCCGGAAGTGCGGCGGCGGTCTCGTCGCCGGCGATCGCCGGCGGGCGGTTCAGCGTGCCGCAGCCGGCAAGCGTCGCGAGAAGACCAAGGCCTGCGCCAAGCGCGAGGCGGCGGGAAAGAGGCGGATGGGGCATGGTCAGCGGCGATAGCTCAGGAGGCGCAGGAGGATGAAGGCGGGAATGACGATGGTGGCGCCGAGCAGCAGATAATCCCCGACGCGGCCGAGCGCGGCAAAGCCGGTATGCCAGAGATCGAGCAGGAAATAACGGAGGCTGTCGACGAGATCGAGCGGGCGCAGGCCGAAGACGTTCATGATGAAGCCGACGATCAGCGACACCACGACGAGCTTGACGAGCGTGCGCGCCGGCGAGTCTCCCAAAAGCCTGTTCATCTGTTCGGACATGTCTTCTCCTGTCGGCGGTCTCGCCCGTTCTCTTCGCCTCTGAAATAGGACTTGAGTTTTTTTGTGTCCACCGTCACAAGCGCATCTTATCCTCGAAAATCAGCTTGCGCCCCGGAGCGCCCCCGATGTCGACCCACGCCTTGTCCTCCGGCGACCTGACCGCCGACCGCCGCGCCGATTATGCCCGCATGCTGGGCGAGGGCGGCGATCCCGGAGCTGCGGCCGAACTGATGGAGCAGGCGCTGGACCTGGTTCCCGGCTGGGCCGCCGGCTGGTTTCGCCTCGGCGAGTACCGGCAGAAGGCCGGGCTGGCGGGCGCGGCGGATGCCTATCGCCGGGCGCTGGAATGCGATGCGCAGGATATTTTCGGGGCGGGGCTGAAGCTGGCGCTGCTGGGCGAAGCCGAAATTCCGAGCCAGCCGTCGAGCCGTTATGTCGAGCGCCTGTTCGACGATTATGCCGATCGTTTTGAAACGGCGCTGGTCGAACGGCTCGATTATGTCGTGCCGCAAGCCCTGGCCGCGATGATCGCCGCCACCGGACGGCAGTTTCGCCTCGGCGTCGATCTCGGCTGCGGCACCGGCCTTCTCGGGCCGGAGATCCGCGATCGCGTTACGCGGCTGGAGGGCTTCGACCTGTCGCGCAACATGCTCGCCAAGGCGGCGGAAAAGCAGGTCTACGACCATCTGGCCCAGGCCGACCTGTCTCTGGCCCCGGAGGGGTCCGGCCTGTTCGAGGGTGCCGCCATGCACCGCGCCGACCTGATCACCGCCGCCGACGTGTTGATGTATCTCGGCGATCTCGAAAACGCGTTCGTGCTGATTGCGGCACTGGCCGCTCCCGATGCCATCCTCGCCTTCTCGGTGGAGGACAGCGGCGAGCCGGATAGCTTCGTCCTGCGCGATTCCATGCGGTATGCCCATGGCGAGGCTTATGTCGCGGCGCTGTGCGCCATCCATGGCTTCACCGTTGCCGCAACGCAAAAAACCGCCATTCGCAAAGATGGCGGCAAAGCCATCATGGGCATTCTGTTCGTTGCCGCGCGGACGACATGAACGCAGCTTTCTTGCGAAATGAAAATGGGTCAGCAGTCCTGACGTATTTCGCTTGCAAGCGGCCGAGAAATACCCCAGATTTCAGCCACTTCACGATGGCGCCGGGCGAAGGAAATCCGATGCGTCGTGACATCCTGTCATCGCAATTTCGGTTTTCGGCAAGAAGCACCCGTTTCGGGGCGAAGCGTTGCCGCGTGCTTTCTGGAGACGGCTTTCATGGCGCAGATCATTTCGGCTCTCGGGGTGTGGAACACCAGCGCTACGAAGCATACGGCGCTCGAGGATGTGCAGGGCATTGCCTGCGGCAGCGTCGTCGCCGCGCTCGGCCTCTATTGCCTCGCCAGCGCCGGCCTGTTGACCGGCAGCACCGCCGGCATCGCCTTCCTGCTGCATTATGCCTTCGGCCTGAATTTCGGCCTCGCCTTCTTCCTGCTCAATCTGCCTTTCTTCTATCTCTCGTGGAAGCGGCTCGGCATCGGCTTCACGCTCAAAACCTTTGCCGCCATCGGCCTGACCTCCGTTCTCACCGACATGCAGTCGCGCTTCATCCATATCGACAGCATCCATCCCGCCTGGGCGGCGCTGATCGGCGGCTTATTGCTCGGCTTCGGCCTGCTGGCGCTCTATCGCCACCGCGCCAGCCTCGGCGGCGTCGGCATTCTCGGCATCTACATGCAGGAACGCTTCGGCATCCGTGCCGGTCTCGTCCAGCTGGTGATCGATCTCGGCGTCCTCGCCGCCGCCTTCTTCGTCACCGCGCCCTCCGTCGTCTTCTACTCCGTCCTCGGCGCCGTCGCCCTCAACCTCTTTGTCACTGTCAACCATCGGGCGGATCGCTATATCGCGATGTGAGTCGGGGGCCTTCAATTCCCCTCGAATCGAACTACATTCGCAGCCGTGGATCAGAACGGCGCCGATAGTCTTGCGAACCTGCCTGCCCCCTTTCAGCGCTGGTTCGCCGAGAAGGGATGGCGGCCGCGTGCGCATCAGATGGAACTGTTGCGGCGGGCTGAGGCGGGGGAGAGCACGCTGCTGATCGCCCCGACCGGTGCGGGCAAGACGCTGGCTGGTTTCTTACCGGCGCTCACGGATCTGACCCGGCGCGGCAAGCCCAAACCCGGAACCGGGTTTCGTGGCGTGCATACGCTCTACGTCTCCCCGCTCAAGGCGCTGGCCGTCGATATCGAGCGCAACCTGATGAAGCCGGTGGCCGAGATGGGCCTGCCGCTGACCATCGAAAACCGCACCGGCGACACGCCCGCCTCCAAGCGCCAACGGCAAAAGCTCAATCCGCCGGATATCCTGCTGACCACGCCCGAACAGGTGGCGCTGCTGCTGGCCAACAAGGAGTCCGAGCGCTTTTTCAAGGATCTGCGCTACATCGTCCTCGACGAGTTGCATTCGCTCGTCACCTCCAAGCGCGGCCATATGCTGTCGCTCGGGCTGGCGCGGCTGCGCCGGCTGGCGCCGAAGCTGCAGACCATCGGCCTCTCCGCCACCGTCGCCGAGCCGATGGACCTGCAGAAATGGCTGGTGGAGCAGAAAGAGGGCGAGACGCGTCATTCCGGGCTGGTGACGGTCGAGGGCGGGGCAAAGCCCGATATCTCGATCCTGAAAACTGAGGAGCGCATTCCCTGGGCCGGCCATTCGGCCAAATACGCCATCCCTGACGTCTACGACCTCCTGAAAGACCACCGGACGACGCTGCTCTTCGTCAACACCCGCAGCCAGGCGGAGATGCTGTTCCAGGAATTGTGGACCATCAACGATGACAACCTGCCGATTGCCCTGCATCACGGCTCGCTCGACGTTTCCCAGCGCCGCAAGGTCGAGGCGGCGATGGCGGAAAACCGGCTGCGGGCCGTGGTCGCCACCTCCACCCTCGATCTCGGCATCGACTGGGGCGATGTCGATCTCGTCGTCCATGTCGGCGCGCCCAAGGGGGCCAGCCGGCTGGCCCAGCGCATCGGCCGCGCCAATCACCGCATGGACGAGCCGTCCAAGGCCGTGCTGGTGCCGGCCAACCGGTTCGAGGTGATGGAATGCCAGGCCGCACTCGACGCCAATTATATCGGCGCGCAGGACACGCCGCCGGTGGGGGCAGGGGCGCTCGATGTGCTCGCCCAGCATGTGCTCGGCATGGCTTGCGCCGAACCCTTCGACATGCTGGAGCTTTATGACGAGGTAGTCAGCGCCTCGCCCTACGCGGATTTGAGTTGGGAAACGTTTGAGCGCATCGTCGATTTCGTCGCCACCGGCGGCTATGCCCTGCGCGCCTATGAGCGCTACGCCCGCATCCGCAAGACCAAGGAAGGGCGCTGGCGCGTCTCCAATCCGCAGGTGGCGCAGCAATATCGCCTGAACCTTGGCACCATCGTCGAAAGCCCGATGCTGAACCTGCGCATGGTCAAGCGCGGCGAGAAAGGGCGCGTCGGCCGTGGCGGCGCGACGCTCGGCAAGGTCGAGGAATATTTTCTCGAACAGCTTTCGCCTGGCGATACCTTTGCCTTCGCCGGCAAGGTGCTGCGCTTCGAAGGTATCAGCGAGAACGAGGCGCTCGTCAGCCAGGGCTTTTCGCTCGATCCGAAAATCCCGGCCTATGCCGGCGGCAAGTTTCCGCTTTCGACCTATCTCGCCGACCAGGTGCGTTCGATGCTCGCCGATCCCGAGCGCTGGCATCGCCTGCCGGATCAGGTGCGCGACTGGCTGGCGCTTCAGAAGGACAAGTCGATGCTGCCCAAGCGCGACGAACTCCTGATCGAAACCTTTCCGCGCGGAAACCGGGCCTATCTGGTCGCTTATCCCTTCGAGGGGCGGCTGGCGCACCAGACGCTCGGCATGCTCCTGACCCGCCGGCTGGAACGCTTCGGGGCAAAACCCCTCGGCTTCGTCGCGACAGATTATTCGCTCGGCATCTGGGGGCTGGAGGATCTGGGGCTGATGATATCAAATGGCCGTCTGAGCCTTGCCGAACTGTTCGACGAGGACATGCTCGGCGACGATCTCGAAGCCTGGCTGGCGGAATCCTTCCTGCTCAAGCGCACCTTCCGCAATTGCGCCGTCATCGCCGGCCTGATCGAGCGCCGCCATCCGGGCAAGGAAAAGACCGGACGGCAGGTGACGGTTTCCGCCGACCTGATTTACGACGTATTGCGCAGCCACGAGCCGGATCACATCCTGCTTCAGGCGACGCGACAGGATGCCGCGACCGGGCTTTTGGATATTTCGCGGCTTGGCGATATGCTGAGGCGAATCAAGGGCCACATCACCCATCGCGCGCTCGACCATATCTCGCCGCTCGCCGTGCCTGTCATGCTGGAGATCGGCAGGGAGTCCGTGCCGGGCGAAGCCCATGATGCCGTGCTGGCCGAGGCCGCGGACGATCTGATCGCCGAGGCGATGGGCTGAAATTCGAAGGACGAATGCAATCGTGATGAGCCGACTGGCGCTGGCGCGCGCCGCAGCAATGACATCCGTACCGGTCTCGGCCGAAACAACCGTCAACGGCGTCGCCGCCGTCTGCGATCCCCTGGGTGGCCTCTATCTGCCGGAGAGCGGAATGCTGGTCGTGTCCGACCTGCATCTTGAAAAGGGCGCGGCCTTCGCGCGGCGCGGCATGATGCTGCCGCCCTACGATACGCTGGCGACGCTGACCGTGCTTTCCGCCGTCATTACCCGCTACGCGCCCAAAATCGTCGTTTCGCTCGGCGACAATTTCCATGACCGCATCGGTTCGCGCGAGATGCCGGAGGAATTCCGCACGCTGCTTGCCAACATGGCGCGCGGGCGCGAATGGGTCTGGATCAACGGCAATCATGACCCGGACGGCATCTTCGACCTGCCCGGCACGTCGGCCGACGAGATGCATTATGGCGGCCTCGTCTTCCGGCATGAGCCGCAGCCGGGCCCGCAGCGCGGCGAGGTCGCCGGCCATCTGCATCCGGCCGCCACCGTGCGCCGCCGCGACAAGGCGGTGCGCCGGCCCTGTTTCGCGACCGATGGCGCCCGCCTGCTGATGCCGGCCTTCGGCCTGATGAGCGGCGGGCTCGACCTGCGTCACAAGGCGATGCACGGCCTGTTCGACCGGGCGGCGCTGATCGCCCATCTCATGGGCAAGGACCGCATTTATTCCGTCCGTTTCGGCAATCTCACGGGCTGATCCCGCCTGTTTCCATGGGAACAGAACCCGCCCGGTTTTTCGGGCAAATCTTGTCTCACCGGCGCACCTCCAGCGCCGGGGCGCGGAAAAACCTTCCGCGAAAAATTCACCTGGGACAGGACCATGACACAAATGGCTGACGAATTCTGGTTTCTCGCCTCGCGCATCAGGGTCGCCGTGGCGCAGGACAGCAACACCGACCGCATCTCGGTTCTGGTGCATGACGCCGCCTTCGGCGAGGCCCCGCCCTTGCATATCCATTACGGCGAGGACGAGATTTTCCATGTCCTCGACGGAGAGCTGGAATTCGAGCTGGATGGCGTGATCCGGCTTGCCCGCGCCGGCGAGACGCTGTGCGCCCCGCGCGGCGTGCCGCACCGGTTCCGCGTGGTGTCGAGAGAGGGCGCACGCTTCCTGACGGTGACGCGCGGCGGCTTCGAGGGGCTGGTGCGCGATATCGGCAAGACACCGCAAGGCCCCGGCCGCCCGGCGCCCTTCACACCCGGCCCCGGCGAACAATCGGTGCTCGCCGCCGCCTGCTTCGCCAACGGCATCAACATCATCGGCCCGCCGCTGGCGGCCTGATGTAACCTTTAAGATCCGGGCGGGAATGCCGCCCGGGTTTTCAGTTCTTCTTGAAGATCACGCTCGCGCCCCAGCCGGTGACCAGCGCCAGGAAGACGGCGAAGACGCCGTAGAGGAAGGGGCGCTCATGCGCGGCGTCGGTGATCGCCTGTTCGAGGCCGGTCTTGACGACGCGCAGCAGCAATTGCTTGTCCGCCACGAAGACGCCGCTCTTGAACAGATAGGCATGCACGGTATGCACGCCGTTTGGAATATTGGCCGGCAGGCGCAGCGAGGCGCGAAACAGCGACGGGCTGACGAAGCGTACGCCGGCGGTATCGCGCGCATAAAGCCCGCTTCCCGTCTTCAGCCGGCGATAGGCGTCGCGGAATTCGCCGAGATTGGCGGCATTGCCGACGAAGCCGATGGGGATCAGCGGCAGATGCGCAATGCCGACGCCACGATCGTTCAGCGCCGTATCGACGGCGATCGAATCGACCGCGCGGGTGCTGGATATCGCATAGGATTCCGGCACATGCTCGAAGGTCATCGAGCGGCGGTTGACCCAGATGCCGAACAGCCGCTCCTTCTTGCGCACCGTCGCGATATCCTTCGGCCCCTCCAGCGCGACGATGACGTCGTACTGGCCGATGGCCATCAACAACTCGTCGGCATAATCGACCGAGCCGAAGACGGTGAGATCGGCGCCGGCGAAATCGGAGGTGATGGCGATCTCGGTGGTCGAGACCCCGATCTGCAGCCGTTCGCGCTGTTCGATGGAATCGCCGAGCATCGGCATCTGCGCCGCCGCCGGCAGGGCGGCGAACAGCAGGGCGAAGAGGGCGGGCAGCAGGCGGCGCATCAATTCATGCCCCCGACAACGACCGAATAGACATCGGCCGGCGTCACCACCAGCGCGATCGCAAGGCGCAGGCCGACCGCCAGCACCAGCAGGCCGAGAAGGGCACGCAGCTGCTCGCCGCGCAGCTTCTGGCCGACACGCACCCCGTATTGCGCGCCGATCACACCGGCGACCATCAGGATGAAGGCCAGCACGATATCGACGGAATAGTTGGTGGTCGCCTGCACGACGGTCGTATAGGCGGTCACGAAGATGATCTGGAACAGCGAGGTGCCGACGACGACATTGGTCGGCACGCGCAGCAGGTAGATCATCGCCGGGACCATGATGAAGCCGCCGCCGACGCCCATGATCGAGGTGAGGATGCCGATGCCGAAGCCAAGCGCGACGACCGGGATGACGCTGATATAGATCGTCGATTTCTTGAACCGCATCTTGAGTGGCAGGCGATGCACCCAGCTATGCTGGCCGGGTTTTCTCAGCGTCACCGGCTCGTTGCGCCGGGCGCGACGCATGGCGTTGACGCTTTCCATCAGCATCAACCCGCCGACCGTGCCGAGAAAGACGACATACATCAAGGAGATGATCAGGTCGAGCTGGCCGAGGCGGCGCAGCAGCGAGAAGATCCAGATGCCGACCGTGGCCCCCGCCAGGCCCCCGATCAGCAGGATGGTGCCGAGCTTGAGATCGAGCGTGCCGCGCCGGAAATGGGTGATGGCGCCGGAGACCGAGGAGGCGACGACCTGGTTGGCGCCGGTGGCGACGGCGACGACGGGAGGGATATTGTAGAAGATCAGCAGCGGCGTGATGAGGAAACCGCCACCGACGCCGAACATGCCGGACAGGAAGCCGACGGCCGCGCCCATGCCGAGGATGACGAAGATGTTCACCGACAGTTCCGCGATCGGCAGGTAGATCGTCACGGCATGACCTCAACAATAGGAAAGCGGCCCCGCGGTGTCGGCGCGAGGCGCGAGGATGAAAGAACGGCCTTGCAGAACCCTAGCACGGCGAACCTTCATAATTCCTGAAATCGAGTCCGTTTTTGGGAATTCGCGGCCTCGAAAGATGCAAAAAGTCCCCGGAGGCGTTCCGGGGGCTGTTTTTGCCCGTGAGCGGTTCACTTGTTGCGGGCGAGCAGTTCCTTGACCAGCCGGTCGGAGACCTTGCCGTCCGCTTCCATGCCGACCGACTTCTGGAAGGCCTTGATGGCGTTGACCGTCTTCTTGCCCATGTCGCCGTCCGGCGGGCCGGCGTCGAAACCGTTGTTGTTGAGGATGGCCTGGATGTTGCGCACGGCCTTCTTCATGTCGACGGAGGCGGTCGTATGGGCCTTGCCGACCCAGGCGTCCGGCAGGTCGACCGAATTGGCGTTCTGGTCGAGCGGCTGCGGCTTCCACAGATCCACCTTGGCGCGGGCGCTTTCCAGCTGCTCGGGGCGCATGGCGTTGGCCACCTCGTCGCGCTTCTGGGCGGCGTCCTTGTCGCCGTCCTTGGCGGCGATGGCGAACCACTTGTAGGATTCTTCCAGATCCTGCTTCACGCCGTTGCCGCGCGCATAGAGGATGGCGAGGTTGAACTGGCTGTCGGCGACGCCGAGATCGGCGGCCTTGGTGAACCAGCCGACGGCGGTGTCGAAATCCGGCTTGCCTTCGGCGCCGGTGGCGAGCAGCACGGCGAGATTGTGCATGGCGCTGGCATTGCCCTGCGCGGCTGCGGCTTCGTAGTAGTGCCGCGCCTTGGCGAGATCGCGCTCGACGCCGGTGCCCTTCTCGAACAGGTTGGCGATGCGATATTGCGCCGGGGCAAACCCCTTGTCGGCGGCCTGGGTGTACCACTTGGCGGCAGCGGCAAGGTCGGACTTGACGCCGCGTCCCTCGGTGTAGCGCGCGCCGATCTCGAACAGCGCCAGCGCGTCGCCATTGCGGGCGGCATCGGCCAGCGCCTTGGGCGTGATCGTGTCCGGCACTTCGAGGGCGGCCGGTGCAGTCTCGGCCGGCGCCAGCTTGGCCTCGGCTAGCATGGGGGTGGTCGTTTCGGCCGGAACGGCCGGTGTCTCGGCTGCGGGTGCGGCGGCGCCATCCGCGTCGATTGCGCCATCGGTGGCGGGCTCGGCCGGCGGCGTGGCCTGCGTCGGTGCGGCCAGGGCTGCGGCCTGCTTCGGCTCGCTTGTGTCGGCGGCTGCCGGTTCGCTGGCGGCCGGCTCCTTGGCGGCGGGCGCGATACTGGCTTCGACGGCGGCAGGCGCCTTCTTCGGCGCGATGAAATTCTTGGCGAGCGGCAGCGCCATGACCGCGAGCAGGATGGCGCCGACTGCCATCAGGATCGGCCGGCGATGGCGCTTGATCGTCGAGCCCAGCGCCGAGCCGCCCTTGGCGGGCGCGGATTTCTGGGCCTGGTCGATTTCCTGCGCGGCGGCCTGGGCGGCGCGGCGGGCGGCGGCGATATAGTCGGCGCGGTCGCCATCGCTGCTGCCTGCCCCGCCGGCGGCCTGGGCGTTCTGCATGGCGCGGACACGTTCGAGAATGCGCTTGATGTCAGGCGCGCCGGAGCCGGGCTCCAGCAGCTCGTTGGCCTCGGGGGAGGCGACCATTTCTTCCGGCGCCAGCGGCGGCGTCGGCTCGATGGTGGCGCGCTGGCCGGCCGGCTGCTCGGCCTTGCGGCCGGAGCGAAACTTGCGGCCGAGATTGGCGAACAGGCCGGGCCGGGCCTCTTCCGTCACCGGCGTCTCGACCGGCAGGCGGGCGGTATCTGCTTCGCCTTCCACCGCGTCGAGGGTGGGCGCGTCGAGCATCGGCGCCAGCGGCGGCGCATTGAAGCGGGCGGCGTCGCGGGCCGGTTCGCGCGCGTCGGCCGTCTCGGCATAGGCGTAGGCCTCGGCCTCGAAGGCCTCTTCGGCGAAGACCGGCTGGGTTGCCTTCGGCATTACCGGCTGCGGCCGGCGCTCGTAACGGTCTTCCTCGAAGTGGCGAAATCGGCCATCCATGTCCTCCAGCCGGCCGGCGATCTGCACGAGCGTGTCGTGCAGGGCCTCAAAAGTCTGCTGGGTGCGTTCCTCCGAGCCACGGCTCAGGTCTTCCAGATGGCGCAGGTCGTCGGCAAGCGCCGCGAGCGCCGAGACATCGGCGACCGGCGCACCGGCGGAGGCGCTGATTCCGCCGCGCGAATAGGCCTCGACCACCGCTTCGGCCGCATGGCGGGCCGCCTCGATGATGTATTCGTCATTGGTCGCCATATAGTCTTCGATGGCCGAGAGACGGCTTTCGAAGACGGCGGGCAGCTCGACGGCATGCTCGGCGCGCGGCTCGCTGATCAGCTGCGACAGATGGGCGATCTGGTCTTCCAGCGCCCGCAGCGCCGAGTGGTCGCCGGCGGGTGCTGCGGTCGTCTCGTCCAGCCGGGCGGCGATGTCGTTGAGCTGGCCTTCGATGCGGCGCATGGCCGCGTCGTCATGCGGGCTAGCGACGGCATGCTGCGGCTGGAATTCGAATTCCTCGATGCGGCGGGCGAGGTAATCCAGCCGTTCGGCCAGCACGTCGTTGACCGAGCCCTGTTCGAGCGCGTCGATCTTGCGGGAGATATCGGCGAGGTAATCGGTCAGTTCCGGCGCGGCCGGGGCTTTTTGCGAGCGTTCCATCAGCAGCGAAAGCTGCTCCAGCCGTTCGTCGAGCCGCATGGCGGCTTCCTGATGCGCCATGTCCTCGACGCGGGCGGTCAGCGCCTCGATGCGGGCGCCAAGCTGGGCGGCCGGGTCGGGCCGGTTCATGGTCTCGCGGCCGATGGTATCGATCTGTTCGGCCAGCGCCGACAGGCGGTTTTCCAGCCGCTGCATGGCGTTATTGTCGGCCGGGGCCGCGGCCCGACTGGTGGCGGCGATGGCGCGGCTGATCTCGTCAAGACGCAGGTCGAGGCCGGCGAACTGCTCGCTGATCCCGTGATCGTTGGCGGGCATACGCTCGCCAAGCGTCTCGACGGCATGGGCGACGCGCATCAGCTTGTCTTCCAGCGCATGGATTGCCGGGCTATCGCGCATCGAGCCGAGCTGCATCTTGATGTCGTCAAGCCGATAGGCCAGCGACACCAGCTCTTCCTGCAGCGGTCCGGTTTCCAGCGCGTGCAGCTTGTCCTCGACGCCATTCCAGCGCATGTGCATGTGGCGGATGGAATCCTCGCGGGCAAGCCCGTCCATCATCGCCCGCAATTCCTCGAATTCGGCGCGCAGGCTGTCAGCCTCGCGCTGGGCGGAGGACTGGTGGCCGAGCTGGTCAATGCCGGCGGCAAGCCTTGCGAGGTCGTCACGCATGTCGAGCGCGACCGGATGGTTTTCGGCAGACGTGCGGATCGAGCGCATTTCCTCGCGCAGCATGGCCGCCTCGCGGGCGAGGCCTTGCGAAATGTCCTGCTTCAATTCGTGGCGCAGGTTCACCAGCGCCTGCGCGATGTCGTTCATCCCCGGATCGGGCATGGCCGGCGCTGCTACGGGCGCGCGCATGGCGGCATGCGGCTGGGCCTGCGGCGCGCGCGGCGCCGGGCGGGGCTCTTCACGCAGGGCATGACGCGGCGGCTGGGGACGCTGCGGGGCGGGGGCGGGCTGGCGCTCGCGGCTGGCATCGAGCATGCGCTGGCGCTGGCGGATTTCGGCCAGCGGATCGAAGCGCTCGCCCTGGGGCTCGCGTTCACGAAAGCTGTCGCGCCGGGCTGGGCGCTCAGTGGGTTCGGGTTGTGGGCGTGTGCGATAATCGCCGCGCGCCGTCGATCCCATCAGCCCCTCGATGCGTGCCTCCAGGCCCTCGATGGTGCGGCTCAGCGCGTCGAGCGATGATCTGTCACCGGGGCGGAATGGTGTTTGGCGCGATCCGTTCATGCTCTTGCTCGTTTCAGCGTTGGTGCCTGGGGCCTTGGGTCGTCTGGGGTCATGCGGGACGAAGGAACGATTGCGGCGCGCCTTCATGCAAAGAATGCCGGCAGTCCACGAAACGCATCACGGAAGAAGATTGCGGAGCCACCACACCCTGGTCCGCACAATCGGCGAAATATGGTAAACAGTCGGTTAACGTCGCTCCAAAATCTTAATCATTTCCGCCGCCGGGCGCCGTATGCGACCTCGCGGGCGGTACCGTGGCCGGAAATGGAGCAACCGATTAACTCTCTGCCAATATACTGGGCTTGTATGCTGGACGACGGATTGCAAGCCCGCCGAACAGACCAACTCTTAAGCGGTCAGCCTGCTTCGAAGCTTGCGTCGCGCGCGTTGCTCAAGGGAGGAAAGACGATGCCGATCTACAAGGCCCCGGTGGAAGACACGCTTTTCGTGCTCGACGAGGTTCTGCAGCTTGCCCGCTACAACAACCTGCCCGGTTTTTCCGAGGCGACGCCCGACATGGTCGAGGCGATCCTCACCGAGGCCGGCCGGGTTTCCGAGGAGGTGCTGCTGCCGGCCAATGCGACAGGCGATGCCGAAGGCTGCATCCGTCATGAGGACGGCTCGGTGACGACGCCGAACGGTTTTCGGCAGGCCTATGCCGCCTATCGCGACGGCGGCTGGATTGGGCTCGCCATTCCCGAGGAATTCGGCGGGCAGGGCCTGCCCTATACGCTGCATTGCGCCGTCGGCGCCTTCACCTCCGCCGCCAACATGGCGCTGATGATGTATCCCGGCCTGACGCAAGGGGCGATCGCCGCGCTCGTCGTTCATGGCAGCGAGGAGCAGAAGGCGACATGGCTGCCCAACATGGTCTCCGGCCTTTGGTCCGGCACCATGAACCTGACCGAACCCCATTGCGGCACCGATCTCGGCCTGTTGCGCACCAAGGCCGTGCCGCAAGGTGATGGCAGCTATAAAATCACCGGCCAGAAGATCTTCATCTCCGCTGGCGAGCACGACCTGACGGAAAATATCGTGCATCTGGTGCTCGCCCGCATCGAGGGCGCGCCCGAGGGAACCAAGGGCCTGTCGCTGTTCCTCGTGCCGAAATTCCTGCTGAACGCGGACGGCACGCCGGGCGCACGCAATGCCGTTTCCTGCGGCGCCATCGAGCACAAGATGGGCATCCACGGCAACGCGACCTGCGTCATCAACCATGACGGCGCCACCGGCTATCTGGTGGGCGAAGCCAATCGCGGCCTCAACGCCATGTTCGTGATGATGAACGAGGCGCGCCTGTCGGTCGGTTTGCAGGGCGTGGCGATTGCCGACATCGCCTATCAGAATGCCGCCCACTATGCCCGCGAGCGCCTGCAGGGCCGTTCGCTCACCGGCGTCAAGGCGGCCGACAAGCCGGCCGATCCGATCATCGTCCATCCCGACGTGCGCCGCACGCTGATGACCATCCGCGCCTTCACCGAGGCCGGCCGTGCCTTCCTGCTGTGGACCGCGCTGAAATCCGACATCGCCCATCGCTCGCCGGATGCCGCCGAGCGGCAGGCGGCGGATGACGTTTTGGGCCTCGTCACCCCGATCCTCAAGGGTGTGATGACCGACAAGGGTTTCGACCACGCCGTGATGGCGCAGCAGATCTTCGGCGGCCATGGCTATATCGAGGAAAACGGCATGAGCCAGTTCGTGCGCGATGCCCGCATCGCCATGATCTACGAGGGCGCCAACGGCATCCAGGCGCTCGATCTCGTCGGCCGCAAGCTGGGCCAGAACGGCGGCCGGGCGATCATGGCGCTGTTCAGGGAGATCGGCGATTTCTGCGAGGCGCACCGCGCCGACGAGGCGATGAGCTTCTACACCAAGAGCCTCAAGAAGGGCCTGAACGACGCGCAGGCCGCGACCATGTGGTTCATGCAGCATGCCATCGCCAAGCCCGACAATGCCGGCGCAGGCTCCACCGATTACATGCACCTGCTCGGCCTCGTCGCGCTTGGCTATATGTGGGGGCAGATGGCGAAGGCCGCGTTCGACGGGCTCGCCAAGGGCGGCGGCGACCAGGATTTCTACCGCAACAAGCTCGTCACCGCCCGGTTCTTCATGGAGCGCATCCTGCCGGAAACGGCGCTACGCAAGGCGCGCATCGAAACCGGCGCGGAAACCATGATGGCGCTGGACGCGGGAGCTTTTTAAGGGCTATCCCTTCTATATATATTTTAGGAGGAAAGAATGATTTCAAAAAGATCTAGCAGATTGGGTGGTGGAAGCTCTCAAGGCGAACAAGGGCACTGCTTCGATCCTATATGTCGCTCAGCACATATGGGAGCATCACCAGAAGGAATTGGAAGACAGTGATATTTTTTATTCATGGCAATATGACATGCGTTGGGCAGCGACTGAACTTAGAAAAAGTGGACGCTTGGTTGCCGCCGGTGATGATCGCCGTGGTAAGTGGACTTTAAAAAATTGAGTACTGCTTTTAGCTTTAAATGCGCCCGAGGAGACGACAGACCATGACCGACGTTTTCATCTACGATCACGTGCGAACCCCGCGCGGTCGCGGCAAGAAGGACGGCGCGCTGCACGAAGTGCCCACGCCGCGCCTTGCCGCCCGGGCGCTGGAAGCCCTGCGCGACCGCAATGGCCTCGACACGGCGCGCCTCGACGACATCATCTTCGGCTGCGTCGATCCGGTCTATGAAGCGGGCGCGGTCATTCCGCGCGCGGCCGCCTTCGAGGCCGGCTATTCATTCCGCGCGCCCGGCATGCAGATCTCGCGTTTCTGCGCTTCCGGCCTCGATGCCGTGAACATCGGCGCGGCCAAGATCGCGCAAGGGGCCGACGACCTGATCATCGCCGGCGGCGTCGAATCCATGTCGCGCATCGGGCTGGGGGCGGCCGGCGGCGCCTGGTTCATGGATCCCTCGGTCAGCTTCCCGTCCTATTTCATGCCGCAGGGCGTCTCCGCCGACCTGATCGCCACCAAATACGGCTTCTCCCGCGAGGATGTCGACGCCTATGCGGTGGAAAGCCAGAAGCGCGCGGCGCATGCCTGGGACAACGGCTATTTCGACCGTTCGGTCATTCCGGTGAAGGATCAGAACGGCCTGGTGCTGCTGGCGCGCGACGAGCATATGCGCCCTGAAACCGACATGCAGGCGCTCGCCGCCCTCAATCCTTCCTTCCAGGTGCCGGGCGAGATGGGCGGCTTCGAGGCCGTTGCCATCGACGCTCATCCCGATATCGAGCGGCTCAACTACGTCCACCATGCCGGCAATTCCTCCGGCATCGTCGATGGTTCCGGCGCCGTTCTCATCGGCTCCAAGGCCGGCGGCGACATTTTGGGCATGAAACCGCGTGCAAAAATCCGGGCGTTTGCCAATATCGGCTCCGATCCGGCGCTGATGCTGACCGGCCCGGTCGACGTCACCGAAAAGCTCTTGAAGCGCTCCGGCTTCAAGCTTTCGGATATCGATCTCTTCGAACTCAACGAGGCCTTCGCCGCCGTCGTGCTGCGCTATATGCAGGCCTTCGACATCGCCGCCGACAGGATCAACGTCAATGGCGGCGCCATTGCTATGGGCCATCCGCTCGGCGCCACCGGCGCGATGATCCTCGGCACGGTGCTGGACGAGTTGGAGCGGCGCGATCTCAAGACCGCGCTGGTGTCGCTGTGCATCGGCGCCGGCATGGGCACCGCCACGATCATCGAACGCGTCTGAGGGGAGGGACGATCATGACCTACAAGAATTTCACGATCGAAACCGATGCCGACGGCATCGCCCTCGTCACCTGGGACATGCCCGGCAAATCGATGAACGTCGTCACCGAGGAGGTGATGGACGAGATCGACGCCATTGTCGACCAGGTGGTCGGAGATAGCGCGATCAAGGGCGCGGTCATCACCTCGGGCAAGAACTCCTTCTCCGGCGGCGCCGACCTGTCGATGATCAAGAGCATCTTCACGCTCGCCGAGGAGGAAAAGGCCCGCGATCCCGAAAACGCCATGCAGCGCATCTTCGACGTCGCCGGGCGCATGACCTGGCTGTGGCGCAAGCTGGAAACCTGCGGCAAGCCCTGGGTTTCGGCGATCAACGGCACCTGCATGGGCGGCGCGTTCGAACTGTCGCTCGCCTGCCATGCCCGCGTCGTCTCGAATGCGAAATCGGTCAAGCTCGCTTTGCCCGAGGTCAAGGTCGGCGTCTTCCCGGGTGCCGGTGGCACCCAGCGCGTGCCGCGCCTGACCAATGCGCAGGACGCCCTGCAGATGATGACCACCGGCCAGACGCTGACGCCGGCGCGCGCCAAGGCCATGGGCCTCGTGCATCAGGTGGTCGAGCCGGCCGAGCTGGTTCCGGCGGCGAAACAGATGATCAGGGACGGGCTGAAGCCCGTCGCCCCCTGGGACGAGAAGGGCTTCAAGCTGCCGGGTGGCGGCATCTGGACGCCGCAATCGGCCCAGCTCTGGCCGGCCGCCGCCGGCATCCTGCGCCGCGAGACCCATGGCAATTATCCGGCCGCGCTCGCCATCCTGAAATGCGTCTATGAAGGGCTGCAATTGCCCTTCGACGCCGGCCTGCGGGTCGAGCAGCGATATTTCACCGAAATCCTGCAGACCACCGAAGCCTTCTCGATGATCCGCTCGCTGTTCATCTCCATGCAGGAGCTGGGCAAGGGCGCCCGCCGCCCGGCCGGCATCGAAAAGACGGTGCTGAAGAAGGTCGGCATCGTCGGCGCCGGCTTCATGGGCGCCTCCATCGGCTATGTCTCCGCCGCCGCCGGCATCGAGGTGGTGCTGATCGACCGCGATATCGAAGCGGCCAACAAGGGCAAGGGCGTTTCGGAAAAGCTGGTGGCGGATGCCATCGGTAAGGGCCGGATGACCAAGGACGACGGCGACAAGCTGCTGGCGCGCATTACGCCTGCCGCCGATTACGAGGGCCTGCGCGATGTCGGCCTCGTCATCGAGGCGGTGTTCGAGGACCGCGCGGTGAAGAAGGCGGTGATCGAGGCGGTGGAAGCCGTGCTGCCGCCGGATGCCATCCTCGCCTCCAACACCTCCACCCTGCCGATCAGCGGCCTCGCCACCTATGCCAAGCGCCCGAAACAGTTCATCGGCGTGCATTTCTTCTCGCCCGTCGACAAGATGATGCTGACCGAGGTCATCCTCGGCGAGGAAACCGGCGATAAGGCGCTGGCCGCCGCGCTCGATTTCGTCGCCGCGATCCGGAAGACGCCGATCGTCGTCAACGACACGCGCGGCTTCTATGTCAACCGCTGCGTCTTCCGCTACATCAACGAAGGCTACGACATGCTGATCGACGGCGTGCCGGCGGCGATGATCGAGAATGTCGCAAAAATGATCGGCATGCCGGTCGGGCCGCTGTCGCTCAACGACGAGATCGCCATCGACCTCAGCCAGAAGATCATGAAGGCCCAGCTTGCCGATCTCGGCGCGGGCTCCGTCGATCCGCGCCATATGGAGCTGAACGATCGCATGGTCGACGCCCTCGACCGGCGCGGCCGCAAGAACGGCAAGGGTTTTTACGACTATCCGCCGAAGCCGGCGAAAAAGTCGCTCTGGCCGGGCCTGAAGGATTTTTATCCGCAGAAGCAGGCCGACGACGTCGATATCGAGGAAATGAAGCAGCGTTTCCTCGTCACCATCGCGCTGGAAGCGGCGCGCACGGTGGATGAAGGCATCGTCATCGATCCGCGTGAGGCCGATGTCGGCGCCATCCTCGGCTTCGGCTTCGCGCCCTATACCGGCGGCACGCTGTCCTACATCGACGGCATGGGGGCCGCGACATTCGTCGCGCTCTGCGACCGGCTGGCGGCGAAGTTCGGCGAACGTTTTGCCGTGCCGCCGCTGTTGCGCGAAATGGCCGAAAAGGGCGAGACCTTTTATGGCCGTTTCGACCCCTATGCGAAGAAGGCGGCGGCCTGATCGACTGACATCGCACATGCGGGCGGTCGCCCGCATGTGCCCCTCGCATGGCTGCCCGGCGTGGCCGCCATGGCTATGAGCGCATTGATCGCTCGACATTTTCACCGTTTCGCGTTATGAGCCGCGCCAAAGAGGGCCCGCGACCATCGTTGGCCGCGGCGATCCTGCGCCTCATCGGGCCATCGAGGCCCTTGGCGTGGACGAACCGAAATCCGAAAGACGAGACTTATGACAGATATCGAGGGCATCGTTCCTGCGATCGCACGGGCGTTGGAAAAACGCGGCTACACGGAATTGACGCCGGTCCAGAAGGCGATCGTATCAAGCGAACTCGGCGAGCAGGACGCGCTCGTTTCCGCCCAGACCGGCTCCGGCAAGACCGTGGCCTTCGGCCTGGCGCTGGCGCCGACGCTGCTGCGCGGCGAGGAACGCTTCGGCCCGGCCGCCACGCCGCTCGCCATGGTCATCGCGCCGACGCGCGAACTGGCGCTGCAGGTCAAGCGCGAGCTGGAATGGCTCTATGAATTCGCCGGCGCCACCGTCGTTTCCTGCGTCGGCGGCATGAACATGTCGACCGAGCGCCGCGCGCTGGATCGCGGCGCCCATATCGTCGTCGGCACGCCGGGACGCCTGTGCGACCATATCCGTCGCGGCTCGCTCGACATGGACGACCTGCGCGCCGTCGTGCTCGACGAGGCCGACGAGATGCTCGACCTCGGTTTCCGCGAGGATCTGGAATTCATCCTCGAAGCCGCGCCGGAAGATCGCCGCACCCTGATGTTCTCGGCCACCGTGCCGAAGGCGATCGCCAAGCTGGCCGAAAGCTACCAGCGCAACGCCGTGCGCGTCGAAACCACGGCCGCCAAGGAACAGCATGTCGATATCGAATATCGCGCCCTGGTCATGGCCCCGTCCGACCGGGAAAACGCCATCATCAACGTGCTGCGCTTCTATGAAGCCAAGAACGCCATCGTCTTCTGCTCGACGCGCGCCGCCGTCAATCACCTGACGGCGCGGCTCGGCAATCGCGGCTTCTCGGTCGTGGCGCTGTCGGGCGAACTCAGCCAGAACGAGCGCACCCATGCGCTGCAGGCGATGCGCGACGGCCGCGCCCGGGTCTGCATCGCCACCGACGTCGCCGCGCGCGGCATCGACCTGCCCAATCTCGAACTGGTCATCCATGCCGACCTGCCGACCAATCCGGACACCCTGCTGCACCGGTCTGGCCGTACCGGCCGCGCCGGCCGCAAGGGTGTCAGCGCGCTCATCGTGCCGATGCCGGCGCGCCGCCGCGCCGAGCGCCTGCTGCAGACCGCCAACATCGCCGCCGCCTGGGATCGCCCGCCGTCCGCCGACGAGGTGACCACGCGCGACGGTGAACGGCTGCTGGCCGATCCGTCGCTGTCGGAAACCGTGGGCGAGGACGAAAAGGCCTTCGTCGCCAAGCTTCTGGAACAGTGCAGCGCCGAGCAGGTGGCCGCCGCTTTCGTGCGGCTGTATCTCGCCGGCCGCTCCGCCCCGGAAGAGCTGATCGAGATCAGCCTCGATGCCAAGCGCGCCCCGCGCGCCGACCGCGACAACCCCAATGCCGGCTTCAAGGGCTCCGACGAGCCGCTTCGCGGCCGTGAGGATTTCGGCGCCAGCGTCTGGTTCTCGCTGTCGATCGGCCGCAAGCAGAATGCCGAGCCGCGCTGGCTGATCCCGATGCTGTGCCGCTCCGGCAACCTCACCAAGCGCGACATCGGCGCGATCCGCATCCAGCCGCAGGAGACTCATGTGGAACTGTCGGCCGACAGCGCCGAGGCGTTCCTGGGCTCGATCGGCCCGAACCGCACCATCGAAAAGGGCATCCGCGTCGCCCAGCTCGACGGCGCCCCGGAAGCCGACAATCGCGGCGAGCGCAAGCCCTATGGCAAGCCGGCCGGCGGCAACTGGGACGGCGATCGCAAGCCTCCCTTCAAGGGCAAGGGCAAACCCGCCTTCGGCAATCGCGACGAGCGTCGTGGCGAGAAGAACTGGGCCGAGAAAAGCTGGGGCGACAAGCCGAAGTTCGACAAGCCTAAATTCGATAAGCCCAAGTTTGACAAGCCGAAGTCGGACAAGCCCTGGGCCGGCAAGCCGAAGCCGGACGACGCCGCCCCCGGCGTGAAAAAGGCGAAGAAAAAGAACGCCAAGAACCGCGAGGAATAGGGCTCAGAGCATTTCCAGGAAAAGTGTGAAACGGTTTTCCGTCCGGAAATGCGAAGAAACAGGGAAAGAGCATTTCCAGGAAAAGTGTAAAACGGTTTTCCGTCCGGAAATGCTTGAGCGTGAAAATCAGTGCCCGGCGGCATCGTCGGGCATCAGCTTTCCCGTGAGGTGATAGGCGATGCCGTCGGGTTCGTAGGCGCAGCTTGCGGAGCCGGAAAAATAGCCGGCGACGATCTGCTCGGAAAGCCGGCTGCCGAAGCCGCGCCGGGTGGGGCTGGCAAGCCCGGGCACGCCGGTTTCCTTCCAGGCGAAGGAAAAATCATCGCCGTTCACACGCCATGAGATTGCCACCCGTCCATCGGGGTGATGCAGCGCGCCATATTTCGTGGCATTGGTCGCCAGTTCGTGCAGCGCCAGCGACAGGCCGAGGGATTGCTGGGCATTGAGCGCGACTTCCGGCCCGTCGAGATCGAAACGCTCGGCGGTCCGATAAGGCGACAGCGCCGCGTCGATCAGTTGCCGCAGCCGGGCATGGGAGCCGCCTTCGCTGGTCAGCAGATCCTGCGCCCGGCCGAAGGCGGAAAGCCGCGCCGAGACGCTTTCCAGTGCGGCTTCCGTGGAGGTCGCACCGCGAATGCTCTGCGAAACGATGGCCTGGACGATGGCCAGCAAATTCTTGATGCGGTGGACCAGTTCGTGGCGCAGGACCTTCTGCTCGGCCTCCGCCGCCTTTTGCGCGGCAAGCGCGATGCGGGCGTTCTCGACCTCGCTCTCCAGCGAGCGGTTGGCCTCGTCCATGCGCCGGCGCAATATCACCGCATCGGTGGTTTCGGTGACGACGTCGAGGAAACCGGCGATCCGACCGTCCTCGTCACGCACCGGGCTGTAGGAAAACGTCCAAAAGGTCTGCTCTTCGAAGCCGTTGCGGGTCATGGTCAGCGGCAGATCTTCGCGCCATACGGTTTCGCCCGAAAGAGCTGCCTGCACCATCGGTAGAATGTCGTCGAAGACGTCGTGCCAGGTTTCATATAGCGGCCTGCCGAGAGAGGTGTTGGCGCGCTTGCCCAGGATCGGCGCAAAGCTGCAATTGAAGATTGTCGTCAATTCCGGCCCGTACCACAGCGCCATCGGCTGGGCGCTGGTCATCATCATGGCGACAAGGCTGCGCAGCGCCGGGCTCCATGTGGAAAGGGGGCCGAGCGGCGTCGCCGACCAGTCGAATTCGGCGATCCGGCGCCCGCATTCGCCGCTGGCGCGCAAGGCTTCCTCGAAGGTTTGCACGTTCCGTTCGATTCCGTCCCAGGCATTTCGTGTGATCAAGGCGGCATCCCAAGCAAATCGGCGGCAATTAAAACCGGTAGGATATATAGAGCATTCCCAGGAAAAGTGCGAAGCGGTTTTCTGGTGGGCAAGGCATGGAGGCAAATCGGCGGGACAAGATCGGTCCGACACGGCGATTCATTCATGTTAGCGGATATGTCCGCGCGGTCCGATGGGACTATTCCGCGGCGGCACTGCGAAGCCCCGCCATCTGGGTCAGATAGGCGCGCAGCGCCGCCGGACGCGCCGGCTTGTTTTGCAGGGCGATGGCGTTGCGTTCGGCCTCGGCGCGCACTTCCTGGCTGCGGTCGGCGGTCAGGAGCAGCGCCGGCAGGTCGGCGCGCACCTCTCGCCGTAGCGCCAGGATCGCCTCGATGCCGGTGCCCTTGTCGAGATGGTAGTCGGCGATGACCAGATCGATGCGCGCCGGCGTGGCCAGGCGCGCCAATGCTTTTTCCAGCGAGGTCGCCGTCTCCACCCGGCATCCCCAGCCGGAAATCAGCACCCGCATGCCTTCGAGGATGCGCTCCTCATTATCGATGCAGAGAACGTTCAGGCCGGCGAGCGTCGGCAGCGCGGTGTCGGGCGGGAGCGGTGCTGCGGCCGGGCTCGCGGCCGGCATGGCGCGGTCGAGCGGCAGGGTCACGCGAAAATCCGTGCCGCGCCCGAGCTGCGAGCGCACCTCGACGCCGTGGTTGAGCACGCGGGCGATACGGTCGACGATGGAAAGGCCGAGGCCGAGGCCGGAGGCGGTGCGCGCGCCCTCGTCCAGCCGGGCGAACTCCTTGAAGATGGTGCGGAATTTCGAGGAGGGAATGCCGATGCCGGAATCCATCACCTGGATGACCACCTTGCCGCCGCGGCGCCGGGCGCCGACCAGAACCTTGCCGCTGATCGTGTATTTGATGGCGTTGGACACCAGGTTCTGGATCAGTCGGCGCAACAGCGCCGGGTCGGAACGCACGCTGAGGCTCGTCGGCATGATCACCAGCTTCAGCGTCTTTTCGCGGGCGATGGGCGCGAAATCGGTCTCGATGCGCGACAGCAGGTCGCTGAGCGGCACGGAGGCGAGGCGCGGCTTCATCGCCCCGGTATCGAGCCGCGAGATGTCGAGCACGGCGCCGAGAATGGTCTCGACCGATTCCAGAGCCGAATCGATGTTGCGCACCAGCGCGGCATTGTTTTCCGCCTGCCCGAGGCGCTCGACCAGCGCCGAGGAATAGAGCCGGGCGGCATTGAGCGGCTGCAGGATGTCATGGCCGGCGGCGGCGAAGAAACGCGTCTTGCCGATATTGGCCTCGTCGGCGCTGGCGCGCGCCTCGGCCAGCGCGTGGTTGACGCGGGTCAGCTCGGCGGTGCGTTCGGCGACGCGCTGTTCCAGGGTTTCGTTGGCCTGTTTCAGCGCCCGGTCGGCGGCGACGCGCTGGGTGATGTCGGTGAAGGTGGCGACGATGCCCCGGTCGGGCATGGCGTTGGAGCGCACCTCGATAATGGTGCGGCCTTCGCCGAGCACCAGCGGGAAGGGCTTGTCGAAGGTCAGGAAGCTGGCGATGATCTCGTCCTGCTCGCCGGGCGGAATATCGCCATGGCCGGAGAGGATGGCGACGATATCGGCCAGCGGAAACCCCACCTGACCCACATGTTCGGGCAGATCGAGCAGACTGCGAAAACGCCGGTTCCAGATGGTCAGCCGGTGGGAACTGTCGAAGACGGCGATGCCCTGGTCCATCTGCGACAGGGCCGTCTGCAGCATGTCCTGATTGTATTGCAGGGCTTCGCTGGCCTGGTCGAGCAGCCAGGCGGTGTCGGAGGAGGCGTCCTCGACCTTCTGCAGGATCAGCGAGATGACGAGGCGGGCCGAGGAGGAGCCGATGGCGCTGCCCAGCAACTGTTCGGAGAAGTGGATCAGCGCCATGTCGGCCGGCTGGCCGTCGTCCAGGCGCTTGCCGATAGAGCGCTCATAGCTGCCGAAGGAACGCTGCATGCGCTCCTCGCCAAGGTAGCGAGCGATGGTCGTCTTGAGATCGCCGACGCCGACGCGAGTCTTCCAGCCGCGCGTGGCGAATTGCGAGCGCAGGTGGCGCTTGACGAAGATGCCGGACTGGATACGCTCGACCGGTTTCGGATTGCGGGTCAGCGAGGCGATGACGAAAGCCAAGCAGTTGACCAGCAGGCTGAGGAAGACGGCATTGACGAGCGGATCGGCATCCGGTGCGGTGAACATCGTCGTTCCCGGCAGCAGGAAACCGAGCACGGCGCCGGCGACATGCGAATAATCCGGCCCGCCGAGGCTCGGCAGGAACAGCAGGTAAGCCCAGACGACGAATCCGCTGACGATGCCGGCAATTGCGCCACGCGCATTGGCGCGCCGCCAGACCAGCCCGCCGAACAGCGGCGGCGCCAGCTGTGCGATGGCCGCGAAGGCGAGCAGGCCGATGGAGGCGAGGCCGACGCCGGAATCGGTGGAGCGGTAATAGGCGTAGCCCAGCAGCATCACCGCAAAGATCGCCGTGCGGCGGATGCGCAGCAGCGAACGGGCGAAATCCTGCCGCTGCGCCCCGCCGGCGAGATTGCGACGCAGGAAGAAGGGCATGACGAGGTCGTTGGAGACCATGATCGCCAGCGCCACCGATTCGACGATCACCATGGCGGTGGCGGCGGAAAAGCCGCCGATGAAGGTGATCAGCGACACCAGTTCCTTGGAGTGCGCCAGCGGCAGGGAGAGCACATACATGTCGGCATCGCCGCTGCCTCCAAAGGCGAGCACGCCGCCGATGGCGACCGGCAGCACGAAGATGTTGATGGCGACGAGATAGAGCGGCAGCATCCAGCCGGCCAGCTTCAACTCGCCGACGGTTCGGTTTTCCACCACCGTCACATGGAACTGGCGCGGCAGCATGACGATGGCGAAGGCGGAAAGCACGATCAACGTGATCCAGCGGCTGACGGGTGTCTCATAGGCGAGCGCATCCATCGCCATCGCATTGGCGGAGGCCGCTTCCCACAGATGCGCCGGCCCCTGATAGAGAAAGAACAGCACATAGATGCCGACCGTGCCGAAGGCGACCAGCTTGACCAGCGATTCGGCGGCGATGGCGAAGATCAGCCCGTCCTGGTGCTCGGTGGCGTCGGTGTGGCGGGTGCCGAACATGATGGCGAAGCAGGCAAGCACCAGGGTCACGATCAACGGCAGGTCGACGAAATAGAGATTGCCGCTGCCGATGCCGTAATCGGAGGGGTTGACCATGGCCGAGACGGAATTCGACACGGCCTTCAGTTGCAGGGCGATATAGGGGATGGTGCCGATCAGGCAGATCAGCGCCACGATGGCGGCGACCGAGGAATTCTTGCCGTAGCGCGCGGCGATGAAATCGGCGACCGAGGTCAGCTTTTCCGCCTTGGCGAGCTCGATGATGCGCTTGAGAAGCGGCATTCCGAGCGTGAAGATCAGGATCGGGCCGATATAGATGGCGGCGAATTCCAGCCCGTGCGAGGCGGCAAGGCCGACGCCGCCGAAATAGGTCCAGGAGGTGCAGTAGATCGCAAGGCTGAGCGCATAGACGATCGGGCGGCCGTTGCGCGGCTCGCCCTGGATGCGGTGCATGCGGTCGCCGAAGCTGGCGATGCAGAACAGCAGCATCAGATAGCCGATCGCCGACGCGAAAATGACCCAGCCTGGCACCATTGCCTTCGCTCTCCCTCAGGCCACGCAGAATAGGCCAAAGCGGCCGGCTTGAACATGCGCACGCGCCTAAACCTTAAGTCCAACGGCATGCTTTCGGCGCCACCCGTCTTGCATTGCATCACGCCGGCAAATATGGCTAGTTGTATTCGATGGTTCGCAACCTAAGGGAACGGGGGCTCTCCTCATGCTCAATGAATTCAAAGAGTTTATCGCCCGCGGCAATGTCATGGACCTTGCCGTCGGCGTCATCATCGGTGCTGCCTTCAACAAGATCGTCGATTCGGTTGTCAACGACCTGGTGATGCCGGTGGTCGGCGCGCTGACCGGCGGCGGTTTCGACTTTTCCAACTATTTCATTCCGCTGAGCTCGGCGGTCACCTCGCCGGCGCTGGCGGAAGCCCGCAAGCAGGGCGCCGTCCTTGCCTACGGCAATTTCATCACCATCCTCATCAATTTCCTCATCCTCGCCTGGATCATCTTCCTGATGGTCAAGGGCATCAACCGGATGCGCGCCTCGATGGAGAAGAAGAAGGATGCCGAGCCCGCCGCCCCGCCGCCGGTCGATATCCTGCTCCTCACCGAGATCCGCGATCTGCTGAAGACCCGTCAGCCCTAAGGCTTTCCGAGGGGAACCATCAGCGGATGAAATGTTTCCCTCAGCGATTGTCATAAGATCCGTTTGCCGTCTTCGGCTATGAAGACGGCAAACGGAGATTTTGTCATGTCCATCCTCGCCAGTCTCAGCCCGCGTTCCGTCGCCGCTCCCGAAAGCGGCATCGTTGAAGTCGTCAATTATGCCCGTGGCCGCGATGGCCTGATCCCGCTCTGGGTCGGCGAGGGCGACCTGCCGACGCCCGATTTCATCAACCGCCCGGCGGCAGAAGCGCTCATGGCGGGCGAGACCTTCTACACCTGGCAGCGCGGCATTCCCGAACTGCGCCAGGCGCTTTCCGACTATTACGCCCGCCATTTCGGCACGATGCTGCCGGCCGAACATTTCTATGTCACCGGCTCGGGCATGCAGTCGATCCAGCTCGCCGTGCAGGCCCTGACCGCGCCCGGCGACGAGATGATCTATCTGACGCCGGCCTGGCCGAACATCGCCGCAGCACTCGATATCGCCGGCGCCCGCTCGGTCGGCTTCCAGCTCGATTTCCGCGACGGCACCTGGTCGCTGGATCTGGAGCGGTTGGAAAAGGCGATCACGCCGAAGACCAAAGGCCTGTTCGTCAACACGCCGTCCAACCCGACCGGCTGGACGGCGACGCGCGCCGATCTCGAAGCCATCCTGACGCTCGCCCGCCGCCACGGTCTCTGGATCATGGCGGACGAAATCTATGCCCGTTATTTCTACGTGGGCGAGCGCGCCCCGTCCTTCCTCGACGTCATGGACCCGCAGGGCCGGGTCATCTTCGTGAATTCCTTCTCGAAAAACTGGTCGATGACCGGCTGGCGCGTCGGCTGGATCGTCGCGCCGCCGGCCATGGGCCAGGTGCTGGAAAACCTGATCCAATATTCGACGTCGGGCGTGGCGCAGTTCATGCAGCGCGGCGCGGTGGCGGCGCTGAACGAAGGCGATGCTTTCGTGCAGGCCAATATCGACAAGGCGCGTTTGGCCCGCGACATCCTCTGCGACGCGCTGATCGCCACCAACCGGGTCGAGACGCTGAAACCCGACGGCGCGCTCTATGCCTTCCTGAAGATCGACGGCGTCACCGACAGCCGCGCGAGCGCTCTCGACATCGTCGACAAGACCGGCGTCGGTCTGGCGCCTGGAACCGCCTTCGGCGCCGGCGGCGAATTGTTCATGCGCGCCTGCTTCCTGCGCGATCCGGCCCTGATCACGGAAGCGGCCGGCCGGCTGGCGGACTATATCCGCAAGCGTTGAGCCAAGACGATGGGGCAGGCCCTTGGCCTGTCCAGGGCCGCTTTCGGGCGGATCGATAAAATTCGAACGATCCGCGCAATCCTTCGTCGACCACCTTCGCAATCAAACCGGCGCGCGGGCCGCGACCCCGCGCCAAGATAACCAATTCGGAAAGAAAACAGCGCTTTGATCCTTCCCAAGAAGACTGAACAGGGAAAAAGATCATGGCAGTGCTGGTTACAGGCGGTGCGGGCTATATCGGCAGCCACATGGTATGGGCGTTGCTGGATGCCGGCGAGGATGTCGTCGTCCTCGACGCGCTGACGACGGGTTTCCGCTGGGCGGTGGCGCCGGGTGCGCGCTTCTATCTCGGCGATGTCGGCGACCCCGCGATGCTGGCGCAGGTTTTCAGCGAGAACCGCATCGAGGCGATCGTGCATTTCGCCGGCTCCGCCGTGGTGCCGGACTCGGTTGCCCGGCCGCTCGATTATTACGACAACAACACCGGCAAGACCCGCATCCTGCTTTCGGCGGCGATCGAGGCCGGCATCCGCAACATCGTGTTCTCCTCGACGGCAGCCGTCTACGGCACGCAGGAAAGCGCAGCCCCGGTCAGGGAAGGCGCGGTGCTCAGCCCGGAAAGCCCCTACGGGCTCTCCAAGCTGATGTCGGAACTGATGCTGCGCGATGCGGCCAATGCCCATGGCCTGAGCTATGTGGCGCTGCGCTATTTCAACGTCGCCGGCGCCGATCCCGAAGGGCGCACCGGCCAGTCGACGCCCGGCGCCACCCATCTCATCAAGGTCGCCTGCGAGGCGGCGCTCGGCCGTCGCGCCAAGGTGGATGTCTACGGCACCGACTATCCGACGCCGGACGGCACCGGCGTGCGTGACTATGTCCATGTCACGGACCTCGTCGGCGCGCATATGAAGGCGCTCGATTATCTCAGGCACGGCGGCGAGCCGCTGGTCGCCAATTGCGGCTATGGCTCGGGCTATTCGGTCTTGGAGATCCTCGACACGGTGATGGAAGTCCGTGGATGGCGGTTCAAGGTCAACTTCGCGCCGCGCCGTCCGGGCGATCCGGCCTGCGTGGTTGCCGATGCGACGCTGGCGCGCGAAACGCTCGGCTGGGCGCCGCGCCATGGCGATCTTGCCGATATCGTGCGCACCGCGCTGGCCTGGGAGGAGCATCTTCTGCAGGATCGCAGCTACGATATCGATGCCATCCAGCAGCGGCTGGTCTCGGCGCGGTTCTGAATTTCGCACCAGTTTGACGTCAGCTTCGACCGCTAGTGTCGGTCCCGGAATGAACTGGGGCCGGGTATGTGCATGAACAGGTGGGTGAAGGGCAGGGAATGCCGGGGCAGAACAGGCCTTGAGACAGAGGTGGCGGCATGAAGGCGGTCATCCTGGCGGGCGGCCTCGGCACGCGGCTTTCGGAAGAAACCCATCTCAAGCCGAAGCCGATGGTGGAGATCGGCGGCCGGCCGATCCTCTGGCATATCATGAAGCTGTATCACGGCCACGGCATTCGGGATTTCATCATCTGCTGCGGCTGGCGCGGCTATGTCATCAAGGAATACTTCGCCAATTACGGCCTGCACACGTCGGACATGACCTTCGACCTGGCGCAGAACCGCATGCAGTTCCATCGCAAGAGCGCCGAGGACTGGCGAGTGACACTGGTCGATACCGGCGAGCACTCGCTGACCGGCGGTCGCCTGAAGCGCGTAGCCTCCTATCTCAAGGACGAGGAAGCCTTCTGCTTCACCTATGGCGACGGCGTCAGCAATGTCGATATCGCCGATACCATCCGTTTCCATCGTGCGCACGGCAAGCTGGCGACCGTCACCGCCGTGCGCCCGCCGGCCCGTTTCGGGGCGATGAAATTCGAAGGCGACTTGGTCAAGGGCTTCGTCGAGAAACCGGAAGGCGAGGGCGGCTTCATCAATGGCGGCTTTTTCGTGCTCTCGCCGAAGGTGATTTCGCGCATTCCTGATGATCTGACGACGTGGGAGGCCGCACCGCTCTCCAGTCTCGCCGCCGATGGCGAGTTGCACGCCTATTTCCATGAGGGCTTCTGGCAACCGATGGATACGCTGCGCGACAAGAACCAGCTCGAAGCCCTCTGGGAAAGTGGCAACCCACCCTGGAAGAACTGGTGACCATGGCCGGGACGTTTTTCTCCAAAAACAAGCGCGTTCTCCTGCCCGGCCATAGTGAGGGCAACAGGCCGGCTTTGTGGCTTGAGCGGCTCGGAATCATCGCCAAGGGCCTGTCGCTGCCGGCGCCCACCGAACCTTCGCTTTCCGGAGATGCGGCGAGCAAGCCCGGCGACATCGCCGATATCGCCGCCTATGAAGCCAGCCTGCGAATTCCGCAGAAGGTGGCCGTATGAGCGGGCGCTTTACGGTTCTGGAAACGCCGATGGCCGATCTGCATCTGGTCGAGCGGCGGCGCCTCGGTGACGAGCGCGGTTTCCTGACCCGCCTGTTCTGCGCCGAGGAACTGGCCGAACTCGGCTTCGACGGTCCGGTCGCGCAGATCAATGAAACTGGCACCGATATCGCTGGCACTGTGCGCGGCATGCATTACCAGCTACCGCCCTTTGCCGAGGTCAAGCTGGTCACCTGCGTCGTCGGTGCAGTGCTTGATGTCGCCATCGACTTGCGCCGCGGCTCGCCGACCTTCCTGCAGCATTTCGCCACCGAGCTTTCGGCCGACAATACCCGCTCGCTGCTGATCCCGCGCGGCTTCGCCCATGGCTTCCAGACGCTGACGCAGGGCGTACGTATGATCTATGCGCATTCCGCACCATACCGCGTCGAGGCCGAGGCCGGACTGAGCGCGCACGATCCCGCGCTCGGGATAGACTGGCCCCTGCCGCCCGTCAATCTCTCGGCCCGCGACCAGAATCATCCGTTCCTCACCAGTCAATTTTCCGGGGTTGTCGTATGAAATGCCGCCATTGCGGGTGCCAGTCCATGGCACCCTTTCTCGATCTGGGCACCGCGCCGCCATCGAATTCCTATCTCTCAACGGAGGGCCTTGCCGGTCCGGAACTGTGGTATCCTCTCGTCATCCGCGTCTGCACCGAATGCCTGCTCGTCCAGACCGAAGATTTCGCCGCGCGCGAAACTTTCTTCTCGGAAAGCTATGCCTATTTCAGCTCCTTTTCGACCTCCTGGCTGAACCACGCCAAGGCCTATGTCAAAGCAATGATCGCCCGTTTCGGCCTAGGTCCGCAATCGCATGTGGTGGAAGTCGCCTCCAATGATGGCTATCTGCTGCAATATGTGAAGGCTGCGGGGATCGCCTGCCTCGGCATCGAGCCAACGAAAAGCACCGCCGATGCCGCCCGCGAAAAGGGCATCGCGGTCATCGAGGAATTTTTTGGCGAGGCACTGGCGCGCAAGCTCGTGGCCGAAGGCCATGGCGCCGATCTCACCGCCGCCAACAACGTACTGGCGCATGTGCCCGACATCAACGATTTCGTGCGCGGCTTCGCCGTGCTGCTGACGCCGGAGGGCGTCTCTACCTTCGAATTCCCACACCTAATGAACATGGTGGCGGAGTCACAATTCGACACCGCTTACCACGAGCACTATTCCTACCTGTCGCTGACCACTGTCGACCGCATCTTCGCTGCCAACGGTTTGCGCGTCTTCGATGTCGAAACGACGCCCTGGCATGGCGGCAGCCTGCGGATCTTCGCTTGCCGGTCGGACAGCGCCACGCATCCAACACAGCCAAATGTGTCTGCCCTGTTGCAAAGAGAGGCGGAGTCGGGCCTGCGCGATCTTGCCACCTACGCTGCCTTCCAGACGCAGGCCGAGCGGGTACGCAACGATTTCACCACCTTCCTGATCGATTGCCAACGACAGGGAATGCAAGTGGCCGCTTACGGAGCGGCGGCAAAGGGCAATACATTGTTGAACTATGCGGGCATCAAACCCGACCTTTTGTCCTTCGTGGTCGACAAGAATCCCGCCAAGCAGGGGCAGTTCTTGCCAGGTAGCCGTATTCCGATCGTTTCGGAAGAGGTGCTGAAGGAGCAAAGGCCGGAAAGGGTGGTTATCCTGCCATGGAATCTACAAAGCGAAATAATGACGCAGCTTTCGTATATCAGAGACTGGGATGGGAGGTTTGTGACGGCGGTTCCGCGTCTGACGATCCATCCCTGATTCCCGACGACATCATCGCCACGCTCGATCCGATCAACGACAACGGCTCCGATCCGGTGGTCGCCGCGCTGAAGAATGTCGTCGAGGCGATGAGGACAAAGGGCGTCTGAGGTGGCGGCAGTCCGTCCCTGCTCGGGGCGGCCAGCAAAGCTTCACTCCAGTTTGAACGCTTAAACTCGTTCGAAAGCGCAAGGACCGTCGGCGGCCAAGAGGCCGAAGGCGGGAGAAGACCGATCACGAGGATCCGAGGCCGGATATGACGAAACTCTCCATCTGCATTCCTGTCGAAGCGGGCAAATCAGCGCCGGTTCGACTGGCGACCGAACTGCTGGCCAATCCGAACGCCGATTTGGAAATCATCGTCGCGTTCTGCGGCGACGATTGCCGCGACGCCGATGCGCTCTACGCAATGGCCGAGCAAGAACCGCGCCTGATGATCCTGCCGACCGCCCCCGCCGACATCTCCCCCTGCCATCACTGGCTCGGAACGGTCGCCGCCATGCGCGGAGAATGGGTGACTGTGATCCGTCCCGACGATGCAATCGAGCCTGATATTGCCGAGTTCATCGCTCATGCCGAGGAAAAGGTGCCCGGCATTGACGCCTTTAGCTGGAACAATTTCCAGATCGACGCCAACTGCCGCCGCGATATCCCGGCGAGCGTGGCCATCCCCATGCAACACCACACCCGGGAACTCGACAAGGACGATCTGATCACCAAAGGGTTTAAGTGGGTAGATAGCAGCAACGTCCCCAGCATGGCCTACGGCATCTACCACGCCGCCATCAGTCGTTCCCTCCTTGAAACAGTGCTTGCCAACTCCGGCGAACTGAGCTGGCAAACGCCGCTGCCGCAATATGAATGGGCGACGCGCGTTTTGATCTATGCTCAAAAATTCGGCTTTTCCTCACGGCCCCTGTCGGCGATTGATGCCCATCGTTACATTCCAGGATCGGTTGGCCCGGTTATGGCCGATTTTCCCTTCCATGCTGGCATCGGCCTGACGGCAGCCATTGCCGAAATCCATGCCCGAGTCTTGCGCGATCTCGATATCGACTGGGAAAATTTCGACGAGAATTTCGTGCGCGCCTGTATGATTGACTGCCTGCTCGAAAATCGCGAGGACGATTTCGAGGCTATGGCGCAGCGATATTATGCGGCAATTCAGAAAATGGACGGTGGCCGCCTCGCCAGCACCTTCCGGCCGCCTTACATGGCCGAGCCGGAAGCGGATCTGCGTCGCGGGCGCCGGGGAATGCTGGTATTCGCCAATCGTTTCATCGGCAATGCGCACACAGCGGCCGATTTTTTTTCAGTGGCGCGTCACATGCTGGCGTCCATTGAAATCGTCCGTGTCACCGCGAGCAGCGAACTCCTCGAGGAACAGGAAGATAGCCAATTGCGCCGCGCTCGTGCCTAAAGCGTTCGCAACTCAAAAGGCGTCGCTTTGGCGTTTATTCACATATGATGTTAAAGGGATTTGGCGGCGGCCCTAGCTGGCATCGACTTAAAATTCTCAGACGATACCTTCATACTGCAGGGCAGCCTTGTAGTATTCAAGGTATCGATCCTTCAGATCTTCCCGAAGCTGCCCGATCATAAGTAAGGCAATTCGAAATCTTCCCATAGTATCCTGCTCTTTCTCGGCGATTTCGGCAAGATAGCGCATCGTCTCACTATAGATATTCGACCTGTTCGAGACCGTGGAAAAGAATCCGCCCAGAACAGGGCCGCTTAGAAATGCTTTTACGTCGTCCATTTCGCCTTGCGTAGGCGGGCTCTTTCTGGAGGATATAAAAACAAATATATCCAGGTATCTTAGCAATGCTTCATACTTTTGTGCGTCTTCAGAGAGGCCGGCATCGGTGAAAGCCTTTAAAATATTCTTTTCAATTAATAAATTCGATTGCCACCCACTTATATTATAGCGATATAAAGTTCCCTGATCGAGGGCCATTTTTCCGTAGGAAATCAAGGCCGTGACCTGTGACCAATCGCAATAGGCGCCTTTTGTCGGATGGTGCCGATTGAAAAGATCCATCAGGTCGAGATAGGCAGAACGACGAAAAACGCTGTAAAATGCGCTATTGTCCCCACTCGCGGCCTGCGAATATTCGATAATGCGTTCTACGGGATGATCGCTGGTAATGGCAAAGTTCTTGACCCGGATGGTGCCCTTTTCTTCCGTCCAGATTTCCGTGATCGGTCGCACACCGATGTGATCGCTCGGTAAATTGGCGAAATCAAAAGCCGGAATCTTGGGATTGAACTTGATTTCGTCGTCATCGCCCATAGGCAGGATAAATGGGGTCTCCGATGCCAGAAATGCCGTCATGAAATTGGTCATGGCATCGGTTCCGTCCGAAACCAAGTATTTTATCTTCGGCGACGGCCGCTGCCAGTATTCGCGTTTTTCCACGTCGCCTGAATTGTCAGACACGATCAGAATTGCATTCCTCGTCTCGCAATAGGCAAGCGCCGTTTCGATGGCGCGCCGCGAAGTTGCAAAGGGGCGATTGCTGGGCATGCAAATGGATAGTTGCATCATCGAACGCTCCAAGATGAATGCAGGCGCGATTCAACCCCGAATCGCAACCTCCTGGCGTGAGAGTTTTGCGCGCAGGGCTTAAAGTCAATCGCTGTTTGCCGGGAGGTCGTTCAGCTTTCCTTCCAGGCCTTGGCGAGGATGCGCAGCCAGTTTTTCCTGCAGAGCTTGTCGAGCGCCTCGCCCTCGTAGCCCGCTGCCTTCAGCGCCTCGACGAAACGCGGCAGGCCGCTCGCGTCGCCGATGACGGAGGGGATGGTGGCGCCGTCGAAATCCGAGCCGATGGCGACGCAGTCGATGCCCATGCGGTTCACCATGTAATCGACATGGCGGATCATGTCGGACAGCGGCGTGTCAGGATTTTCCTGTCCGTCGGGGCGCAGCATGGTGACGGCGAAGTTGAGGCCGGCAAGGCCACCCGTGTCGCGGATCGCGTCCATCTGCCGGTCGGTGAGGTTGCGCGCCACCGGCGTCAGGGCATGGGCATTGGAATGGCTGGCGACCAGCGGCTGGTCGCTGATGCGCGCCACGTCCCAGAAGCCCTGCTCGGTGATATGGGCAAGATCGATGACGATGCCGAGCCGGTTGCAGGCGCGCACTAGGTCGAAACCGGCCTCCGTCAGGCCGGGTCCGGTATCGGGCGACTTCGGAAAGGCGAAGGGCACGCCATGGCCGAAGAGATTGTGGCGGCTCCAGACCGGCCCCAGCGAGCGCAGCCCGGCGGCATAAAAAACCTCCAGCGCTGAAAGATCGCGGTCGATCGCCTCACAGCCTTCCATGTGCAGCACGGCGGCGAAGACGCCGTCAGCCATCGCCCGGCGGATATCGTCTGTGCTGCGGCACAGGCGCCAGGCTCCGGCCTGGTGCAGGCGCAGGGCAATCGCGGCCTTCTGCAACGCGATATCGAGCGATGGCGGCCGCTCCAGCGGCGTGGCGAGCGGCGTCTCGTAGTGGCCGAGCGCATCCGGACGTTTCAGGTGGATATCGCCGGAGGGGATATAAATGGCGCAGAAGCCGCCGGCGAGATGACCGAGGCGGGCGCGGGGCGCATCGATATGGCCGTCGGTCGTGCCGCGGGCGAATTCGTCGACGGCGTCGCCGCCGGCCTTCTGGTTCTGCCACAGTCGCAGCAGCACGTCGTTATGACCGTCGAAGATTGTTTGCATCTGTCATCCGTCGCAATCGGTTTCCGGGGTGCCCGATGACGCCACCGGCCTGTCAGGGATGCTTAGCGCATCGGGCCGCGAGTCGGAATCGAAAATTATTCTCCCGAATACTCTCGGGAACAAGCATGGCGCAGGTGGGTTAGACTTCCATCAGTTATCGGACAAAGGAGTGACGATGATGTTCAGGACCATAGCCGTAGCCGCCATGGCGTTCGGCCTTGCCAGCGGCGCCTTCGCCCAGTCGGACAGCAACTCGGCCGGCAGCGGCGCCGGCGGCAAGGGCGATAGCCCGATGCAGATGTGGAAGGGCCCGATCGGCGATACCTTCTTCAGCGACATGACCAGCGGAAAGCTGCGGCCACAGGCCGATATCCACAAGCGCTGGGCAAAATTGACCAAGGCCCAGAAGAACAAGGTGCATGACGACTGCAAGACGGTCGACGCCCAGAACCCGACCGGCTCGATGGCCGAGGCCTGCAAGATGGTCAAGTCGATGTAGCGGCCGGCTGGTCCTGCAAAGCGCTTCGGGCCGGGCAACCGGCCCGAAGCCGTTCAGGCGTCGATGAGCGTGCGGGTCAGCGGATGATCCGCATCCGTGAGGCCGTCGATGACGTTGAAATGATGCCGGTCCGGCTCGGCATAGGCTGCGGTTTCCGCCCCGAGACCGGTCCAGATATTGGCAAGCAGGGCGCTCTGGCGCAGAAATTCGGCGCGTTCGCCGGCACCCACCCAGCAGGTGATTCGCGCGCCCGCCATCGGCTGCAGCAGCGCCGGGCTTTCCGATTCGGCCTCTGCGGCATCGAGATGCAGCACCTCGTTCATCTCCGTTTTCATGATCGGCCTGAGATCGTGCAGGCCTGAAATCGACACCGTATGGCGGATGCGGCGGCGGATGCCTTCCTCAAGCGGCGCATCGGCGCAATTCATGCGGCTGACCAGGTGCCCGCCGGCGGAATGGCCGGTGAGGAAAAGCGGCCCTTCGACCATGCCGGCCGCCGCGGTGATGGCGGCGCCGATCTCGCGGGTGATGCCGGCGATACGATTTTCCGGGCAGAGCGTGTAGGAGGGAAGGGCGACGGCAAAACCGCTATCGACGGAGCCCTTGGCGAGATGCGACCAGAAGCTCTTGTCGAGCAGATGCCAGTATCCGCCATGCACGAAGACGACGAGGCCCTTGGGCTTGCCCTCCGGAAGGAAAAGATCGAAACGGTTTCGCGTCCCCTCGCCATAGGGCAGATCCAGCCGGGCGCGCCCGGCGCCTGCCATTTCCATGCGAAACGTCTCGGCCGGCCCGACCCAGGCCGCCGGCCAGCGATTGCCGCCGGGAATATGGGCGCCATTGGCATAGGCGTTGTCCCAGTCGGTGATCTTGTGCAGAATCATGTAGCGCCCCGTTCTTGACTGCAGCCTTTCGGCCGTTGCTGGGGATATTTCAATCTTCAAATGTATCCAATTGCAAGACGGAATACGCCAACCGGTCGGTCGTCGTGGCGAAATCGGGTCATGGCGGCGCCCCGGGAGACATGCCGAAGTGGATATCATGACGGCAGGGAATCCCGCGTCAGTTTCCGGATCGTTTCCGCAGAGCGTGCCGAGTTCGAAAAAAGCATGTCGGGAGAAATGGTGCTGCAGAAGAGGATTGAACTCTCGACCTCTCCCTTACCAAGGGAGTGCTCTACCACTGAGCTACTGCAGCAGGATCGCTCGGGAAGGCCGTGAAGACCGGCTCCGTTGCGAGCGAGGCGGCTAATGCCATAGCTTCCGGCCGAGCGCAAGCTTCAATTTCACGATCCCGTCAAGAAATCTGTAAAACCCGAAACTCTTTCGATCCGTGCCGTTTTCGTTTATGCAGGCAGGATGCACGAAACGCAGTCCGAAAACACACCCGCCGCACCAGCGCAAAAGCCCGTGGCGCCGGAAGAAAAGCCGATGGAGGCGCAAGCCGCGCCGGCGGAAAAACAGGCGATGCGAACCGCCGCCGACCAGCGGCGCGCGCGGGCTGCGGCAAAACTTCGGGAAAATCTTCTGCGCCGCAAACAGCAGAGCCGGGCGCGCCGCGCCGGCGAGGCGGATCAGGCAAGCGGGCTGCCTGCCGCAAAATTGGACGAATCGTCGTGATTCCTCCGCTCACACATTCCGCAACGTCCGGCGCATCACCCAAGCACATGCCGGTTCCGGCAAACATCTGACCAAGGGAAGGCGGGCGGGGGCCCGTGGGTAAACACATATGGACCGCATCAGAATCGTAGGGGGCAACCAGCTCAACGGCGTGATCCCGATCTCGGGCGCCAAGAACGCGGCGCTGCCTTTGATGATCGCCTCGCTGCTGACCAGCGACACGCTGACGCTCGAGAACGTGCCGCATCTGGCCGATGTCGAGCAGCTCATCCGCATCCTCGGCAATCACGGCGTCGATATCGCCGTCAACGGCCGGCGCGAGCGCCAGGGCGATTCCTATTCGCGCACCATCCATTTCACCTGCCGCACCATTGTAGACACGACGGCGCCCTATGAGCTGGTGTCGCGCATGCGCGCCAGCTTCTGGGTCATTGGCCCGCTGCTCGCCCGCGAGGGCAAGGCGCGCGTCTCGCTGCCGGGCGGTTGCGCTATCGGCACGCGGCCCGTCGACCTGTTCATCGACGGCCTGCAGGCGCTCGGCGCCACCATGGAGATTGACGGCGGCTACATCAACGCCACCGCCCCGCGCGGCGGCCTGATCGGCACGCGCTACACCTTCCCGAAGGTTTCGGTCGGCGCCACGCATGTGATGCTGATGGCCGCCAGCCTGGCGCGCGGCACCACCGTCATCGGCAATGCCGCCCGCGAGCCCGAAGTCGTCGACCTCGCCCAGTGCCTGAACGCCATGGGCGCCAAGATTTCCGGCGCCGGCACCTCGACCATCACCATCGAGGGCGTTTCCTCGCTGTCGGGTGCGCGCCACCGCGTGCTGCCGGATCGCATCGAGACCGGCACCTATGCCATGGCGGTCGCCATGACCGGCGGCGATGTGCTGCTGGAAGGCCCGCGCGCCTCGCTGCTCGACACCGCGCTGGAAGCCATCCGCCGCGCCGGCGCCGAGATCACCGAGACGGAAGCCGGCCTGCGCGTCGTGCGCAACGGCGGCGGCATCAAGCCGGTCGACGTGGTCACCGATCCCTTCCCGGGCTTCCCCACCGACCTTCAGGCGCAGTTCATGGCGCTGATGACCCGTTCCGGCGGCATGTCGCACATCACCGAGACCATCTTCGAAAACCGTTTCATGCATGTGCAGGAACTGGCCCGTCTCGGCGCCCGCATCTCGCTTTCCGGCCAGACGGCCAAGATCGAGGGCGTCGAGCGCCTGCGCGGCGCCCCCGTCATGGCGACAGACCTGCGCGCTTCGGTGTCGCTGGTCATCGCCGGCCTGGCGGCCGAGGGCGAGACCATGGTGTCGCGCGTCTACCACCTCGACCGTGGCTTCGAGCGCCTGGAAGAGAAGCTGACCCGCTGCGGCGCCATTGTCGAGCGCGTCAGCGACTGATCCGCTAAATCGAACAGCCGATCGCGCGTTGCCGTCCGCGATGCGCGATCGGCTGTCCGTCAATGCGGTTCCAGGTTGCGTAACCGCGCGATGCGTCCTATCTCCTTCATCAGGTTCGTGATCGGGCGGCCCTGAGGCGCTCGCAGAAGAGGTATGACGACGGCATGGCTGACCTGAAGCTTCTGGCGCTGGATTCCGAAGACCTGGCGATCATTTCCGCTCACATGCAGGACAGCGTGTTCAGAACGGAGGCCGTATCGTTTTCGGCGAAGGCCGGCGTGTTCACCATCGCCGTCAATCGCTTCGCCTGGGAGGCGGCGGACGATGCGGTCAAGACCTTCGAACGCCGCCGCACGCTGCTGGTGTTCAAGCGCGTGCGCCAGGTCCGCTCCGTCGGCATCGACCGCACATCGTCCGATGACGTGCATTCGCTGCTGGCGATTCGTTTTTCTCCCGCCGGCGAAGGGCCGGACGGTACAATCGAATTGACCCTGTCGGGTAAGGCCGCTATCGCCCTGGATGTGGAATGCATCGAGGTTCAGCTTGCAGATACGGGCGCGGCATGGGAAACCGGATCGAAGCCTCGGCATCCGGAAGCATCCTGACGCCGCGGGGGCGCGGCTGAGCGCAGGCGTAATCGAGAGGGTGAAGACGAGTGGCGATCTGGCTGGAACAGGCATCGGCCGATTTCGAAAAGCGGTTTGCCGCTTTCCTGACAACCAAGCGTGAGGTTTCCGAAGACGTCAACACCGCCGCGCGCGCCATTATCGACGATGTGCGCGCCCGTGGCGATGCGGCGCTGGCGGAATATTCGGCCCGTTTCGACGGCGTCGATTTCTCGGTCAAGCCGATGCGCGTGCCGCAGGCGGAAATCGACGCGGCCTTCGCGAAAGTCGAGCCCGCCGTGATCGAGGCGCTGCGGCTTGCCGCCGCCCGTATCGAAAAGCATCATGCCCGCCAGAAGCCGAAGGACGATATCTATGAGGACGAGATCGGCGTCGGCCTCGGCTCGCGCTGGACGGCCATCGATGCCGTCGGCCTCTATGTGCCCGGCGGCACGGCGAGCTATCCGAGTTCCGTGCTGATGAACGCCGTGCCGGCCAGAGTTGCCGGCGTGCCGCGCATCGTCATGGTCGTGCCGGCGCTGAAAGGCGAGATCAATCCGGCGGTGCTGGCCGCCGCAAAGATTGCCGGCGTCGAGGAAATCTACCGCATCGGCGGCGCGCAGGCGATCGCGGCGCTGGCCTATGGCACGGAGAGCATCGCGCCCGTCGCCAAGATCGTCGGGCCGGGCAATGCCTATGTCGCCGCCGCCAAGCGCATCGTCTTCGGCACGGTCGGCATCGACATGATCGCCGGCCCTTCGGAAGTTCTCGTCATCGCCGATCGCGACAACGATCCCGACTGGGTCGCCGCTGACCTTCTGGCCCAGGCCGAGCATGATCGCGGCGCGCAGGCGATCGTCATCACCGACGACGCCGATTTCGGCAAGGCGGTCGAACAGGCCGTGGAGCGCCAGTTGAAGCAGCTTGGCCGCGCCGAGACGGCCGCCGCGAGCTGGGCCGATTTCGGCGCCATCATCCTGGTGGAAAAGCTTGAAGATGCCCTGCCGCTCGCCAACCGCATCGCCGCCGAGCATCTGGAACTGGCGGTCGAAGATCCCGACAGCCTGCTACCCGGCATTCGTAATGCCGGCGCCATCTTCATCGGCCGTCATACGCCGGAAGTGATCGGCGATTATGTCGGTGGCTCCAACCATGTGCTGCCGACGGCGCGTTCGGCGCGCTTCTCCTCCGGGCTGTCGGTGCTGGATTTCGTCAAGCGCACCTCGATCCTGCGGCTCGGGCCGGATCAGTTGCGGGCCCTGGGGCCGGCGGCGATCACGCTGGCGCAATCCGAGGGGCTGGATGCCCATGCCCGCTCGGTCGGCATTCGATTGAATCTGGGAGAATAACGCGATGGCGGCGTCCGGCACCCACAGGCTTTGCGACGTCGTTCTCGACGAGACGATCGGCCGGTCGACGCCGGATGTCGAGCACGAGCGGGCAGTCGCCATCTTCGATCTCATCGAGGAAAACAGCTTCGCGCCCGTCGGTCATCCCGGCGGGCCCTATCGCCTCAACCTGTCGCTGATGGATTCCAAGCTGGTGCTGGCGATCAAGACCGAGTCCGGTGAGGATGTCACCACCCATATCCTGTCGCTGACGCCGTTTCGGCGCACGATCAAGGATTATTTCATGATCTGCGAGAGCTATTACGAGGCGATCCGCTCGGCGACGCCGAGCCGTATCGAGGCGATCGACATGGGCCGGCGCGGCATCCATAATGAAGGCTCGCAGACGCTGATGGATCGCCTGAAGGGCAAGATCGACATCGATTTCGATACGGCGCGGCGGCTGTTCACGCTGGTCTGCGTGCTCTACTGGCGCGGGTAGCCTCTTGATCGGGCTCGTCGATCCCGGCCGGAAGATGCCTCGCGCGATCCTGTTCATGTGCGGCATGAATTCGATACGGTCGCCGATGGCCGAGGCGCTGGCGCGCCAACTCCTGCCCTCCGGCACCTATGTGGCTTCAGCCGGTGTCCGGCGCGGCGAACGCGATCCCTTCGTCGACGTGGTCATGGACGAAGCCGGCATTTCGCTCGGCAAGCGCCAGCCGCAGACGCTGGACGATCTGGAGGACGACTATTTCGACCTGATCGTGACCCTGGCGCCCGAAGCCCATCATGCCGCCCTGGAACTGACGCGCTCCATGGCCGTCGATGTCGTCTACTGGCCGACCCTCGACCCGACGCTGGCGACCGGCACGCGCGCCCAGATCGTCGACGCCTATCGCGAGGTGCGCGACCATCTGGAGCGGCTCATCCGCCAGCAATTGATGCCGAAAGCGGTGCCGGGAGCCGAAACAGCCTGAAACAAAGCGGAAAACCGCCATGAACGAGGTTCACAAAGCCGCGCCGATTGTGTAGTTTCCGCCAAATTTCGCAGCGCCCCCGTCGGGCCGGGCCTTTGCCCTGTTCCGCGCTGGCCGAAAAATCAGAAAGAAAACGAGTATATGCCGAAAGAAGAAGTCCTCGAATTCCCGGGTGTCGTCACCGAACTGCTGCCCAATGCCACGTTCCGCGTCAAGCTGGAAAACGAACACGAGATCATCGCCCATACCGCCGGCCGCATGCGCAAGAACCGCATCCGCGTTCTCGCCGGCGACAAGGTTCTGGTCGAGATGACGCCCTACGACCTGACCAAGGGCCGCATCACCTATCGCTTCAAGTGAGCCTGCCGTGCGGCGGGTGTAGGAGCCCATGGTGCTGAAGAACAAGCTGATCCTCGCCTCCGGTTCGCCCCGGCGCGTCGAATTGCTCGGCCAGGCAGGCCTCGAACCCGCCCGGCTGATGCCGATGGACGTTGACGAGACGCCGAAGAAGGCGGAGCATCCGCGCTCGCTGGCGCGGCGCCTCTCCGGCGAGAAGGCGGAAGCCTCGTTTCGCGCCATCAAGGGCGATCCCGCCTGGCAGGGCAGCTATATCCTCGCGGCCGATACCGTGGTGGCCGTTGGTCGCCGCATCCTCGGCAAATGCGAATATGCCGACGAGGCGTCTTCGGCGCTCAACCTGCTGTCGGGGCGCAATCACCGCGTCTATACCGGCATCTGCCTGATCACGCCGGATGGCCGGCTGCGCCAGAAGATCGTTGAATCCAAGGTGCGTTTCCGCCGTCTGTCCGCCGCCGATATCGACGCCTATCTGGCGTCGGGCGAATGGCGCGGCAAGGCGGGCGCCTATGCCATCCAGGGCATCGCCGGCAGCTTCGTGCAGAAGCTCGTCGGCTCCTATACCAATGTCGTCGGCCTGCCGCTTTACGAGACGACGCTGCTGCTGGCCGGCGAAGGCTTCGACATCCGCGCCGGATGGGGCGAACGATGAGCGGCGACGACGACGAGCGTAACGCCGGCAAGGTGGCGCCGCTGCGCAAGACCGTTCCGTGCCCCGAATGCGGCCGCCCTTCGGCGCGCGACCACTACCCCTTTTGCTCGGATCGCTGCCGCTCGCTCGACCTTGCCCGTTGGCTGAACGGTTCCTACGCCATTCCGGTGGCTGACGACGAGTCGAAGGCCGATGGCGACGACGAAACGTGACCGCGACCGCAATCCCGGCCGCGCTCTCGTCAGAAATCTCTTTAAAAATCCATTTCTTCCAAATGGATAAGAGAAAACAAAAACTCCCGTCAAAAAAGTGTCGTTTGACGCTGGACATCGCGAAATAGGATGTTATAACCCCGCTCGTTCACGGGGAAACCAAGCCCCGGCGGCTCCAAAAGAGCCGGCATGGCCCACGAGGCCAGGGATGCCCGGATAGCTCAGTTGGTAGAGCAGCGGATTGAAAATCCGCGTGTCGGTGGTTCAAATCCGCCTCCGGGCACCATTTTATCTCAATAAGACGTTGGAATAACTACGATATTAGAAGCTTCTGCTTCTTTGTGTCCACCCAATTATCCCCCTTCGCATTAGCGCTGGCGCCGGTAATTATTTTTCCAGCAGCGGCGGCTAAGGCGACTTCAGCCGGCCGGCCGCGAATGCTTGGGATCGACAATCACCGTCTCAATACGGTCGAACCTCACAGCCCCGCCGTGCTCGACGTCGAGCTTGTCGCCATACTTCTTCGGGCGGAGTTTGCCGGCCACCCACTTCCGGGCATCGATGCGAAGCTGTGAACGGCGGCCTATTTTTATAGTGTCCGCAAATCCGAGAAGCAGCGAGGCCTTTCCTTTTTTACGGCTTCCGAAAACTCGACCATCGGCCTCGCGCGCGTGCGCGTACTTGGTGCGGAATGCCTTGGCGCGCGTGATGACTTCGGATAAATCGGCGGCGCCTATGACTGCCTCCGAAAATTACCGAAAACCGCTCGCGTTGCGATGTGGATTAAATCGGTGTGTTTGATTTCCTTTGATTGAATTCAAAGCGGCAGGCTCGCCAAATGACCCACGGAAAATCGGTTGCCTATGCCTGCCTCACAAAATTCGCTTCCGCCTCGCGCGTAGTGACCCCAAATAAATCGGCATCGAATTGTATTGCGCCCAGATGATGATATCTTGGGTTGCATGAGAAAGGGCCTCCGAAGCTCTTTCGAAGACCATACACATTCCCCAAATTGTGGCCTCTGGCGGTTATCGCCCTTGCCCGCCCCGTATCCGGCCCGGCCTGTCCAGTTCTGCGTCATCCCATTCCCGATCGGCTTTGGTGGAAGCTTCGATCCGCGCCAGGTCGATACGGAAGAGCGGGCGAAGCGCGAGGCCAGGATGATGGCCGACAAATACGCGGGCGTTGTGGCCTGGAGCCGTGAAGCCGATCCGATGATCGGGCAGTACGGCCCGCCGGCGGGTGCTGTTCCAAGCCGGCGAGATACCGGAGTTAGAAAAGGCGATGCGTCAAAGAGCCATTGAGCTATTCGAGCATATTCTAAACCGGTCCTGGTTTCTGGGCGGGTCACCACCGCTCACATGCCGGGCGCGTTCATTTTCAAACAATCGCATAAATCGTCGATAACATCTGAAACCAAATACCGGTGAAGCGGTTGCAGCAAAAGGCACTCTCAGATTACCGGGAACCAGCCTTCTCCATTCTGTCGAAGGGAAAATCCGGTGGGAAGTGATATCGTGGTCCTGGTCGTCGAGGATGATGTTTTTCAGCGTCTGCTCGCGGTTGATCTCGTAGAAGCTGCTGGCTTTACGGCTTTGGAAGCAAAAAGTGGGGATGAAGCCCTAAAGGTCTTGGAGAACAGAGCCGATATCTCGATCCTGTTCACGGATGTCAGGATGCCCGGCGACACGAATGGCTTGCAACTCGCGCGGTTTGTCAGCGAGCGATATCCTTGTGTGCAGATCATCATTGTCTCAGGAGACACGTCTCCTACCGATACCTCAATGCCATTGGGGAGCGCCTTCTTCGCCAAGCCCTATCGCGATGAGCAAATCACGCGCACACTGAACCGTTTCGCGACCCTACACTAACGGTTCGGCAAGCTGGCCAATTAGGAGCCGTCGAGCGTCACCTTCAGCCGGTCAATTGCGTTGTAGAAGCTTTCGACATCTTCCGATGTTAGGGCCATTTCGTACCGATGCCGGAGGATGACACGCGCCGCGTCTTCGACTTCCGTCATCACCTCGCGCGCGGCAGGCGACAACAGCTTGTGCTCGAAAAGTAGGCGCCTTAGCTGGCGGACATTGGCCTCGAACGAAACCGCATCATTTTCCAGGTCCACTTTGTCACGGGACAACTGCCCCAGGATAAAGCCGATTGGCATTCTTAACTCCCAAGCCTTCCGCCAAGAACTTTGCGGCGCTCAGGATTTTCCTCAATTGCGGGTACGACGCAAGACGATTTTAGTGGGAGTTTGGTAGCGCTTCACAATGCTGAAAAGCGGACGATACGTTTTGAAAACGAGACGCCCGCTTTCCGGTCGTCTTGATCAACTGAGGAACTTTGGGACACCTAATGAACTGCGCGGCTGTCCATTTACGATGGCGCTAGCCAAGAGCCCATCCGGTGCACCTCATCAGTTTTTGGTCAGCGGTATTGTGCACCTGACGTTTGTGAGGCCCTGTATTGCATACTTGTGAAACCGTGTCGCTAAGCCTTGGCACAACTTAAACTGAGTTGCACCATGATGGCGCTGAAGCGATTGCGCGAGTTCGCTCTGATTGATCGAACCGCCTTCAAGCTTGGCAATAAGGAATGCCGCGTAACCGGCATACCGTGGCGAGGACTTGTTAAATCCCGCGTCGCTCAAGGTGCGTTCGATTGCGTGAAGTTGTTCGCTATCGATATAGGTTTTGGAATTCTCGGAAGACATGATGTCCTCCTTTCGATTGGGGCCAGGGCCAAGCAGCCCTCCCCAGCAGCGCCCGAAACGATGGCTGCTGAAGTGCGCAACATGGACTCTGTTCGAGCAGATAGCAAGGGTCAGCATGCTAAAGAAAGGTGAAGCGCAACAAGGCGACTGCAGACATGGCGAGCCGATAATCGCGGGAGTCGGGAACAAAAAAGGCCGGGGCGAAACCGCACCGACCTTCCTCACCGTCGCTTATCTACTCGTGCCAGTACATCCGTGGTCAAAAGCCTGAAGCGACGCGGCAATTGCGAGCGGCGAATTCATTTCAGCGCTCATCAGCAATGCCGATGAACAACGTATATCCAGCGATTGTGTTCGAAACAAGTTTTTTGCCGACGCCAACTCCAAATGACCTTAATTCTTAATTTGCATTTCGAGACGCAGGAGCGCAGTGTCTTTCTATCGGTAGCCTTCTTTTACGGGCGCTACCGCTTGGGGGCCTTCAAACCCTAGCCCCAATCAAAGGAGGACATACGATGTCTTCCAAGATTACTTCTCATCTTAGTGAAAGCGTTTTTGCATCGATCCTGGTAACTGCCAGTATCGTTTTCATCCTCATGGTCATATCAGCGGGGCTGCTATGGTGACTCCTTCCGACCATGCGAGCCTTCGGCGCATCCTCAAAAAGGCCGACTACGTAACCTTGGACATGAAAGCCGAGGACGGACCTGGCCGGCATGAGGAGACGCTTATCATCCGACGCATCGCTGGCGGCACGATTTCTTCCGCAGAATACCTCGTTTCGCGTCGCCAGAAAAGAAACGCCTCCGAAGCGGCGATCTGTTCGTGGGAGAACGAAGGCGGCGCAGTTGCAGCCACAAAACTGAATGGAGAAAAACCGTGAGTTCATATGTCCCGCCTGCCATCTTCAAAAGAAGCCAGATGAACCAGGACGAGACGACGCGTTGTTCGAAGCGAATAACCAATACGGAAAATGCGGATCGGGAGGAGAAAACGCTCCGCCTTCGGCAAGAAAGGCTGTTGCATCATCAAAACAGATCGTTGCAGCCGCTGCTTCAAAATGCCGAAAGCGACCTTCTTGAATTTGCGTTCAATTCAATGGGTGACAGGTGGTTTTTATGTTGGGACAACCTTGGGGACGCCCACATTGTTCACAGAGCCAATTCAGCCTCGGGCGGGGATGAAACAAAGCTGCCTGCGCAGCAATTTCTTGACGATAACCCATCGGGCGTAGAGCAGCACGCGCTTCGTGCCATCCTTAAGTTTTGGTCGGCGAGAGAATGACGCTATCCACCTCAAAATGGACTGCATTTCGTCAGATAGCGGCGATCCGTCGCCTCGCTTGGCATTACCGCTGATTGGGTTCATTCGATCTTCTTCGCAGAGAACAACAGGCTGCCGGCGTACAGCGCGCCGCCATCCTCCTGCCTGACCGATACTGATACCCTTCCATGCGTGGCATGATCAGCGATATCTCCGGCGGCGCCAATCATGATCCGGTTTACCTCCCGCAGGATGTCATCTTCCGTCGCCAACTCGCGGCCGACTTCATCCTTGATGTGCTCCTCACCGTCCGTCACATCGAAATAATAGCGCGCCATCGCTCAACCCTCGTCTGAACAGTTCAAAAACGGTCGCGCCGAGAAATCGTTCATCGGCGCTCCTATCATGCACCTTGCTGAGGTTGGCGGAGCCCGAAGAAGAAAGATAGCGAACAGCAGACGGGGATAGGGCAGCATCATCGACTACACGCCCATGCCGAGAGCCGCTGTCACGTTCGACAGTTCCGGCATGGAAAGGATAGTTGCCGATGCCATTGCGTGTTCGTTGACGACACGGAGAAAACCGGTTGCCGATGCGCCAAGCCGGCCGCGTTCATCGATGGTGTGGGCCATGCCGGCGACGACATGCCCGAGCAGCAGGCAATGCCCATATGTCGGATGCCGGCCGATGAAGTCGAGGTATTCCCGGCCCATGCTCTCACCCATGGCGAAGTCGGCCCGGAAGTTCGATCCGTCCTCCACCGCCCACCAGTCGATATGGCCGCTCTCGTGCCGGCGGCGGACGAACGACAGGGCGTCGGCGGGGTGGGCGCTGGCGATGACGGGCGCAATGCTGCCCGCGAAGGTGATGCCGGCAAGCGCGTTGCTAATTTTCGGCATAGCTTCGCCGTTCGTCAAAGTTTGACGTTCCATGATGTTTCTCCGTGATGTTGAGGTTGGGCTAGAGGGCTTCGCCGCCCTTGATGTCGTCGAGCGCGCTACGGGCTTTCTCGATCCGGTCGCCGATCTGTTCGGCAAGCAGGAGAAGGGCGCAGATGTGCGCCGGCTTGGCGTAGCTCTCCATGGCGGAGGCAGCGAGGTGGACGGCGGTTGCGAAGCTGCTGGCCTCGTTCAGGGCGTCCTCGATCTTGGTCTTGAGGTCAGCCACGGCTTGACCCTCCTCTCTTCAAGCCGTGCGCAATCATGACCATTTCCACCCCGTCCTCGTGGCTGACCATAAACTTGAATTCCCGGCCGTGAAGTTGGTCCATCAATTGCGCGAGGCGCTTGGCGGCGGCCTCGATCTGGATCGCCAACAACTTCGCATTGGCGACCTGTGAGACGATTAGCGGATGGATATCTTGCTTGGGGCGGGTCATTCCATCCTCCCGCTTTCATCCAGAACCAGGCCGGGAAGAGACGACAGCAGTGCGGCAAATTCTTCCGTGTCGAGCCTGCCGCAATTTTCAGCGGCGAGGTGCTCGATAAACTGGACCTTGCATTTTGCCTCGTGACGGTCGCGAGGGGCGAAAGCGCAGACCGCGATACGCGCGGCATTCCATCGTTCCTGCGCCTGCAACTCCAATGCCTGGATTGCTACATGCTCGGGGGTGCCCGCCTCGCTCAATGAGTTGCGGTCCATCGCATGGATGAGGGCATCGTATTCGGTCCAGTATTGCGCCAGCAGGTGATAAATCGAAGGCGATCGGTCAGCCTGCGCCGGCGCTGGGTGCGCGTTCTCCAGATAGCCGAGCGCAGCCTTGACCATGCGCTCCGCCCCTTCGTTCCCGGCTACGCCGCGTTCTTCGTCGAGAGAGACGCGAAGCGCTGCAATCGCCCCCTCCATGCTCGCCGCAGGGCCTTCCCATTGCTGGAGACGGCCAAGAGCCGGGCCGAACGTCACGTTGGCAACTTCATCCCATTCACCGCCATCGCCACCGGCTATGCGGTTGAATTCGTCGAGCCCGCTCTGATAGGCGCGTATGGTCGCCAAAAGGGTATCGTGAGCGGCGGTCATTGCTTTGCTCTCCCGGTCCAAGCTCCAGCCTTGACGAAGAAGACCGAATGCCCGGCAAGGTTCGACGGCTGCACCATGGCCTGATAGCTGCCGCCGGCCCATTGGGACAATGCGTCGGAAAGCTCAGCAGCCAAGCGCTCGACGCGGTCAATCGCCATTTCGGCGTCGCCTTCGTCAGGACGTGGTAGAAACCGAACAAACCGCTGGTAGCGCTCGCCCTCCATCGGCAGGATATGGACGGCGCAACCGCCATCGTCGTAACCGGAAAGGACTTCAGAAAGCTCTCGCATGAGGGCGCGAGAAGCAATGCGCGCATCTTGCGCGTCGAGGTTTTCCAGATACTCCAGGGCTACGCGTTGCATGGCGTCGCCCATGGTATCCTGAAATACGTCTTCCTCGGTCATGAGCTTCAGGGCTTCGATTGCACCCTTGCGGGAGTGCGCGCCGCCCTGCCAGTTGTACAGCGCGTCTTGAAGCGGGCCATAGGTCGCAGCGACGATTTCTTCCGTAGAGGCCTCGTCCGGCGCGGCTTCGAAAGCTATCTTCGCCTCCCGATAGGCGGTAATTGTTTCGAGGAACGGGTCGTCGGTTTTCGGCATGGCTTCGCCAGCGGCCGGAACATGGTTCGGCTTCATGGTCATCTTCCTGTTTTCAAGGTTGTGGTTGGCGCTCTACGGCGCGTTCGTTATGCCGCCCGCTGAAGGGCGGAAATCTGCTGCTGAAGGCGGTCGTAACGGTCGTTGTCGAGACGCATACGGAAGGGCGTGGCTTCGATCCGCAGAACCTCCAGCCGGAGCGCTGCAATCTCGTCGGCGCGCTTCTGCTCGGCGTTCTTGGCGGCCTCCTTGGCCTCCCACTTGACCGTCATCCATGCGGACTTGAGCGAGAGCGAGAAAGCCCAATGGCGGCTTGCGGCATCGCGCTTCTCGCCACCGAAGCGTTTGCGATAGATTTCCCAGGCCAGCCGCATGACGGCGGCACGGTCGAATTTGGGCATACCTTCGGCGTTTGCCGGAACGGTGGTGTTCGACATGATAGCGACCTCGATTGCGTAAACCTTATATTAATGGTATAAGGCTACATCATTTCAAAGTCAACATTAAAAGTGTAAGGTTGCATCAAATGACGATTTTGCCGGAGCAATGCCGCGCGGCTCGCGCCATCCTGGGGCTTTCCCAAGATCAGCTTGCGGAAGCCTCAAAAGTGGCAAAGGCAACGATTGCCAATTTCGAGCTCGGCAAAAGGATGCCGTACGAGCGCACCCTTCAAGATATTCGTGAGGCGCTGGAAGCTGCCGGCGCGGTGTTCCTCGAAAATGGCGTTCACCGGGAGGGCGGCCCTGGTGTGCGGCTTGCGAAGAAATGAACAAATGTGGCGATTTATCGCTTTGGCAGGATGAGGATGACCGAAGGCAGTTCGACGATCGACTTCAACTTTTTTGGGGTTTTCGTCTCAAAGAGTTGAAACTGGCCTCTAAGCGGCATCATCCCAAATGACGCGAACGGTTGAAAGTCCTGTCGGATGCTCAGTTGTTCCATGCCATTTGCCGTTGCCTTGATAGTGAACCGTGTAGCTCTTCGAAGTCAGCGCTCGGTTCATAAGGCCCACGTCAATGCCCCAGTTGTGTTCCACCTCACACGGTGCGGGCCTGCTCATTCATCGACGGGTCATAGAGGCTATCACGGCCTGGGCCGGGCTGGGTGTGGCCGGTGAGGAAGCGGCCGCCGTTGTCTCGATCGGTCATTTCGTTCCCCTCGGCTCTCAGTTTATTGCCGCCCGATAAGCGTCTAGCGTTGGCAGGGTGCGCCCGCACTGGCGTTCGAGAAACTCCAGCACCGCAAGCATGTGCCTGTCCGCCTCCATCAACACGTCGAGTATCCATTTATTGCCGTCCACGGCCATCGTCACCGCGCGACCATAAAGGTTCTGACACAGCGCTGCTGTCGCAAGAGCATCCTCGACTGTCTGGCACCCGCGCTCCAAGATGATATCGAGGCATTCATTGACCTGCATCGCCACGTCCTCTCCATGCGTAGATCGGTCGAGAAGAGACATGAGGGCGCTGTATGCGTCTATGCTTGATTTCAGGTTGTGGCTGTCAAAGTTTGCTGCCATGGTCTGTATCCTGTTCGAACTCGCATGAAAGGGAAGTCTGTGCTTCGGGTTTTCCAATTTGCCTGCATCGCGACGACTGCCCTTATTTTGTATGCGCTGATGTCTGGCTTCGATGTCCTCTCCCGGTTCTTCGGAGAAGGTTTCGACTGGGGCGTGGTGGTCGGCGGCTTCTTCACCATCGCGGTCTACCTGCTCATCTGCTGGGTTGATCCATCATCGCGGCCCCGTGGTCGCTCCTGACAAAATCAGAGCTTTGGCAATCCGCTCCAGTTCTGGCGACGTTCGCGCACGGCTGCCGTAGCCCTCAATAGCACCTATCAGCGCATCAGGGTTTCGAGTGAGCGCCTCGGCAAGTGCTGCTCGCTGCCGATCAATGACAGGCCCGGCGAAGACGTTGACGGCCTTGTCGGCCATCTTCAGGCCAGTTGAGCGGATCAAGCCCGGAGCGCCACCGGCGGCATAGGCATTCCTCACGAAATCCCCGCCATGTGCGCCGCGCACTTCGGCAATACCTTCCATGCGCCGCGCTGTCTCCGAATTGCGGGTAACGACGTTGTGCGTGGCTGCAAACTGGCGCTCGCTCTCAAGCACCCGGAAAACCCGGTCGGCCTTCTCCTGCCCGAACAGCATTCCGAGCTTCTGGCGGTTCCAGTCGCCTTCGCCCTTAATCAAGCGATTGAGCGCGGCAACGTCGTTCGCATTCGTGCCGACGATCCGGTCAATCTCGGCACGCGCACCCTGCGACAGCCGGAGCGGCACGGCAGACGGGCCCATCTGGAACGGGCCGGGCTGCGCCCCCGCCTGAAGCTCTGCGGCAAGCTCCGGCGGCCGTGGTGCCGTCCTGCCGCTATCGAGAACCTGTTGCCCGCGTCCAATGGCTTCGCGCTGGCGGGCAAGCTCGGCATATTGAGCATCAACACGCTTGAGGCCGGGAACGGATCGCGTCAATGCATCGTCCAGCATCTGCCGAGCTTCAGTGAGGACACCAATAACCTTCGTGTCGACCTCCGTCGCCAGCATACCGTCAATCGCATTCCGGGTTTCGAATGCAACGCGCGGATCAGTGGAAACGCGGTTTGCACCTGTCTCGTTGAGCATGCCGCGAACCTCGACAAGCTTGCGCTGCGCAGCACCTCTTAACCGACCGATCGATTTGTCGAGGTCACTGGCAATGATACGGATATCGTGTGGTGCCGCACCTTGGAACGCCTCGTCATAGCCAGGGCCAAGAATGCGCTGGTTTGCCTTCAGGCTTTCCGTCATCTGGGACGGGACTTGCGCAGGGCCGAGATTGTCATCGAGCGCGGCGCCGATACGGGCGTTTGCCCCGGCCTGCCTCTGGTTGAGCGCATCGCGCGTGATGGATTGCGCGCGGCCGGGGATGGCGGCGAGGCTCGCGGCCTTGCCCTGAAAGCCCGGCCCAAGGTCGGCAATCATGGCGTCTGGGCCGAGTTCGTCAAGCCGGGCGCGCATCGCGGCAGCGTCTAGGCCGTCGTCTGCTGCCGTCTTCGCCAAGTCGCGCACTGCGCCCGGCGTTGTTCCTGCGGCCGAAGCCGCCGCCCTGTCCGCGAACCGATTTGCGATGCCGCGATAAGCGGCGCCAACAACGGAGCCGACAGCCGGGCCGGCAAGGCCCGCGATGAACCCGTTTCGGACACCCTTCCCGGTTTGCTTCAAATCCCCATCCGAGCGCACGGCACTATCGGCACCCCCGACAGCCGAACCGGACAGTGCGCTTGCGCCCGAACGAACCGCGAAACTGCCAGGCCCCGCGCCGAACGCGCCGGGCGCCGCCATCATCAGCGGGATTGTCCCGCCAACGGCACCGGCGATGTTCGCCCCGGTGGTGACGTAGGGATGCGCTTCCTGTGCGGCGCTGGTGATGTCCTGGGCCTGCTTCAGGCGCTCGTCATAGCTGCCGCCGTCGATGAGCGTGGATAGCCCCGCTGCGGCCCGCTGCGTGGCGCCTAGAGCCATCGGCCCCAGAACCGGCACACCGTCAACCACGCCCGTCAGCGCGGCCCCCACGGCCCCGGAGACACCTTTTGCGCGGCTGTCGCGCTCCTCAGCATCAAGCAGCGCCTGCCCTTCCTCGAAGGAGAGATGCCGGCCCGCCGGGGGTTGCGTCGGGGCGCTGAACTTTTTGAAGCCTCGAACTGCCGAAGCTTCGTCGGGGGCGTCCACTTCATACGTTGTCCCATCAGGGCCTTGGATTTCGAAGATAGGCATTACTTCCTCCTGATCTTGACACCGTCCACGTCTTTCCAGTCGCCGTTCACGCCGCTGCCATAGGTCGGGCCGGCGTCACGTTTCATCGCATCCATGACGGTATGGCGGTTCTGTCGCTTCTGCTCGATGACATCGGCCGTGTCGCCCGGCTGCGGGAAATACTGCTTGTTGGCGTTCTCGAATTCCTCTGGCGAGATGACCGCGCCGGACTCGCGACGGAGAACCGCATTGACGAAGTTGCGCCGCGCCTGGTCGTATTGCTGGAAATCCTTGCTCACCATCCAGTTTTCGACCGCGTCGGGTATCCAGTCATTGCCGCGAACGAAATTATCAAAGACGTTGGACCCGGCTGAGCCGAATTCGCCGAGGGCTTTCTCTGCCTCGGCCATCCGATCGGCAAAGCCGGCCGCCTTGCGCTCGTCAATCGTCACCTTCGGTTCGGTGAGCGGGATAATTCCCGACTGAGATTGCCCGCCCTGCTGTGGCGGCGCGGCCGGCTGGGCTGCTGTGGGCGCGCCTGCGAAGATATCGATTTCCCCGGCCGATGCATTTCCGGACACTGGCTGCGGAGACTGGTTGCCCTGCTGGCTGAATACGCCCTGGGGCGTCAAAAACAGCAGTTCACCGTTCGGACCGGAGACAGTCTTACCGGCGCCAAGCTGCTGCGCCTGCTCGGGGGTCAACTGGCCACTGTCGATAAGCCCATTGAGAGACTGCGCCTCGACAGAGTTGCCCGAGAAACGGAAACCTCCGGTCGGCACGCCACCATCGATCGATTTCGTCTCGCCGCTTTCCGGGTCAAACAGCATCGTGTCGGAAAGCTTCTGCCAGTTCTTTTGCTTCTTGCCGGTCAGCGCGTCGAGCTGGGCTTGCTTATATCGCAGGTCCAGTTGGTTGCCGGGGTCGTTTTGCTGCGCCTGGCGCTCCCATTCCTTACGAGCGTACCATTGCCGCTCCTCGTTCGCTGCCTGCTGCTGCTGAAGCGCCATGCGGCTTTGATTTTCCATGTAGGCGCCGGCAAGTTTTTCGCCAATGTCAGCAGTCCACGGGTTGCCGAGCAAATGCTGAATAACCTGCGGCGAGATGCCGGGCGTCGGCTGGGCCGATTGCCCACCGGTCAGCACCTGCGCAAGCTGCGCATTCTCTGGCGTGACAACGGGCGTCGAGACGTTGACCGGGGGTGGCAGTTGCGGGGCCAAAGGCTGACGGTTCGGCGCGGTCGATGCCTGCATCTCCTGCGATGCCAGAGCGGTTGCTTGTGGTGACTGTACCACCATCGGGTCTCGGTATGGTGTTGGGGCCTGCGTTTCAATTGCCGCCGTTGCCGAGGGAATGCCGACAGATGGGTCAAGGGATGCAGTCTCGACGTTGCCCTGAAACTGAGGCAGGTAGGCGTTGGCATATCCAAGACGGCGCGCAGCCTCCCCGCCCGGCCGGTTATAGCCGGCGAATTTCCAAGCGTTGTTCATTAGGCTCTGGGCCTCTTCAGGGGTCTTCGCTGCATTCAGCTTGGCAATCAGTCCCGGGTCTTCACGCATGAAGAATTCGCCCTGGGTTTGGGGCGAGCCGTTCCCCTGTTCGCCCTTGGACGCCGCATATTGCCGGAGATTGGCAAGTCGTTCAGCGCGCCACGACATGACGCCCCCGGCGCTGCCCGCCTGACCGCTTTCCGAAGGATCGGACCAGGAGCGGGCGGCGTTCTGTGGGCTCCAGCCGCTTTCGGCCCGGCCTGTCGCCGCAACGGCGGCGAGACCATATGGGTTCGTCAGGCCGCCAGTCTTCACCGCGTCGATAAAGGGAGAGAAGGTGTCTCCGTTCTGCGAAACATCGGTCGCCGGAGCAGTTGCCCCGATCTGCGCGCCGGCGGCAGTCGCTGGCAGCGGGCCGGGTGCGGCGCCGGTCGTCGGGGTTGGGGCTGCGCCACCGCCTATGGCCTTTGCCCATTCCTGCCGACGATAATCAAGCCCGGCCTGCTCGCCTTTGCGGGCCTTGCCTTCGCGATAGGCGCCGACGCCTGCGGTCAGCATCTTGGCGACCGCCTGTAAGGGATGCTGGAGAGGTTCGGTGCCGCTGCTCTCTTCCAGCAGCTTTTGCGCAAGCCTGCGTTGGCGCTCTACGTCCTGCGGCGTCATGCCCGGGCGGTCTGCGAAAACTGCGTCGATCAATGCCATATCTGCTTCCTCACCAAGGGGTAACTTTGCCAGGGCGGTTGCCGCCAAAAGCGTTGCGCAAGTTCTGTCCGACCTGCTCCATCGGCGAAGCACCCGGCGCCGCCGGAAACGCGTTGGCCTGTCGCTGGCGATTTTGAAGTGCTTGACCAACACCAGCTTGAAGCATGTTGCCGAATGCCTCGAAAGCGCTTCGGTTCTGACCCGTTCCGCCGTTGATCAGCATCGCCGCCATGCGCTGCCGGTGCCTCTCCTCATCGCTCACCGGGGTATTTCCGAAATTTGCTGGGATGATTGCCATTATGCGGCTCCCTGAAATTCGACATCACCGCGCTTGAACACGCCGGAAAAGCTCCGGCCCGAGCGTTTCAGCTTCTCGGCGGCGGCCATCAGAACGAATTCGTTGACCGACATCCCGGCCCGGTTCGAAGCGTCGAAAAGGTCGTCGCGAAAGCTTTCCATCACGGTTGCGCCGCGAAGCATGACAGGGGAGCGACGTTCCCGAGATGCGGCCTTCCTTGCTGTCTCTTCAATCATCTGAGGCTCCTTTCGAAGAAGCCCCAGAGTCTCACATGCCGATGATGCTGTGACCCCGGCACGTTCGGCATCAGTTTACATCGGCTGACATATTTTCAATCAAAGGATGCTGAGAAAGTCGAAAACTCGCCTCACACGCGGGTGCGCGCGGTCGCCTGATCGAAGCATTTCCAGCGCCGTGATATCGCCGTATCGAACCATGATAAGGCCCGGCGCGGATATTTCCCAAGGCGCTCCGTTGCCGGCTTGGTGACCTATTCCAAATTCCTTGCACCAGCGTCTTACCGTGCGCGCATCACGGCCGGAGAGGTCTTCAGCCTCCTTCATGCCGACAATCTCTGTGGGCAGCATCAGCAGGGGCCAGGGCTCATCAACCATGGGCAGAACCCGCCTCCGCCAGCCGGCGGCGCCAGTTGTTCACCGTCTGATGAGAGACGCCAGCAAGCGCTGCAATCTGCCGATCCGAGTGGCCGGGGTATTCGCGGAGCGCGGCAAGGACCGCCGCTTTACGGTCAGCATTGGTGCGGTAGGTTGGCGCAGCTTCATTCTCTGAGCGCATCCTTTTTGGGAAGTTCCCCGGAAAGTTCCAAGCGTCCGAAATTCGGACGACTCCCCGCTCATCTGTACTTTGTCCGATGTCGCCTGCCTCGACCTTTGCACGCATGATGGCGATATCGGCCCGAATGCGTGGTGAAAAATCATCCTCGCGTACGTGCTTCTCGGGCTCAATCCATTGCCGGCCCCAGGAATACAAATCCCAATCGAAACGGGCGTCGATATCATCCCAGGTTTCGGCCGGATGGTGGTTCAGAAAATCCTCTAGCGCCTTGATCCGCGCCTCGACCTCCATATCGTGTTCATGCTCGTATTTCACGAATGCGCTCCGGTCGCGCCGGAGTTGGTCCCAAACTTGGATTTCCGCGATGCCTTCGGCTATCGTTTTTGGGAAAGGATAGGCCAGTCGCACCGCTGCCATCGTGCGAGATGTGGGCTTGCTATCCCAATTGCCCGTTACGCCGTCGAGGATGGCCGTGTACGCGCGAACGACGCCTGACGGGTCCATGCATGGCGTCTGGACCGAAAAGCTCGCCACTGAGTCTCTGAGGGATTTTTCCCAAGGTGACGGGTCGAAGACAGCTTTGACATTGCCGTATCGTGTCAAGGCATCAGCGCGACGGGCCGCGTCACGAACTTCGGCCGCATCGCTGGCATCCTTGAAAATATCAGCAAAAGCATCCGTCCAAGATGGCTCCGCCGGCTTCTCGTCAACCTTTGCCATCGCCTGCTTCAGCGTCATCCCGGCGCGCTTGGCGATAGCTTCCGCCCGAGCCTTGGCCGCTGCCCGCTCGCCTTCCGTCGCTCCGCCCGTCATCAGGGCGGCGACCTTGCGGAACTTGTCCGCGTCAAAGTTTGCTTTGGTCGTCGTCATTACTCGCCCTTTCCATCACCAACGGCACGAGCCAGGCGGATTGCTTCGCAGGCCTGCAATGCGGTCAGGCCAAAGCGCTGTTTGATTTCGTGGACGCTGACACCCTCCGGCCGGCGCGCGATCCAGTCGGCGGCGGCGGAAATGCTGCCGCTGAGGCTTCCCCCAATGGGGGGAGTTTCGCGGGGGCCGGTCATGCTGCGGCTCCGTATTCGCCCCAGCCATGGCCGTCGCCGGGCTGGAGCAGATCAGCCGGGACAAGGCAGCCGGCGGCGCCGGGCGGCGGCCCCCATTCGCTGGCGGACCACTGCCGCTTCTCCCGAGCCATGGAAAGCCGCGTCTTCCAGCGGGCCGCGTCGGCAGGCTTCGGGCCGGGAAGCGCGCCGTTGCCGTCGTCGTTCCAAGGCTTGGCATTGAGGAACTTCGAGGCGTGGCGGATGAATTGGAGGTCGGTGCCGTCCATCTTCCGTTTGTAGCTCTGGAGGCAAGCCATGATGGTTTCGAGACTCGTTTCCTTCCGAGCGCGCTTGAAGGCCTTGAGAGCGTCGGCCTTATCAACTTTCCTCGGATAGATCGGCCAAAATGCTTCCTGGAACTCAATCTCAATCGGGTCGGGGTCAGCCGATTTCGCGCTGTTCCGCAAACCCTGTTTGCGGGTATGAGAAGGAGATTTATCTCCTTCGATATATATGGGTATGGGTGTGGGTATGGGTTGTTGCCGATCTGTTGGCACTTCCGTTACTAACGGCTCGGCAACAGCCGTTGGGGTCACATTGTTTCTTTTCAATGCCTTAGCTTTCGAAGATGCAAACCCTGCGGCGCGTTTTTGTTCGCAACGTCTCTCAACGAAATCGCGCTCGGCAGTCAGCCTTTTTTGCGTCCAAAGCCCGCCTTTGAGGGTCCAGAAACTCATCACGACGGGCTTCAATGCGGCCCACTTTTTGGCACCAACGCCGACCATGAGAGCAAGCCGGCGGTCGTCGTCGGGCAGGCCGCATTCCTTCGAGCGCCAGGCGAACATCAGGAGCCGGAGGTAAACCCCGTGCTCCTCGTTCGTCAGGTGCTGCGTGTCGGCGATATAGGCATCGGTCCAGAGTGAAAGGGCGGGGAAATCAGCCATGACCGAACTCCCTCGCAGCGTTGCGCACCGCCGAGCAAGCTGGATCAAAAAACAGATCAACCGTCCCGACTGGCCCCATGCGCTGCTTGGCGATGATCAATTCCAGCTTGTTCTTGCAGGCCTCGAACCGCTCCATCAGGTCGGCCGCCTCGTCGGCGTTGCTGCCTTTCTCCTTGGCGAGGTAGTACGCCTCGCGAAAGAGGAAGCAGACCATATCGGCGTCCTGCTCGATGGCGCCGGACTCGCGCAGATCGGAGAGCGTCGGGCGGCGGTCCTTGAGCGGGCGGCTCTCGACGCCTCGGCTCAACTGTGACAGCGCTATCAAGGCGAGATTGTAGTCGCGGGCGATGGCGCGGAGGCCGGCGGAGATTTCTGCCACCTCCGCAACGCGGTTGCCCTGGTAGCGCGACGATGCGGCAACAAGCTGAAGATAATCCACGACAAGCACGCCGATCGGCTCGCCCGACTGCTCCGCGATATCGTTCATGCGGTCCAACTTCGCCCGGATGCCCTCGACCGTCAGGCCGGAGGCTTCCTCGATCTGGTACGGCAGTCGCTTGAACTCCTCGGACAGGACGACGATTTTCTCGAAGTCCGCTTCGGCGACGCGACCGGTCAACAGGTCGGCATATGGAATGCGGCCGGCGCGGTCGAAGGCCATGTCAGAGAGCGCACGCATCGACAGCGCCTTCGCGCCCATCTCCAGCGATATCATACCAACAGGGACGCCTGAGCGGGCGATGTTGAGAGCCACCGATCCGCCAACGGCGGTCTTGCCCATCGACGGCCGCGCGCCGAGCACGACCATTTCGCCGCGCTGAAGGCCGCCGGTCATCCGGTCCATGTCTGCCAGGCCCCAACTGATGCCGGTGAGGCCTGTCCCGCTGGCCATTGCCCGGGCAACATCGTCGATGGCCAGGGCGGCGGCTTCACCGATCGAGTACCGCGAGCGGCCTTTGCGGCCAGTGCGAAGCGAAGCGGCGATGTCTTCCAAGGCGCGAAGGCTCGAGCGCGTCAGGTCGGCGGCGTTGACGGCGGGATTGCTGGCGGCCTCATGGATCGCACCGGCCTTACGCCCAACGTTGATCCGCGCCCACTGCTGCAATACCGCCGGGACAGTCTCTCGAAGGCCAGCAGGACCAAATGCGCAGTTCGATATGAGCCGAGCCATGTATTCAGCAAGGCTGATGGACAGCTTGGATTTGAACGCGTCCTGTTCGTCGCGTGGGATAATTTTGCAAATCGTCCCAGCGCTGACCATGCCGTAGTTCTCCTGCGCATCAAGCGCGGCGGAATAAATGCGTTGATGCAACGGCTCAATGAAATGCTCCGGCCGCAGATGGCCGGAGACGTTTTTGACACTGGACGAGACCAGAATAATGCCGAGCACTTGCTGCTCTGCCTCAGGGGAGAAGCTGTTTTCGAGGGCGTTCGTCATGAGAGCGCCTCCGTCTCGCGGAGAACCTTGACTTGGGACCGCAGGAAGTATCGTCCATGGCATCCGCTGTAGGGGCCACCATGCTTTTCATCGACGGTTTCGATTACCAGGCCGTACAGTTTTTTAAGCTTGAAGACGTAGGCCGCGAGACGCGGTGCCGGGTTCTCAATGCTTGTGATGCCCTTATCCTGGCAGCGGATCAGTTCCTTCAATGCCCAGGCGCATCGGCCGACAGCGGTATATACGCCGCCATCCGGCTCGACGGCGAAAGTGACACTGATGATGGGACGCGCGGTCATTGAGCACCTCCAAGGCCGGAAAGGCAGCAGATCGTTTTCGCGTGCCAGAAGGACACTCGGAAACGGCGCATCACGGCGCGCACTGCCAGGATTTCGGATTGAATTTCGGGGAGGGTTTCGGTAGGGTTCTGTTTATCGAGCGGTTTGGCGATTGCTGCGATATTCAGAACCCGGTTGGCGCTGGCCCGCGCCTCCGGGTTTCGCTTTGTCTGCATGGCCCGCCCCTTACGCCGCGCGCCGCGCCTTGGCCTGTTCCAAAACCTCAACGATTTCGGACTGAGGCCAACGGGAGAGCGTGCCAATCTTCACGGGCTTGGGAACGGTACCGTCTTTGACGCGGCGCCAGAAAGTCGGAATGCTGACCTGAAGAAAAGCAGCGCTTTGCTTCACATTAAGCAGCGGATCGACGGCAGTGGTCATTTGAGTCACCCTGTCTTGTTTGGATACAAGGTGACACTGCCGTTATCCGAACGACCTGGTAAGATTGGCAAAAATGGCAAAACCCGACAGCAATTTTGCCACGGGGTTTTGCCGTCATTTTTGGCTTTTTGCCACCGCTTCGCCACGACGCCCGAGCGCACGCTTCAGGGTGTCGATATGGAATTCCTCACCGGTTTCGTTTCCGATAGCTTGCGCCACCGCTTTCCATGTCAACTTCGCGTGGCCGCCCGGAAAAAGCTTTTGGTAGGAACGTAAAAGTTCGTCTTGAATTCGCGGCCGCCCGCCGTGGGATAAGCCGCCTCGCTCGACTATCTTGAACCGCTCGTCAGAGATGCTGCCAAAGTAGCCCCCGCTCCTGTCAGGCAAAGGCGCTGTCCACGGCGAACAAGCCGGCGGTGCGGGCCAGAGGTTCAGAATTTCCTCGCGATTTGCATAGAGGTCGCGATAAGCATCACCCCCAGCCTTCCAGGTCACTTGCGTAAATCTGTCGCTCGGCTTCGCGATATAAGCCCATTCAGTACGGTCGATTAGTCTTGGCGCAGAATTTGCACCTACCCCTGTGAACGAGATATCCCCTTTTTGGGCGGCCAAAGAAATCAGGTTGAAAGCCTCGATTGTTGAATGCTTCAGGTGCTTAACTCCAGCTAGAGCATCAATTGCGCTTTTGATGCACAGCCTCGCGTCGGAGAGGTGCGGCTCTTCTTGCATTTCCGTAACCCGGCCGAAATCGCGCCACATTATCCAAACGACTACCATTCCTAAAGACCATAGGGGCGCATCGTTTGCACCGCGATACCGGCGCCTGTAGCTTTCAAGCCGCGCTTCTATGCCCACATTCGAAACAGGGATGGTATCGTTTCTCTTCTCGGCCTTTCGCTGGCGTCGTGCAGCAGATTTTGCGTTCGCCTCGGTCCACCTGGCCTGACGTTCACTCTCGCTCCATCCTTCGTTGTGCTCTTCGAAGAAACTGTGAAAACAGTTCACGCTACAGCCTCCGTAATTCGGACGACTTGCCCCCCTTTGCCTGTGACGTGGTTTGCCCACCGTTCCAGCAGCTTCCGGCGCTGGTCAAGAAAATCGGTTCGGCGATATGCGCGCTCGACTTTCCCGCCGACAATATGTCCAAGCATTGTTTCCGCGATGTCGAATGGGGTGTCTGTCGCCTCGGCTATCCAGTCGCGCAGGCTCGATCGGAAACCATGGGGGCGATACGCCATCTCGCGCCGCTCCATCAGCCGAGACATGGTGGCGTCCGAAATCACTCCCTTACGGATGCTCGGGAACAGAAAGCCGTCCCGAGCGTGGCGACGAGCTTGCTCAATTATCTTCAGAGCTTCATCGGCAAGAGGCACGCGGAAGTCTGTCGTTGCATCTTTTCGCCCCTTCATCGCCTCGCCGGGGACGGTCCAGACATCCCCGCTGATTTGATCTTCACGTATGAAGCGCAAAGGCCCGGAGCGAACGCCAGTCAGGATTAGTAAGCGCAAAGCCAGATGCGTTATGCTGCCGTCGTCGAGGCTGGCATAGAAGGCAGGAACCTCCTGCCAGGGCATGGCCGGGATGTTCTCAGCCTTGTGGCGCTGCTTGCCGAGGAGGGCGCGCGCCTTTTCGGTCGCCTGCAAATCAACATCAAGGCCGAGGGCTGCCGCGTGCCGGAGGCATATCGCCAAGCGGTTCATTGCCTTGCGCGCAGTCTCCGCCTTCGAATGCCAGATGGGAGCGAGTGTGTCTCGAATGTCCGTCTGATCGATTTCAGCAACCGGCACCTTGCCGAGCTTCGGGAGAATGTGAAGTTCCAGCGGCGTGAACCACCGGCCGGCCTTGCCGTCGCCCTTCAATTCGGCCTTCCGGCTCTCGAATGCGTCTTCTGCAATCTCGCGAAGGATATGCAGCTTCTTTGCGGCCTCACGCTTCTGTCGCTCACGCTCCTTGATCGGATCGACATTCGACCGCGTGACGCCGCGCCACTTATCCGCAACCTCGCGTGCTTCCTTCAGCGATACCTCGGAAAAGGAGCCAAGTCCCATCTCTCGACGCCGGCCGTGAATGGTGACGCGCAATACCCACTGGCCTCCGCCATCGGCCCGCTTGACCAGCCACAGACCGCCGCCGTCAGAGTATTTGCCCGGCCCAGCGTTTTTCGCTGAAATCGCCGTCAATTTGTTAAGGGAACGCACCAAACCCGTCCACCTCCATGTCCACCTTTTCGCATGATATGCGATGACAATCAGAGATAGACATTGATATAGAACGAAACGTGAAACAAGAGGCGGGATAGGAATAATTTAGAGTATGATACGAGGTGAAAAACCATGACATTACAATTGGATGCCGCCTCCGGGCACCATTTTCCCTTTCGCAATGCCGCCGTCCAACCCCTCGCGCGTGTTCTCCGTCGCTTGCTACGGCGCACCATTTTCCTTGAATTGAATGAAGATTGTTCAGGTTCGCTGGTGACAGTGTGGCCTTCTTGCGTTTACCGGCCGCGACCCGTCTTCGCGATTTTGCTGGCATTCCGCCATTTTCCTCACCCTCCGGATTGTCATTTTGCCGGGCGCTCTCGCATCCTGGCAGGAGGCGCCATTTTCCGTGTCGGGGCTTTACAGCGATCAATTAAGGATATAAAAAATCCTTAAGGATAATCTGTATCCGTAATTGAGGAACCAAGTCATGACGCAACGTCTGAATTACAGCCAGCAGTCACCGGAAATTTTCAAGAAACTCGTCGATCTCTCAATGGCCGTGAAGCAGAGTTCCATCGATGCCGGCCTTTTGCATCTGATCGATATCAGGGTTTCGCAACTCAATGGCTGCGCCTTCTGCCTCGATATGCATGTGAAGGAAGCCAAGATTCACGGCGAGCGGGAGCTGCGGCTGCATCACTTGGCGATCTGGCGCGAATCGCCGCTTTTCGACGCCCGCGAGCGCGCCGCCTTCGCCTGGGCGGAAGTGCTGACCCGCATTCCGGCCGAAGGTGTGTCTGACGAGGCATTCGCCGAGCTGCGCACCTATTTCTCCGACAAGGAGATTGCCGACCTGACTTTCGCGGTCATGACCATCAATGCCTGGAACCGCGCCGGCGTCGCGTTTCGCGCGCCTCCGGGCTCCGCCGACAAGCTCTATGGGCTCGACAAGGCAAATCTCTCTTGAGGCACTCGAACACAAACGCCGCGCGAAAATTATCGCGCGGCGTTTTTCGTCTGGCGCATTTCGGACGAAAAGCCTTCCGGAAAATGCTTTAGCCGGCGCGCTCCAGCACCCAGTCGCGGCTGGCGGCCATGATGTCGGCAGGCACATCCTTGGCAAGGCCGGCAACGAGATCGGAAAGCTTTGCGTCTGCCAGCGTCCGCCGCCAGGCCTCGTCGGCCTGCCACATGATGCGGGCAATGCCGCAGGGCTTGTCGTCGCAGAAGCCGGCGGGGCGGCAGGGATTGTTGGCGCGGATATTGTTGCAGACGAAGGTGCGGCCCTTGCCCTCGACAGCCTCGACGATATCGAGGAAGGTGATGTCGCTGGCCGGCCGCGCCAGCCGGTAGCCGCCGCTGGGGCCGAGCGTGGTGTCGACCAGCTTCGCCTGCGACAGGCCCTGCAGCGCCTTCGACAGATATTCCTTCGGAAGGCCATGGAATTCGGCCAGCGCCTTGGTGGAGAGATAGCGTCCTTCCGGCAGCCCCGCGAGAACCGCGGCGCAATGCAGGGCCCATTCCACCTGGCTTTTCAAGTTCATGTCATCAGCCCTTTTTAAGGATATAGATTATCCTTGATTACGGTGTTTTCAAGTCGGCTCCGCGAAAGCTTGCAATGGCAGGCTGCGCCATCCTTGCGTCCGGAGAAGCCCATGCGATTTGATGTTCAGAAAAATACAGGTTTTCAACGGCGTAACGAGGAGCGAACGCCCCCTCAGGTCTATCGGTTGCGCCAGCCGGGCCGCATCATCGTGCTCGGCGCCGGCCTGGTGCGCGCATCGAGCCGCGCCTGCACCATCGTGGAGCTGTCGCAGCGCTCGGCCTGGCTGACGACGCTGACGACGCTCGGCGTTCCCGATCATGTGCTGCTGTCCATCGATGGGTTCGCCGCCAATATCGGCTGTGCGGTGGCGCATTGCGGCGACGGGCGTCTGGCGGTGAATTTTCTCGCGCCGCTGCACGAAGCGCGCCTTGCCGATATCGTCGAGGCGGCTTTGGCCGGCGGTGTGGCCCCGCCGCTGGCTTGATCAATCCCCGTCATTGGGGATGTTGAGCAGCGTGCCGCAGGCCTTGCAGTGTACGGCATCGACGTCGTGGCGCTGCAGGCCGCAGGCGGGGCAGGGGAAATGCACCTTGTTCGGCCGCACCACTGCCTGCGCCAGACGCACGAACAGCGAAATTCCGACGATCATCGTCACCACCGAGGTCAGCTTGCCGAGCGTTCCCGGCAGCGTGATGTCGCCGAAGCCGGTGGTGGTGATGGTGGCGACGGTGAAATACAGCGCGTCCACGAAGCCTTCGCCGCCCGGCCGCCCATAGAAGAAGGTGGTGTAGACGAAGCCGGTCACCATGAACAGGAAGACGAGGAAGTTTAAGCAGGCCTGCACCACGTCGCGCAGCCGCGACCAGCCGGCCCGGCGCAGTGCCGCGTGCAGCAACGGGCTGTGCGCGATCGCCCAAATGCGCATGACGCGCAGGAAGGCGAAGTTGAACAGCACATCGGGAAACAGAAGCGTCGCGAAGACGGCGATATCGATCCAGATCATCGGCCGGCGAAAGAATTCGCCAAGCGACGGCGCGGCGATCGCACGGGCAAAAAGCTCGGCGAAGATCCACACGGCGATGGCATAGTCGACGACCAGATAGGACGGCCCGGAGCGGAAATAGGGGCCGAGGATAAAGAAGGCGAGGATGCTGAGATCGACGAGCCCGAGGATCGCCTGCCAGCGCAACGCCACGGGGTCACGGCCGCGCTCGATGCGGCGGATGATCGACTTGAAGGCATCGAGGCTGTGTTTGGTCCGGCGGGGTGTCGGCATCGTCTTGTCCATGGAGAGGCAGATAGAAGCCATCCCCGGTGGCGTCAATGCGCCGGCGCAAGGGTTTCGACGGCCGCGCGCACCCAGTCGAGGCGCCCGGCCGGCACGAGCCCGTAATTGTAGAAATTGACGCCTTCCGCCCCGGCTTCGACCGCGAATTTGACGCGCGCGGCGAGAATATCGGGGCCATCGACTTCCGGGTAGAAGAGGCGCAGGCCGAGCCCGAGGAAGGCCTCCGCGCCGAGCATGATGCGGGCGTCGCGGATCGCCGCGCCGATTGCCTCCGGCTGCATGTTGTAACAGCAGAGGACCATGCCATCCAGAAGACGGCCGACGGCGGCCAGATCGACGCCGCCGCGCCAGCCGTTCGGGCCGTCGAGCAGCAGGATGCGGGTCGAGGGGCGGGCGGCGGCCTTGATTTCGCCGAGCAGGCTGGTCACCGGCTCGCTGCGCCAGGCGAGGAAGGCACGGAGGTCTTCGTGGTGGCGGAAGGCGTCGATGCCAGCCTCCGGGAAATCCGCGAACTGCTTTTCGGGAAGGACGCGTTCGCAGGCCTCGGCGATGAAGCCGGCGACGCTGCGCCGCGCGCCCTCGATCGGCACGCCTGCCTGTTCCGCCCGCGCCGTGCAATGGGCGCAGAAGCACAGCGACAGCAGGAAATCGTCCTCGGCATTCAGCCCCACGCCGTCCTTTTCGTGATGATATTCATGGGCGAAGCCAAGGAAGTTGGGGCTTTCCAGTTCCAGCATGTCCGGCCGGTAATTGCCGGAGATGTCGCGCACCAGGGTGATGGCATAGTCGCGTGCCGCCGGGCTCGACGGGCAGAGATTGTAATAGTTCGGATTGCCGAAGGCATTGCGGGTGACATGGCCGGGATGCAGCATGCCGAGCCGCGTATTGTGCAGGCAGACGGTCCAGGCGGAGACCTTCAGCCCGCCTTCACGCCGCGCGCGGATGAGGGCGTCGAGCATGTCGCCGCGCTCGGTGACGTTCTGCGCCATCAGGGGGCGGATGGTCTTGTCCTGCCACAGCGTTTCGTCCGGCCGGAAATAGACGGTGCCGTCCTCGGGAAAATAAGCTTTTTGCGTCGGGCTGCGCGGTTGCAGGAAACGGCCGGCATGGTAGGAGGCGGCGATGCTGATCGTATTGACGCCGGCGCGGCCGGAAAGCTCGGCCGAGATCGCTTCCACCCCCTGGTCCTGAACATCCCAAGGATAGGTCCACATGGAAAGATGCACGGGCGTCACTCCTCAACCGGTTTGGAGACCGGTTGACCACAGGACGTGGCGACTGTCCAGTGGCGTGCGGTCGGGCTGCGCTGCCGTTTTGACAGCACAGCCCTTGTCGTCAGTGCCCGCTTTGCAGGGCGGCGAGCAACTTGTTGATACTGTCCTTGGCGTCGCCGTAGAACATGCGGGTGTTGTCCTTGTAGAACAGCGGGTTCTCGATGCCGGAATAGCCGGTGCCCTGGCCGCGCTTGGAGACGAACACCTGCTTGGCCTTCCACACTTCCAGAACCGGCATGCCGGCGATCGGCGAGTTCGGGTCTTCCTGGGCGGCCGGATTGACGATGTCGTTGGAGCCGATGACGATGACGACGTCGGTATTGGGGAAGTCGTCGTTGATCTCATCCATTTCCAGCACGATGTCGTAGGGCACCTTGGCTTCGGCGAGCAGCACGTTCATATGGCCCGGCAGGCGGCCGGCGACCGGATGGATGGCGAAGCGCACCTCCTTGCCTTCGGAGCGCAGCTTGCGGGTCAGCTCCGACACCGGCCCTTGCGCCTGCGCCACCGCCATGCCGTAGCCCGGCACGATGATGATGCTATCGGCATCCCTGAGGGCTGCGGCGACGCCGTCGACGTCGATCGCCACCTGCTCGCCGGAGATTTCCATCGCCGGGCCGGTGGTGGTGCCGAAGCCGCCGAGGATGACCGAGACGAAGGAGCGGTTCATCGCCTTGCACATGATGTAGGACAGGATCGCACCCGAGGAGCCGACCAGCGCGCCGGTGACGATCAGCAGGTCGTTGCCGAGCGTGAAGCCGATGGCGGCCGCCGCCCAGCCGGAATAGCTGTTCAGCATCGACACGACCACCGGCATGTCGGCGCCGCCGATGCCCATGATCAGGTGGTAGCCGATGAAGAAGGCGGCGAGCGTCATCAGAACCAGCGTCCAGGCGCCGGCGCCGTTGAAATACATCACCAGCAGGATGACCGACAGAAGCGCAGCACCTGCATTGAGCAGATGGCCGCCCGGCAGCTTCTTGGCCTTGCCGTCGACCTTGCCGGCGAGCTTACCGAAAGCGACGACGGAGCCGGTGAAGGTGACCGCGCCGATGAAGACGCCGAGGAACACTTCGACCTTCATGATCGCCAGTTCCACCGGCTCCTTGTGGGCGAGGATCTTGGCAAAGCCAGTGAGCGTCGCGCGCGCCGCCTCGTCGAGACCGGCGACATGCGCCGCCTCCAGATGGGCGTTGAAGCCGATGAACACGGCCGCCAGGCCGACGAAGCTGTGCAGCGCCGCAACGAGCTGCGGCATTTCCGTCATCTGCACACGGGCAGCGACGAATGCACCGAGCACGGCGCCGCCGGCGATCATCAGCAGAACGATGAACCAGTTGCCGACATCAGGCCCGAACACAGTGGCGATGACGGCAAGCCCCATGCCGACGATGCCGTACCAGACGGCGCGCTTGGCGCTTTCCTGGCCGGAAAGGCCGCCGAGCGACAGGATGAAGAGAACGGCAGCCGCGATATAGGCGGCCGAAACGATACCGATCGTCATGTTATGATCCCCCCGATCACGACTTCTGGAACATGGCGAGCATGCGCCGGGTGACGAGGAAGCCGCCGACGATGTTGATCGTGGCGATCAGCACGGAAAGCGCCGCCAGCACCACCACCAGCCAGCTGCTGGAGCCGATCTGCAGCAGCGCGCCGATGATGACGATGCCCGAGATGGCATTGGTCACCGCCATCAGTGGCGTGTGCAGCGAATGGCTGACGTTCCAGATGACCTGGAAGCCGACGAAACAGGCGAGCACGAAGACGATGAAGTGGCTCATGAAGGCCGACGGCGCATAGGCCCCGACCAGCAGCAGCAGCGCGGTGGCGATGACCAGCAGCCCGACCTGGCTTTTCGTCTGCGCCTTGAAGGCAGCGGTTTCCTTGGCCCGCTTCTCCTCCGGCGTCAGTTCCTTGACCTTCTCCTTCGGCTTCTGGGCGGCAATCGCCGCGATCTTCGGCGGCGGCGGGGGATAAGTGATCGCGCCTTCATAGGCGACCGTCGCGCCCCTGATGACGTCGTCTTCCATGTTGTGGACGATCTTGCCGTCCTTGGCCGGCGTCAGGTCGGCCAGCATGTGGCGGATGTTGGTGGAATAGAGCGCCGAGGACTGCGCCGCCATGCGGCTCGGGAAATCGGTATAGCCGATAATGGTGACGCCGTTGGGCGAGACGATCTTCTGGTCCGCGACCGTCAGGTCGCAATTGCCGCCGCGCTCGGCGGCGAGATCGACGACGACAGAGCCGGTCTTCATCGCCGCGACCATGTCGGCCAGCCACAGTTTTGGCGCGTCGCGGCCGGGGATCAGCGCCGTGGTGATGACGATGTCCATCTGCGGGGCGAGTTCGCGGAATTTTTCCAGTTGCTTCTCGCGGAACTCCGGCGAGGACGGGGCGGCATAACCGCCGGTCGCCGCCCCATCCTGCACACTGCCCTTGAAGTCGAGATAGACGAATTCGGCGCCCATCGATTCGATCTGCTCAGCCACTTCCGGCCGCACGTCGAAGGCATAGGTCTGTGCGCCGAGCGAGACGGCGACGCCGGTGGCGGCAAGGCCGGCGACGCCGGCGCCGATAACCAGCACCTTGGCCGGCGGCACCTTGCCGGCGGCGGTCACCTGGCCGGTGAAGAAGCGGCCGAAATTGTTACCCGCCTCAATCACCGCGCGGTAGCCGGCAATGTTGGCCATCGACGACAGCGCATCCATCTTTTGCGCGCGGGAAATGCGCGGCACCATGTCCATGGCGATGACGTTCGCGCCCTTGTCCTTCGCCTGCTCCAGAAGCGCACCGTTCTGCGCCGGATAGAAGAACGAAATCAGCGTTTTGCCAGAAGAAAGCCTGTCGGTCTCCTCCGTCGTCGGCGGCCGCACCTTGACGATGATATCGGCGGCCTCAAACAGCGTCCCCGCACTGTCGACCACCGTGACGCCTGCGGCGCGATAGGCGTCGTCCGAAAGACCGGCCCCAAGCCCGGCACCCGTTTCCACAAGGCACTCATGCCCGAGCTTCTGCAACGCTTGCGCAGAGTCAGGCGTCATCGCCACGCGCGACTCGTTGTCCGCGCGCTCCTTCAACGCTCCGATTTTCATCCCGTTCTCCACCCTCGCCGAACGGCTCGTCCTGAAACGGCCCTTCGGCATTTTGACGGACGGCAGTCCAACACCAAATGCAGCCGGCTAACAAGCCTTTCAATCGGGTGAAGTGTTCGGTTTCGACAAAACTTTGCCAAAAAACGGCATGGCCGCCGGCGCGCGGCCCGGCGTGCATTGCCGGGGCGGAGCTGATAAAACAGAGGCGACAAGACCAAGGAGCATGGCATGAGCACGGACGAACAGGTTTCCTCGCGCAGCGCAATGGACGGCGAAATCGGCATTCTTGCACGACGCACGATCGAGGCGGGTATCATCGCGCCGATCTACGAGGAAATGCGCGAAAGGCTGGGCGAGGAGATGGCGCAATCCATCATCGACAGCGCCATCCGCAAGGCGGCAGTCAAGGCTGGCCGGAGTTTCGCCGCCAGGACGCCGGGCGGCACCTCGCTGCGCACCTTCCAGGAATTGCAGGATCTTTGGACACAGGATGACGCGCTGGTGATCGAGGTCACCAAGGCGACCGACACGGAATTCCACTACAACGTCAAGCGCTGTCGCTACGCCGAGACCTACAAGGAGATGGGTCTCGGCAAGATCGGCCACCTGCTGTCGTGCAATCGCGATGGGGTATTCTGTACCGGCTACGATCCACGCATCACGCTGGAACGGACCCAGACGGTGATGGAAGGCGCCAGCCATTGCGATTTCAAGTACAGTTTCGATCCGGACGCGAAACCCGCCGACCGCTGACGGCAGGCAGCAGCCCGGAAAGCACGCCCGAAAAAACTCTTCGCTTTTCCGGGCGAGAACGGCGGAGTCTTTCCTTGTCTTGCCGGCATTCCAGGCAGATAAGCCACGGTGGATGACAATACGTGGCAAAGTGCAGGGCAATGAGCAATCCGGGGCATGAAAAGAGTCGACAGGCAGGCAAACTATCGGGGTTCAGGCTGTTTACGCCGATTCTCGCGGGCGCAACGCTGCGCGAGCGGCTGATCGGCTGCATCGGCGCCTTGATCGGCATCTGCCTCACCGGCCTCGTCTGCGCGCTGACCTTCGGCGCCGATGCCAGCCTGCCGCTGATCGTCGCCCCGATCGGGGCCTCCGCCGTTCTGCTGTTTGCGGTGCCGGCCAGTCCGCTGGCCCAGCCTTGGTCGATCGTCGGTGGCAATACGATTTCGGCGCTGGTGGGCGTCACCGTGGTCTATTTCGTCAAGGATCCGATGATCGCCACCGGCATTGCCGTGTCGCTGGCGATCCTCGCCATGTCGCTGACCCGCAGCCTGCATCCGCCGGGGGGTGCTGCGGCGCTGACGGCGGTGATCGGCGGCGCGGCGGTGGCGCGCGCCGGCTTCTGGTTTCCGCTGATCCCGGTCGCGGTCAATTCGGCGATGCTGGTCGCCATCGGCCTTGCCTTCCATCGCCTTGCCGGGCGGCAATATCCGCACCGGCCCGCAGCCCCCGTCAATACCCACAAGACCGACGACAAGCCGGCGACGGCGCGCGTCGGTTTTGACGCGCGCGATATCGATGCGGCATTGGCCGGCATGAACGAAACCCTCGACATCGACCGCGCCGATCTCGACGCCCTGCTGCGCGAAGTGGAATTGCATGCGCTGATGCGCCAGCGCGGCGAAATGGCCTGCGCCGACATCATGTCGCGTGACGTGGTCACCGTACAGGTCGATGCGAGACCGGAAACGGCGCGCGCCCTGCTTTTGGATCACGACGTCCGCACCCTGCCGGTCGTCGACCCCGAAGGGCGGCTCGCCGGCACCGTGGGCCTGCGCGAACTGGCATCGGCCACGCCCGGCCATCCCCTGCCGGTCTCGCCGGCCGCGCGTGCAAAGCCCAGCGACCGCGCCATCGGCCTGCTGCCGCGCCTGACCGACGGCGTCGCCCACGCCGTCGTCGTGGTCGACGAGGACGAGCGGGTGCTCGGCATCATTTCGCAGACGGATCTGCTGGCGACGCTGGCGCGCAGCCTGTCGCTGATGCCGGCCCCCGGCCTGGTGCAGGGCGGCCAGGGCATCTGACCGCCGCATTCCCTTTCGATCAGACGATGCCGCCGCCCGAACCGGTGACGGCCGGGCGCTCGGCCGCGACCGTGGCGCGATAACCGGACGCGCGATAGGCGGCGACCGGGGCGATGGCGCCGCCGGCCTCCAGCCGCGCCATGGCGAGGATCGGCTCGACATCGGTACGAAAGGCCTGCTTCAGCGTCTGCGAGGCCATCAGCGCGTCATTGGCCTCCTGAAGGCCGGCCAGCGCCTCGCGGTCGACCAGCAGCGCCTGCGCATAGGCGCGCTGTACCTCCATGGCGCTGACCATCAGGCTTTCGATGGGATCGGTGACGTTGTGGCTCTGGTCGAGCATATGGGCGGGATCGAAACCCGCAGCACCCCGCGTTTCCGCATCCACAAGCTCGTTGAAGACGAGGAACAGCCGGTAGGGATCGACCGAGCCGGTATCGAGATCGTCGTCGCCATATTTCGAATCGTTGAAATGGAAGCCGCCGAGCTTGCCGAACTGGATAAGGCGGGCGACGATCATCTCGATATTGGTGTTCGGCGCGTGGTGGCCGAGATCGACGAGGCAGAAGGCCTTTGGCCCCAACTCCTGCGCAATCAGGTAGTTCGTGCCCCAGTCCTGCACCACGGTCGAATAGAAGGCCGGCTCGAACATCTTGTGTTCGGTGAAGACGCGCCAGTCTTCCGGCAGCCTTGCATAGATCGCCTTCATCGAGTCGAGGTAACGCTCGAAGGCGCGGGTGAAATTGCTCTGGCCGGGGAAGTTGGAGCCGTCGCCGATCCACACCGTCAGCGCCTTAGAGCCCAAGGCGCGGCCGATCTCGATGCATTCGATATTGTGCTCGACCGCCTGCGCCCGCGTTGCCGCATCGGCATGGGAAAGCGAGCCATATTTATAGGAATGCGCCTGTCCCGGCTGATCCTGAAACGTGTTGGAATTCATCGCGTCGAAGCCGAGGCCGAGGCTTTCGCCATACGCCTTCAAGCCGGCGATATCGTCCACCTTGTCCCAGGGAATATGCAGCGATACGGTCGGCGTCGCCCGGGTCATCTGCTGGATGACGCCGCAATCGTCGAGCTTGTCGAAGATATGGCGCGGCTCGCCGGGGCCGGGGAAACGGGCAAAACGCGTGCCGCCGGTGCCGACCCCCCAGGAAGGCACGGCGACGCCGTAACCCGCCACCTTGGCCTTCACCGCCTCGATATCGATGCCGCGCCGGGAGAGATGCTCGCCCAGCGCCGCATAATCGGCATCGAGCGCGGCGCGGCGCTTGTCGTTGACGGCCGCGATCAACTCCGCCGGAATTTTCGTCTGTGTCATGCTTTCCTCCCAGAACCATGAGTGCCGATACGGGCCTTTCGGCCCGCGTCATCAGCGCGTGAACGACTGCTGATTGCCGGCGTCGACGTTGATGATGTTGCCGGTCGATTTGGCCGACATGTCGGAGGCGAGGAAATAGATCGCCTCGGCGATATCCTCCGGGAAGACGCTGAGCTTCAGCATCGAGCGCTCGCGGTAATGCGCCTCCAGGTCGTCGGTCTTGTAGGCAGCGGCGCGCTGTTCCTTCCATTCGCCGGACCAGATCTTCGAGCCGCGCAGCACGGCATCGGGATTGACGGTGTTGACGCGGATCTGGGCGCTCGCCCCCTCCAGCGCCAGGCAGCGGGCAAGATGGATCTCGGCCGCCTTGGCCGTGCAATAAGCCGAAGCGCCCGGCGAGGCGGCCAAGCCATTCTTGGAGGCGACGAAGACGATATTGCCGCCGGCCTTCTGGGTGCGGAACACCCGGAACGCCTCGCGCGCAACGAGGAAATAGCCGGTCGCGAGGATGGAGATGTTGCGGTTCCAGAGGTCGAGGCTGGTATCTTCGATGGCGGCGGAAGAGGCGAGGCCGGCATTGGAGACGAGGATATCGAGGCCGCCGAATTCGCTCAGCGTCTTCTCGAAGCTTTCGATCACCAGCGCCTCGTCGGTGACGTTCATCGCAACCGCCCGCACCACGTCCTTGCCGTAACGGCTGGCAAGCTCGGCCTCGGCGGTGTCGAGGGCCGCCCGGTCGATATCGGCGATCATCACGCAGGCGCCTTCGGAAAGCAGCCGGTGAGCCGTCGCCTTGCCGATGCCGCCGGCGCCGCCGGTGATGAAAGCGATGCGGCCGGCCAGCGGCTTGGCTTTGGGCATGCGCTGCAGCTTGGCCTCTTCGAGCAGCCAGTATTCGATGTCGAAGGCTTCCTGTTCGGCGAGACCCACATAGGTGGAGACCGAAGAAGCGCCGCGCATGACATTGATCGCATTGACATAGAACTCGCCGGAAATGCGCGCCGTCGCCTTGTCCTTGGCGAAGGTGATCATGCCCACGCCCGGCACCAGATAGACGACGGCGTTGGGATCGCGCATATCAGGGCTGTTGTCACGGCGGCAGCGCGTGTAATAGGCGGTGTAATCCTGGCGATACGCCTCAAGGGCTGCCGGCAGGCCGGCCAGCGTCGCCTCGACATCGGGCTTGGCCGGATCGAAATCGACGACCAGCGGCCGGATTTTCGTGCGCAGGAAGTGATCCGGGCAGCTCGTGCCGAGTGCGGCCAGCGCTTCCAGCTGCTGCGAGGAGACGAATTCGAGCACGGCGTCGCTGTCGTCGAAATGGCCGAGCTTGCGCTCGTCGGCGCTGATCAGCCCGCGAATGACCGGCATGAGTTTGCGCGCGACGGTGCGGCGTTCGGCTGCGGGCAGGGTCGGAACCTTGGCGCCGCCGAAGACATCGCCCTCGATCTCGCCTTCCAGCCATGCAATCGCCCGGTTGATGATCTCCACGGTCGTCTCATAGGCTTCGCGCGCGGTATCGCCCCAGGTGAACAGCCCATGGCTTTCAAGAATGACGCCCCTCGCATTCGGGTTTTCTCGGCAGAATTTCTCCAGCCACAGGCCGAGTTCGAAGCCGGGGCGCTTCCAGGGCAGCCAGCCGATCTCGTCGCCGAAGATTTTCTGGGTCAGTTCGCGGCTGTTCTGCGAGGCGGCGATGGCGATGATCGCATCCGGGTGCATATGGTCGACATGCTTCTTCGGCACGAAGGCATGCAGCGGCGTATCGATGGAAGCGGCGCGGGGATTGAGGTTGAAGGTGCAATGCGGCAGGTAGCCGACCATCTCGTCCTCATAGGCGAGGCCGCGATAGAGGCGCTTCAGCGCCTCCAGCTTCTCCATGTAGAGGGTGGCGAAACCGTCGAGCTTGATGGTGCCGACATCGCCGCCGGAGCCCTTGACCCAGAGCACCTCGACATCGCCACCCGTCAACGGATCGCGCTCGATCACCTTGGCCGAGGTGTTGCCGCCGCCATAATTGGTGATGCGCTTATCGGAGCCGAGAAGGTTGGAGCGATAGAGCAGTCGTTCCGGCTCGCTCATGCCGGCCGCCTTCGCCTCGTCCCACAGGTTCGCCAGACGCGCGCCGTCGTTTTCCCTTGCCATGCTGACTTTCCTCCCTGCCGGGCCTGTCGCCGGCGCCGATCATGCGGCTCAAATCTCACGAAATTTCGGTCAATGTCAATCATGAACGATCATTTTCAATCAAAAATGCGGTAATCGTGCGGAAGTTTGATTGTTTGTGATTGACAATGCGCAGAAGGAATGGAAGCTGGGCCGGGATTGGAGGCATCATGCACGAAACGGAACGCCATCGCATCATTCTCTCGGCTATCCAGGGCAAGCCGGTGGTGACCGTCGCCGAGCTGGTGGAGCTGACCGAAAGCTCGGAGGCCACCATCCGCCGCGATATCGCCGCGCTGCATGTGCAGAAGAAGCTGCGCCGGGTGCGCGGCGGCGCCGAGGCGCTGCATCCGCCGCAATTCGTCGGCCTCGCCGGCCGGCCGTTCAGCGTCAACGAGGCGATGCATGCCCGCCAGAAGCAGGCGATTGCCCGCGAGGCGGTGGCGCTGTGCGAGGATGGCGATCCGGTCATCATCAATGGCGGCACCACCACCTTCCAGATGGTGCATTTCCTAGCCACCCGCCGCCTGCATGTCTTCACCAATTCCTTTCCGATTGCCGAGCACCTGCTCAAGCATTCGAAGAACACGATCATGCTTTCCGGCGGCGTCGTCTATCGCGAGCAGGGCGTGATCCTGTCGCCCTTCGAAAACGACGTGACCCGCAACTTTTATGCGCGGCGGATGTTCATGGGGGCGCAGGGGCTGGGGCCGCTGGGGCTGATGGAAACCGATCCCCTGCTGATCCAGGCCGAGCAGAAGCTCATCGACCAGGCCGACGAACTGGTGGTGCTGGCCGATTCCTCGAAATTCCACCAGCGTTCCAGCCTGATCCTCTGCGCCCTGCCGCGCATTTCCACCGTCATTACCGATGCCGGCATCGAGGATCGCCATGCCGCCATGCTGGAGGAGGCAGGCGTGCGCCTGATCGTCGCCAGGGCCGAGGCCGAGGCCGGCCGCGCCAGGGGTGCCTGAAGCAGCACATCATCGGGAGGGGAAACCGGACACATGAATGCATCACGCGTCGCCGTCATCGATATCGGCAAGACCAATGCCAAGCTGGTGGTCTTCGACCTGCAGGCCGGCCGCGAGATCGCGGCGCGCACCACGCCGAACCGCGTGATCGACACGTCGCCTTATCCGCATTTCGACACCGAGGCGCTGTTCGCCTTCCTGAAATCGGCGCTGGCGGAACTGCATCGCGCGTACAGTTTCGAGGCGATTTCGATCACCGCGCATGGCGCGACCATCGTCGTGCTCGATGAAGCAGGCGAACTCGCCCTGCCGGTGCTGGATTACGAATATGCCGGTCCCGAAGAGACGGCCTATGCCTATCGCGCCATGCGCCCGCCCTTTGCCGAGACCGGCTCGCCGCCGCTGCCCGGCGGGCTGAATGTCGGCGCGCAACTGTTCTGGCAGGCCAAGAGCTTTCCGAAACAATTCGCAAACGTCGCGACGATCCTCACCTATCCGCAATACTGGGCCTACCGCCTGACGGGGGTGCTGGCCAACGAGATCACCTCCATCGGCTGCCATACCGACCTGTGGAACCCGTGGGCGGCGGATTATTCGACGCTGGTCGACCGCATGGGCTGGCGCAAAAAAATGCCGCCGATGCGCCGCGCCGACGAAAAGCTTGGCCCCTTGCGCCGCGACATCGCCGCCGAAACCGGCCTGCCCGCCGACATGCCGGTCTATTGCGGCTTGCATGACTCCAACGCCTCGCTGCTGCCGCATCTCTGGGCGGCGTCTCCGCCCTTCTCGGTGGTCTCCACCGGAACCTGGGTGGTGATCATGGCCGTCGGCGGCCGCGCGGTGGCGCTCGACGACAAGCGCGACACGCTGGTCAACGTCAACGCGCTCGGCCAGCCGGTGCCCTCAGCCCGCTTCATGGGCGGCCGCGCCTTCCAGTTGCTCGCCCCGCAGGGGCTGGTTCCGGTGACGGAAGGTGAGCGCCGGCGGGTGCTGGACGGAACCATCGCCTACCTGCCGTCGCTGCCGAGCGGCTCCGGCCCGTATCCGGATCGGGAAGGGCGCTTCACCGTCGAGGAGGCGGGGCTGACGCCCGGCGAACGGCTGCTGGTGGTCTCCTGGTATCTGGCGTTGATGTCGGCCACCTGTCTCGATCTCATCGGCGCCGATGGCGACACCATCGTCGAAGGCCCGTTTGCGGTGAATGGTGCCTATCTCGACATGTTGTCGGTCGCGACCGGCCGTCCGGTGCGCGTCAGCGAGGGCTCCACCGGCACCAGCCTCGGCACCGCCGGCCTTGTGCTCGGCGACAAGGCGCATCTGGCGCCGAAGACGGCGCTGCATGGCGTGCGCGACGGCGAGGCGCTTGCCGCATATGCCCGCGCCTGGCGCGGGATGGTGGGCTAGTTCCGGAATGAAAAAGGCGCGGGTCATGATGTCCCGCGCCTTTTTCTCTGAAATCGGCCTTGCGGAGACCGGCCTGATGCCGGTGGGTCCGTCTGCCTGTTTTGGGTCTGGCGTTGCCGCAGACTTATCAATCTAAAAGCGGTTCAGAAGATGCGCGCCGGCGCGGACTTCCGTCCCAGTTCAATATCGAGCTGCAGGAAAACGGCCGCCAGAATCAAGGTGGTGATAAGCGAAGCGCCCATGCCGAGAACAATCATTGCTCTTTCCTTGCTGACATCATTGTCATCCTGCAACTTGATGATGGCATGGTGGCCTTGCGCGGAGCTTGCGCGCCAGCTTTCCGACCGGCGGATATTGTCGAATCGGCGGGGGAATGCGATGAAACAGGCGCAAGAGGCGTGCCCGCAAAGCGCGGACTCTTAACCTTCAGGCAAGGAATGACACCTATTCCTGCAAGGGAACGTCGGAACGGCATCCCGATTTGGGGAATCGCCATGGGCATGACGCCAGTCCGCCGTACCGGATAGAGCCGGTATTTTTCAGAAAAATGAGGTCCAGCACGGGCGGTTTTCGCGCGCGGGCAAAGTCGCGTCTGTTCGCCCGGAGCGGCGCCGTTGGCGCAACCGCGCCCGGCTTACCCGGAAAGACCAGCGTAAACAGAGAATTCGAGGATTGGCGTTGAGCGAGGGGCAGACATCGGAGCGCATGGAGAAAACGCAGGGCAGTCTGCGTGACCGCCTGCGCTTTGCCGGCCTCGACGATGCCGCCTGCGACCGGGTGCGCAACTGGCGCCCGGCGATCCAGCCGCATGTGCAGGTGGCGCTGCGCGACCTGTTCCAGCGCTTCCAGACCTATCCCGACGCCGCCCGCGTCTTCACCAGCGAACGCCAGATCGAGCGCCTGCACGACCTGCAATCCTCCCATTGGGACGTTTTGACCGACGCCCGCTTCGACAATCTCTATGCCGAGCGCGTCAAACTGCTGTCGGATGCCGAGGCGCGCATGGGCATCGATCCGCGCTGGCATGTCGCCGGCCATGCGGTGGTGCTGGAGCATCTGGTTTCCGGCCTCGTCGGCGAGATGCAGGGCTGGCATCTGCTGCCGTCGTCGCGGCGCAAGGCGCGCGAGACGGCCGAAATCCTCTCCGCGCTCATCCGCATGGTCATGGTCGACATCGAGATCGCCGTGTCGCTGCGCTTCAACCAGCAGCGCTTCGAGCACAGGCGCAAGCTGGAAGAGCAGCGCGCCGCCGACCATGCCGAGGTCATCAGCATCTTCGGCCCGGTGGTCGAGGCGCTGGCCGCCGGCGACCTGACGGCGCGCGCCGGCGCCGATGGCCCGGCTGCCTATGCGCCGCTGGTCGAGACCCTGAACGGCGCGCTCGGCGAAATGGAAGCCACGCTCGGCGCCATCGCCGACGGCGCCGAACAGGCGGCGGCGGCAACCGCCAGCCTCGGCGGCGATACCGGGGCGCTGGCGAGCCAATCCGATGCCCAGTCGAAAAAATTGCTCGAGACCGCCAATCGCCTTGGCGACATCGCCGCCCGTGTGCGCGAGACCGCGAGCCAGACCCGCAATGCCGAGCGAGACGCCGCCGCCACCCGCGCCTCCGTCGAGCAGAGCGGCGAAATCGTCGGCCAGGCGATCGCCGCCATGGCCGGCATCGAAGCGTCTGCCGAACAGATCGGCCAGATCATCGGCGTCATCGACGAGATCGCTTTCCAGACCAATCTTCTGGCGCTGAACGCCGGCATCGAGGCGGCGCGCGCCGGCGACAGCGGCCGCGGCTTCGCGGTTGTTGCGCAGGAGGTGCGCGCGCTCGCCCAGCGCTCGGGCGACGCCGCCCGCGAGATCAAGACGCTGGTTTCGGGCACCAAGGCGCAGGTGGAGACCGGCGTCGACAAGGTCGCCCGCACCCAGGAGGCGATCCGCAGCATCGTCCGCCAGGTCAACGACATCAACGCCGCGATCGCCGGCATCGCCGCCGAGACCGGCGAGCAGGCCGGCGGCCTCGACGCCGTCACCGGCGCGCTTGGCGAGATCGGCGCGCGCGCGGGCGGGGCGGCGGCCGAGGCAACGCGCGGCAGCGCCGGCGCCGACGACCTGCACAGCCTGATCGTCGATCTCGGCGAAACCGTGCGCGCTTTCCGCATCCGCCGGCAGGGCCAGGAGGAGCGGCGCGACCGGACGGCGCCGGCGTCGATGCCGGGCCTGAGCGTCCCTCAACGGCACAATCCCGGCATTCGTGACGAAATTTCTTCCGGTGTCGTTCGAATCGGGGCGCGGCGATGAGGTCTTTGTTTACCACCTTTCCCTATAACGGGGCCATGCATGGCGGCATCGCGACAGGCCCGGAGGCGTTTTCCGGCGTCGACCGGCGCCGCCGATAACCGGCATGCACGAGGCAAACGGCAAGGAATGAACTGATGGCGGGCAAGAAGAGCGAGCAAAGTCTCAAGCTGGCGGCGGTGCTGGACCTGAACGCGGCGTCGGTGCTGCACGGCAAGCTGCAGTCTCTGCGCGGCAGTGACATCACCGTCGACGCATCGGCGGTCGAGCGTTGCGGCACGCAATGCGTTCAGGTGCTGGTGGCCGGCGCCAAGGCCTGGGAAGCGGACAAGAAGACATTCACCATCGGCCCGATGTCCGGTGCGTTTGAACAGACCATGCAACTCATCGGCGTCAATTTCGAACAGATTCTCTCCAAGGAGATCGCGCAATGAAGAAAAAAGTGCTGACCGTGGACGATTCACGGACGATCCGGAACATGCTGCTCGTGACCCTCAACAATGCGGGTTTCGAGACGATCCAGGCCGAGGACGGCGTGGAAGGTCTGGAAGTGCTGGAGGAATGCAATCCGGACGTCATCGTGACCGACATCAACATGCCGCGTCTCGACGGTTTCGGTTTCATCGAGGGCGTGCGCCGCAACGAGAAGTACCGGGCGATCCCGATCCTCGTTCTGACCACGGAAAGCGATGCGGAAAAGAAGAACCGCGCGCGCCAGGCCGGGGCCACCGGCTGGATCGTCAAGCCCTTCGATCCGACGAAACTGGTCGATGCCATCGAGCGTGTAACCGCCTGAGCCGGGAATTTCCCCTATGGATATGAACGAAATCAGAGAGATTTTTTTCCAGGAATGCGAGGAACAGCTCGCTGAACTGGAAACCGGCCTTTTGAAACTGAACGACGGCGACCGCGATCCGGAAACGGTGAACGCAGTCTTCCGCGCGGTTCACTCGATCAAGGGCGGCGCGGGCGCCTTCGCGCTCGACGATCTCGTCGCCTTTGCTCACGTTTTCGAAACCACTCTCGATTGCGTTCGATCCGGAAAGCTCGAGCCCAGCCAGGATGTCCTGAAGGTCATGCTGAAGTCGGCGGACGTGCTCGCCGACCTGACCAATGCCGCCCGCGACGGCGGCACCGTCGATGAATCGCGCAGCCGCGCTTTGGTCAAGGAGCTGGAAGCGCTTGCCAATGGCGAGCAGCCCGCCGCTCACGCAGCGCCGGAGCCGGTGGCGGCGAAGCCGGCCGTCGCTGCAGCGCCCGCGCCGACCGATTCCAGCGGCTTCCAGCCGATCCCCTTCTCCTTCGACGACTTCGGCGGCGAGGAAGAGGAGGTGCTGATGGTGGCGCCGACCTACACCGTCACCTTCAAGCCGCGCGCCGAACTGTTCTCCAAGGGCAATGAAGCCGCCCTCCTGTTGCGCGACCTTTCGCGCATCGGCGAGATGAGCATCCATTGCCACACCGGCGACGTGCCCACGCTCGACAGGATGGACCCGGAAGGCTCCTATCTGTCCTGGACGATCTCGATCAAGACCGAGAAGGGCGAGGAAGGCATCCGCTCCGTCTTCGAATTCGCCGAATGGGATTGCGAACTCGACATCAAACTCGCAGAAGAGGCAGAAGCCGATGACGAGCGGCCGATGATCCCGGTTCCGTTCGACCTGTCGCTGCTGGAAGACGAGCCGGCCATCGGCGACGAACCGCATGTCGGGATGCATGTCGAGCCGGTCGTGGCCGCCGCCGTCGCCGCTGCCGAAACCGCCACCGGCGTGATGCAGGCCGCCGCCGCCGCCTCGGCCCGCGCCGAGAAGAAGGAAGCGCCCGCCGCCAGCGCCGCCGCCCAGGCGAATGCGGCCAACGCCGCCAATGCCGCCGGTCAGACCATCCGCGTCGATCTCGACCGCGTCGATCGTCTCATCAACCTGGTGGGCGAGCTGGTCATCAACCAGGCGATGCTGTCGCAGAGCGTCATCGAAAACGACAATAACGGCACCTCGTCGATCAACATGGGCCTGGAAGAGCTGCAACAGCTCACCCGCGAGATCCAGGATTCGGTGATGGCCATCCGCGCCCAGCCGGTCAAGCCGGTCTTCCAGCGCATGGCCCGCACCGTGCGCGAAATCGCCGACATCACCGGCAAATCGGTGCGTCTGATCACCGAGGGCGAAAACACAGAAGTCGACAAGACCGTCATCGACAAGCTGGCGGAGCCGCTGACCCACATGATCCGCAACGCCGTCGACCACGGCCTGGAAATGCCGGAAAAGCGCATCGCCGCCGGCAAGAACCCGGAAGGCACGGTGCGGCTGACCGCCAAGCATCGCTCGGGCCGCATCGTCATCGAGCTGACCGACGACGGCGCCGGCATCAATCGCGAGAAGGTCCGCCAGAAGGCGATCGACAACGACCTGATCACCGCCGACGCCAACCTGTCGGACGAGGAAATCGACAACCTGATCTTCCATGCCGGTTTCTCGACCGCCGACAAGGTCTCCGACCTCTCGGGCCGCGGCGTGGGCATGGACGTGGTCAAGCGCTCGATCCAGGCGCTGGGCGGCCGCATCAGCATTCAGTCGAAACCCGGTCAGGGCTCGACCTTCTCGATGAGCCTGCCGCTGACGCTCGCCGTCCTCGACGGCATGGTGGTTACGGTTGCCGGCCAGACGCTGGTCGTGCCGCTCACCGCCATCGTCGAGACGCTGCAACCGGAAGCCGCCGCTATCCACTCCTTCGGCGCGACGCAGCGGCTGATCTCGATCCGCAACTCCTTCTGCCCGCTGGTCGATGTCGGCCGCATCCTCAACTTCCGCGCCCAGCAGGCCAATCCGGTCGAAGGCGTGGCGTTGCTGGTGGAATCCGAGGGCGGCGGCCAGCGCGCGCTGATGGTCGATGCCATTCAGGGCCAGCGTCAGGTTGTCATTAAGAGTCTTGAGGCAAACTACATGCATGTGCCGGGCATTGCCGCCGCCACCATCCTGGGCGACGGCCGCGTCGCGCTGATCCTCGATGTCGACGCCGTCGTCGGGGCCTCGCGCGGCCAGTCGCTCCGGCAGGAAATGTCGCTCGCGTCGTAAGGTTGGTCCATGTCGTATGTCGTGAAAAATCTGAGCCAGGGGAGCCGCGAACTCATCGCGTTTCGCATCGGCAACCAGGAATTTTGCGTCAGCATCATGTCGGTGCGCGAGATCCGCGGCTGGACGCCGGCGACGAAGATGCCGCATTCGCCCGCCTATATGATGGGCGTGCTCAATCTTCGCGGCGCCGTGCTGCCGATCGTCGATCTCGCCGCAAGGCTGGGCATGCGCCCGGCCGAGCCGACCCCGCGCCATGTCATCATCGTCGCCCAGGTCGGCCGCAAGATCGTCGGCCTGCTGGTCGATGCGGTCTCCGACATCCTGACGGTGACCGACGAAAACATTCAGCCGGTGCCCGAGGTCTCCTCGGAGATCGAGCGCCAGTTCGCCCGCGGCATCCTCGCCATCGACAAGCGCATGATCTGCCTTGTCGAGCTGGAAGGCCTTTTCCCCGATCACGAAAGCGAGGCGGCATGAGCGCGGCAGGCCAGATGGATTTCAAGCAGTCACCGAACGAGGTGCTGGCCAGCGGTGAATATCCGCTGACCCGGCGCGACCTGTCGGAGATCGCTGCGATGATCTATTCGGACGCCGGCATCTACCTGAACGACACCAAGGCGTCGCTGGTCTATTCGCGTCTTTCGAAGCATATCCGCACCTTGGGTCTCTCGGGGTTCCGGGAATATTGCGAGCTGGTGGCCTCGCCGGCCGGCGCCGCGCCGCGTCGCGAGATGCTTTCGCACCTGACCACCAATTTCACCCGTTTCTTCCGCGAGAACCACCATTTCGACCATCTGCGCAGCGATGTGCTGCCGGATCTGCTGGCGCGCGCGAGAGCAGGGGGGCGGGTGCGCATCTGGTCGGCGGCCTGTTCCGACGGGCAGGAGCCCTATTCGATCGCGCTGACGCTGCTCTCCCTGATGCCGAACGCCGCCGAATACGACATCCGCATCCTGGCGACCGATATCGACCCGAAGATCCTGGCGCTGGCCCGGGCCGGCTGCTACGACGAATCGGCGCTGGAAACCGTCTCGCCCGCGATGCGCAAGCAATGGTTCCGCGACAGTGGCGATCCGCGCCGCAAATACCAGATCGACGACCGCGTCAAACGGCTGATCACCTTCAACGAGCTGAACCTGATGGCGCAATGGCCGTTCAAGGGCACGTTCGACGTGATCTTCTGCCGCAATGTCGTCATCTATTTCGACGAGCCGACGCAGATGCGCATCTGGCAGCGTTTCGCCCAGACCCTGTCGCCCGGCGGCCATCTCTATATCGGCCATTCCGAGCGTGTCTCGGGCGACGCCAAGAACCTGTTCGACAATATCGGCATCACCACCTACCGCCTGATCGGCAAGGGCGCGGGGAGGAAGGCATGAGCGCACCCGCCCGTGTCCTCGTCGTCGACGATTCGCCGACCATGCGCGGCCTGATCTCGGCCATCCTGAATTCCGATCCCGACGTCAGCGTCATCGGCCAGGCGGGCGATGCGCTGGAAGCGCGCGAGGCGATCAAGCGGCTGAACCCCGACGTGGTGACGCTGGACATCGAGATGCCGAACATGAACGGCCTCGAATTCCTCGAAAAGATCATGCGCCTGCGCCCCATGCCGGTCATCATGGTCTCCAGCATGACCCATCGCGGCGCGGAAGCGACGCTGGCCGCGCTGGAAATCGGCGCCTTCGACTGCGTCGGCAAGCCGCTGCCCGGCGAGTCGCGTCCCTTCGGCGACCTCGCCGACAAGGTCAAGGCCGCAGCCCGCTCCAAGCGGGCGATGCCTTCGCCGGCCGCAGCCGTCGCGGCGCCTGCCAAACCGGTCGATTTCCGTGTCGGCCGCAAGATCGTCGCCGTCGGTTCCTCGACCGGCGGCGTGGAAGCGTTGATCACTGTTTTACAGAAATTCCCGGTGAACTGCCCGCCGACGGTCATTACCCAGCACATGCCGTCGACATTTACGAAAAGTTTCGCCGAGCGGCTCAATCGTCTCTGCGCGCCCGTGGTTCAGGAGGCAACCGACGGTGCGCGCCTGGAAATCGGAAAGATTTATCTTGCGCCTGGCGGCGATCGCCACCTGCAAGTCACCAATCCGTCAGCACCGTGCTGCCGCCTTGTCGAACGCGATCCGGTGAACGGTCACCGTCCCTCCGTCGACGTGCTCTTCGATTCGGTCGCAGAGCTTGCGGGGCGCAATGCTGTCGGTGTCATCCTCACCGGTATGGGCCGTGATGGCGCTGCCGGTTTGCTGAAGATGCGCCACGCCGGGGCGCGCACCATCGGGCAGAATGAGAAAACCTGCGTCGTCTACGGCATGCCGCGGGTCGCTCACGAGCTTGGCGCCGTGGAGACCCAACTCCCCCTCGGCAGCATTGGGGACGAAATCCTGAAAATCACAGCCGCCCGAAAAGAAGGGAGCGAATAAATGTCACTAGCCGAAAAAATCAAGGTACTGATCGTCGACGATCAGGTCACCAGCCGCCTGCTGCTCAGCGATGCGCTGACGCAGCTGGGCTTCAAGCAGATCACCGCCGCCGGCGACGGCGAGCAGGGCATGAAGATCATGGCCGAGCAGCCGCACCACCTGGTGATCTCGGACTTCAACATGCCCAAGATGGATGGCCTCGGCCTCCTGCAGGCAGTGCGCACCAATCCGACGACCAAGAAGGCCGCCTTCATCATTCTGACGGCGCAGGGCGACCGCGCGCTGGTTCAGAAGGCGCAGGCGCTTGGCGCCAACAACGTGCTGGCCAAGCCCTTCACCATCGAAAAGATGAAGGCCGCCATCGAGGCCGTCTTCGGAGCCTTGAAATGACAGCAGACATCGCAGCCAGACGCGTGAACATCATCCAGGGAGAATACAAGGTCGTCACCGACCCGAATGTCGTTCTCACGACGATCCTTGGATCCTGCGTGGCTGCATGTCTTCGCGATCCGGTGGCCGGTGTCGGCGGCATGAACCACTTCCTGCTGCCGGGCAACGCCCAGTCGATGACCTCGGGCGGAGATGCAACGCGCTACGGCGTGCATCTCATGGAGTTGCTGATCAACGGCCTGCTCAAGAAGGGGGCTCGCCGCGACCGCCTGGAGGCGAAAATCTTCGGCGGCGCCAAGACCATCGCCACCTTTTCCAATGTCGGCGAGCAGAACGCCGCCTTCGCCATGCAGTTCCTGCGCGACGAAGGCATTCGTGTGGTCGGCTCCTCCACCGGCGGCGAATTCGGCCGCAAGCTTGAATTCTGGCCGATCAGCGGCCGCGCGCGCCAATATCCGCTGACCGGCGCCGAAACCCAGCGCACCGTCGCGGCCGAGCAGAAGCCGGCGGCAGCGCCTCGGCCGGTCGAAAGTTCCATCGAATTCTTCTAAGGGCACCCCTCCATGCAAGCCGAGCTTTCCCAGGAAATGGACATTCACGCCCTGCCAGACGTCCTGATGCGGATCGTTTCGGAGTTGCATGACGTTGCCTATCTGATCGAGCGGATCGAGCCGCAGCTTCTCGAACTGAACGGTGCCGGCCTCCTGTCCTCCCCGGACGCTATGAAGGTTCTGCAAGGCATCGATCTGGCCGTGCAGAAGACGCGGGGGCTTGCCGAATTCATCGATACCGTAACGGCCGGCATCGGCACCGATTGCCTGGTGGACGTCTCCATCGCGCTCAGCCTCGTCAAACTGGCCGACATGCAGAAGGCATTGTCGGGCGGCCTTCGCCACGGGCATTCGCAGCCCCTGGTCAAGGCGGCGGGCGATTTCGACTTCTTCTGAGGCGCTGCTCCGCGCCATCCGCGCGGCCATGAGGGCCGCGACTGCGAAAAATAACAGGTGATAATTTTGCGCCGGAGCCCGCGCCGCCGGCGCTTTGCCGCGTTTTCAGGAAACGTTCGCGCAAGCTTCACTTTCTAGTGTCCGTCAAGAGCGTGTGGGCTCATCGGTACGTTTGACGGTGCGAGAACAGAATGAATCTGTTAAATCAATTAGTTCAGGTGTTTAAAAACTTTGCCTCCCTGGGGCAGGCACGGTTGATCACACTGATCGGTGTTGGCGTCGCGTCGATGGCGATCATTCTTTTTGCCGCCATGTACGTCAACAAGCCGACCTACGAGACCCTGTATGTGGGCCTTGAGACGAACGATCTCAACCAGATCAGCATCGCGCTTTCCGAATCCGGCGTTGATTTCGAAGTCGGAACCGATGGCAAGAGCCTGCGCGTCCCCGCCGGCTCGACCAGCAAGGCCCGCCTTCTGCTCGCCGAACGCGGCCTGCCCAACAGCGCCAATGCCGGCTACGAACTCTTCGACAATGTCGGCTCGCTCGGCCTCACCTCCTTCATGCAGGAAGTGACCCGCGTGCGCGCCCTGGAAGGCGAGATCGGCCGCACCATCCAGACGATCAACGGCATCAACGCCGCCCGCGTCCATATCGTCATGCCCGATGTCGGCAATTTCCGCCGCGGCGCGCAGAAACCGACGGCCTCGGTGATGATCCGCGCCGGAAGCGAGGCTGGCCGCAAGGCCGCCGCATCGATTCGCCACCTCGTCGCCTCTGCCGTTCCCGGTCTCGACGCCGACGACGTCACCGTGCTCGATTCCACCGGCCAGATGCTCGCTTCTGGCGAGGACGGCGGCAACGGCGCCATCGGTCGTAATCTCGGCATCGTCCAGTCGGTGCAGGGCGAGGTCGAATCCAACATCGACAAGGCGCTTGCGCCTTTCCTCGGCATGGACAACTTCCGCTCTTCCGTCACGGCCCAGCTCAATACCGACACCCAGCAGATTCAGGAAACGATCTTCGATCCGGAATCGCGCGTCGAGCGCTCGGTGCGCACCACCAAGGAGGCGCAGAAATCGCAGCAGCGCCAGGCCGACACCGCCGCCACCGTCGAGCAGAACATTCCCCAGGCGGCCCCCCAGGCTGGCGGAGCCGGCCCGGAATCCTCCGACCAGTCGGACAAGAAGGAAGAGCAAACCAACTACGAGATCAACCAGAAGACGGTCGCCACGACACGCAACAGCTACAAGCTGGAAAAGCTCTCCGTCGCCGTCGTCGTCAACAGGGCGCGTGTCGCCAAGATGGTCGGTGAGCCGGCCGATCAGGCCAAGGTCGACGCCTATCTCGCCGAAATGCAGAAGATCGTCAGCTCGGCCGCCGGCCTGGATACGGCGCGCGGCGATGTCGTGACCGTCACCGCCATGGATTTCATGGAAAACCAGCTTCTCGAGGAAGCCGCGAGCGGCCCCGGCGTGATGGATATCCTCAGCCGCAACATGCCGGGCATCATCAATTCGCTCGCCTTCCTCGGTGTCGCCTTCGTCATCGTCTGGCTCGGCGTGCGTCCGCTGCTGCGCACCGTCAATGCCGATGCGACCGCCACCCAGCTTGCCGCCCAGGAAGAAGCAGCGCTCGAATTGCCGGATTTCGCCCCTGCCGCCGGCGGCACCGGCCTCATGGAAGGCTTCGGTTCCGACTTCGGCTTCGACAGCGCCGACGACATGCTGGGCATGGGCGACGACGAATCCGGCTTCAACCGCCGGGTGCGCGAAGGGCCGGAACGCCGCCTCACGCGGATGGTGGAGATCAGCGAAGAGCGCGCCGCCAAGATCCTCCGCAAATGGGCCGTCGAACAGGCAGCCTGAGACAGAAGCGCAAGACCCAAGGAAACCGGCCGCCATGGCCGGTTTTTTTGCGCGCGCGGATCGCCGGTTCGCGCAGACGGCGATTCATCGTGACCGCCAGCCGGACGACTTTGAAAACGCGCACGATTCTCGATTGAATTTGACATATATCAGGTAGGCTCGCGCGCCTGTGCCTTAGATGGAGCATGGTTTCGGCTCGGGACTGCTCGTGCGGCGATCGATGCCAGGCTGCTTTTAAAGCCGACGCCCGCCTGGTTTGCGGGCCCGGACCCGCAGGGGAGGCGGCGGGCCGCGAAGGGCCTTCTCTTTGAAACGCGTTGCCGATTCGGGGGATTTGAACTACTGTCGATTCGGGGAAATGATTGTGTATTCGAGGGTTTTGATGGTTCCAGCCATATAGGCGGGGTTGTGTCGGTCCCCGGTTTGTATGGGCGTTTCGGCTCAATGGATTATTGTGGTCTGGCTCGACCCGGCATGATCGCCGGGCTTGCCGCGAAAGGCATTTCCTGCGTGGCGCGCCATGGCGGAACACGGCTTTCCGGCCCGGACAAGTGGTTTCAGTGCGACTGGAGAGTGCAGCATGAAGGCGGAAATGTTGCAATCCGGCGCAGGCGTTAAGAGGCAATCTCTTGTGGCTGCGACCCCGGCTTACAAGACTCTCGGCAGAGAGCAACTGATCTCGCGGCTGGCCATGATGGCCGGGGCGAACCATCTGCCGGCGGGCATGGCGGCGCTGGCCGACTATGTCGGCGCCTCGCATTACCTGCTGGCGCGCTACGACCTGATCCAGGAGCAGGGCCTCGATTTCGTCGTCTCGTCGAACTGGCCGTTCGACCTGGTGCGACGCCTCAGCAGCGACCTCGCCAACCAGCACGCCCGTTCCACCGAACTCGAAAAATGCCTTGCCGTCCTGCAGCCCAATTTCGCGCTGCTGCCCGACGATATCGACCTGCCGCCCGGCACGAGCCGGCAATATTGCTCGCTGATGTTCAATGTCGGGCGCTCGCGGCTTTCGCTCCTCTTCCTCTTCGATGACGGCATCATCCTGTCGCAGGATCGCCTGCGCGACGTCGGACTGCTCGCCGGCTACTATTCCAGCTTCACCCGCGCCCGCGACCAGAGGGCCGAGCGCGACTTCGAGTTGACCGAGCGCGAACTCGAATGCCTTTTCTGGATTGCCGAGGGCAAGACCAGCGACGAGATCGCCATGATCCTCGGCATCTCGCGCAACACCATCAACAACTACATCACCAGCGTCATGCGCAAGACGGCGACCAAGACCCGGTCGGAAGCCATTGCCTACGCGGTGCGCAACAATCTGGTGTGACGATGGCCTATTCGCAGGATCGAGTACGGGAGACAGCGGCGGACAGCAGGTCGGCGCTGCGCATGCAGCGGGCAACGAGCCGCTCGGATCTTTTTCCGCGACTGGTCACCATGCAGAAGGCGATCAATGCCCGCCATTTCGGCGTGCTCCGCGTCTCCGGCTCCGGGCTGCCGAGCAAGCGCAAGCTGCAATGCGAGCTGGAGAATTTCGGCACCGGCAACGGCGAGACGGCGCTGTCGATCATCGACGCCTATGGCGAGGCGATGATCGAGCATATCGAGAAATCCATGCTGCCGCTGATGTGGAACGGTCGCGAGGAAAGCCATCTCGCCGAAGCGCCGGATTTCAGCCTGTTCACGGTGCGGCTGAAGGGTCGCGTCCTGCCGTTTTCGGGCGTCGCCTTTCCGGTGCGTCTCGGCGCCATCGGCAACGGCTACATCCTGTTCACCGCCAACTATATCGATCTGTCGAGCGATGCCGTCGTCGACCTGCACGGCAAGAGCTGCGCGGTCATGATGGACCTGCTGGCGCTCGACGAGCGCAAGAGCGGCCCGGCCGAAACCTTGAGCGAACGCGAGATCGCCTGCCTGCAACTGGCCGGCGACGGTCGCATCAGCGAAGAGATCGCCGACAAGCTCGGCCTGTCGGTGCATACCGTCAACGCCTATCTCGGCTCGGCCACCATCAAGCTGGATTCGGTCAACCGCATCCAGGCGATCGCCAAGGCGATCCGGCTCGGCTATATTAGTTAGAGCATAATCCGACCGGAGTGAAACGAGGATCGACAAGATTATGCTTCAAGCAGATCGAACAGCGCTCTAAGCCCGCATTCGATTTTCATGGGAAACCTCCCGCGCGCCATCGACGCGGAAGGCTGCCTGTCGTGGTCTTGGAGTCAGGCGCTCTCGCCCTGCTTGACGAAGCGGGCGGTTTCCAGGCTTTTCGCCAGGAAAGCGGTGTTCTCGTCGGGATCGCCCGAAGGATCGACGAAGGCGATGTGGTTGATCTCGATGCCGGCATGGATGTCGCTCAGCACGAGCTGGGCATAGACCGTGACGCCGTGCGGCTTGATTTCGAGATCGAGCGTCACTTCCGGCGTGCCGCCCCATTCGAGTTTGTAGGAGCCCCCGGCGCCGAAATTGACCGTGCCGGGATGGAAGAACATTTCGGCGGCGGACGCCACCAGGTCGGCAATATTGGCGTAATATTCGAAACGCAATAGGGAAATCAGGTCCGCGGCATCCAGCAGCCGCAGTTCCGTCGCGACCGGACTGATGGCATCCGCAACGATCTTTTCACGCTGGGTGGAGTAGGGGCATTTTTTCATCAGTCTTATTGGACCCGTCTGTTTTGTGGCTGGGACGCGTAAACCGGATGGATGAGTTCGGCCACTGCCTTGTAAAATACTGACGGGATGACACTATCCACCGAGACTTGCGCAAACATGGTGCGTGCGAGCGGTGGATCCTCGAAAACCGGAATTCCGTTGCTCTCGGCGATCTCGCGGATTTTCAGTGCGATCAGATCCTGACCCTTGGCGACCACCACCGGCGCGTCGTTTTCCTCGCGCACGTAACGCAGCGCCACGGCGAAGTGGGTCGGGTTGGCGATGACCAGCGTGGCGCGCGGCACGTTGCCCATCATGCGCCGGCGGGCGCGGTCGCGGGCGATGGAGCGCTGGCGCGACTTGATGATCGGGTCGCCCTGCGACTGCTTGAATTCGTCCTTGACCTCCTGCTTGGTCATCCTCAACTCGGTGAACCAGTGATGCCGGGTCCAGAAAAAGTCGGCAATGGCGACGAATGCCGTCGACAGGAGAATCACCATCATGATTCGCTTCATGATCGCCGCCAGCTTGACGAAAATCACCTGCGGATCGGAAAACATCGCGTCGATGGCGCCGTAGAATTCCTTCTTCAGCGTGAAATACATGATGGCCGACACGATGACGATCTTGAACAGCGACTTGCCGAATTCGACCGCGCCGGTGGCGCTGAACATGCGGTTCCAGCCCTTGGCGGGCGAAATGCGCGAGGCCTGCGGTCTGATTCGCTCCAGCACGAAGGAGGGCAGGTTCTGGGCGACCGACGAGCCGATGCCGAAGGCGAAGAACAGCGCGAAGGCAGGCAGCAGCAGCGTCCCCATTTCCCAGCCGAGATGGGTGATCAGCGAAAACACGTCCGGCCCGGTCTCGATCTGCCACTGGTCGGGTTGCTCGAACAGATCCTTCAGCGTCTCGGTGATTCGGGCAATGCCGGAGGGCACGAAGAAGACGAGATAGATGTAGAAGGCGACCGAGGAGGCGAAGACGGTGACTTCGCGTGAAAAGGGGATATTGCCCTTCTCGGCCGCGTCGCGAATCTTTTTCTCTGACGGGTCTTCTGTTTTACTTTCCTTGTCCTCGCCTTCGGCCATGGACGTCGCCCTTCAGAGTTTGCCGGGGACAAGCGGAAACCGCCTTTCCCGAAAGGGCAAACGAATTCAAAGAAAAAGCCCGCGACGAATCGCGGGGCCATCGTTTTCCTGAAAATATCGGGCGGGAAGGGGCGTGGCAACCGTCGTGCCACGCCGTTAAGGCCGCGGTCGCGGCGGACCGCAGCTTATGCCGCGGCCGCGGGGTCGGCGTCTTCTTTTTCCTTGAGTTCGATCTGGCCGGCATTGGCCAGGCGAATCGCTTCCTGGGCCACCGCGCGGCGCGCGATGGCGATTTCGCGCGGATTGATGCCGGCGGTGCCGGTCTGCAGATCCGATTCGATCATGCGGCGCTGGCGCGGGCTGATGCAGGCCAGCACGCCGTCGCGGATTTCCGCCGAGGCGCCGCGCAGCGCCATGGTAAGGATGTCGCCGGCGATGTCGTTGAGCAGCACGACGCGGCTGCGCTGCGGCATGTAGAGCAGGTCTTCGAAAAGGAAGATCTTCGGGCGGACCTTGCCGGCGGAGTCCCTGTTGATCGACTCCAGTGAGTTGAGCAGGGTATCGACGGCAGGCTTGTCCAGCTCGTTCATGAGGTCGGCGACCTTGGTCGTGCCGACCGAGTTGCGTTCCGCATCGATTTCCATGACCAGTTCCTGGACACGGTTCTCGATGATCTGCGCCGCTTTCGGGCTGACGTCGCGCAGGTTGACGGTGCGGTTCATGATGTCGGCGCGCCGTCCCTCCGGCAACTGCATCAAGACCTTGGCTCCGAAGGAGGCGGGGATCATCGACAGGATGTAGGCGATGGTCTGCGGATGTTCGCGCAGCAGGAACTGGGCGATGAAGAGCGGCTCGCCATCCTGCAGGCGATCCCAGATCGAGGCTTCGTAACCCTGGAAGGCGGCGCGGCGGCCGAGCAGGCCGTCGACCTCTTCCGGCGTCAGGCCGGCTTCGAGGATGTCCTCGATCGCCTTGGCATTATCCATGAGGCCGGCGCCCTCGGTAAAGAGATCCTCGAATTCCGATACGATCGAGGCCAGTTCGTCCGGCGGGATGGCGCGCAGGGTCTGCGCCGAGGCAATGATCACCTGGAGCTCATGCTGGGTGAAGTATTTCAGCAGCCTGCCGGCCACCTGCTTGCCCATGGCCAGCAGCACGGCTGCGGCCTTGTCGGGCTGCGACAGGGGCCTGCCGGGTAGCGATCCGCCGAAATCATCGAAATCCATCATGGTTTCCTACCTTCACATCCCGGCCGGGATTACGCTTTCTTCGTACTCATCACTTCGATCAGCTTGACGCCGAATCGCGTATCGTCACCTTCTAGCACGGTAATTTCACCGCGTGCGATCTTTCGCCCGTTGACGATGATGTCGACCGGCTCGCCGATCTTCTTGTCGAGCGCGATGGTCGCGCCTTCCTGGAGGTTCATCAGCCCCGAAACCTGCATGCGGCTGGTGCCGAGGATGATCTGGACCTCGATCGGGATATCCATGATCAGGTCGAGATTGGCGGTGAGCGCGCTGCCCGGCGCCTGTATCGGCGTGAAGCCGCGCTCGGCTGTGGGAGCCGCGCTGGCGCCGAAGTCGCCCCCGAAGCCGCCGCCGAAATCCGCGCCGGCCGCGCCGCCGAGATCATCGCCGAAACCGCCCGGCAGGGCGCCGTCGGCATCGTTCTTCAAGACGCCGCGCAGGTCGTCGATGGCCTGCTCCAGATCGGCGTCGTTGCCGGGAGCATCCATTGAAAAATCGGAATCCAAGGGTGTCTTATTGGTAGCCATGAAATCACTATTCCAGTTGAAACTTGCCTCAAACTGCCTTTGTCGCGCTTGAGTGGAAAAAGTCGTCAGCCGATCAGATGCTGCAGCAGCTCGTCATCCGTGCTGACATTGTCCTTGACGCGCACCATGTAGTTGGCGCCGGCCCGGCCGAACTCGCAGCTATACATGTCGCGGCCGTTGGCACTGACGTCGACCTTGACGTCGCCCTTGTCATGAAACGGAATGACATCGCCGACCGCCAGGCGCGAGATGGTGCGCAGGGTCAGGGTGTCCAGGCGGATGCGGGCTTCCAGCGTCACATGGCTGCGGCGTACCTGCTCGTTGATCTGCTCGGTCCATTCCTTATGGGTCTTGCCGCCTTGGTTGCTGGACTTGGGGAAGGATACGGTGGTCTTCAAAAGCGCGGCCTGCGGCACCACCAGGGCGAATTCGGCCGTGACGGCGCCGATGCCGATGGTCATGCGGATGACGGCGGCATATTCGTCGTCCTCGCCGGCCGGGCGGTTGCGGTCCTCGGCGTTGCGCGGGCGCTCGATCGCCGGCTCGAAGCCGCCGGGCGCATTGACGCCGGAGCGCAGCACGTTGCCGATCTTGTCGAAGACCATGACCGCCAGATCCAGCTCGATCTTGGACAGCGGCCGTTCGACCGGTTCGCCGACCGTGTCCGGCATGGCGCCGAGCAGGTTTTCCATCAGCGTGATGACGAAGCCGTTGCCGCAGGCGATGACGAAATGCGGGCACCAGTTGCGCAGCGAGACGTTGGAAATCGCCACGTCCTCGCCGAGACCGGCGATCAGGTCGCCCATCAGGCCCATTTCGCAGCCGACATAGCCGACCTTGACGTTAAGATTGGTCTCGCTGTGAAAGACGTCCGGCAGGAAGGCGGCATAGAGCTGGCCGAAGTCGTTGCAGAGGCGGGTGACGGTCTTCCTGTCGCCGAGATTGCCGGTCAGGCGGGCCAGCAGGGCGCGGTTCATGGCATTTCTTGTCTGTGCGGGTGCTACTGTCATAGGAGTCACGCTGCCTTGTTTTCGCCGCCAGGATTCATCATTTCCTGTTCAACGGCATCGATGGAGGGACGTTCGTAAGCGGAGATCGTCTTGCGGCCGTATTCGAGGGCGACCTGCGGGACCGAGCCGTTCATGTAGGCCAGCAGCGTCTGCTTGACGATGATGTAGAGGCGGTGCTGCTTGTTGCGCACGTTCTTGATCTGCGAGGTGATCGGATTGCACACCGAATAGGACAGCAGAATGCCGAGGAAGGTGCCGACGAGCGCGGCGCCGATCAGGTGACCGAGAACATCCGGCGGATCGTTGATATGCGCCATGGCCTTGATGACGCCGAGAACGGCGGCGACGATACCGATGGCCGGAAACGAATCGCCCATGGCGGTGATGGAGTGATACGGCTTCATCTTGTCGTGCAGCAGCGTGTTCAGCTCCTCGTCCATCAGCGCCTCGATTTCGTGGCTGCGGGCATTGCCGATGATGATGAGGCGCACATAGTCACAGATGAACGCCGTCAGTTCCTTGTTCTTCAGGACGGTGGGCGCGGTCTGGAAGATCGAGGATTCCTGCGGATTGTCGATATGCGCTTCGATTTCGTTGCGCGACTTGGTGCGCAGATCCCGCATCAGCGAATAGAGGACGCCGAGCGTATCGAGATACTGGCGTTCCTTCGGCACGGAATATTTGAACGCTTCGCCGAGCGCCTTGCCGGTATCCTTCAGCACCTTCATCGGATTGGCCATGATGAAGCCGCCCAGACCCGCGCCGCCGATGATGACGAATTCGAAGGGCTGGAAAAGCGTCTCGACATGGCCGCCCATGGCCATGAAGCTGCCGATGATGCAGCCGCAGGTGATCACGAATCCGATGATGATATTCATTTTGAGCCTGTGCCTGAACGTTGTCTTGTCCGGCAGGAATAGTTTTTCTGGCTTGCGTGAAGCTGGCCCGGAAGTCCCTGGAAATCCGGGCAAACCCGACAGGTTCGCGCAAGGGTGCATCGGCTAGGGTGTCGGCATGAAGATGGCCCGCGAAGGGTCGAAACCACCCGGTGGACAAGACGTGACGACGACCTATACCAGCTACAGGCTCATCACCCAGGACCTGACCAAGTCGCTCGAACGCGTGTCGGCGAAGTCAGACGTCAAGCGCGAGACCGACTATTATCTTTCGAAGATCGGCTCGATCAAATCGGTCGACGATTTCATGGCCGACAGCCGGCTCTATACCTACGCGCTGAAGGCGCATGGCCTCGAAGACATGGCCTATGCGAAAGCCTTCATCCGCAAGGTGCTGACCGAAGGCATCGACAGCAAGGACGATTTCGCCAACAAGCTGTCGGACAGCCGCTATTCCGACCTCGTCAAGTCGCTGAATTTTGCTGCCCAAGGCAGCGCCGCGACCTCGTTCGACGCCGCTCAGAAGGGCGTCGTCGACAAATACAACCGCCAGACGCTCGAACAGGATGCCGGCGTGGAAAACACCGGCGTGCGCCTGGCGCTCTATTTCCAGCGGCAGGCGCCGGGCATCACCTCGCCGATGGCCATTCTCGCCGACGACGCGCTGTCGCAGGTGGTCCGTACCGTGCTGCAGATTCCGGACGAAGCCATGGGCGGCGACATCGACAAGCTCGCCGACCACATCGGCAAGAAGATCGACGTCAAGGATTTCCAGGATCCGGAAAAGGTCGGCAAGTTCCTGGAGCGCTTCACCGCGCTGTGGGAACTGTCCAATCCTTCGGAAAACTACGATCCCGTTTCGGTGCTCGGCAGCGGCAGCGGCTACGGAATTTCGACCGATCTCCTGCTCTCGATCAACAATCTCAAACTTGGAGGGCGCTGATGCAATCCGGACTGTACGTAGCCCTGTCGTCCCAGATGGCATTGGAGCGCCGCCTGACGACGCTCGCCGACAACATGGCGAACATCAACACGGTGGGTTTCCGCTCGACGGACGTAAAGTTCGACGAGGTGATGAGCTCGACCCAGAACGACCTCAACGCCAAGGTCGCCTTCGTCTCGCAGGGCAATGACTATCTCTCGACCCGCCTGGGACAGCTCGACAATACCGGCAACCCGCTGGATTTCGCCATCAAGGGCGACGCCTGGTTCGCCATCGACACGCCGGCCGGGCAGGTTCTGACCCGGGACGGCCGCTTCAGCATGACCGAGACCGGCGCGCTGGTCTCCACCCGCGGCTTTCCGGTGCTCGATCCGGGCGGCGCGCCCATCCAGCTCGACCGCACCGCCGGCCCGCCCGCGGTCGGCGCCGATGGCGTCATCCACCAGGATGGCCGTCAGGTCGGCACGATCGGGATTTTCTCCTCCGATATCAAGAAGGGCTTCGTCCGCTATGAAAACAGCGGCGTGATCGCTTCCGACCCGCCGCGTGCCGTGGTCGATGACCCGACCGTCGGCGTCGTCCAGGGCTATATCGAGCAGTCCAATGTCAATGGCATTCGCGAGATGACCCAGCTCATCCAGATCAACCGCGCCTTCGAGAGCGTCTCCTCGTTGATGCGCGACAGCGAATCCTCGCTGGACGAAGCCATCAAGACGCTCGGGGGAAGCCGGTAAACGTCGGCGATGGACATCATGCTGGAAGAATTGCCCGTCACTGTCCCGGCCTCGCCGATGCTGGCCCATCTCGCCGGCCTCGTCACGCGCTATGCCGATCCGGATTTTTCCGTCGCCCATGGCGGCCATGTGCAGGCGATCGCCGCCGGCCATTATACGGTCAGCGGCATGTCTCTGCAGGTGCGGCTCGGCGAATTCGTCGCCCATCGCAGCGCCACCGGCATCCATCTCGGCGAAGTCGTCCGTGTCGAGCCGGACCTGATCTATGTCTGCCCCATCGAACCCGGCGAACCGATCGGTATCCACGATGTCGTCATCCGCAAGGGCGCCTTTCGTGTCGCCCCCGACGACAGCTGGTGCGGCCGCACGATCAACTCTCTGGGCGATCCGATCGACGGCCTCGGCCCGATCTCGCCGGGCCCGGTGCGCCGGCCGATTTCCAACACCGCCCCGCCCTCGATGACGCGCCAGCGTGTCGAGACCGGCTTCAAGACCGGCGTGCGCGCCATCGATATCTTCTCGCCGCTCTGCCTCGGCCAGCGCCTCGGCATCTTCGCCGGCTCCGGCGTCGGCAAGTCCACGCTTCTGTCGATGCTGGCGCGTGCCGATGCCTTCGATCGCGTGGTGATCGCGCTCGTTGGCGAGCGCGGCCGCGAGGTGCGCGAATTCATCGAGGACACGCTCGGCGACAACATGTCGAAGACGGTCGTGGTCGTCGCCACCAGCGACGAAAGCCCGATGCTGCGCAAGATGGCGCCGCTGTCTGCCGTCACCATCGCCGAGCATTTTCGCGACCAGGGCGACAACGTGTTGCTGATCGTCGACAGCGTTACCCGTTTTGCCCATGCGATCCGCGAGGTGGCGACCGCTGCCGGCGAGCCGCCGATCGCCCGCGGCTATCCGGCCTCGGTCTTCACCGAGCTGCCGAAGCTGCTGGAGCGCACCGGCCCCGGCGTCGAGGGCACCGGCACGATCACCGCCATCATCTCGATCCTGGTGGACGGCGACAACCACAACGACCCGATCGCCGATTCGACGCGCGGCATTCTCGACGGCCATATCGTCATGGACCGCAGCCTTGCGGAGGAGGGGCGTTATCCGCCGGTCAATCCGCTGGCCTCTATCTCCCGTCTCGCCCGCAAGGCCTGGACGCCGGATCAGGAAAAGCTGGTGGCGCGCCTCAAGGCGCTGATCCACCGCTACGAGGAAACCCGCGACCTGCGCCTGATCGGCGGCTACCGCCCCGGGGCCGATGCCGATCTCGACATGGCGATCAAGCAGGTGCCGATCATCTACGACGTTCTCAAGCAATCTCCGGCCGACCGTTCCTCGGCCGATGCCTTCGCCGATCTGGCGACCGGTCTGCGCACCGGCAACGGCAATGTCAACCAGCCGGCCATCAACCCGCGTCAGAGGGCTTAAACCATGCGTAAACCGAGGAAAATCAGGCCCGTTCCCGAACCGGTCGTCGCCAGCGACGACGCCAGGCCCGCGGTGGGCACCGATCGCGTGCTGGCGCTGTCGGGCCTGGTGCTGGCCGCTGCCGCCGCTTTCTTTCCATGGTACGTATTCTTCAACGCCGACAAGTTCGGCATCCGCTCGGCCAACTGGGACGGCACGCGCGACCTGCCGGACCTGCCGCCGCGCAACGTCTTCAGCGTCTCGCCGATGGCGATGACCGACAATTCCGCAAACACCGCCCAGCCGCTCGACAACCTGACGACCGCGACGGTGGGCAACGAGGGCAAGAAGAAGCACCGCGAGATGGAGGAGGCCCAGCCATTCCCCGGCCGCACCGACTTCCGTCTGCTGCATGTCGCCAACGGCCGGGCGCTGATCGAGGATTCCAGCGGCATGTACATGGTCAAGGTCGGCTCGATCCTTCCCGACGAAAGCCGCGTCGCGACGCTGGAACAGCGCAGCGGCAAATGGGTGATCGTCACCTCCAACGGCAAGGTCTACCAGGCCAACTGAGCCCTTCGTCGGCGAATGCCGAAAAAACCGGGCGCCGCGTCCCGCGGCGCCCGGTTTTTCGTTGTGATTCGCATGGGGGCGGTCGGCTGGCGAGGCCGGGCGGAGGCCCGGAATTCAAGGCTTTTTCTCCGTAAGTCTGACGCAAGTTTACCGGCTTAGGGTCACCACAGTAAAAGTCGGAGTGACGCATATGCAGCCCATCCAATTGTTCGATCTCGCATCCCGCCAGGCGTCGTGGCTTTCCGTGCGCCAGGAAGTCGTCTCGACCAATATCGCCAATGCGAATACGCCGAAATACGTTGCCAAGGACGTCACCCCGTTCTCGGCGGTGCTGGACCAGTCCGCGCCGGTGCGCATGGCGCGCACCAATCCCGGCCACATGACCGATGCCTCGCAGGTGAGCGACGACGTCGATGTGGTCAAGGCCAAGCTGGACCAGGAAATCGGCGTGCAGGAATCCGGCAATACGGTCGGGCTCGCCGAGGAACTGTCGAAGTCCGGCGAAATCAAGCGCCAGTACGAGCTGAACGCGGCGCTGGTGAAGTCCTTCCACCGCATGATGTTGCTCACAGTCAGGAAGTAAGTTTGATGGATCCGCTTTCCGCGTCTATGAAAATCGCCGGCAGCGGCCTGGAAACCCAGGCGACGCGTCTGCGTATCGTCTCCGAAAACATTGCCAACGCCCGTTCCACCGGCGACACGCCCGGCGCCGATCCCTATCGCCGCAAGACGCTGACCTTCGGCAGCGAGCTGGACCGCGCCACCGGCGTGACGCTCGCCACCGTCAAGAAGCTCGGCGTCGACAAGTCGAAATTCACCGAGGAATACGAGCCGGGCAACCCGGCCGCCGACGAACGCGGCATCGTCAAGGTGCCCAACGTCAACGTGCTCATCGAAATGGCCGACATGCGCGAGGCCAATCGCTCCTACGACGCAAACCTTCAAACCATCAAGCAGACGCGCGACCTGATCTCCGCCACGCTCGATCTTCTCAAGGCATCGCAATGATCAATGCTATCAACCAGGTAAGCTCCATCGGCATGACGCGCGGCATCGGATCGCTGACGCTCGATGGCATCGCCGGCACCGAAAAATCCAAGGAAAGCACGACGCCGGGCGCCGCCACGGGACTGAGCTTCGGCGACGTTCTCGGCGACGTGGCCACGAAGGCCATGACCGATCTGAAAGGCGCGGAAGCCGCCTCCTTCGCCGGCATCAAGGGCACGATGAGCACCCGCGAAGTCGTCGACAAGGTGATGCAGGGCGAGCAGGCGCTGCAGACCGCGACGGCCCTGCGCGACAAGATCGTCAGCGCCTTCCTCGACATCACCCGCATGCAGATCTGACAAGACCTGGGCATTTCCCAAAAAGTGTGACGCGGTTTTCCGTCCGGAAATGCTGCAGAGGTTAAAGGACAATAGGCTATGAGAGCTCTTGCTATCGCTGCGACCGGCATGGATGCCCAGCAGACCAATCTCGAAGTGATCGCCAACAACATCGCCAACATCAACACGACCGGTTACAAGCGCGCCCGCGCCGAGTTTTCCGACCTGTTGTACCAGGCCGAGCGCGTCCAGGGCGTGCCCAACCGCGCCAACCAGTCGATCGTGCCGGAAGGCGCCAATATCGGCCTCGGCGTGCAGACGGCGGCCGTGCGCAACATCCACCTGCAAGGCAACCTGACGCAGACGGAAAATCCCCTCGACGTCGCCATCGTCGGCCGCGGCTGGTTCCAGATCCAGGCCGCCGACGGCACCACGCTCTACACCCGCGCCGGCTCCTTCAACACCAACGGCACCGGCCAGCTGGTCACCATCGACGGCAACCAGGTGGTGCCCAACATCACCATCCCGACTGACGCCAGCGAAGTCCAGATCAACCGTTCCGGCCAGGTCAATGTCCGTATCGGCAATTCCTCGGAATTCCAGACGGTCGGCCAGCTGACCGTCGCCAACTTCGCCAACGAGGCCGGACTGCAGCCGCTCGGCGACAACCTGTTCCAGCAGACCGCCGCGTCGGGCGACCCGATCGTCGCGACTCCCGACGATCCGGGCTTCGGCTACCTCAAGCAGAACTATCTGGAAAGCTCCAACGTCGATCCGGTCAAGGAAATCACCGAGCTGATCTCGGCGCAGCGCGCCTATGAAATGAACTCCAAGGTGATCAACACCGCCGACGAAATGGCGTCGATCGTCAGCAAGAACCTGAAGTAAACCGAAAGGTGAGGCAAACATGATGTTTCGCCGCGAGAATTCGATCAAGGCGGCCGTCTTCGGTCTGGCGGCGGCCCTTGCCGCCGTCGCCGGCCCGGCATGCGCCGAGATGGGCTTCGCCGTCGTACCGACCTCGATCATCTATCCGGGCGAGGAAATCGCCGCTTCCCGCGTGCAGGAAGTCGAGGTCACCAATCCCAACCTGGCCGGCGGCTACGCGCGCAGTGTGGCGGAGGTTCAGGGCATGGTGTCGAAACGCACCCTGCTGCCAGGTCGCACCATCCAGCTCTCGTCGCTGCGCGAACCCTATGCGGTGACGCGCGGCTCGAATGTGCGCCTCACCTTCCAGCTCGGCACGCTGGTGATCTCTGCGGCCGGCAGTCCGCTCGCGGATGCCGCCATCGGCGATGTCATCCGTGTGCGCAATCTCGATTCCGGCGTCATCGTCAACGGCACGGTAATGCAGGACGGGACAATCCACGTGGTGGCCAAATGAAGAAATTCGGTTTCCTTTTGACGATCCTGTCGGTGGCGGCGGGCCTGCTCGTCGCGGCTCCCGCCGGCGCGGTCTCCTCGCGAATCAAGGACATCGCCGCATTGCAGGCCGGCCGCGACAACCAGTTGATCGGCTATGGCCTGATCGTTGGCCTGCAGGGCACCGGCGACAGCCTGCGCTCCTCGCCGTTCACCGAACAGTCCATGCGCGCCATGCTGCAGAATCTCGGCATTTCCACGCAGGGCGGCCAGTCGAGCGCGAAGAACACCGCCGCCGTCATGGTCACCGCCACGTTGCCGCCCTTTGCCAGCCCCGGCAGCCGCATCGACATTTCCGTCAGCTCGCTCGGCGACGCCACCTCGCTGCGCGGCGGCACGCTGGTCATGACCTCGCTCTCGGGCGCCGACGGCCAGATCTATGCCGTGGCCCAAGGCTCGGTCGTCGTTTCCGGCTTCTCGGCGCAGGGACAGGCGGCCAGCGTCCAGGAAGGCGTCACCACCGCCGGCCGCGTCGCCAACGGCGCCATTATCGAGCGCGAGCTGCCCTCGAAATTCAAGGATTCGGTCAATCTGGTGCTGCAGCTGCGCAACCCGGATTTCACCACCGCCGTCACCATCGCCGATGCCGTCAACGCCTATGGCCGCCGTCATTTCGGCAATGCCATCGCGGAAGCACGCGATTCCCAGGTGGTCGCGGTGATGAAGCCGGCCTCGGCCGATCTCACCCGCCTGATGGCCGACATCGAGAACCTGGTCGTCGAGACCGACACGCCGGCCAAGGTCGTGGTCAACGAACGCACCGGCACCATCGTCATCGGCGCCGACGTGCGTGTCTCCAAGGTCGCCGTCAGCTACGGTACGCTGACCGTTCAGGTCACCGAGACGCCGCAGATCATCCAGCCCGAGCCCTTTTCGCGCGGCGTAACCGCGGTGCAGCCGCAGACCGACATCGTCACCCAGAAGACCGGCGACAAGGTCGCGGTGCTCAACGGTCCCGACCTGCGCACGCTGGTCAACGGCCTCAACAGCATCGGCGTCAAGCCGGACGGCATCATCTCCATTCTTCAGGGCATCAAACAGGCCGGCGCATTGCAGGCGGAGCTGGTGGTCCAATGACATCCGTAATTTTCAGGAAGAAGACCACGCTGCGCTTCCGGTTGCTGCTCAGCGCCTGCCTGCTCGCCGGCGCAGCCATTCCCGGCGCCTTCGCGCAGGAACATATCAAGCCGCTGACCGAGATGAGTTCGCAGGACGAGATCAAGCAATATTGCTCCAACATCGCCGATGCCGCCCGCGACCAGCGCTACCTGCTGCAGAAGCAGGACCTGGAGAAGCTGCAGGCGGATGTCGATGCCCGCATGGCCGAGCTCGACAAGCGCCGCGCCGAATACGAGGACTGGCTGAAGCGCCGCAACGACTTCATGAAGCGGGCCGAAGCCAGCCTCGTCGACGTCTTCAAGACGATGAAGGCCGATGCCGCCGCGCCGCAGCTCGCCGAAATGAATCCCATCCTCGCCGCCGCCATCGTCATGCGCCTGCCGGCGCGCCAGTCGGGCCTGATCCTGGCCGAGATGGAGCCGCAAAAGGCCGCCATGGTCGCCTCGATCATGTCGCAGGCGGCAGACCCGACCACTTCGAAGGATCCGTCATGAACAAGCCCATTTTCGCCCTGCTGGCCGCCGGCCTGCTCGCCGGCTGCCAGAGCCAGACGGTGAAGGAAATCGGCAACGCGCCTTCGATGAGCCCGATCGGCAGCGGCTTGCAATATGGCCAGACCGCGCAGATGGCGATGTATCCGAAGCAGCCGGCGGCCATGTCCAGCGGCTATTCGTTGTGGCACGATTCGCAGGCCGCCCTGTTCAAGGACGCGCGCGCCATCAATGTCGGCGACATCATGACGGTCAACATCCAGATCAACGACAAGGCCGATTTCGACAACGAGACCCAGCGCAACCGCCAGAACAAGAGCAATATCGGCTGGAAGGTGGGCGCGCAGATCTTCGGCTGGACGCCGGAAAGCGATTCCAAGATCGGCTACAATTCCGATACCGACAGCCAGGGCAAGGGCTCGACCAAGCGCTCGGAAAAGCTGACCCTGCTGGTCGCGGCGGTCGTTACCGGCGTTCTCGAAAACGGCAATCTGGTGATCAGCGGCTCCCAGGAAGTGCGCGTCAACCACGAGATCCGCATTCTCAACGTCGCCGGCATCGTCCGGCCGCAGGATGTCGATGCCAAGAACATCATCTCCTACGACAAGATCGCCGAGGCGCGCATCTCCTATGGCGGCCGTGGCCGCCTGACCGAAGTGCAGCAGCCGCCGGTCGGCCAGCAGGCGGTCGACCTGTTCTCGCCGATCTGATCCCCAAGAAGACGGCGCGCCCGGGGGCCGGGCGCGCTTCCCCGAAGACGACAGCAGGTGATCCATGGCGGACGCGGAAAAAAAGGACGAAGCCCCCAAGAAGAAGGGCGGCGCAATGCCCGCGATCCTGGCGATCGTCGTCGTGACGGCGCTCGGCGCCGGCGGCGGCTGGTTCATCGGCGGCATGCTCGCCAACAAGCTGCAGCCGACGATCGCGGCGGAAAAAGCGGCCGAGCAAGCCAAGGCCGCCGCCGAAGGCAAGAAGGGCGAGAAGAAGGAAGGGGAGGGGCTGCCGCATATCTCGACCGCCGAGAACGGCGTCGTGCAGCTCGAACCGATCACCACCAACCTCTCCTATCCCTCCGAAAACTGGGTCCGCCTCGAAGTCGCCTTGATGTTCAAGGACAAGCCGGACGTGAAGGTTTCGGAGGACGTGCATCAGGACATCCTCTCCTATCTGCGCACCGTGTCGCTGCAGCAGATCGAGGGGCCTCGCGGCTTCCAGTATCTTCGGGATGACATTCAGGAGCGTGTTGACCTGCGCTCCCAGGGACGGGTAACCAAGGTCATGTTCAGGACCTTTGTGATCGAATGATTCGATTTCTATCCCTCTTCGGCGTCATGATGGCGTTGCCGGGCATCGCGCTTGCCCAGCAATTGCCGACCGACCTGTTGAACATCCCGGTCGACGGCTCGGCGGCGGCGTGGATCATCCGCACCTTCGGCCTCCTGACCGTGCTGTCGATCGCGCCGGGCATCCTGGTGATGGTCACGAGTTTCCCGCGTTTCGTCATCGCCTTCTCGATCCTGCGCTCCGGCATGGGTCTGGCGACGACGCCGTCGAACATGATCCTGCTCAGCCTGTCTTTGTTCATGACCTTCTACGTCATGGCCCCGACGCTTGACCGCTCCTGGCAGGAGGGCGTGCAGCCGCTGCTGCAGAACCAGTTGACCGAGGCGCAGGCGGTAGAACGCATCGCCGAACCCTTCCGCGCCTTCATGACCGCCAACACCCGCGAAAAGGACATGGCGTTGTTCATGGATATCGCCCGCGAGCGCGGCCAGAGCGTGGTCACCAACGAGAAGGTGGATTACCGCGTCCTCGTGCCCGCCTTCATGATTTCGGAAATCCGCCGCGGTTTCGAGATCGGCTTCCTGATCATCCTGCCTTTCCTGGTCATCGACCTGATCGTGGCGACGATCACCATGGCCATGGGCATGATGATGCTGCCGCCGACCTCCATTTCCCTGCCGTTCAAGATCCTGTTCTTCGTGCTGATCGACGGCTGGAACCTTCTGGTCGGCAGTCTGGTCCGCTCTTTTTCCTGATTTATTTCAAAGACTTGTTCTAAAGCGTTACGCTGGCTTCCCGGCGTATACGTATTGTTAACCATAAATCGGGGTGATTTTTGCGAGGTTGCGAAGTTAATTGATTTGCAAGATGTGAGGGCTAGTTTGATCCTCACATGACGGGTTTGGTTTCACGTAAAAAACGAAACCGAGTGGCATGAAGCCGAGCCGTCATCACCGGTAAATATTCAGTCCGGTATGTCCCTCATCTTTGTTTTTGCGTACTCAAAGGGACAATCCCATGACCAGCATCGTCACAAACGCCTCGGCGATTTCAGCACTCAACACGCTGCGTTCCATCAACAACAGCATGCAAAAGACCCAGGCGACGATTTCGTCGGGCCTCAAGGTCGGCGCTGCATCCGACAACGCCGCCTACTGGTCGATCGCCACCACCATGCGTTCGGACAACAAGGCTCTCGGCGCCGTTCAGGACGCCATCGGCATGGCATCGGCCAAGACCGACACGGCTTACACCGGTTTGAGCGCAGCCATCGACGTCGTCTCCGAAATCAAGAAGAAGCTCGTCGCCGCGCGCGAACCGGGCGTCGACAAGGACAAGATCAACAAGGAACTGACCGAACTGAAGAACCAGCTCGGCTCGATCTCCCAGTCCTCGTCCTTCAATGGTGAAAACTGGCTGTATTCCGCTTCGAGCGCGACCCAGGCAGCCGGCACCAAGCAGATGGTCGGCTCCTTCGTTCGCGCCGCCGACTGTACGGTTTCGATCAAGACGATCAGCTACGACACCTCGAAGTCGGTTCTGATCGATGACAAGACCGGTGAAAACGGCCTGCTGACCAAGGGCACGACCGTTACGCAGCCAAGCGGCACGACGACGACCACGGCGACCTACTACCTCGTC
>JAFKJU010000100.1 GCA_017305935.1 Hyphomicrobiales bacterium | reverse complement strand
TGACAGGGCGGACTGCTGGCGCAGTCGCCCACGCGGGGTACAGCAGCAAGGGCGGAATATAGCGGAAAACAGCCCAGATGGTGGCAGGTGTTAGGTGCCGGTTCTGGGCCTGCACATAAGTGTTCGACGAGTGCCACGCGGGTGCTCGTCGGATTCGACAAAGCGACATCAAGGCCACAGGCCGCACCATTTCCAGAAAGGAACCTGACCAATGACACAGACCGCACGGCATGGCTCGACCATGCAGCAAATCCAGCAGCGGGGGGAGGCCCCTGCTTATATGCAGAGCAACAACAACAGCGCATAGCACGGCCCCAAGGGCACGGCACTGGAAGCCCACGGAGGCACCCAACCACGGAGGAAAAGCGACCCCAAAAGCCGAATGACACGCGGCCCCGGCCGCCAACCTCAACCACGTATTGGAGACACTTGGAACGACAGACTAAGCCTAGCTAGCTGAAATGCCGACCCTCGGGAGCCTCGCGGCTCCATCGGATGCCCCCTCACGGTAGCGGGCCCGCATGGTCATTAAAACTCACCGAAAAGACCGCACATGAAAAGCCTACACTTCGACCTCCTCAACCTGACCCGCCACAACGGGGAGGGGTCTTATTCGACCCAAGCGTGCCGCGCACGAGGCCTTCAGCAGTTGGCCGACGAGCTGCACGCCTTGGGTTATAAATTGCAAGCTGCCAAGCACCTGAAGCCGCGCCATGTGGAGGCGCTTGTAGCTAGTTGGAAGGCAAACCGCCTCAGTGACGGCACAATCCGCAACCGGCTGGCATGGGCGCGCTGGTGGCTGCGACACGTTGATAAGAGCCGCGCCATTGCCGCCAGCAATGAGGGATACGGTTTGCAGCGCCGGGAACGCTTCAAGGGCAACCGCGCCCGTCGCCTCGATGCCGACGCCCTTGCCCGCCTCAACGATGAGCGGGTGGCCCTCGCCCTCAAGCTGGAAGCCGCTTTTGGTCTGCGCCGGGAAGAGGCCCTAAAGATGTTCCCCCGCATGGCTGACCGGGGCAACCGGCTCATCCTGCAAGCCAGTTGGACGAAAGGCGGCCGGTATCGAGAAATCCCTATCGTGCACCCGAAACAACGGGCGCTCCTCGAGGAGATTAAAGCCTTATGTGGCGATGGGAGTCTGATAGGCGATGGCCGGAACTACAAGCGCGCCCTGAAGCATTACGAATATACCACCCTCAAGGCCGGGCTTCGGAATTGTCACGCTTACCGTCATGCTTACGCCCAGTGGCGATACAAAGCCCTCACCGGCTGGGCCTGTCCCGCTGCGGGCGGTCCAACCCGCGGCGAGATGACCGCGGCACAATGGGAAACTGACCGGCGCGTACGGCTCGAAATTTCCCACGAGCTGGGGCACGGCCGCATTGACGTGACAGACACCTACCTCGGCCGGGCCATTCCGGCACGGGTGCAGGAAAGCCGCGCCGCATGATACGAAAAGCCAAGCGATTTTTAGAGGCGAGCCTGCGGGCCTCGGAAGAATACGCCAGCACGGTGTTGGCGGTAAATGAGGTACTGGCTACCGCCGCGATAGAAGCCGCCCAAGGCCACCGTGTGGCATTCATTCCCATTGAGCGGCCGATAGACATTCAGGCGACGGAAGCCGCCAAGGAACTCAAAACCAAATTGGAGGCGGAAGGCTTCACGCTCGAATGGCGCAAGCGTTCCGTTTTCGTCGCCGGGAATGAAATGCCAGCCTGGTCACTCGCCATCATGTGGTGAAATGTTGCACGCAAAAAGCGTCCTGCTATCGTGCCAGAAATTGGTTTGTTGGGGGCCGTGGAAGGGGGGGTCGCGCCACTAGGGGGGGATGGTAGGG
>JAFKJU010000018.1 GCA_017305935.1 Hyphomicrobiales bacterium | reverse complement strand
CATCGAAGAAGTGGCGCAAGCTCAACGGCACAAACCAGTTGCCACACCTCATCGAAGGCGTCAGATTTACCGACGGGGTCGTCGCTGACGATGCCAACCAAAGCCGCGCCGCCTGATCAAGTCGCGTCACCCAAATTTATCCATAGCTCCTACGACGGGCGCCTCGACTTCTTTGAGGTGAAGTTCGCGGCCGCGCTGGCGGCTCTCCGCCGAACGGCGTTGTCCAAAGAATCCAAGGAGAGCGAGCGCGAAACGACACTCCCCGACGATCCCGACGCTATCGACAAGATTCAGACGTCGGAACCTGGCTTTAACCCGCTCAACTCCGAAAAATATTCAGACCCAATGTACCGAATTCGCATGCGGACTGCGATTAATGCTCTGCCGGACGACCAGCGTCAGGTGCTGATCCTTGATTGGGCGGGGGTGCCGTTCACGTCGAACGACCCGGCCGTCACCACGATAGGCAGCATTGTCGGTTGCGGGGAGCAGGCCGCGCGGCAGAAGCGTGACCGGGCCCACAAGGCTGTGAGGATCGCGCTGGAGGGAGATGATCAATGAATAATTCCAACGCAACACCGAATGACGAGGAAGTCATGTTGGCCTTTTCGGTCGAGCCCGACCATGGCCCCGATACTATCCAGCGCTACCTCGAGAATTATCCCCATCTCGCGAGCGAATTGCTCAACTTGGCCTTGGATTTGCGAATGCCTTCAGAGGAAGAGCCCGTGACGTTGCAAGATCTTGATTCGTCGGAGATTCAGCGGGCTTGGGGCCAATTCAACAGGATGATTTCCGCCGAACGACCGGAGCTCACCGCAGGGCAGGTCAAGCAAGTCGAAGCTTCTCTTGTCTCAACACAGATGCGGGAGATCGGGCTACCCTTATCGGTGCTGAGTGCTATCAAGTCGGGCCTTGTGGAGCTTGAAGGCTTTCCCGGACGATGGATAACGAAGATCGCGGCTACCGGTGGGTATGCTACGGAAATGCTGCGTTCCTATCTCACTATGCCTCCATCCCTTTCGTCGGCGAGGAGTTTCAAGAGCGAGGTCAAGCCGCAGGTAGGCGGAAAGGTAACTTTTCGATCTCTGATCGAGAATTCCACGCTCACTGAAGCCGAGAAGGCCAAGATATTGCGGGAGGACTGACGGATGGATGGCGTCGAGATCGGACGGCGCCGGGCAGCGGCGCTATTCCAGAAAGCGGAGAGCGCCGGTGTTGACCCGTGGCAGCCTTACCTAGTGGCCATCTTCGCTGCGAAGGCCGAGGGTGTCACGGTTGAGAAGGTAGCGAAGGGGCATCCGTCGCTGGCCGGCGCTCGAGCGACCTATGATCCGGATTTCCGATTCATCCTGCACGAAGACACTGGTTCACCGTTTTCAGACGCATTCCTGATCGGGCACGAGTTGGGCCACGTGCTCCTTGGCGACGACAAGGTTGCCGATAGCGCGCTGACCGTTGACGAGGAGCGCTCCACTGACGCGGCTCCGGTGGGCGTGGACCGCATTCAGGATTATGGTCGAAATCAGCGCCGCGAAATCCAGATGGATCTGTTTGCCCGCGAGCTGCTGCTGCCCAGGTCTCGCGCGAAATCTCTCCATATCGAGGGGAACCTGACAGCGACACAGATCGCCGGCAAGCTGGGTGCTTCTTTCGGCGTTGTCGCCCAGCAGATGCTCGATGCTCTGCTGTTGCCCGAATTTGAAGAGCGACCAATAGCGGAGGTTACCATCCGCGCCCTCACTAAAGAACAGCGTGCCGCCGCCCACCACTCCGGAAGTCCGTATCTTCTCGAGGCGGGTCCGGGAACTGGAAAGACGCAGACCTTGGTCGGTCGGATCAACTGGTTGCTGGAGCAGGGAGCCGATCCGCGCGAGATATTGGTCCTCACCTTTTCCAACAAAGCTGCCGGAGAATTGGTGGAGCGCATCAGCGCAACGAATCCGGATGCGGCTACCGCGATGTGGTGCGGCACTTTCCATGCCTTTGGTCTCGACATCATCAAGCGGTTTGCCGATGAGATAGACATGCCGCCGGTGCCGACAATGATCGACCGGGCAGACGGCATAGCGATGATCGAAAAAGAATTACCCGGTCTTAGGCTGGTTCACTACCGTAACTTGTGGGATCCGACTCGGGACATCAACGACATCCTCCAGGCGATTTCGCGTGCGAAAGACGAGGTAGCCTCGCCGGACGATTACCGTCGGCTTGGTGAGGTCATGAAGGCGACGGCCGAGGGCTTCCATGATCGCACAGCGGTAGAGACCGCTGAGAAGGTGCTCGAGGTCGCCAAGGTCTACAAGCGTTATGAGGAACTCAAGGCCCCGAGGAAATTGCTCGACTTCGGCGACTTGGTGTCGCTTCCTGTCACAGTGCTCGAGCGCTATCCCGGGATCAGGGAAGCTCTAGCATCCAAATACAAGCATGTGCTTGTGGATGAATACCAGGACGTTAACCGCAGCAGCGTCCGCCTCCTCAAGGCCATCGTCGGAACGGGTCAAAATCTCTGGGTCGTGGGTGACATCAAGCAGTCGATCTACCGTTTCCGTGGCGCCTCGTCGGTTAACGTGGATCTGTTTGACAAGGTGGACTTCCCTACCGCCAAGGTGGGACGACTGACCGTGAACTATCGTTCCCGTGAAGAGATCGTCGAGGCTTTCTCCGATTTTGCGGGTGGAATGAAGGCCGCCGCCGGTAGACCGTCTAGGCTTACCGCGGATCGCGGGGCGTGTGGTCACCGTCCCGAGTTCCGGAAGACCGGTACAGATAAGGACGAGATAGCGGTATTGGTGGAGGCTATCCACGAGATGAGATCACTTGGCCACGATTTTCGTGATCAAGCGGTTCTCTGTACGGGCAATGACAAGCTGGCGCGGTTTGGCGCTGGGCTCGAAAGTCTAGGTGTGCCGGTGCTATATCTCGGCAGCGTGTTCGAGCGCCCCGAGATCAAGGACCTGCTGTCCATGCTGGCCATGGTCACTGACAGTAAGGCTCTAGGGTTGGCACGTGTTGCGACCATGAAGCCGTTCACCATGTCGATGGCTGACCTCGCTTCCATCGTCGCAGAGTTGCGTAGAGACAAGGAAAACGACTGGAAAACGCTGAACCTTCCGATCCCCGATCTTTCACCAGAAGGCCAGCAAGCGCTTGTACATTTGCGGACAGTACTGGAAGGTTTCGACAGGCAGTCGCGCCCATGGGACGTCCTTGCTCAAGTACTTCTCGATCGGACCGTCATAGCAGGCGAAATCGGCCGCTCGAAGGAGATCTCGCATCGCGCCGCCGGCATTGCCATCTGGCAGTTCATGAATTTCATCCGGAGCGCACCTGGGACAGCGTCCCCGATCCTGGACATGCTCGATCGCATTCGTCGCCTAGTCTCCATCGCGGATGATCGCGATCTCAGGCAGTTGCCGCCATCGTCCCAAGGTCTGAATGCTGTACGGCTTATGACGGTTCACGGTAGCAAAGGCCTCGAGTTCCCGGTTGTGCACCTACCTGGCTTGACTGCAGCTAGTCTGCCCAGGTCGGCCAGCCAGATCCAAGGAATTGCGCCCCCGGATGGGCTCGTCGAAAGTCACGGACAAAGCGGCATTGAAGTTCGTGCTAAGGCCCACGAGGAGGAGCAGGAATGCCTGTTCTATGTGGCGACCTCTCGCGCACGGGATCGTCTGATTTGCTATTCGCAGTCGCGTTCCGTGGATGATAAGACGATGAACCACTCGCCGTTCATCGACCGTATAGTTCCTGCGCCGCGTATGGTAACGCCTACCTTGAAGGTGCCTCCGGCACCGGAAGACATGCCAATCAGTATCGTCTTCGAGGGCAAGCCTTCGTTTACCGGACAGCAGATCCTGCAATACGAGAAATGTCCTCGGCGCTTTTTCTACAGTTACCTGCTTAAAGTCGGCGGAAGGCAGACCGAAACTGCCTTCATGCGTATGCACAAGGCCATAAGACACGTAACCGATTGGATGGTTGCGCAAGATCCCGACATTGTCGAATTGCCGGAAATCGAACGCCGCCTGCAACTCGCTTTCGATACGGAGGGGTTCGATGCTGCCGATCGCGTCGAGTATGCGGAGATAGCACGCTCGCTTACGCGATCGCTCCACGAAAACCGGATCGGCCAGATAAGGAAACCCGTTCCCCGTCTCCAATTCGATACGGGCTATGGTGTGATCGAGGTGTTGCCGGACGAAGCGTTCTTGCGGGATGGGGTGAGCATCGTTCGTACGATCCGGACGGGTCATGCGAACTCCAAGAGCATGGAGGATTGGTCTGCTGCCGCGTTCGTATTGGCTGCGAGACAGCATCCTGATCGACCGCGTGCCGATCTGGTTTTCCTCGGTGACGGCACATTCGACCCGGTGGAACTCACACCTAGAAAGCTTGAAGGCAGGAGAGTGAAGATTACCGGCGCGCTCCAAAGCATTGCTGCTGGTGCGTTCGAGACGGATCCGAACCCCAGGCGTTGCCCTAGCTGCCCAGCATTTTTCTTCTGCGGTCCGGTTCCCGACGGCATTCTGACAAAAAAAGTGAACACGACCCTACCGGATTTCTCGGCACGCTCCGATTAGCCCTTCAGAAGCCCTCGGGTAGTCCGGGGGCACTGGAGAATGACAATGAGCGTCAAGTCCGGTCCTGCCACGCAGGAAATTGAGGATGTCGGCATCGCCATCCGTGAGGGACGCCCCCTCAACCCCGCCAACAACTATCGCATTCAGTTCGCCAATGGCGATCTTGAATTCAAACCGGTCACGGTGCCCGATCCCATCCCGCTGGGCCGTCAGATTCTGGCTGCCGGTGGCGTTAAGCCGAAGGCCGGGGTGAGCCTTTTCGCGATCCTCGCCTCGGGTGATTTCGAGGACGTCCGTCTGGACGAGCCCTTCGATCTTCGCGGACACGGCGCGGAACGCTTTATCGCTTTCGCCACCGACCGCGACTACAAGGCTACCGTTAACGGTGCCCAAATCGAATGGGGCAAGCGCATTATCAGCGGCGCTGTCCTCTACGCCCTCGCGGAACCCGGTGCTGACGAAGCTGTTTTCCTTGAGGTACCGGGTGGCACCGACCGGTTGATCGAGCCCGAAGATCTCGTCGACCTCGACGAGCTTGGCATCGAGCACTTCATTACTGCTCCCAAGCCGCGTTCTCAGATTGAGATCATCGTCAATGCCCGCCCACGCATTGTCGACGGGCCGGACGTGACTTTCGAGCAGATCGTGCAACTGGCCTTTCCGGGTGCCCCGGAAGCCAACGTAGTGTTCTCCATGACTTATCGCCATGCGAAGTCCAAGCCCCATCAAGGTGAGCTGGGCATCGGCGGTGTCGTAACGGTCAAGAAAGGGACAATATTCAATGTCACCCGCACCGTTCAGTCTTAACCCCGATCTCAAGCAGCTTCGCGACGAAGGCTATGTCGTGGAGCAGCGCGGGGGGTACCTGGTCATGCACCAGGTGCCCTACGTCAACGCTTCCCGCCAGGTGAAAATGGGCAAGTTGATCTCCAGCCTTACCATGGCTGGGGACCGGACCCATCGCCCCGACACGCACGTGATGTTTTTCGATGGTGAGTATCCGTGCCACGCCGATGGCCGCCCCATTTCCGCGATCATGCATCAGAGTGTGACGTCGGAATTGGGGCACGGTCTAACATCACGTCACGCCTTTTCCAGCAAGCCGGCCGAAGGGTACTCGGACTACCATAAGAAGATGACCGCGTACGCGAACATCCTCGCCGGCCCTGCAGCGGTTCTGCAGCCGGGCCTGAGCCCGCGGGTTTTCCAGGTTCCCGAAGATCAGGCGGTCTCGCCATTCCACTATACCGAGACCGCCTCAGATCGTGCCGGTATCGGTGCCCTCACCGAACGCCTGGAAGGCGAAAAGATAGGCATCATTGGGCTCGGCGGAACCGGGGGCTACATCCTGGATCAAACGGCAAAGACGCCCGTTGATCAGATTCACCTGTTCGATGGCGACACCTTCCTGCAGCATAACGCATTCCGTGCGCCTGGAGCACCTTCGATAGACCAATTGCGGGCGGCAGCGCCGAAGGTGGAATATTTCGCCTCGATCTACTCACATATGCATAGGGGGATCGTCCCTCATGTCGTCGACCTCGGCGCAAGCAACGTGTATTTGCTGGATGGCATCACCTTCGCCTTTCTCTCGATGGATGCAGGCGATGCAAAGCGAGCAGTGGTGGCTAAGCTCGAGGCGATGGGCGTCTCGTTCATCGACGTCGGGATGGGCCTCGAACTGGTTGATGGCTCGCTCGGTGGCATTCTCCGCGTCACCGCCAGCACGCCTGCCAAGCGCGATCACGTTCACAATGGGCGTATCTCCTTCCATAGCGCGCCGGCCGATGCCGTCTATGCCACTAACATTCAGGTCGCCGACCTCAACATGCTCAATGCAGCCTTAGCTGTCATGAAGTGGAAGAAACTGCGCGGCTTTTACCGCGACCTAGAGAATGAACACCACAGCACGTTTACGACGGATGGCAACATGCTGCTCAACGAGGACCGGTCGTAATGTTCCATAGACGTCTCAAGCACCGCTTCAACTCTCTCATTCCGGACAAGTTGGAGCCCGGAATACTCTACATTTCGATGGAATACGCGACGGCGGCCCATAGCTGCTGCTGCGGGTGCGGCGAAGAGGTTGTCACGCCGTTCACTCCGACTGACTGGCACATGGACTTCGACGGAGAAACTATTTCGCTCAGCCCTTCCGTTGGTAGCTGGACCTTGCGGTGTCGATCACACTACATCATAAGGCGCGGTAACGTCATCGAAGCCGGCGCGTGGAGCGATGAACAAATCGAGGCAGAACGTCGTCGTGACCGTGGCGCGAAGCAGAGATACTACGGTCAGGTCAATACCGCGCCGCCCGCCACTTCTTCTGCGCCACCCAAGGTTCCAGGAAAGAGGAAGGGCTTTATTGATCGCTTTAAGGACTGGCTCGGTCTTTGAGCGGTGTGATGCAGAGTGCATCTCCAACTCAGCCGCATCATCCGGCATCGACGGTGCGGCTGCCCACTTGCTGCTGGGTATGTTATATGGGCGGAAATAGTTGTCGCCAATGCGGGAGCTATCTAGCTGAATTTACAAGTCTCCGTGCAGTCAGGCCCCCGCAACCAACGATACAGACAAACCCGTCGCACCAGCGGCGGGTTTTGTCGTTTTAGCAACCTTTCCAATGGCTTGCCGCTCCGTCCATTCGAGGATCGTGCGCAGTTCGCCATGCAGCGTGGCATAGAGTTCCCCCCGTTCCGGGCCGGGTGTCAGCACGATCTTCTCGATCAGGGCGCGCAAATCCTGCGACGCTTCCTGCCGCTCTTCCTTCCGGTTCAGGGCCTTCGTCAGCGCCACGACCTTCTTCGCATAGATCGCCGAAGCACTCGGCAGAATGTCCGGCGTGTCCGCCGGCGCATCGGCGAGCAGGGCCGTCAGTTCTTCCCTGCGCGCTTCCAGCCCGGTCATCTTCTCCTTCATCGACGGATGATACATGCCGTCCGCAATGGCCTCGACGATCTGCGCGATCTGCTTCTCGACCTTCACCAGCTCGGCCTTCCAGGAATCGCCGTTCGAGCGGCGTTCCCGGTTCAGCCGGTTCGTCTCTTCCGCGTAGGCGCGCATGGCGTCCTCGACGATCTCCGGCGACATCATCCGGTCCTTCAATCCGGCAAGCACACGCCGTTCCAAATCTTCGCGCGCAATGCCCCGGCTGTTGGAGCAGGAACCCTTGCTGATATGGTTCGAGCAGGCGAAGCGGTCGGCGCCGCGCAGCGAGTAGGGACCGCCGCAGCAGCCGCAAAACACCAGCCCCGACAGCAGCGACTTGGGACGCCGCGCGCCGTTCAGCCGGTTCTTCTTGTGATGCTTGCGTAAGGCCTCCGTCACATTGACGAACTTCTCAGCGATCTCGCCCTGACGCGCGCGCACGGCCTGCCGGAGTTCGTCGTCGACAATGCGCAGATCGGGAACGTCCTTGACGATCCATTCCGATACCGGGTTCAGCCGGGACACGCGCTTTCCGGTCGACGGGTCCTTGATATAGCGCAGCCGGTTCCAGATCAGGCGGCCGATATATAGCTCGTTATTCACGATGCCCGTCGCGCGTTTCAGATTGCCGCGAATGGTCGTGTCACCCCATGACTTGCCGCCGGGGCCGGGGATTCCTTCCTCGTTCAGCGTGCGGGCGATTGTGCGTGGGCCTACTCCGGCTGCGAAGTCGCGGAATATGCGCCGCACGACATTGGCCTCAGCTTCATCGATCTCGTGTTCGCCCCGGATCGGTTCGCCGCGCGAATCAGCTTCTTCACGACCTTGTAGCCATATGAAATGCCGCCACCCGCTTTCCCGTCCTCGACGCGGCCACGGATGTCGCGATGTGTCTTGGCGGCAAGGTCTTTGAGGAACAGCGCGTTCATCGTCCCCTTGAGGCCGACATGAAGCTCGCTGATCTCGCCCTCCGCCAGCGTGACGATTGGCACGTCGGCGAACTTCAGGTGCTTGTAGAAGGTCGCCACGTCGGCCTGGTCGCGGCTGATACGGTCCAGCGCCTCGGCCAGCACGATATCGAATTGCCCCGCCTGCGCATCCTGCAGCAGCGCCTGGATGCCGGGCCGCAGGATCATGCTTGCGCCCGAAATCCCCGCATCCTTTTAGGTGCCGACGATCTTCCACTTCTCGCGCTTTGCCTGCTCGCCGCAGATACGGAATTGATCCTCAATCGACGCCTCGCGCTGATGGTCGGAGGAATACAGGGCGTACAAGGCAACGCGGGTCATCGGCAATCTCTCCTACGCAACCTTGTCCATCCGGCTCGGCTGGATCAGTACCTCGGCCGAGATGCCGAGACGGGCGTGCAATTGCCGGATCATGTCGATCGACAGGCTGCGCTTGCGGTTCAGCACGTCCGCCACGCGGTTGCGCGGGCCGATCATCGGTTCCAGATCTTTGCGGGTGAGCCCCTGCTGCTCCATGCGGAAGCGGATCGCTTCCACCGGATCGGGTGGGTCCATCGGATAGTGCTTCGCCTCATAGACATCGATCAGCGTCGCCAGCACGTCGAGGCGGTCGCCTTCCGGCGTGCCGCTCCTGGCGCCCCACAGCCGTTCGACTTCCGCGAGTGCGTCTTCGTAATCCGCTTCCGTGCGGATCGGCTTCAGGTCAGTTGCCATGCTCGATCTCCTTCACGTCGATCCTGTCATAAGCCTTGTGCGTGCCGAGCCACTTGATCCAGACGATGCCCTTCTCGAAGTCCGCCGACACGACAAGGCGGTAGTCATTGCCTTTGATGTTGAAGACGATCCGCTCGGCGCTGACGATGCTCGCCGTCGCGTAGAGCCGCTTCACATCGGCGGCGCTCGCCCATTCTGCCTTGCTGACTTCATCGAACCAAGCATCGAGCGCCGCTTTGACGGCGGGCTGCTCCTTCTGCCCCGCGAGGCTCTCGACAAATTCGCGCAAAGTGCGGCGGGCAATAATCCTCATGGGCCACCTGTATCATGGGACCAAAATGGTCACAAGTGAAAACTGCGGAGGCCCGGCGCGGGGAACCCGGACCGGGTGAAACTCGCGTCTATGTCGCTTGCCGGCGAGACAGGCTGTTAGACCATCAGGGTGAAGGGAGAGGTTTCGTGTGGTGCCATTTCTGCGCCTTGCGTTCCTGCACGATCTTGCGCTCGAACTGCTCGCGGGCGATCTAGCGGCCGATCAACCGGGCGAGAGACAGGATCGCTGCATCGGCGCGCACAGGATTGTTCCGGCCGGTTTCGGGCCGTATCGCGCAGCACCGAAATACCTTTCGACTGGAACCAGCCGGAGACGTGGAAGGCGGCGCTTGCCGGCGTCACGCGTGCCTATGTCACCTATCAGCCCGATCTGGCGGTCGCTGGGTCCGACGAAGCGATAGCGCATCTGGCCAAGCTGGCACTCGAAGCGGGGCTGAAACAGATGGTGCTGCTGTCCGGCCGCGGCGAGCCAGGTGCGCAACGAGCCGAAGCGGCGTTGTGGGAAAGCGGCCTGCCGTGGTCCGTCGTGCGGGCAAGCTGGTTCAATCAGAATTTCTCCGAAGGCTATCTGCTCGGAAGTGTTCTGGACGGCGAACTGGCGCTTCCGGCGGGTCCGGTGCCGGAGCCGTTCCTCGACGCCGGCGACATTGCCGATGTGGCGGTGGCGACCCTGACCGATCCACGCCATATAAGCCGGCTCTATGAGGTGACGGGGCCGCGTGCGCTGACCTTCGCCGAGGCGGTCGATGAGATTTCCCGCGCCGCCGGCCGAACCATCCGCTTTCGCGAGGTTTCAGCCAGAGACTTCGCGGCGTCGATGGAAGGACATGCGCCGCAAGAGGTCGTGGACCTGCTGTTGGACCTGTTCACCGTGGTTCTGGACGGCCGCAACAGCGCCGTGGCCGATGGCGTCCAGGAGGCGCTTAACCGGCCGCCGCGCGATTTCGCCGACTATGCCCGCGAAATGGCGGCAAGCGGGGTATGGAGGGTCTGACATGGCGGCGCTCACCTCTGCGCTGCTGTGGGTTTCGGCCATCGGCTGCGGCCTGATCGCGGGCCTCTATTTCGTCTTTTCGACCACAATCATGCGGGCGCTCGGCAGTATCGAGCCGCAAGTCGGGATGGCGGCCATGGTTTCGATCAACCAAACGATCCTGCGTGGCGCTTTCCTGCCGCTCTTTTTCGGCACCAGCTTTGCATCCCTCTGCCTGCTGGCGCTTTCGGTGCTGGAGATATCGCGGCAGGATGCCTTGCTGATCGGCACGGCGGCGCTCGTCTATCTGGTCGGGATGTTCGGCTGCACGGTGGTCTTCAACGTGCCGCTGAACAATGCGCTGGCCGCCGCAGTCGCCCAGCCGGATGCGGCGGCGCAATGGACGCGCTATCTACGCGACTGGACGATGTGGAACCATGTCCGCACGGTTTCATCCACACTGGCCGCCATTTTATTCACGGCTGCATTGGCAATCCGATAGCGCAGGCCACTCACTCATTGAGACACGCGCTGCGCCTTGGCGAAGCCGCGATCCGTCGCAATGAACCGCTCCAGCATGGGCACGATCAGCCTGACGGGATCGGCGGCGGGCTGGCCGGTTTCGCGGGCCAGAACCTCGGCATAGGCGGCCAGATCGCGGTGAAGCGGCGCGGGCAGCTCCACGGTGACTTTTATCGGCTTGTCCTCGACGATGGGACCGAGTTTCAGCTTGGTCATGTCAACCTCCTGTCGGCTCGAATACCAGATCGCGCGTCACGATGATCCTGACCGGGAAGCCAGGGCGGATCGTCAATGTCGGCGCAACCTGCAACTGGCGCTGGACGATCTGCTAGCCCGCCGGATTGACGGTATCCTGAGCGCCATCGCGGATGGCGCGGATCAGTCGGTCCTCGTCGCTCGTCGCCAGCTCCGTGCCGACCGCGAGCAGCGTGGACAGCCCTGCGGCCTTCATCAGATCCCACCAATGATAATCGACGCCATCCTCAAGCCCCGCGTAGCCGCTGGCATCCGCGCCTGGCAGGCGCTCCAGAACGATGGAACGGCCGCCCGGCAGGATCAGGCGATTCCACACCAGCAACACCGTGCGCTGGCCGAAGGTCACACCATCATCGTTCCAATGATGCGGGTGCCCTGTGGGATCAGGAGCAGCGAGCCGGTCGGGCTGTCATAGACGTTCTCTGTCAACTGCGCGGTGATCTGGCCCGGAAGGTCGGAACGGATGCCGGTGATGAGGGCAGCCGGAATGACGGCCCCCGCCTGCAATATCCAGGGCGAGGCCGGGGGCGTGACGCGATCCGGGGCGACGGTCTGCCGGTCCACCGGCCCGTTGAGAAAAGCGGCATGACGGTTCTGCCCGGCGGTCCCGTCCGGCTGTCCACCGAGGCCAAGACCGGCAAGGCCGGGCATGGCCGTCCCTGCCTGCGATTCCATGCGCGGGCCGGACTGGAAAAAGACGTTGCTCAAGCGCGCGGCTTCTTCCTCGGCCCTGCGGCGTTCGTCTTCGGGATCGACGGCGGGCGTCGCCATGACGGGCGGCACGACTGGTTGTCCCCGGTTCTGCGCGTCAGGAATGGGTCGGCCCAAATCTCCGGGCAGCGCGGGGCCGAGCACCGGCCCCGTATAATCGCGCGGCAGGCCGGACAAGCCGTCCGCCGTGGGGCGGTTCTCGGTCGAATAGAGTTCGTTGCCGCCCGTTTCCCCGTCGCGGGTCTGGAGCGCGTAGATGAGCGCGCCACCGATGCCGAGAAGCGCGACAGCGCCGACGCCTGCCAGCATCTTGCGGGACAGGCGCGTGACGCGGGGCGATTCAGCGCGCAGGCGCATGGGGCCCGTGGTTTCGGTATCGCTCATGAGGACGATCCTCCGGTGGTCGCGCTGACCGGCTGGGCGACGGCCTGTGCGGGGTTGGTGCGGACGATCCTGACGACCTGCTGGCGGTTGCCGCTGCCAAGCGCTGCTCGGCCGCGCCGAACAGGCGGTCCACGATCAGGACGTTCTGGTGGATGCGGGAATTGACGATCTGCGGTTCGCCATTCGAGCCGAGAACGAAGATCGGCGGCATCTCGCCCTGCACGATGCCACGCGGGGAGCCGTTCCAGACGCTGCCCTTCGTCCGCCCTGGTGGCGACATCCTCTTGCGGATCGACGGCTGGTCCAAGGTCCAGCGCGCGCTTGCCGCGATCGATGCGGTGGAAGCGCTCGGCCTCGATCCGGCCGACGCTTCGCCCGATCACTGGCGGCACGTCCATAACCGGCTTTCCGCCGGTCTGGAGCCGAGCGTCTACACGCCTGAGCGCCATGCCGCATGGATCGGTCGCCGGAGGATCGGCCCATGAGCCGCCGCCGTATCCTCGCGGTGATGCTGCTCGCCGTCTTCGGCATCGCCGCCACCAGCGCCGCCGATATGCCGACAAAACTCCTCTGGAACGCCACGGCGAGCGCGCCGGTCGGTTTCTACACCATCGAGCCGGTCGACCGGATCGAAGTGCCGGAGCTGGTCGCCGTCAGGCCATCGGAACCGCTTGCCGGTTTCATGATCGAGCGCGGCTATGTCGGGCGCGGCGTGCCGCTGTTGAAGCGCGTCGTCGGTCTTCCCGGCCAACGGGTTTGCCGCACCGGCCACGCCATCACGATCGATGGCGTGGAGATGGGCTATGCGCTCGACAGTGGCCGGATCGGCCGCGCTCTGCCGGTCTGGCAGGGCTGCCGCGTCATCACCGACGGCCAGCTCTTCCTCATGAATTGGGACGTCCCTGACAGCCTCGACGGCCGCTACTTCGGACCCATTCCCGCAAGCTCCGTCATCGGCCGCGCGCTGCCGCTCTGGACCGATGAGGATGGTGACTTTGGCGCGCGCCGACGCGTTGAACTCCCCCACCCACAACCACCAGCGAAGGAGACTACCCATGCCGAAGATCGGCCTATTCACGCGCGAAGAATCCGGCTTCACCGGGCGCGTTCACACCCTCACGCTCTATCGCGAACTCATCATCGTCCCCGCCGATCCTTCGGACTCGGAGAACGTGCCGGATTACCGCGTCCATCACGGCGCTGACGACGGCCCGGAGATCGGCACGGCCTGGAAGCGCACCGGCGAGAAGGCCGGCGAATATCTCTCCGTCCCGCTGGACGATCCGGCCTTGCCGCAGCCGATCCGCGCGAACCTGTTCCGCGACGACGAGGCCGGATCGTCATGGTCGCTGCACTGGACGCGCCCAAAACCGCGCGAAGAGCGGGACTAAGGCCATGCGGTCCCGTGTCATCATCGCGCTCAAAGCCTCTATTCCTTTGTTCGCGGAAAAGCCGTCTCATTCTTTCGTCCCGCTCGACCACACGTCGGCCGGCGCGCGCAGCGAAGGTCAGGGGCGGCCTCCGGCCGGCGCTTCGCGCGCACCCTTGACCGCAGCGAGCACGCTGGCAGGCTGGCGGTTCGGCGGAGAAAGGCGGGCATGGCGCTATGCCATTATCCTGATCGCTGGCGCGCTCGCGCTCGGCGCAGGACCGGCGACGACCTTGGCGCAGTCCGCGCCCGTTGCGCGCACGGTTGCCGCCGATCCGCATGGCGGTCATATCGCCGAGGCGTCGCAGCGCTTCGGCATTCCCGAGCACTGGATTCGCGCCGTGCTGCGCGCCGAGAGCGCGGGCGACGTGCGTGCGATCTCATCAGCCGGCGCGGTCGGGCTCATGCAGGTCATGCCCGATACCTGGGCGGGCCTGCGCGTCCGCTATCATCTCGGCCGCGATCTCTACGATCCGCGCGACAACATCCTCGCAGGCATCGCTTATCTGCGCGAGATGTGGGATCGCTATGGCAATGTCGCGGCGATGCTCGCCGCCTACAATGCCGGTCCCGGCCGCTATGACGATCATCGCGCGACCGGCCGTGCGTTGCCCGCCGAGACCCGCGCCTATGTCGCCGCGCTGTGACCCGGCGCTGGAGAGCGCCATGAACTCGGCAGTGTGATGCATGCCGGACTCGGACATGCGTTGTCCCATCGCCTCGCGACCATGCTCGCCGACGAAGATATCGGCCGTGACGAGCTTCTGGCGCTGGATCTACGGCGCCTGTGCCGATTGGCCGGGCCTGCTCGGCGCGGCGGTAGCCGATCTTCAGGCGGTGAAGGACCGCGATCCCAGCACGAGCGAAGTATTGACCCCGTTTCTCTACTTCATGGGCTTTTCCGCGTTACAGGCCTATCGCGTCGGCCATTGGCTCTGGATGACGGGCCGCCGGCATCCTGCCCGCCACACCCAGAGCCAAATTTCGGAGACTTCGCGATCGACATCCATCCCGCGGCCGTTATGCGACGTGCGTCGCGGAGTCGAACGACTAGCCCGAATCCGCCTTCCAACTGGTCCATGAGACAGAGCTGCGTCTTTGTGTGTGGTGAAAAGGCGTGCCGAGATCCTGTTCACCGACGGCACCGAGATCAACGTTCAGAGCGGCGACTTTGTGAAGATCGGGCCCGTTATCAAGGGAATTTGGACGGTGTCGGAACCGACAACCAACTCTAACGCTACTAAGAGGGCAGTCCGGTCGAATGATGTCGATCGCTTGCTTGTCTATCGATCGCTAGTTCCACCGCTCTCCACGTTTTTTAAGAGCGGAGCCTGCCTACCCGCAAGGCGGCGTCTTCACGGCAGATCTCACGCGCGCTCAGCGCTTCGACCAACTCGACGCCTGAACGCTCTGCATCAACGTCTATAACCTCGCACCCGTGGAAGTCGCTTTCAGCAGCTCCAAGCATTCGGGCTTCGGCCGTTGAACTTACGCGCTATTTTTCTTCCCGGTTATCTTTATCGGCACCGTCGCGAGTCCAAGGTTACAAGGCTAATTGTTGCATTGGGGACGAGTCATTCTCCTGCGAGGTCACACCGCCCGCTTATTCAACCATTTCCATGTCATCGACATGTGCCGGTTCGCTCACCTTGCAGGGGTATGTACCGCAAGCCCCGCTGCGGGCAACTTTAGCGTCGTGACAAGGGTGCGGAGCCCGCCTGCTTGTAAGGAAGGGAATGTAGATTGAGACCGATACGCGCAATCGTCTATGGACTGGGTTCTGTGGGTCGGGTGACTGTCCGCTATCTCAGGGAAAAGAATGTCGAGGTTGTCGCCGCCTATGTGCGGACCATCGAGGGCAAGGATTTTTCGGCGCCGGAGCTTGCGGGTGTCGAGGTCTGCCAGCCGCATGTTCCCTTCGATAAATTCGAGGCGGATATCGTGCTGATGACCCATTGCACGCATCTCTCCGATCTCTACGAGCCGGCGGTCAAGGCCGCCAAGGCGGGTCTCGACGTGGTGACCATCGCCGAGGATGCCTTCGAGCCCTTCTATGTCGACAAGGAAACGCCTGTGGCGCGCGAGCTCGACGCGATCTTCCGTTCGCATGGCAAGACGCTGGTCAGCGTCGGCGTGCAGGATACCTTCTGGTATGCCCAGCCGCTGTCCTTTCTCGCCTCGGTGCAGCGGATCGACCGGCTCATCGGCCGCAATATCTGCGATCTCGGCGCCTTTGGCACGGTCGGCGGTCATAACGACCAGATCGGCATTACCCGCGAGGAATTCCATGCCAAGGGCTACGATGCCCCCTCGGATCATCGCGGCATTTTCGAAGTGGCGCTGCGTCCGCTGGTCCGGGCGCTCGGCCTCGGCATCAGGTCGACGAAGGTCGTGCATGAGCCGATCATCGCCGAGCACGACATGCCCAAGGCAAAGAGCGAACGCCTGATCAAGGCCGGTACCACCTGCGGCTTCATGGAGCGCGTGGTATTCGAGCTCGACGGCGGTATCATCGCCGAGGGACAGTTCATCATGCAGCATTTGCCGGAAGGGGCGAGCGTCTTCAACGAATGGATCGTCGAAGGCGTGCCCAGCATGAACATGCGCACCGACAATTTCCTCGGCGACGTCATCACGCCGGCCTCGCTGGTCAACCGCGTGCGCGACACGCTGGATGCCCAGCCCGGTTTCCTCAGCGTCGATCAATTGCCGCAGGCCCGCTTTTTTCCGACGCTTTCGCGGCGCAACGGCTGACAGCGACCCATGACCATCAGGCCCATTCGGCCATGACAAAGGAACGGAACGTGAGTGCAACACAGAGCAATGCCTGGGTCGTCGAAACGCTTGGGGACGACTACAAATCCCCGGCCGAAATCCTCGAAAATCTGAGGGCGCTCGGGCCGCTGATCGAGGAGGAGGCCGCCGAGATCGACCGCATCCGCCACCTGACGCCGCGCATGGTCGCGGCGCTGAAACAGGCCGGTGCCTTCCGCATCGCCTGGCCGGCGGCCTGGGGCGGGCCGGAAATGCGCTTCGACGACCAGATCCGGGCCGTGGAAACGCTGTCCTATCACGATGCCTCCGTCGCCTGGAACGTGCAGATCCTCTCCGATACCGGCTTTTACGGCGCGCAGTTCCCGGAGGAGATCGCCCGCGAGCTGTACGGCTCGATGGATTTCGCCACGGCCGGCGGCTATTACCCGCCGCAGCGCGCCGACCGGGTCGAGGGCGGCTGGCATATTCCCAAGGGGCGCTGGCCCTTCGGCAGCGGTATCCACAGCGCCGATTGCATCGTCTGCGGCATCCATCTGCATGAGAACGGCGAGGTGTTGCGCGATGCCGACGGCCAACCGGAATTCCGCGTCGCCTACCTGCCCAAGGACAAGGTGAAGCTGCTGGATACCTGGCATACGCTCGGCCTTCGTGGCTCCGGCAGCACCGATTATGAAATCGAGGATGTGGTCATCCCCGACAAATATGTCTTCAAGTATTTTTCCGGCGCGGCCAGTCATCTGCCGCCGCTGGCGCGCCATGCGGATTTCATCGCGATTTCGCTGCAGGGGGTGGTGCTCGGTCTTGGCCGGCGCATCCTCGACGATGTGCGCACCGAGCTGAAGAAGCGTTCGCCCAATGACCGCTTCGCCCGCATCCAGTATGCCGAGGCCGAGATGAACTACAATGCCGCCCGCGCCTTCTCGCTATCGACGGCGGCTTTGGTCAGCGACAAGCTGTTTGCCGGCCAGGAACTGACGGCCGACGAGGAGGCGATGACGACGCTCTGCTCCGTCAATGCCGGCCATCAGGTGCGCAAGGCCTGTGGCATGGCGCTGGAACTTTTGGGCGCCTCGATCATCTATCAGCGCAGCCCGTTCGAGCGCCGGCGCCGGGATCTCGATACGCTGATGGTGCATCTCGGCCACCAGCGCCGGGCGCTGGAAGCGGCCGGCGGCAGCATTCTCGGCGAAAACAACCTGCCGCATCTCGCGTGACAAGGAACCGATCCCATGGGTGAAATGCAATCCGCCGCCGAATTCCAGACTGCGATGAACAATGGTGCCGCCATGGTCGACAAGTTCATGTACCGGGAAGCGATGTCGAAGCTGGGAGCGGCGGTAAGCGTTGTCACCTCGGATGGGGAGGCGGGGCTGTGCGGCGCGACCGTTTCGGCGGTGTGCAGCGTCAGCGACAGCCCGGCGACGCTGCTCGTCTGCGTCAACCAGTCCAGCCGGTCGAACAGCGTGATCAAGACCAATCGGGTGCTCTGTGTCAATGTTCTCGCCGGCATCAACCGAAAGGTGGCGGACCTGTTTGCGGGTTCGACCGGCATCCCCTCCGACGAACGCTTTTCTCACATTCGCTATTCCAGTCTGAAGACCGGCGCGCCGGTTCTCGACGAGGCGATCGTTTCCTTCGATTGCGAGCTGGACCAGGTCATCGAAGCCGGCACGCATTCGATCTTCCTGGCGCGGGTGGTGGATATCAGGGGCAACGATGCCGAGGCCTGCCTGGTCTATTTCGGACGGCAATATATTTCCGTCAGTGCAGCGCCTAAATAGGCTTTCCCGGGCCTTGCCGGCCAGTAAGCCCGCCATGTCCCGCCGTACCGGTGGAGCATGGCGGGCTTTTTCGGTCGCCGCGCTACCGGTATTTTCATGCATTCACGAAGAGGAGACTTCGACCATGCCCATATCCACCGCGCGCTTTGCCACAGCCCATGCCGAAAAATATCTCCAGCAGCTTTGCAAACACTGGAGCCATCGTTTCTCGGTCGAGGTCATGCCCGGAAAGGGGAGGATCGCTTTCAGCGGCGATGAAGCGCTCGATCTTGCCGCCGATGCGGACGGGCTCACTCTGGTCCTGCGTTCGACCGGCGATCCCGCCGCCCATGCCGATCTGGAGCGGGTGGTGGCCGAGCATCTGCAGCGCTTCGCCTTTCGCGAAGTTTTTGCGCTCGACTGGTCCGGCATCGACCCTGACGAGACATGAAAAATGCCGCCGGAGCGATCCGGCGGCATATCGATTCACCCGAAATTTTCGGCTGGTTTATTCGACGACTTCGTAGATCGTATCGGTCGAGCGATGGCCGAAGGCCGCCTCGAATTTCTCGATATAGGGACCGGCTTCGGCCTTGAAGGCGGCATAGGCTTCGGCGCTCGGCCATTCGTCGAAATCGAGGAATTCGCTGTCGCTGGTCACGGCGCGATGGCTGATGCGCTTGTGCTTTTCGAACAGCTTGACGATCGGGTCGAGCAGTTCGCCGTTCTTCGAGGCCCATTCCACCACGGCGCTATGGGCGACGGGGAAGCGGATGACAACCATGACGGACATTCATATCTCCATGTAAGTGGGGTTTCGGTGATCCCGGAAGGCTTGGCATTTTCCGGGATATCCATGGTCAGCTTATGCGAAGGGGAAGCGGCCTCATATACCTTGGAAGGGTGACCGTTCCCGGCTATCCATTTAGAATCAAAAGAAATTTCCGCGCGCTCATTCGCCTTTGTCGACCTCGGCGAACACCTCTCTCGCCAGCCGAAACGCCTCGACGCCGGCGGGGATGCCGGCATAGATGGCAAGCTGCATCAGCGTGTCCTTGATCTCCTCGCGGGTGCAGCCATTTGTCAAAGCGCCCTTGAGATGCAGCTTGAACTCTTGGCTGCGGTTGAGCGTGCCGAGCATGACGAGATTGAGCAGGCTCTTGTCGCGCCGCGACAGGGCGCTGCGCCCCCAGCCCGCACCCCAGCAATATTCGGTGACGAGGTTCTGGAAATCGCGGTTGAAGTCGTCGGCGGCATTGAGGGATTTTTCGACATAGGCGGCGCCGAGCACCGCCTTGCGGATTTCCAATCCGCGCTCGAACATTTCCTTGGACATGGGATCGATACCTCGTTGGTCGGTGGACGGTGGGGGAAGGGCGCAAGCCTCACGCCGGAAAGGAGAAATTCCGGTTGCGGGTGAGGAGCGCCTGGGCAATGCCGGCGGCACGGAATTCGAACTGGTCATGGCCGCGGCTGATGGTCATCAGGATGTCGCGCATGTAGCGCGACAGGCGCCCATCCTGCTTGAGCGCGGCGGAGCTTGCGGTGCGGACCAGGATCTCCACGGCCTCGTAGGCCAGCCGCTCGGCCGTATGATAGGTGCCGTCCATGCGCATCGCCTTCTCGACGGTGAAGGGCTCAATGTCCCGGGCGCAGAGTGCGGCGTTTTCCAGATAGAGCGCGCCGCCGGCAAGCGTGATGGCGCGGGCGCTGTCGGCCAGCGCCACCGCCATGCCGAGGGAGCGCTGGTAATCCGGGTTGTAGGCCCGGAGCGTTTGGCGGCCGGGTGTGTTGCGGGTGGCGACCAGCTCCTCGTATTCGTCGATGGCGGCATAGGCGAGGCCGGTGGACATGGCCGAAAGCCCGCCCTCCGCGAAGGCTGCGAACAGGCCGGAATAAAGGGGGTTGCGATGCACGCCGTAGCCCAGCGTCGGGCCGGTGAGGCCGAGATCGGCATCGAAGGAGAAGGTCATGTGCTCCGGCACGAAGACGTCCTCGACGGTGACGCCATGCGAGCCGCTGCCCTTCATGCCCAGGAGGTCGCCCCAGTTGTCGAGGCGGGTGAAGCTGCCGTCGGGGATGACGACGGTCAGCATCGGCGTGCCCGTCGTGTCCGCATCCTTCGGCAGCGGAATATTGCCCATGAAATGGCTGGCATAGGGAACGCCGGAGCAATAATACCAGGTGCCGCTGACGCGGTAGCCGCCATCGACCTTTTCGGCCTGCGTCTTCGCTACCGCGAAGGACCAGGGCGCCTGAAAATTCCTGCGGAAGCCAAAGATTTCCGCCTGCGCCCGTTCGTCGAAATAGGAGGCGATCTGCGCCGAATGGCCGGTGCCGAGCGCGAACCACCAGCCGGTTTCCGGGCAGCCGCGGGCGATCTCGATGACGACGCGGTAGAAATCGTCGAGATTGAGCTCGTAGCCGCCATAACGCTTCGGCGTCAGGATGTTGAACAGCTCCGCCGCGACGATGGCGTCGTAGACGCGCCGCGTCGGAAAGCCGTTGGCCTCCGTCGCCGCCTGCTCCTCGCGCAGCAGCGGTCTCAGCGCGGCCGCCCGGGCGACGAGTTCCCGGACGGTTTCGGGGTGATCTTGCAGCATGGCATTCATGTGCTTGGCTTCCTCGGTTGGGGTCAGGCCGTGCGGACGCCGGATGTCAGCTGGGCGCGGGCCTTGCGGCTGTCTTCCTCGCGATTGGCGACATAGGCGTCGAAATCGAAATCGAGCAGATCGATTTCCTCGATGGGATCGTAGAGGCGCGGCGTGCCGTCCCAGCCGATCTTGTCGATGCCCCAGTAGAATTCGAGCAGGTTGCCGTCGGGATCGCGGGCATAGAAGCGCGGCTGGTTGCCCGGGCCGCCCTTGCGGCAATTGACGATCTCGACGCCGTCGTCGCGCATGCTGACATAGAGCGCCTTGAGGTCTTCGGGCGAGCCCAGCTCGAAGGCGATGTGGTGCAGACCAAAGCCGAAACGCGGCGCGGCCAGCGCGTCGTCACCCAGGATATCCTTGCGCATCCGGAAGATCGACAGTTCGTGATGCGTCACGTCGCAGCGCACGAAGGCGCCGGCGGCCACCGCGACGCCATGCCCGATCTTCTCCTCGGGATATTCGAACTTTTCGGTGAGCCGCATTCCGAGATAACGCTCATAGAACGCCACCGAGCGGTCGATATCGCGAACTGTCAGGCCGATATGGCCGAGCTTCGTCACGCGCACTTGCATGTTGCCTCCAATGGTTCGTTTATCGAACATATAAATTCTAATAACGAACATATAGGTGGGCTGGAGGGTTGGCAAGCGGCCCGCCTACCTCTCGAAGGGGACGGAAGGCATGAAAAAAAGCCCGCCGGGGAGGGCGGGCTGTGTCGGTTGCGCGGGGAGAGCGGCGGTCAGTTGTAGCGCAAGGCACCGGGATTGGTTTCGACCACCGAGAAATAGCGGGCGAACAGCTCGTTCTGGCTGCAGACCCGGAGCTTGGCATAGGCGCGCTTGCGGTGGGTCGCGACCGTGTTGATCGAAATGCCGAGGTTCATGCTGATGCCGAGCACGGTATAGCCGAGCACGATGCTGGCGCAGATTTCCGCCTCGCGGGCGGTGATCAGGCCGCAATCGGCCATGATTGCCGAACGCACCCGTTCGAGCAGCGCCTTCTGGCTGACCGGCTTCGGCTCGGCCTGCACCGGGCCGGTGAGCAGCGAGATTTCGGCATGCTTGTGCAACACCTGCATGATGGTGCGGCCGCAATATTTCAGCAGTTCGGCGGAGCGGTCGGAAAAATGCGGCCTTCCGTTTTCCCGGTAGAAACCGGCATAGATGCGGTCGCCGTTGATGACGGTCGTCAGGGCAAGCTCGTGCTTGATGTTCGGCTTGTCGTAGAATTCGCGGCGGTATCCCTCGTCGGCAAGCTCGGTCGGCGACAGAAGGAAGGTGGAGCAGCCTGCATGCGGCGCGCTCTGGAACGTGCCCCAGACCGGGTCCTGCACATAGGCCTCGCGGATGTAGATATCGGCGAGCGAACGCACGCGCGCGGCGGTCTTCTCGCAATTGGCCTCCGCGACCAGCGTTCGCGGATTGTCGTTGGCGCACATGAAGACGGTGCAATGGTCGATGCCGATCAGCTCGTTGGCAATGCGATAGAAGCCGGCCCCGAAGTCGCGCGAGCCGATCAGCGACACCATCTCGCCGACGGGCTCGATTGCATCAAGCAATTCCATGGTCATTCTCCTCAGTCGTTTTCGTTCCCATGATTTCTTTGCGAAATTCTTGATTGGGTGTGAAAGCGGGCGGCCGTCGGGGCGGCCGCGCGCGGTGCCGGTCAGCGCCTGTTCAGCGCGTTGGTGGCGGCGGCAAGACCGAGATCGAGCGCCGAGAGGATACGGTTAACATGTGTATCGTCGATCGCCAAGCAGGGGGAGATGATGACATTGTTGCCGGAGGTGCGGATCATCACGCCGGCCTCGTAGGCCGCGTCGTACAGGGCCTGGACCACGGCCTTGTCGGCGGGCGTCTTGGCCGTCCGTTCGCTGACGAGTTCCAGCGCCGCCATCAGGCCCTTGCCGCGCGCGTCGCCGACCACCTCGTATTTGTCCTTGAGCGCTTCCAGCCCGGTGAGCAGCTGCACGCCGAGCCGGGCGGCATTCGCGGCGATATCCTGGCGCTTGACCTCGGCGATGGTCGCCAGCGCCGCCGCCGCGCCGATGGGGTGGCCGGAATAGGTATAGCCGTGGCTGATCGTGCCGGCCGCCCCCTTGGCGCCCTCAATGACGCCGGCGATCTTTTCGCTGATCATCGCCGCGCCGAGCGGGAAATAGCCGTTGCTGATGCCCTTGGCCGTCGATATCATGTCCGGCCGGATGCCCCACAGGCGCGAGCCGCTTTCGGAGCCGGCGCGGCCGAAGCCGGTGATCACCTCGTCGGCGATCAGCAGGATGCCGTGGCGGTCGCAGACGGCGCGCATCAGCGGGAAGAAGGTCTCGTGCGGCACGATGACGCCGCCCGATCCGAGCACCGGCTCCATGATCAGCGCCGCAATCGTATCGGCGCCCTGGAAGGCGATTTCCTCCTCGAAAAGGGCGGCGATCTTGCGGGCGATGACGGCGCCGTCATCGGTGTCGAATTGGTTGCGGTAGGTGAAGGGTGCCGGCAGGTGATGCACGCCGCCGAGCATCGGCTCGTAGTTGCGCCGGAAATTGGGATTGCCGTTGACCGAGGCGCCGCCGAAATGCGTGCCGTGATAACCCTTCTTCAGCGAGAAGAATTTGGTGCGCTCCGGCTGGCCGTTGGCGCGGTGATACTGGCGGGCGAGGCGCAGGCAGGTCTCGACGGAATCCGAGCCGCCCGAGGTCAGGAAGGCGCGCGCCATGCCCTCCGGCTTGAAGAAGTCGCAGAGTTCGTAGGACAGCTCGATCAGCGGCGAATTGGTCGTGCCACGGAAGGCATTGTAATAGGGCAGTTTCTTGAGCTGGGCGATGATCGCGTCTTTGACCGGCTCGCAGGAATAGCCGAGATTGACGTTCCAGAGACCGCCGACCCCATCGAGCAGACGATGGCCGTGGATGTCGACGATCTCGACGCCTTCGCCCTGCTCGATGATATGCGGCGGGTTTTCCCGCATCTCGCCGGGATGGGCCATCGGGTGCCAGACATGCCTGGCATTGTTCTCGATCAGGAAATTGTTGTCGCGCATCGTCTTGCCTCGTCTGTTGGCGTGTCGGTCGGTTACCGGCCCTTGATGCGGCCGGCGGCGGAGCTTTTCAGGAAATCGTCGGGAATACGACCGCCGAGCGCGGCTGTCGCCTGCAGGGCGGCCTCGACCAGCGCATCGACCGTCGCCATCAGGCTCGCCTCGTCCATGCGCGCGGCGGGCGTCGCGGCGGCAAGCGCGCCGGCGGCAAAGCCGTCCGGGCCGAAGATCGGCACGCCGATGCCGATAACATCGGCATCGAAGCTGCGGTCGGCGATGCTGTAACCTTGGGCGCGAAAGCCGGCGACCAGCGCCTCCAGCGCCGCCGGATCGGTCACCGTGAACGGCGTATAGGCGGGCAGGGTGCCTTCCAGGCCATGTTCGACGAAATCGCGGCTGCCATAGGCAAGGCAGGCGAGGCCTGTCGCCGTCGCATGCGGCGAGATGCGTGCGCCAAAACCGACATGCACGCGATTGCTGCGCGTGCCGTCGCGCACCGCGACGGTGGCGATCTGATGGCCGGCGATCAGCGAGGCATGGCAGGTTTCCGTCGTCCTGACCGCGAGCGCATCGACCAGCGCTTGCAGCGCCGGGGTGATCGGCGAGATGAATTCGCGGGTGCGGGCAAGCCGCAGCACCGTGGCGCCCAGCGTGTATTTCTTCGAGCCCGGCGGGCGCGTCACATAGCCGTGTTTGTCGAGTACTTTCAGCATCCGGTGGCAGGTTGCCCGGTCGATCCCGGTCAGGGTGGCGATTTCGGTCAGCGCCAGCACGGGCGTGTCCTCGGTGAACAGGTCGAGAATTCTCAGGGCTTTGCTGACGGTGCGCATCGGATCTCCGCTCGGGGTCGATGGCCGAAACGATACCCTATGGCTAGATCGTGTCAATATGACAAATTAAATTGATAATAATGAAATTATTGAGTGCCATCGCCGTCACCCTTCACGGGTCTTTGAACGTGACGAAGGGCGGGCCATGGTCGTCTAAATTGCAGGAAATGCGCCGGCTTCGCGGAAGCGTAAGGCGGCGCGAGAGGAGACGTTCATGATCCAGCAAAGTGCCATCGACGGGTTGCGCCGGGCCGAAATTCCCTCGCAGGCCCTGTTCATTAATGGGCGATGGCAGCAGGGCGAAACGGGAGAGACCATCGAAGCCATTTCGCCTGTTGATGGCAAGGTTCTGACGACTCTTGCACGCGCGTCGCGCGGTGACGTCGACCGGGCGGTGCGCGCCGGCCGCGCCGCTTTCGAGGCGGGGCACTGGTCGCGGATGCCGCCGGCCGGCCGCAAGACGGTGCTGCTGCGGATCGCCGAGATTATCGAGGCGCAGGCGCTGGAGCTGGCCGTGCTCGGCGTGCGCGACAACGGCACGGAAATCGGCATGGCGCTGCGCGCCGAGCCCGGCAGCGCTGCCGCGACCTTTCGTTATTATGCCGAGGCCATCGACAAGATCTATGGCGAGATCGCCCCGACGGCCGATACCGTCCTCGGGCTGGTCCACAGGGAGGCGGTTGGCGTCGTCGGCGCCATCGTGCCGTGGAACATGCCGCTGATGATCGGTGCCTGGAAGCTGGCGCCGGCGCTGGCGATTGGCAATTCCGTGGTGCTGAAGCCGGCGGAGGCGGCCTCGCTGACGCTGCTCCGGCTTGCCGAAATCTGCGCCGAGGCCGGCCTTCCGGATGGCGTTCTCAACGTCGTGACCGGCTCCGGTTCCGTGGTCGGCGATGCCATCGCCACCCATATGGATGTCGATGTGCTGGTGTTCACCGGCTCGACTGCCGTGGGCCGCATGCTGTTGGAATATTCCGCACGCTCCAATCTCAAGCGCGTCTATCTCGAACTGGGCGGCAAATCGCCCAATGTCGTCTTTGCCGATGCGCCCGATCTCGCCAGGGCTGCGGTCGTCTCGGCCAACGGCATCTTCCGCAATTCGGGTCAGGTCTGCGTCGCCGGCTCTCGCCTGCTGGTGGAGCGCAGCGTCCATGACGAGATGGTCGAGCGCATTGCCGGCGTGGCGTCGGCGATGACGGTCGGCGATCCCCTGCGGCTGGACAGCGATATCGGCGCGATCAGCAGCGCCGGCCAGCTCGCCGGCAATCTCGGTTACGTCGAGCGCGCCGAAAGCGAGGGCGGCCGGCGCGTCGTCGGCGGCGAGCGTATTCTTGCAGAGAAGGGCGGTTTCTACATGCGGCCGGCGGTTTTCGACGGCGTGACGCAGGAGATGACGCTGGCGCGCGAGGAAGTGTTCGGGCCGTTGCTGGCGGTCATTCCCTTCGACAGCGAGGAGGAGGCGGTGCGCATTGCCAATGCCACCGAATACGGCCTCGCCTCGGCGGTGTGGACCGCAAACCTGTCGCGGGCGCACCGCATGGTGCGCGCCATCCGCGCCGGCATCGTCCATGTCAACACCTATGGCGGCTCGGATCTCACCGTGCCGCTCGGCGGCCACAAGCAATCCGGCAACGGCCACGACAAATCCCTGCACGCTCTTGAAAAATACACCGCCCTGAAGACGGCCTGGTTCCAGCTTTGACGCGCCGGAGCGCCCCTATGAACAAACGACACGGTGAACCATGAAGACCCACAAGACCATCCTCGTCGTCGGCACCTACGACACCAAGTCCGACGAGCTCCGCTTTATTCGCCACTGCATCGAAGAGCAGGGCGGGCATGTGCTCACCATGGATGTCGGCGTACTTGGAGAGCCGGCCGTTCCGGTCGATATCGGCAAGCACGAGGTCGCCGCCGCCGCCGGCGTCACCATCGCCGAGGTGATCGCCGCCGGTGACGAGTGCGAGGCCATGGCGCTGATGAGCTGCGGGGCGCAGGCGCTGGCGGCAAGGCTGTGCGCAGCCGGCTGCTTCGACGGCATGATTTCGCTGGGCGGCACGATGGGCACCGATCTCGCCCTCGACGTCGCCATGGCCCTGTCGCTGGGCGTGCCGAAATACATCGTCTCGACAGTCGCCTTTTCGCCGCTCATTCCGGCGGAACGCCTGCCGGCCGATATCCAGATGATCCTCTGGGCCGGCGGATTGTACGGCATCAATTCCGTCTGCCGCTCGGCGCTCAGCCAGGCGGCCGGCGCGGTGATCGGGGCGGCGCGCAGCGCCAGCGGTTTTATGCGCGACCGTCCGTTGATCGGCGTTTCCTCGCTCGGCAATGCCTGCCTGAAATACATGAAGCGGCTGAAGCCGGCGCTGGAAGCGCGCGGCTACGAGGTGGCCTTCTTCCACGCGCAGGGCATGGGCGGCCGGGCGCTGGAAAGCCTGGCCTGCGAAGGGCATCTGGCGGCGGTGCTCGATCTCTGCATGCAGGAGTTCAACAACGGCATCCACGGCTCCATCGTCAACAGTGGCCCGGAGCGCCTGTCGCGCGTCGGCCTTGCCGGCGTGCCGCAGATCGTGGCGCCGGGCGCGGCCGATCTCGTCGACCTGCCGACCTGGCAGCCGATCCCGGAGCATTTCGGCGAGCGGCCGAACCATGTCCACAACAAGCTCATCACCTCGCTGACGCTGACGCCCGACGAGCGCCGCTTCACTGCGCGCGAAATGGCGGCGCGTCTGAACCGGGCGACCGGACCGACCCATGTCATCCTGCCGCTCGCCGGCATCGAGGAATGGGATCGCGAAGGCGAGGTTGGCCACGACCCGGAAAGCCTCGCCATCTTCTTCGACGAATTGCGGGCCAGCCTGAAAGCCCCGGTCGAGATCTCCGAAACGCCGTCGCATATCAACGATCCCGGCTTCGTCGATGCGGTGCTGGCCGTATTCGACCGCTGGGTGGCGGCCGGCCTGATCGAACCCGGCCGGCAGGCGGACGAGGATCGTCTGGCCGTCGCCGGCGGCTGAGGGGCTTCGGCCCAAAAGGGAATTTGTGAGGCGCGGGCGTGAAAAATGCCCGCGCCATTTTTGCGTGTCCAGCCTATGCGCGCGGAAAACAAAATGCCCGGTCATGGGCCGGGCACAGACTGCTGACAAAGTTCAAAAACTTCTCCTCCGTCATGCTCGGGCCTGTCCCGAGCATCTGCAACGTTTTGATTTTATGAGACGTTTGTAGATCCTCGGGATAGGCCCGAGGATGACGAAAGAGAGTGGGGCAGGGGTTTGCCAATAAACCGTGCCCGGTCATGGCGGGGCATCGGATGGCGTTGATCTGGTGCAGGCGTCAGGCGCGCAGGCATTCCTTTTCGCCGCTGCGCTTGGCGCGGCTGTCGAGATCGGCGACCAGCGCATTGGCGAGTAACTGCTTTGTGTAAGCGTGCCGGGGCGTGTCGATGACCTCGGCGACGCCGCGCATCTCCACCACCTTGCCCTGGTTGAGGACGAGGACACGGTCGGCGAGATTGCGCACCAGCGCGAGATTGTGGGTGACGAAGACCATCGTCAGGCCACGGCTCTGTTGCAGATCCTTGAGCAGGTTGACGATCGCGGCCTGCACCGAGACGTCGAGCGCCGAGGTGATCTCGTCGCAGATCAGCACCTGCGGATCCGCCATCAGGGCGCGGGCGATGGCAACGCGCTGCCGCTCGCCGCCCGAGAGCTGGTCGGGAAAGGCAAACATCGCATCGGGGGAAAGTCCGACCTGGCTCAGCACCTCGGCGATCTTCTGCCGCCGCTCGCTGCGGCTGGCGCGGTTGAACGTGTCGTGGACCAGGCCGACGATGCTCTCCACCGTCTGCCGCGGATTGAGCGAATTGTGCGGGCTCTGGAAGATGTATTGCATCGTCTGCAGCTGCTGCCGGCTGCGGTCGCGGGCGCGCGGCGCCAGCCGCTCGCCATTGAGCAGGGCCGTGCATTGCTGCTGCGGCACCAGCCCGATCAGGGCGCGCGACAGGGTGCTCTTGCCCGAGCCGGATTCGCCGACGATGGCGAGGCACTCGCCCTTTTCGACCGTGAACTCCACCCCGTCGAGCACCCGGAAGGCGCCGTAGGCGACATGCAGGTCGCGAACCTCGATCACCGGTCGCTTTCCGCTCGTCGCGGTGGCCGGCAAAGGATCGGGCAGTCGCTCCGGCTCGGCGATGGCCGTGACGCCGGATTTCAGGCAGCGGACGTCATGTCCCGCGTCCTGACGGGTCATTGCGATGGGATGTGCCTTGCATTCCTGTGTGGCGATTGGACAACGCGCCTGGAAGAAGCAGCCCTGCGGGCGCTGGCCGGGGCGTGCGGCATGGCCCGGAATGGCCTTGAGCTGGGTGCGGTAACGCAGTTCGGGAACCGCGCTCAGCAGGGCCTGCGTATAGGGATGACAGGGCTGGTCGTACACGGTTTCGACCCGGCCGATCTCGACCACGCGGCCGGAATACATCACCATCACCTGATCGGCGATATGGGCGATGACGGAAAGATCGTGGGTGACATGCAGCGCACCGATACCGTGTTCGCGGCAGAGGCGCTTGACGATGTCGAGGATCCTGTTCTGCGTTGAGACGTCGAGCCCGGTGGTCGGCTCGTCGAGCACGATCAGCTTGGGTGCGAGGATGACGGCCATGGCGATGCCGATGCGCTGCTGCTGGCCGCCGGAGAGCTGATGCGGGAAACGCATGAGGAAGGCGGGGTCGGCGGGCAGGCCGACATCCTGCATCACCGCCTCGATGCGGCGATCGATCTCGCCGCGCGGCGTTTCGGGCTCGTGCGCCTCGATGACCTCGGAGAGCTGCAGCCCGATCCGCAGCGACGGATTGAGGGCAGAGGCTGGATCCTGCGGCACATAGGCGACGGTCTTGCCACGCAGCCGGCGCTTCTGCTGCGGCGTGAGGTCGAGCATGTTGACGGAGCTATCGCCCGCGACATGCACCGTGCCGCCGGCGATGCGGGCGCCGCCGCGGGCAAAGCCGAGCAGCGCCGTGCCGACGGTGGTCTTGCCCGAGCCGGATTCGCCGACCAGTCCCAGCACTTCGCCGGCGCGGATGGTGAAGCTGACATCGTCGACGATATCGCCGCCTTCGGGCATGTCGATGCGCAGGTTGCGAACCTCGACGGCAAGTGCCGGAGCGATTTCGGCCATTCGGCATTTTTCCTTCTTCACTGCTCGCCTCCGGCTTTGCGGTTGGCGCCGGACATCGTGCCGGCGATGCCTTCGGCGATCATGTTGATGCCGAAGGCAAACAGCGCGATGCACAGGGCGGGCGAGACGACGGCCAGCGGACGGCTGGCGATGCGGCCGCGATTTTCGTTGATCATCAGGCCCCAGTCGGCATTGGGCGGCTGGATGCCGTAGCCCATGACGCTGAGCGCGGCGATGCCGGAAATCGACCAGACGATGCGGATGCCGAACTCCACCAGCAGCGGCGTGGTGATGTTGGGCAGGATTTCGCCGAACAGGATCTTCCAGCGCGGCACGCTGAGCGCCTCGGCGAATTCGACGAATTCCCGGCTGACGATATCGGCGGCAACGCCCCGGGTGACGCGCGCCACCTGCGGCATGTGCGCCACACCGACCAGAAGCACGATCAGCCATTCGCCGGTGCCGATCAGCGATACGAACAGCAGCACGAAGATGATCAGCGGAATGGAAAGGAACACGTCCATGATGCGCATCAGCACCTGGTCGATCCAGCCCCGGCTATAGGCGGCGACCAGGCCGACCGTCACCCCCAGCACCATGCCGACCGAGGCGGAGGCGAACGACATCCACACCACGGGGATGCCGCCGCCGAGCAGCCGCGAGAGCACGTCGCGGCCGCGAAAATCGGTGCCGAGCAGGAAGTCCGCCGAGGGTTTCAGGAAGGGCTTGCCGACGAAGGCGCTCGGCTCATAGGGGGCGACGAAGGGCCCGATGACGGCAAGCAGGATGACCAGAAGCGTGATCGCTATGCCGATCCGCGTCCGGTTGTAGCGCGCCGCTTGCGCAAAGGTCGAAAACCAGACGGGCATCGGCAGGGAACTGGCGGTTTGCATGCGGGATCCGATTCAGCTTCTCAAGCGGGGTGTCATGAGGATGGTCAGCATGTCGGCGATCATGTTGAACACGATGTAGCCGAAGGCGAAGATGAGGACGATCGCCTGGATGACATAGAGATCGCGCTGCGAGACCGCCGATTGCAGGGCGCTGCCGAGACCGGGATACTGGAAGATATATTCGACCACGACCGCGCCGCCGAGGATATAGGCAAGGCTGAGCGCCGCCCCCTGGATGGAGGGCACGAGACTGTTGCGCAGCGCATGGCGCAGCAGGATCACGCGCGGCGGCAGCCCCTTGAGGCGCGCCGTCACCACATATTCCGAGGCCAGCGCATCGATCAGCGAGGCGCGGATCAGGCGCGAGAGATAGGGCATGATGGCAAGCGTCAGCGTCATCACCGGCAGGACGAGCACCTGCGGGTTCTGCAGCACCGTCTGCCCCGGCCGCAGCACGGCCGTCGGCGGCAAAAGTTGCAGAACCTGCGTCGACAGCAGCAGGATCAGCACGATGGCCAGCACGAATTCGGGAATTCCCGCCGTGCCGATCAGGAAACCGTTGGCGGTGTTGTCGAACCATTTGCCCTGCCGCACCGCCATCAGGATGCCGACCGCGAAGGAGAGCGGCAGCGCGATGAGACTGGTGGAGGCCAGCAGCACCAGCGAATTCGTTAGCCTCGGGCCGACGAGATCCCAGACCGGGCCCTTGGTGACGACCGAATTGCCGAGATTGCCGTGCAGGATATCGGCGACCCAGCCGGCATATTGCGCGACGAGCGGCCGGTCGAGGCCGAGTTGCGCCTGAAGCGCCGCGACCGCTTCCGGGGTCGCGCTTCTGCCGAGGATGGCGCGGGCGGCATCGCCCGGAAGAACGTTGGTCGCCACGAAGATCAGGGCCGATATCAGGACCAGCGTAAGGAGCCCGTAGATCGAGCGTTCGAGGAGATGCCGCCACATCGCCATTATCCGGCAAACCCGATCCGGGCGAGCGACCGAAAGATGCCGGCGCCCGACTGGTCGAATTCCGGCAGGCCGACGACGGTCTGCCTGTAGATGCCGAGTTCGTTGCCATAGACCGGAATGATCCAGGCGCCGCGCTCGAAGAGGATTTCCTGCAGTTTCATGGTGATGGCCTTGCGCTTTTCGTGATCGACCGTCTTCGACGCCTCGTTCCAGAGGTCGAGATATTCCTTGTCGCGCCATTTGACCTGGTCGAGGCCGGCATTCGGGCCATCGGCGAGCGAGGAGATCAGGAAGAACGGACCGGAGGGATAATAATCGCCGCCGAAGAACGAGCGCTCCATATATTCTTCGTTATAGAAGGCCGCGCCGTCCAACTGCTTGACGTTGATGGTGAGGCCGATCTCCTTGACGTTTTCCGCCAGCACGAGGGCCGTGGCGACATCGTGATACATGGTCAGTTCCAGCACCGTGCCTTCGAGGCCGGCTTCCTTGACCAGCGCCCTGGCCTTTTCGACATCGCGCGTGCGGCTCAGCTTGTCGTCGAAATCCGGATCGTAGCGGCCATAGAGATCGTTGGCGATGGTCGCATAACCGTTGGCGACGGAATTGAGGACCGCCTCGCGGACGATGACGAGGCGCAGCGCCTGGCGCAGGCGCGGATCGTTGAAGGGCGCCCTGTCGGTGCGCATCTGGATCGGGAAGAATTTTCCGGTCGGGGAATTGTAGAGCTTGAACTCCTCGTTGCCTTCGATTTCGCCGACCAGCGAGGCATCGACGTCGTTGACGATATCGACCTGGCCGGATTGCAGGGCGTTGAGAAGCGCCGAACTGTCCTCGAACGGCAGGAGCGCGACTTCGTCGAGAAGAGCGTGGTCGCCGTGATATTTATCAAAACGCTTGATGGTCACGCTTTCCTTGGGAACGATCTCGCCCATCTGGAAAGGACCGGTGCCGATCGGCTTCTTGGGGTCGAAATCGGCGGGCACCATGCCGGAATAGGGGTCGGAAAGCCCGGTCGGCAGCCAGCTTCGTGGTCCTTCGAGGATCAGCCGCACCGTGTGGTCGTCGACCTTCTCATAGGCCTTGACCGGGCCGATATGGCCGCCGCTGATCGTGCCGGGCTCGCGGATGCGCTTGATCGAGAAGATGACGTCGTCGGCCTTGAGTTCGCGTCCATCGTGGAAAAGCACGCCCTTCTTGATCTTGATGGTCCAGATCGCGGCGGTGTCGTCATCCGGGGTGACGGATTCGGCCAGCCACATCTCGACGCTGCCGTCGTTGGCCTGATGGGTCAGCGATTCGAAAACGTTGAACTGGTTGGCGAGATCGACGGCGATGTCGCCGGCCATGCGGTGGGGATCGAGGGGGCCGAAGCCGGCCTGGCCGTGGACGCCGATGGTCAGCTTTCCGCCCTTGGCCGGAGCCGCCGCGCGTGCCCCGCCGCCGAACGGGACGATGCCGGCCGCGGCCAAAGCAAGCGAGCCTGCGAGAAACGTCCGCCGCCGGATCGCCGGGAGCGCTGCGCCGAATGCTGGATCGGTTTTGTCAGTCATCGATGGTTCCCCTTGTTTATGAGCATAATCGATTGCCGCATCGGGCGGGCGGCACCGGACGCGGCCGCTTTCCGTCACATTTGATGAGGATGTTTTAACTGCCGAAAATAGCCATACCCTCTGAGGGTGAAGCCACCGACGGGGCGTGGATCGGCGCGAGATCTCAAGCCACCTGTCACCTTCCGAGAGGTCGAGGCGCGCCGGCCGCCCGCGCTAAGGGTTCTTCCACCTATGTTCAACAACGGCCGGAAAGACATTCATGAAACAGGACCGCGCACTCATTCTCGATTTCGGCGGCGTCGTCACTCGCACCCCGTTCGAGACGCATGACGTCACCGAGCGCGCGCTCGGCCTTGCCGGGGGGACACTGACCTGGCGCGGCCCCTTCGATGTGCCAAGCGATCCGCTCTGGGCGCGGATGCAGGCCCGCGAGATCACCGAGCGTGACTACTGGATGACCCGCACCCGGGAGGTCGGCCGGCTGGTCGGCGAGAATTGGGACGAAATGCGTATCTTCGTGCAGCGCACCCGCGGCGCGGATGTCGACGGCGTCGTCCGCCCCGAGGCGCGGCAGGCCATTCTCGCCGCGAAACAGGCGGGTTGCCGGCTGGCGATCCTCTCCAACGAACTCGATCTCTTCTACGGCGCCGAATTCAGGCAGCGTTTCGCGCTGCTGGACCTGTTCGACGTCATCCTCGACGCCACCTATACCGGAATCCTGAAGCCGGATCCGCGCGCCTATGAGGAGGTTCTGCAAAGGCTCGGTCTCGACCGGTGCGATTGTGTGTTTGTCGATGACCAACTCAAGAATATCGAGGGCGCGGATGCCGTCGGCCTGCCACGCGTCCATTTCGACGTGACCGATCCGGCCGCGAGCTATCGTCAGGCGCTGGAGATGCTGGGGATCGCCGTCACGGCCGGTTCATGACATCGTCGCCTTTTCGATGTCGTTGCGCGCCTCGACCAGCGCCGGGAGATAGTCTTCTATTCCCTCGGCGCGCAGCACCGGCACCAGCAGGCCGAGGCTGAATTGCACGGTCTGTCCGCCGCTGCGGATCGGCAGCGCCATGCCATGCACGCCCTGCTGCAGTTCGTTGCGGGAAACGGCGTAGCCCTTGTCGCGCACGGTTTCGAGAAGGGCGAGGACCTCCTCTTTCGGCTCCGCCCGCGCCAGCGACTTGTCGATGAACGCGCCGGATTGAAAGGCAAGGATGGCGCGGCCGCTTGCACCGAGATGCAACGCATGGCGCGAGCCGGGCTTGTGCTGGACCCGCACCAGATGCTGGTCGCTGACGGCCTGCTCGACAACGACGGCATTTTCCGCATCCAGACGATGGAGCACGACCGTCTCGCCGCAGGCGCCCGCCAGTCGCTGCATGATCGGCAGCGCCAGGCGCTGGAAACTGTAAGTGTCGCCATAGGTCGCGAGCTGGGCGACGACCGGGCCGATGGCAAAGGCCTTGCCGAACTTTGAGACATAACCGCGCGCATGCAGGGTGGAGAGCAGCCGGTGGACGACGGTGCGGTTCATGCCGCACACCGAGGCGATGTCGGCGGTCGAGAGCGGCCCCTGCCGGGCAACGGTTTCGAGGACCGTCAGCATCTGGTCGCCGGTGGAGGATATTTCAGCCATGACAAGGGTTTCTCTGGTTTCAATGCAGGGCAACGAGGACGCTGGAAGGGAATGGAAGGCCCACCTTACGATGCGGACCCGGTGAAAACCAGAGGCCACGGGCTGGCGAAAATGACATCCGGCATAGCGGAGCAGCTTGCGCCTATACAGATATTGTCCTAATAACGAACTTATATAAACATATATCGAACAAAAATGGAGGAAACATGAAGTTTTCGAGCTACAGACGCAATGGCCGGGCCAGCTACGGCGTGGTGACTAATGATGGCACGGTGGACATTCCCGACCTGTTTTCCGCGATCGGCAAATCGGCTCTCGCCCATGACCTCCTTTCCTTCATCGAGGCTGGCTCTGCGGCTGTCGCGGCGCTCGAGGATGCGCTCGCTGAAGCCGTGCGGTCGGGCAGGATGGCCGTGGTGCCGCCGGCGGAGATATCGCCGCTTACGCCGCTGCCGCGTCCGCCGAAGATGATCTGCGTCGGGCGCAACTATGCCGAACACGCCCGGGAAGCCGGCTTCGAGATGAGTTCCATTCCGATTATCTTCCCGAAATTCTCCAGCGTCCTCGTCGCGGATGGCGATGCGATCCTGCTGCCGAAGGTTTCGGAGCAAATGGATTGGGAAGGCGAGCTGGCGGTGGTGATGGGACCGACGCCCAAAGGCCAGATCGCCAGGGCGGACGCGCTGGCATACGTCTTCGGCTACACCGTGTTCAACGACGTGACCATCCGCGACTACCAGTTCCGCACGACGCAATACACCGCCGGCAAGAATTTCCGCACCTCCGGCCCTGTCGGCCCCTGGATCGTGACGGCTGACGAGATTGCCGATCCGCACGCGTTGCGCATCCGGACATGGCTGAACGGTACGGTGATGCAGGACGCCAACACTGCGGAAATGTTCTTCGACGTGCCGACGATCATCGAGCATCTGAGCGAGTTCATCGACCTGGAAGCCGGCGACATCATCGCCATGGGCACGCCCGCCGGCGTGGGCTTCAAACGCAAGCCCCCGATTTTTATGCGCCACGGCGATGTCGTTACCGTCGAGATAGAAAGTATTGGCAGGCTTGAAAACCGAGTGGTCGGCGAGGGTTAGTATTGCCGCCTCGCATTGATCCGACGATGACATAGGGGCGATTGGAAGCGGATATCTCCACCATCGGCTGCTGCCCGCCGATCCCGAGCGTTTGACATTACGCTTCTTTTTTCCATCGGCGCCTATTGAAACGGGAGGTCGCCGCGTTGCAATGCGGCGTATAGGAGGCCCATGGTGCCGTCAGGGTCTGACGGCTATCCATAAGACATGGCGGGCGCCGCTGTTCCTGCTGCTTGCACGTACGCTCACCTCGTCTGTGGCGAAACCGACTTCACGCAATCGGCGTGTGAATGCACGGTCCGGCGCGGAGGACCAGACAGCCAGCACGCCGTTCGGGCGCAGTGCAGACTTGGCGGCCCGAAGACCGTCATGGCTATATAAACCGTCGTTGGAAGCGCGCGTCAGCCCATCGGGCCCGTTGTCGACATCGAGCAGGATCGCATCATACGCGGCCTTCTTCGATTGGATGAGCGCGCCGACGTCACCGAGATGGATATCGACGCGCGGATCGTCGAGCGTGCCGTTGTGAAGGTCTGCCAGCGGTCCACGCCCCCACTCCACGACAGCCGGAACGAGTTCGGCGACGACGACGCGGGCGTCTTGAGGCAGCGCGCTCAACGCGGCCCGCAACGTAAACCCCATGCCGAGGCCGCCAATGAGCATGGTCGGGTTTTTTCGACCTGCGATACGTTGACAACTCAAGGTCGCCAACGCTTCTTCCGAGCCACTTAGCCGGCTGTTCATGAGTTCCGTCGAGCCGAGCATGATGGAGAATTCGCTACCTCGCTGCTTCAGGCGAAGGTCGCCGGCGTCGCCGGGGATGGTGGCGCGATCAAGGTGAATCCAGGGAAGCATCGGGTACATCTCGTTACATCGTTGAAGGCGTCCTATCATGGCGACCTTTCCGAGGACATCACATTCTCGGTGAATACCGGAGTCGAAAGCAAACCGATCCATTTCCGACAGGCGTGCCATTCTCATCGACATGCGTGGAATAACCGCAGCCAACGCACATGTCATGAGACAGCCGGCATGCCCCGCGCCTGGCTGGGGCGATATTTTAGCAGCGCCATTCGTTCGGAAATCGAGTTGGCGCGACAATAGCCTGCCAGGAGCGCGGTGGTCGTACCGCTTTAGGCGGAGCTTTGCAGAAGCACGCGCGCCGTGCGCTCGTCCGTGATCAGGCCGTGCAGCTTGTGGCTGTGGAGCACGGCACGAATGGCTTCGGTCTTTGCCGGGCCGCCGGCGATGGCGACGATGCGGTCGGGGCCGGTTTCCGAGAGGGATGCCGCGAGGGTGCGCGCGGTCACCGATGTCTGGAGGATGCGACCCTTGTTGTCGAAGAAATGGCCGAGCAATTCGCCGACGCCGCCGAGGGCCGCGATCTCTTCCAGTTCGTCCGGCTGCAACATGCCCGAGGTGACGAGATGGGCCTGGTTGTCGACGGTGCCGATGCCGACGATCTTCAGGTCGGCGTTGCGGGCGAGGTTGAAGACCTCGCTGACGCCGCGCTGCGACAGCAATACCTCGCGATCTTCCTCTGTATTGGCGAAGAAGGGAACCGGCATCACATAGGCCTGCGTCCCGGTCTTGGCCGCCAGCCGATGCATGACGTCGTAAGGATTGGCGGCATAATTTCGGGTGAGGCCGCCCAGCAGGGAGACGAAACGGGTATTGCCCGCGCTGATGCGCGGCAGGTGATGCACGGCGGCGGACAGCGTGCGGCCATGGCCGAAACCGATGACGGCGGCTTCGCCGCGCTCGATCTCGCGCCGCAGGAAATCCGCGCCGACATGGCCGAGCGTCGTCAGCGCCAGCGCATCGTCGTCGACATCAGGCGCCACTTCGCAATAATCGAGCCCGTATCGCTCGGAGAGTTCGACCTCCAGATTGACGCATTCGGCGATGTCGCCGTCGATGCTGACCTTCACCACGCCCTCTGCGACCGCACGCGCGATCAGCCGGTGCGCCTTCACCGAGGGAATGCCGAGCCGCTTCGCCACCGCCGACTGGGTGAAGCCGCCGACATAATGCAGCCAGGCGGCGCGCACGGCGAGGGAGTCTTCATTGTCGCTCATCGGCATGTCCTGTCCTGCGCTGCAACCGGTTTCGGATCCCGTCTTAGCAGGCACCCTCAAGGCGGTCAGCCCAGCTTGAGATCGGATGCACCGGTTTCGATATGCGGTGCCCAGAAGGCGATGCTTTCGGCGATCTGCGGGATCACCTCGCGGTCGTTCGGCTCGCGTTCCTTGAAGGAAAGTTCGAGGCAGATCTCGTTGTCGACAGCGCCGCCCTCGGCAAAGGCCTGCAACAGCGGCTCCGGCTGAATGCGGCCCCTGGCATTGAATTCGGCGGTGAAGGGGCGGTGACCGCCCTTGTCCATCAGGCTCTGCTTGATGTGGATGATCGGCGACACCTTCGGCACGGCGCGCGCCCAGGCATAGGGGTCGAAATCGGCGGGATTGTCCGAGGTGACGTCGCCATGGTCGATATCGGCCATCATCCACATGGGGATCGCCATGCCGACGGCGGTCAGCCGGTCCTGAAGCCTGATGCACTCGGCGATGGTCTCGCCGAATTCGCGGCCGATGCTCATCGGCTCCCAGAAGACATAGGAAAGGCCGGCATCCTTCGCATGTTCCGCCACCTCCGCCCAGCAGTCGATGGCGATGCGGATCAGGTCTTCACGCCGGATCGGATTGTCAAAATCCTTGTAGGTGAAGATGGCGAACTGGGTGCCGACGGAGGTTCCGCCGAGATCGCCGATGATATCGGCAAAGGTCTTGAACCAGTTGACATAATAGCGGCGCACATCCGCATCCGGATGGCCGAAATGGTTGAGGCGGCCATAGGGGCCGGTCATGCCGGAGGTGACGCGCACGCCGGTGCGCTGCAGCGCCCGGTCCATCTGTCGCGTCAGCCGGCGGATCGTTGCGGCGTTCCAGCCCGGATTGATGAATTCATGGGTGAGTTGCAGATCGCGCAGCCTGAGATCGCGCGCGACGGTCTCGATCAGATCGTCCGGATCGGCAAAACGGTTGACCAGCGGATTGGTGTTCAGCGAAAGCGTCAGCGGCATGGTCGTCCTCAGGCTGCGGCAGGGCGGGCGGTGTCGAACCAGTCGGCGAAGGCCGCGCGTTCGGCCGGCGTCAGGTGCAGGTAATGCTTGGTGCGGCGATAGAGAATGTCGTCGGCCGTCTGCGCCCATTCGCTGGCGACGAGATAACGCGCCTCCGCCTCGTAGAACTGGCCGCCGAAATGCCGGCCGAGCCCGTCGAGACCGCTCGCGCCGCCGATGACGGTTCTGGCGCGGGTGCCGTAGAGGCGGCCATAGTGATGCAGCAGCTTGCGCGGCATCCAGGGATAGGCGTCGCGCAGGCTGTTGGCGAAGGTCTCGTAATCGGCATTCGGCATGTCGCCGCCGGGAAGCGGCGCCTTTTCCGTCCAGTCGCCGCCCATGTTGGGGAAGATGTGCCTGAGGCGCTGCATGCCGCGTTCGGCCAGCTCGCGGAAGGTGGTGATCTTGCCGCCGAAGACGTTGAGCAGCGGCGCGCCGCCGGTCTCGTCGAGATCGAAGACATAATCGCGGGTGACGGCGGAAGGGTTGCCCTTGCCGTCGTCGAACAGCGGCCGCACGCCGGAGAAGGAATGCAGCACATCCTGCCGGCGCAGCTTTTCCTTGAAATAGCGATTGACCGCCTTCAGCAAATAGTCGATTTCCGCCTCGTCGGCCGAAACATCCTCGGCGCGGCCCTCATAGGCGATGTCGGTGGTGCCGATCAGCGCCTTGTCGCCCTCATAGGGGTTGATGAAGATGACGCGCTTGTCGTGGTTCTGCACCAGATAGGCATTCGAACCGGCCCAGAATTTCGGCACGATGATGTGGCTGCCCTTGACGAGGCGCACGTTGCGGGTCGAGTTCGAGCCGGCGACGCGGTTGATGACGTCGGAGACCCAGGGGCCGGCGCAGTTGACAAGACATTTCGCGCGAAAGCTTCGGGTTTCGCCGGTGACGCCGTTCTTCGTCGTCACCGTCCATGCGCCGTTTTCGCGGCGGGCGGAGACGGCGGGCGAGCGGGTCAGGACGAGCGCGCCCTTCTCGGCGGCGCCGATGGCGTTGAGCGTTACGAGGCGGGCGTCGTCCACCCAGCAGTCGGAATATTCGAAGCCGCGCGTGTACTGGTCGAGGATCGGCGTGCCCTCGGGGTCGCGCCGCAGATCCAGCATGCGCGTGCCCGGCAGTTTCTTGCGGCCGCCGAGATGGTCGTAGAGGAAGAGGCCGAGCCGCACGAGCCAGGCGGGGCGATCCTCGGGACTGTGCGGCAGCACGAACCGCATCGGCCAGATGATGTGCGGCGCGGCGTTGAGCAGCACTTCGCGCTCGATCAGCGCCTCGCGCACCAGGCGGAATTCGTAATATTCGAGATAGCGCAGACCGCCATGCACCAGCTTGCCGGAGCGCGAAGACGTGCCCTCGGCCAGGTCGTCCTTTTCGCAGAGCACGACTTTCAGCCCGCGCCCGGCTGCATCGCGGGCGATGCCGGCGCCGTTGATGCCGCCGCCGATCACGAAAAGGTCGATAAGCTCGGGCTCGGTCATGTCAATCTCCTTCGGCGCCGGCCGCGGGCGGGCGCAATCGTTGTTTTCAGCGCGCGGCCAGGATGTCCCAGGCCGGCGCGATGCCCCGCCGCACCATCGAATAGGCGGCGAAGAGGCGTGTCATGCGGTCGATATCCTGACGGTCCGGCCGTTCGGCCGCGCCGAGCTCGGGCGTCACCCAGTCGGCAATGCAATCGTCCATGCTGCGATAGGCGCCGATGGCGACGGCGGCCATCATCGAAGCGCCGGCAGCGCCCGCTTCCTCGCGGGTGCTGACCCGCACCGGCGCGCCGAGCGCCGCGCCCAGCGTGCCGCGCAGCGAAGCCGAGCGGGCTGCGCCGCCGCTGATGCGCAATTCGGCGGGCAGGGCGCCCATGGCGGCGTAGCAATCGCGCGTCGCCATGCCCAGGCCCTCGACGACGGCACGCACCAGATCGGGAAAACGGTGGCGGCTGGCAAGGCCGGTGAAATTGGCCCGGGCGCGAGCATTGACGAAGGGGCCGCGCTCGCCGGCCTCCGAAATATAGGGATGATAGAGGATATTGCCGGGCTTGCTTGCGGCAAACCACTGGTCGACGCGGCCGATCATGTCATTGAGCCCGACGGTGACGCCGAACTCGCCAAGCAGATCGGCGCCGAGCTGCAAAAGCCAGTCGAGATTGATCGTCGCGCCCATGTTGGTCTGCACCTGGGTGACGATGCCAGGGATCGGCAGGGCGATGACATAACCGGTGCGCTCGGCGTTCAGCACGACATCGCCAACCGCCTTGGCCTGGAGATGCACGCCGGTCGAACCGATAGCGGAGCAGGCGGCGTTGCGGCCTTCGCTGCGCACCCCGGCCCCCAGCGCCGTCATGCACATGTCGACATAGCCGAGGCAGACCGGCGTGCCGGCCTTAAGGCCGGAGGCGGCTGCGGCTTCCGCCGTCAGGGGATGGGTGGTCTGCGTGCCCTCGATCACCTCCGGCAGCAGCGTGCGGCGATGCGTCAGGCCGAGCGCGGCCAGAACCCCGTCGTCATAGGCGCGGGTACGGAAATTGCCGAAGGTGAAACTGACTTCGGATGGATCGGTGGCGCGGATGCCGGTCAGGTTCAGGTAGAGCCAGTCCTTGCAATGCATGGCGGTTTCGGCGCGGCCGAGCAGCTCCGGAAAATGGCGATCCATATGGGCAAGCTGCGTGCCCTGCTGGCAGGTGTTGAGGCCGGTGCCGGTCGCCTCGAAGCGGGCGCGGTCGGCCTCGCTTGCGGCGAGCCGCTCGACGGTCGGCGCGGCGCGGGCATCGAGCCACAGCCAGGCATCGCCGGCGGGGCGGTTTCCGGCGCCGACCAGCCAGGTGCCGTCGCCTTGCGCGGTGACGGCGATGGCGGCGGTGCGTTCGGCAAGGCGCTCGACCTTGTCGCCAAGGCCGCGCAGCGCCCGCGCGCAATCGAGCCAGGTCTGATCGAGGGATTGGGTGACGGAGCCGTCGTCGCCGGTCCTGTAGGTGTTGCGCACCGAGGCGCTGGCGATCTGGCGGCCGTTCAGCGTGAAGGCGACGGCCTTCATGACGGAGGTGCCGGCATCGATGCCGACGATCAGGTCTGCCGCCTCAGCCATGGCGCGCACCTGCCGATCCCGCGACGGCCTGCGCCGTTTCGCCCGACCAGAAACAAAGCATTCGATCCTCCCGATCGTCACTCACGAAAGCATGCGCCCCATAGCGGGGCCTGCCGTCCTGGCAGGGTCTTCCCGGATATCGCAACAGAACATAACACAAAGTTATCGCATGTCTCGTAAAATTTTTCGGATACAGAATTTTTTTTCAGGTAAGATGGACGAGCAATTCGCATTGAGCAGGTTCCTGTTTTGAATGCCGGGCCATGGCCGTTTTCGCATCATTGGCCGGCTGCGGATACCGATACGTTCTCCCGAAAGGCCAGGACGTAGAATTTTTTCGTTTAAAAACAGATAATTGTGCAACGACTTCGAATGCTGTGCTTTTTCGCCTGACATCCGGCGCTTTCCAGATGGCGCGACGATTGCGAAAAGAGTCGCACCGCTGACAGGCAAGAAAAGCGTGAGCGAGTTCCAAAAGGCCGATTGACAGGCTGCGATAACTTAACATATATAATGCGACATATCACACATATATATCGCATATGCGAAAAAATGTGCACTGCAGCGCAAGGTAGGTGAGGAGATCGACCGGCGCCGCTCACTGGGGAGGGCATTGCGACATGTTTCGTCTGGAACCATCGACATCCGGCCGCTGCGCCAACCGCGCATCTGCGGGCATGTTCGCGTCGCCGGTCTCCTTCCCGCGTCCTGCGCCGATGCCTTCATCGCTCAACCGCAAGGTCAACCGACATGACTGACGCCACGCTCCCGAAACCGTCCCGTCCTGCGCGCAGCTATCGCTGGATCGGCCTTGCCGCCGCCGTCGTGCTGGTCGGCGCCATGGCCTTCGACACGACCGCCGTGCGCATCGGCTCGCAGGCCGACGTGCAGGTCCAGAAATTTTCGCCCGAGGCCTTTGGCGCCGAGCAGTTCCCGCTGATCAAGCAGAGCATCGAGACGCGCGCCGTCGACGCGGCCGAGCTGTCCGCCGCCATCGCCGCCGACAAGAAGGCGGCCGGCGAGAAATACGGCGTCGCCACCTCGGTCGGACCGGTCATCCCGGTCAAGTTCACCGGCGTCGCCGGCGAGCACAAGGCGAACTACAACACGGTGACGGTCGAAGGGCTGCCCGCCGAACTGAGCGTGCGTGTCCAGACCGGCCCGGCGCTGAACGGCACGGATCTGCGCGATGCCACCGGCCAGATCGAATTCGGTCAGTTCAAGAACCAGATCGAGTATCAGGACGCGGGCTCGGCGATCAACAACGAGGTCAAGAAGGTCGTTCTCGCCGGCATCGATCCGGCGGCGCTGAACGGCAAGACCGTCACCGTCATCGGCGCCTTCAAGCTGGTCAACCCGAAGAACTGGATCGTCACCCCGGTGAGGCTCGACGTCAGATGAGCGCCGTCGCTGAAACCGGTCACAAGGGTGAAGTGGTGCTGGCCGCGCGCAACGTGGCGAAGTCCTACGGTAGCGTCCATGCCCTCAAGGGCGTCAATTTCGACATTCATCGCGGCCAGGTGACCACCCTGTTCGGCGAGAACGGCGCCGGCAAGTCGACGCTGATGAAAATTCTCTCCGGCGTGGTGACGCCTACTTCAGGCGAAATTATTCTCGATGGGGAACCCGTCTCCTTCGCGTCGTCCTCCCAGGCCCGCGATCGCGGCATCTCCATCATCCATCAGGAACTCAGCCTCGCGCCGAACATGAACGTTCGCGACAACATCTTCATGGGTCGCGAGATCATGATGGCGACGGGCGTGGATTTTGCTGAGGAGGAGCGCCAGACGCGCCTGCTGATGGCCGAGCTGGAAGAGGATATCGATCCGCTCACCCCGGTCGAGGATCTGCGCCTTGGCCAGCAACAGATCGTCGAGATCGCCCGCGCCCTGTCGGTCAATTCGCGCATCCTGATCATGGACGAGCCGACCTCGGCGCTCTCGGCCTCGGAAGTCGAAGTGCTGTTCAAGGTCATCCGCGACCTCACCAATCGCGGCGTCTCCATCGTCTATATCTCGCATCATCTGGAAGAAGCGCTGCAGATCACCAACCACGCGGTGGTGCTGCGCGACGGCGCGATGACGGCCTATGCGGAGCGCAAGGACATCGATCTCGAATGGATCGTGCGCCACATGGTCGGCGACAATTTCGATCTCGGCTCGCCGCCGACCGGTTATGACAAGGGCGAGGTATCGCTCTCCATCGAGGGGCTGACGGTGCCCGATCCCGGCGGCGCCGGCTATGCGGTGGTGGACGACCTGTCGCTTGCGGTGCGCGCCGGCGAGATCGTCTGCATCTACGGCCTGATGGGCGCCGGGCGCACCGAATTGCTGGAGACGGTCGCTGGCCGCCTGAAGGCGACGGCCGGCAGGGTCCTGCTCAAGGGCCGCGACGTCACCGGCCAGACGATTGCCCAATGCATTCGCGACGGCCTCGTGCTCGTCCCCGAAGACCGGCAGCGCGACGGGCTGGTGCAGACCATGACCGTCGGCCGCAACCTGTCGCTCGCCAATATCGGCGCGTTCACGCGCGGCCTGTTCACCTCGGCGGCCCGCGAGCTGGATCTGGTCGGCGATGCGATCCGCAAGGTGCATATCAAGACCGATGGCGGCGGCGCGGCCATCGGCTCGCTGTCGGGCGGCAACCAGCAGAAGGTGGTGATCGGCAAGATGCTGGCGACCGACCCGGAGGTCATCCTGCTCGACGAACCGAGCCGCGGCATCGACATCGGCGCCAAGGCGGAAGTCTTCAAGCTGCTCGCCGAGCGCGCCCGCCAGGGGCTCGCCGTCGTCTACACCACCTCGGAAGTCGGCGAATGCCTGAGCATCGCCCATCGCATCATCGTCATGCGGCGCGGCCGCATCTCCGCAGAATTCGGTCCTGACGCGACCAAGGAACAGATCATGGCCGCCTCCGGCGAAGCCGTGCATGCCCATTAGGAGCGCCGAGCATGTCAGTCACACCTGCAATCGACACCAAGGCGGCGACGCGCGGCGGCAAGCGCAAAAAGAGCTTCGTCGAACTGCTGTTCGAAGGCCGCGCCTTCTTCGCGCTGATCGCCATCGTCGTCGTCTTCTCGCTGATGTCGCCGAACTATTTCACCGTCAGCAATTTCCTGATCATGGCCTCGCATGTGGCGATCTTCGGGCTGCTCGCCATCGGCATGCTGCTCGTCATTCTTAATGGCGGCATCGATCTCTCGGTCGGCTCGACCCTGGGGCTGGCCGGCGTCGTCGCGGGCTTCCTGATGCAGGGCGTTGCTCTGCCGCAGATCGGCTTCATCCTCTACCCTTCCGTCTGGGTGGTGGTGGTGCTCACCTGCCTGCTCGGGGCCGTGGTCGGCGCGGTCAACGGCGTGCTGATCGCCTATCTGCGGGTGCCGGCCTTCGTGGCGACGCTCGGCGTGCTCTATGTGGCGCGCGGCATCGCGCTTTTGATGACCAACGGCCTGACCTACAACAATCTCGGCGGCCGGCCCGAGCTTGGCAATACCGGTTTCGACTGGCTGGGCTTCAACCGTCTCGCCGGCATTCCCATCGGCGTGCTCGTCCTCTTCGTCTTCGCCATCGCCTGCCATATCCTGCTGACGCGCACGGCCTTCGGCCGCTGGCTCTATGCTTCGGGCGGAAACGAGCGCGCGGCGGAGCTGTCGGGCGTGCCGGTCAAGCGGGTGAAGATCTCCGTCTATGTCCTTTCGGGCATCTGCGCGGCGGTCGCGGGCCTTGTGCTCTCCTCGCAGCTGACCTCGGCAGGCCCCACGGCCGGCACCACCTACGAGCTGACGGCGATTGCCGCCGTCGTCATCGGCGGCGCGGCGCTGACGGGCGGTCGCGGCACGGTCATCGGCACCATGCTCGGCGCCTTCGTGATCGGCTTTCTGTCGGACGGCCTCGTGATCATCGGCGTCTCGGCCTACTGGCAGACGGTTTTCACCGGCGCCGTCATCGTCACCGCCGTTCTTCTGAACAGCATCAAATATGGCCGCCGCTAAGCGGCGTCCGCTGGAACTGACCGAAGCCGGGAGAGGCGGACCATCGATTTGGCCCGGAAGCGGAAAGTATTGCCGAAAACCGGCGAAACCAAGTGCTCAACAAAGGGAGTGAGACCATGTTCAAAAAAGGTATGCGTGTACTCTTCGCGGCAACCGCCGTCATGCCGCTGCTGCTCAGCTCGGCCTGGGCCGACGGCCTGATCACCGTCATCGTCAACGACCCGTCGAACCCCTATTGGTTCACGGAGGGCGAAGTCGCCAAGGCCACCGCCGAGAAGCTGGGCTACACAGCCAATGTCGGCGCCCACAAGGGTGACACCAACACCGAAAGCAACCTGATCGACACCGCGATCACCAACAAGTCGGTCGCCATCATCCTCGATCCGGCCAATGCCGACGGTTCGGTCGGCGCGGTCAAGAAGGCGGTCGCCGCCGGCATCCCGGTCATCCTCGTCAATGCCGAGATCAATCAGGAAGGCCTCGCCAAGGCCCAGCTCGTCTCGAACAACGCGCAGGGCGCCGCGATCGGTGCACAGCAATGGGTCGAGGCCGTCGGCGACAAGGGCAAGTATGCCGAACTCTTCGGCAACCCGGCCGACAACAATGCCGCGACCCGTTCGAACGGCTACGAAACCGTCCTGACCCAGTATCCCGATCTGGTGAAGGCCGCCAAGGAAGTGGCCGATTGGGACCGCACCAAGGGCCATGCCAAGATGCAGTCCATGCTGCAGGCCAATCCCGACATTATCGGCGTCATCAGCGGCAACGACGAAATGGCGCTCGGCGCCATCGCCGCCCTCAAGGAAGCCGGAAAGCTCGACCAGGTGAAGGTCGGCGGCTTCGACGGTTCGCCGGATGCGGTCGCAGCCATCAAGGCCGGCGAGTTGCAATACACCGTCCTCCAGCCGGTCGCCGTCTTCTCGGAAGAGGCCGTCAAGCAGGCCGACAACGTCATCAAGAACGGCAAGACGGGTGCTGCCACCGAAAAGCAGCTTTTCGATTGCCTGCTGATCACCAAGGACAATGTCGACAAGTACACCGCTCCCTTCGTCCTGAGCGAGTGATCGAGACCGGGAGCGCCCCCAGCGGGCGCTCCCATTCCGGAATTGCGGGCCGTTCCCGGCAGCTCGCTTGGCATTTTCCTTGCCGCCCGATACGAGATCAAGAAACCTCGAAGCATGGCAGGGACAACCATGAGCAAGAAAGTCGACGTCAAGGAACTGCTATCGGAAGAGCTGCCGAGCGACAGCCGGCATGCGCGCCAGCTCGTGCGCCGTCAGATGATCGCCGAGACCGTCATCGCCGAGGGCTCGATCCGCATCGAGGATCTGACCGAGCGCTTCGGCATCAGCCTGATGACGGCGCATCGCGATGTCGACGAACTCGTCAGCCGTGGCCTGTTTCGCAAGACGCGCGGCATCGTCTCCGCCGCGCCCACCAGCCTGACCGAATCCTCCGACGTCTACCGCGCCACGCGCCAGGCCAAGGAGAAGAAAGCCATCGCCAGGGCGGCGATGCAGTTCGTCGAGCCGGGGCAGGCGATCTTCATGGACGATGCCACGACCGTGCATGAAATGACCCGCTTCCTGCCCGCCAAGGTGCCGCTGACGGTCATCACCAATTCGCTGGTGCTGATCAACGCGCTGAAGGAGGTCAGCGACCTCAACCTCATCTGTCTTGGGGGCCAGTTCTACAATTGGTGCAATGCTTTCATGGGGCATATCACCACCAACGAAATCCACCGGCTGCGCGCCGATACCGTGTTCATGTCGCTCTCGGCCATCGTCGATGACGTGGTGTATCACCAGTCGCCGGAGACCGTGGAAACCAAGCGGGCGATGTTCGAAAGCGCCTCAAAGCGCGTGCTTCTGGCCGACCACAGCAAATTCGAGCGCCGCGCGCTGCATCACTTCGCGACGCTCCAGGAATTCGACGCGGTGGTTGTCGATGAGGATATTCCGATTTCCCATCTGTCGCGCCTGCGATCGAAGGGGATCAACGTCATCGTGGCGGACGGAGAACGGTCCGGCTGAGAGCTTTCGCGAACCGCGGATATGCCCGATGCCGGTCGCCGTTCTTCCTTCGCTTGAGAATGGAGAGAGCGATGCCCTGCATCATGGGTATAGACAGCGGCTTGACCGTCACCAAGGCCGTGATCTTCGACGCGGACGGCACGGCGCTCGCCATCGCGCGGCGCCGGGTTCCGCAACTGATCCCGGCGCCGCAGCATGTCGAGCGCGACATGGACGGCCTCTGGGCCGCGACGGCCGATGCGATCCGCGAAGCGGTCGCCGCCTGCGGCCGCCCGGCCTCCGATATCGTCGCGATTGCCGCGACCGCCCATGGCGACGGCATCTACCTGCTCGATGAGGAGAAGAACCCGCTCGGGCCGGCCATCGTCTCGCTCGATACCCGCGCCGATGCCATCGCCGAGGCCTGGAACGCCGGCGAGGTCGGGCAGCAGTCGCTGGAACTGACCGGACAGAAGCCGCATGCCTCCGCCCCCTCGGCCATCCTGCGCTGGGTGCGCGAGCATCAACCGGAGCGCTATGCGCGCATCGCCCATTTCATCGCGGCCAAGGACTGGCTGCGCTTCCGCCTGTGCGGCACAATCGGAACGGATCGCACGGAAGCCAGCACCTCCTTCACCGATGTCCGCACGCAGGACTATGCCGAGGATGCCTTCCGGCTGTTCGGGCTCGACCGCTTGGCAGGTCGGCAGCCGCCGATGGCGGCATCGACCGAGATCGTCGGCGGGGTGACCGCCGAGACGGCGCGGTTGACGGGACTCGTCCCCGGCACGCCGGTCATGGCCGGGCTGCACGACGTCACGGCCTCGGCGCTCGGCATGGGCGGTTATGGCGAGGGCGTGGTCGCGGTTATCGCCGGCACCTATTCGATCAACGAGACGGTGTCGGCCGTACCCAAGGTCGACGGCCGCTGGTTCTGCCGCAACGGCATCCTGCCCGGCGAGTGGAACAACATGTCGATCTCGCCCGCCTCGACCGCCAATTACGACTGGTTCATCGAGCAGTTCTGCGCCGGCGACGCAAGGCAGGCCGAGACCGCCGGTGAAAGCATCCATGCGCTTATCGGCAAGGAGTTCGAGGCGGCGCGGCAGCGCCCGTCCAGCGTCTTCTTCCACCCCTATCTGTTCGGTTCGCCCTTCGGCGGCGCGTCGAGCGCCGGCTTCTACGGCCTCAATGCCTGGCACGATCGCGGCGATCTGGTGCGCGCGGTGCTGGAGGGCATCGCCTTTAATCACCGCGTCCATGTCGATGCGCTGCGCGACGGCTTTGCGCCGGCCTCGGCACGGCTGACGGGCGGCATCTCCCGCAATCCCGCCATGGCCGGCCTGTTTGCCGATATCCTCGGCCTGCCGGTCACCGCGACGCGTACGGAGGAGGCGGCCGCGTGGGGCGCCGCACTGTGCGCAGGCGCTGGCGCCGGCCTGTTTGCCTCCCCCACCGACGATCCGCGCGACCTCGCAGCAATCGAAACCACCTACCGGCCGGATCCCGGCCGCCAACGCGCCTATGACGAGAAATACCGGGTCTTCCTCGATCTCGCCGCGGCCATGAAGCCGCTCTGGCCGAGGCTGCGCAGCCTTGGCGGAACGCCGCAATAACAGGACTTCCCACCATGACAGACACGACAGCCCCGGAAGTCGAGACCTTCGACGTCATCATTCTCGGCGCCGGCATCAACGGGGCGGGTCTTTTTCGCGATCTCTGCCTGCAGGGCCTCAAATGCCTCGTCATCGACAAGGCCGATTTCGGCTCCGGCACCAGCGCCGCGCCCTCGCGCCTCATCCATGGCGGCATCAAATATCTGGAGACCGGCGAGCTCGGCCTTGTGGCGCAATCGACGCTGGAGCGCAATCTGCTGCTGCGCAACGCGCCGCATTGCGTCGAGGCGCTGCCGACCTTTATTCCCTCCTTCTCGCTGATGAAGGGTGCGTTTGCGGCGCTACGCACATTGCTCGGCTCGACCACCGCGCCGCGCAGCCGCGGCGCGGTGCTGATCAAGATCGGCCTGGCGCTCTACGATCTCTATGGCGCGCGCCACCGGGTCATGCCCAGGCACCAGTTCTTCTTCCGCCGCAAGGCGCTGCAGGAAATGCCGGCGATCACCCCGCGCATCGTCGCCGGCGGCATCTATTACGACGCCAAGATCAGCCGGCCGGAGCGGCTGGTCTGGGAACTGGTGCGCGACGGCCTCGACGCCAGCCCGCAATCCGGCGCCATGAACGACACGGAACTGCTGGGGCAGGAAAACGGCGTGCTGCGGATGCGCGACCCGCGCGGCAGGGAGCGACTGGCGCGCGCCGGCATCGTCGTCAACGGCGCGGGGCCGTGGATCGACCATGTCAATGCGACGCTCGGCATTCCCGGCAAACTGATCGGCGGCACCAAAGGCTCGCATATCCTGCTGAGGCATCCCGAACTGGTGAAAAGCCTGAAGGGAAGGATGATCTATTTCGAGGCCGACGACGGCCGCATCTGCCTCGTCTACGATTTCCTCGGCCTCGCGCTGGTCGGCTCCACCGACATCAAGGCCGACAATCCCGATACGGTGCGCTGCGAGGAGGACGAGATCGACTATTTCCTCGCCAGCCTGCGCTCGCTGCTGCCCAAGCTGCAATTCGGCCGCGAGCAGATCGTCTATGCCTATAGCGGCATCCGGCCGCTGCCGGCATCGGACGCCAGCAATCCCGGCCTGATCAGCCGTGATCATTCTGCCCCGGTAGCGGAATCCACCACCGGCCGCCCATTCGCCGTCATTTCGCTCGTCGGCGGCAAATGGACGACGTTTCGCGGTTTCGCCGAGGAGGTCGCCGATACGATCCTGTCGCGCATGGGTCGAAGCCGCAAGATCAGCACGCAGATGCTGCCGATCGGCGGCGGACGCGGCTTTCCGATGGAGGCCGCCGACCGCCACGCCTGGATTTCCGATCGCGCATCCGCCAACGATTTACCCGCCGCGCGCATCGACGCGCTTCTCAGCCGCTACGGCACGACGGCCGATGCCATTCTTGCCTATATCCGGACTGTCGGCGACGCGCCACTGGTCCATGTCGAGGGATATGGCCGCGCGGAAATCGAGTGGATCGCCCGCAGCGAAATGGTCGAGCATCTCGCCGACATCGTCATGCGCCGCACGACGCTCGCTATTGAGGCCAGGCTGACGCAGGCGGGGCTCGACGAGATCGCAAGCCTCGCCGCGACCGTGCTTGGCTGGGGCGAAGATCGGCGGGCACGGGAACTTGCCGAGGTCACCCAACACCTGACGGCCTTCAACCGCGTCAGGCTTTGACCCTCAGAAACGCAGCGAGCGCAGGCCGACGGTGCGGTCGACGACAAGGACGGCGGCGAAGGCGATGACGATGCTGACGGTCGCCACGGCGGCGGCTGTCGGGTCGAAATTGAAGCGCAGGTAGTCGAACAGTTCCAGCGGCAGCGTGTTGCTGCCGACCGATTTCAGCAGCAGCGAAATGTTGAAGATATCGAAGGAAATCACGAAGGCGAACAGGCAGCCGGTGATCACGCCGGGCTTGATCGAGGGCAGGGTGATCCGCCGGAAGGTCAGCCAGCCATCGGCGCCGAGGCTGCGCGCCGCCTCTTCCTGCGAGCGGTCGAAATTGAACAGCGCCGAGGCGACGTTCAGGAAGACATAAGGGAAGGTGACGAGGATATGGCCGACCTGGATGGCGATCGACCAGCGATTGCCGATGCCGATCTCGAAGAAGAAGAACAGCAGCGCGATGGCGGTGAGAATCTCCGGCACCATCAGCGGCGCGCTCATCAGCACCCGCAGGCCGTTTGCGAAACGTGTGGGCGCAAAGCGCACGACATAGATCGCCGCCAGCGTGCCGATGACGCCGTTCACCGCCGCCGAGATAAGGGCGAGGACGAAGGAATAGACGGCGGCATCATAGAAACGGCTGTTGGTGAACAGCGCGCCGAACCAGCGCAGCGACACGCCCTGCATCGGCAGCGCCAGAAACTCGCCGCCGGAAAAGGACAAGAGCACCACGAGCAGGATCGGCGCCATCAGGAAAATGTAGATCAGCGTCACGATCAGCGTGAAGACGTGATCCCACAGGGTCTTTCGCATGGTCATGGCAGCCTCCGCATGGCGCGCGCCGTCAGCTTGAGATAGACGAATATGATCGAGACTGTGATCGCCGCCATGAAGATCGCCAGCGCCGCGCCCGCCGGCCAGCGGAAGTTGTCGACCAGATATTGTACCACCAGCACCGCCATGGTGCGCCCCTGGCTGCCGCCGAGCATGGCGGGCGTGACATAGGCAGAGATCGACAGCACGAAGACAAGGATCGCGCCCGCCTGGATGCCGGGCATCGACAACGGCAGGGTCACTTTGAAGAAGGTGCGCGCCCGCGATGCCCCCAGCGACCGGGCCGCCATCGCCACCTCCGGATTGATCGCCTGCAGATTGCCGAGCAGCGGCAGGATGACGAAGGGCAGGAAGACATGGATCAGCGCGATGGTGACGCCGAGCGATGAATTCAGGAAAATGATCGGCCGCCCGATGAGCCCGGCCCATTTCAGCGCCGTATTGGCAAGGCCGCTGTTCGACAGGATGATGAGCCAGGCGAAGGTGCGCACCACCAGCCCGACCAGCAGTGGCGAAATCACGCAGATATAGAGAAGGCTTGCCCAACGGCTGCGGCTGCGGGCGAGATGATAGGCGACGGGATAGCCGAGCAGCAGCGTTGCCACGGTGACGATCAGCCCGGTGCGCAACGTGCGCCAGACGATGCCCCAGACGAAGCCGTCGGTGACGATCTCGCCGTAATGGCCGAGGGTGAGACCGGGGCCGTAGACGGCATTGGTCGAGGCCTCGCGAAAGCTCATTACCAGGATAGAGGCATAGGGCAGCAGCAGGAAACAGCCGAGCAGGATGAGGGCCGGCAGGATCATCCACCAGACCGGCAACCGCCGGCGCGGCGCGGCGACCGCCATCGGGACGGGGGCAGCGAGCGCGCTCATGCCGCGAAAGCCCATGCCTTGCGGGCAGCGAAACCCAGCGTCACCGCATCGCCTGCCGCAAGCGCGCTGTCGGCGGGCATGTTGGTGGTGAAGCGGCAGCCGCCCGGCGTCTCCACCGCCACGAGACAGCCGCCGCCGAGATAGGTCGATTTCACCACCCTGCCGGAAAGCGTGTTCTCGGCCGCCGCCGTCTCGATGTTTTCCGGTCGGATCATCACCCGGACCTCACCTTTCAGTCCGTCGCGGCCGAGGCTTTTCAGCTGTCCTTCCGGCGTATCGATGACATAGACGTCTTTTTCCCGGCCGAGGATCCGGCCTGCCAGCGTATTCGACTGGCCGATAAAGCCGGCGACCATCTGTGAGGCGGGATGTTCGTAGATGTCTCGCGGCGGGCCGCATTGCTCAATGACGCCGTGGTTCATGACCACGATGCGGTCGGACATCACCATGGCCTCGCTCTGGTCATGGGTGACATAGATGGTGGTGATGCCGACGCGCTGTTGCAGATCGCGGATGAAGAAGCGCATGTCGTCGCGCAGGCTGGCGTCGAGATTGGCGAGCGGTTCGTCGAGCAGCAGCACCGAGGGTTCGATGACCAGCGCGCGGGCGAGCGCTACGCGCTGCTGCTGGCCGCCGGACAATTCCCGCGGATAGCGCTTTTCATAGCCGGTGAGCTTGACCATCTCCAGCACGGCGGCGATGCGCCGCGTGCGATCCACGGGCGAGACCTTGCGAACCTCCAGCCCGAAGGACAGATTTTCCGCCACCGTCATGTGCGGAAACAGCGCATAGGACTGGAACACCATGCCGAGATCGCGATGCTCGGGCATGGCATGGGTCATGTCGCGGCTGCCGAACAGCAGCCTGCCCTTGGTCACGGTTTCGAACCCGGCGATGCAGCGCAGCGTCGTCGTCTTGCCGCAGCCCGAAGGCCCCAGAAGCGAAATGAACTCGCCCTCGCGGATATCGAGGTCGATATCTCTAAGGATATGCAGCGCCCCATAGAACTTGTTGATCGTGTCCAGTCTGAGCGTGGTCATGTCGGCTCCGGGCTTTCGGGCGTGGAAACGGGCGAGGACCGGGGACGACGCCCCGATCCCGGAAAGCGAAGGCGTCAGCCGATCTCGCGATTCCAGCGATCGGCGACCTCGGCGGCGATCTTGACGTAGCTATCCCATTCGAAGCGAATGATCTTCGACATCTGATCGCCCTGGATTGGCAGGCGCGGCGAAACCTTCTCGCTGACCACCGACTTGCGGTTGGCGGGCGCGACATAGAAGACGTCGGCCAGCTTCGACTGCACCTTGGGATCGATCAGGAAGTTGATATAGGCGTGGGCCGCATCCTTGTTGTCGCCGGTCTTCACGATGTTGAAGCTCTGCTCGTAGCTGAGCACGCCTTCGCTGGGCACGATGATCTGGACGGGGGCGCCCTTGTCCTGCAGCGTCAGAATCTCGGTCCAGTCGACCGGCGCGATGGCGATATCGCCGCGCATCAGGGCAGTGGCGACTTCGCCCGACCACGAGGCCTGGGTGAAGGGTTGCAATTCCTTGATCTTGGCAAACGCGGTGTCGATGTCGGTATCGCCCTTGCCGAACAGCTTGCCCGCCAGTCGCAGGAAGAGCTGCGCCCCGGTATTGCCGATCTGGTACAATCCGATCCGGCCGGCGAATTCGGAATTCTCCCACAGGTCGGTCCAGGATTTCGGTGGCGTTTCCACCATGTCGGTGCGCCAGGCGAGCCCGATGGGCGAAACGATGCCGCGCAATCCGTTGTTGCCGGCGTTGAGCAGGCCTTCGTGCAGGTTTGCCGCGTTCGGGATCTTCGACAGGTCCAGCGGCTCGAAGAAGCCTTCGGCGCGCAGGGTGGCGGCAATGTTTTCATTGCCCATGAAAACGGAATAGGGCGAAGCAGTGCCGCCGGCGCGGATCTTCGACACGAAATCCTTGCCAAGACCCACGTCGATCTGGCTTTTGATGCCGGTGGCGGCGGTGAATTCGGGGACGAGCGTTTCTTCCCAGAGCTTCGCCCATGTTCCGCCATAGGTCGGAATGACGAAGGGAGATTGCGCATGGACCCGGTTTGCAAGCGGAAGAAGGGCGGCGGATGCGCCGATACCCGCCATAAGCTGGCGTCGTGTGATCATGTCGGTAGTTCCCCGGTTGGACCGTCTGCTCGACGGATCTCTGTTTAGGCGGCTCATGAGAAGCATCGCACCGTCAGGCTGGATCGAAAACGGGGCTTTGTCAATAATTCTATATTTCAATATGGCAATTGGCTGGTATATTGGCTCAAACAAGATGGAATCGCGAATGAACGGCATAGACCGCAATCAGGGACTGGCGCGTCAAATCGCCGGCCACCTACAGGACGACATCATGCAGGGGCGGTTGGGCGCAGCCGAAAGGCTGCCGTCGGAAGCCGAACTGGCCGAGCGCTTCTCGGTGTCGCAGCCGACGGTGCGCGAGGCGATGAAGATCCTGGCCGCCAAGAAGCTGATCCGTTCCAAGCGCGGGCCGAAAGGCGGTGTGTTCGTCAATCCGCCATCTCTGGATATCGCTGCCCAGACCCTGCATGAAACCACCAACTGGCTGGTGTCGCTCGGCGCTGTCGGCCTGGCGGATATCGTCGAGGCACGGCGCAGTCTCGGGCGGCTGTGCATCGAGGCGGCCTGCGAATATGCCGGCCGCGACGAGCACAAGCGCATCGAGGCGGCGCTCATGGAACTGGACCACACGGAAATCTCCGACGAGGATTTCTGCCGGCTGGAGGTCGAGTTCCACCAGGCGGTGGCGGCGGCAAGCCCCAATGCGCTGCTGCGTCTGGTCATGGTCATGGTCAACCAGTCGCTGATTCCGGCGGCCAATATGATCTCCTTCCAGTTTCGCCAGCGCGACCGGGTGGTGGCGCTGCAACGGCGCATCTTCTCGGCGATCCTGACGCGGGACGCGACCGAAGCGGTCGCCGCCTTCGATGCCCTGATCGACTACCAGAGCGGCGTCTACCAGATGGCCGTCGACCAGCGTGAAGCCCGGCAGGCGGACGACAAGACGGCCTGATCGGCCAGGACTGGAGGAAAGAGGATGTCCATCGAGCCGCAGCTCCTTTCCCGCCTCCGCCCGGACGGATCGGCCGTGCTCTCCTCCTCGTTGCAACTGAACGGGGCGGAGGTGGATATTGCGCAAAAACTGCGCGAGCAAGCCACCCGCCATCCCGGTCGCCCGCTTCTGACCGAGCCTGACGGGGCAGGCGGCCGTCGCTCCCTGTCCTATGCGCAGGCGCTGGCCGAGGCGCGCGCCCTGCATGGCCGCTTGCTGCGGCGCGGCTTGCGTCCGGGCGACCGGATTGGCAGCCTGCTGCCCGCCGGCATCGATGCCTTGCGCTTGCGGCTTGCCTGTCTCCTGGGCGGCTTTGTCCATACCAGCCTGCCGCCGCATCCTTTCCGGGTGTCGGTTGCCGATGACGAGGCCGCCCGCCTTTTGCGAGTCGTGCGGCCGGCGCTGCTGATTGCGCCCGCCGGACACGCGCCTGTGAGCCAGGGCGAGGCGGTGGCGCTGCATGCCTTGCCGGCAGCACCCCCGGCCGAGGATCACGACGGCGCGCCCGACGACTGGACGGCGATCTTCTTCACGGCCGGCAGCACCGGCGCCTCGAAGGGCGTGCCCATCACCCGCGCCATGATTGCATCTTGTCAGGCGGGTTGCGTGGCGGCTTGGCCGTTTCTGGCCGAGCGGCCCCCCGTCCTGATCGACTGGATGCCGTGGAACCATGTCTTTGGCGGATTGGACAATATTTTCAAGATGATCTGGAACGGCGGCACACTGCATCTCGCGCCGCCGCCCTCGGCTGCCGGCATGGATGCGATGCTTCACCTGATGACGGATGAGCAGCCGACACTGTTCATCGGCGTGCCGCTTGGGCTGAAACTTCTGATGGAGGCCCATGAGGCCGGGCCGGCGCACGTCGCCCGCGCTTGTGCAGCCCTGACCCATATCTTCTTCGCCGGCGCGGCGATGGAGCCTTCCCTGTGGCAGCGGTTGCAGGATTTTCGCGCCGACATGCAGGCGCGGCATGGGCAATGGATCACCATTCTCTCCGGTTACGGCGCCACCGAGGCCGCCTCGACCATGTGCCTCGCCCCCGGCGATATCGCCGGCCCCGGCGCGCTCGGCTGGCCGCTCCCCGGCCATGAGGTGGCACTGGTCGAGACGGACGGCTGCCTCGAAATCCGCTTTCGTGGCCTTAACCTTGCCCCCTGCTATCTCGGGGAGGACGGCATTGTTCCGCTGCCACTGGACGAGGAGGGTTTTTATCGCACCGGCGATGCCGGCCTTCTGACCGAGGATGCGGCGGGCCGCAAAATGCTGCGCTTCGACGGGCGTATATCCGAGGATTTCAAGCTGGCGAGCGGCATCAAGGTCCGGTCGGGCTTGCTGCGCGGGCAGCTTCTGCGCAAGCTCGGCCCGCTGGCGCAGGATCTGGTGCTCGGCGGCGCCGGCAGCGACGGGCTGGTGGCATTGATCTTCGCCGCCCCCGCGACCTGCGAAGAGACGCTTGCCAAAACGCTGCACGACTGGAACCGCGAAAACCCAGGCTCCTCGACCGCGATCCGCCGCTTTGCCCTCGCCCGTTTCACGCCCTCTGTCGAAGCCGGAGAGGTCTCGGCAAAGGGCCAATTGGTGCAAAGCCGTATCCTGCGCAATCACGCGGGTCTGTTTGTCGAGCTGGCCGAGGGGCGGATGGGGTGTGTGGTCGGTTGATCGATGCGGCTTCCGGCGAGGCGGAGAAATTGCTTATGGAATCAAGCTGATGCCAAGACGTTTCCGCGAAGGCAGAGCAACCGCACAGCGTGCTGAGCCGCCGCTGAAAATGCTCCCGCAGCCACAGGATTTTCGTAGGGAATAAAAGGCATCATATCATGACCCCTCCGTCTCGGGCTGGGCAATCGCATACGGAGCATGTGGAGTAAGTCTTTACTCCAATGCCCCTTCTCCCCGAGGCGAGAAGGGGTTTTGAGGCAGCGGCGTGCCTTATATATAGGTGCGAGACGCGGAGGAATGCGACTTCAATCCAATTCCCGGAACGGCGCTTCGCGTTCGGCAAGAAACTCCTTCAGCGATTTCTCCTTCAGCACCCGCATCCAGTAGCGCCCCTCGTCGGTGGCGTGGAGGATGGCGGTGGTTTCGCGGTTGTAGGTCCAGGAGCTTTCGAGGCCGGCGGTCTGTTGCTGGTGGTTGAGGGCGGCCTTGGCGTATTTGATCGCGGCGCCCGGCATGCGGGCGCATTTGCGGGCAAGCCGTTCGGCCTCTGCCATCAAAGCCTCGCGCGGCACCACCTTGTTGACCAGATGGATGCGGTGCGCTTCCGTCGCGTCGATCATGTCACCGGTATACATCAGGTGGCGGGCATGGATCATCGGCACGGTCCAGGGCAGCATCAGGGTCGGCGGGGCCGAGACATGGCGCACCTCGGGCTCACCCAGCATGGCGTCCTCGGCGGCAATCGCCATGTCGCAGCACATCATCAGTTCCAGCCCGCCGGCCAGCGCAAAACCGTTGACGGCGGCGATGATCGGGATCGGCGCCTCGCGGATCAGCCGCAGCCGACGCATGTTCTCGCCGATATCGTTGCGCCATTGATCGGCATTCATCTCGAAATCGTCGCCGCCGAGATCGAAGCCGGCGGTAAAGGCGCGGCCGGCGCCGGTCAGGATCACGGCGCGGACATCCGGATCCTTCACCGCGCGGACAATGGCAGCCTCGAGCGCATCGCCGAGCGCCTGGTTCATGGCGTTCATCTTGTCGGGACGGTTCATCGTTAAGGTGACGAAGGCGTCCTCGGCATCCTTCTTCCACAGAATAAGATCGTCGTTCATGGATTTGATTCCTCAGGAAATTTCGATGACATGCCGGCCGCGGGTCTCACCCTTGACGATCGCCTCGGCAAGGGCTGGAAGCGCGTCGAAGGATGAGGTGGTGGTCAGCGCGGCGAGCTTGGCGCGATCGAGATGGGCATCGAGGAAAGCCCAGGCGCGGTCGCGTTTCCCCGCCGGTGCCATGGCGGAATCGATGCCGAGAAGCGCCACGCTGCGCAGGATATGCGGCATCACCGAGGCCGGCAGATCGGCGCCACCCGCCAGGCCGCAGGCGGTGACCGCGGCGCCGTATTTCGTCTGCGCCAGCACATTGGCGAGCGTATGGCTGCCGACGGTATCCACCGCCCCGGCCCAGCGTTCGGCCTGCAGCATCTTGCCGGGTTCGGAGAGCGCGCTGCGCGCTACGAAATCCGATGCGCCAAGCTCGCTCAGGAACTCATGCTGGCTTTCGCGCCCGGTGGCGGCGACGACGCGGTAGCCGCGCGCCGCCAGGAGCGCAATCGCCACCGTGCCGACCCCGCCAGCGGCGCCGGTGACCAGCACCTCGTCCCCGCCCGGCGTGATCATGCCCCAATCCTCCAACGCTACGACGCAGAGCGCGGCGGTATAGCCGGCCGTGCCGATGGCCATGGCCTCGGCCGGCGAAAAGCCTTTCGGCAAACGCGTCAGATGCGCGGCCTTCAGGCTCTGGTAACGCGCATAGCCACCCCATTCGGTTTCGGACAGGCCCCAACCGTTGACGATCACCGCATCGCCCGGCTTCCAGTCCGGGACCTTCGAGCGGATGACGGTGCCGGCGAGATCGATGCCGGCCACCATCGGCAGGCGGCGGGCGATACGGCCCTTGCCGCTGATCGCCAGCCCATCCTTGTAGTTCAGGCTCGAATGGCTGATCTCCACCAGAACGTCGTTATCGGGCAGGTCAGCCAGCGTCAGTTTCTCGAAGCCGGCCGTGGGTCGGCCGTCGACATCCCGGATGACCATGCCACGGAAACCGGTCATCTCGTTGCTCTGCTCGGTACTCATCATCATGCTCCAGGTGTTGGGGCTGTGCCCGTCGCTGCTTTCGATCCTCTCTCCGTCGCCAGTTTCGCCTCATCGTTGCAAGAGGCCCAAACCATGCTCGGGGCGGACGATCCGTATTTCCATATTGAAATATCTATTTGACAATGAATGCAACAGAAATAACCTGTTTGCACCGCGCCGCCCGCTTGTTGGGCGAATATGCGGCAATGAGATGCAGAAACCGTGGACCGAAATATCCACGCATGAGGAGCATGGCCTTGCGCCAACCCGAACCCGCTGCCGCCGCGATTCCCGATGCCCTGCTTGCCTTTCAGGTGCCGGCCGCACCGCGCTATCGTGACGATGCGGCGGGAAAGCCGGGTGCTGAGCCGCGTGCGGTTCTGGCGCCGAGGACGACGGATGATTGCGCGCTCATCCTGCGCGGGCTGCAGGCGGCTGGATTGCGCGCGGCGGTGCAGGGCGGGCGAACCGGGCTTTCCGGCGGCGCGCGGGTGCGGCCCGGCGAAATCGTGCTGTCCACCGAAAAGCTGCTTGCGCCGCCGGTCATCGATCCTATCGCGGCAACGCTGGCGGCGGGGGCGGGAACGGCGCTGGAAACCGCGCAGATGGTGGCGCGAGAGGCCGGTCTGTTTCTCGCCGCCGATCTCGGCGCGCGCGGCAGCGCCACGCTCGGCGGCATGGCGGCGACCAATGCCGGCGGGCCGCTGGCCTTGCGATACGGCACCTTCCGACAGCAGGTTCTGGGGCTGGAGGCCGTGCTTGCCGACGGTTCCGTCGTCAGGCGCATGGGCGGGCTCGCCAAGGACAACAGCGGGCTGGATCTCAGCCAGTTGCTGATCGGCAGCGAAGGCACGCTCGGCATCATCACCCGGCTGGTGTTGCGGCTGCATCCGGCGCCGCTCGCGCGGCGGGTGGCGTTTTGCGCGCTCGCCAGCGTCGAGGCGGCGCTGGCGCTGTTGCCGATATTGCGCGCCGGGCTGGGGCCGTCGCTGCAGGCCTGCGAATTGATGGTCGATCCGCTGTTGACCGAGGCCTGCGCCGAGCGCGGCCTGCGTCAGCCCTTCTCCTCGCCGGCAGCTTTGCTGATCGAAGTCACGGATCCGGCAGACGGCGAACGGTTCGAAACCGTGCTCGGCAAGGCGCTTGCGGATGGATATATTTCCGATGCGGTGCTTTCGGCCTCCGAGGCGGATTGCCGCGCATTCTGGGCGTTGCGCGAAGGCTGCAGCCACTACCTGATCGACAATGCCGGGCCGATCACCAGCCTTGATCTCTCGCTGCCGATTGCCGCGATCGCCCGTTTCCTGCCAGAGGCGGAGGCGATCTGCGCCGGCCGAGCGCGGCCGCTGGTCTTCGGCCATCTCGGCGACGGCAACCTGCATTACATTCTCGCCGGCAAGCCGGATCATGCGCTTGTGGGCGAGATCTTCGCCCTGACGGCCGCTCATGGCGGGGCGATCACGGCTGAGCATGGCATCGGCCAGGACAAGGTGGAATGGCTGCCGCTTTGCCGCGAGGCCGATGAAATCCGGGCCATGGCGCGGCTGAAGGCGGCGCTTGATCCCGGCTGGATCCTGAACGACGGCCGCGTCTTCACCCGTTACGAAGGAGAGTGCTGATGTCAGACCGCGCCGGTGTCGCCGTTCCGCCCCACCCGTCGCCCGAGGGCAAGCCAGCGCTGACGGATCGCTACAGCCAGAAAAGCGGCCGCATCCTCGTTTCCGGGGCACAGGCGCTGATCCGGATGATGATGGAGCAACATGCCCGCGACAGGGCCGACGGCTTGAATACCGCAGGCTTCGTCTCGGGTTATCGCGGCTCGCCGCTTGCCGATTTCGACAATGAACTCGGCAAGGCCCGCGCCTTCCTTGACGACAACGCCATCCGCTTTCAGCCCGGCCTGAACGAGGATCTGGCGGCGACGTCGGTTTGGGGCAGCCAGCAGATCGACCTCTCGCCGGGCGCGCGCCATGATGGCGTCTTCGCCATGTGGTACGGCAAGGGGCCGGGCGTCGACCGCTCCATGGATGCGATCCGCCACGCCAATGCGGCGGGAACGCATCCGAAGGGCGGCGTCCTGCTGCTGATGGGCGACGATCACGGTGCGGTATCCTCCACCTTCCCGCATCAATCCGAACATGTGTTGATCTCCGCCATGGTGCCGATCCTCGCGCCGGCCGGCGTCGAGGAGTATATCGATTTCGGCCTTGCCGGCTTTGCCATGAGCCGGTTTTCCGGTGCCTGGGTGGGCTTCAAATGCCAGACCGAAATCGTCGAATGCACCGCCTCGGCGGATCTGCCCGATCCGGCGCAACGCCCCGTGCTGCCCGCCTTCGACATGCCGCCGGGCGGGCTTTCCATCCGCTGGCCGGATGACAAGCTGGCGCAGGAGGCGCGGCTGGAAACCAAACTGCGCGCCGTGCGCGCCTTCGCCGTCGCCAACGGGCTGGACCGCATTCTAGGCGCGGGGCAGGGGGCAAGGCGGGGGATCGTTGCCACCGGCAAGGCCTGGCGCGATCTTCAAGGCGCCTTCGCTGCCGCCGGAATCGACCCCGAGGAAGGGGGCCTGCGGCTGCTGAAAGTTGGGCTGGTCTGGCCTTTGGTCGCTGAAACGCTTGATAGTTTTGCCGAAGGACTGGACGAAATTCTCGTCATCGAAGAAAAGCGCCCGGTCATCGAGGACCAGATCCGCGCCCATTTCTACAATCGACCGGACGGCATCCGTCCCCGCCTCTGGGGCAAGACGACGCCGGCGGGCGTGGCGCTGATCTCTGCCACCGCCGAGCTGGACCCGTGCGGGCTGGTGCAGGTTCTCTCCGCCTTCCTGCACCGCGACAATCCCGTCGCTGTGTCTGAAGCGCTAAAACCTGCGCCGCCGATCCCCTTCCGCGAGCCCTATTTCTGCTCCGGCTGTCCGCATTCGGTTTCGACGAAGCTGCCCGACGGCAGCCGCGCGACGGCTGGTATCGGCTGTTCGATGCTGGCGGTGAGCATGAATCGCAATGTCGAGACTTTCACCCAGATGGGTGGCGAGGGCGCAAACTGGATCGGCCATGCCCCCTTCACCGACGAAAAACATGTCTTCGTCCACATGGGTGACGGCACCTATTTCCATTCGGGCCTGCTGGCGATTCGCGCCGCCATCGCCGCCGGGGTGAACGCCACCTACAAGATCCTGTTCAACGATGCCGTCGCCATGACCGGCGGTCAACGCCACGACGGCGAATTGACGGTGCCCGCCGCCGTCGAGCAGATCCTGGCCGAAGGCGTGCGCGAGCTTGTGGTCATCGCCGAAAACCCTGAGGTCTGGCAGGGCCGGCTTCCGCGCCGGGTGAAGGTGTTGCATCGCGATTTCCTGCAAGCCGAGCAGGCGCGGCTGCGCGAGGCCGAGGGTGTGACCTGCATCGTCTATGACCAAGTCTGCGCGGCCGAGAAGCGCCGTCGCCGCAAGCGTGGCAGCTTTCCCAAGCCGGCGGCCATGGCGATGATCAATCCGGAGGTCTGCGAAGGCTGCGGCGATTGCTCGGTGCAATCGAACTGCATCTCGGTCGAGCCGCTGGAAACCGAACTCGGCCGCAAGCGCCGCATCAATCTTTCGGCCTGTAATGCTGATCTCAGCTGTCTCAAGGGTTTCTGTCCGAGCTTCGTCACCATCGAGGGCGGTCGGCGTCGGCGCTCTCTCGCGCCGCTGCCGGATGGTATCGACGGTGACATGCCCCTGCCGCCGGCTGTCACAATCGATGGCAGCCATGCCATCCTGCTGGCCGGAATCGGCGGAACCGGGGTCATCACCGTCTCGGCCATCCTGGCGCAGGCGGCGCATCTGGACGGGCTTGCCGTACAGGTGCTGAACCAGACCGGGCTGGCGCAGAAGAACGGCGCGGTCATGTCGCATCTGAAGATCGCGGCCGACCGCCGGGAACTGCATGCGCCAAGGATCGGCGCGGCCGAGACGGATACGATGCTCGGCTTCGATACTGTTGTCGCCGCCTCGCCACGGGCGTTGGCCACCATCGATCCGGCGCGAACGCGGGTGGTCGCCGACCGTCATGTGACCCCGACGGCCGATTTCGTCCGCAATCCGACCGCGTCGCTGGATAGCGACCTGCCGATGGCGCAATTGCGCAAGCGGGCGGGCGTGGGGCGGCTGGATACGATCGATGCGACCGGGCTGGCGCTGCGGCATTTCGGCGATGCCATCGCGGCGAACATGCTGCTGACCGGCCGCGCGTTTCAGTTAGGCCTGATCCCGATCCGGCTGGAGGCCATCGCCACGGCAATCGCTCTGAACGGCGGCGGCGTCGAGCAGAACCTGCGTGCCTTCCGGGCCGGTCGCCTTTCGGTGCTGCGCCCCGAGGCTCTTGCGACTATGCCGCAGACGCCGCCGGTGCTTTCGGTGGCGGAGATGCGGGCTATGTTCATCCGCCGCCTCACTGAGTGGCAGGATGCGAAATACGCCGAACGTTTCGCCGCGCTGGCCGACCGCGCCGCCGCCAAGGTCGACGGCTGGGACGGCGGCGACGATTTCGTGAAGACGTTGATGCGTGGCGCCTACCACGTCATGGCCTACAAGGACGAATACGCGGTCGCGCGCATGCACAGCGATCCCGCCTTCCTCGCCTCCATCGCGCAGGAATTCGAGGGAGACTATAAATTGCGCTTCCATCTGGCCCCGCCGCTTCTCAGCCGCGAGGATCCGCGCACCGGCCGTCCGGCCAAGCGCGCCTTCGGCCCCTGGATGCATCGCGCCTTCCGCCTGCTCGCGCCGATGAAACGGCTGCGCGGCACCCTCTTCGATCCCTTCGGCCATACCGCCGAACGCCGTGCCGAACGCGCCCTGCGTGAAGATTACCTTTCAAGGATGAAAACGCTCATCGAGACACTCACCCCTGAAACCCTCCCGACTGCCGCCGCCGAGGCCGCCCGCGTCCTCGATGTACGTGGCTATGGGCCGGTGAAGGCTGCAAACCTCGCGAACTGGCGCGAAAAATTGGCTCACCTCTGACTGGCAATGCGTGCGCTGGCGATCCGCCACCGGGCGGCGGCATCCGTCGATCTCGCCAATTTTTCGACGCCGGTCGCGGCGGAACTTGCGCGCGGGAGCGCCGATCCTGCATTTCGGTCTTGCATTCGCCTGACATTTCGCCCACCTTATGGATGTGTTCAACGTGACGAAAGGAAGGTGATCCAATGTCGAGTGAGTTTTCGGACTTCGTGACTGGCATGGGAGTTGTGGTGAAACGGACGAGGCAGCCCTCGGCCTGAACCAGCCTTCCTTGGATCGCCAAGACGATCCGGGCCTGTCACGGGCCAAATCTCATGGAAGGGTCGCCTCGGCGACCCTTTTTTGTTGCATCGATCTTGAAGAGGGCCGTCAAGCGACTCCGCGAACCTGAAAAATACCGGCCGGCACGGCTTCAGGAGCCGCTCTGGTCGATCGCATGGGGAGAGGGTTGGCCCTGAGGCTCGCCCGGAGTCAGGGCGAAGGTATAGATACCGGCGACGGCGATTGCGATTACGATGATGATCGCAACGAAAGTCAGCATGCCGTTCCTGGCTTTTCGGTTCGTATCCGTCATACCGCTCGAACGATCACCGGCGCGCATTGTTCCATCGATGACCGTTCAACCGACCACCGGAAAACCGCTGCGGCGGCAAGTTTGCCGGCGGTTGAACGCCTTCCGAGATACGATTTTTCTCAACCGTCGTTGGCGGCGTCCAGTTCGTCGGGGCGCAGGCCTTCGTTGGGATGGACGCGGTTCTCGACCTGGGCGGACAGGGCTTTCAGGCATTTCTCGAAGGCGGTAAGGTCGGTGTAGAGCGCATCGGCGGCGGCGGTATGGATGGCGATGTGACCGCCGCGGCGCTCGATACCGCCATGTATCATGAGGTTGTCGATCATGTCGAAATTTTCGAGCGAAAGGCCGCCAGGGCCGCGGCGAATGCCCTTGGCGTCCTCGGTGATGCGATCGTGGTAATATCTTGCCGCACGCTCGAAATAGTTTTCGGCGACATTGGTATAGGCCGCCACCAGCTTGCCCTGGGCGCACATGTAGCCCAATTCGAAGCAGGTGCCGACATCGGCAGAAATGCCGCGAAACGGCGTCAGGTTGGCGATGACGCCGTCGGCGCGGTTCATCATGTCCTCATCGACTGTGCTGATGGCGAGGCCGAAGGCTTTCTTTGTCGGCTGCGGCGGTATCTCGAGATCGCCGGGGCAGATGGCCTGGAAGCCATAGCTGCGGCAAAGCTCGACCTTCCGGTCCATGATTTCGCGCGCATTCGGCAGAAAGACTTCCGGACCGGCAACGTAAATTTTCAGCATCCTATCCCCATTCGACATGCGATCACCTCACCTGCTGGCAATGGTGATACCAGCAATGACGGGATCATTCCATGCCGATTTCGCCGTCAGGCTGCATCATGCAGGATGAGGTCGGCGCCCTTTTCGGCCACCATCATTGTCGGCGCGTTGATGTTGCCTGCCGTGATGTTGGGAAAAACCGAGGCATCGACGACACGCAGACCCTCAACGCCATGCACCTTCAACGTCGCATCGACCACCGCGCCTCGCGCGTCAGGCCCCATGGCGCAGGTGCCGCAGAGGTGATAGATCGAGCCGGAATTCTGGCGGAAATAGTCGATCAGCGCTTCGTCGCTCGTCAGGGCGTGGCCGGGGGAGACTTCCTCGGCAGTGACGGCCGCGAGCGCCGAGGCGGCGGCGATGCGGCGCACCAGCCGGCTTCCCTGTATCACCTCCTCGATATCCTTGTTAGCCGATAGATAGTTCGGCCGGATCGCAGGTGCTGCCAGCGGATCGGCGGAGGCGAGCGTGACGCTGCCGCGGCTGGCCGGCCGGCAGGAATTGAAACACAAGAGGTAGCCGGGATAAGGCTCCGGCTTCAGCCCGGCCTTGGGATCGTTAGGGATGCGATAGGACAGCGGGTTGAAATAGAGCTGGATGTTCGGATGTGCCTTGTCGCTGGCGCCGCGGAAGAAGCCGCCCGCCTGGTTGACGCTCATCGCGAACGGCCCCTTGCCGGTCAACAGGTATTGCAGCCCGAGCTTCGCCTGGCCGAACAGGCTGCCGAATTCGCCGTTCAGCGTCGGAATAGTCGCGCGGTAATAGTAGCTGGCGCAGAGATGGTCCTGCATGTTCTGCCCGACGGCGGGCAGGTGACGACGCACCTCGAGGCCGAGCGCCTTCAGCGCCGCCCCGTCGCCGAGGCCGGAAAGCTGCAGGATCTGCGGGCTGCCGACCGCGCCGGCTGCAAGGATGACCTCGCGCCGCGCGGTGAATGTCTGCTTCTGCCCTTTCTGTCGAACCTCGATGCCGCTAACGTGCCCGTCGGCGGCAAAGATCAGCCGCTCGACCTGGGTGTCGCGCTCGATGGCGAGGTTGGGACGATTCAGCGCCGGGCGCAGATATTCGGTGCTGGAATGGGAGCGCTGGCCGCGGTTGGTGTTGACGTCGTAGACGCCGGCGCCTTCGATCGAGGCGCCGTTGAAGTCTTCATTCATCGGCAGGCCGAGCGTGCGGCAGCTTTCGAGGAAGGCATCGGTGATGCGATGCGTCATGCCGCGCATGGGAGTGACATGGATCGGCCCGTTGCCGCCGTGCCAGGGGGAGGCGCCACTCGCATGGGTCTCGAGCTTGCGGAAATAGGGCAGCACCTCGTCATAGGTCCAGCCCGGATTGCCGGCGCGCGCCCAGTCGTCGAAATCCTCGCGCGCACCGCGCACGAAGATCATGGCGTTGATCGAGCCGGAGCCGCCCTGCACCTTGCCGCGCGGCACATAGACTTTGCGGTCGTGAAGCTCCGCTTCCGGCTCGCTGTAGTACATCCAGTTGACGCGCGGATTGTAATAGCTGCGTGCATAGCCGACGGGGATCTTGAACCAGAGGGAATCGTCCTTGCCGCCGGCCTCGACCAGCAGGACATTGTGGCGGCCGCTTTCGCTCAGCCGGCTGGCGAGGATGCAGCCGGCCGAGCCCGCGCCGACGACGATATAGTCGTAGGTCATGGCTTCGTCCTTATCCGCGCGCCGGCGCAAATTCCTTCACGTCGGCGGGCTCGCTGCCCATCTGCAGGTGCAGGCGCTCGCCGGTGTAAGGCGTGTGGGCTTCGACGACATCGAGGTCCAGTTCGATGCCGAGGCCCGGCTCACGCGAGGGGATGATGTAGCCGTCCTCGACCACGAGCTTGGTCTTCAGCACCTCGGCATGGAAGCCGGAGAAATCGACGATCGCCTCGTGGATGAGAAAATTCGGCGTCGCCGCCGAAAGCTGGATGCTGGCGGCGGCCCCGACCGGGCCGTTATAGAGATGCGGCGCGACCTGCGCGTAGAAGGCCTCGGCCATGCCGGCGATCTTCTTGGCTTCCAGCAGGCCGCCGACGCGGGCGACGTTCATCTGCAGGATCGAGGCGGCCCTGCATTCCAGGACGCGCTGGAATTCGTATTTGGTCGTCAGCCGCTCACCGGTCGAGACCGGAATGGAGGTGGCGCGGGCGACCTCGGCCATGGCGGCTTCCTGGCCCGGAGGAACGGGCTCCTCGAACCACAGCGGATCGTATTTTTCCAGACGTCGGGCGAGGCGGATGGCGGAAGAGGGCACCATCTGGCCGTGGGTGCCGAACAGCAGGTCGGCGTTGGAACCGACGGCGTCGCGGATCTTGCGGCAGAATTCCTCGCAGCGATCCATGACACCGAGCGACAATTGGTGGCCGGAATAATTGGTATAGGGGCCGGCGGGATCGAACTTGACGGCGGTGAAGCCGACGTCGACCATCTTTACCGCCCATTCGGCGGCGAGATCGGGATCATTGTAGTCATGCTCGCCGGCGGCGTTGATCGGGTAGAGATAGGTGTAGGCGCGCAGCTTCTCGTGGACGGTGCCGCCAAGCAGATCGGCGACCGGCCGTCCCGCTGCCTTGCCGATGATGTCCCAGCAGGCGATTTCGAGGCCGGAGACGATGCCCATCATCGTCGGATCCGGCCGCTGGGTGAAGCCGCTGGAATAGGCCGAACGCCAGAAGCGCTCGATGCGGTGCGGGTCATGCCCCAGCAGATGGCGCTCGAAGACGTCGTCGATCAGCGCTGTCATGGCCCCAGGGTGGAAGGAAGTGGCGTAGATTTCGCCCACACCCTCGATGCCGCAATCGGTCTGAAGGCGCACGAAGATCCAGTACATGCCGCCGATATGCGGCGGAGGAACGGCGACGACATGCGTCTTGAGCGAGACGATCTTCATGGGATGTGCCTTTCGCTGGATCAGTGCTTGAAGATGACGAGGCGGGTCTGGGTGAATTCCAGCATGCCATGCTTGCCGTCGTCGCCGCCGAGGCCGGATTTCTTCCAGCCGGCATGAAAGCCTTGGTAGGGATCGGCCGGGAAGCGGTTTACATAGAGTTCGCCAGCCTCGATGCAGGCGGCGGCGCGCATCGCCTTGCGGTAATTCTCGGTGAACAGCACCGAGCTCAGGCCGTATTGATGGTCGTTGGCCAGCGCCAGCGCCTCGTCGAAATCGGCATAGGCGAGCACGGCGAGGACCGGGCCGAAAACTTCTTCCCGCACGATTTCCATCTCCTGGCGGCAGCCGGAGAGCAGGGTCGGCGGATAGAAATAACCGTCGCCTTCGGGCAGGAAACCGCCGGCCTCGACCACGGCGCCCTCTTCGCGGGCGCGCTCGACCATTGTATGGATGCGCTGTTGGGCGGCGGCGTTGGCAAGCGGGCCCATTCGCGACGGGTCGGCGGCGCGGTCGCCGAAGCTGCGGGCGGCAAAGGCGGTTTTCAGCTTGGCGAGCAGCCGGTCATGCACGCTTTCATGAACGTAAAGGCGCTCCGCGCTGGTGCAGACCTGGCCGCAATGGGTTGTCTTGGCCGCGACGATCATCGCCGTGACGGTATCGAGATCGGCATCCGGCTCGACGATCACAGGCGTCTTGCCGCCGAGTTCGAGAGACGGCTTGGCGATATTGGCCTTGCAGTAGTCGAGCACGGTCTGGCCGGCGCCAACGCTGCCGGTCAGTGTGATCATGCCGATGGCCGGATGGGTGCAGAGCGTGCGGGCCGTCTCGTGATCCATGGTTAGGACGTTGACGAGGCCGGCCGGGAGTTCCGCCGCCTGCACGGCTTCGGCGAAGACGAGGGCGGAGGCGGGTGTGTTGTTGCTCGGCCGCACGATGACGGCATTGCCGGAAATCAACGCCGGGGCGATTTTCCGTACCAGCGTATAGATCGGGTAATTGAAGGGGATGAGGCAGGCGACGACGCCGATCGGCTCGCGGCGCAGGATCAGTGTTTCATCGGCATTGTCGCTTTCGATGACTTCGCCCTCGATGCGCCGCGCCCATTCGGCATGGTAGCGCATGAGCTCGACGCCGTAGACGACTTCGCTGGTGGCGTCGGCAAGGCTCTTGCCGGATTCGGCTGCGAGCGCCGCGCCGATGGCGTCGGCGTGGGCGATCAGCGCGTCGGCCAGACCTCGCAGGGCATTGCCGCGCTCGATGGCCGGCAGCACGCGCCAAGCGCGCTGCGCTGCTCTTGCGGCCTCGGCGGCGACACGCACTTCGGCCTCGCTTGCGGCCGGAACGGAGGTGAAGACCGCGCCGGTGGCCGGATTGCGCACCTCGATCCGCTGCGAGGCGGACGCTTCGACGAAGCGGCCGGCGAAGAAGTTGCGGTAATCGCGCATGGTCTTTCCCCTCGGCTGGTGTCGGGCCGGCCTCTTTCCCGGGCCGGCTCCGTTGCAACGCCAGAGATGCGCCCGCCGTCCGACGCACGCAAACGAGAATTTTTCGGGTGAAGCATTCCCTGGAGGAATGATTCAGCGGTTTTCCGCGTCGATCTCGGAAAACAGCCAATCCCGGAATGCCCGAATATTGGGAGCAAGGCTTGCCTGCGGCCGGGTGACGAACCAGTAGGATTCGTGGCCTTCCACCTGCACGTCGAAAAGCTGCGTCAGCGTTCCCGCCGCCAGGTCGCCGCGCACCATGGAACGATCGGCGATAGTGACGCCGAGGCCGCAGCGCGCCGCCTCGATCGCCAGATCCAGCACGTCGAATTCCAGCCCGCTGTCGGTGTCGAGTTCGGGAAAGCCCGCCGCATCCAGCCAGTGCCGCCATGTGAGGTAGCGCTGGTCGGGGGAGGCGAGCACATGCAGGAAGGTAAATTGCGCGAGGTCGCCGGGCGTTTCCAGCACCTTGCCCTCAAGCAGCAACGGGCTTGCGACGACGATGTGTCTTTCGCTCATCAGCCGGCTGGCATCGAGCGTCGGCCATTCGCCGTCCCCGAACCGAATGGCGCAGTCGAGCAGGCCGCGTTCGGCCAGGCTATCGGCCAAAGCAGTGCCGATGCTGATGTCGAGCGCCGGCAGGCTGCGCTTGAGCCCGGCAAGACGCGGCACCAGCCAGCGCTTGGCAAAAGTCGGGGGAACGTTGATGCGCAGCCGGTTGAGGTTCTGCTTCTCGGCAATGCCGCGCAGAGACATCTCGATATCGTGGAAGGCCTGCTGGATGGTTTCGAGCAATGCCGCGCCCGCCGGCGTCAGTTCGAGATGGCGATGGCGGCGGATGACCAGCGGTTCACGGATATCGTCCTCGAGATTCCTGATCTGCTTGCTGACGGCGCTTTGCGTCAGGTTCAGCCGCTCGGCCGCGCGAGTAAAACTGCGGGTCTGCCCGACCACCTCGAACACTTTCAGAGCCGACAAACCGGGAAGCCTGCGCATGATCCTCTCGAAGGTTTTCGCGCCCTGGAGCAGGACGGACGTGACACTTTCTATGTGAAGGCCGCTGTCAAAGGAGTCAAATGCGGCGAGGGGATATCGCGATCCTTGTCACATATCGAAAAAGCGGAGCGTTCCGGCCGTTATCCGACTGCCCGAAACGCATCCGGTCAGTTTTTCCGGCAGGTGCAGGCTTCGTAACCGCCGGCAAACAACCGGCCGGCCCGCATACCGATCATCGCCGGAATGTCGCCTATGGTCTCCACCCGTAGGGATCGCGCAATCGAAATGGTCGCCTCGGCGCAAACAGCGGCGTCTTCGGCCGCATTGTGATGCGCGAAGGTGAGGCCGAGATGGGAGGCGAGGACGTTCAGCTTGTGCGATCCGAGATGCGGCCAGACCTTCTGCGCCATCTTCACCGAGCAGAGATAACGAAGCTCGGGATAGCTCTGCCGATATTGATCGAGACAGGCGCGCCAGACGCTGAAATCGAACGCCGCATTGTGCGCGATCATCGTTGCGTCGCGAAAATCCTCGGCGAATTCGTCCATCACCTCGGGAAATTCTCCGGCATCCTCCACGTGCTCCGGCCGGATGCCGTGGATGGCGATGTTGAAGGAGGAGAAACGCATGGTTTTTGGCCGGATCAGCCGTTCCTCGACACGCATGACGCGGTTGTCCTCGATCCAGGCCAGGCCCACGGAGCAGGCGCTGCCGCGCTGCTCGTTGGCCGTTTCGAAATCGATTGCGATGGTCTTCAAGGGATGCTCCGATTGCTTCGCCCGCTTTTATCCGCGTCGACGCCATTTGGCAAAGGTGAAGGACCGGGTCGGAGTGTCATGGCGAAACCAGGCAGGAATTGCAGACAGCACGGCGCGCCGCCCGTTCGCGCGAGCGGGGATGTGCGGTCCCACCTGACGTCAGGCGATATTGTCCACCCTGATCTTTCGGTCGGGCACCGCCGGCATCTGCGGAATTTCGACATGCAGGCAGCCGACGGACTCGACGAAATGCTTCTTCGAATATTTCCTCGCACCGCCGGGCAGGCCGATCCGCTCGACATGCTGGTCACCGGTCAAGGCCTTGATGAAGGGCGCAAGCGCCGAGAAAGGTTTGACCGATTTCGGGTCAATGTCGATCACATTGATTTTCTTGGGGTCGGTCTGGTGCTTGCTGACGCAGCCGACTCCGAACTTGCGCTCGAGTTCATGGATCTTGAGGATCATTTCGGATTGGGTCTCGGCGTGCGACTTGGCCGGGCCGGGCAGCGGCCTTTGCGGATCGAACCCCTTGGCCAGCCCGTCCTGCACCCGCCGGTTCGCGGAAAGGCTGTCACGAGCGATCTTCTCGACGGCGTGGCCGTGCTCCTTATACATCCAGCCGGATTCCCGCGATGCATTGTCGAGCATCACACGGCCCTGATCCTTCGGGGATCGATAGGTCGAGGTGATCGTGATCGATTGGACGCCGGCCACCCGCATGCAATTGGCCAGGATAGCTTTCGAATACCCGCTGACGTGCTGCGCGTCTCGCGCCTGATGGGCGAAATTTATGGAGGCGCCTGTGGCTTCACCTGACGGCATGGTCATGCTCCCCGATTGTCGAACCGGAAGAGTATACGATCCATGGACATCGTAAACTGACCCGAAAGGATCATATGACGCCCGTCTTCGAAGGCGTCGCCGGACCATGAAGATGCTCTCCCGGCCCGGCGCCGCCCAAACGATCACCACTCGGCGACGCTACCGTCGGCATGACGCCAGACGGGGTTGCGCCAGCGATGGCCTTCCTTGGCGCGTTCGATCACATATTGCTCGTCCACCTCGACGCCGAGGCCGGGGCCTTGCGGAATGCTGACGAAACCGTCGGCATAGTGGAACACCTCCTTGTTTGAGATGTAGTCGAGGATATCGTTGCCCTGGTTGTAGTGGATGCCGAGGCTCTGTTCCTGGATGAAGGCATTGTAGGAGACGGCATCGACCTGCAGGCAGGCGGCAAGCGCGATGGGGCCGAGCGGGCAATGCGGCGCAAGCGCCACGTCATAGGCCTCGGCCATGGCCGCGATCTTGCGGCATTCGGTGATTCCGCCGGCATGCGACAGGTCGGGCTGCAGGATATCGACATAACCGTCGGCCAGGACGCCCTTGAAATCCCAGCGGGAATAGAGGCGCTCGCCCAAGGCGATGGGCGTCGAGCAATGATTGGCGATTTCCTTCAGCGTCTCGCGGTTTTCGGAAAGTACCGGCTCCTCGATGAACATCAGCTTGTAGGGCTCCAGCTCCTTGGCCAGCACCTTTGCCATGGGCTTGTGGACGCGGCCGTGGAAATCGACGCCGATGCCGATATGCGGGCCGATGGCCTCGCGGATGGTGGCGATGGTCTCGACCGCCTTCTCCACCTTGTCGTTGGTATCGACGATCTGCATTTCCTCGCAGCCGTTCAGCTTGATCGCCTTGAAGCCGCGGGCCACGACCTCGCGGGCATTGTTGGCGACGTCGGCCGGGCGGTCGCCGCCGATCCAGCTGTAGACCTTGATGCGGTCGCGCACCTGGCCGCCGAGCAGCTGGTGGATCGGCTGGCCATAGGCCTTGCCCTTGATGTCCCACAGCGCCTGGTCGATGCCGGCCAGCGCCGACATATGGATGGCGCCGCCACGATAAAAGCCGCCGCGATACATCACCTGCCAGTGATCCTCGATCAGCATCGGATCCTTGCCGATCAGGTAATCGGCCAGTTCATGCACGGCCGCCTCGACGGTCAGCGCCCGGCCTTCGACGACCGGCTCGCCCCAGCCGACGATGCCCTCGTCGGTCTCGATCTTCAAAAACATCCAGCGCGGCGGCACGATATAGGTGGTCAGCTTGGTGATCTTCATGGCGTTCAACATTCGTTGGAGGGAAGGGCGGTGGTCGTGAGGGGGCGTTTTCGCTCGGCGACGGCCAGATCGCGTGCGGCAAGATCGAGCATACGGCGCGAGCATGCCCGCGCCGTTGCGCCGTCACGCAGGCGTAGCGCCTCGATGAGCTCGCGGTGGACAGCGACCGCCTCGCCGTGGGCATCGACGGCCGCATTCGAGGCATGCAGCGAGAATTGCAGCGCCGCCTGGATGATGCCGGCAAGCTGCATGAAGACGCGGTTATGGCTGGCGCGCAGCAGGGCCGCATGAAAGGCGACGTCGGCCTCGGTGAAACGGGCCACGTCACCCTCGGCATCGCGCATCGTCTGCCAGGCGCGCTCGATCTCAGCCACTTCCTGAACCGTGGCGCGCTCGGCGGCGCATTCCGCGGCAAAGGGCTCGATGGCGCGCCGGGCCTCGAGGACGCTGCCCAGAAGGTCGAGTTCGAAGATGCGCGGGCCGATCCATTCTAGCACTTGGCCGTCGAGGATGTTCCACTCCTCGCGCGGGCAGACCTGGGTGCCGATGCGCGATCGGCCGCGCACCATGCCTTTGGATTCCAGGATTTTCAGGGATTCGCGGATGACCGTGCGGCTGACGCCGTGGCGCAGGCACAATTCGTTTTCGGTGGGCAGCATGGCGCCGGCGGGAAAAACCTCGGCGCATATATCGGAGGCGATCGCCCGCGTCACATTTTTCTGGACGCGGGGGCGGCGTACGTTGCTTTCGGCCTGTGTCGTCATCCGCATGTTTCCGCACGCTCGGCGCAGTTCGTCATCCAATGAGCGAGACCATATCGCATTCATCATACAAGAGCAAATCGAAAATATGATGAAACCAAATAGTCGGCAAAAAAAGACCCCCATCCACGAGGATGAGGGCCTTGCTGTCGCGAGTTTTTCGAATGCTCAGTGGCTGTCGGCGAGGCGGGCCGCATCGACGGATGCGGAAGCATCGGCATTGTTGCCATTGAAGAAGGCGTTCAGCAGCACGGACGAAATCGAGGCGAGAACGATGCCCGACTCGATGACCGGATGGATCGCATGCGGCATCCACATCAGGTAGTTCGGCGCCAAGAGCGGGATCAGGCCGAAGCCGACCGAGACCGCGACGACGAACAGGTTGTTGCGCGAGGACTTGAAATCGACCGTGGAGAGGATGCGCACGCCCGTCGCCGCCACCATGCCGAACATCACCAGGCCCGCACCGCCGAGAACGAAGGTCGGCACGGCTTCCACAAGCGCGCCCATCTTCGGGATCAGGCCGAGCACGATCATGATGATGCCGGCGGCTACGCAGACATAGCGGCTCTTGACGCCGGTGACGCCAACGAGACCGACATTCTGCGAGAAGCTGGTATAGGGGAAGGTGTTGAACAGGCCGCCGATCATCGTGCCGATGCCGTCGACGCGAAGGCCTGCCGTCAGCTGCTGCTGCGAGATGGTCTTGCCGGTGATCTCACCGAGCGCCAGGAACATGCCGGTCGATTCGATCATGACGACGATCATCACCAGCGCCATGGTGGCGATCAGCACCGGATCGAAGATCGGCATGCCGAAGCGCAACGGCGTGACGACGGCGAACCAGCCGGCATCGGCGACACGGTCGAAGTGCATCATGCCCAGGAGCGAGGCGGCGACACAGCCGATGATGACGCCACTCAGCACGGCGATGTTACTGATCAGGCCGCGGCCGAAGCGGGCGATGACCAGGATGGCGACCAGAACCAATGCCGAGAGGGCGATGTGGCTCGGCTCCGCATAGATCGGGTTGGAGATGGTCGGCGCGATCGATAGGCCGTCCGGCACGGCCGGGCCGCCGGTTTCGGCAAGCTTCTTCATCTGCGCCAGCCATTCGGCATGGGCGGGATCGATCAGCTTGGGCGCGGTGGGGCCAAAGGGATTGCCGAATGTCCAGTTGATACCGACGCGCATCAGCGACACACCGATGACGAGGATGATCGTGCCGGTGACCACGGGTGGGAAGAAGCGCAGCAGGCGCCCCATCAGCGGCGCGATGAGCAGCGAGACGAAACCGGCGCCGATGATCGCCCCGAAGATCATCCGCGCCCCATCCGGTCCGGGCGACAGCGTCGCCATCGACACCATCGGGCCGACCGAGGCGAAGGTGACGCCCATCATCACCGGCAGACGAATGCCCACGTGACGGCCGATACCGAGCGACTGGATGATGGTGACCAGGCCGCAGACAAAAAGATCGGCGGAGATCAGGAATGCCACGTCCTGCGGGCTGAGCTGCAACGCCCGGCCGACGATCAGCGGCACCGCGACGGCCCCGCCATACATGACAAGAACATGTTGAATGCCCAGTGTCGCGAGCCTGCCTGCGGGCAGTTTCTCGTCCACCGGGTGTACACTGGATGCGTCGCTCATGGATACTCCTCCCATCGCCTCGACCCGTTCCATGCCCGTCCTCCAACGGGGTGCGCTATCTTTCGTATCGGCAGGGGATCCCGCAAGCATAGCCGGACGATAAACACTTTATGCTTTCCGCATATAATCGCAGGTGGCCGTTTTACCGAAAATCGTCGCCATCAGGCGTGATTGCGGGTCGGTTTCCCGGAGCGTTCAAGAGGCGCTGCCGAGGCATGGTCGCCCGTCGATACAGTCAAGAATCATGCGATAAATCAGTTGCTTGACTTGCATTTCCCGCCGGAAGAATTGCACTGTTTCCTCTTGCGCACAAACATTTGACAGCAAAACCGGCGGCATCGTCAACCGCCTTTTCCCCATCAGCCGTCCGCTCCGCCGATAGGCACTTTCGCAAAGCGTTCGCGCAGCCATTTGGCGGCCGGACCGCTGGGCCGCTGCTTGTGCCAGACGAGTTCCAGTGCCACCGGCCAGTCGGAAACGTCGAATTGCAGGGCCGGCGTCGCCAGGTCGCCGGCAACCGGCGAATGGGCGACGATGTGGTCGGGAACCAGCGCCCAGCCGATCCCCTGGCGCAGGATTTGCAGGATCACCCAATGGCTTTCCACCCACCAGACCTCCGCCGCCGTGCGCAGTCGCTGCTTCTCCGGCCCCTCGCTGCGCACCGCCACCATGATCTGGCGATGGCGCTTCAACTCTTCCCAATCGACGGCGGATTTGGCGAGCGGATGATCCTTGCCGCAGACCAGCTTCAGCGGAATCCAGCCGATGGTGTGGAAGGCAAGCTCGGTCGGCAGCAATTCCTGCCGCCACATGACGCCGAGATCGGCGCGTCCGTCCAGCACCATGCGGCTGACATCCTCCATCATCGGAAACAGCAGTTCCAGCTCCACATGCGGGAACTGACGGGCGAAATCCGCAAACAGCGCGCCGAGCGCCCGTTCCGGATATAGCTCGTCGATGGCGACGACCAGCCGCTTTTCCACATGCGCCTCGAAGCTGGCGGCGATGCCGATCAGGTGCTCGCGGCGATCGAGGATGACTTTCGCCTCGGACAGCAGCCGCGTGCCGGCCGGCGTCAGCACCGGATTGCGCCCGACGCGGCTGAACAGCGTCACGCCGAGATCGGTTTCGAGATTGGAAACCAGCGTGCTCACCGCCGACTGCGCCTTGCGCAACGCCCGGCCGGCGGCGGAAAAGGAGCCGTGCTCCGCCGCTGCCACAAAGGCTTCCAACTGGTCCATCGAGATCGTCATCTATCTTAGATTCAGATAGTATCTAACTTTATATTGCAAGAAAATTCGATAGAAAGCGCATCGTGAACGAAAACAACAAGGAGTTTGATCGTGACCATGCGCACGTTTCCGGATCGCATTCGCCATGCGGTGCTGTTCGAACTCATCGGTCTCGCCATCATCACGCCGGCGACGGCCTGGCTCTACGACAAGCCGGTGCTGCAGATGGGCGTCGTCGGCGTCGGTGCGGCCACGCTTGCGACCGTCTGGACCTTTGTCTTCAATCTCGGCTTCGACCACGCCCTGCAACGTGTTCTCGGCCATACGCGCAAAACCATTGGGCTGCGGCTCATGCATGTCGTGCTGTTTGAGCTTGGTCTGCTGGTGATGATCCTGCCGCCGGTCGCCTGGTATCTCGACATGACCCTCTTCGAGACCTTCATGCTCGACCTGTCGATCGTGTTGTTCTATATGGTCTACAACTTCGGGTTCAATATCGCCTATGACCGGCTCTTTCCGATCCCAGGCCTGGTTAAGCCGCAACTGGCGGGTTGAGGCTGGCCGGGCGGGCGCCGGCTGTGGCATAAGGTTCTTTCTGTCCTTATGAAAGCCGTGAGTCCATGCCGCACAGCCAGAATCGTCTCGATCCTGTTTTCGACCGCGACGGTACCCGCAACCCGCTCGATGTCCTCAAGCGCATTTATGGCTATCCGTCATTTCGCGGCAAGCAGGCGGCGGTGGTCGAGCAGGTGGTTTCGGGCGGCGATGCCGTCGTGCTTTTCCCGACCGGGGCGGGCAAGTCGCTCTGCTTCCAGATTCCGGCGCTCTGCCGCGATGGCGTCGGCATCGTCGTTTCGCCGCTGATCGCGCTGATGCGCGATCAGGTGGAGGCGCTGAAGCAAGTCGGGGTCAACGCCGCCGCGCTGAATTCCTCGCTTAGCCGCGAGGAATTTCTCGACATCCGCCGCGCCATCGGCAACGGCACGCTCGATCTTCTCTATGTCACGCCCGAGCGTATCGTGACGCCGGGTTTCCGTGAGCTGATCGGCGGCGCGAAGATCGCGCTGTTCGCCATCGACGAGGCTCATTGCGTTTCGCAATGGGGCCATGATTTTCGCCCGGAATACCGGGAATTGGGCAAGCTCGCCGCCGATTATCCCGGCGTGCCGCGCATGGCGCTGACGGCGACGGCTGATCCGCATACCCGCGACGACATCATCGAGCGGCTGGAACTGACGGACGCCGCCGTCTTCACCACCTCCTTCAACCGCCCTAACATCGCCTACGAGATCGTCGAGCGCGACCAGCCGCGCCAGCAGCTCCTGCGCTTCCTTGCCCGCCACAAGGGTTCGAGCGGCATCGTCTATTGCCTGTCGCGCGCGAAGGTCGAGGAAACCGCCGACTGGCTGAACGAGCAAGGCATTTATGCGCTGCCCTATCACGCCGGCATGGAGCGGGCAAAACGCGATGCCCACCAGGATGCTTTCCTCAAGGAAGAGGAATTGTGCCTGGTGGCGACGGTCGCCTTCGGCATGGGCATCGACAAGCCGAATGTGCGCTACGTCGCCCATCTCGACCTGCCGGGTTCGGTCGAGGCCTATTACCAGGAAACCGGCCGCGCCGGCCGCGACGGGCTGCCCTCCGAAGTCTGGATGGCCTATGGCATGGCCGACGTCATCCAGCGCGGCCGCATGATCGACGAGGGCAATTCCGCCACCGAGATCAAGCGCGTCGAGCGCGCCAAGCTGAACGCGCTGCTCGCCATCTGCGAAACGCCCGGCTGCCGCCGGCAGGCGATCCTCGCCCATTTCGGCGAATCGCATGCCGGCCATTGCGGCAATTGCGACACCTGCCTGAAACCGGTCGAGACTTGGGACGGCACGGAGGCTGCGATCAAGGCGCTGGCGGCGGTCTATCGCACCGGCGAACGCTTCGGCGCCGGCCATCTGATCGACGTGCTCACCGGCAACGAGACCGAAAAGACCATCCGTTTCGGCCATGTCGACATGCCAGTCTTCGGGGCCGGGCGCGACCTGCCGGCCAAGACATGGCAATCGGTCTACCGCCAGCTTCTCGCCGCAGGCCTCATCAGCGTCGATCACAATGCCTTCGGCGCCTTGAAGCTGGAGCCGGAGGCGCGCGCCGTCTTCAAGCATGAACGCGAGGTGCGCTTCCGCAAGGACCGCCCGACCAAGGGCAAGGCGGCGAAAAGCAGCTCCGCCAGCGCCGCCAAGGCAAAGTCAGCGCTGGAGCAGGCCGATCAGGAACTGTTCGAAGCCCTGCGCGCCACCCGGCTGGCGATCGCCAAGGAACTCGCGGTGCCGCCCTACGTCGTCTTCCCCGATACGACGCTGGTCGCCTTCGCTACGGAGCGGCCGACCAGCAGCGAGGCGCTGCTCGGCATTTCCGGTGTCGGCCAGTCGAAGCTGGAGCGTTACGGCGCGCAGTTCCTGGAGGTCATCCGCGCCCACGAACGCTGATTTTTCCCCGGTGATGGCGCATTGACTTCCGGTTGCGCCGGTGTTGCACTCCCTTCGCGCCTCGGGACAGGGGCGGTCGAACATCAAGGAGGAGAACATGCAGCATTCCCATGGGAGAAGCCTGACCTTTGCCGTGATCCTGTCGCTCGGCACCGCGCTGGGTTCGACCGCCTTCGCCGCCTCGCCGGCGCCGGCCGAAGGCGAAAACGGCATGGTGGTGACGGCGCAGCATCTGGCCTCGCAAGTCGGCATCGATGTGTTGAAGGGCGGCGGCAATGCCGTCGATGCGGCTGTGGCGGTCGGGTATGCGCTGGCCGTCGTCTATCCGACCGCCGGCAATCTCGGTGGCGGCGGGTTCATGACCATTCGCCTGAAGGACGGCACCACGACCTTCCTCGATTTCCGCGAGCGCGCGCCGCTCGCCTCCACCAAGACCATGTATCTCGACAAGGACGGCAAGCCGGTTCCCGGCGCCAGCACCGACGGTTATCTGGCGGTGGGCACGCCCGGCTCCGTCGCCGGCATGGAGATGGCCCGCGAGAAATACGGCACCCGCAAGCGCGAGGAACTGCTTGCCCCGGCGATCAAATTCGCCTCGGAAGGGTTCACGCTGGAGCAGGGCGATATCGCCTCCTTCTCCGAAGGCAACGAGATGCTGGCCAAGGATCCGGCCGCCGCGAAGATTTTCCTGAAGGACGGCAAGCCGCTGGCGCTTGGCACGACACTGGTGCAGGCCGACCTCGCCAAATCCCTGAAAGCGATTGCCGAGAAGGGCACCGACGCCTTCTACAAGGGTGAGATCGCCGACCTGATCGTCAAGGCCAGCGCCGCCAATGGCGGCGTGCTCGCTAAAGCGGATTTCGAGCAGTACAAGGTGCGCGAGCTGGAGCCGGTGAAATGCAGCTATCGCGGCTATGACATCGTCTCCTCGCCGCCGCCATCTTCCGGCGGGCTGATCATCTGCGAGATCCTCAATGTGCTGGAAGGTTACCCGATTTCCTATCTGGGGTATGGGTCGGCCGAAACCGTGCGGCTGATGGTCGAGGCCATGCGCCATGCCTTCGTCGACCGCAACACGGCGCTGGGCGACCCGGATTTCGTCAAGAACCCGGTCGAGAAACTGACCAGCAAGGCCTATGCCGCCGAAATCCGCGCTCGTATCGATCCTTACAAGGCCGGGGTCAGCGAAAAGCTGAAGCCGAGCGGTTTCGGTGAATCCACCGAGACGACGCATTATTCGATCATCGACAAGGACGGCAATGCGGTCGCCGTCACCTATACGCTGAACGGCTCCTTCGGCACCGGAAAGGTGGCGGAGGGCACCGGCATCCTGCTCAACAACGAGATGGACGATTTCACCATCAAGCCGGGCGTCGCCAATCTCTATGGGCTGGTGCAGGGCGAGGCCAATGCCATCGAGCCGCGCAAATCGCCGCTTTCCTCGATGAGCCCGACTATCGTTTCCAAGGACGGCAAGCCGTTCATGGTGATCGGCAGCCCCGGCGGCTCGCGCATCATCACCATCACGCTCGAAGCGATCATGAACGTCATCGATCACGGCATGGACCTGCAGGAAGCCATCGACGCGCCGCGTATCCACCATCAATGGCTGCCCGACCGCGTGTTGATGGAGCCGCATGCGCTCTCGCCCGATACGCTGAAACTGCTGGCCGGCATGGGCTACACCGTCGGCATCGATCCCGATTGGACAATCTGGGGCGAAGCCGCAGGCATCCTCGTCGGCGGCAAGAATTTGAGGCAGATCGAAGCCGGTGGCGGCGCCCACTACTACGGCGCCATCGACAGCCGCGCCACGGCGGGGGCGGCCATTGGTTATTGATCGGGGCGGGCCGGCATCGCCCGGCCTCCTCAACCCTTCGGGCGATGCGATTCGACCAGTCGCTGCACGGTATCCGCCAGCGCGGCGGAGGGGCCGTCGCCGGAAAAAAGCTGGCCGGAGAGATGCGCGCCCTCGAACAGCAGCAGCAGCCCGTCGCCGAGGCTGTCGGAGTTTTCCGCGCCCATCTCCGCCGCCTTGGCGTGCAACCAGCGGCGGAAGGCGCGTTTGTGTTGCTCGCTCACCAGTCGGGCGGGGTGGTCGCGCTCCGGATATTCGACCGCGGCATTCGAGAGACCGCAGCCGCGATGCATCGAGTTTTGCGAGCGTTCACCGAGGCCGGTGAAATAGGCGATGATCTGCGCTCGCGCATCGCCGGGATGATCGGCCTCGGTCTGCTCGATGCGCGCCCAGAATTCCTTCTCGTAATTGCGCAGATAGGTCGCGGCCAACTCGTCCTTGGAGGAAAAGCTGCGATAAAGGCTTGGCTTGGTCACACCCGCCTGGCGGACGATCTCATCGACGCCGATGGCGCGGATGCCGTGCCTGTAGAACAGGGCGCGCGCCGTGCCGAGAATGCGGTCGACCGCGCGCGGTGGCTTTGCCTCCGGTTCGGGAAGCTCGACCGGGAGATCGGATTTTACGCTTCGCATCGAATTCCTGTTGACATGTTACTGACCGGTACGTACTCATTTATCATAATTTTGTTCGCCGCATTTCCAGGAAAACCGGTATCCACTTTTCCTGGAAATGCTCAAAAGATACGTACCGGTTGGTCACATGACAATAGCAAACACACGGCCATTCGGCCAGCGTTACGCCTTCGTCGTCGTCGGGGTCATTTTTCTGGCGCTTCTCATCTCCTCGGGCCTGCGCTCGGCGCCCTCGGTGATGATGGTGCCCTTGGAAGAGGCGTTCGGCTGGCGGCGGGATACGATTTCGTTCGCCACCGCCATCGGCATTTTCCTCTATGGTCTCGCCGGCCCCTTCGCCGCCGCTTTCATGGAGCGTTTCGGCCTGCGCAAGACTATTCTCGGGGCGCTGGCGCTGATGTCGGCCTCCACCGCGCTCAGCCTGCTGATGAGCCAGCCATGGCATCTTATCGCCACCTGGGGCGTCATGTCCGGCGTCGGCACCGGGGCGGTCGCCACGGTGCTCGGCGCGACGGTCACCAATCGCTGGTTCAAGACCAATCGTGGCCTTGTCATGGGCCTGATGTCGGCCAGCAGCGCCACCGGCCTGCTGGTCTTCCTGCCGTTCCTCGCCATGCTGGCGCAATCCGGCGGCTGGAAGCCGGTGGCGATTGCCGTGTCGATCGCCACGGCGGCGCTGTTGCCGCTGGTGTTCCTGCTGGTGCCGGAGCGCCCAGCCTCCATCGGCCTCAGGCGTTACGGCGCGGAAGCCGACGAGCCGCCCGTGGCCATGGCGACCGGCAATTTCCTGATCAACACCTTCTCGACGCTCGGTCGCGCCGCCCGCACCCGTGTCTTCTGGTATCTGTTCCTGACCTTCTTCGTCTGCGGCTTCACCACAAACGGGCTGGTCGGCACGCATCTGATCGCCTTTTGCGGCGACATGGGCATTCCGGAAGTGCAGGCGGCCGGTCTGCTGGCACTGATGGGCGTTTTCGACCTGATCGGGACGACGCTCTCCGGCTGGCTGACCGACCGTTTCGATCCGCGCAAGCTGCTGTTCGTCTATTATGGCGTGCGCGGCCTGTCGTTGATGTATCTACCCTATTCCGGCTTTTCCGTCGCCAGCCTGACGATTTTTGCCGTGCTCTATGGCCTCGACTGGATCGCCACCGTGCCGCCGACCTTGCGTCTCAGCAACGAGGCGTTCGGGGATCGCAGCGGTCCGCTGGTCTTCGGCTGGGTGGTCGCCGGCCATCAGTTGGGTGCGGCCTGCGCCGCCTTCTTCGGCGGTTACATGCGCGAATTCCAGGGCACCTATGAACTGGCCTTCCTGATCGCCGGAACCACCGGCATCCTCGCCGCACTGGTATCGCTGCTGATTGACTCGAAGCCGGTAGAACCGGCGCCCCTGCCGGCATAAAGCAGTCAGCCGGGGCGGCTTTCCGTCCCGGTGATCAATTGCGGGACGGCGGCGATCAGCGCTTTCGTCACCGAAGTTTGCGGTCGGGCGATAATGCCTTCCGTCTCGCCGCTTTCGACGATGCGCCCTGCCTCCATCACCGTCACGCGATGCGCGATGGCGCGCACCACGGCCAGATCGTGGCCGATGAAGAGGTAGCTCACGCCATCCTCGCGTTGCAGCGCCACCAGTAATTCCAGAATCTGCCGGCGGATGGAAAGGTCGAGCGCCGAAACGGCCTCGTCGAGGATCAGCAGCTTCGGCCGCGTCGCGAGCGCCCGCGCCAAGGCCAGCCGCTGCCGCTGACCGCCGGAAAGCGCCAGCACTGAACGACCGCGCAGCGACATCGCCAGCCCCACCTTGTCCAGCAATTCCCCGATCCGCGCCGGGCGCTCCGCCTTGCCGACGATCTCATGGATGCGCAAGGGATCGTTCAGGACGCTTTCCACCGTGGCGCGCGGATTGAAGGCGCTCAACGGATCCTGAAACACCATCTGAATGTCCGCCCGCGCGCGCCGCAGCCGCGCCCCTGACAGCGCCAGCCAATCCTGCCCATGAAAGCGGATGCTTCCTGAATCGGCCGGGATCAGCCGCATCAGCAGCCGCGCCAGCGTCGACTTGCCACTGCCGGAAGCGCCGACGATGCCGAGCGTCTGGCCGGCGGGCAGTTCGAAGCCGATATCGTCGACGGCCAGCACATGCCGGCCGCCGTTGCGGAAGGTTTTGGTCAGGCCGGAAACGGCAAGCAGGGGTTCGCTCATCGCCGCTCTCCGATCAAGCGCGGTCCGGTGAGGCTGATATGGTCTGCGATCAGCGTCGCGGTATAGGAATCGCCCGGCCGCGCCAGCACCTCGCGCATCGGCCCGATTTCCACCAGCCGTCCCTCATGAAAGACAGCGACGCGCTGGCAGAGACCGGAGGCGAGCGCGATGTCATGGGTGATGAACACCAGCGTCATCGCCCCGTCGCGGGCAAGATCGGCAAGCAGCGCGACGATTTCCGCCTGCGTTACCATATCGAGGGCGCTGGTGATTTCATCGGCAATGAGGATGCGCGGGCGCGAGGCAAGGGTGGCGGCAATCGCCACCCGCTGCCGCTGGCCGCCGGAAAGTTGGTGCGGATAGGCCTGCATCAGCCGATGCGGCTCGGGCAAACGCACGCGGGTCAGAAGATTTTCGGCGAGCGCCAGGGCTTTGCCGCGCGACAGGCGCAGATGGGCGCGCGCGCTTTCCGCCACCTGCTCGCCGATGGTCAGCACCGGATCGAGGCTGGTCGAGGGGTCTTGCAAGACCATGCCGAGATCGCGGCCGGGCAGGGGCGCGTGGCCGAGGCCCGGCCACTGGATTTCGCCGTTGAGGCGCGCCGTTTCCGGCACCAGGCCGGCCAGGGCGCGGGCGAAGCTGCTTTTGCCCGAGCCGCTTTCGCCGATGATCGCCAGCCTTTCGCCGGTGAGAATGTCGAAACTCAGATCGCGCAGCGCCGGCGGGTTGTCGCCGTAGCGCAGCGAGAGGTTGCGGATGGCGGCGAGCGGCGCGGTCATGGCCGCTCCTCGCCGTTCTGCCGCAGGGTATCGGCAAGGCCTTCGCTGAATAGGTAGACGCCGAGGACGGTGACCACCAGCGCCAGCCCCGGCAGGATCGACAGGAAAGGAGCGGAGCGGATGACATTGCGTCCCTCCGCAATCATCGAGCCCCAGGTGACGACATTCGGATCGCCGAGCCCGAGGAAGGACAGCGCCGCCTCCGTCAGGATCGCGCCTGCGACGATGACCGAGGACAGCGCCAGCACCGGGGCGAGCGCATTCGGCAGGATCTCCTTGAAGGCGATTTCCAGCGGATGCATTCCGAGCGCCCGCGCCGCCGCGATGTAATCCTGCTCGCGGATCGCCAGCACTTGCGCCCGCGTCAGCCGTGCCGGCTCTGCCCAGGCGGCAAGCGCGATGGCGAGGATGATGATCGGCAGCGAGGCACCGAGGACGCTGGCGAAGGCAAGCGCCATCAGGAAGCCGGGCACGATCTGGAATGTCTCGACCACCCGCATCAACGCTTCTTCAACCAGCCCGCCGGCAAAGCCCGCCAGCGCCCCGACAACCATGCCGACGAAGATCGCTGCGGCCGCCGCTGCGAGGCCGACCAGCAGCGAGATCTGCGCGCCATGGACGAGGCAGGCGAGCACATCGCGGCCGAGCCTATCGGTTCCCAGCGGAAACTCGGAGGAAGAGAAGGGCGGCAGCAAAGCCGGGCCGGCGATGCGCAAAGGATCGCCCGGAAACAGCGCCGGTGCGGCAAAGGCGATAAAAGCCATCAGGCCGAGGATCGTCAGGCCGGCCCGGCCGCCGGGAGCGGCGGCCAGCCGCGCAAACAGGCTCACGATGCCGCCTCCGAGGCCCCGACGCGCGGATCGAGGGCGGCATAGAGGAGATCGACGGCGACATTGACGAGAATGACCATGACGGCGCTGACGAGGATGATGCCCATCAGCAGCGGCGCATCGCGCCCGCTCACCGCCTCCTGCGCCAGCCGCCCGAAACCGGGAATAGCGAAGACGCTTTCGATGACGACACTGCCGCCGATCATCGCCGCCGATTGCAGCCCGAGCACCGTCACCAGCGGCAGCAGCGCATTGCGCGCCACATGGCGAAACAGGATGCGCCGTCGCGGCAGCCCGCGCGCCTTGGCGAAGAGGATATAATCCTGCCGCCAGACATCGGCCATGCCGGCGCGCATGACGCGCAGGAACAGCGCCAGATAGATGACGCCGAGCGCGCTGACCGGCAGGAAGAGATGGCGGGCAATATCGAGCGCCCGGTCCCATCCATGCTTGCCGGACGCGATGGTCTCCAGCCCGCTGGTCGGCAACCAGCGCAGCCAGACCGAGAAGACGATGACCAGCACCAGCCCGAGCCAGAAGCCCGGCACGGCATACAGCACCAGCGAGCCCGCCGAGAGCAGCCGGTCGCGCGGCGAACCGGGTTTCGCGCCCGCCGCGATGCCAAGCAGGCTGCCAAGACAGAAGGACAGCGCCGTCGACGTACCCATTAGCAGCAGCGTGTTCGGCAGGCGCTCGCAAATCAGCGCCAGCACCGGCCGGTTGAAGGCGACCGACCAGCCGAGATCGAGATGCGCCAAGGCTTGCAGGTAGAGCAGCAGCCGCGCCCAAACGGACTGGTCGAGGCCATAGGATTGCCGCAGCGTTTCGACCAGTGCGGCATCGCCGCCGCCCATGGAAACGAGATAGGCATCGACGGCATCGCCCGACGCAGCTTCCAGCAGCAGGAAGGTCAGGACAACGACGATCAGCAGCACGGGAATGCTGCCGATCAATCGGCGCCGCAACAAGACGATCGCCCGCTTCACGTCCGGCCTACTCCTGAACAAACGGGTCAAGAACCACCCGTAACTCACCCTTTCAAAGCGGTATCCGCCCAGTTGGACACCGCCCAACGCGGATTGTCGCCGACATTCAGCACCGTATCGCGCGCCACGGTGATAAAGCCCCATTCGGCGACGTTGATCAGCGGCAGGTCTTCGGCCACCAGGCGCTGGAAATCATTATAGAGGTCGATGCGGGCTTTTCCATCCACGGTTTCCGAAGCCTTGGTGATAATCGCGTCGAGTTCGGGATTGGCATAGCCGCCCTGATTGGAGAAGGGCACGCCGGCCGGGATGCCGGATTGCACGAGGATGGTGGTTGAAATCGCCGGGTCGCCGCGGAACACCGGCGGGGCGACGGCGAGATCGAAGGCATGGTCGGTATAGACGGCCTTCTGGTGGGCGGCCGAATCGTTGTTGGCAAGCTCGGCATCGATGCCGATGGCGGCCAGCGCCTGACGCAGGTAATCGCCGAACTGGCGAGTCTCGTTGAAATAGGGCGCGGCCAGCAGTTTCAGCGAGAAGCGGGTGCCGTTGCTGCCGCGCGTGTAGCCGGCCTCGTCCAGCAACGCGTTGGCCTTGTCGACGTCGAATTCATAGTCTGGCACATCCGAGAAATAGAATTCCGTCGAGTTGTGCGGAACCGGTCCGGTCGACGGCTCGGCAAAGCCGAGGAAGATGGTGCGAACGACGAAATCCTTGTCGATGGCATGTGCGATGGCCTGGCGCACCCTGAGATCGGCTAGTTCCTTGCGGCGATGATTGATCTCGACCACGAGCTGGTAGGTCAGCGCCTCGTAGCCGGCGGAAATGATCTGGATGCCCGGCTCCTTGCCGATGCGGGCGAGATCGGTGAGTGGCACGGCCGAAAATGCCGCCAGATGGATTTCTTCCGCCTCCAGCGCCGTGCCGGCGCCGGCGCGATCCGGCAGCACGCGGTAGACGATCTCATCGAGCTTCGGCTGGTCCTCGCTCCAGTAATCGGCATTGCGCTCCAGCCGGTAGTATTCGCCGGGCTTGTATTCGGCGAACTTGAATGGGCCGGTGCCGATAAGCGTATTGTTGGCCGGGTTGGCGGCGATATCGGTGCCTTCGTAGAGATGTTTCGGCACAACGCTGGTGACCACCGGCAGGGCGTTGCGAATGAGCTGAAACGGCGTCGGTTTCGAGAAGCGGAAGATCGCCGTCTTCTCGTCCGGCGTCTCGACGTTGGAAAGATTGGCGAAGACGATGCGACCAAGATTTTGCAACGGCTTCCAGATGTTCATCGCCGAGAAGGCGACGTCGGCGGACGTGAAGGGCTTGCCGTCGTGCCACTTGACGCCTTCGCGCAGGGTGAAGGTCGCCGACAGTCCATCCGCCGATCCTTTCCAGCCGGTGGCAAGGCGCGGCTCCAGCCGGTCCTCGCCGGTGAAGGAGGCTTCGGCCAGCGGTTCGATCACCTTGCTGGCGATGAAGAACACGCCGTTGGAGGCAACGATGGCCGGGTTCAGGTTCTTCGGCTCGGAATCGGCGGCGACGATCAGCCGCCCGCCGGTGCCTTGCGCCTGTGCGCGAAAGCCGAGGGTCGCGAGCGTCGCAAATGCGGCGGAGGACTGGAGCAGAAGACGGCGGGAAAGAAGCACGGGCATGGATGAAGCCTGTTCGAATGGTTTTGAAGCCGGCAATCCGGCGGCTACCGGTTTACGCCATCGGCCCCGGTTTCGGCAAGCGCGCCAGAAGGTCGCCGATCAGCGCCGTCATGTCGGCGACGGAGCGGTCGAGCGGCCCGCTATTGTCGATGGTCACCACCTCGAAATCGCCTTTGACGCCAAGATCGCCCCGCTGCAGCCGTTGCTCGATATCGTCGAGGCTTTCCCGGCCGCGCGCGAACAGTCGCTCGGCCAGTACCGCCTTCGAAGCGACGATATTCAAGACGACCAGATGCGAAAAAGCCTTCTGGAAGTGTTTCAGCGCCGAGCGCGAGCCATTGGCGACGACGATCTGGCCAGCTTCGACGCGCTTGCAGGCATTGCGGGGAATAGCGTAATTCAGGCCATGCGCCTGCCAATGTACGGCGAAATCGCCCGATGCCCGCCGTCTTTCGAATTCCGTGACATCGACGCCTTCAAAATCCTCGCCGCCGGCATCCGAGGGGCGAGTGATGACGCGGCGAACGACATGCAAGCGGGGATCGCCGGCGAAACGCTGGGCGGCGGCGGCCATCAGCGTATCCTTGCCGGCGCCGCTCGGGCCGACGACGACGACCATGCAGCCAGCGGAGGCTCGAGGCTGCGGTTCCATCACGCCACGCGCCGCCCCTCGCGCCAGACGGCGCGTACGATCGGGACGCCATCGTCCCGTTTCACCCGTACCATATCGCCGCGCAAGCCTTGCGCCAGCCGGCCGCGATCAGTGAGCCCCACGGCGCGGGCTGGATTGGCGGTGATCATGCGCAGCGCCTCCGGCAACGCAATCCCGTCGATCTCGTCGGCGAGGATGAAGGGCGCGACGAGCAGGCTGAAGGGGATATAGTCCGAGGAGAGCACATCGAGCAGCCCGAGCGCCGCCAGATCCCTGGCCGCGATATTGCCGGAATGGGATTTGCCGCGCACCACGTTCGGCGCGCCCATCAGCACGCTCATGCCGGCTTCATGCGAGGCGCGAGCCGCCTCGATGCTGGTCGGGAATTCCGCGAGCCGCACCTTCTGCGCGATCGCTTCCTCGACATGCGCCTGCGTTGCGTCGTCATGGCTGGCGACGGCGATGCCGCGTTCGGCGCAGAGATCGGCGATCGCCTGCCGGTGCATGGCCGAATAGAGATCGGAATCCTGCTTGCGTGCGGCGACGAAGGCATCGAAAGCCTCGTCGCTGAGGCCGCGCTTGATCTTGTAGTAGAGAATATACTGGTCCATCGTCTGGAATTGCCGCTGGCCCGGCGAATGATCCATCAGCGAAACCAGGCGCACCTGCGGATCCTCGACAAAATCCTCGAACTGGGCGACGACATCGGCAGTCGGCACCTCGCAGCGCAGGTGGATATAGTGCTCGGCGCGCAGGCGATGTTTCGCGCCGGCCTTCTCGATGGCATCGGCCATCTCGCGCATTTCCCCGCGCGGAAAGCCGGCATCCTCGGTGGAGCCGAGCCGCAGACAGTCAAAGACGGTGGTGATACCCGAGGTGACGATCTGGGCGTCGTAGGACTGGATCGCCGCCGTCAGGTTCCAGCGCACGCCGGGGCGCGGCGAATAATGCGCCTCGAGATGATCGGTGTGCAGCTCCACAAGGCCGGGAATCAGGAAATCGCCCTCGAGATCCTCGCCATGGCGACTGCTGCCGCTGTCGATGGCCGCGATCAAGCCATCGCGCACCACGAGCGAGCCGGAAACGATCTCGTTCTCCAGCACGAGCTGGGCATTGGTGAAGACCTGTTCGGCGCTCATCTCGGATCGTTCTCCTTAAGGGGGAAGAGCGCGCGCACCGTGAACGGCGCGCCGCGTTCTTCCTCGACGAAAACCGCCAGATGCGAAATCGCCAGCGGCCGGTTCAGGAAATCCATGAATCGGGCTTCAAGAAGGCGGTGCATCACGGCGCGACGGCTTTCCTCGATCGGCCCGGTGAGGGTCATGTGAAAGCGGAATTCCTCGAAGACATAAGGATAGCCCCAGCGCAGCAGATGCTCGCGCTGGGCAGGCGGCAGTTGCTCCGGCTTGCGCCTGCTGATGTCGCTTTCGCTCAAGGGTGCGCGGAACGGCTCGAAGCGGGTGACGACCTCGGCCGCGAAATTCTGCAACGGCGGATGCGGCGCATCCGGAACCAGCGCGAAGAAGGGCCCAAGCTGGCCGAGAACAAGCCGGGGGATTTCGAAACGCGGATAGCCGGCGGCGAAACGCTCGGCCTCTGCAATCAGTAACTCGGGACTAGCGCTCGCGGCCAGCTCGAACGGCGCCTTCAGCGTGGCGTGGAACCCGTAGCGCTGCGGATCGGCGATGGCGGCGGCATGTTCGGCGGCGGAGAGACCATCGGTTTCCGCCGGCGGCAGGGTTTTGTCGGCGAACGGGTCGCGAAGAAGCCATTGTCCGGCGGCGCAGGTCAGGCCGTCATCGGCCGGCGGTGTAAAATAGAGTGCTAAACGCAAGGCGAGTATCCTCGGTTCGGTTCTCCCCGGGAGGGAAGGTGCGGGCACAATGGGATGATTTGTCGGTTTTCGGCAAGAGGTCTGGACGTGGTCTCATTGCTGAAAGCGGGGTTAAGATTTATGTTTAACAAAATCTTCATTTCCGCCGCATACTGAGGAACGATAATCGTAACTTCGCCGTTTTGGGACCAACTGGAGGAAGGCATCATGTTCGGATTTTTTTCCGCCTCGCGTCGCGATACCCCACCGCCGCCGATTGTCGATCATCCCGATTTTGCGGAAATCTCCCGCATGCCCGCGACACGCGCCCGCCCGGCAGATATCGAAACGGCCTTCCAGCGTGACTACGGTATGCAGCGTACCGTGACGGAAACCTCAGCTCGGTTTACTTAAACATCATAATTAACAATAAGTTAAGAGAGTTTTCCACACTTGATCCAAAAATTGAGGATCAAGGCTGAATCTCTTGTTTAACAATTGCCTTTAGCTTGTTGGATTATATGGAATTTTCCCATAGCCTTCATGCGGAACCTTAAGTCGTGACCGAAGACGAATTCATTCGGCGTTTCGTCGCCTACATGATCGAGCATGCGGGCTTCGCGCATTTCGATGACGGTACGCCCGTTCGTTATTATGCTGAAGAAATGGCCGTAACCTATTGGCTGGACATGGGTCTTGAGGCTTCTCCGGAAGATTGCGCCGCAGCCGACATCGCCGATTGGACCGACGATGAGGGTGAGGACGAGACGGCCCTCTGATCAGGCGGCGAAGAGGCGGATGACGAATATCCGCGTGCGCCCCTGCGGCTCGACGGTCACGGGCATGGAAGTCGGCGCGAGGCGCGCGACATCATAGACATCCAGCACCACATCCCCGACCCGGCAGGCATCGACGGCAAGCACCAGGCATTCGCCGCCCTCGGTCTCGATGCGGGTCGGCGCGGTGATATCGAGGCGCTCCATCCGGTGCCGCAGCGTCGTCCGCCGGCTCATGATGTTGAGGTCGCGCACCGGGCCGCCGATCAGCCAGGCTTCCGTCTTGCTGTCTCCCTGGAAGGGGAAGGGCGCCGTCTCCGGCGTCAGCCGTTGCGGCTCGCCGTCGATGCGCATGTCCATGCCGTCGCCGGTCAGTACGGCGATGGTGCGGTCGATGCCTGCGAAGGTGGAGAAGGGACCGTCGACCGCGACGGTGGCGATGCTGAGCCGCCAGTCGAAGGTTTCGAGCGAGGCGTCGGCCGGATGGACGGCGATCTCGATGGTTTCCCCGCCGCCGTTCTTCCACGGCATCGGCTTGCGATCGCTTGCTTTCAAAATTTCGATGCCGGTCATTGTCTCCCCCATGCCTGCCATTCCGATATCCGAAAGCCTTAGGCGCTGATATCGGAGCCGTCCAGCGGGAAACGCCGCGCCGCAGCACATGGAAACGTTGCCGCTTCGCTTGACAGCAGGTGTTTGCCGGTATCAGATATGGAAACGTTACCACATCGGAGGAGCTTCCATGAAATCCGCACGCATCAATCGCCTGTTCGGCACCTCGGGCAATTGCTTCGACGTCGCCATCGATCACGGCATGTTCAACGAAAAGACCTTCATTCCCGGCATCGAGAACATGACGAAAGCGATCCAGGTGATTGCCGATGCCGCGCCGGATGCCATCCAGCTTCCGCCGGGCACCGCGCCGATCCTGCAATCGATCAAGGGCAAGAACCGCCCGGCGCTGGTGCTGCGCACCGATATCGCCAATGTCTATGGCAACCCGCTGCCGTCTTCGCTGTTTTCGGAGGTCATCGACCGCGCCGTCGAACAGGGCGTGGTGCTGGATGCGGCCTGTGTCGTCGTCAACCTGCTCATGTTGCCGAACCAGCCGGAAGTCTATCGCGCCTGCGTGCGCAATGTGAACAGCCTGAAGCGCGAATGCGAAATCTACGGCATGCCGCTGATGGTCGAGCCGCTGGTGATGCAGGACAATTCGCAAGGCGCCTATATGGTCGACGGCAATATCGACAAGATCCTGCCGCTGGTCCGTCAGGCGGTCGAACTCGGCGCCGATATCATCAAGGCCGATCCTTGCGATGATGTCTCCGAATATCACCGCGTCATCGAGATCGCCCAGACGATCCCGGTTCTGGTGCGCGGCGGCGGCCGCGTTTCGGATGCGGAAATCCTCGCGCGCACCAAGACGTTGATGGAGCAGGGCGCGCGCGGCATCGTCTATGGCCGCAATGTCGTCCAGCACGCCAATCCCGGCGGCATGACCCGGGCGCTGATGGCGATCGTCCATGAGGGCGCGTCGGCCGAGGCTGCTGCAAAGTATTTGGCCTGATCCAATGCGCTGGGAGGAGCGAGCAATGACAAAAGTTTTCCGTTTCGGCGTCATCGGCTGCGGCTTGATGGGGCGGGAGTTCGCCAGTGCGGCGGCGCGCTGGCTGCATCTGTCGGACACCAGGGCAAGGCCGGAGATCGTCGCTGTCTGCGACACCAATCCGGCGCTGATGGACTGGTTCCGCACCCATGTGCCAAGCGTTGCCCAGGCGACGACGGATTACAGGGAATTGCTCGCCAACCCGGATGTGGATGCGATCTATTGCGCCGTTCCGCATGTGCTGCATGCGGAATTCTACACGGCGATCCTCAAGGCCGGCAAACACCTGTTCGGCGAAAAGCCTTTTGGCATGGATCTGGCGCAGAACCGCGAGATTTCCGCTGTTCTCGCCGATCATCCGCATCTGGTGGTGCGCTGCTCCTCGGAAATTCCCTATTTCCCTGGCGCGCAAAAAGTCTTCGATCTCGCCCGCAGCGGCGAGATGGGCGAGATCATCGAAGTCGAGGCCGGTTTCCTGCATTCCTCTGATCTCGACCGCAACAAGCCGATCAACTGGAAGCGCATGGAGCCGATCAACGGCGCCTATGGCTGCATGGGCGATCTCGGCATGCATGTGCTGCATGTGCCGCTGCGCCTCGGCTGGCGGCCCCAGAGCCTGCACGCGCAACTCGTCAAGCGCGTCCCCGAGCGTCCCGACGGCAAGGGCGGCATGGCGCCCTGCACCACCTGGGACAATGCCACGATCAGCAGTCGCGTCAGCGCCGGGGGACAGGATTTCCCGATGGTGCTGAAAACCTGGCGCATTGCGCCCGGCGAATCCAACACCTGGTATCTGCGCATTCTCGGCATGCAGAAGAGCGCCTTTTTCACCACCAAATCGCCGCGCCAATGGCAATGGATGGATTATACCGGCGGCATACAGGCCTGGCAGACGGAGGATCTGGGCTATGGCTCGCTGTTCCCGGCGATCACCGGAAAAATCTTCGAATTCGGCTTTGCCGATGCCATCCAGCAGATGTGGGCCGCCTATCTTGACGAACTCGCCGGCGGCAATGCCAATGGCTTCCATTGCGCCACGCCCGAGGAGGCTGCGGCGCATCACGCCGTCTTGACGGCAGCATTGCAATCCGGCCGCGAAAACCGGGTCGTCACTGTCGATTATGCCGGCGGGGCCGTTTGATGAAACGCTCCGAGATCAACCGCGCCATCGGCCATGCGCTGGACATGCTCCGGTGCCATGGCTGGTCGCTGCCGGCCTGGGAGGGCTGGATGGCGGCGGAACTGGCCGAAAATCCTGAGGTCGCCGCCTGGCTGGCCGCGCGCCAGCTCGGCTGGGATGTCACCGATTTCGGCTCCGGCCAGTTCGAACAATGCGGGCTGGTGCTGTTCTGCCTGCGCAACGGTCTTGTCGGCGTTGCGGGCGAGCGGACCTATGCGGAAAAGCTGCTGGTGGTCGGCGAAGGGCAGTTGACGCCCACCCATCGCCATGCGGCGAAGATGGAGGACATCATCAACCGCGCCGGCGGCGATCTCGTCATCGAATTCTGCGCCAGCGATGAAAACGGCATGCCGACTAGCGCGGATATCGAGGTGCCGGTCGATGGCCTGCCGCGCCGGCTGCACCCCTGGGAGCCGCTGGTGCTGCGACCCGGCGAAAGCGTGACCATCCGCACCGGGCTTTACCACCGCTTTTATGGCCGCAAGGGCGGCGGGGCCGTGCTGGTCGGCGAGGTCAGCCAGGTCAATGACGACCGCAACGACAATTTCTTCCTCGATCCGGTCGGCCGCTTTGCGCAGATCGAAGAGGACGCGCCGCCGCTGCGGCGTCTCTGGAACGAAGGAGCGCCCTGATGGCCGAGCGGGAGGAGGCAAGGGCGGACGAGCGCAGGGGAGGCGTCGTCTGCGCCGGAAATTTCATCGTCGACCGTATTCACAGCCTGTCCTATTGGCCGGAGCAGGGCAACCTGACCTTCATCCGCCATCAGGATATCGGCGTCGGCGGCGGGGCGATCAACGTCGCAACCGATCTCGCCTCGATGGGTTTTCCGGGGCGGCTTGCCGCTGCCGGCTGCGTCGGGGCGGATGCGGATGGCGATTTCGTGCGCCAACGCCTGTTGCAGGCCGGCATCGGCGCGGAAGGGCTGGTGGCGCTGGGGGGCCAAGCAACTGCCCATACCCATGTCATGACCGTACCCGGCCAGAGCCGCACCTTCTTCTATCACGGTGGCGCCAATGACAAGCTGGAGGCGGGGATCATTTCGCCGCAGGCCTATGCCGAGCAAGGCTACCGCCTGTTCTATCTCGGCTATCTGATGCTGCTGCCGGGCCTCGACCGCTTGGATGCCGAGGGACGTTCCGGCGCCTCGCGCCTGCTGGAGGCGGCGCAGAAGGCGGGGCTCGTCACCTGCGTCGATTTCGTTTCTAGCGAGGATGCCGGCTTTTCGGCGCAGGTTGGCGCGTCGCTGCCGTTCTGCGATTACATCGTCATTAACGAGATGGAGGCCGGCAGCGCCACGGGCATCAGGCCGCGCGATGCGGAGGGCAAATTGCTGGACGAAGCCGTCCGCCGGGCCGGCGCGCGCCTGCTCGAAGCAGGTGTTTCGAAGGGCGTGGTGATCCATGCGCCGGAAGCCTGTTTCTGGTTTTCGCCGGGGCGGGAAACGGTCGTCATGCCGTCGCGGCCGATCGATCCGGCATCCATCGTCAGCCCGGTCGGGGCGGGCGATGCGTTTTGCGCGGCTGTCGTCTATGGCCTGCACGAGGGTTGGGCAATCGAGCGCATCATCCCGGTCGCTCATGCCGCCGCCGCCCGCTGCCTCGGTGGCGCGACCGCGACGGATGGTATTCCGACGATGGATGCCCTGCTGGCCGACGCCTTCGGTTAAACGCTCCGTGCCGGCCCGACCGACTGGCGCGCCACCAGCGCCACTGGCATGCGGGTCGTGTCTGCGGCCACCGGCGGCGCTCCGCTTTCGCGCGCCGCGATCATCTTGGCCAGCGTATCCGCTGCAGCGATGCCGACGCCGCGGATCGGCTGGGCGACGGTGGTCAGGCGTGGCAGCACGAACATAGCTTCCGGCAGGTCGTCGAAGCCGATGACCGAATAATCGTCCGGCACCGTAAAGCCGAGATCATGCGCCGCATGGATGCAGGCGATGGCGGCGATATCGGTGGTGCCGATCAGCGCCGTAACCTCGGGCCGGGCCTCCAGCAGGCCGCGCGCCAGCCGATAGGTCTCGGCAAAACTGTGCTCGCCGCTTAGCGATACCGCCAGTGGCTCCAGTCCCGTTTTCGCCAGTTCCTCGCGGATGCCGGCAAGGCGCAATTGCACCGGCTGGCTATGCCCCGGCGCGCCGACGACGCCGATCTTTTCGTGCCCAAAGCTAAGAAGATGGCGCACCATCAGCCGCCCGCCTTCCTCGTGATCGGCCATGACGGCGGCATCGGCAATGCCGGAGAGATCGCGGTCGATGGCGATAATGGGAATGCCGGCATCGGCGAGCGCCCGGAAATGGCCGGTATCGGAAAAGGCGCTTGCGACGATCACCCCGTCGACCCGCTGCGACAGCAGCATGGCGATGTAGCGCGCCTCATGATCGGCATTTTCCGCCGTGCTGCAGATCAGCGTCTGGAAGCCGCATTCGAACAGGTGCTGCTCGATGGTATGGGCGAGGATGCCGAAGAAGGGCACGTCGATGGAGGGCAGGATCAGGCCGATCATCCGGCTCGGCTCGCCGCGCAGCATGCGCGCGCCCTTGCTGGGCGTAAAATTCAGGCTGCGGATCGCCGCCTCGACGCGCTCGCGCAAATCCGGTGAGGCATAGCCGCTGTTGTTGATGACGCGCGAGACGGACGAAACCGAAGTTCCGGCCAGTTTGGCAATCGTGCGGATGCTGGGGGCCACGTTCGTCATTCCAAAGGCTTGCGGTGTTCCGGGATACGAGGAATCCGGGGCAATCTCAAGTATCGATGCGGGCCGTCGCCGTCTGGCGCGTGAGATCGGCAATCAGCCAGTCGCGAAAGCCGGTCGCCGCCGCATTGCTGCGCCGGCCCTCCGGTGTCACCAGGTAATAGGCGTTTTCGGTGCTGAGCGGCAGGTCAAAGACCGGCGCCAGGCTGCCGGTCTCGATTTCCTCCTCGATCAGATAGGTCGGCAGCAGCGCGATACCCAGGCCGGCGATGGCGGCGGCGATGATCATCGAGAACTGGTCGAAACGGCTGCCGCGATAATTGCCCTCGCTCGTCTGCCCGTGCCGATCCAGCCATTGCGTCCACAGATGCGGCCGGGTCGTCAGGTGGATGAGCGGCGCTTGCGCGAGCGCGGCGGCCGAAGGCAAGGCAAGGCGGCGGATCAGGGCGGGGCTGGCGACGGGCAAGACTTCCTCGCCGAATAGATAGGTGCATTCCGCCTTCGCCCAGCTCGGCTGGCCGTAATGGAAAGCGAGATCGAAAATCTCCGCCTCGAAATCGAAGGGTTCGGAGCGGGATTCCATGGCAAGCGCGATCGACGGGCGGCTGGCGAAGAAGCGCGGCAGGCGCGGCATCAGCCAGCGCGCCCCGAAGGTCGGCAGCGTGGCGATGGTCAGCGACGCGGCGGCATTGGCCGAGGCGACGGCGCGGATCATCAATTCCTCCGATTGCGCCAGAAGCCGCCGCACATCCGGCAGCAGCTTCTTGCCGGCCTCGGTCAGCACCACGCGCTGGCGGATGCGCTCGAAAAGAAGGAGCCCGGTCTGTCCCTCGAGATCGCGGATCTGGCGGCTGATCGCGCTCTGCGTCAGGCTGAGCTCGGCCGCCGCGCGGGTGAAATTGCCATGACGGGCCGCACTTTCGAAGGCCTGCAGGATGGCGATGTCGGGGATCAGGCTGCGCTTCATATCATTCCGGTTCCGCATCAAGTGAGTGAAAAGTCTCATGAGATTTTGCGGGCTGCAACGAATATATTGCGTGCAGCGAATGAACCTCCCCGGAATACGCGCAGAAAAGGTTTAACCCTCATGTCCGCCCACCTCTCTCCTGATGAAATCCGCTCCGCCCTTTCGGCGGCCATGTCGCGCATGTATCGCGAGGAAGTGCCGGCCTATGGCACGCTGATGGAACTGGTCGCGACGGTGAATGCCGAGACGCTGGCCGCCGATGCGCATCTGAAGGAACGGCTGGAGGAAACCGAATCCCTGGCGCGCATTTCCGAAGAGCGCCACGGCGCCATCCGCCTCGGCCTGCCGCAGGAACTGGCGATGATGCGCCGCGTCTTCGCCGTCATGGGCATGTTCCCGGTCGGTTATTACGATCTCTCCACCGCCGGCGTGCCGGTGCATTCGACCGCCTTCCGTCCGGTCGGCGCAGAGGCGCTCAGCCGCAATCCTTTCCGCGTTTTCACCTCGCTGCTGCGCCTCGATCTGATCGCGGATGAAGCCTTGCGCGAGGAAGCCCGCGCCATCCTCGAACAGCGCCAGATTTTTACCGCCGGCGCCATTCAGCTGACGGAAAAGGCCGAGCGCGAGGGCGGGCTCTCCGCCGCCGATGCCGAGCGTTTCGTTACCGAGGTTCTGGAAACCTTCCGCTGGCATGACCGCGCCAGTGTCAGCGCCGATCTCTACCATCGCCTGCACGATGCGCACCGGTTGATCGCCGATGTCGTCTCCTTCAAGGGGCCGCATATCAACCATCTCACGCCGCGCACCCTCGATATCGACGCCGTGCAGGCGCGTATGCCGGATTACGGTATCGCGCCCAAGGCCGTGGTCGAGGGACCGCCGACCCGCAAATGCCCGATCCTGCTGCGCCAGACCTCGTTCAAGGCGCTGGAAGAAGCCGTTTCCTTCCAATCCTCTGACGGCGACTGGCAGACGGGTTCGCACACCGCCCGTTTCGGCGAAATCGAGCAGCGCGGTATCGCCCTGACGCCGAAGGGCCGGGCGCTTTACGACACACTGCTGACGGAATCGCGAAAGCTGGTCCGTCCCGCCGCCGATGGTTCGAATGCCCGCGCCTATGAGGCGGCCTTGGCGGAAGCTTTCGCCTCCTTTCCGGATGATTGGGCCGGCATCCGCGCTGGCGGCCTCGGCTATTTCACCTATGCGCTGACCGCCAAGGGCCGCGAGCAACAGGGCGTCGCCAGCGGCGATCTCGAAAGCTGGATTGCCGAAGGCCTCGTCTGCTTCGATCCGATCGTCTACGAGGATTTTTTGCCGGTCAGCGCCGCCGGCATCTTCCAGTCCAATCTCGGCGATGGCGCGCAGCAGGATTTCGTCGCCAGTCCCAACCAGCAGCGTTTCGAGGCCGATCTCGGCGCAACTGTCCTCAACGAATTCGACCACTATGCCGCGATCGAAGCCGACTCGATTGCCGCCTGCCGGCAGGCGCTGGCGATGCGCATCGCCGCCGAATGAAGGATTGGCCGGTTGCGGCTTTCGCGGCCGGCTTCTGAAAGAGATGTTTGCGCGGCGGCGGCGGGTTCGAAATCCCGTCCGTCGCGTTCGCATTTCGAAGAAGAAATTTGCGCCGGATGCCCCTGAAATGGGTGAATCCGGTTTCGTTTTCTATCCGATCCGCCGTTTATCTTGTCGCCAAGGATAAAATAGTCTATTTATTTAATAGACAATAACGGACGAGGACGATGAAATGACCGCCAGCAAACTTGCCGAATCCATCTTTGCGAATGGCCAGGCGTTCAACCTCGCCGTTTGTTGTGATGCTGTCACATGTCGAATGTATGGGAACGCCATACGCAAGCCTGACACTGACCTTCCAACGAACTGGGCCGACGATCATGCAAAGGCACGTTATTGAATATGGTGGCATCCCGGTGGGGATTGCCGTTCCCCAGGAGGGGCGGCTGCGTTTTATCGCGGTGAAATTCCACGTCATCGATCTCGACAACAGCCTTCATGCCGGCGTCAACGAGATCAAGGCCGCCATCCGCGCGCATCTGTCGAGCAGCCACGCTCTGGCGGCCTGAGTCGCGTATCGATGAAAAAATTGAGGGCGTTCCGAACGTTATCGGAGCGCCCTTCGTGTTTCGGGGGATGGGTCGTGTCGCCGGAAGATGTCGCAGCAGTTCAGTTGCGCGACTTGTCCTCTTCGGCCATGGCGTCGGCATGGTACCAGCAGGTATCGACGACATCATAGATTACGCGTTCCGGAAACTGAACCACGCTTGCCTGCATGTCTTCCGTGCGCTGCCCGAAGTTTCGGTGGCGGCTTTTGACAGGAAAGGGGACTATTTCTGCGGAACCGGGATGTACGCCTGCTGCCATTGTCTTTTCCTTTCCGGATTACTCTTTAGGCACGACTTCCACTCGATTAAATTTTGCACAGTTTTTAGGCTCTGTGCCTTAATTATTATCATGATTTGCGTGGCCTGTAAGCAGGAAAACGCGTGGTTTCGCTGACTATGTCGGTGCGTTGGCTAATTTTTGTGCATTTGCGCAGACAATAAACGCCGGTTTTGACATTTTGTTCCACCCGGACCGTTCAGGCACCGGAAAATGACAAAAAATTACGGTTTCGGCGTCCGCTCACGAACTTGGCACGGGATATGCATTCCCACTGGCAGCCTCCCCTGGAAGGCCGCCACCCGGCGACCGCTTCAGGATCGTTCAGACCTTGCAACAGACGTGAGTGAGAGATTCGCAATGACCAAGTTCAAACTTGAGTACATCTGGCTCGATGGTTACACCCCGGTGCCGAACCTTCGTGGCAAGACGCAGATCAAGGAATTCGACGCCTTCCCGACGCTCGAACAGTTGCCGCTCTGGGGATTTGACGGTTCTTCCACCAATCAGGCCGAAGGCCGCAGCTCCGATTGCGTGCTGAAGCCGGTTGCGCTTTATCCCGATCCGGCCCGCACGAACGGCGTCCTGGTCATGTGCGAAGTGATGATGCCGGACGGCAAGACGCCGCATCCGTCCAACAGCCGCGCCACCGTGCTCGACGATGCCGACACCTGGTTCGGCTTCGAGCAGGAATACTTCTTCTACCAGAACGGCCGTCCGCTCGGCTTCCCCGAGCAGGGCTATCCGGCGCCGCAAGGCCCGTATTACACCGGCGTCGGCTACAAGAACGTCGGCAACATCGCCCGCCAGATCGTCGAGGAGCATCTCGATCTCTGCCTCGCCGCCGGCATCAACCACGAAGGCATCAATGCCGAAGTGGCCAAGGGCCAGTGGGAGTTCCAGATTTTCGGCAAGGGCTCCAAAAAGGCCGCCGATGAAATCTGGATCGCGCGCTACCTGCTGACGCGTCTTTGCGAAAAATACTGCATCGACATCGAATGGCACTGCAAGCCGCTCGGCGATACCGACTGGAACGGCTCGGGCATGCATTGCAACTTCTCGACCAAGTATATGCGTGAGACCGGCGGCAAGGCCTATTTCGAAGCCCTGATGGCGCAGTTCGAGAAGAACCTCGACGCCCATATCGCCGTCTATGGCCCGGACAACCATCTGCGCCTGACCGGCAAGCACGAGACAGCCCCCTGGAACAAGTTCTCCTACGGTGTGGCCGATCGTGGCGCCTCGATCCGCGTGCCGCATTCCTTCGTCAACAACGGCTATCGCGGCTATCTCGAAGACCGCCGCCCGAACTCGCAGGGCGACCCCTACCAGATCGCTTCGCAGGTTCTGAAGACGATCTCGGAAGTGCCGCTGGCCGGTTCCGCCTCCGCCGCCGCCTGATCGGCGACAAAACGACAAAGGCCTCTCCGCTGCGGCGGGGAGGCTTTTTTTATTCAGGCGGAAACGGCGAGGCGGGTGCGCATCAGGGCATAATAGGCGGCAAATTGCGGCAGCGCCGCTGTCAGCCGATCGAAGATCGCATCGTCAGCCGTCAGGGCGCCGGCATATTTCGCGTCGAGGAGGCGTCGGTGTTCGGCCAGAATTTCGCGCGGCGGCGCCTCCTTCAGCGCCGTGAACACGGGCGAGGCGACCGAGCGGCCCTTCACCTGGATGCGATCCAGCTCGATCATGCAGAAGCGGTCGGCGGCCTGTCGCGCCGTTTCTTCGCCGAGCAGCAGCGGCACGGCGACAGATTTCGATTCGCCTTCCAACCGCGATGCGAGATTGACGGAATCGCCGAGCGCGGAATAATCGAAGCGGCTGAGCGAACCCATATTGCCGACGACGCAATCGCCGGTGTTGATGCCGACGCCGATTCTGAGACCATAGGGTTCCTCGCCGCGCGCCGCCAGCTCCGTCTGAAGTTCGGCATTGAAGCGGTCCATCGCCTCCAGCATCCTGAGCGCCGCTTCGACGGCATGGGCGGCATGCTGGGGATCGTCGAGCGGCGCGTTCCAGAAAGCCATCACGCAATCGCCGATATATTTGTCGATCGTTCCGCCGCAGGCGAGGATCTCGTCGGAAAGCGGTGTCAGCAGCCGGTTGATCAGCGTGGTGAGCTGCTGCGGATCGTTCTTCATCCGCTCGGCGATGGTGGTGAAACCGCGCACGTCGCAGAACAGGATGGAGAGATTGCGGGTCTCGCCGCCGAGTTTCAGTTGCGACGGGTCGTTGGCGAGGCGCTCGACCATGGCAGGTGACAGATATTGCCCGAAGGCGCGGGTCACCTGCCGGCGCGTACGCCGCTCGGCGGCATAGTCCAGTCCGGACTGGCCGATGACGACGGTCAGATAGGAGAGGACCGGCCCGACAGGCGAGGTGAAGACGCGCCCGTAACGCACGGAAATATAAGCAAGGCCAAGGGCGGCCCCGACCGAGGCCACGCCCCACAACGCCGTTATCCAGTTGGTGTCGCGATAGACGGTGAGGGCGCCGACCAGCGCGCCGAGCACGATCAGCAGCAGGCGCAACGCCGTGCCGGTATCGGCGATCGCCAGCCCATGGGTCAGATTGTCGAGCAACGTCGCCTGCACCTCGACGCCGGCGACGAGCCGGCTGGTATGAACGGTATAGGGGGTGGCAAACGTATCCGGCGTGCTGGCGCGCACATCCGGCGCAGTCTGCAGGCTGAGCCCGACCAGCACCGTGCGGTCCTTGAAATAGCCTTCCGGCAGGAAATTCTGCGGATCGAGGGCCTGGTAGTAGGAAACGGTCGGATAGGTGCGGGCGGGCCCGAACGCCTGAAGCATGGCGCCCGCTTCATGCCTCACCACCGGTTGGCCGGCAGCGTGGGCGATCTCGGCGGCAAAGCTGTCTTCATAGCCCGGCATGCCGCGCAAGACGCCGTCTCCATCGAGCCCGACCGAGGCGATGCCGACATGCGCGCCCGCTTCGACGAAACGCGGCAGCGGCTCGGTGCGAATCAACTGGTCGGCCTGTGGCGTGTTGATGAGCGTCTCGTCGCCGGCCAGAACCACATCCGGTCCAAGTGCCGCCTGGAGCGCATCGTCGTTTTGCGGATCGACGGCGGGTTCGGCGAAGATGATGTCGAGGCCGATGGCTTTGGCGCCGGCTTCGCGCAGTTTCTCGATCAGGCGGGCATGAAGCGCGCGCGGCCAGGGCCATTGGTGCGGAATTTCCGAGAGCGACGGCTCATCGATGGCGACGATGACCGGGCCGTCTTTCGGCAAGGGCGGCCTGCCGATCGTCGTCAGGTAATCGAAGCTGCGCAGTTCGACCAGCCGCCAGGGCGAGGTGAAGGACAGGGCCGTGACCGCCACGATGGAGACGATGAACAGCAGGGCGAGCCCGCCCAGCCGATGCCGTATCCGCCCCGGCGCACCGTTTCTCGCCTGGCTGTCGAACGGCCACATGGTCAGAAGCGCACTTTGATGGAGCCCATATAGGTGCGGCCCCAGCCGGGAACGCGCGGCGTGACCTCGAATTGCTGGTCGAGGATGTTGTAGGCGGCGAGATTGACCGCGATCCGCTTGTCGAACGGTTCCCATTGCAGCGTCGCATCCAGAGTCCAGTAGGAATCCAGCGCGTTGCCATTGTCGTCACCCTGGCGCTTGCCGGTATAGTTGGCGGCGAGCGTCGTCTTGACATTGTGGTCGTTGACCCAGGTAACGGCGACCTGCGCCGCCTTTTTCGGCACATAGGGCAGGCCTTGACCATATCCGGCGCTCGTTGGGTCGAGGTTTTCCGAATCCGCATAGACGCCCGTCGCCGAAAGACCGAAGCCGTGACCGAGGGCGATGTTGGCGGTGGCGCTGACGCGGTCGACACGGCCCTTGGTAAGATCGATGGTATCGACCGTCAGGGGGACGCCGATGGACAGGCTATGCAGGTTCTGATGCTGGAAATCGATGGCAGTGAACAGCCGGTTGTTCCATTCCGCCTCCCACCGGGCGGCGAAGGTGTCGCTGTAGCCCTCGGTATCGAGCGGTCGCTGGTTGGATTGCAGGCCGAGCAGGCCGATGGGCGACAGCGTCGGCAGGCCGAGGTCGGAGCTTTCCCGCAGATAGCCGAGCCGCAGCCATTGCCCTTCGGCCGGTGACCAGGCGACGCCGACGCGCGGCTCCAGCCGCGCCACGTCGACGGTATCGCCGTTGAGATAGGTACCGAACAGGGCGCCCTCGAATTTCAAGTCGGGCGATGCCTCGTAAATTGCATCGACATAGGCGCGGCCGACGGTGACGTCGTCGATGACCTCGTTGAAGGTGGAACTCATCGGCACGGTGAACGGCGGATACTGGAAGCCGAGCGCCTGACTATGCAGGCGCAGGGTTCCGCCTTCGATGCCGTAACGCCAGGTGAGCTCGTCATTCCCGACGGTGTGATTGAGCGCGCCGATGATGCCACGCTGTTCGTCCAATCCGTAATCCTCGGTCGCCAGGAAATCGTTGATGACTCCGAGTTGGCGGCTGTCACGCTTCTGCTGGGTGTAAAAGACAGCAGCATTCAGATTGTTGCGATAAGCGAAGGAATGGCTCCAGGCAAAACCCGCCTGGGTCGCCTCGGTCTTGTAGTTGTTCTGCGTACCGATCAGGACGGGAATGCCGCCGAAATCGAGTATCAGCGGCACGGTTATCTCTTGGTCGGACTTTCCGCGCGAGACGAAGCCGACGACATGGTCGTTGGCGCCGGGCGAGGCGGTGACATAGGCCGTGCCGCTGCGCAACTCGGTATCGCTGATGAAGCCGCCGACGAACTCGTTGAAAACGCGGGTATCGGGCTTGGTTTCGAACTGGCCCTGGGCATAGAAGCTGAAGGGAATCGGCTCGTTGCTATAGCCCTGCAGCTCCACTTCCTTCAGGCGGCCGGTTTTGGCGTCCGGATCGTCCGGCCGGGTGAAGGTGATGCCGGCCGAGCCTTCGACGAAGGGCCGGCGCAGGAGGTTCGCCGTGCGCGAACGGCCGGAAAGCATGTGCGGATCGAGCAGCAACCCCTGCATGAAGGAAGAGAAGGTGGAGCTGTTGTTCGAATAGGCGGCGGTGTTGTCGCCGTAACTATAGGCGTTGACGAAGGGATCAGGGCTGCCGCGCAGGGTCTGGTCGACATAACTCGCGCCCGTGAACGGGTTGAAAACGACATCGCCGTAATATTGCCCCCAGGCATCGAGGCCCTGCAATCGGAAGGCGTTGTTCAGCGTCGAGCCGGCGTCCTGATTGGCGCTGAGAGCGCCGTAATAGCCGCCGCGCGCTCGCGCCCGTTTCAGGTAGTCCTGCGCATTGCGGATCGCACCGTCGGCGTCGTAGTCGTCGATGGCGATCGCGGTGCGGATCGAGGAAATAGCCGGATCGTTCGGGTCGAGGCGATCGGCGTTGTCGATGGCCTGGGCGGCGGCATCGCGATTGCCGGTCTCGTAATGCACGGCGGCGAGCATCAGTTCGGCCTGCGAATAGCCGGGATTGGCGGTCGAGCCGGCCAGCAGATCCTCCATCGCCTTGTCCATCTCGCCGGTCTGCATATAGTAGCGGCCACGGATGACGCGGGCGATCTCGAAATTCGGATCGGCGGCCAGCGCGATATCGATCTCGCGTTTGGCTTCCTTCACGCGGCCTTGGTCGAGATAGAGGATCGCCAGATTGACATGCGACAGCGGATCTTGCGGATCGAGGTCGATGGCCTGTTGCAGGGCCTCTTCGGCGCCGCGCGTATCGCCGATCTCAATCAGTGCGAGGCCGAGATTGTTGAGCGCGGTGGACGAGCCCGGCGCGACTGCAAGGGCACCGCGTAGGTCGGCGATCGCGCCCTTGATATCGCCCTTGTAGTCGGACCGGTAGGAGGCGCGTGCCTCCAGCGCTAGCGGATGGGTGGGGTCGAGGGCCAGCGAACGGTCGATGGCGTCGCGCATCTGGTCGCGATCGTCGATCAGCATGGCGAAATGCGCCCGCGCCGCCGGCAGGGTCGGGTCGTTGGGATAACGGGCTTCGGCCTTCTTCAGCACGTCCACCGCCGCCTTGACGTCCTTGAGGAAGCCGGCGGTCCAGGCTTCGGCAAGCGCGGCATAGGGGCCGCCTGCGGTTTTCGGCGGTTGCTCAACACGATCCGGATCGGCCAGAGAGCGGGCGTAATAACCGCCATAGGCGGCAATCGCCTGGCGCTGCGGGTCAAGCCGGCCGGAAGCGCGGCCGAACAGTTTCGCGGCTTGCGGATAATTGCGCTCGGCGCCGGCAAACAGCGCGCGGATGAGATCGGCGCGCGCCTGCTGGCGGGCGGAGAGGCCGCGCGCCTCGGCGGCCTGCAAGGCGGCTTCGGCCGGACGGCGGCCGCCCAGCGTCATCTGCACCTCGGCCAGCGTCAGCCAGTCCTCGGCGCTGCGGCTGGCTTCCGGCGTCGCATCGATGCGGCTTTTCTCGGCCGACATGTTGCGCACCGGCAAGGGGGAAGCGGGCATGAATGTGAAGGAATCGCGTAGCTGTAGGTAGTACAGCATCTGCTCGCGATCCTTGGGAGTGACGATGACCACCTTTTGCGGCGCCTGGCCGATGGAAGCGACGGCGCCTTCGCCCTGGCGTACCTGGACGCTGCCCTGCGCGTTCTTCAGTTCGACCACGCCTTCGAGCACGATCAGCGAGGTCTTGCCGCCGGCATCGACGGTCAGCGACCAGTCTGTACCGCGGATGGCGGCGGTCGCGGCCGGCGTATCGACGGCGACGCCCGAGCCGCCGCGCTCGGCGCGTGCCCAGATGGTGCCGGATTGCAGTTCGAGATCGGTGTCGCCGCCATCGCGGGCCATGTTCTTGACCAGCAGCGAGGTATTGCGGGCAAGGCGCACCTGGGTGCGGTCGGAAAACAAAACGGCGAGCTGGCCGGTGGCATTGGTGCGCAGCACGTCGCCCGCCAGCAGATTCTGCTGCAGTTCGACGGCGCGCCAGTTGGTGATATCGACGAAGCGGACTTCCTCGCCGAATTTGCGCGCGATGACGGCGCCGGCGGCCGGGGCGCTTCTCGCCAGCGGCTCGGCCTGCACCGACAGGACCGAAGACAGTATCGTGCCTGCCAGAACGGCGCCCCAGGCAGCAAATCGCATCATTATTCCCCACCAAACTTTGTGTCAGGAGTGAATACGAGGCAGGCAAATGTCAATAAGCTTAAATTTAGCATATTCGCTTTTGCGCCAAGTGTAATAAGAGGGCGACAGGTCAGGATTGGGGAGATTGATTCATGGCGGATTTGGAAGTCGGTTATTCCGATGACGGTTTGAACTCGGCCGACATGGAATTCGAACGTGACAGCGAGTATTTCGATCATATCCGCAAGGTGAACGACGTCTTCTACGACCAGATCAAGATCTCGGACCAGAAGGCGGCCTATATCTTCACCTTCATCCTGGCTTTCCTTGTCTCATCGAGCGAAGTTCGCGGCGTCTTCAGTCTCGACCGATACCTGAACGGCACCTTCATCGGCATTATTGCCTCTCTGCTTCTCGGCGCCGCCGCACTGTTTTCGGCGATCTGCGCCATCAGCGTGGTGATGCCGCGCAAGAGCGCCAAGACCAGCTCGCTGTTCTGGGGTGCCTGGGCCCGTCACCGTGAGGAATTTCTCGACGCGGCGCGGCGCAAGGATCCCAATTATCTTTTCCGGGAATACGTCTCCAATGTCGATACGCTGGCCGAGATCGCCCGGGCGAAGTATCGCTTTGCGGGGCTTGCTTTCCGGGGGCTCGTCGTCGCGGTTATCGCCTATGTGCTGCTGCTGCTGGCGGTAACGCGCTAGGCTTTCATTTTAAGCCTCAAATATACCTTGCCAGAGCAGCGCATCGCGTTAGACTGCCTTTCGTCACGGACCGCAATCCTGGGGAGGGAGCATGATCGCGTCGCATCCGCTGAAAGGTCGAAACGCACTCAAGCTCGGCGTCTTCTCGGCCAATGCCGATGGTGGGCTGGCGATCACGGACGTTCCCGAGCGCTGGAAGGCCGGCTGGGACGACAATCTCTCGGCCGCGCAGATCGCCGACCGGGCGGGGCTGGAATTCTTCCTGCCGATTGCCCGCTGGAAAGGGTTCGGCGGCAAGAATGCCGTGCGCGAATGGAGTTTCGAGACCTTTACCTGGGCGGCGGGACTGGCGGCGGCGACGCAACGCATCGGCCTGTTCATGACCGTGCATGTGCCGCTGGTGCATCCGCTCTATGCCGCCAAGGCGTTGGCGACCGTCGATCACATCAGCCATGGCCGCGCCGGGCTGAACATCGTCTGCGGCTGGAACCCCAAGGAATTCGCCATGTTCGGCGTGTCGCTGGTCGAGAAGGGATACGATCAGGCGGCGGAATGGCTCGATATCGTCGAGAAGGCCTATGAGGGCGCGCCGTTCGATTTCGACGGCAGCTATTACACGCTGAAGGATGCGGTCAGCAGCCCGGCGAGCCTGCAAAGCCCGCGTCCGGTGACGATGAACGCCGCTTTCGGCGGCCCCGGCCGGGATTTCGCCGCCGCGCATTGCGATTTCCTGTTCACCACCTTTACGGAGATCGAGCAGGCCGGGAGTCACATCGCCGATATACGCGAGCGTGCGGCGCGCACCGGCCGCGATGTCGGCGTCTATACCGTCTGCCATGTCGTCTGCCGGGAAATGCAGGCCGAAGCGGAAGATTATTACCGCCGCTATGCGGTGACGCTTGCCGACCATGCGGCGGTGGATGCGCATATGGCGGGCAAGAAGGAATTCTCGCAATCGCATGACAGCGATGCCTATGATCGCTATCGGCAGCGTTTCGCCGGCGGCGCCGGCAGCTATCCGCTGGTCGGGGCGCCGGAAAAGATCGTCGAGGACATGCTGGCGATCTCGCGAAAGGGTTATGCGGGCATCGCCCTGTCCTTCGTCAATTATACGCAGGAACTGCCGTTCTTCTGCGACCGCGTCCTGCCGCTGTTGCGGCAGGCGGGCTTGCGCGTCGAATAGGCTGGTTCCCCGGCTTTTATCAAGCCGGGGAAAAACTTACTCGCGAAAAAGCTTCCACTTGGTCGGGCGGAAGGCGAGGCGGCTGCGGTCGACGGCGGCGGCGCGTTCCGGCGGTAGCTCGATTTCCATCAGCGCATGGCCGTTGCCGATCTCCAGTTCCAGATGCCGGGTGCCGGCCACGCGCCGCGAGGCGGCGACGACCCCGGCGATGCAGCCGCCGCAGCCATCGCGAATCTCGATGTCGTGCGGGCGGAAATAGAGCAGGGCTTCGCCCTCGGCCTCGTCCTTGGCGGGCAGGCCGATCGGCCGGTCGTCCAGCCAGATTTCGCCATTGGCGACCCGTACCTTCAAACAGTTGGACTGGCCGATGAAGCGGAAGACGAAGGGCGAGACCGGCGTGTCGTAGATCTCGTCCGGCGTGCCGACCTGCTCGATGCGGCCCTGGCTCATGACGACGATGCGGTCGGCCAGTTCCAGCGCTTCTTCCTGGTCGTGGGTGACGAAGACGGTGGTATGGCCGGTTTGGTCGTGGATCTCGCGCAGCCATTTGCGCAGATCCTTGCGCACCTGCGCATCCAGCGCCCCGAAGGGTTCGTCGAGCAGCAGCACGTTCGGCTCGACCGCCATGGCGCGGGCCAGCGCCACGCGCTGCCGCTGGCCGCCGGACAATTGCGTCGGATAGCGTTTTTCCAGGCCGGAAAGCTGCACGAGGTCGAGCAGTTTCGAGGCGCGCTCGCGGATTTCGGCCTTCGTCGGGCGGCGGCTGGAGGGGCGCACCTTGAGGCCGAAGGCAACGTTGTCCAGCACCGTCATATGCCGGAACAGGGCATAATGCTGGAAGACGAAACCGATATTGCGCTCCTGCACCGATTTATAGGAGGCGTCGTCGTCACCGAAGAAGATTTTCCCCTGCGTCGGCGCTTCCAGCCCGGCGATGAGCCGCAGCAGCGTCGTCTTGCCGGAGCCGGAAGGCCCCAGCAGCGCGATCAGCTCGCCGGAGCGGATCGAGAGCGACACGTCGTGCAAAGCCGGAAACCGCTCGAACTCCTTGCGTATGTTTTCTACGCGAACTTCCATTCATGAACCTTTCAGTGGCGCCGGCTGGCGGAAATTTCGGCGCTGTAACGCAATTCGAGCAGCGTTTTCAGAACCAGTGTGACAAGGGCCAGCAGCGCCAGCAAGGTCGCCACGGCGAAAGCCGCAACGAAATTATATTCGTTATAGAGGATTTCGACCTGCAACGGCATGGTGTTGGTGACGCCGCGAATATGGCCCGAGACCACCGAAACGGCGCCGAACTCGCCCATGGCGCGGGCGTTGCAGAGCAGCACGCCGTAAAGCAGGCCCCATTTGATGTTCGGCAGCGTCACATACCAGAAGGTCTGCCAGCCGCTGGCGCCGAGCGACAGCGCCGCCTCCTCGTCGGACGTGCCCTGTTCCTGCATCAGCGGGATCAGTTCGCGGGCGATGAAGGGGAAGGTGACGAAGACGGTCGCCAGCACCAGCGCCGGCACGGCGAACAGGATCTTGATGCCATAGCTTTGCAGATAGGGCGCGAGAATGCTGTGCGAACCGAACAGCAGCACGAAGACCAGGCCGGAAATGACCGGCGAGACCGAAAAGGGCAGGTCTATCAGTGTCGTCAGGAAGGCCTTGCCCTTGAACTCGAATTTGGCGATGGCCCAGGCGGCGGCAATGCCGAAGACGAGATTGAGCGGCACCGAAATCCCGGCGACGATCAATGTCAGGCGGATGGCCGAAAAGGTTTCCGGGTCGGCCAGCGCTTCCAGGAATGCCTCTGGGCCTTTACGCAACGCCTCGAAGAAGACGGCTGCGAGCGGCAAGAGCAGGATAAGGAGCAGAAAGACCAGCGAAATCCCGATCAGTGTCCAGCGCGCCAGCGGTCGTTCGGTCGTCGCCTTGCCGACGCGGGCGTAATTTCCGGGGGCAAGCGCCTGGGTGTCATGCGCCATAACCATACCTCCTGCGGCTCCAGCTCTGGATGAGATTGATGACGAACAGCAGGCTGAAGGAGAGGATCAGCATGACGGCGGCAATCGCTGTCGCGGCCGGATAGTTGAATTCCTCGAGGCGAATGACGATCAAAAGCGGCGCGATTTCCGAGACATAGGGAATGTTGCCGGCGATGAAGATCACCGAGCCGTATTCGCCGACGCCGCGCGCGAAGGCGAGCGCGAAGCCGGTGAGCACCGCCGGCGCCAGGCCGGGTAGCAGCACGCGCGAAATCGTCTGGAAGCGGGTGGCGCCGAGCGTGGCTGCGGCCTCCTCCACTTCGCGGTCGATTTCTTCCATGACCGGCTGCACCGTGCGCACCACGAAGGGTAGGCCGACGAAGACGAGGGCAATGACGATGCCGAGCGGCGTGAACGCCACCTTGATGCCAAGCGGCGTCAGGAATTGCCCGATCCAGCCGTTCGGCGCGTAGAGCGTCGTCAGCGCGATGCCGGCAACGGCGGTCGGCAGCGCGAAAGGCAGGTCGACCATGGCGTCGATGATGCGTTTGCCGGGAAAGCGATAACGCACCAGCACCCAGGCGAGGATGATGCCGAAGGCGACATTGAGTATGGCCGCCAGGAATGCCGTGCCAAAGCTGATGCGCAGCGCATTCAGCGTGCGCGGATCGGCTGCAAGCGCCCAGAATTTGGCGGCGCCGAGCCCGCTGGAACGAATGGCGAGCCCGGCGAGCGGGATGAGAACGATGAGGGTGAGCCAGAACAGCGTAACGCCGAGCGCCAGCCCGAAACCGGGAAGGACGCTCGGCCGTCTGAACTGCCAGCTCTTGCGAGTCTGTGCAGCCATATAATCTTATTGCCCCGGCTGATAAATCTTGTCGAAGACGCCGCCATCGCCAAAATATTTCGGCTGTGCTTCCGCCCAGCCACCGAAATCCTCGATGGTCGAAAGCTTCACCTCGCCAAAGCGGGCAATATCCTCCTTATTGGCCAGTTCCGGCTTGTAGGGGCGGTAATAGTGCTTGGCGGCAATCTTCTGCCCGACATCCGAATAGAGATATTGGAGATAGGCTTCGGCTACCTTGCGGGTGCCCTTGGCGTCGACATTGCCATCGACCAGCGCCACTGGCGGCTCGGCCGTGATCGAGACCGACGGCGTCACGATTTCGAACTGGTCAGGGCCGAGTTCAGCCAGCGACAGATAGGCCTCGTTTTCCCAGGCAATCAGCACGTCGCCAAGACCGCGCTGGACGAAGGTGGTCGTCGAGCCGCGTGCGCCGGTGTCAAGCACGGGAACATGCTTGAAGAGCTGCGACACATAGTCCTGCGCCTTGGCGTCGTCACCACCATTGGCCTGGCGCGCCCAGGCCCAAGCGGCAAGGAAATTCCAGCGGGCGCCGCCCGAGGTCTTCGGGTTCGGCGTGATCACCTGGATGCCGTCCTTGACCAGATCGCCCCAGTCCTTGATGCCCTTCGGATTGCCCTTGCGGACCAGGAAGACGATGGTCGAGGTGTAGGGTGCGCTGTTGTTTTCGAACCTCTTCTTCCAGTCGGCCGGAATCTTGCCCGATTCCTTGGCGATGGCGTCGATATCGGCCTCAAGCGCCAGGGTGACGACGTCGGCCTCCAATCCATCGATCACCGAGCGCGCCTGCTTGCCGGACCCGCCATGGGAGGTCTGGATCGTCACCGTTTCCCCGGTATCGGCCTTCCATTTTTCAGCAAAGGCCGCGTTGAAATCCTTGTAGAGCTCACGGGTGGGGTCGTAGGACACATTCAGGAGCGTCTGATCCGCAAAGGACGGACCGATCGAGCTTGCCTGCATGATGCCCACGACGAATGCGGCTGTCAGAAACCGCGTAACCGTTGATCGCTTCATCCTTACCTCCATCGTTATACCCAAACTCTATCAAATTTATCGAATGCGGTAACGCAGAACGTTTCGGCTAGGCTCGCGGGCGTAGAATAGGATGCTCTTTATCGGGCCACCTGAGAATACATTTGTCCGCCGGGCGCCGTGATGCGACTGCCACAGCAGGCGACCGACTTCACGGGATATTTCAAAATAACCTTAAAAACGATCACACCTGTCAATTATTCCGGTGTATAGTAAGCGCAACTAGGTATTTCGCCATAGTCCGGCGATAATTTCACAAACAGGGCGCGTAGGTTTCGGGCTCGATGCGCAGGCGATGTCGCCTTCGCCTTTCGAAGAAGCGAATTTGTCATGCTGACGAAAAAAGGAAAATATGGACTGAAAGCGCTGGTGGATCTGGCTCAGCTCAACCCCGGCGAAACGGCATTCATCACCGACATCGCCACGCGCAACAACATTCCGAAGAAATTCCTGGACGCCATTCTTCTGGAATTGCGCAATGCCGGCATGCTCCGCTCCAAGAAGGGGCCGGGCGGCGGGTATTCGTTGGCGCGTCCGGCAAGCGAAATCCGTATCGGCCATGTCATCCGAACCTTGGACGGCCCGCTCGCGCCGATCCGCTGCGCCAGCCGCACCGCCTTCGAGGCCTGCGAGGATTGCGCCGACCCTGAAACCTGCACCGTGCGCCGCTCGATGGCGGATGTGCGCGACGCGATTTCGTCCATCCTCGACAATATGACGCTGACTCAGTTCGTCGAAAACGAGCAGGGACAGGCAGTTGCCGCACCTGCCGTTGCGTCCCGCCAGGCGGTTCACTCCGCTTGATCCTTTGGTCCGGCTTGCGGGAACCCTATCGTTCCCCGCATGGTTTCTCCTGTATCCGCCCGTCCGTCATCTGCTATAGACGGGCAGAACAGGGAGCGGTTCGTGATGACGAGCGATGTGCGTCCGGCGGCCGATGAGGCGCGCCGCATCTTTTCCTTCGACAATTCTTATGCCCGGCTGCCGGCGCCATTCCAGTTGCCGCAGCGGCCGGCTGCAGTTTCCGCGCCAAAACTGATCGCCTTCAACCGGCCGCTGGCGGCCGAGCTAGGCCTCGATCTTGAAGGCGCGTCCGACCAACGGCTGGCGGCAATCTTTTCCGGCCAGGAAATCGCCGAGGGGGCGCAGCCGTTGGCCATGGCCTATGCCGGCCACCAGTTCGGGCAGTTCGTGCCGCAGCTCGGCGACGGACGCGCGATCCTGCTTGGCGAAGTCATCGACCGAAATGGCGAGCGCCGCGACATCCAGCTGAAAGGCGGTGGCCAGACGCCGTTCTCGCGGCGTGGCGATGGCCGGGCAGCGCTGGGCCCTGTCCTGCGCGAATATATCGTCAGCGAGGCTATGGCGGCGCTTGGCATTCCCTCGACGCGGGCGCTGGCTGCGGTCTTGACCGGCGATCCGGTTTATCGTGAAACCGCGCTGCCTGGCGCGGTCTTCACCCGCGTCGCCGCCAGCCATATCCGTGTCGGCACCTTCCAGTTCTTCGCGGCGCGCGGTGATCACGAAGCGCTCCGGCGTCTGGCCGATTATGTCATCGCCCGGCATTATCCCGGCCTCGAACATCAGAAAAATTCCCATCTGGCACTGCTGAAGGCCATCGTGACGCGGCAGGCGGAACTGATCGCGCATTGGATGGCTGTCGGCTTCATCCATGGGGTGATGAATACCGACAATATGACGGTATCGGGCGAAACCATCGATTTCGGCCCCTGCGCCTTCATGGATACCTATGATCCGGCAAAGGTGTTCAGTTCCATCGACCAGTTCGGTCGATATGCCTATCGCAACCAGCCGGCCGTGGCGCAATGGAATCTTGCGCGTCTTGCCGAGGCGATGCTGCCGATCCTCGACAGCGATATCGACGCCGCCGTCGAGATGGCCAATGGCGCAGTGATCGATTTCGCCCAACTCTATCAGGCGGCCTGGCTCAAGCGGATGGGCGCGAAGATTGGGCTTTTGAACCCCGAAGAGGGCGACCGCCCGCTGATCGAAGGGCTACTGGACGTCATGGCGCAAGGCGGGGCCGATTTCACCCTGACCTTCCGGGCGCTCTGCGCCGCCGCCGAAGGCAATGATGCGCCTGTGCATGCCTGCCTTGCCGATCCCTCGGCATTCGATGCCTGGGCCGGGGCGTGGCGCGAACGGCTGGGGCGCGATGCGCAGACACCGACGGCGCGGGCAGAGGCCATGCGTCACGCCAATCCCTATATAATTCCCCGCAATCATCGCATCGAGCAGGCAATCGTTGCGGCCGTCTCCTCTGGCGATTTCGCGCCGTTCGAGCGGATGGTCGAGGCGGTGATCAAGCCCTATGAAACGCGTGAGGCCTTTGCCGATTTCACCAAGCCGCCGCAAGAAGACGAAGTGGTTTTGCGTACCTTCTGCGGCACGTAACCACCAAAAACAAAAGCGGAGCGAGATGGCTCGCTCCGCTTTTCGCGTCCAAGACAAAGCTGCGCGGGGCGGCTTACTTGTTCAGCGTGTCCTTGACGGCCTTGGCCGGCGTGAAGCTCAGCTTGTTGGCGGCGGCGATCTTCACCTTCTCGCCGGTCGACGGATTGCGGCCTTCGCGCTCGGGCGTTGCCTTGACCTTGAACTTGCCAAAACCTGCAATGGAGGTTTCCGCGCCAGCGACGGCTGCGTCGACGACAGCCTTGAAGACGGCTTCGACGATACCCTTGGCCTGAACCTTTGTCAGACCGTTGTCCGCGGCGATCTTGTCGGCAATTTCGTTCGTGGTGGTCATATCAGCGTTTCCTCGTTTGGTTGCTGAGCCCCTCTTGCCAGCCGACCGCGAAAAAGTCATCGGGCGAAATTCACCAATTTCATTTATTTTCGTCCTATCCACAGCCGAAATCGTTCCGAAAGCCCGGTTGACAGCGGTTTCGCGCCCGGCGAGGGATGGGAGACGCAGAATCTGGAGAAGCCGAAATGTCGGATAATGACGACCGCATCACCCGTCTTGAAGAGCTCGTCGCCCATCAGGGCCGGGTCATCGAGGAACTTTCCGAGCAGCTTGTCGCGCAATGGAAGGCGGCCGAGCAATCCCGTCTGAAGCTCGACCGGCTGACCGAGCGCTTTCTGGCGCTGGAGGAGCAGTCACTGGGTCCGACACCGATCACACGGCCACCGCATTACTGAAATGCGGCATGAAAAAGCCGCGCCGGTCAGAAACGGGCGCGGCTATATTCGAGATATCGGAGCTTAGTTACCGAGAATACCCGGCAGGCGCAGCCCCTTTTCCTTGGCGCATTCGATGGCGATGTCATAGCCGGCATCGGCGTGGCGCATGACGCCGGTGGCCGGGTCGTTCCACAGGACGCGGCCGATGCGGGCAGCGGCATCGTCGGAGCCGTCGCAGCAGATGACGACGCCCGAATGCTGCGAGAAGCCCATGCCGACGCCGCCGCCATGATGCAGCGATACCCAGGTGGCGCCCGAGGCGGTGTTGAGCAGGGCGTTCAAGAGCGGCCAGTCGGATACGGCGTCCGAACCGTCCTTCATCGCTTCGGTTTCGCGGTTCGGCGAGGCGACCGAGCCGGAGTCGAGATGGTCGCGGCCGATAACGACAGGGGCGCTGAGTTCGCCGTTCTTGACCATTTCGTTGAAGGCGAGGCCGAGGCGGTGACGATCGCCGAGGCCGACCCAGCAAATGCGCGCCGGCAGCCCCTGGAAGGCGATGCGCTCCTGCGCCATGTCCAGCCAGTTGTGCAGGTGCTTGTTGTCGGGCAGCAGTTCCTTGACCTTCGCATCGGTCTTGCGGATATCCTCCGGATCGCCCGAGAGAGCGGCCCAGCGGAACGGACCGATGCCGCGGCAGAACAGCGGGCGGATATAGGCCGGCACGAAGCCCGGGAAGGCGAAGGCATTTTCAAGGCCTTCGTCCTTGGCCATCTGGCGGATGTTGTTGCCGTAGTCGAATGTGGGCACGCCCATGTCCTGGAAGGCGATCATCGCTTCGACATGCTCGCGCATCGAGGCACGGGCTGCCTTTTCGACGGCCTTCGGATCGCTTTCGCGCTTTGCCTTCCATTCGGCCATGGTCCAGCCCTTCGGCAGATAGCCGTTGATCGGGTCATGGGCCGAGGTCTGGTCGGTCACCATGTCGGGACGGATGCCGCGGCGGACCATTTCCGGCAGGATCTCGGCGCAGTTGCCGAGCAGGCCGACGGACTTGGCTTCGCCGGCCTTGGTCCAGCGGTCGATCATCTCCATGGCTTCGTCCAGCGTTTCGGCCTTGGCGTCGACATAGCGGGTCCGCAGGCGGAAATCGATGGAATCCGGGTTGCACTCGACGGCGAGGCAGCAGGCGCCGGCCATGACGGCCGCCAGCGGCTGGGCGCCGCCCATGCCGCCGAGACCGCCGGTCAGCACCCATTTGCCCTTGAGGTCTCCGTTATAATGCTGGCGGCCCGCCTCGACGAAGGTTTCGTAGGTGCCTTGGACGATGCCCTGGCTGCCGATATAGATCCACGAGCCGGCGGTCATCTGGCCGTACATGGCCAGCCCCTTCTTATCCAGCTCGTTGAAGTGATCCCAGGTCGCCCAATGCGGCACGAGGTTGGAATTGGCGATCAGAACGCGCGGCGCATCCTTGTGGGTGCGGAATACGCCGACCGGCTTGCCCGATTGAACCAGCAGGGTTTCGTCCTCGTTGAGCGTCTTCAGCGTCTCGACGATCTTGTCGAAGCTCGCCCAGTCGCGCGCGGCACGGCCGATGCCGCCATAGACGACCAGTTCATGCGGGTTTTCGGCGACGTCGGGGTCGAGGTTGTTCATCAGCATGCGCAACGGCGCTTCGGTCATCCAGCTCTTGGCATTGAGCTGGTCGCCGCGCGGAGAGCGGATCTCGCGGATATTGTGGCGGGGATTGGCGGTCATGGGGCTTCCTCCTGTTATCGTGTCATGCTGCGTGCGGCGGCTTCGATGCGCCGCAGAATGGCTTGAAGATGCGGGCGCAGCCGTTCCGCCTTGGCCTCGTCATAGGCAAAGGGCAGGGTTTCGGTCTGCAGATGGCTCGATTGCGCCAGTTCCATCTGGATGGCATGGACGCCATCGGCGGGTTTTCCGTAATGGCGCGTCGTCCAGCCGCCCTTGAAGCGGCCGTTGAGAATGCTGGTATAGCCAGCGGCCGAGGTCGCGACCTCGACTGTGGCGGCCTCGATGGCGGCGTCGCAGGTCTTGCCCATATCCGTGCCGATGTTGAAATCCGGCAGCTTGCCTTCGAACAGGAAGGGGATATGCGAGCGGATCGAATGGCAATCATAGAGCACGGCGACCCCGTGGATCGCCTTGACGCGCGCGACCTCGGCGGCGAGCGCCGCATGATAGGGCGCGTGAAAATCCTTCAGCCGCGCGGCGATATCCGCTTCGGTCGGCTGCTCGCTGTCCTTCCAGATCGCCACGCCGTCGAAATCCGTCTCGGGAATGAGTCCTGTGGTGTTCTGGCCGGGATAGAGGCTGACGCCTTGCGGGTCGCGATTGGCGTCGATGACATAGCGGTGGAAGGTCGCGCGCACGGTGGTCACGTCGTCCAGCAGACCGTCATAAAGGTCGTGGATATGCCAGTCGGTATCCGCGAGCTTCAGGCCGTTGTCGTTGAGCCGGGCCTTGATCGCCTCGGGTACATCCGTCCCGGTATGCGGAAAACCGAGGATGACGGGCGAATTGCCGCGCCGGACTTCGAAAACGCTCATCTCATTTCCCCCGATAGACGCGCTTGTGCAGCGGGTTGAAGCCCATGCGATAAACCAGCTCGGCCGGGCGATCGATATCCCAGATGGCGAGATCAGCCCATTTGCCGGCTTCCAGCGTACCGACCTCGTTCGACAGGCCGAGCGCACGGGCGGCCTCGCGGGTGACGCCAGCAAGGCATTCTTCCACCGTCATCGAAAACAGCGTCGCGCCCATGTTCATGGTCAAGAGCAGCGAGGTCAGCGGCGAGGTGCCGGGATTGACGTCGGTCGCCAGTGCCATCGCCACGCCGTGACGGCGGAAGAGGTCGATCGGCGGCTTCTTCGTCTCACGAATGAAGTAGAAGGCGCCGGGCAGGATGACGGCGACGGTGCCGGCCGCCGCCATGGCCGCGGCTCCCGCCTCGTCGGTATATTCCAGATGATCGGCGGAGAGCGCATGGTGTCCTGCCGCAAGCGCCGCGCCGCCGAGATTGGAAAGCTGATCGGCATGCAGTTTCACCGGCAGGCCATGCTTTTCGGCGGCGACGAACAGCCGCTCGATTTCCTCCGGTGAGAAGGCGATGCCCTCGCAGAAACCGTCGACCGCATCCGCAAGGCCTTCGGCCGCGACAGCTGGCAGCATCCTGTCGATGACCAGATCGAGATAGCCGGTGCGGTTGTCCTTGTATTCAGGCGGCAGCGCGTGGGCGCCCAGAAAGGTGGTGCGGACCGAAACATCGCGCTCCGATTCCAACCGGCGCGCGGCGCGCAGCGATTTCAGCTCACTGTCGACGTCGAGGCCGTAACCGGACTTCACTTCGACTGTCGTCAGACCCTCGGCGATCAACGCATCGAGGCGCGGCAGGGATTGCGCGATCAACTGGTCTTCGCTGGCGGCGCGCACGGCAGCCACGGAGGAGACGATGCCGCCGCCGGCACGGGCGATCTCTTCATAGGTGGCGCCGGAAAGGCGCATTTCGAATTCGCGCGCCCGGTTGCCGGCATGGACGATATGGGTGTGGCAATCGATCAGCCCGGGCGTGATCCAGCGGCCCTCGCAATCAAAGATCTCGGCACCGGCGCTAAGTCCGGCCGGCAGCGCGGCTTCGGCGCCGGCATAAATGATGCGCCCGTCCTTTGCGGCGATCGCGCCGTTTTCAACGATACCCATGCCCGGAAGGCCGGGGGCGAAGGTGGCAAGGTGCGCATTGCGCCAGATGCGGACGGTTTTGGTGTTTTCGTCGGTCATCGTGATTTCGCCTTTGTGTTTCGTTGTGAATATGTATATACATAATATTACACTTGGCAAGCCCGATCTTGCGCCGGAAGACGGTTTCATGAATCGGTGCGATAAAACCGGTGCGGCGGCTAGAATGCCCGCCGCGGGAGAGGAGCACTATGCAGACGAATACGATCTTTGCGAATGCCGTCCTGACGGCAAACGGCTGGGTGAAGGACGCCCGGCTGCGCCTGGAGAATGGCCGCATCGCCGCCGTCGACGCTGGTATGGCGGCCCAGGCCGGCGACGAGCGCCACGACATCCTCGTGCCCGGCATGCCCAATCTGCATAGCCATGCCTTCCAGCGCGCCATGGCCGGCCTTGCCGAAATGCGCGGCCCCGGAGACGACAGCTTCTGGAGCTGGCGCAGCGTCATGTATAATTTCGCCCTGTCGATGACGCCGGAGCAGGTCGAGGCTGTCGCTGCCCAGCTTTATCTCGAGATGCTGGAGGCGGGCTTCACCCGCGTTGGCGAGTTCCACTACCTGCATCACGACAAGAATGGACAGCCTTACACCAACCCGGCCGAAATGGGCGAGCGCATCGCCGCCGCCGCCGGCAAAACCGGCCTGAAAATGACGCTGCTGCCGGTCTTCTACGCCCATTCCGGCTTCGGCGGCAGCGCCCCGAACGAAGGCCAGCGCCGATTCGTCTCCTCGGTCGACCTCTATCGCCGCGTCTTCGAAGGCGCCGAGAAGGCCGTGGCGAACCTGCCCGATTCGGTCGTCGGCATCGCGCCGCATTCCCTGCGCGCCGCCACGCCGGACGAACTGACGCAGATCCTGCCGCTCGCCGCTGAGCGGCCGATCCATATCCACATCGCCGAGCAGGTCAAGGAAGTCGAGGATTGCATCGCCTGGTCGGGCAAGCGTCCGGTCGAATGGCTCCTGGAAAACCAGCCGGTCGATTCGCGCTGGTGCCTCATCCATGCGACGCACATGCTGCCGCAGGAAACTCTCGGCATGGCCAAGGCCGGCGCGATCGCCGGTCTCTGCCCGATCACCGAGGCCAATCTCGGCGACGGCATCTTCCCCGGCGTCGAGTTCCTTTCGGCCGGCGGACGCTACGGCGTCGGCTCCGACCAAAACGTGCTGATCGGCGTCAGCGACGAATTGCGCCAGCTCGAATATTCGCTGCGCCTCGCTACTCGTTCGCGCAACGTCGCCGCACAGCCGAATCAATCGACGGGCCGCGCCCTGTTCGACGGCGCGCTGGCAGGCGGCGCGGTCGCCTTAGGTGCGAAGTCCGGAATTGCTGTTGGTCTCGCTGCCGATTTCGTGTCGTTGAACCGCGCGCGTGCGCCCTATCTGAAGGATGACGCGGTTCTCGACGGCTGGATTTTCGCCGGCAACGTCATCCCGGATTGCGTCTGGGTCCATGGCGTGAAACAGGTGGAAGGCGGCCGGCATGTTCGGCGTGAGCGAATCGAACAGCGCTTCCTGGCCGCGATGAAACAACTGACGGACACTCTATGACCGCAGAGGGCGACAAGACGCTGCATCAGCGCATCGTCTCGGATATCGAAGGGCAGATCGTTTCCGGGGCGTGGCCGCCCGGCCACCGCATCCCCTTCGAGCTGGATCTGGCCGAGCAATATGGCTGTTCGCGCATGACCGTGAACAAGGCGCTGACGCAGCTCGCCAATGCCGGATTGATCGAGCGCCGCCGCAAGGCCGGCAGCTATGTCGCCCAGCCGCGGGCGCAATCGGCCGTGCTCGATATCCACGATATCCGCGACGAAGTGCAGTCCCTCGGCCTGCCCTATGGTTACGGCCTCATTGGCCAATCCCGTCACAAGTTGAAGAAAGGCGAGGGCGAGCGACTGGCGCTGGAGCCCGGCACGCCGGTGCTCTCCGTTTCCGCCTGTCATTCGGCCGGCGCGCGGCCGTTCTGCTTCGAGGACCGCCTGATCAACCTTGCCGTCGTTCCCGAGGCGGCCGATGCCGATTTTTCCGCCATCGCGCCCGGTCCCTGGCTAATCGACCGCGTGCCTTGGTCGGCGGCCGAACACGCCATCCATGCCATCGGCGCCGACGAGAAAGTGGCTTCGGCACTGAAGATTTTGTCGGGCGCTCCCTGCCTCGTCGTCGAGCGCCGCACCTGGAGCGGCGCGGTGCCGATCACCCATGTGCGACTGATCTATCCCGGCGACCGCCATAGCCTCGTGGCCCGTTTCGCGCCGACCGATCCCGGCGAACGCGTCGCCACCGTCTGATCTCCGATCATCGGATGTTGGCGTGGGCGCGCGGGCGTTGATCGTTGCGCTCATAGGCAAAGATCGCCGGCGGCAGCGGCTGGCGGTTGCGGATGATATCCGCGCCCTTCTCGCCGACCATGATCGTCGGGGCATTGGTGTTGCACGAGGGCACGCGCGGCATGACCGAGCTGTCACAGACGCGCAGGCCTTCCAGCCCATGCACGCGCAGATCCAGCCCGACCACCGCATCCGCGCCCATGCCCATCTTGCAGGTGCCGACCGGATGGTGGTCGGTCTTGGCATTGGCGCAGCCGTAATTGAACAGATCTTCGTCGCTGACGGCCTTCGGGCCGGGCAGGCGTTCGGCCAGCACGTAAGGCTTTAGCGCTGCTTGGCTCATGATCTCGCGGGCGATCTTCAGCCCCTCGATCGACATTTTCCGGTCATGCGGATCTTCCCAATAATTCGGGTCGATCAGCGGCGCGGCGGCCGGATCAGAGGAAGAGAGGCGCACCGTGCCCTTCGAGCGCGGATGCAGATAGGCGGAATTCAGCGTCACGCCGGCATTCTTCAGTTTTTCGACGCCGGCCTCGATGCCGGAGCCGAGGCCGAGATGGAACTGGATATCCGGCGAGCGCGCCTCCGGATCCGCATACCAGAAACCGCCGGTCTCGAACAACGAGGAGGCTACCGGCCCGGAGCGGAACATCACATATTGCAGCCCGGCCCAGAGGGTGCGGTGCAGTTTGGCGACGCCGTCATAGGTATGGTCGCCGGTGCATTCGCAGATGACGAACAGGTCGAGGTGATCCTGCATGTTGGAGCCGACGCCGGGCAGGTCGTGGTTTACCCTGACGCCGACCGATTTCAGATGATCGGCCGGGCCGATGCCGGATTGCAGGAGCAGCTTCGGCGAGCCGATGGCGCCGGAGGAGACCAGCACCTCGCGCTCGGCGCGAACGATTTCGCTGCCGCCCGAGGTCACCACCTCGACGCCGACCGCGCGCGTTCCCTCCAGCACGATGCGGGAAACGCGGGCGCCGAGCTTGACCGTCAGGTTCTTGCGGCTGCGGATCGGCGAGAGATAGGCGAGCGAGGCGGAGGAGCGGCGGCGATTGCGCTGGGTCAGCTGGTAGAAACCGACGCCGGCCTGCTGCCTGCCGTTGAAATCGTGATTGTAGGGAATGCCGAGTTCCTGCCCGGCGCGGATATAGGCATCGCAGATCGGCAGGGCCGAGACCGGCATGGAGACGCCGAGCGGCCCGCCATAGGAATGGTAGTCGTCGGCAAAGCGCTGGTTGTCCTCTGCCCGCTTGAAATAGGGCAGGATCGAGCGGTAATCCCAGCCCTCGCAGCCGTCTTCGCTGGCCCAGAGATCGTAATCGGCCGCATTGCCGCGCGTATAGAGCTGCGCGTTGATCGAGGAGCCGCCGCCGATCACCTTAGCCTGGGTATAGCGCAGCACGCGGCCCTTCATGTGCTTCTGCGGCACGGTTTCCCAGCCCCAGCTCGCCACGCCCTTGGTCATCTTGGCAAAGCCGGCGGGCATGTGGAACAGTGGGTTCCAGTCGCTGCCGCCGGCCTCGATCAGCAACACGTTCACATCAGGGTCTTCGCTGAGGCGATTGGCAAGCACGCATCCCGCCGGCCCGGCGCCTGTGATGATGTAGTCGTAGCGCATATGACACTCCTCGAATTCCAAAGCTCCGCCGTTCCCGCGCCGGAAGGGCGGGCGGCAGGCAAGATGATGGCTGTTTCAGCCGTTACAGTCTGGCGATCGACAGCCCGCCATCGGCATCGATCACCGAGCCGGTCGCGAAAGCGAAGCCGCCGCCGGCAAGGCCGGCACAGATGGCGCCGATATCGGCGGGATAACCCCAGCGCTTCATCGGCACGAGCCCATCGGCGATCAGCCGGTCGTAACGGTCGGCGACACCGGCGGTCATGTCGGTGCGGATGATGCCCGGCCGTACCTCGAAAACGCCGATACCGTCTTCCGCCAGCCGCAGCGCCAGCCCCTGGCTGAAGGCGGCAAGCCCGGTCTTGCTGATGCAGTAATCCAGCCGCTCCGGCGAACTGAGCGAGGCAGAGACGGAGGTTATGTTGATGATTGATCGATAGGTATCGCCCTCTGGCCGGCCGAGCATCGCCTTGACCACGGCTTGCGTGAAAAACACCGTGCCGCGCAGGTTGGTGGCGAGGATACGGTCGTAATTCTCCGGCGTCAGGTCTAGAAAATCGCCGCGCACCACCGAGGCCATGCCGGCATTGTTGACGAGGCAATCGATACGGCCGAAACGGCCAAGGATCGCATCGACCGCCGGGCCATGGGTCGAAAGGTCGGCAAGATCGGACTGGGCATAAAAAGCCTCGACGCCGAGGGCGCGGATTTCATCGAGCGCCGGATCGGCCATGCCGTTGGCATCGAGCCCCGTCGGGGCGATGTCGAACCCGGCGACAGCGAGCGCCTTGGCGATGCCGAGGCCGATGCCGCGCCGTCCGCCGGTGACGATGGCAAGAGGTCTGTTCATCGGGCAAGCTCCGTCGATGCGATGTGATCGGCGACCCTCAGCGCCTGCGCGGCAATGGTCAGCGACGGATTGACCGCCGCCGATGTCGGCAGGAAGCTGGCATCGACCACGAAAAGATTGGGATGCTGGTGGGCGCGGCAATGGATATCGAGCGGCGCCTTGGCGGCCTCGCGCCCCATGACGACCGTGCCGCATTGATGGGACGGCGTGCGCTTGTCGAAGGCGCGCGACAGGACCAAGGGAAAGCCTGCGGCGCGCAGCACGCTTTTCAGCTTGGCCACGAGATCGAGATGCGCCTGCCAGTTGGTGCGATGCCATTGCAGCACGATGCGCTCGCCATCGACGCGAATGCGGCTTTCGGGATGCGGGATATCCTCGCTCATCGCGTAGAAATTGATGGCATGGGCGGAGATGCGGTCGAGCAGCCACTCCGGCATCGAGGGCATGTTGCCCTTGAGGATTTTGCCCGAGACACGGCCGAGAAGCTGGACATTGCCGAGCGGCGGCCCGCCATTACCGTCCGACAGATAAAAGTCGTTGAAGCCAAACGTCTTCTGGTAGACGGAATCGTTGCGATAGGTCGGCGAAAGCGCCAGCACGGCGCTGGAATTATGGTTCATGAAATTGCGCCCGACCTGATCGGAGGCATTGGCAAGCCCGGTCGGGTGGTTGTCGTTGGCCGAGCGCAGCAGCAGCACGGCGGATTGCACGGCGCCGGCCGAGAGGATGACCAACTTCGGCGTCAGTTTCTGCGTCTGCCCGTCCCTGATATATTCGACGGCCTCGATGGCCTGCCCGTCCGGGGCGGTGATCAGCCGCGTGACCCGCGAGCCGGTCTGCAGCGTGACGTTGTCATGTTGCCGCGCCAAGGCCAGCGCCACCGTTTCGGCATCCAGCTTGCCGTCGAAGCTGTGCGGATGCGCATCCCACGGCGTCTGGCCTTTGGCGAGCCAGCGGTCGATATCGATACCGAGCGGCAGCGAGAAGGGATGCATGCCCGCCTTGCGCAGCTTTTCCCGCACTTTTGCAATGGCAGGCTCTTCCCGTACCGGCGGGAAGGGGTAGGGCTTGCTATGGGCCGGTTCGGTCGGGTCTTCGCCGAGCGTGCCGCGCACCTGATACATCTGCTCGGCCGCCGAATACCAGGGCTCCAGTTCCTCGTAGGGGAAGGGCCAGGCAGGCGAAACGCCCTCGCGGTGGCGCATCTCCTCGAAATCCTCGCGGCGGTAGCGGGCCAGCACCGCGCCGTAGAATTTCGAATTACCGCCGACATTATAGTAATTGCCGGGGTTGAACGCCGTGCCGTCGGCCTCGTACCAGAACTCTTTCGGTCGGAAATGGCCGCGCTGGAAGATGGCGCGCTGGTCGCGGTTTTCTGGGCGGTCCTCGATGTGACCGCCCGCTTCGAGGATCAGGATATCGGCGCCGCTGGCGGCGAGGCCGGCGGCGACGGTGGCCCCGCCGATCCCCGATCCAATGATGACGATATCCGGTTGCGATGGCATGGACGTGGGCCTCAGGCGATTCTGGCTTGCGATTGCGGATCGAAGAACACGGCCTTGTCGAGATTGAAGGCAAGGCGGGCGCGTTCGCCGGGCGCGATGCGGGCATCGGCGCGCAGGCGGGCGACCACTTCCTTGCCACCGAGCTTCGTCACTGCAAAGGTATCGGAGCCGGCGGGCTCGACCACCTCGATCAGGCAATCGCCCTCGGCGAGCGTGCGGGCGTTGCGGTCGGCGCCGTCAGGGTCGGTCAGGGCTTCCGGGCGAATGCCGAACATTACCGTACGCCCGGCATGGGCGGCTAAGGCCTCGCGGCCCGGCGCGATCGGCAGTTTCAGCACGCCGCCGCCCGGCTGCTCCAGCGAGACCTGAACGGTGTCGCCAGCCTTTTCAACATTGGCCGGCACCAGGTTCATGGCTGGCGAGCCCATGAAGTCGGCGACGAACATGTTGGCGGGATTGTTGTAGATCTCGGCCGGCGAGCCGAATTGCTGCAGCACGCCGCCCTTGAGGACGGCGATCTTGGTCGCTAGCGTCATCGCCTCGATCTGGTCGTGGGTGACGTAGACGATGGTGGTCTTCATGCGGTGGTGCAGCCGCTTGATTTCGGTGCGCATATCGACGCGCAGCTTGGCGTCGAGGTTCGACAGCGGCTCGTCGAACAGGAAGAGTTTCGGATCGCGCACCAACGCCCGGCCCATGGCGACGCGCTGGCGCTGGCCGCCGGAAAGCTGGCCCGGCTTGCGGTCGAGCAGGTGGCCGATCTGCAGCATGTCGGCGACCTGCTTGATCGCCTTGTCGCGCTCGTCCTTCGGCACGCCGCGGATTTCCATGCCGAAGGCGATGTTGCCGCCGACCGTCATGTTCGGATAGAGCGCATAGGACTGGAAGACCATGGCGATGTCGCGCTGCGACGGCGGCAGGCCGGCGACGTTGCGGCCGTCGATGCCGATTTCGCCTGACGTGATCGGCTCCAGCCCGGCGATGCAGTTCAGCAATGTCGACTTGCCGCAACCGGAGGGGCCGACGAGCACGAGAAAGCCGCCTTCCTCGATCTCGATATTGATGTCCTTGAGGATTTCCAGCGCGCCGTAGGATTTGCGCAGGTTTGCGATCTTGAGGAAAGACATGGAATTTATCCTTTCACGGCGCCGGACATCAGGCCGCGCACGAAATAGCGGCCGGAGACGATGTAGACGACCAGCGTTGGCAGGGCGGCGAGGATCGCGCCTGCGAAATGGACGTTATATTCCTTCACACCGGTGGAGGAGGAGACGAGGTTGTTGAGCGCCACCGTCATCGGCGTCGAATAGGGGCCGGAGAAAGAGGCGCCGAACAGGAAGTCGTTCCAGATATTGGTGAACTGCCAGATGACCGAGACGACGATGATCGGGCCGGAGGAGGGCAGCAGGATGCGGCGGAAGATCTGGAAGAAGCTGGCTCCGTCGATCTGCGCCGCGCGCACCAGCTCGGTCGGGAAGTTTTCGTAATAGTTGCGGAAATAGAGCGTGGTGAAGCCGAGGCCGTAGATCACATGCACCAGGATCAGACCCCAGATGCTGCCGGCAAGCCCGAGGATGCCGAGGATGCGCGCCATCGGGATCAGCACGATCTGGAACGGGATGAAGCAGGAAAGAAGCAGCATGCCGAAGAAGACGTTCGAACCCTTGAACTGCCACTTGGTCAGCACATAGCCGTTCAGCGCCCCGACGATGGTGGAGATGGCGACCGCCGGCACGACCATCAGGATCGAATTCAGGAAGAAGGGTTTGAGGCCGGTCGGCTGCACGCCGATCTGCGCCGTCGACCAAGCCGAGATCCACGGTTCGATCGTCCAGGTCTGCGGCAGGTTCAGCATGCCGCCCTGGCGGATTTCGTCCAGCGGCTTGAAGGAGTTGACCACCATCACGTAGAGCGGCAGCAGGTAATAGACCGCAAACAGGATCAGGGCGGTATAGATCAGCGCGCGGGTCAGCCGGCCGTGGGAGATGACGTTGTCGGGATTTGCAGGAGCGCCGCTCATCGGCCTTTGCCTCCACGGATTTCGGAGTAGAGATAGGGGATGATGATCGAGAAGATCATGGCCAGCATGACGATCGCCGAGGAGGCCCCGATGCCCATCTGGTTGCGGGTGAAGGTATAGGAATACATGAAGGTCGCAGGCAACTCCGTCGCCTGTCCCGGCCCGCCGCCGGTCAGCGCCACCACGAGGTCATAGGCCTTGATGGCGAGGTGGGCGAGCACGACGAAGGCGGAGAGGAAGACCGGGCGCATCAGCGGAATGATGATGCGGCGATAGACGGTCATGGTCGAGGCGCCGTCGATCTGGGCGGCCTTGATGATCTCGTTGTCGACGCCGCGCAGGCCGGCGAGGAACATGGCCATGACAAAGCCGGAGGATTGCCAGACGGCGGCGATGACCACGCAATAGATCGCGAATTTGCCGTCCTTGATCCAGTTGAACGAGAAACTCGTCCAGCCCCAGATATGCATGGTGTTCTCAAGGCCGATGCCCGGATCGAGGAACCATTTCCAGGCGGTGCCGGTAACGATGAAGGACAGCGCCATCGGGTAGAGGTAGATCGGCCGCAACAGCCCCTCGGCGCGGATCTTCTGGTCGAGCAGGATCGCCAGGAACAGGCCGAGCACCGAGCAGATGATGATGTAGAGCGAGGCGAAGATCGCCAGGTTGGTGATCGCCCGCCACCAGTGCGGCAGCGCCCAGAGCTTGGAATAATTGGTGAGGCCGGCGAAATTGTAGGAGGGCAGCATCTTGCTGTCGGTCATCGACAGGTAGCCGGTATAAGCGATGAAGCCGTAGACGAAAATCAATATGACGACAAAGCTCGGCGCCAGGACAAGCTTGGGCAGGACTTCCTGCAATCGGCTGCGACTGTTCATGGTCGATCACCATTCCTTGCGCATGGCAGAGGGATCGGAAAAGCCTTTCCGGTTCTGCGGCGCGCATCTTTTCGAAATAGACGTTCGGGTTGAGACCCGATGAATGCCGGCCGGCGGAGCCGCTCCCTGCGCGCGCCCGCCCTCGTCGACGGGAAGCGGCAGACCCCGGAGCGGGTCGTTTACAGCCTTCTCCCCGGGGGCGGGGAGAAGGTGCCGGCTGGCGGATGAGGGGCTGAAAAGCCCCTCGGCCATGCTTACTTCGCGGCCTCGACGGCGGTGACCAGTTCCTTCACGGCGGCTTCCGAGGTCAGCTCGCCGTTGAATTCGCGGGTCACGACGTCATAGATCGCGTTCTTGACGGCGGCCGGGTTGGCATGGCCATGGGCCATGGAGCCCATCAGCGTGTCGTTCTTGTTGGCTTCGGCCAGATCCTTGATCGCCTTCTTGCCGCAGGCGTCGAAGGCGGTGTCCGGAACGTCGGTGCGGGCCGGGACCGAACCCTTGACGACGTTGAAGGCCGACTGGAAGGTCGGGCTCTCGATGGCCGAGGCCATGGCGAGCTGGGCCGGAACCTTGTCGGCGGCAACCTTGAACATTGCGAACTGGTCGGAGTTGAAGGTCACCGAGCCCTGCGTGCCGGGGAAGCGCATGCAGACGAAGTCCTTGCCGGGCTCCTTCTTGGCCTTCAGGAACTCGCCCTTGGCCCAGTCGCCCATGAATTGCAGGCCGGCCTTGCCTTCGATGACCATGCCCGACGCCAGGTTCCAGTCGCGGCCGGAGAAGTTGTCGTCGACATAGGAGCGCAGCTTGGTCATGCGGTCGAAGGCTTCCTTCATCTTGTCCGAACCCAGCGTTGCCGAATCGAGGTCGATGAAGGCCTTCTTGTAGAAATCATTGCCGAGCGAGAGCACGACGGCGTCGAAGATCGTCGCATCCTGCCAAGGCTGGCCGCCATGGGCGATGGGCGTGATGCCCTGAGCCTTGAAGTTGTCGAGCAGGGCGATCAGCTCGTCCCAGTTCGCCGGCTCCTTGCCGCCGGCCTTGTCGAGCGCGGCCTTGTTGATCCACATCCAGTTGGTGGAGTGAACGTTCACGGGCGCTGCAATCCAGTGGCCGTCATACTTGGAAAACTTCTGCAGAGCGCCGGGGATGACCTTGTCCCAGCCTTCCTTGCCGGCGACTTCATCGAGATTGCCGAGCGCGCCTTCCTTGGCCCAGTCGAGAATGTCGAAGCCGAGCATCTGAACGGCGGTCGGCGCATTGCCGGCGGTGACGCGGGCGCGCAGGACGGTCATGGCTTCCGTGCCGCCGCCGCCGGCGACCGGCATGTCGGTCCAGGTGATGCCCTTGCTTTCGAGATCCTTCTTCAGGACGTCGAGCGCGGCCGCTTCGCCGCCGGACGTCCACCAGTGCAGAACTTCCACATTTTCCGCCGCCTGGGCGGCACCCGCCAGCATGGCCAGGCTCAAGGCAGTCGTCGTCAGAAACTTGCGCATTTTATCCTCCCGGTTGCAAGTTTTTCGGCGCGGGCATTCTCCTCCCGCCCACATTCCCGGGGCTCCTCACAAGGCGCGCCGGGTCACGGTATTCAAAACCGATCGCAATTTAAAACGTTATAAATCGCGTCGAGTCAAGATGGGTCTCTATTTCGGAACCAATTTCGAAATTATTCCGCAAGTCATTCTTTTCAAAAGACTTTCGCTTTCGAAATTGGTCATGGATTTGTTGCGTTGCACAATTTATATCGTTTGCATCGCAAGATTGAACTGTGGTGGAGTGCGGGGTAAGGTGTCGCGCAAACCCGACCGAAAGACCAGAGCAACCGTGCCCAATCCCTCGAAACCTTCTTCCCCCAGTGGAGGCGGCACGCGAAGCGCCAAGCCGACCCTGCGCACCATCGCCGAACTGACCGGCCTTGCGGTCACCACGGTGTCGCGGGCCTTGTCCAATGCGCCGCAGATTTCCATCGAGACGCGGAAACGCGTGCATCAGGTCGCCGCCGAAATCGGCTATTCGCCGGATCGTGCCGCCCAGCGCCTGAAGACCGGCCGGACGAACGTCATCGCCGTGCTGCTGGAACCGCATGAGGAAATCCTCGGCTACGGCACCTCGCTGCTGTCGGGGCTGGGCAAGGCGATGCAGGGCACCGCTTACCACCTGATCGTCATGCCGAACTTTTTGAACTCCAGCAACATCGCCGCCGTCAACTACATCATGCGCAACAGCATGGCCGACGGCCTGATCATGTCGCGTACCGAACCGCTGGATCCGCGGGTCAAACTGCTGCTGGAAAACGATTTCCCCTTCGTCACCCATGGGCGCACGGAGCTTTCCACGGCCCATCCCTTCGTCGATTACGACAATTTCACCTTCACCTATGCGGCGACCAAGCGGCTGCTCGCCAAGGGGCGGCGCAAGCCGGCGCTGATCAGCGGCCCGTCGCGCTTCACCTTCGGCAGCCATATCCTGCATGGCTTCATGACGGCGGTGCGCGAGGCGGGCTGCGAATTCGAGATCATTTCCGATATCGACCTCGACCATCCCGCCGGCACGATTCGCGACCGGATCGCGCGGCGTAACCGCGAGCCCGGTCCGCCGGACGCTTATGTTTGCGGCGGCGAAGTCTGCGCGCTCGCCACCATCACCGGCATGAGCGATTGCGGCCTGACGCTCGGCCGCGAATACGACATCGTCGCCAAGCAGACCTCGCAGCTTCTCTCCGCCATCCAGCCGAGCGTCGAGAGCATCTACGAGGATCTGACCGCCACCGGCGAGGCCATGGGCCGCATCCTGCTGAAGCGCATCGGCGGCGAGACCCGCATGGTCGATCTGCAATTCCTGTTGCGGCCCGAGGAGCCGTTCACCGCCGGGAGATAGGATGGCGGCTTTTCCGCTTCGATGTTCGAATGTCATAGCCGCCTCCTTTCTTCCGAGCGGTTACAGGCGTTTGTCGATCAGCGCGGCATCCACCAACCGGTGCGCGCTCCGATATGCATGTTGAGCGTCTTGGTCTCCGTGTAGTCTTCCACCGCATGGCGGCCGAGTTCGCGGCCGAGGCCGCTCTGCTTGTAGCCGCCGAAGGGCAGTTCCGAAGCGCCGTCCATAAACGTGTTCATCCAGACCGTGCCGGCGCGCACCTTGCGGCCGATGGTCAGGCAGGTGTCGAAATCCTTGCTCCAGACGCCGGCCGACAGGCCGTATTCGACGGAATTGGCAATCGAGATCGCCTCGTCCAGCGTATCGAATTCCAGCACCGAGAGAACCGGGCCGAAGACTTCTTCACGGGCGACCGCCATCTCCGGCTTGACGCCGGACAGGATGGTCGGGGCCATGAACTGGCCAAGCCCCAGATCGAGCCTGCCGCCGCCATGGGCGACATGGGCGCCGCTCTCGACCGCGCCGTCGACATAACCGGCGATCTTGTCGAGATGCTGCGGTGTGATGATCGCGCCGACCTGGGTCGTCGGATCGAGGGGATCGCCGACTTTGACCTTCTTCGACATTTCGCCAATCCGCGCAATCACATCGGCGGCGATGCTCTTGTGGAGGATAAGGCGCGAGCCGGCATTGCAGCATTCGCCGGCATTGAAATAGGCGCCGAACACGGCGGCATCGATGAAGGCATCGAGATCGCAATCGGGGAAGACGATTTGCGGGTTCTTGCCGCCGAGTTCCAGCGACACCTTCTTCAGCGTGCCGGCCGCATTGGCCATGGTCAGCTTGCCGACGCCGGTGGAGCCGGTGAAGGAGACCATGTCGACATCCGGGTGGTTGGTGAGCGTCGGGCCGACTTCGCCGCCGGTGCCCACGATGATATTGACCACGCCCTCCGGCACGCCGGCTTCCAGCAGGATTTCACCGAGCACCAGTGTCGAGCCCGAGGTCAGTTCCGAAGGCTTGACGACGGCGGTGCAGCCGGCGGCGAGCGCGAAGGGCAACTTCTGGCCGACGATAAGGAAGGGGAAATTCCAGGGCGTGATGATCGAGACAACGCCGATGGCCTCACGCAACACGACGCCGAGTGTGCCGTCGCCGAGCGTGTTGTAGCTTTCGCCATGCAGATCGCGGGCCAGCGCCGCTGCATAGCGCCAGATATCGACCGCGCCGGCGATTTCGCCGCGCACCTGGCTGATCGGCTTGCCACCCTCGATGGCATCGAGGAAAGCGAGTTCTTCGGCACGGTCGGCGATCAGGTCGGCGGCCTTCAGCAGGATGCGCGAGCGTTCCGAGGCGGTCATGCGCGGCCAGGGGCCGGTGTCGAAGGCGGCACGGGCGGCCGCGATGGCGCGCTCGGCATCTGCCTTGGTCGCGGCCTGATAGCGGCTGACGGTGACGCCGTGGCTCGGCGCGACGCGCTCGATCACCTGGCCCTCGGCGCCCTTGCCCCAGCTTGAACCGATCAGCATCGAAAATTCGCGAAGCTTCAGGTCTGCGCCAGGCTGCGGGCGGATTTCAATCGTCATTACCATTCTCCCTTGAACTGCGCGGCGCGTTTTTCCGTGAAGGCGGCGACCCCTTCCTTCAGGTCGCCGGTCTTGGCGACGAGGATGGAGCCCAGCGCTTCGACGGCGGCGCCATTGTCTTCGCCATTGGCCACGGCGAGCATGAGTTTCGAAATTTCCAGCGCCGCCGGCCCACGGGTGGCGATGCGCGCGGCGTATTCCCTGGCGGCGGCGACCGCCGTGCCAGTCTCGACCATCTGGTCGACCAGCCTATGCCCAAGTGCTTCAGCGGCAGAAAACATCTCGCCGCCCAGCACCATGCGGCGGACGATCTGCGCCCCAAAACGCTTCACCAGCCGCTGTGTGCCCGACCAGCCGGGCACCATGCCGAGCGATGTCTCGGGCAGGCCGATCCTGATCTGGCTTTCGGCGATGCGAATATCGGCCGCACCCGCCAGTTCCAGCCCGCCGCCCAGCGCATGGCCGTTCAGCGCCGCGATCAGCGGCATCCGCAAGGTCGCCAGCCGGTCGAAGACGCGGTGACCGAAGCGCACCCATTGATGGCCGAACTCGTTGGCGCTCATCGCGCCCCAGGCCTTGATATCGCCGCCGGCCGAAAAACCCTTGCCTTCGCCGGTCAGGATCGCCACGCGCACATTCGCCTCGGCTTCCACCGTATCGCAGGCGGAGGAGAGGGATTTCAGCATGTCGAGGTCGAAGGCATTCAGCTTTTCCGGCCGCGATACGGTCATGACCGCGATGGGGCCGTCGATCTCGACGCGGACGCCTTTCTCAGCCATGGTTCGCCCCCGTCAAGGTACGCACCGGCTTGTGCGGCAGCGTCAGGTTCAGCGGTGCTTCGCCAAACAGCGCGGTATCCATCACCTTCAGATCCGGCGAGACGATCAGCGGGAATTCACTGTGGTCGAGGATATGCGCCTGCAGGTTGATACCCGGTGCGATTTCGGTCAGCAGGATGCCCTCGGGCGTCAGCTTCATCACGGCGCGTTCGGTGACATAGGTGATATCCTGCCCCTGCTCGACGGCGCGGCGGCCGGAGAAGGTGACGTGCTCGACCGCGTTGACCAGCTTCTTCAGCTTGCCTTCCTTCTCGATCACCAGCTTGCCGCCTTCGATGCCGAGTTTCGCGCCGGCATTGAACATGCCGGAGAAGACGATCTTTTTCGCCCGCCCGGTGATATCGACGAAGCCGCCGCAGCCTGCCGTTACATGCGGACGGAAGGAGAGTTTCGAGACGTTGACCGAGCCGTCGCGGCCGATTTCCAGGAAGGACAGCAGCGAGGCATCGAAGCCAGCGCCTTGAAAGTAGGTGAACTGATAGGGCGAGGGCATATAGGCATCGGCATTCGAGGCGCAGCCAAAGGCGAAATCGAGCAGCGGCACGCCGCCGACGGCGCCCTGTTCGATGACCCAGGTGATGGCCCCATGCAGGCCCTCTTCCAGCAGGATGCGCGGCACGTTCGCGGAAATGCCGAAGCCGAGATTGACGCAGCTTCCAGTTTCCAATTCCTGCGCGACGCGGCGGGCAATGACCTTCTGGATGTTGAATTCCGGCACGCGGAACGTATCGAGCGGCCGGAAAATCTCGCCCGAAATCGCCGGATCGTAGAGCGTCTGCGTCGTCTGCTTCTGCTCGGGATCGACGACGATGTAATCGACCAGCATTCCGGGCACGCGCACATCATGCGGCTTCAACGAACCTTCCTTGGTGATGCGTTTGACCTGGGCGATGACGATGCCGCCATTGTTGCGGGCCGCAAGCGCCTGGTCGAGGCCGCCGAGATAAGCGCCCTCATGCTCATAAGTCAGGTTGCCGCGCTCGTCCGCCGTCGTGGCGCGGATGATGGCGACCTGCGGAATGATCGAGCGGAAATAGAGGTAATCCTCGCCGTTGAACTTGATCTTTTCGACCACTGGTTCGGCGGCGGCCTTGTCGTTCATGGCGCAGCCTTGGTGCGTCGGATCGACGAAGGTATCGAGCCCAACTTTGGTGATGACGCCGGGGCGCTTGGCGGCGGCCTCGCGATGCATGTCGAACATCACGCCGGAGGGGATGTTGTAGGCGGGGATTTCATTGCCGGTGATCATCTGCCAGATCAGCGGCGGTTCCGAAGTCGAGGGGCCGGAAGGATAGGAGCCGCCGAGGATTTTGGCGAGCAGGCCCTTCTTGGCGATGTAATCGACGCCCTTGATGCCGCTCATGTCGCCGGCGGCGATCGGGTGCAGCGTCGTGATGTTCCTGGGATGGCCGGTGGCGTCGAAACGCTCGCCGATTGCCTTCAGCATCAGATCCGGGCAGCCGAGGCCGGAGGAGGAGGAGACCGAGACCACGGCGCCATCGGGAATGAGGGCGGCGGCTTCAGAGGGGGAAATATGCTTGCTCATCGTCTTGCTCAAAATCCGGATTCGATGGAAACGGCCTGGCCGGTGGCGGCGGCCTTGACGACGGCAAGCCCGGTCGCCAGCGACCAGATGCCGTCTTCGCCGTTGCACAGCGGCTTGCCCTTGCCGGCGATGGCGGCATGGAAATCGAGAAGCGCCCTCTCATAGAGGTTCTGGTGATCGACCGGCAGTTCCTGCTCGCCCTCGGCATTGCGCAGGGTCACGGTGCCGACCGGGCGCTGCGAGATGCAGTTGCGGCCGATCAGCGAGCCCTCGGTGCCGTGGATTTCGAAGCCGGTCTCGGCGAATTTCGTGGTGAAACCGTCATGGAACTGGGCGATGACGCCGGATTTGAAGCGCAGCACGCCCATGACCGCATCCTCCAGCCCCGCCTTGGCCATGCCGCCCTGCTGGGTGAAGGCGACAGCCTCGACCGGATCGTCGCCGAGCACGAAACGCAGCGTATCGGTGTCATGCACGGTGATGTCGAGGATGACGCCGCCGCCGGCCTCCGGCTTGTCGAGCCGCCAGCCCTGCAGATGCGGCGGCAGGTAGACGGCATGGAAGACGCGGGCCGAAAGCGGCCGGCCGATGCGCCCCGCGGCGATGGCATCGCGCATCGCCCGGTGCGTGCCGGCGCCGCGTAGATGATGGTTGGTCGCCATGACGACGCCAGCGGCTTTCGCGGCCTCGACCATTTCGCGGGCATCGGCAAGGCTGACGGCCAGCGGCTTTTCGCAGAGGATGTGCTTGCCGGCTTTGGCGGCGGCCAGTGCCTGCGCCTTGTGCAACTCGTTGGTCGTGGAAATATAGACCGCATCGATCTGCGGATCCTCCACCAGTGCCGAAAGCTCGGTGACGGCATTCGGGATACCGTGCTCGGCGGCATAGGCCTTGCCGCGCTCGGCGCTCGAACTCAGGAGCGAGACGATGTCGCCGCCGGTGGCGCGAATGGCGTCGATCACCCATTCATGCGCAATCGTGCTCGCGCCGATCAATCCCCATCTGGTCATACGGCACTCCTCCATTCCTGTCTTTTGGCGCCGGCGCCGCAGCTCTGGCGCACCACAAGGCGCACGGCGCCGGTCAGCGCCTCCGGCTCCGGCTTTCCGGCATTGATCTGTTTCATCAGCAATTGCGCGGCGCGTTGGCCCATGCCCTGCGGATCGACGGAAATCGTCGTCAGAGCCGGCACGGCGGTCTTCGCCTCGATGACATCGTCGAAGCCGACGACGCCGAAATCCACGCCCGGCTCCATGCGCCGGCTGCGCAAGCCGTCGCAGACGCCGAAGGCGACGGCATCGTTGAAGCACAGCGCCGCTGTCGGCCGGTCGGCCAGCAACAGCGCCCGCTGCACCGCATCGACGCCGCCCGCCCGCGACGGGGCCGAGCCGGCGATGAGATCGTTCGCGACCTCAAGACCGGCAGCGGCAAGGCCCTCGCGATAGCCCACCCTGCGCTCATCGAAGACGGCGGTATCGGGAAAACCGCCGAGAAAGGCAATGCGGCGATGGCCGAGGCCGGCGAGATGCTCTACGGCGGCGCGCGCACCGGCGCGGTTGTCCGAAATCAGCGACGACACTTTTGCGCCGGCGATATTGCGCACCACGACGACCACCGGAATGCCGCTGGCGACCAACGGTTTCAGGTCTGCGGCTTCGGTGCCGCGCGCCGGCGAAATCACCAGGCCGGAAATCCCGTGTTCGCGCATCGAAGCGATGACTTCGCCCTGGCGGGTAACGCTTTCGGCGGTATTGGCCAGGAACTGCACATAGCCGGCCGACTGCACCACCATGTCGACGCCAACCGCCAGTTCGGCAAAGAAACTGTTGGTCAGGTCGTTGACGACGATGCCGACGATCTTCGAGGAGGCGGTCTGGCGCAGGTTGGCAGCGGCGCGGTTATAGACATAGCCGAGATCGCGGATGACGGCATTCACCTTGGCGCGCGTCGCCTCGTTGACCAGCGGGCTGCCCTGCAGGACGAGGGACACGGTCGACTTCGACACGCCCGCAGCATGGGCGATATCAACGACCGTCACGCGTCCCTTATTCATGGTTTCCTCCGCCGGCCCGTTCGGCCTGTTGTCATGACTTAATTGGATCGATCCAAATTTGTCAAGCGGGTTTTCTGATTTTCGTGTGGGGGAGGTGGTTGGTATCCAGGGCGCCGCTTCGATGAAGCCTTGCGACCAACTCTGCGTCCGTCATGCTCGGGCTCGTCCCGAGCATCTAACCATGTCAGTATTTTAATTATTATCAAATACATAATTGATGACGGCAGATCCTCGGGACAAGCCCGAGGATGACGATCAGAGGCGTTATGCATAAATCCGGCAACGTCATTATCTAATGCCCGTCTTCGAGAATGAGTCGTTTTCGCTCACTTGAAGTATCCGAAAAATTCGCGACAACCGTCAAAATCCATCTTGAAATTTGGAACGGTCTAAATTAAACCGCCAGCCATTGGTGAGGAGATCCACCCATGTTGACGCTGAAGCTTCCCAAGGCCGATGGATCGGTCGAGCAATACAGTCTGATCGGCGCGCCCACCGAGCGGCCGAATGCCGTGCCGGTTTTCAATCGCATCGCCTATGCCGCCGCCCATGTCGTGTCGGATCCGCGCGCCGAAACCGATCCCTGGGGACGGCCTGCCATCGACTGGGATGCGACGCTGGCCTTCCGCCATCATCTATGGGGCCTCGGCTTTCGCATTGCCGAGGCGATGGATACCGCCCAGCGCGGCATGGGGCTGGATTGGCCCGGTGCGCAGGAACTGATCCGCCGTTCGCTGGCGGAAGCCCGCACGGTCGAGGGCGCTGATCTCGCCTGCGGGGCAGGGACCGATCATCTCTCGCCGCTCGATACCCGCTCGCTCGACGATGTGATCGGCGCCTATGAGGAGCAGGTCGGTTTCGTGGAGCAGCATGGCGGTCGCGCCATCATGATGGCCAGCCGGGCGCTGGCCCGTGTCGCAAAGTCCGGCGAGGATTATGCCCGCGTCTATGGCCGCATCCTGTCGCAGGCCAAGGACAAGGTGGTGCTGCATTGGCTTGGCGACATGTTCGATCCGCAACTGGCCGGCTATTGGGGTTCTAGCGATTTCGAAACGGCGCTCGACACCGTTCTTGGCATCATCGATGCCAATAAATCCAAGGTCGAAGGCATCAAGATCTCGCTGCTCGACAATGCAAGGGAGATCGAGTTGCGCCGCCGCCTGCCGGAGGGCGCGCTCTGCTTCACCGGCGACGATTTCAATTATGCCGAACTGATCGAGGGCGACGGCACGCATTACAGCCACGCGCTGCTCGGCATTTTCGATGCCGTCGCGCCGCAGGCATCGAAGGCGCTGGCCTGTCTGAAGGCGGGCGATGTCGAAACCTTCCGCTCTGTGATCGAACCGACCGTGCCGCTGTCGCGCAAGATCTTCGAGGCGCCGACGCAATATTACAAGGCGGGCGTCGTTTTCCTCGCCTGGCTGAATGGCCATCAGTCGCATTTCACCATGCCGGCCGGCATGCAGTCGGCGCGTGGCGTCAATCATTATGCCGAGATTTTCCGGCTGGCCGACCGCGCCCGCGTTCTCGACCAACCGGAACTGGCCGTGACCAGAATGTCGCATTTCATGGCGGTAAACGGCGTATCTTGAATACCATTGCAGCGCGAAAGAAATCCTTCGCGCTGCAAAAAAATTCTAATGTGATGAAATTCTAATAAAACGATTCATCGGCCCGCCGACTATGCGATTGCGGGCCGATTTGCCGATGACTGCACGTTTTGCGCGCAACTTATCGCGCCATCAGGCATAGGTCGGGCTTTCTTTCCGGTTGGCGAGCAGGTCACGAATGGCGCGCTTGACCTCGGCCGGCGAGTCGAAATGCTGCTCGTCGAGATCATGGACGTGGAATTTAACGGCGATGAACTTCAGCCGATCGGCGTCCGGAATAACGATTCCGACCGGGACGCCAGCGAACTCAATAACTTGCTTTTGCATGGGCATACTCCTACTGCATCAGGTGACGCAGGTGACGCGAATTTTCGTATGAGTTCTTGTAAGTTTGACTCAGAACGACATTCGACAGGTCGAACGGAAAAGCGGAGCGGTGTGTTTCACCGTAAGCGCCGACCACACGAGGGTGGACGATTTTCGATATGTATAAATCATGTCACTCTCCCTGGTTGGTGTTGCGCTACTATGCCATCGGGCGATCCAAGCGTTAGCGGCCCGACGCATCATGTAGTCCAAACTTCGTTTCCGTTCAATGGCCCTTCCGTATTAGATAGAATTTTTTTCCATTTGATGACGAAATCGGGGCGCGGTCATGAAGTTTCCATGTCGTCACTCTCTTCCATCCCGGCAGCAGGTAGGGTCGTGAACCGTGTTAGACAATAGTCTAAGGCGCAGGAGGGGGCCAAAATCGGGCGGTGGTGAATCACATTTCCGTTCCCCGTCCGGAATTCGGCGGCTCGCGACACAAGGGGATGGCGCGGCGGCTCGTCTGCTTTTATGACAGTCGCCAATTATTCGCGAAAACCAAATTGAGTCCGCCATGTCGCATCCCGCCTTCAATCCTTTGGTCAGCAATCTCTCGGCGCCGCCGGTTCCTTCCGTCCTTGCCTGGGCGGCCGCCTATGATGGAAGCCGTGGGCCGAAGATCGAACTGAGCCAGGCCGTGCCCGGCTATCCGGCCCATCCGGAAACGCTGGCGCAGCTTTCCGCCGCGGCCGGCTCCACGGCCTATACCGGCTATGGCGATATCGAAGGGGAAGCAAGCCTGCGCGCTGTCTATGCGCAGCATGTCAATGACGTCTATGGCGCTTCCGTTTCGGCCGGGAATATCCATGTGACCTCTGGCGCCAACCAGGCCTTCATTTCCGTGCTGATGACGGTCGCCGGCGCAGGCGACACTGTGGCGCTGACCGATCCCTTCTATTTCAACCAGGAAATGACGATGTCGATGCTCGGCATCAAACTGGCGACGATCCCTTGCGACCCGGCGCAAGGCTTTCTGCCGGATTTGGAGGCGGTGCGTGCGGCGCTGTCGCGCGGGCTGAAGGCGCTGGTGCTGGTGACGCCGAACAATCCGACCGGCGCGGTCTATCCCGCCGGCTTGCTCAGTGAAATCCTTGATCTCTGCCGCGCCGCCGGTACCTGGCTGATCCTCGACGAGACCTATCGCGATTTCCTGCCCGAGGGCAGCGGCCGGCCGCATGACCTGTTCTCGGTGCCGGGCTGGCAGGGCAATCTGATCTCGCTCTACAGCTTCTCGAAATCGCTGTGCATTCCCGGCCATCGCCTCGGCGCGATCACCGCCGCGCCCTTCGTGGTCGAGCAGGTCGCCAAGGTCATGGACAATCTGCAGATCTGCGCGCCCCGTGCGGCGCAAGGCGCGGTCGCCAAGGTGCTGCTGTCGCTGGAAGACTGGCGGCGGGAGAACCGGGCGGAAATCACGCGCCGCGCCGCCGCGCTGAAAGAGGTGATGGCGGAGTTGCCGGCTTGGCGCATGGATGCCATCGGCGCCTATTTCGCCTTCATCCGCCATCCCTTCCCGGGCGTCGGCTCGGCAAAGATTTCGGAGCAACTGGCGCGCCGCACCGGCGTCGTCTGCATTCCCGGCATCTATTTTGGCGCAGAGCAGGACGACTATCTGCGCTTCGCCTTTGCCAATGCCGATGTCGCGACGATTCGCAAACTCAGCGAGCGGCTGGCCGGTTTTCAGCTCGAATAGGCATTTTCCAGCGGCTTTTTTCTGCTGAACAATGGCTGAGACGCGGAAATCGCTGATTTTTTGGTTGAAAGATCGCTGCATCGCCGGGGCGTAGATTGCATCCCGGCCGGCCTTGCTCTTCAATCCGCGCGCACAAGGAGCCGATCGATGCAGCAATTGCCGGATACCCCGATTTTCTCGCCGGCGCAGGATCTCTATGCGCTGTCGCCGTTTTCGCAGCGGCTGGCGCGGGTGATCCGTGCCGCGCAGGTGCGCGAAAACATGGTGATCGGCCTCAACGGCATCTGGGGCGGCGGCAAATCCAGCGTGCTCAACATGGCGCTGGCCTGGCTGATGGCCATGGAGCGCGCCGGCCTCGACCGCTACGCCGCCTCCGAGCGCGACGAGCGCGACGCCCTGGATGCGCTGATGAACGGCGTCGAACCGGACGAGCAGGAAAACCATCTCGCCGATCTCGAACAGGAATGGGGCAGCAAGGCCGGCCGCACGATCATCGTGCGTTATAACCCGTGGCTGGTCTCCGGCCATGATACGCTGGTTTCGGATTTCTTCCGTATCCTTGCCGACCGCATCGGTGACGTCGTCGACAGTGAGACGAAGCAGGCGATCCGCGCCGCCGCAACCCGGCTTGCCGATTTCATGGACCTCACCAACCACGCCTCCTCTGGCATGGGTCGGCTGCTGGCGCTTTATGCCGAGGCCAGCGGTGGCGGCCCGGCGCTCGATAAACAGGAGGCGGGAAAGCGCGCTGGCTTCATCAAGGGCCTGTTCCGCAAGGTAACCTCTAGCCCGATTCCGCTGACGCTGCAGGAAGCCCGCGACCAGCTCGCCTATCAGCTTTACAAGCTTGCCGAATTGAACCGTCCCGTGCTCGTCGTCATCGAGGATATCGACCGGCTGCGGCCGGAAGAGGTGCGGCCGCTTTTGTCGATGATGAAGGCGCTCGGCGAATTGCCGGGCGTGACCTACCTGATCGGTTATGACCGCTCGGTGCTCGAACGGGCGCTGGGCGAGGCCGATAGCGAGCAGGGACTGCCGAAATTCCTCGAAAAGATCGTGCAGGTGGATCTCGACCTGCCGCGTGTTCCCGGCGAACGGCTGCTGGATGCACTGATGATCCAGGCCGACGAGATTTTTGGCCAGCCTCTGGCCGAGAGCGAGCGCGACGACCTTTCCGACACCTTCAAGCGCGGCCGCGTGCTGCTGTCGACGCCGCGCGATGTCGGCCGGCTGCGCAATGCGCTGGTCTTCGCCGATGCCGCCACCGGCCGCTCGATCCGCACCACCGACCTGATCCGCATGGAGATCCTGCGCCTCAAGGAGCGCCACGTCTTCGACTGGATCATGCGCAATTCCATCTATTTCCACCCGCGCATCAGCCTGCAATCCATGGATGCCGAGCAGCGCGGCCGCGAATTCATCGAGGAAGGGCTGGAGCAGGCGACCCGCCTCAACCGCGATTCCGTTGCCGATACGCTGGCCCATACCTTCGAAAATGCTGCCTGGGTTCTCGGGGGCGCCGCCCCTTCGCCGCGCGACCGCATGCATGACAAGGATACCCGTTTCCCGCTCTACAGCGCCGAAGGCTGGGAATGTTACCTGCAATCCTTCCCGGATGCCGATCTGATCGGCCAGGAAGAATGGGGCTATGCGCGCCATATCTGTGGCGACGTGCAGAAATCGCGCAATTACCTGCAGACCCTGCTGACCCGCCGCCGCGCCGATGGCAAGCCGCTGCTGCTCTCCTTCCTTGAAAACATCGATCGTTTCCTGCGCGGCAGCCAGCCGATCGGGCTGTTGACCGCCCTGTTCGAGCTGAGCGACGACGTGGTCGCCACCAGCTTCGACCTGTCGCACAAGAGCGCATTGCGCGCCGCTGCCAAGCTGCTGCACCAGTCGGATGATCCCGCCGATATGCTGCTCGGCATCAGCCTCAAGGAAGGCATCAATCCCTTCGCCATCTTCGTGGTGCTGGAAGTGTTTGCCGAACAGCTCGGCCTCTTGTCAAAGAGCCGTACCCCCGGCGTGCCCGCGTTCAGCGAGGCGGAACTGGCCGAGGCGATCTCGACCGTTTATCTTCGCATGTCCTCCGTGCCGATCGAGCGGGTGGCGCGCTGGTTCTCGACGGTCGAGCTTCATCGGTTGCTGGCGCTCGGCCTCGACACCAAGACGCTCTTGCAATTCACCCAGAAGATACTGGCGAAATCGAGCAGCGAGGTGCGTTTCCTGCTGGAGGAGATATGCACCGCCTGGCCGGCCCGCCATGGCGTGCGCCTGATTCTCACCCGCCGGCCGGACGCCGATCTCTATCCGCTGCAGGAGATGCGCAACTATGCCAACCGCATGGCGCGCCTCAATCCGGGCGACGAATTCTTCGAGGATTTCGTCGAGGCTGCCGATGAATTCATCGCCATGCCGACGCTGAAAGACCGGACGCAGAAGATCAAGGCCCGCTCAGGCCGCGATTGAGCACCACGCACCGCTGATACCCTATCCCTTTGATTTTCATCGCCCCTTGGATTCCCTGCCAAGGGGTTGACGCGACTCGCTCTTTCGCTCAGCCTGTAACGGATATCAGCCGTTGGTGTGGAAAAAACCGTAAGTCATTCAATCGGCTGTTAGCGACGACTGTTTGCGTATTTACAAGCCGGATGGAATCGCAGGACAAGCGGGGACTGTTAAAAAAGCGTTATCTCGACGCAGTAGCTTGGAGAGTTGGGCAGGCATGGCGATGTCGCAGAGAAAGATGGCCGAGGGGGCCGGGCAGGACACGGAGGCGACTCCCGCCGACGTGACGATTGCCGCCGATGCCCAGGCCCTTTCGCTACAGATGAAATCCATGCGCGAGCGACTGTTTCCGCCGGCTTCGCAAAAGACGCTCCGCAGCTTCACCTCGGGCGAGGCCGCACGTTTGATCGGCGTCTCCGACGGTTACCTCCGTCAGCTCTCTCTGGCAGGGGAGGGGCCACAGCCGGCAACGGGTGCCGGTGGCCGCCGTGTCTATTCGCTTTCCGATATCAATGCGCTGCGCGGGCATCTCGCCGACCAGGCCGCAGCCAAGGGCAATGCCGCCAAGGCGCGCGCCTATCGCCCCTGGCGCAATGCGGCGCGTGGCGAGCACCTGCAAGTGCTTTCGGTCACCAATTTCAAGGGCGGCTCCGGCAAGACGACGTCTTCGGCGCATCTCGCCCAGCATCTGGCGCTGACCGGCCATCGGGTGCTGGCCGTCGATCTCGATCCGCAGGCCTCGCTGTCGGCGTTGTTCGGCTATCAGCCGGAACTCGATCTCGACGGCAACGACACCATCTACGGCGCGATCCGTTACGACCAGGACGTGCGCCCGCTTCGCGATATCGTCCGCAAGACCTATGTCGATGGGCTGGATCTGGTGCCGGGCAATCTCGAATTGCAGGAATTCGAGCATTCGACGCCGCAGGCGCTGAGCCGCCGCCATGATGGCAGCGAAAACGGCGGATTGTTCTTCGCCCGCGTCGGCGATGCGCTGGCAAGCGTTGCCGAGGACTACGATGTCGTCGTGCTCGATTGCCCGCCGCAGCTCGGTTACCTCACGCTGTCGGCGCTGTGCGCCTCGACCTCGGTCATCGTCACCGTGCATCCGCAGATGCTGGATGTGGCATCGATGAACCAGTTCCTGTTCATGACCTCGGATCTGCTGAACGTCGTGCGCGAAGCCGGCGGCAAGCTGAATTTCGATTTCCTGCGCTATCTGGTGACGCGGTTCGAGCCCAATGACGGGCCGCAGGCGCAGATCGTCGGTTTCATGCGCTCGCTGTTCGGCGAACGCGTGCTGACCGCCAGCATGTTGAAATCGACGGCGATTTCCGATGCCGGCCTGACCAAGCAGACCCTTTATGAAATCGGGCGCGAGAAATTCACCCGTTCGACCTATGACCGCGCGATGGAATCGCTGACCGCGGTCAACAGCGAGATCGAGCGGCTGATTCACGACGCCTGGGGGCGGTGAAAACCGCTCGGTAATCAAGCATGTCGCGCAAAAGTGTGCAGCGGTTTTGCGGCAACGACATGCAAAAACAGAAAGCAAAATAGAGCAGAAAGGACAGCTCAGAAGCAAGAAAAAAGGCCCCAAAACGTCGCCATTTCGGAAGCCCTCTTTTATGTCGCAGTTCAAGAGAATCACTTCCAGCGCCCAAAGTCAAGCGGCGGCTATGCGAAAGCATGGCCATCGAAGGATATCTTGTGGCCTGAAATAGCGGGTATGGAGCCTCTTGCCTCTTCGCAAAGAGGACCAACCCATGGAACGCATTGCAACGACGCCTTTTGGCGGCGCGCGGATGTGTGCTGAAATTTTCAGCCTGCAAAGCGCAGTCGCAAAGCGGCAGCATGCCCTCAAAACCGAAGGATCCGGCAATGATGCCGGCACGGCCGACAAATGGCAGCTTCTTCGCGCCCTTACAGAAGCGCGGGTTGCCTATGGCCTGTCGGACCGGACCCTTGCGGTGTTGGAGGCGCTGACCAGCTTTCATCCCGACCGTCTTCTCGACGGCCGCAGTCCGATCATCGTTTTCCCGTCGAATGTCGAATTGTCGTTGCGCACGCGCGGCATGTCGGCCCCGACGCTGCGCCGGCATCTGGCCGTGCTGGTCGAGGGCGGGCTGATCCTGCGCCGCGACAGCGCCAACGGCAAACGCTTCTGCCGCCGTGACGAGCAGGGCAGTGTCGAGGCCGCCTTCGGTTTCGACCTGGCGCCGCTGGCGCTGCTGGCCGGCGATATCTATGAGAAGGCCGAGCAGGCCCGCGCCCGCACCAAGGCGGTCCAGGCGCTGCGCATGGAAATCACCCTGCATCTGCGCGATATCGCCAAGATCGTCGATGCCGCCCTGGCGGAAGAGCGGGGAGGGGACTGGATCGGCCTCTCGGCGCAACTCGCCGCGCTTTCGGGCCGGATTTCCCGCGCCGCCGATGTCGAATCGCTCTGCCGACGTCGTGACGGGCTCGCAGCCCTGCGTGCGGAGGTGGAAAGGACGTACCTTAAAAGTCTTTCTGAACAAGAAATGAGCGCCAATGACGCTGAATTTGAGCGGCATATATCAAATTCAAATACAGATTCCCATATTGATAATTACGGCAGTGAACCAGAAAAGCGGCAGCCACGCCACGCCACCTCTTTCCGCATCCGGGCGGACCTGGATGTCAAAATCCCGTTGGAGCGCCTGCTTGCCCTCTGCCCTGACCTTTCCGCCTACGCCCTTGCGCCGCTGCGCTCCTGGCAAGACGTGAAAAAGACGGCGGAATTGGTGAGGTCCATCCTCGGCGTCTCACCGGATGCCTGGCGAAAGGCGGTGGCCGCGATGGGTGACACCGGCGCTTCGATCGTCGTTGCGGCGATCCTGCAGCGCGGCGGGGAGATCCGCTCGCCGGGCGGCTATCTGCGTGAATTGACAGCCAAGGCGGAAAAAGGACGCTTCTCGATTCAGCCCCTGCTGAAAGCATTGGAGGGATAGCCGGGCGTCGAGGAATTTTGCAGTAATTCTGCAAGAAATTTTCTGGGAAACGGCGTCCGGGCGTTGCCAAGCTTCGGGATTGGGTTCATACCTCAACCCCGGAAATGCTTGGATGCCGTCCATTCGCGGAGGCTCCGGAGGACAACCGAGGGTAACGAGATGAAGAACGCTGATATTTCTGTTCGCAAGAACGAGGCCATTTCGCGCGGCGTTGGCATGACCACGCAGGTCTATGCCGAACGCGCCGAGAATTCGGAAATCTGGGATGTCGAGGGACGTCGTTATATCGACTTCGCCGCCGGCATCGCCGTTGTCAACACCGGCCACCGCCATCCGAAGGTGATCGAGGCCGTCAAGAACCAGATCGACCGCTTCACCCATACCTGCCATCAGGTCGTGCCTTATGAGAACTATGTTGCCCTCGCCGAGCGCCTGAACAAGATCGTTCCCGGCAACTTCGACAAGAAGACGATCTTTGCGACCACTGGCGCCGAAGCCGTTGAAAACGCCATCAAGATCGCCCGCGCCGCCACTGGCCGCTCGGCCGTCGTCGCCTTCACCGGCGCCTTCCACGGCCGTACCTTCATGGGCATGACGCTGACCGGTAAGGTCGTTCCCTACAAGGTCGGCTTCGGCGCGATGATGAACGACGTCTTCCACGTTCCCTTCCCGGTCGACGTTCACGGCATCACCGTCGAGATGACGCTCGACGTTCTCGACAAGCTGTTCAAGGCCGATGTCGATCCCAAGCGCGTCGCCGCGATCATCATCGAACCGGTCCAGGGCGAAGGCGGCTTCTATGAAGTGCCGCGCGCGCTGATGAAGGCGTTGCGCCAGATCTGCGACACGCATGGCATCATGCTGATCGCCGACGAAGTGCAGACCGGCTTTGCCCGTACCGGCAAGCTGTTCGCCATGGAACATCACGATGTCGTCGCCGACCTGACGACCATGGCCAAGGGCCTTGCCGGCGGCTTCCCGCTTTCGGCCGTCACCGGCCGCGCCGAAATCATGGATGCGCCCGGCCCCGGCGGCCTCGGCGGCACCTATGCCGGTAGCCCGATCGGCGTTGCCGCGGCCCATGCGGTTCTCGACGTCATCGAGGAAGAGCAGCTTTGCGACCGCGCCAGCCAGCTCGGCGGCCGCCTGAAGCAGCGCCTGGAATCGCTGCGCGAAGCCGTCCCGCAGATCGCCGACATTCGCGGCCCCGGCTTCATGATCGCCGTCGAGTTCAACGTTCCGGGCACCGACAAGCCCAACGCCGATTTCGCCAACGCTGTGCGTCTGAAGGCCTTGGAAAAGGGTCTCATCTTGCTAACCTGCGGCGTCTACGCCAACGTCATTCGTTTCCTTGCACCGATCACCGTCCAGGACGAAGTCTTCCAGGAAGGTCTTGAGATCATGGAAGCGGCAATGCGCGAATGCGCGGCGGAGGCAAAGTAACGATGAGCATTTCCGAAACTCTCTCCTCGAAGCTGAAGGATCCTTCGCTGGCCGTCGACAAGGCGATGCTGGCCGGTGAATGGCTGTCGACCTCGGCCAGCGGCAAGACCTTCAACGTCACCAATCCTGCAAACGGCGATGTCATCGCCGTTCTGCCCAATCTCGGCCAGGCCGAGCTGAAGAAGGCGATCGACGCCGCCCATACCGCGCAGAAGGCATGGGCGAAGAAGACCGCCAAGGAGCGCGCCGTCATCCTGCGGAAGCTCTATGACCTCATGGTCGCCAATGCCGACGATCTCGCGACGATCCTGACCGTCGAAATGGGCAAGCCCTGGGCTGAAGCCCGCGGCGAGATCCTCTATGGCGCGTCCTATGTCGAGTGGTTCGGCGAGGAAGCCAAGCGCGTCTATGGCGATACGATCCCCGGCCACCAGGCGGACAAGCGCATTCTCGTCATCCGCCAGCCGGTGGGTGTCGTCGGCGCGATCACGCCGTGGAACTTCCCGAACGCCATGCTGGCCCGCAAGATGGCTCCGGCGCTTGCCGCCGGATGCACCATGGTTTCCAAGCCCGCCGCCCAGACGCCGCTTTCGGCGCTGGCGCTGGCGCTTCTGGCCGAACGCGCCGGCGTTCCCGCAGGCGTCTTCTCCGTCTTCACCTCGACGGAATCGGCGATGGTCGGCCAGGAAATGTGCACCAACGACAAGATCCGCAAGCTGACCTTCACCGGCTCCACCAATGTCGGCAAGATCCTGATGCGTCAGGGTGCCGAGCAGATCCTGAAGCTCGGCCTCGAACTCGGCGGCAATGCGCCGTTCATCGTCTTCGACGATGCCGATCTCGATGCGGCGGTCGAAGGCGCGATGGTGTCGAAGTATCGCAACAATGGCCAGACCTGCGTCTGCGCCAACCGTATCTATGTCCAGGCCGGCGTCTATGACGCGTTTGCCGAAAAACTCTCGGCCCGCGTCGCCAAGATGAAGGTCGGCGACGGCATGGGCGAGGGCGTTACCGCCGGTCCGCTGATCGACGAAAACGCCCTGAAGAAGGTCGAGGAACACGTTGCCGACGCGCAGTCCAAGGGCGCCAAGGTGGCGGCCGGCGGCAAGCGCCATCAGCTTGGCGGCCTGTTCTACGAGCCGACGATTTTGACGGGCGTCACCTCCGATATGATGGTCGCCCGCGAGGAAACGTTTGGCCCCGTCGCCCCCCTCTTCCGTTTCGAAACCGAAGAGCAGGTCGTGGAAATGGCCAACGACACGGAATTCGGTCTCGCCTCCTACTTCTATTCGAAGGACGTGGCCAAGATCTTCCGCGTCGCCGAACAGCTCGAATACGGCATGGTCGGCATCAACACCGGCCTGATCTCCACCGAAGTCGCCCCCTTCGGCGGCATCAAGCAATCCGGCCAGGGCCGCGAAGGCTCGAAATACGGTCTGGAAGACTACACCGAGCTGAAATACCTCTGCCTCGGCGGCATCGAGTAATCGACTGCCAAGTATCGATGAAAAACCCGCGGCGGAAACGTCGCGGGTTTTTTGTTGCCTGATCTGCAAAAATAAAATGCCTGCGAAGCGTAACCTCGCAGGCATTTGAAGGTCGGGTCGAAGGAAGGATCAATCCTTGGCGCGTTCGACGTAGGAATTGTCTTCGGTCATGATGACGACGCGGGTGCCGGCGCTGACATGCGGCGGAACCGCGGTGCGCACGCCGTTGGAGAGGATGGCCGGCTTGTAGGAAGACGAGGCGGTCTGGCCCTTGACGACCGGTTCGGTCTCGGCAATCTCGAGGATCACATGGCGCGGCAGCTCGATGGCGAGCGCGACGCCTTCATGGATCGACAGCGTGACGGTCATGCCTTCCTGCAGGTAGGGCTTGGCATCGCCGACCGTGTCGGCATCGACGGCGACCTGATCGTAGTTTTCCGGGTTCATGAAGTGGAAGCCTTCGCCGTCCTCATAGAGGAACTGGTAGGGGCGGTCTTCCACGAAGGCGCGCTCCACCTGTTCCGTCGTCCGCCAGCGCTCGGAAACCTTCACGCCGTCGACGATGCGGCGCATGTCGACCTGCGTGACCGGCGTGCCCTTGCCCGGATGGAAGTTCTGGGCGGTGAGAACGACGTAAAGCTTGCCGTCGACGTCGAGGACATTGCCCTTGCGGACGGAAGAGGCGATGATTTTGACCATAAGACTTCCTTGTATCTGTGCTCCGGGCGTCGTACAGGACTGGCAAAACCGTGCCGCGGGACGCCGCTTTTGGAATTCTGCCGCGCAACTACCGCAAATTGGCGGAAATAGCCAGCCTTTCCGTCTGTTGGGCCAGAAGAAACCTTTGATATGACAGCCTCGACCCCGAAGCCTTCGCCCTGGTGGACACCCGAAGTCCACAGGGACAGACGCGGCTTTCTGCTCGGCCGCAACCGCATCCGTGCCGCTTTCGGCGCCCATTTCGCGGCGCGCGATTTCGTCGAAGTGGATACGCCGGCGCTGCAGGTCTCGCCCGGCAACGAGGCGCATCTCCATGCCTTCGCCACCAACGGCATCGCCACGGATGGCAGCGCGACGCCGCTCTACCTGCATACTTCGCCGGAATTCGCCTGCAAGAAACTGCTGGCCGCCGGCGAAGAACGCATCGCCTGCTTTTCCCATGTCTATCGTAACCGCGAGCGCGGCCCGCTGCACCATCCCGAATTCACCATGCTGGAATGGTATCGGGTGGGCGAGGGGTACGAGACGCTGATGCGCGACTGTGCCGGGCTGGTGGCGCTGGCGGCGGAAACGGCCGGCGCGAAAGAATTCGCCTTTCGCGGCCAGACGATGGATCCGTTCGCCGAGCCCTGGCGGCTCGGCGTCGCCGAGGCGTTCGAACGCTTCGCCGGCATCGATCTGCTGAAGACCGTCACGGCGAATGGCGAGAGCGACCGGGACGGTTTGGCGGCGGGCTTGAAACAGGCGGGCATGCGGGTTGCGGAAGACGACGGCTGGGCCGACCTGTTCTCGCGTGTCATCGTCGAGAAGGTCGAGCCGCATCTGGGCATCGAACGACTGACGATCCTCGACGAATATCCCGTCAGCGAAGCGGCGCTGGCGCGGCCTTCGGCGCACGACGGCCGCGTGGCGGAGCGTTTCGAGGCCTATGCGTGCGGCGTCGAACTCGCCAATGCCTTCGGCGAACTCACCAATCCCGTCGAACAGCGCCGCCGTTTCGAGATCGAGATGGCGGAGAAGGCGCGCATCTACGGCGAAACCTATCCGCTGGACGAGGAATTGCTGGCCGCGCTGGCGATCATGCCGGAGGCGAGCGGCGCAGCCCTCGGCTTCGACCGACTGGTCATGCTGGCGATGGGGGCGGCGCGTATCGACCAGGTGCTATGGGCGCCGGTCGCGGACTACGGCGCATGACGGCGGTACGCGCGATCACAACGGCGGCCGAATTGACCGAATACGGTCTTGTCGCGCCGGAGAATGCCGATGGCATAGAGGCGGTGACGGCGCGGTATGCCATGGCGATCACCCCGCCGATGCTGACGCTGATGGAGGGCGAAGCGGACGATCCGATTGCCCGGCAGTTCATTCCCGATCCCGCCGAATTGCGCACCAGCCCGGAAGAACTGGCCGACCCGATCGGCGATCATGCGCATAGTCCGGTCGAGGGCATCGTGCATCGTTATCCGGATCGGGTGCTATTGAAGGCGGTGCATGTCTGTCCGGTCTATTGCCGTTTCTGCTTCCGCCGCGAAATGGTCGGGCCGAACGGCGAGGGCACGCTTTCGGCCGAAAAGCTGGAGGTGGCGCTGGCCTATATCGCCGCAAACCCGCAGATCTGGGAGGTGATCCTCACCGGCGGCGATCCGCTGATCCTGTCTCCGCGCCGTCTGGCGGCGATCATGCGCGGACTGGCGGCAATCCCGCATGTGAAGATCGTCCGTTTCCATACGCGCGTGCCGGTGGTGCAGCCTGACAGGATCGACGCCGATCTCATCGCCGCCATCCGAGAAAGCGGCAAGGTGACCTATGTGGCGCTGCATGCCAACCATCCGCGCGAGATGACCGAGGACGCGCGTGCCGCCTGCGCCCGGCTGGTCGATGCCGGCATCGCCATGGTCAGCCAGACGGTTCTGCTGAAGGGTGTCAACGACGATCCCGCAGTGCTTGGGCAACTGATGCGCGCCTTCGTCGAGACACGGGTCAAGCCCTATTATCTGCATCACCCGGATCTTGCGCCCGGGACCGGGCATTTCCGCCTGTCGATCGAAGAGGGTCGGGCCATCGTTGCCAGCCTGCGCGGCACGATTTCCGGCCTCTGCCAGCCGACCTATATTCTCGATATTCCCGGCGGCCACGGGAAGGCGCCGCTCAATCTCTCTTCGGCGCAACGGACCGAGGGCGGCTGTTATGCCGTTTCCGACTATCGTGGCGGCAAACACGTCTATCCGCCTGCGGCGGACTGACGCTGCAAGTCAATTTGATACAATCCCAATCATCCGTTTTGGAGCAGGCAATGCGGGCCGGCCATATTCCAGCGCATGTTTGATGTTTGAAAAAATCTCTTTATTTCAAATAGCTGTGCAGTTTCTTTCATGCCAAACCAAGCCTTCAAGTCTCGGCAGACAACCGCCGCTAGAATTTTAGGCATTTTCCAAATCGCTGCTTAACTACGCTCCTTAGACGAATCTTACGCTTTTTCCTCTAAATCCGTTCCCATTATCAACTACACGGTGCGAAGGACCGCACCCCGGACGGGTTTAGGAGGATATGTCGAGATGAACGAGACGATTCGCGGTTTGCTGGTGAAGTTCGGTAACCTGCCGGTATCCGTCGACCAGTTGCAGGACGATTCCGATCTGTATACGGCGGGACTTTCCTCCTTCGCATCGGTTCAGGTCATGCTGGGCATCGAAGAGGCCTTCGATGTCGAGTTCCCCGATACCATGCTCAATCGCCGCTCCTTCGCCAGTATCGCGGCGATCGAGGGCTGTGTCCGGCTGTTGACAGACCGCGAGGCTGCGTGATGAACGTCGCCGTCGTCATCCCCGACACAAGTCTCGAGACCCGCGCCAGGCGGGTCGCGGCCGTCGCCGCCAGACAGGCCGACGCGGTCGATGCGAGGGCCTGCTTCCCGCGCGAAGCGGTGGACACGATGATCGCCGAGCGCCTGCTCGGCATCCAGATCCCCGTTTCTCTCGGGGGCGAGGGGGCGGGCTTTGCAGAGATCGCCGAAGTCTGCTCGATCCTCGGCCAGGCCTGCGCCGCCAGCGCCATGGTTTTCGCCATGCACCATATCAAGCTGTCGAGCCTGGTGGAACATGGGCTGGAGAGCCCCTGGCACACGCAATTCATGCGCCGTATCGCCGCCGAACAGCTTCTGCTCGGGTCCGCGACCACCGAAGGCGGTATTGGTGGAAACCTGCGAAACTCCATCTGCGCCGCCGAGGTGGCCGGTGGCATTTGCCGGCTGGAAAAGGATGCGACCGTCATTTCCTATGGCGATCATGCCGATGCCATCCTGATCACCTCGCGCGCCCATGCGGATGCGGTCTCGACCGACCAGGTAATGACCGTTTTCCTGAAGGACCAGTATACGCTCGAAAAAACCCATGTCTGGGATACGCTCGGCATGCGCGGCACCTGCTCGGACGGTTTCCTGTTTCGCGGCGTGGCGCCGGCGGAGCAGATTTTCCCGAAACCGTTTGCGGAAATTGCGGCCCAATCGATGCTCGCCGCCTCGCATCTTCTGTGGAGTGGCGTCTGGTACGGTATCGCGGCGGATGCCGTGGCGCGGGCGCAAGCTTTTGTCCGCGCGGCGGCTCGCAAGACGCCCGGTACGACACCGCCGGGAGCGCTGAGGCTGGCGGAGGTATCGACCATGCTGCAGACCGTGCGCTCCAATATCGTCGCCGGCCTGAAGGCCTATGAGGAGGCGAAGGCCGATCCCGAGCGCCTGTCGTCGATGGGCTTCTCGGTGGCGATGAACAACGTCAAGCTCTGCTCGTCGGAGACCATTCTTGCCATCGTCAACCATGCCATGCTGATCTGCGGCATCATGGGCTACAAGAACGGCACGCCCTTCAGCCTCGGCCGGCACCTGCGTGACGTCCATTCGGCGCAGCTGATGATTTCCAACGACCGTATCCTGAGCAACGTCGCCTCGATGCTGCTCGTCCATAAACTCGACAACAGTCTCCTGGGGTGAACATCATGGATATGCAGGTATCGCTTCTCGACCGGCTTTTCGATGCCGGTCTGCTCATCGAAACCGGCGTTGACGGCCTCTACGGTCGCAGCGGGCAGTTCGAGGATGTCATCGCCGGCTTCGAGCGGCTGATCGACCGCTTCGGCGGCGCGGACGGCGCGGAGGCGATCCGCTTTCCGCCCGGCATGAACCGCGCCTTCTTCGAGAAGAGCGGTTACATGAAGAGTTTTCCCCAACTGGCTGGTACTGTTCACTCTTTCTGCGGCTGCGAGCTGGATCACATCAGCCTGCTGAAATGCATGGACGAGGACGGCGACTGGACCGAGGGGCAGAAGGCGACCGATATCGTGCTGACGCCGGCGGCCTGCTATCCGCTCTATCCGACGATTGCCCGGCGCGGCAAGGTGGCGCAAACCGGCGCGCTTTATGACCTGCAATCCTATTGCTTCCGCCATGAACCCTCCAAGGATCCGGCCCGCCAGCAACTGTTCCGCATGCGCGAATATGTCTGCGTCGGCACGCAGGAGCATGTCACCGACTTCCGTCAGAGCTGGATGGATCGCGGCCTGAAGATGATGGAACTCGTCGGCCTCGATGTCGAGATCGATGTCGCCAACGACCCGTTCTTCGGGCGCGCCGGCCGGATGCTCGCCAACAACCAGCGCGACCAGAACCTGAAGTTCGAGCTGCTCATCCCGGTGACCTCCTCGGCCAAACCGACCGCCTGCATGAGCTTCAACTACCATCAGGACGCTTTTGGCGCGAAATGGGAACTGGCGCTGGAAGACGGCTCCGTCGCCCACACCGCCTGCGTCGGCTTCGGGCTGGAACGCATCGCGCTGGCGCTGTTTGCCCATCACGGTCTCGACGTCAAGCAGTGGCCTGAGCATGTCCGCACGGCATTGTGGGGCTGATGCCGGCCATGCCTGACGCGATCTTTCCAGGGCTCGACCCGCAGGCCTATACGCCGCATGCGCTGCATGCGGCGGAGCGGATGTGGCCGGAGACGAATTGTTACGTCGATCTGTGGATCGAGGTGCTCTCCGCCTTCGGCGCGGCACCCGAGGCGATGCTGGGCTTTACCCTGACCCAGGATTTCGAGGGCGACCAGTTCACTTTCTTCAAGGTGCCGCTGGAGGATCTCGAACGTCTCTACGGCATTCGCGTCACCGAGCTGGCGATCTTCGACGATGTGCGCGGCCATGTCGCCGAGCAGATCGGGCGCGGCCGGTTGTGCCTCCTGGAGATGGACAGCTTCTTCATGCCGGATACGCGCGGCGTCGCCTATGGCCAGGAGCATGGCAAGACGACGGTGGCGATCAACCGCCTGGACAGCGCTGCTGGCCGCCTCGATTATTTTCACAATGGCGGTTTCTTCCGGCTGGAGGGCGCGGATTTCGACGGGTTGTTCCAGGTGGATGCGCCTCAAGGTGCGCCGCCCTTCCTGCCTTATACCGAATTCGCCAAATTCCCGGCCTCTCCAACGGAAGAAGCCCATCAGCGCAAGGTCGCGGGAGAATTACTAGCCTTCCACTACGGCCGCCGGCCGGAGGATAATCCGCTGCGTGCCTTTGCCGCTGTCTTCCCGGCGCAGGTGGCGATGGTGGCCGAGCGTCCTTTCGGCTTCTTTCACAAATATGCCTTCAACACGCTGCGCCAGTTCGGCGCCAATTTCGAACTGCTCGGCAGCCATCTCGACTGGATGGACGGCGGTTTTGCCGATGAGGCGGAAGCAGCGCGAAAAATTTCCGAGGTCGCCAAGTCGGTGCAGTTCCAGCTTGCCCGCGCCGTGACGCGCCGCAAGTTCGATACGCTGGCCGCCGCACTCGACCCGGCCATCGAAGCCTGGGACGGGCTGCTGGATGGGCTTGGCCGCAAGATCGGCTGACATCCTTGCACTGATCCTGCCCGTCACATTAAAACCGGAGTGACGAATCCGGGGGCGACGATGACGGCACAGGACAATGACAGGCTTGACGATGGCTGGCGGATGGTCCTCACACCGGCCGGCCAATGCGCGACCCCCGCAGACGCCGCCCGTCTGGACGGCTTTCTGCCCGCCACTGTCCCCGGCACGGTCGCCGGCGCGCTGGAAACCGCCGGTCGTTTCGACCGCGCAGCGCCAATCCCGTTGCAGGATCGCGACGCCTGGTATTTTCTGGATTTTCCCGTGACCGAACAGGGCGCTTTTACCCTGCGTTTCGAGGGGTTGGCGACGGTTGCCGATGTCTATCTTGACGACGCCGCGATCCTGTCCTGCGAAAGCATGTTCGAGGCCCATGATGTCGAGGTGCAACTCTTCGGCGGCGAGCGATTGGCGATTCATTTCCGGGCCTTGACGCCGTTTCTTGAAGCAGCCGGCCCGAGGGCGCGCTGGCGTCCGCAGATGATGGATATGCAAGGTCTCCGCCTGCAACGTACCACGCTGCTCGGCCATATGCCCGGTTGGTGCCCTTCCGTGCAGGCTGTCGGCCCATGGCGGCCGATCCGGCTGCTTCCGAAGGTCGAGGGGCGGATCGACGACCTGCAGATCCGCTCGACGCTGTCGCAGGATGGCGTCGGATTTCTCTCCGTTTCCCTGCGCATCGACGGTGAGCCGGCGGCTTCCACGCTCGGATGCGCCGGGCAGCACGCCGCCATGCAGCGCGACGGAGAAGGGCGCTGGCATGCGCAGCTCGATCTTCCCGGCATCGCCCCGTGGTGGCCGCACAGCCATGGCGCGCCGATTCTGCACGATATTTCGCTCACCGTTGATGGCGTTGCGAAAACGCTCGGGCGCACCGGTTTCCGTCGCATCGCCATCGATCGTGGTGCGGATGGCAGCGATTTTTCGCTGTCGGTGAACGGCGTTCCCGTGTTCTGCCGTGGAGCGGTGTGGACCAGCGCCGATGTTGTCCGCCTTTCCGGCGAGCGGGAAAGCTATCGGCCTTTGCTGGCGCTGGCCGTGGAGGCGGGCATGAACATGATCCGCATTGGCGGCACAATGGTCTATGAGACGCGCGCCTTTTTCGATCTCTGCGACGAAATGGGCCTGCTGGTCTGGCAGGATTTCATGTTCGCCAATTTCGATTATCCGGTGAAGGATGCGGCGTTCCGTGCCCATGTGGAGACGGAGGCGTCGCAATTGCTGGGCCGATTGCAGGGCGCACCATCGCTGGCCGTGCTGTGTGGCGGCAGCGAAATCCACCAGCAGGCGGCGATGATGGGTTTGCCCGAACGTTTCTGGACCGGGCCGCTGACCGACGAGATCCTGCCCGGCATTGCCGCCGCTCTTCGGCCCGATGTGCCATATGTCGCCAATTCGCCCGATGGCGGCGCCCTGCCGTTTCAGCCGAACGCCGGTATCGCCCATTATTACGGCGTCGGTGCCTATTGCCGCTCATTGGAGGACGCCCGCCGCGCCGATATCCGCTTCGCCGCCGAATGCCTCGCTTTCGCCAACGTGCCGCGACAGGAAACGCTCGACCGCCATCTCGCCGTGCCGCCGGTGCATCATCCGCTGTGGAAGGCGCGGGTGCCGCGCGACAATGCCGCGTCCTGGGATTTCGAGGATATCCGCGAGCATTACCTGCATCTGCTCTATGGCGTCGACCCAGTGCGGCTGCGCCGTGAAGACCCCGCCCGCTATCTCGATTTTTCCCGCGCCGTCACCAGTGAGGTGATGGAGGCGACCTTCGCCGAATGGAGACGGACGGGTTCCTCCTGCCATGGGGCGCTGGTCTGGACATTGCAGGATCTGCTGCCCGGCCCCGGCTGGGGCGTGATCGACGCCACCGGCGCGCCCAAGCCCGCATGGTTTGCGCTGAAACGCGCCTTCCGCCCGTTGCAATTGTTGCTGACCGACGAAGGCACGAACGGCCTCGATATCCATCTCGTCAACGAACGGGCCGACCAGGTGGAGCTCCGCCTCGACATCGCTTGCCTGCGCAGCGGCACGCAGCCGGTGGTGCGCGGAAGTAGAGACCTGCGGCTGGAGGGGCGCAGCGCCCAGAAGATCGCGGCGACGGATCTGTTCGGCGCTTTCTTCGACACGACCTATGCCTATCGTTTCGGCCCGCCCGCGCATGACGTCACCGTCGCCAGCCTGACGGATGCGCAAGGGGTGCTTATCGCCGAGGCATTTCACTTCCCGCAGGGGCGAATGGCAGCCCTGCACGATGCAACAATCGAGGCTTCGCTGACCCGAGACGAGGCCGGCTGGCGGCTCGATCTGTCTGCCGACCGCTTTGCCCAGTCGGTGCATGTCGCCATCGACGGCTATCTGCCCGGTGACGACTGGTTCCATTTGGCGCCCGGGCGCGTCCGCTCGCTCCGGCTGATGCCGCTTGGCGATACCGATCCGGCAGCACTCCCCTCCGGCGAGATCGGCCAGCTCGGCGGCAAAAGGATCGTCCGGCTGTAAGCGCTATTTATGTTCCAGCGCCATGGCGGTGATTTCGCGCAGGAAAAGATCGCGGGCGGCGTCCGTCGACAGGTTGTGGTCGGCGCCGGCAACGATCTGATGACGGACATTGGCGTAGCGTTTCAGCTTCTCGCCGTTCGGGCCGAAATGCAGCTTGAAATAATCCAGCCCGATATCGCCCTCGCTGTAGATCAGCGAGAAGGGCACGCCGCGCTCCTCCAGCGCCCGGAAGGCGCCATGCACCGCGCGATGTTCGCGCGCCAGGGCAGGGATCGCCTTCAGGATCGGGGCTGCGGCGGCGAGCATGCGGCGCTGGATCGCCCGGGAAATGTTGATGACGGCATATTTGACATTGATCTCGCCGTTGAGGATGCGTTTCCAGGTGCCGAAGCGGAATGCCTTGACGCCGTATTGGCTGAGTTGCTGCGGCATGAAATGCATCAGCTCTTCCAGCGACTGGCTGCCGTCCCAATAGAAGACGTAGGGGTTTGTGGCGAGGATGGCGCGGATGCGCTTGTCGCGCGCCGCCGTATGGAAGGCGAGGTAACCTCCGCTGCAGCGGCCGGCAATCACGATCGGCCCCGGCCGCCTCCGGGCCAGGAAATCGATGGCCGCTTCCGCATCTTGGCCTTGCGCTTCGGAATAGACGATCTGCTCCGGCGCGCCGGGCAGGGGTGGGCTGTCGCCGGCACTGGCGGCATCGAAGCGGAAGGAAGGAATGCCGGCCGACGCGAGATCGCGGGCGGTGCTGGTGGCGATGCGGCCCCAGCCGGACAGGCGCTCATAGGCGGTCGTCGGCATCAGCACCATCGCGCCCTTGACGTCGCTGTCGGCGGGTTCGCAGAGGATGCCATAGAGCCGGTCATTGTCGCCGAAACGCAGCGGCGTCTCAATGAAGCCGGGTCCGGCCAGCGGTGTTGCCACCGCGGGCGGGGAAACCGGAAACGGTTGCAGATGCGGCCGGCCGGCCTCGATCCCTTTCACCCAGGTGACGATGGTTTCGATCAGCGTCAGCGGCGGCCTGGAAAAGATGAGGTTGCCGACGAGCCGGTCGTATCCCTCGTAGGTGACGGTCACGACGTCACCGCCGAGTTCGGTCAGCCGGTTTGCCAGATCCGCATCGCCGGGACGATCGGCGCGGGCGGCGACGAGGCAGTCGCGCGCCGGCAGCGCCATCGTCCTGGAAAGGTTGATGGCACGGATATCCTCCGACAGGCTCCTGGCCAACATCGAGCCGCCGGAGACGGGATCGCCGCCCGGTTCGAGATCGGTGCGATCCTCGGTCATTTTCGACCACAGGGCGAGCTCGCGCAGATGCGCCCGGCCGGACACGACCGGCGCCAGCGCCGCATAGCCGCATACCCCGTCGATATGGCCGGCGACTTCAGCGGCGAGCGCTGCGCCAAGGCCCTGCCCGATGAGGATGACGCCATCGGCGCCGGAAAGCCGCTTCAGCTCGGCGGCGGCGTCGATCACGGTGTCGCGCCATAGCGCCAGCGTCGGCGTCTCATGATCGAGGGCGTCGCCGGTATTGGCATGGTCGAAACGCAGGCTGGCGATGCCGGCGTCGGAAAGCTTTTCGGCGAGGATGCGCCAGGTCTTGCGCAGGCACAGCTCCTCGAAACCCCAGGGGCTGACGAACAGCGCGGCCAGCCGTGTGGCGGCGAGCGCAGGGTGGGCCGGCATGAACAGTCCCACGGTTCCCGAGAAGGTTACAGGCTGTGCCGCCGTGCGCGGCCGTCCCGTCTCTTCGTTTTTCGGCAGGTGTCGGGGAAACTGGGCCATGATCGTCATCGTGTCTCTATCCGTCGTTCGGTCGTCGCGCACCCGTGGGCCAAGGTTGAAAATCGAAACCGCGCATCCGCAGATCGCGGCCACGGTTCCAGAAAACCGCCCAGCCCTTAAGATGGCGTGTATTGCGCGCGCGGAAGCTATCCCCAAGTTGCGGTGTGGTTACCGAACGACAAATGGAAGATCGCGAATCGTGCTGGCGCGGCGCAGGGTCATGCTTGTCGCGCGACCATCCAGGGCATAAGGCTTGCGTAGAATCGCTTAGCGGAGGACGCAACCGGAACAGCTTTCGCGACAGTCTTGATTATTCTTGGCGGAAGTCGGTGGCGGGCGCCCCGTTGCGAAGGGTGGATCGAATGACGACGAGGAGAGATCGCAAGGGGCCGGATGCCAAGGGCCAGCGCAATTCCAGCGACGACACGAAGCGGCTTCGCGTGGACCCGAAAGGTTCGGGCAGGACGACCTCTTCGAAAACTGCAACTGGACAGCCGGAGCGAGAGGCTGTCGCGAAAGGACGAATGATGACCAATTACGTATTGACCGTCTCCTGCAAATCGACGCGCGGCATCGTCGCGGCGATCACCGGCTACCTGGCCGAGCAGGGCTGCTACATCTCCGACTCGTCGCAGTTCGACGATCTGGAAACCGGCCTGTTCTTCATGCGCCTGACCTTCGAAAGCCAGGAAGGCGTGTCGCTCTCGGCGCTGAAGGATGGCTTCGAAGCGGTGAAGACGCGCTTCGACATGAATGCCGAGATCCACGACGGCGCCCATCGCATGAAGGTGCTCTTGATGGTGTCGCGCTTCGGCCATTGCCTCAACGACCTGCTCTATCGCTGGAAGATCGGCGCCTTGCCGATCGACATCGTCGGCGTCGTCTCCAACCATTTCGATTACCAGAAGGTCATCGTCAATCACGACATCCCCTTCCACCACATCAAGGTGACCAAGGAGAACAAGCCGCAGGCGGAAGCGCGGCTGATGGAAGTGGTCGAGCAGTCGGGCGCCGAACTCATCGTGCTCGCCCGCTACATGCAGGTTCTGTCGGATGCCGTCTGCAAGAAGATGTCGGGCCGGGTCATCAACATCCATCACTCCTTCCTGCCGAGCTTCAAGGGCGCCAATCCCTACAAGCAGGCCTTCGAGCGTGGCGTAAAACTGATCGGCGCGACGGCGCATTACGTCACCGCCGATCTCGACGAAGGCCCGATCATCGAGCAGGACGTGGCGCGCATCACCCA
>JAFKJU010000001.1 GCA_017305935.1 Hyphomicrobiales bacterium | reverse complement strand
TCTCGGCCAAGGCTGCGGCGTTGGCGCAATCGGCGGCGGCGGTCGCTGCGGCCTTGTCTGTCTCGCCGTTTATGATTCCGGTGCTGGTGCGGGATGATTGGAGCATGGCCCAAGAAACCGCGCCGAAAAGGGCGATTGCCACGAAAAGAAAATAGATCGCGCCGCCGCGTTGATGATGGTTGCCTATAACCATGTAAACCGGCCCGCTAGATCGTAGCGGCGTATCCAAAGGAAAATGAAGGCAAGAAAATTCGCGTATGCCGCCAATAAAATCCTGTCGCCCTGCATCGGCATTTGATCGGCATAAAACATCATGAAAGCAAAAACCGCCTGTAAAGCGATAGATGCCCAGCTAAGCCATATGGTCCTATCTAAGTTCATCATGATTACAGCCTATCAAACGGGCCGTAATTCTTCGTTAAGCACTTATGAAAACTGCTGTTCCCTGTTCGATTCCCGCCGAAGGCGAGAAGCGAACCGCGCCGAAGGCGCGTCTAAACTGATGTTCCCCGTCCCGATGCCACAACCGCACCGGCACACGCAGCGACCGTCAAACCCCCGTAGGCCGCGAAGCGGCGCGGAGCCACGCGCAGACCGCCAAGGGCGGGCGAGCATGGCGAGCGGGGTTGACCGAGCGAGTATGTCGGTAGGCTTGTCGGCAGGGATGGAAACAAAAAAACTTATCCGCAAAGCGGATTCCGCATAGAAATAAAACTAAGCCACGGTAACTCCCTGCTTGCCAGACTCGCGCTCTATGATGTGCATTTCCATGCGATAGAGCGTCTCGCCAAGCTGTGGATTGTCCGCAAAATCGAGCAGGTATTGCTCCTTACGGGTGAGGGTCGCCCGCATTGCTTCGATCTCTCTGGCGCGGTCCTGTGCGGCTTGTAGGGCATCATCAGGAACGGGCGCGGGCGCGGTCTTACCCAAGCGGCCAAGGATGGCCTTAGCGATTGCGGGCAGGAAAAGGCGATAGGCGTTATTGATCTGCTTTAGCTGCGGGCCGCTCTCGGCTCCGGTGCGAACCGTCCGCCGCGTCCAGTCAAGGAAGCCGTGGGCCTTGAGTGATTTCAGGGCTAGGGCGATTGCATCCCGCGAACGGTTCAGCTTTGTGCACAACGTCGAGTAGGCGGGCTGTAGTTCGCCTGTCCGATAGCAAATGACGTTGCAAAGAGAATCCAGCACTTCAAGCGCGACATGGCCCAAAGGTCCGTTGCGGTGGCCCTTGGCGCGTCCGATGCGGTCATATCGAACCGCCGCCGCGTATATCTGGCGGGCTTCGCGGCGGGAAATCGGGCGATAGTGGGCGTTGGCAAGGCCCGTGCAAATCGAATTGCGGCGCACTTTTTCGCCGCCTCGTCGGTAGGCCAAAGACCGGCGGCGACCGTCCGGCAATGGTCCAGAGTCCACCCAAGCCTTGGCGGTGTCGGCGATAGATACAAATGTCATGATAGTCCCCTTTCGGCTGTGATGCCGAGGGGTGGGCCGCTCACGGGGCGCGGTGCTGTGGGCAAAGCTCCGCCGTGGTAAGAAATGTCTTGCAATCGGACCAGCTTTCGGGGAAACTCGTGATTGTCACATCATTTGAGCTTTCGCCGGTTCACCGGTAAGATCAGAAGCCCGCCGCCTCGGCGGGTTTTTGTTTGTCTAGGCGCTGCCTCCTTCGCCCCGTAGCGTCCTGATGGCGAGTTCCGCCGCCGTTGGCTCTAGGATGCCCTCCTTCTCGAAATGCTCGATCAGGAAGCCATAGGCCATGGCGTGGAGTTCTTGCTTGGTCAGCCGCGTTTTCGCGTGGATGATGCCGACCTTCTCGATCACGCTCACAGCCGTTTTCGCGCCGTAGGTAATCATCGGCTCGGCGGGCGGCGTGTGGATGCGCTTTCGGGGTGTCGGCATAGTTTCAACGAATCTC
>JAFKJU010000017.1 GCA_017305935.1 Hyphomicrobiales bacterium | reverse complement strand
GACGCCCTTCGTGCTGCGCGCCACCTATGGCGCGGGCACCCGCTCGGCCAGCCAGCACAGCCAGGCGCTCTACCCTATCTTCACCCATGTGCCGGGCCTGAAGGTGGTGATCCCGTCGAGCCCCTATGACGCCAAGGGCCTGCTGATCCAGGCGATCCGCGACAACGACCCGGTCATCTTCCTCGAGAACAAGCTGCTCTACGACACGGTCGGCGAGGTTCCGGACGGCGCCTATGCCATACCGTTCGGCGAAGCCAACGTGCTGCGCGAGGGCGGCGACGCCACCATCATCGCCTTCGGGCGCATGGTGCATTTCGCGCAGGAGGCCACCGCCATCCTCGCGGCGGAGGGCATCGACTGCACGGTCGTCGACCCGAGGACCACCTCGCCGCTGGACGAGGACACCATCCTCGAGACGGCGGAGGAGACGGGCCGGGTGGTCATCGTCGACGAGGCCAATCCGCGTTGCGGCATGGCCGCCGACATCTCCTCGATCATCGCCGAGAACGCCTTCGGCGCGCTGAAGGCGCCGATCATGAAGGTGACCGCGCCGCACACGCCGGTGCCTTACGCCCCCAATCTCGAGGCGGCCTACCTGCCGGATGCCAAGCGCATCGCCGAAGCCGTCCGCAAGACCATGGCCTACAGGAAATGACGACGATGGAAGCGCAACTGCAGCCGATCACCATGCCTAAGTGGGGCATGACCATGACCGAGGGCCGCCTCTCCGCCTGGCTGGTCAAGGAAGGCGAACGCATCGCCACCGGCCAGGAGATCATGGAAGTCGAGACCGAAAAGATCACCAACGTGGTCGAGGGGCACGTCAGCGGCCTGCTGCGCCGCATCGTGGTCGAGGGCCGCACCGATGACGGTATCGAGCGCATGACCTTCGCCAACCGGCCCGGCTGCCCGGAATTGTGATCGATCGCAGCCATTCCCGATGAATTTCGGCCCGGATCGATCGTTCGATTCGGGCCGATTTCGTTTGCGGGATTTTAGGCATGAGAAAAACCCGCCGGGGAACGGCGGGTTTTTCAGCATGGATTTATGCGTTTTTAGTTCATGCGGCCGTTTTCTTCCTGGGCCATGTCGATGGCGTCCTTGCCATTCTTAGAAAGCCGGACGCGACCGCTGTCGACATCCGAAACCATGTCCAGAGGAATGAAGTGATGGTGACCCTGATGCCCGGCCTTGCCGTTATCGGCTTTCGTCAGCTTGATACGGCCGCCTTCGACGCGGTCGACGGTACCGACATGCACGCCATCGGCGCCGACGACTTCGGCATGTTCCTTGATCTCGGAAGCGTTGATCATGTCTAATCCTCCTTTGATTTGACACAGAAGGAACGCCGCGCCGCTGAAATCGATCCATGGAAATCGAAATTTCCGGCAGGCCCTTTGCAAGACGCGCCGCACTTCCCATCTCGATTGACGTCAGTTCCTTTTGAAAAGCCCATGTCCTCCGATCCCAAGCGCCGTTTCCGCGATTTTCCGATCACTCCGCAGGCCGTCTTCATCTGGCTTGCCATTCTCGGCTCCGTTGCCGGCTACCAGTTGCTGTGGTCGTCGCATCCACAGCCGCTGACGATCACCATCGACATTCCTGATGACGCGTCGCCGGCAAGCTGAGCCGCTTTACTTCCGCCGCGCCTTCGGGAATGAATGCCGCGTGATACGGAGGACGAGATGACCATCGAACAGGATCTCAACGACATCGAAACCCAAGAGGCGGCGCTGCGCTTCGACGCATTCGACCTGAGGGCGGCGTTTTCGCTCGGCAAGCGGCTGGTGAAGATGGCGACGGAGCGCGATCTCGGCGTCGCCATTGACGTGACGCTGCATTCCATGCCGGCCTTCTATGCCGCTCTTCCCGGCTCGACCCCCGACAATGCCAATTGGATTCGCCGCAAGCGCAACATGACGCTGCGCTATTTCCGCAGTTCCTATGCCTGCGGGCTAATGCTGAAGAAGGCCGGCAAGACAGTGGCCGACAACGGCCTGTCGGAGGTGGATTTCGCGCCACATGGCGGCTCCTATCCGATCTTCGTCAAGGATACCGGCTGCATTGGCGCCGTCACCGTTTCCGGCTTGCCGCAGCGCGAGGATCACAACCTGGTGGTCGAGGCGCTCTGCGCCATGCTGGGTGCTGACCACGACACGCTGAAGCTCGGCTCGGAATAATAGGGGTGCCGGACAGAGATCCGGCACCATTTTCGTTAAACCTTGCCGCCGCTTTCGGCGATCATCTTCGGCAGGCTGCCTTCTGCCGGATAGAGCGGGATGAGGCAGGCCTGCAGCGCGTGATAGATGTCGCCCTTGCCGGGGAATAGCGTGTTGGCGGGCCGCAGGTCTTCCGTCAATTCCTCATGCCAGCCGCCATGGTCGTGATCGAGGAAGGCATTGGCGACGATGTTCCAGATCTTTCGGTAGCTGCCCTCGTGGAAATCGCTCGGGCGATGCTGGTTGAGAAAATGCGCTGCACCCGCGCCCTCACTGACCGGCCACCACAATTTGCTGCGCTTGGCGGGCGCATCGTCCCAGTCGAGCGTGTAGAAGAAACCGCCTTTGGTCTCGTCCCAGCCGAGCGCCATGGATTGGGAGAACAGGCCTTCGGCGGCTTGCGGCATCCAGTCGTGGCGCTTGCCGCCCAGCGACCAAAGCTGCAGGATCAGCCGCGCCCATTCCAGCCAATGGCCGGGCGTCGTGCCCGAAGGGCGGAACATTTCGTTGCCGCGATAGTCCTTGTCGAGCGCCCAGTCGCGCGAAAAATGCTCGGCGACGCGCCAGCCGACCGAGCCGGCCGAACGGCGGATGATGAGGTCGGCGATGCTTTCGGCCTTGTCGAGATAGGCGCGCTCGCCGGTCGCCTCGTAAGCGGCCATCAACGCTTCGGTGAGGTGCATGTTGGAATTCTGGCCGCGATAGGCGCCGCCGTCGATCTCGCTCCAGTCGGCATTGAATTCCTCGGCGATGGCGCCGGGCCGCGCTTCCCAGAATTTCGTTTCGAGGATGTCTGTCACATCTGCCAGCATCCGCTCGGCCAGCGGATGGCCAGCGACTTTGGCGGAGGAGGCGGCAAGCAGCACGAAGGCATGGCCGTATCCCTGCTTGGAGCTATCGACCGGGCCGTCGTCGTTCAGTGACCAGACATAGCCGCCATGGGTCGTGTCGCGATGGCGGTTCCAGAGATAGGTCATGCCGTGATCGACAATGTCGTCGGCGCCGGGGCGGCCGAGCAGGCTGGCGATTGCGAAGCAATGCACCATGCGGGCGGTGGAATGGATGGCGCGCACCTGTCCCGCCGCATCCAGCGGCCTGCCGGCGCGGTCGAGATCGTTGAAGCCGCCGCGCGGATTGACGGCGCGATGCTGGAAGAAATCGTAGAGACCGTCCGCCTGCTGCCACAGCCAGCGGCGGTGATAGGGGCGGTCGCTCCAGCGGCCGGGCAGGCCCGTGGCTTGGTTTTCTCCGGTCATCGATGCTTGTCCTCCCTGGCGACGCGATGCGCCGAGCAGATATATCCGGCTGATGTACGTCTGTCATCTGGGGATGGAAACGTTATCGCAAGGCGCCAGGGCGGCGGCGATTGATGAATCGATGCCGCGTTTTGTCAGGCTTGGCTGACAGAATGATTCAGGTCACTGGCAAATCGGGTGAAGAATTTTGCTCCTCATTCTGGCCTTCTCCCTCGCGCGTCTCCCTTACGGCATTGCTTCGTGTGGGGAGCAGGTGCGGCAGCCGGATGAGGGGCAACTTCAATACCCGGAGAAATCGATTCATGCTGACTTTGTATGGCGTTGTTTTGTATTGAAATTCCTCCATAGGCCTGCCACCTTCGCTCACGGATCATAAGCAAAGGGAGAGAGTCATGGCCGAGGGACAGATGCAGGCGGCGACCCGGCCAATGCCGACGGAGCCGGGTATCCTGGCCTTTCTGGCGCGCTGCGATGCCTTCTATCCGGTGGATGCGGTCAACGGCACCATCGAGCAGCAGCGCGGCTGGTACGATGCGCTTTGCGCCGCCTTCTCGCCAGCGCTGCCGGCCGGGCTGGTGAAAACCGATGGCCAAATCGGCGCGGTCCCAATCCGCCGCTACCGGCCGGCGGCGTTGCGCACGGGGCGACATCTGCTCTACCTGCATGGCGGCGGCTTCGTGGTCGGTTCGCTGGAAAGCCACGATGCGATCTGCGCCGAAATCGCCGAGGGTGTCGGGGCGGAACTGACGGCGGTGGATTATCGCCTGGCGCCGGAGCATATCTGGCCGTCCCAGACGGATGATTGTTATACCGTGCTGAAATCCCTGCTGGCCGAGGGACATGAGGTCGTGCTGATCGGCGACAGTGCCGGAGGCAATCTCGCGGCCGGGGTGGCGGTGCGGGCGCTTCGCGACGGATTGAAGGGTGTCGTGGCGCAGGCGCTGATCTATCCGGCGCTCGGCGGCGATCTCGAAACCGGCTCCTATGAGGAGATGGGCGAAGCTCCTGGCCTGACGACGGCGGATGTGCGCTATTACCGTGACATTCTAAAAGCGCCTGATGACCCGGTCGCCCATGCCTTGCGGATCGCCGATGTCCGCGGCCTGCCGCCCGCCTATATCACCACGGCGCATTTCGACCCGTTGCGCGACGATGGCGCATTGTTTGCCGCGCGCCTGGCGGCGGCCGGTATCGAGGTTTGGTATCGCGACGAGCCGCAGATGGTCCATGCCTGGCTGCGCGCCCGGCACATGAGTGAAGGCGCCGCCGCCGGTTTTCGCGCGCTGGTGACGGCGATCAGCCATTTTGCGGGGAGCAGCTAAGAAATCGCCCGTGGCAGTGGGGCTGCCGCCACGGGCTTCCCGCGCGATTTACATGAAATCGCGCGGGATTCTTTTTTCGAAGGTCTTGTGGAAGACCTGGGTCTCGCCCTCATAACCGGTCAGTTCGGCTTCGGTGACCCATTCCGTCGCGGTGCAGGACAGTTTTGCCGTCGAGACCGTGCGCACCGACCAGCCGTCGCGCTGCATGTCGCAGATCCAGGTGGATTGGCCGGTCATCGACAGCGGATCGTTCGGGCGGATCGTCCACAATTCCTCGCGCACCTGCCGGGTCGATAGACCGGTGCCGGGGCGTTCGGAAAGGCCGGTATCCTCGTAGATACGGTATTCGGTGCGGTTGGCGGTGAGATCGCGGTTGACCGAACGGTGCGTCGTGCCCGGCGCATGCTCGATATATTTGGGCAACGGGTCGGGATTGTCCGGCTGCCTGACCGTGATCTTCTCGTGATCGCCAAGCTTCGGCAGGGCAAGACCAAGCGTCGCCAGGTCGAGCGTCACGCCGGGATCGGTGGGCGCGGGCAGGATCATCGGCCAATAGGCAGTCGAGATCGCCAGGCGAATGCGGTGCCCCCGACGGAAACGATAGCCGCAGGCATCGAGCACCAGCCGGATCGCGACCTTCTCGCCCTTGGGCATCGCCTTCGGGTTTTCGTCGCCGTCGCGATGGGAGAGGTTGAGCACGCCGAAGGCGATGCGGGTGGCGGTGCCATCGGGATGCACATCGACCAGGCGGGCGCAAAGGTTAGCCCAATCGGCGTCACAGGCGAGTTCGACGGCGACGACCGGACGGCCGAGAATATCGACATCCTCTTCCAGCACGGCGGTTTCGATGACCAGCGAACCAGCATCGTCGCCGCGCTGGTCGAGCGCCATTTCCGCATCCGGCTTCAGGGTGAAATATTCGCCGGAGGCCGTACCTGTGTCGAGCGGCGAGCGGATGTAGCGGTCATGCCCCTTCGCGCCGGGAATCGGGCTGCCGGCGGTGAGCACGCCGAACTGGTCGGCATAATAGCTTGCCGTTTCCGGCTCCGCCCAGGCCTGCTTGCCGATCCAGAAACCGGGATCGAAATCGCGGCGCGGCGCCGGCGGACGGAGGTCTTCGGTGATATAGGCGCGCACCTGCGGCAGGTTCTCGATGCCGTTTTCCTCGCCGCGCAACCAGCGGTTCCACCAGCCGATGGCTTCGCCGATGAAATCGGCGCGCGGCTTCGGCCAGGCGAAGTGCGGATATTTATGCACCCAGGGGCCGATCAGGGCCTTGGCCTTGCCGCCCAGTCCTTCGACGGCCTTGAGCGGTGTGTTGCGATAGCCGTCCGCCCAGCCGGCGATGACGATCGCCGGGATCTGCACGTCGTCGAAATTGTCGCCGATGGAGCCGTGTTTCCAGAAGGCGTCACGGCGCTGGTGCGACAGCCATTCCTCCATGAAATAGGGTTCCTTCTCCAGCCGCTCCATCCACATCTCGCGCCAGCGCTCGCCGACGAGAGCCGGATCGGGCGACCGCGACTGGTAGCCGAGCATCGTCGCCGCCCAGGAAAGCTGGGCGGAGAGATGCGTGCCGTTCTTATAGTGGATGTCGTCATTGTAGCGGTCGACGGTGGAGGCGATGGATATCACCGCCTTCAACGCCGGCGGGCGCAGTGCGGCCGTCTGCAGGCAGTTGAAGCCGCCCCAGGAGATGCCCATCATGCCGACCGAACCGTTCGACCAGGGCTGTTCGGCGATCCAGCCGATCAGTTCGCAGGCGTTTGCGAGTTCGAGTTCCGTGTATTCGCCATCGATGACGCCGTCGGATTCGCCTGAGCCCCTGATGTCGACGCGCACGCCGGCAATGCCGGCGGCGGCGAATTCGGGATAGGTGGAATCGTCGCGCAGGCAGGTGCCGTCATGCTTGCGATACGGCAGGAACTCGAACACGGCCGGGACCGGATCGGCCTCGGCATTGTCCGGCATCCAGATGCGCGCCGCCAGACGGGTGCCGTCCTTGAGCGTGATCCACTCGTTTTCGATGATGGTGAAGGGGCGTTTGCCTGACATGTTCTCTCAAAACTCCCGGATTTTAGGCGTCAAGCCAGACGCGGCTGCCGATATAGCCGTTCGACAGGTCGTTGCCGATGTCGTCGACATAACCCTTGACGCTCTTCGACTGGGCCATGACATAGTCATTGAACACGGGCAGGATGAGGCCGCCTTCGTCCCGGACCATCAGCGCCATGGTGCGATAAATCGCCTTGCGCTTGGTCTCGTCCAACTCCGAGCGCGCCTGCAGCAGCAGCTTGTCGAAATCCGGGCGCTTGAAACGGGTGTCGTTCCATTCCGCCGTCGAGAGATAGGAGGTGGAATAGCGCGAATCCTGTGTCGGGCGGCCGCCCCAATAGGTGGCGCAGAAGGGCTGAGCGTTCCAGACATTGGTCCAGTATCCGTCTTCAGGCTCGCGCTTGACCTCGATCTGGATACCGGCCTTCTTGGCGCTTTCCTGGAACAGGATGGCGGCATCGACGGCGCCCGCGAACGCCGCATCCGAGGTGCGCAGCAGGACCGGCCGATCGACGCCGGATTTCTTGAAATGGAAGGCGGCCTTGTCCGGATCGTAGGCGCGCTGCTCGATATCGTCGGGGGCGAGCGCATAATTGCCGTTGACCGGATAATCGTTGCCGAGCGTGCCGTAGCCGCCCAGCACCTTGTCGAGGATCGCCTGCCGGTCGATGGCGTATTTCAGCGCCAGACGCAGGTCGTTGTTGTCGAAGGGCGCAGTGTCGCAGTGCATCAGGAAGGCATAGAAGCCCTTGCCGGCATTGCGCACGATCTCGACCTTCGGCGCGCGCTTGAGCAGGGGCACAGTCTTCGGGTCGATATTGTTGACGAAATGCACCTGGCCCGAAGAGAGGGCGGCGACGCGGGCGGTCGTATCGTTCATGACGATGATTTCGACGGATTCGACATAGCCGCGATCCGAGCGCCAGTCATTGGGGTTCTTCTCGAAGGTGGCGCGCACGCCGGGCTCGAACTTGGCAAGCTTGTAAGGGCCGGTGCCGATGGCCGCCGCCGGATTGTCGACGCCGCCCTTCGGCTGGATGATCAGGTGATAATCGGAAAGCACCAGCGGCAGGTCGGCATTGCCTTCGGTCAGGGTCAGTACGAGATCGCCGGCCTTTTCCTCGATGGTCTTGATGGAGGAGAGCAGGCCAAGCGCGCCGGACTTCGAATTGGCGTCGGCATGGCGCTTCAGCGTCGCGACGATATCGGCGGGGGTCATCTTGGTGCCGTCATGGAAAGCGACGTCGTTGCGCAGCTTGAAGGTCCAGACGGAAGCGTCGGCGGAGGGTTCCCAGGCGGTGGCGATCGAGGGCAGGGCGGCGCCGGTCTTCGGGTCCGATTCGATCAGCGTATCGCCCCACAGGCGGCCGACGACGAACAGGACGGATGCGCTGTAGGTGGCGGGGTCGAGCGTGTCGCTGGTCGCGCCGCCCTTGAGGCCGAGCTTCAGGTGGCCGCCGCGCTTCGGCTCGTCGGCGGCATGCGCCGTTGCCGGCACCAGCAGGCCGCCGGCGGTGACGCTCATCGCGCCAAGGGCGGCAGCGCCCCCGAGAAAGCCACGGCGGCTGAGGCCGGTGTTCGAAAGCATGTCCTGTATCGTCTTGGAGAAATCGCTCATTCCAGAACCCCTTGTCCTTTGGTGTTGACGGCGAGCCTAACGGGGAGAATGCGTCGTGCAATTTCGCATTCTGACGCGATCTTATGCGAATTTACGCTATAGGGTTTCGATCGTTTCGTTGAAAAGATCCATCCATGAGCGCTCTTGCCGAAAATCTGAAAGCTGCCTGCGCCACTGTGCGATCGATTTCCCATGTCTGTCGGGAAATTGGCCTCAACCGGCAACAGTTCAATCGTTACATCAATGGCGAAACGCGACCTTCCGCACATAATCTAGCACGGATTGCCGGGTTTTTCGGCTTGCAGGCTGGAGATTTTGCATTGGCGCCGGCCGCTTTCCGCCAACGGCTGGAACACCGCGGCCGCAGCGGCGGCGAAGGGCTGCCGTTGCTTGACGGCTTCCCGGGCGATCTCGCCGCATTGCGTCGCCACGCCGGCTATTTCCAGACCTATCATTGCACGCCTTCCTGGCCGGGGCTGGTCGTGTGCTCTTGCAGCCGGCTGTACGAGGAAAACGGCGAGATGCGGGTGAAATCCATCGAGCGTATCCGCGACACGGTCAACGAAATCCGCCAGGATTCGAAATATGTCGGGCTGGCGGCGTATTGGCGCAACCGCATCTTCATTACCGAGCGCAGCTTGGGCATGAACCCGATGCTGTCACAGGCAATCCTGATCCCCTTCGAGATGGCGCACCAACGCGTCTATCTGCGCGGCGTGACGACCGGCGTTTCCTGGCGCAAGGGAAACCTGCCCTATGCGACACGCACGATCTGGCGGCATATGGGCGCAAAGCCGGATCTGCGCGCGCTCCTGCGGCGTTGCGGCGTGCTGCCGCTGGCATCAAGGCAATTGCCGCCCACCGTGCGTGCTTTTCTGGACAGTCCCTCGGCGGAGCTTCTGACGGTGCCGACGGAATATTGAGGTTGCATTCCTCTTTGCGCATTCTCGCTTAAAGACATGTCCTCAAGGTTGTGCCAGGCTTGTAGACTTCGACAGCGAAGCAGCAGGCGCCGCGCCAGCCGGCGCCGACCGGTGAGGATGAGCCGCACCGGCCGAGGCAGTGGCTCTGCTCTCGAACAGGAGTGATCGCGATGTGGTTGAAACCATTCAGCATCACGCTTACGATACGGAAAACCCGCACGAGCTGGTCGGCTAGCGTGCGGGTCAGTTTCCTAACATAAGCGAAACGGATCAGGGGGAACGGCCCCTGATCCACTCCTGCAATATAAGGATGTTTCATCTGCGCTTCAAGCCTGAATGCAACCTAGGTTGTAGGGCTGGCCAACGTCATCCTTAAGTAAACGAAATGGATCAGGGGGTGCGCCCAAGATCCCTTCCCGCAATATCGCCCTATTCCTCAAGGCTTCCCAGTCACCCATCAATTCCCGGCGCTGGCCATGCGGCGGCTTGCGAGAGCTTTTTCGAGCCAGCCGATTTCCATTTCCGGCACGGATTTCAACAGCAGGTCGGTGTAGTCGTCGAAGGGTGGCGACAGGGCGACGCGCTTCGGGCCGAAGCGGACGAGCTTGCCGCGATGCATGACGGCGACGGAATCGGCGATCGCCCGGACGATGGCGATGTCGTGGGTGATGAAGATATAGGAGAGCTGGCTTTCCGCCTGCAGCCGCATCAGGAGCTTGAGGATGCCTTCGGCGACCAGCGGGTCGAGCGCCGAGGTCGGTTCGTCGCAGAGGATCAGCTCCGGCTTGGCGGCCAGCGCGCGGGCGATGGCCACACGCTGCTTCTGACCGCCGGAAAGCTCGGCCGGATAGCGGTCGGCGAAACCGGCGCCCATCTCGATCTGTTCCAGCAGTTCCTTGACACGCGCCGTCTTCGCCGCGCCTCGTAAGCCGTAATAGAAGGTCAGGGGGCGGCCGATGATGTCGCGCACCGTCTGGCGCGGATTCATGGCAGTATCGGCCATCTGATAGATGAGCTGGATGCGGCGCAGCTCGTCGCGCGAGCGGCCGGAGAGCGTCGGCGTCAGCGGCTTGCCGTCAAAGGAAATCGAGCCGGAGAGCGGCGGCAGCAGCCCGGTGATGACGCGCGCCAGCGTCGACTTGCCAGAGCCGGATTCGCCGACCACCGCCAGCGTCTGCCCCTTGGGCAGATGCAGCGACACGTCATGCAGAACACGGAAACCATTCGGGTATCCGGCCGTGATGTTGTCGACCTTCAGCAGCGTGCCGCTCTGGTCCTGCGCCTCCTCCTTGCCGCTCTGGCGGACGTTGACGAGGGCGCGGGTATAATCCTGTCGCGGCTCCTCGATGATCTGCTGGGCCGTGCCGTATTCCACGGTCTTGCCATGGCGCAGCACCATGATGTCGTCGGAGATCTGGGCGACGACGGCGAGATCGTGGGTGATGTAGAGCGCGGCGGTGTGAGTTTCCTCGATAGCGTGCTTGATGGCGGCGAGCACGTCGATCTGGGTGGTGACGTCGAGCGCCGTCGTCGGCTCGTCGAAGACGATCAGCGACGGATTGGGGCAAAGCGCCATGGCGGTCATGGCGCGCTGCAACTGGCCGCCGGAAACCTGGTGGGGATAGCGGTCGCCAAAGGTTTCCGGGTTGGGCAGGCCGAGGACGCGGAACAGATAGAGGGCGCGCTGGCGCGCCTCTTCCTTGCTCATCAACCCGTGCTGCAGGCAGGCCTCGATCACCTGGTCGCCGAGGCGATGGGCCGGGTTGAAGGCGGCGGCGGCCGATTGCGCCACGTAGCAGACGCGGGCGCCGCGCACGGTGCGGATGCCGCCCCGGCCGAGCTTGAGGATGTCCTTGCCGTCGAGCAGCACTTCGCCGGCGGTGATTTCGGCGCCGCCGCGGCCATAGGCCAGCGCCGACAGGCCGATGGTGGATTTGCCGGCGCCGGATTCGCCGATCAGGCCGAGAACCTTGCCCTTTTTCAGGTCGAGCGACACGCCATCGACGATGGTGACGCGCTTCGGCGGCTCGCCGGGCGGATAGCTGGTGGCCTCGATCTTGAGATTGCGGATCGAAAGAAGCTCAGGCATCGCCGCGTCCTCCCTTGAGGCTGGATGTGCGTTTCAGAAGCCAGTCGACGACGAGGTTGACGCAGATGGCGAGGGCCGCGATCGCTCCGCCCGGGATCAGGGCGGCAGGAATGCCGAAGATGATGCCGTCCTTGTTGTCCTTGACCATGCCGCCCCAGTCGGCGGCCGGCGGCTGGATGCCGAGGCCGAGGAAGGAGAGGGTGGAGAGGAACAGGATGGAGAAGGCGAAGCGCAGGCCGAATTCGGCCAGCAGCGGCGACAGCGTGTTGGGCAGGATCTCGCGGAAGATGATCCACAGCCGTCCTTCGCCACGCAGCCGCGCCGCCTCGACGAATTCCATGACCGCCACATCCAGCGCCACGGCGCGGCCGAGACGGTAGACGCGGGTGGAATCGAGGATCGCCATGACCAGGATCAGCACGAAAAGGTTCTGCGGCAACACGGCCAGCACCACCAGCGCGAAGATCAGCGTCGGGATCGACATCATCAGGTCGTTGAAGCGCGACAGTCCCATGTCGATCAGCCCGCGCGACACCGCAGCGGTAAACGACAGGATGATGCCGAGCGAGAAGGAGATCACGGTCGCCGCCAGCGCCACGAACAGGGTGGTGCGGGCGCCGTAGATGACGCGCGACAGCAGGTCGCGGCCGAGATTGTCGGTGCCGAGCAGATAGGCGTCGCCCATTGGCTCCCAGACGCCGGCGACGATTTCGCTCTCGCCGTGCGGCGCGAGCAGGGGCGCGAAGAGGGCGCAGATGAAAGCCAGCGCAATGCCGACGATGCCGATCCAGGCACTGATGGGGATATCGCGCAATCTCATCTCGGATGCCTCAGTCTCGGGTTGGCGACGATCGCGAGGATATCGGCCGCCATGTTGAGCAGGATGTAGATGGCGGCGAAGATAAGGCCGCAGGCCTGCACCACCGGCATATCGCGCACCGTCACGGCGTCGACCATGTACTGGCCCATGCCGGGATAGACGAAGACGACCTCGACCACGACGACGCCGACCACCAGATAGGCGAGGTTGAGGGCAACGACGTTGACGATCGGGGCGATGGCGTTCGGCGCGGCATGCTTGACGATGGCGCGGAAGGCGCCGAGGCCCTTCAGTTCGGCGGTTTCCATATAGGCCGACGACATGACCGAGAGAATGGCGGCGCGCGTCATGCGCATCATATGCGCCAGCACCACGAGCACCAGCGTCGCGGTCGGCAGGGCGATGGCCTTCAGCCGCTCGACGAAGCCCATGCCTTCGAAGACGGTGGCCGGGAAGGTGGCAATGCCGAAATTGACGGCGAAGTAGAGGATCAGCAGGTAGCCGATGAAGAATTCCGGCAGCGAGATCGCCGCCAACGAGATGACGTTGATGATCTTGTCCGGGAGGCGGTTACGATAATGCACCGCCAGAAGCCCGAGGAGGATGGCCAGTGGCACGGAGATCAGCGCCGCGAAGAAGGCGAGGAACAGCGAATTGCCGAGCCGGTTGCCGATCTGCTCGCTCACCGAATTCCGGCTTGCCCAGGAGGTGCCGAAATCGCCCTGCAGCGCGTTGCCCAGCCATTCGAAATAGCGGGTGGTCACCGGCCGGTCGAGGCCGAGTTCGCTGCGGATGTTGGCAACGGCCTGCGGCGTGGCCGACTGGCCGAGATAGGTGGTGGCGAAATCCCCCGGCAGCGCTTCGACGCCGGCGAAGATCAGCACCGAGACGGCGAGAAGCAGGAGGGCGCTGAGGCCCAGGCGTTGAAGGATGAGGGCAAGGAGGGGGAATCTTTCCCGCCACCGGCGCGGCGGTGCGCCCGAAGGCTCTGAGGTGATTGCCATGGGACTCCTCGTGGCTCAAGAGGAAAAAGAAAGCGCACTGCGGAAACCTGGCGGCTTCCGCAGACGCGTTTCGGAAAGGGCGGCCCGCAAGAGCCGCAAGCGGGGGTCAGCCTTCCAGCCAGACGCGGGTCGCGACGAAGCCGTTCGACATGTCGTTGCCGATGTCGTGCACGTAACCCTTGACGTTCTTGGTGGCGGCGTTGACGAAGTCGTTGAACATCGGAAGGATGAGGCCGCCTTCGTCGCGGACCATCATCGCCATGTGGCGATACATGTCCTTGCGCTTGGCCTCGTCGAGCTCGGCGCGGGCCTCAAGCAGGATCTTGTCGAAGTCCGGGCGCTTGAAGCGAGTGTCGTTCCAGTCCGCCGTCGAGAGATAGGCGGTGGAATACATCTGGTCCTGGGTCGGGCGTCCGCCCCAGTAGGACGTCGAGAAGGGCTGCACGTTCCAGACGTTGGTCCAGTAGCCGTCGCCGGGCTCGCGCTTGACCTCGATGTTGATGCCGGCCTTCTTGGCGCTCTGCTGATAGAGGACGGCGGCATCGACGGCGCCGGGGAAGGCGACTTCGGAGGTGCGCAGCAGCACCGAGCCGCTGTGGCCGGACTTCTTGTAGTGGAAGGAGGCCTTGTCGGGATCGTAGGCGCGTTGCTCGATGCCTTCGGGGAAGAGGGCATAGGTCTCGTTGATCGGGAAGTCGTTGCCGACCTTGCCGTAGCCGCCGAGGATCTTCTGCACCATGGTCTCGCGGTCCATGGCGTATTTCAAGGCGAGACGCAGGTCGTTGTTGTCGAACGGCGCCTTGTCGCAATGCATGATGAAGACGTAATGGCCGCGGCCGGAGGTGTTGAGGATCTCGACGTTGGGCGCGCGCTTCAACAGATTGACGGTCTTCGGGTCGACGCGGTTGATGTAATGCACCTGGCCTGAGGAGAGCGCAGCGATTCGGGCCGTGGCGTCGTTCATGGCGATGATTTCGACGGTGTCGACATAGCCGCGGTCGGTGCGCCAGTCGTCGGCATTGCGGGCCAGGGTGGCGCGCACGCCGGCTTCGAAGTTCACCACCTTGTAGGGGCCGGTCCCGATCTGGGCGTTCGGATCGTCAAGGCCGCCATTGGGCTGGATGACGAGGTGATAGTCGGTCAGAAGCAACGGCATGTCGGCGTTGCCTTCGGTGAGCGTCAGGACCAGCTTGTCGCCGTCGGCCTTGATCTCCTTGATCGACTTCATGACGCCGAGCGCGCCCGATTCCGATTTTTCGTCGGTGTGGCGCTTCAGCGTGGCGATGACGTCATCGACCGTCAGCTCCTTGCCGTTGTGGAACTTCACGCCCTTGCGGATCTTGAAGGTCCAGGTCACGGCATCGGCCGAGGGCTCCCAGGATTCGGCAAGAGCCGGAACCGGCGCGCCGGTCAGCGGCTCGGATTCGACCAGCATGTCGCCCCAGCAGCGGCCAACCACGAACATGAACTGCGACAGCGCCTTGGCCGGATCCTTGGAATCGGTGGCGGCGGCGCCTTCGAGGCCGAGGCGCAGCGTGCCGCCGCGTTTCGGTTCCTGCGCCTGGGCGCTGGTGGCGAAGAGATGCGAGGCCGCGGTCAGCGTCAGGCCGGCGGCCATGGCGCGGCCCATGAATTCGCGGCGGCTCAGGCCGCCGGCGGTGACGCGCGAGGCGAGATAATTGGTATAGTCCTTCATTCCCCTAGTTCCTCTCTTTTTTCGTTCAGGGTCATTTTCTCATCTGAATGGCGCATTTCCGAGCGGAAAACCGGATTCCACTTTTCCTGGCAATGCGTTTTCCCTCCCGGCCTTTCCCCTGGCCGGTAAAGGGATCTGTTCGTGATTAGGTTCGAAAACCCGTGTCCGGTCAAGCGGTTGTTTATTTTCCCTTCCAGATCGGGTCGCGTTTTTCGGCGAAGGCGCGGGCGCCTTCGAGCTGGTCTTCGCTGCCATAGAGCATATCGACGGTCCGCAATTGTTTCCTGGCGATGCGGTTCATCATCGTCTGGAAATCGGAGGCTTCCGCCTCGCGCACAACTTCCTTGATCGCGGCATAGACCAGCGGCGGGCCGCTTTCGAGCAGGCGCGCCAGCTCCCAGGCGCGTTCCATCAGCTTCTCAGCCGGCACGATCTCATTGACGAAGCCCCACCGATGGCCTTCCTCGGCATCCAGCCAGCGGCCGGTCAGAAGCATATCCATGGCGATATGATAGGGAATGCGCTTCGGCAGCTTGATCGAGGCGGCGTCGGCGACCGTGCCCGAGCGGATCTCCGGCAGCGAGAAGGTGGCGTGCGTGGCCGCGATGATCAGGTCGGCCGACAGCGCGATCTCGAAACCGCCGCCGCAACAGATACCGTTGATGGCGGCGATGACCGGCTTGTTGAGGTCGCGCAACTCCTGGATGCCACCGAAGCCGCCGACACCGTAATTGCCCTCAACGGAGGCGCCGTCGGCGGCGGCCTTCAGATCCCAGCCGGCGCTGAAGAACTTCTCTCCCGCGCCCGTAAGGATTGCAACCCGCATGTCGGGATCGTCGCGAAAGTTCCGGAACACCTCGCCCATGGCCTGGCTGTATTCCAGCGTGATGGCATTGGCCTTGGGCCGATCCATCGTCACCTCGAGAATGCCGCCGACGCGCCGGGTGCGAACAGGTTCGCTCATGCTCTCCTCCTGCGCCTGATCAGGGCATCGGCGGCGACCACTCCCATGCCGGCCGGCAATACCATTATAGGATTGATATCGACTTCCTCGACATTTGAAGCGTTTGAAACGACATAATCTGCTGTCGCAGCGACAGCGGCGACCAGCGCCTCGACATCGCCCTTCGGCTGACCGCGATAGCCGTTCAAGAGCTTGGCGACCTTCAGCCCGGCGATAGCCTCACGGATTGCCTCATGCGTCGTCGGCAGCGGAAGAACGACGGCGTCCTCCAGCAATTCCACCAGAATGCCGCCGGCGCCGACCGAGAGAACCGGGCCCGCGACCGGGTCGCGCATGGCGCCGACGATAATCTCTGCGACGGGCTTCGCCACCATCTTTTCCACAAGGTAACCGGTGGCGACGCCGGCCATGGCGGTCGCCGCCGTCTCGACTTCGGCTACCGACTGCAGGTTGAGCTTCACGGCGCCGGCCTCGGTCTTGTGGGCGACGCCGAGGCCCTTCAGGGCCATGGGAAAGCCGAGCGCTTCGGCCGCCTTGGCGATTTCCTGCGGGGTCGCGGCGATCTTGCCCTGCGGCACCGGCACGCCGGCGGCGGCCAGTTCCGCCTTGGCGTCAGCCTCGGTGACGGTTTCGCTGTCGCCGTCGATCAGCTCGGCCTTGACCAGTGGCGCAGCCACCGGACGCTTCCAGTTGCGGCCGATGCGGGCAGCGGTTTCCACAGCCACCAGCGCTTCGTCGATGCCGATGAAGGGCACGAGGCCGTTTTGCGACAGGCGGTCGGCCATGGCTTCCGGCAGGTTTTCACCCATGGAGGCGATGATGCCGGCATTGGCGCCGGTCGCCTTGGCAGCGTCGACCAGCGCATCCACCGTCGTCATCCAGTCCACCGGATCGCAGCGGTCGAAGCGCGGGAAGTCGAGCAGCACGAGGTTGAGGGCGTAGTCGCCCCGCATCATCGTCGAGAAGGCCTGCGTCAGCTTCTCGCGATTGCCCCAGACGAAGGTGTGGTAGTCGAGCGGGTTCGACAGCGTCACCATCTCGCCCAGCGTTTCGCGCAACGGCCCGAGCTGTTCCGGCTTGAGGTCGCGGAAATCGACGTCGCGGCCGACAGCCGAGTCGGCGATCAGCGACGCCTCGCCACCGGAGCAGCTCATCGAGGAGATCGCGTTCGAGGCGAGCGGGCCGAAAACGTGCAGCAGCTTCAGGGTTTCGAGAAGTTCCGGCAGCGAGCTGACGCGGCCGATGCCAAGGCGTTCCAGCACCGCGCCGGAAACCTTGTCGTTGCCGGCGAGCGAGGCGGTATGCGAGACGGTGGCGCGTTGCGCCGCTTCCGACTTGCCCATCTTGAGCGCCACGACGCCCTTGCCGAGTTCGCGGGCACGGCGGCCGAGCAGCTCCAGCGTCTCGATATCGTCGAAACCTTCGATATGCAGGCCGACGGCGGTGACGCGCGGATCTTCCAGCGCCGCCACGGCCAGCGCCGAAATGCCGGTCTGGGCCTGGTTGCCGGCCGTCATCAGATAGGCGACCGGCAGGCCGCGCGCCTGGTTGGAGACGTTGCAGGCGATGTTGGAGGATTGCGTCAGCACGGCGACGCCGCGCTCGACGCGGATCATGCCGTGCTGGTCGGGCCAGAGCAGGGCGCCGTCCAGCATGTTGATGAAGCCGTAGCAGTTCGGGCCGACGACGGCCATGTCGCCGGCGGCCTCGACCAGTTTCGCCTGAAGCGCGGGGCCATCGGGCAATTCCTTCACGGCTTCGGAAAAACCGGAGGCATAGCAGATCGCGCCGCCAGCGCCGCGCGCCGCCAACTGCCCGATGATCTCGATGGCAGCCAAGCGGTTGACGCCGATGAAGGCGGCGTCCGGGGCCGCGGGCAGCTCCGCGACCGAACGGTAGCATTTATAGCCGTGAACCTCTTCGCGGGTGGGATGCACGGGCCATATATCGCCCTTGAAGCCCATCTTCCTGGATTGCTCGATGACGCGGCCCGCTTCCTTGCCGCCGAAGACGGCAATGGATTTCGGGCGGATGAGACGGTCGAGCGAGCCTTGTGCCAGTTGTTTGACCATATCGTTACGCTCCGTAGGGACGCAGCAGGTCGCGGCTGATGATGTGGCGCTGGATTTCCGAGGTGCCGTCCCAGATGCGCTCGACGCGGGCATCGCGCCACAGGCGGGCGAGCGGCAGATCGTCCATCAGGCCCATGCCGCCGAAAATCTGGATGGCCTCGTCGGTGACGCGGCCGAGCATTTCCGAGGCGAACACTTTTGCCGAGGCGATTTCGCGGTTGGCCGGCAGGCCCTGGTCGAGGCGCCAGGCGGCGGCCAGCGTCAGGTAGTCGGCGGCGTCGATCGAGGTGATCATGTCGGCGAGCTTGAAGGAGACGCCCTGGTTGGCGCCGATCGGCTTGCCGAACTGCTTGCGCTCGGCCGCATAGGGCAGGGCCAGCTCGAAGGCGCGGCGCGCGCGGCCGACGCAGGTGGCGGCAACGGTGATGCGCGTCGCATAGAGCCAGTCGTTGGCGAGGTCGAAGCCCTTGTGCAGCTCGCCGAGGATCTGCGACGACGGCAGGCGGCAATTGTCGAAATTGAGGATGCAGTTGTGGTAGCCGCGATGCGAGACCGAATTGTAGCCCTCGCGGATTTCGAAGCCCGGCGTGCCGCGGTCGACGAGGAAGCAGGTGATCAGCTTCTTGGGCCCGCGCGGCGTGTCTTCCTCGCCGGTGGCGATGAAGACGATGACGAAATCGGCGATGTTGGCGTGAGAAATGAAGTGCTTGGTGCCATTGACGATCCAGTCGTCGCCGTCCTTCTTCGCAAAGCATTTCATGCCGCGCACGTCGGAGCCGGCGTCCGGCTCGGTCATGGCCAGCGCATCGAACTTGTCTCCGCGCACGGCCGGCAGCAGGTAGCGCTCGCGCTGCTCGTCATTGCAGCCCATCAGGATGCCGGAGGGGCGGCCGAAATAGGCGGAGAGGGCGAGCGAGCCGCGGCCAAGCTCGCGCTCGACCAGCGTGAAGGTAACGTGATCGAGGCCGCCGCCGCCGACGTCCTCAGGAAAGGCGCAGCCGAAGAAGCCGAGTTCCTTGCTCTTGCGGGCGATTTCCGCGCCGATTTCCGGGCGCACGATGCCGGTGCGCTCGACTTCGTCCTCATGCGGATAGATTTCGGTTTCGACGAAATCGCGCACGGTCTTGACGATCATTTCCTGTTCGTCGGTCAATCCGAAATTCATGGATGCTCTCCCTCCTTCACGGCTGCAGCGGCACTTTTTCGCTTCGCGCATCCGGGTATTTTCAATGGAATTTCCCTCCTCCCGACCAGCAGGAGGAGGGTGTTGTCTTCGATGCTCGCGCCGGTTCTCAGCGCTTCTGGCCGACCGCGCGGCCGACGCCTTCCGGGCGCGGCAGCGTTGCATGGGCCTCGGTGATGGCGCGCAGCTTCGACAGCACGCTTTCCGGGGCGGCCACGGCCTTGCCGGCCTTGGAGTCGACATGCAGCATCATCTGCTCGGCGGTGGCAACCGCTTCGCCGCTTTCCTTGTTGTAGATCGTCGAGAAAACATGCAGCCGCTTCTCGTCGCTGCCGAGGATCTGGCAGGTGGAATAGAGCCCGTCGCCGAGCTTGGCCTCGCCGAGATTGCGGATATGCGTCTCGACCGTGTAGTAGCTGTGGCCGTCGCGGACATAGTCCAGATCGACCCCGATCAGGCGCAGGATGCCATCGGAGGTATCGCCGAAGACCTGCAGATAGCGATGCTCGGTCATGTGGTTGTTGTAATCCACCCAGGCGGCGCTGACCTTGGTGTCGACGATGCGGATAGCTTGCGCGCCGCCGAGATCGGTCTCGACCTTTTTCGCATTGGCCCAGAGATGATCCTCGAATTCGGCGAGCAGCTTTCCCGCGCCCCAGCCGCGACCGTCGTCGGAGGCTTTCAGCGCGTGCATGATGCCGACAAGGTTCTCGTCGCGGATCCGCTCCAGCTCGCGGATCGAGCGGGCGCCGGATTGCGCGTCGGACTGGTCGGCGATCTTGTCGACCAGTTCGTCGGTCAGGTCGACAACATCCGTCAGTTTGGTCCACGGCCAGGCAAGGCAGGGGCCGAATTGGGCGATGAAATGGCGCATGCCCGCTTCGCCGCCGGCGATGCGATAGGTTTCGAACATGCCCATCTGCGCCCAGCGCATGCCGAAGGAATAACGGATGATGTCGTCCAGCGTCTCGGTGTCGCAGATGTCGTCGTTAATCAGCCACAGGCCTTCGCGCCAGATCGCTTCCAGCAGACGGTCGCCGACGAAGGCTTCGATTTCCTTCTTGAGGACGACGCCCTTCATGCCGATGGTGGCGAGCTTGGCCTTGGCTTCCTCAAGCGTTGCCGGCGCCGTCTTCTCGCCGCCGACGAGTTCGGCGAGCGGCAGCAGGTAAACGGGGTTATAGGGATGGGCGACAAACATGCGCTCGGGATGCTTCATGTCGCGCTGCAGGTCGGTCGGCAGGATGCCTGACGTGGAGGAGCCGATCAGCGCCTTCGGGTCGGCGGCGGCGTCGATCTGGGTGATGACGCCGCGCTTCAGGTCGATGCGCTCCGGCACGCTTTCCTGAATCCAGTCAGCGCCTTGCACGGCTTCCTCGATGCTCTTGACGAAGGTGAGCTTGCCCTTGGGCGGCAGCGGCGCCATGGTCATCATCGCATAGGCGCGCTCGGCATTGGCGAGCACTTCGCCGACGATGCGCTCGGCTTCCGGATGCGGGTCGCACATGGCGACATCGATGCCGCCGAGCAGGAAGCGGGCCGCCCAGGCCCCGCCGATGACGCCGCCGCCGATGCAGGCGGCCTTGTGGATCTTGGTCATGTTCGTTGCCTCGATTTCTGGGATATCGTGTTGCTCGATCTGCCGGTGTTGCGCTTGCGGCTTGCCCCTCACCCTAACCCTCTCCCCGCAGGCGGGAGAGGGAACGTGCCCCATGAGCGGGTGCCGGTGGAGGAAACCGGAGCGGCATATCCCCTTCGCCCCGCTTGCGGGGAGAAGGTGCCGGCAGGCGGATGAGGGGCAGGCGCCCTTCTTACCGCTTGGTCAGCTTCAGCTTCTTGCGGACCTCTTCCGGTCCGATGATGCGGGCGCCCATGTTCTCGACGATGTTGGCCGCCTTTTCGACGAGCTGCGCATTGGTGGCGAGCTGGCCCTTGCCGATATAGAGATTGTCTTCCAGGCCGACGCGGATATTGCCGCCGGCAAGCACCGATGCGGCCGGATAGGCCATGGCGTTGCGGCCGATGGAGAAGGCCGAGAAGGTCCAGTGCGACGGCACGTTGTTGACCATCGCCATAAAGGTGTTGAGATCGTCCGGCGCGCCCCACGGAATACCCATGCAGAGCTGGATGAGGACCGGATCCTCGATCACGCCTTCCTCGGCGAGCTGCTTGGCGAACCAGAGATGGCCGGTGTCGAAGGCTTCGATTTCCGGGCGCACGCCGAGTTCCGTCATCTTAGCGCCCATGGCGCGCAGCATCGACGGCGTGTTGGTCATGACGTAATCGCCGAGATTGAAGTTCATCGTGCCGCAATCGAGCGTGCAGATTTCCGGCAGGCATTCGGCGACATGCGAAACGCGCTCCGTCGCGCCGGCCATGTCGGTGCCCTTCGGGTTCAACGGCAGCGGGCTTTCGACATCGCCGAAAATCAGGTCGCCGCCCATGCCGGCGGTCAGGTTCAGCACCACGTCGACCTCGGCCGAGCGGATGCGGTCGGTTACTTCCTTGTAAAGATCGTTGCGGCGGCTCGGTGCGCCGGTATCGGGATCGCGCACATGGCAATGCACGACGGCCGCACCCGCCTTGGCGGCGTCGATGGCCGAATCGGCGATCTGCTTCGGGGTGATCGGCACATGCGGGGATTTGGATACGGTGTCGCCCGAGCCGGTGACGGCGCAGGTGATGAAGACGTCGCGATTCATGGCGAGTGGCATGGTGTTCCTCCGTTCTTTGCCCGGCATTAGGCGCTGAAGTGCTTACGCATGCTTTGCAAAATCGGAACCATCCTTGACATTATCGGAAGAGCGACGGAGAGTTCCCAGCCATGTTCCAACCCGTTCCCGAAACCCTCGACCTCGACCTTCTCGTACTGCCGGAGACGAACCTCATCCTGTTCGCCTCGGTCATCGAGCCCTTGCGCGTCGTCAACCGCATCGTCGGGCGCGACCTTTACCGCTGGACGATCTTCAGCCCGGACGGCCGCCCGGCCGAGACGCGCAGCGGCATTTCCATCCCGGCCGCTGGCGCATTCCGGCCGGACAAGGAGAGCCATCCGCTGTTCATCCTCTCCAGCCACAACTGGGATCGCTACACGACGCCGGCCTTGAAGAGGGTGCTGTCGAAGACGGCGCGGCATCGCAGCATGGTGGCCGGCATCGAGGCGGGCGGCTGGCTGCTGGCGGAGGTCGGTCTGCTCGCCTCCGTGCGCGCCACCACCCACTGGGAGGATTTCGACGATTTTACCCGCGCCTATCCGGAGATCGACATGGTGCGCGAGCGATTCGTCATCGACGGCAAGCGCATCACCACCGGCGGCTCGCTGCCGACCGTCGACCTGATGCTGGAAATCATCCGCCGCCGGCAGGGCTATTCGCTGGCGCTGGAAGTGTCGCGGCAGTTTATCTACGAGCAGGACGGGCGCCGCTCGGAAGAGACCGGAATGCCCTCGACTGGCAGCATGCGCGTCGTCGACCAGCGCGTGGCGCAGGCGGTGACGATCATGGAGGAAACGGTGGAGGAGCCGCTGCTGCTGGCACGGCTGGCGCGGCGCGTCGGCGTCAGCGCCAGGCATCTGCAGGAATTGTTTCGCGACGGCATCGGCGTGCCGCCGCATGTGCATTACCTGGCGATTCGGCTGAATGCGGCGCGGCGCAAGGTCATCGAAAGCAAGCTGCCCTTCGCCGATATCGCGCTGACCACCGGCTTCAATTCGGCCTCGGCTTTTGCGCGCGCCTATAAGGCGCAGTTTCGCGAAAGTGCTTCGGAGACGCGAAAAAGGCTGCAGGGCTAGGGGCCGCGTGTCGCGGCCCCGATGCCATCAGGCGATCTTGGCGCGTTCGGCCAGAATATTCTTCGCCGCATTGGCGGCTTCGCGGCCCTTGATGACGAAGTGGTCGCGGAAGAAGGCGATATGCGCCTCCGATTCCTGGAAATTGTGGGGCGTCAGCACGGCCGAGAGCACCGGCACGCCGCTGTCGAGGCTGACGCGCATCATGGCGTCGAGCACCGTGCCGGCGACGAAATCATGCCGGTAGATGCCGCCGTCGACGACGAAGGCGGTGCCCAGCACGGCGGCGAAGCGGCCGGTCTTGATCAGCGTCTGGGCATGGAGGGGAATTTCCAGCGCGCCGGGAACGTCGAAGATTTCGACATCCGACGCCTTGCCGCCAAGATTTTCCCATTCGGCGACGAAGGAATTGACGCATTGATCGACGATATCCGAATGCCAGCGGCCACGGATGACGGCGATGCGCGAGGGGGTAGTTGTCATTGTTTCCAGCCTTTCAAGGGTTGCCTACGGTGGCGCAGTGCAATGGTTTCCGTTTCGGATCCCTAAGGTTCGGAGAACCCTGGAATCCCAAGCGTCCCTTGGGCGAACATGCATGCACTTTCCTTCCGCCAAAGCGGAGTAAGCCAGCCTGCCCTCTTTCATCCGGACTCTAACCGTCGGCTCCGGCATCGCACCGGATCTGCTGACCTTCCGTTTGACGGGAAGCGCTCGCGGGCTCCGGGGTTTCCCCGATACCGCCGGTGGGGAGTTTCACCCCGCCCTGAGAACGAGGTGACTATAGCGTGGCTTTTGCCGAAAAATCAAAGCCAAAACGGCATTGTCCTCATCGGCTGCGACAGGGCCTTGTCAGCGCCGCTCCGCAGCGATCAGTGCCATCATCGGCCGTTCCAGTTCCTCTTCGAGGACGGGGAAGGTGGCGATCTGCTCGGGCATCGGGGCGAATTCCTCCAGCCGGTTGAGCGCAAAACCGGCATCGATCAGCGTGTTCAGCGTCGTGGACAGGCGGCGATGGTATTTCAGAACGCCCTTGGCGAACCAGTCGGTGCGCCGCTCGCCTTCGCGGGCATAATTGTTGACCGGCCAGGTTTTGCTGCCGTTCTCATCGGCTATCCAGTGCGGATGCGCCGCCGCCATGAAGATCGGATGCTCGATGGTGAAGACCAAATGGCCGCCGGGGCGGAGCGACCGGTGGATGGTTTGCACCAGCCGGGCGAAATCGCTGACATAATGGAAGGCCAGCGCGCTATAGGCGAGGTCGAAACGGTCCGCTGGCAGTTCCAATTGGTCGAGATCGGCGATTTCGTAGGCGATCCGGTCGCCTGGTGTATCGGCCCTGGCGCGGGCGATCATCTTTTCGGAGATGTCGAGGCCGAGCACGCTTTCCGCGCCGTGCTCGACCGCATAGCGGGCGAACCAGCCGAAACCGCAGCCGAGATCGACGACGCGTCGCCCCCGGAGATCGGGCAGCAGCGCCTGGATCGCCGGCCATTCCGGCGCGCCTGAGAGACCGTGGACCTGCCGCGGCAACTGGCTATAGCCGGCGAAGAAATCGGGATTGTCGTAGATGTTCTGCGCCATGGTGGTCTCCTGTCGGGCCTTGTCATGCCAAAGCCCGGACAGGAGATCAACCTTGAATGGCCCGCAATCAGTCGCGGATGAGCAGCAGGTCGGCGGCCTGGAAGCGCAGGGTGACGATGTCGCCAGCCTGCGGCGGGGTGGTGCCGGGGCTGTTGAACATGTCGAAGGAGATGGTGACGCCGCCGACATCCATGCGGGTGCGAATGACCGAGCCGAGGAAGTGCGCCGAGACGACCTTGCCGGTCAGCGCCGTATCGCCGGGCGCGCTTTGCGCCAGCGAGCCGGCTTCCGGCCGGAGCGCCAGCGACACGGTATCGCCGGCCTTGAAGCCGGTGAGCGGCTGCTTCAGCGTTACATCCTGATTGCCGATCGAGACGCGGTTGGCGGCGGGATCGACGACCTTCGCCTCGATGATGTTCAGCGTGCCGACGAAGGAGGCGACGAAGCGGGTGGCCGGGGCGTTGTAGATCTCGAAGGGCGTGCCGATCTGGTCGGCCTTGCCGGCATTCATGACGACGATGCGGTCGGAGATCGACAGGGCCTCTTCCTGGTCGTGGGTGACGAAGACGGTGGTGATGCCGAGCTTCTGCTGGATGAGGCGGATTTCCTCGCGCAGCGAGACGCGGATCTTGGCATCGAGGGCCGAAAGCGGCTCGTCGAGCAGCAGCAGTTGCGGCTTGACGGCGAGCGCGCGGGCCAGCGCCACGCGCTGCTGCTGGCCGCCGGACATCTGGTAGGGGAAACGGTCGGCGAGATGGTCGAGGCGGATCAGCGCCAGCATTTCCTTGACGCGGGCATCGATCTCGGCCTTGGCCTTGCCGGCAACCTTGAGGCCGAAGGCGACGTTGTCATGCACCGTCATGTTCGGAAACAGCGCATAGGCCTGGAAGACCATGCCGATATTGCGCTGGTTGGGCTTCAGCGGCCGCTGATCCTTGCCGGCGATGGTCAGCGTGCCGCCGCTCGGCTTCTCGAAACCGGCGATCATGCGCAGGATCGTCGTCTTTCCGCAGCCGGACGGACCGAGGAAGGAGACGAACTCGCCCTTCTCGATCGCCATATCGAAATTATGCACGACCTGGACTGGGCCGAAGGATTTCTGGATGTTTTGCAGGGTCAGAAACGACATTGGCCTTCACTTCACGCCCTGGCGGGGGCGATTTTCGAGAAACGGGTGGCAAGATTGAGCAGGCCCATGCTGAGCCAGGTGATAGCAAAGGCGATCACCGCCAGCGCCGAAGGCTCATAGGCCTTGTTGGCGCCGACGAGCTGCAGGTAGGGACCGAAGGCCGGGCGGTTGAGCAGGGCCGCCATGGTGAATTCGCCCATGACGATGGCGAGCGTGATGAAGGCGCCGGAGAGCACGCCGCTCATGACGTTCGGGAAGATGCAGCGGAACAGGATCGTTCCCCAGCCGGCGCCGAGGCTTTCGGCCGCTTCCGTTAGCGTGCGCACGTCGATGGCGCGCATGGCGGTGTCGACGGCGCGGTACATATAGGGCAGCGAAAGGGTGATGTAGGAGAGCACCAGCAGTATGTTCGTGCCCGTCACCGAGCCGGTCAGCGGCAGGATCGAGGATGAATTGTACATGCGCAGATAGCCGAAGACGATGACGATCGCCGGGATGACCAGCGGCAGCAGCGTGATGAACTCCACCACCTGGCGCATCTGCGGCAAGCGCAGCCGCACCCAATAGGCGGTCGGCACGACGAGCAGCATGCCGAAGACGATAGTCAGCAAGGCCATCAGCATGGAATAACCGAAGGTCTGGTGGAACTGGCTGTCTGAAAACACCGACCGGTAGGCATCGAGGCTGTAGCCGTCGCGGCGCATGCGCAGCGAGAATTCCAGCGTGCCGATCAGCGGCACGAGGAAATAGACGGCGCCGACAAGGATGGCGCCCCAGGCGCCGAAGCGTTGCAAATTCATTTCTGCCACCGTTCGGCGCGCATGCGCAGCATAAGATAAAGGATATTGGAGACGCCGGTGATGACGATCATGCCGAGCGCGATGGCATAGCCGAGATTGGCATTGTGCAGTACGTCGCCACGAATCTGCGCATAGAGCAGGATCGGAACGATGTTCAGCGACGAGCCGGTGAGCGCGAAGGCGGTGGCGATGGCGCCGAAGGCATTGGCGAACAGCAAGAGCGCGGTGCCGAGCAGGCTCGGCCACAGGATCGGCAGGGCGACCATCGTCCAGTATTGGCGGTTGCTGGCGCCGAGAACTTCGGCGGCCTCGCGCCATTCCTTCTTCATGCCGTCCAGCGCTGGCGTCAGGATCAGCACCATCAGCGGGATCTGGAAATACATGTAGGTGATGGTCAGGCCGAGGAAGGACAGGAGGTTGAAGCCGGTGCCGTAGAGATTGAAGCCGAAGATATCGCGCAGCAGCACGGTGACGAGGCCGGTGCGGCCGAGCGTCGCCAGAAAGGCGAAGGCGAGCGGCACGCCGGCGAAATTCGAGGCAACGCCGGAAAAGGTGAGCAGGCCGGAGCGCACCCAGGTGGGCAAACCGCCGAGCACCACGGCCCAGGCAAGGAAGAAGCCGATCAATGCGCCGCCGAGCGCCGAGGCGACAGAAACGCGGATGCTGATCCAGTAGGCGCTGAGGATGCCGGGGGTGAAGAGGTCGGCGATGTTCCTGAAGGTCAGCGCGCCATCCGGCGTGAAGAAGGCGCCGACCACCAGGTAGAGGGTCGGCGCAATCAGAAAGAGCACGGCGAAGATCATGAAGGGCGCAATGCCCAGCCAGTCGACCATCCGGTCCTTGTCCAGGGCCGGATTGGTGGCGGCGATTGGTGTGGAAACTGTGCTCATCGATGAAGACCGCGCGGCGAAAGGCAAAACAGAATACCCCTTCGCCTGCGAAAGGCGAAGGGGTGTGAGGCGATTACTGGACGTTGGCGCCGACGACCGAATCCCAGTTCTTGGTGATGGCTTCCTTGCCGGCGGCCTGTTCTTCGAGCGTCGGGAACACGGCCTTTTCGTAAGAGGCGGCCGGCGGCAGCTTGTCGAGCACGTCCTGCGGGATCTTGCCGTTCTTGGCGAGATCGTTGAAGCGGATCGGGTGGCAATAGCCCTTCAGCCAGCCGAGCTGACCTTCGTCGGAATAGAGGTATTCCATCCACAGCTTTGCGGCGTTCGGATGCGGAGCGAAGGCCGAGATCGCCTGGACATAGACGCCGGCGACGACGCCGGAAGCCGGGACGACGACTTCGAGCGGCGGGTTGCCGTTCAGGCTGTCGCGCCAGGAGAGACCGTTATAGTCCCAAGCGACGACGATCGGCGTGGAGCCCTGCGCCAGCGAGGCGGATTTGCCGATGACCGGTACGAAATTGCCGGCCTTGTTGACTTCGCCGAAGAACTTCAGGCCGGCTTCGCCAGCCTTGGCGGCGTCCTTCTCGCCGGCGGCGAGGCCGGCGGCGTAGACGGCCTGCACGGCCTGGTTCGAGGCGCGCGGATCGCCGGCGAGCGCGACCGAGTTGGCGTAGTCGGACTTGGAGAGATCGGACCAGTCCTTCGGCACGTTCTTGACGATGTCGGTGTTCACGATGAAGGAGAGAACGCCGTAATAATCGCCATACCAGTAGCCGTCGGCATCCTTGGCGCTGTCGGGGATCGAATCCCAGGTCGAGACCTTGTAGGGCTGGATCAGGCCGTCGGCCTTGGCCGAGGGGCCGAAGGACAGACCGACGTCGATGACGTCAGGAGCCTGCGGGCCGGAATTGCCCTTGTTGGCCTTGATCGCTTCGATTTCGTCGCCCGAACCGGCGTCCGGGTTCAGTTCATTGACTTCGATGCCGTACTTGGCCTTGAAGCCGGCGATCACGTCGCCATAGCCGCACCAGTTATGCGGAAGGGCGATGGTGGTCAGGGTGCCTTCCTTCTTGGCGGCGTCGATCAGTTCCTGGCTGGGTTCGGCCGAAGCAACGGCCGACATGGCGATCATCATCGCCGTCGACAGCGAGAGCAGGCGGGTCATGGTCGAGATCACTTGTGTTCTCCTTTGGGTTTCTGCGTCCGGCGACGCTGTTAATGATGTTATATGAAGCTCGTGTGACGACCCCGCCCGCGCGATCCGCAAACGGCGGCAGGGCCGGGGACCGCGTCATCAAGGCGTCGCATGTGGGAATTTCGCTCACTCCATCCGGGGTTTCCTCAAATCCCGGGCTCGCGGCTCTCGCCGGCTTGCCGCCCTATCCAAGCAACAAGCGGGGGATCGGTCAAGTCAGGCTGTGCGCGTTTCCCTTTCTCTTTTTTTCTTTTTTCTTCGCTTGAGCGGCTGTCATCTCCTTTCACTCCGACGGCTTGCGAAACAGGCGTGTCTGCTCGAACAGGTTTTCCAGCGTTTTCATGCGTGCGCTCGTCTCTTCCCAGCTCTTGCTTTGCACGGCCTCGATCAGCGCCTCGACGACGAACAGGATGACAACGGAGGAATCCCAGGCAGAGGGCGCCTCGATCTCGATTCGAAAACAGTGCTCGGCGAACTTGGCGACCGGCGAGGCCCAGGCATCGGTGAACAGGATGATGGCGACGCCCTGCGCACGGGCCATTTCGGCCAGCCGCGCCAGTTCCGTCTCGTAGCGGCGGATGTCGAAGATGACGAGGACGTCGCCGGCGCGCATGTTCAGCACGTATTGCGGCCAGGTGCCGGTGCGCGAGGCCATCAGCGTCACGTTCGGACGGATGACCTGCATATGGGTGAAGAGATAATCGGCGAGCGCGCTGGTGATGCGTCCACCGACGAAATAGAGGCTGCGTTGTCGTTCCGAGAGCAGGGTGGCGACGGCATCGAAGCTCGCCGTATCCAGATCGGCCAGCGTCTGGCGCATGTTGGCCATGACGACGTCGGCGAACCGGTTGAGCACATGGCCATCAGGCGCCTTGGCGGCCCAGCGGTCGTGCTTGGCGATTGGGCTGGAGAGCGTCGCCTCCAGTTCGGCATGCAGATGCGCCTGGAATTCGGGATAGCCCTTGAAGCCGAGCTTCTGCACCATGCGCGCCACGGTCGGCGTCGAGACGCCGGCATTTTCCGCGACCGTGGTGATGCTGCCGAGCCCCGACACGGGATAATTGTCCAGCAGGCTGTCTGCGAGCTGTTTTTCGGCGCGTGTCAGATCATCGTAGCGCGCGCGGATCACGTCCGAGACGGTTTTTCGAATGCTTGGCAACGGCCGATTTCCCCTGCTCCGGTCTTTGCCGGATTGTTGCGAAAATAAACGCATGGGTGTGGCGGCGAGTCAATGCGATTTTTGAAAAGAAGCTTTCAGATTCCGGTTGACACTGGCCGAACTCTGAAGAATTCTCTTCTCTATCGAAGGGTGGTGCGCCGCCCGTCCATGGCAGGCGAGGCCGCGTGCGGTCCTGACGCAGGCGCCATGCGGCTTGGAAGACCAGTGCCTCTTGTTCATTTTTCGTGGAGTTGCGATGCTGACGCAAGCCGAAGGCGATCCCGTTGCCGTTCTCAATCCCGATGCCCGGGGATCGGTGCTGATCGTCTGCGAACATGCCTCGCGCGCCCTGCCGGAGCGGCTTGGCACGCTCGGCCTGTCCGAGGAGGCGCTGGCGAGCCATATCGCCTGGGATCCAGGCGCGCTGGCGGTCGCGGAGCGGCTATCGCGCAGCCTCGACGCGACGCTGGTGCATCAGCGTTTTTCGCGCCTCGCCTATGATTGCAATCGGCCGCCGGAGGCACCGGGCGCCATGCCCGACGTCAGCGAAATCTACGAAATTCCCGGAAATCGTGACCTGAGCCCGCAAGACCGTGACGAGCGGACGAAAGCGCTCTACCGGCCGTTCCACGCCCGCATCGAGGAAATCGTCGCCGCGCGGCAGGCGCGCGGTCAGCAGACAGCGCTTTTGACCATGCACAGCTTCACGCCCGTCTATCACGGGGTGAAACGGGCGGTGGAAATCGGCGTGCTGCACGATGCCGACAGCCGGCTGGCCGACGCCATGCTGATGCGCGCCGCCGACACCAGCCTCTACCGCATTGCCCGCAACGAGCCCTACGGCCCGGCGGATGGTGTGACCCATACGCTGCAATTGCACGGCCTGAGACACGGCCTGCCGAATGTGATGATCGAGGTGCGCAACGACCTGATTTCGGACGAAACCGGGCAGGACGTCGCAGCCGATTTTCTGACGGGACTGCTGCAGGAAAGCCTGTCGGCCCTGTCCTGAAGGAATGCATGAAAAAGGCGTCGCGGCGCCTTTCGCGGTTCGGCAACGATCCGCACGGGGCGCCCGCAAAAGACCAAAACAAAGGGGAGCAGTTGGAGTGACTGCGCCGATCCGCCAAGGGCAAAGCCTGCGGATCGCAACGGTAACTGGAGACGGCCGGCGCAATTTCGCGACCGGCTGCGAGGAGCAGGGGCACGATGTCAGACTATAGCGATACCGACAAGAAGGACGATGTCAGCGTCCTTCATGCCATGGGCTATGCCCAGGAACTCGAACGTCGAATGAGTTCGTTCTCGAACTTCGCCGTTTCCTTCTCGATCATTTGCATTCTTTCGGGCGGCATCAATTCGCTGGCGCAGGCGACGTCCGGCGCCGGCGGGGCCGCGATCGGCATCGGCTGGCCGCTCGGCTGCTTCGTGTCGGCGGTCTTCGCCATCGCCATGGCGCAGATCAGCTCGGCCTATCCGACGGCCGGCGGCCTCTATCACTGGGGCTCGATCCTCGGAAACCGCTTCACCGGCTGGCTGACCGCCTGGTTCAACCTGCTCGGCCTCGTCACCGTGCTCGGCGCCATCAATGTCGGCACCTATTATTTCTTCATGGGCGCCTTCGGCACGCCCTATTTCGGCTGGGCCGACACGACGGTCGTGCGCATCGTCTTCCTGGTGGCGATCACCGGCGCGCAGGCCCTCGTCAACCATATGGGCATCGGCCTGACGGCGAAGCTGACGGATATTTCGGGTTACCTGATCTTCGTCACCTCGATTGCGCTGGCGCTCGTCTGCCTGGCATCGGCGCCGTCCTACGAAATCTCCCGCCTGTTCACCTTCGCCAATTATTCCGGCGAGGCGGGCGGAAATGTCTGGCCGCAGACCTCGGGCACCTGGGTGTTCCTGCTCGGCCTGCTGTTGCCGATCTACACGATCACCGGCTACGACGCCTCGGCGCATACCTCGGAGGAAACCATCAAGGCGGCGCATTCGGTGCCGCGCGGCATGGTGATGTCGGTGCTGTGGTCGGCGATCTTCGGCTATATCATGCTCAGCTCTTTCGTGCTGATGTTGCCGAACATGGACGATGCCGCCAAGCAGGGCTGGAACGTGTTCTTCTGGGCGATGGACACCCAAGTGAACTCCACGATCAAGGACATCCTGTATCTGGCGATCCTGGTGTGCCAGTGGCTGTGCGGTCTGGCGACCGTCACCTCGGTGTCGCGCATGATCTTCGCCTTCTCGCGTGACGGCGGCCTGCCGGCCTCGCGGGCGCTCGCCAAGGTCAGCCCGACCTATCGCACGCCGGTGGCGGCGATCTGGACCGGCTCGATCCTCGCCGTTCTGTTCGTCTGGGGCTCGTCGCTGGTCTCCATCGGCGAGACGCCTGTTTACACCATCGTTGTCTCCTGCACGGTCATCTTCCTGTTCTTCTCCTTCGCGATCCCGATTGGGCTTGGCCTGTTCGCCTGGGGCACGAAGAAGTGGGACAAGATGGGTCCGTGGAATCTGGGCGAGGGCATGTTCAAGCTGTTTGCGGTGCTGACGATCCTGGCGATGATCCTGATCTTCGTGCTTGGCATCCAGCCGCCGAACGAATGGGCGCTGTACATCACGGTCGGCTTCCTGGTGCTTTCGGGCGTCATCTGGTTCGGCTTTGAAAGCCGCCGCTTCCGCGGTCCGCCGATCGGCGACGAAGTGGCGCGCCGCCAGGCGGAAATCGCAGCTGCCGAAAAGGCCGTGGGCCAAGGCTGATGACTTCAGGGAGGGCCGTGCTTTTCCACGGCCTTCCCGCTCCACACCATTCTGCGCCATACGGCGCGGCAAGAAACGAGAGGCGCGGGGCCGGACCCCGCCGCCGATGGATAAATGAGGGTGAGCATGAGCTACACGTTTGAAGACCTGAAGAAGGATGTCGCCGAGGGGCGCATCGATACCGTTCTCGCCTGCCAGGTCGACATGCAGGGCCGCCTGATGGGCAAGCGCTTCCAGGCCGAATATTTCGTCGAGAGCGCCTATGAGGAAACCCATAGCTGCAACTACCTGCTCGCCACCGACATGGAGATGGAAACCGTTTCCGGCTACAAGGCGACGAGCTGGGAAAAGGGTTATGGCGACTATACCATGAAGCCGGACCTTTCGACGCTGCGCAGCATTCCCTGGCTGGAAGGCACGGCACTCGTGCTCTGCGACATGCTCGACCATCATACGCATGAGGAAGTGCCGCATTCGCCGCGCGCTATCCTCAAGAAGCAGGTCAAGCGGCTGGAAGCCATGGGCATGAAGGCCTTCATGGCCACCGAGCTGGAATTCTTCCTGTTCGACCAGAGCTATGATGCGCTGCATCAGGCCGGTTATCGCGACATGAAGCTCGCCAGCCCCTATAATGAGGACTACCACATCTTCCAGACCACCAAGGAAGAGGATGTGATGCGGGCGATCCGCAAGGGGCTGCAGGGCGCCGGCATTCCGGTCGAGAACTCCAAGGGCGAGGCTTCCGCCGGCCAGGAGGAAATCAACGTCCGTTACGCCGATGCGCTTTCCATGGCCGATCGCCATGCGATCATCAAGAACGGCTGCAAGGAAATCGCCTTCCTCAAGGGCAAGGCCATCACCTTTCTCGCCAAGTGGAGCTATACCGCCGCCGGCAGCTCCTCGCATATCCACCAGTCGCTGTGGTCGGCCGACGGCAAGACGCCGCTGTTCTACGACCGCGAGGCCAAGCACGGCATGTCGGAGCTGATGCGCCATTACATGGCCGGTCTGCTCGCCCATGCCAGCGAGATCACCTATTTCCTCGCGCCCTACATCAATTCCTACAAGCGCTTCATGGCCGGCACCTTTGCGCCCACCAAGGCCGTGTGGAGCATGGACAACCGTACCGCTGGCTATCGCCTGTGCGGCGAGGGCTCCAAGGGCATCCGCGTCGAATGCCGCGTCGGCGGCTCCGATCTCAATCCCTATCTCGCCATGGCCGCTTTGATCGCCGCCGGCATCGACGGCATCGAGAACAAGCTCGCTTTGGAGCCGGCTTTCGAGGGCGACGCCTATGGCGGCAAGGATATCCGCGAGATCCCCCACACGCTGCGCGACGCCACCGTCGCCATGACCGAATCGACAATGCTGCGCGCCGCTTTCGGCGATGCCGTGATCGATCACTACACCCGGGCAGCCCAATGGGAGCAGGAGGAGTATGATCGTCGCATCACCGATTGGGAAGTGGCGCGCGGTTTCGAAAGGGCGTAAGAACGCCCGACCCTTTTCTCTCCGCCCGAAGGCGGAGGAACGTGGGGGCGTCGCAGCCTATTTTCCGGCGCCTGCACGACATTCCGATGCAAGAACAGGAACAGATCATGACGATGATCCAATGCATTTCGCCGGTCGACGGCTCGGTCTATGCCGAGCGCGAGGCCATGTCGCTGGAAGCGGCGCAGGCCGTGGTCGACCGGGTGCGCAAGGCGCAGAAGGCCTGGGCGCGCCGCGCGCTGGAAGAGCGCGTGCAGCTCGTGCTCAAGGGCGTCGCCCGCCTCAACGAGATGGCCGATGAGATCGTGCCGGAAATCGCCTGGCAGATGGGCCGGCCGATCAAGTATGGCGGCGAATTCCGTGGCTTCAACGAGCGATCCAACTATGTGGCGACGATTGCCGCCGACGCGCTCGCGCCGATCCGCATCGAGGATAGCGAGCGTTTCGAGCGCCGCATCGAGCGCGAGCCGCATGGCGTCGTCTTCGTCATCGCGCCGTGGAACTACCCCTACATGACGGCGATCAACACGATCGCGCCGGCGCTGATGGCCGGCAACACCGTCATCATCAAGCATGCCAGCCAGACGCTGCTGGTCGGCGAGCGCATGGTGCGCGCCTTCGTCGAGGCCGGCGTGCCGGACGACGTGTTCGCCAACCTGTTCCTCGACCACCAGACGACCTCGGCGCTGATCGCCGCCGGCAACTTCAACTTTATCAACTTCACCGGCTCGGTGGAGGGCGGACGCTCGATCGAGCGGGCGGCGGCCGGCACCTTCTCCGGCCTCGGCCTCGAGCTCGGCGGCAAGGATCCGGGCTATGTGATGGAGGACGCCGATCTCGACGCCGCCGTCGACACGCTGATGGATGGCGCGACCTTCAATTCCGGGCAGTGCTGCTGCGGCATCGAGCGCATCTATGTCAACGAGAAGCTCTACGACGCCTTCGTCGAAAAATCCGTCGCCTGGGTGTCGAACTACAAGCTTGGCAACCCGCTCGACCCGCAGACGACGCTGGGGCCGATGGCCAACAAGCGTTTCGCCAAGGTGGTGCGCGAGCAGATCGCCGATGCCGTTGCCAAGGGCGCCAAGGCGCTGGTCGACCCTAAACTGTTCCCGGCCGATGACGGCGGCGCCTATCTCGCCCCGCAGGTGCTGGTCGATGTCGACCATTCGATGGAATTCATGCGCGAGGAAACGTTTGGCCCGGCCGTCGGCATCATGAAGGTGAAATCCGACGAGGAAGCGCTCGCGCTGATGAACGACAGCAAATACGGCCTGACCGCCTCGCTGTGGACACAGGATCCCGAGCGCGCCGCCCGCATCGGCCGCGAGATCGAGACCGGCACCGTGTTCATGAACCGCGCCGACTATCTCGATCCGGCGCTGGTCTGGACCGGCTGCAAGGATACCGGTCGCGGCGGCTCGCTGTCGGTGATCGGTTTCCACAACCTGACCCGACCGAAATCCTATCACCTGAAGAAAGTAACGGCATGACCGCGACGATTTCCGCAAACTGGAGCTACCCGACTGCCTACAAGCTCGGCGCGGGCCGCATCAAGGAACTGGCCGACGCCTGCAAGAGCCTCGGCATGACCAAGCCGCTGCTGGTCACCGACCGGGGCCTCGCCTCGATGGAGATCACCAAGCGCGCGCTCGACATCCTCGACGCCGCCGGCCTCGGCCGGGCGATGTTCTCCGAAGTCGATCCCAACCCGAACGAGAAGAACCTCGAAGCCGGCCTGAAGGCCTATCGCGACGGCGGCCATGACGGCGTCGTCGCCTTCGGCGGCGGCTCCGGCCTCGACCTCGGCAAGTGCGTCGCCTTCATGTCGGGCCAGACGCGGCCGGTCTGGGATTTCGAGGATATCGGCGACTGGTGGACACGCGCCGACCCGGCCGGCATCGCGCCGATCGTCGCCGTGCCGACCACGGCCGGCACCGGCTCGGAAGTCGGCCGCGCCAGCATCATCACCAATTCGCAGACACATGTGAAGAAGATCATCTTCCACCCGAAGATCCTGCCCGGCGTCGTCATCGCCGATCCGGAACTGACGGTCGGCATGCCCAAGGTCATCACCGCCGGCACCGGCATGGATGCCTTCGCCCATTGCCTGGAAGCCTATTGCTCGCCCTTCTATCATCCGATGAGCCAGGGCATCGCGCTGGAAGGCATGCGCCTGGTCAAGGAATATCTGCCGCGCGCTTACCGTGACGGCAACGATATCGAGGCGCGAACCAACATGATGGCCGCTGCCTCCATGGGCGCCGTCGCCTTCCAGAAGGGGCTCGGCGCAATCCACTCGCTGTCGCATCCGCTGGGCGCCGTCTTCAACACCCATCACGGCATGACCAATGCCGTGGTGATGCCGCCGGTGCTGCGCTTCAACCGGGAAGCCATCGAGGAGCGCATCGAGCGCGCCGCCGCCTATCTCGGCATTGCCGGCGGTTTCGACGGCTTCTTCGATTTCGTGCTGACGCTGCGCGCCGAACTCGGCGTGCCGGAAAACCTGACGGCCATGGGCGTGCCGAAGGAGCAGATCGACGAACTGACGGCGGCTGCCCTCGAAGACCCCTCGACCGGCGGCAATCCGGTCAAGATGACGCTGGAAAGCATGAAGACGCTGCTGCTCGACTGCTATTGAGCGCAGCATCTATCAGTTGCAGAATGTCGGCCCGGAAGCCTTTGGTTTCCGGGCCGAATTTTTATCCGGGGCAGGGCATACCCAACAAAATCCTGTACAAATTCGGGATGAAAATTTCCATTTCGTTAACCATATTTGGAAAGGATGGTCCTACGCGCACCATGCTTCTTCGAAGGTGCGGCTTTCGAGCGATGGACGGCTCAGCCACACTTCAGGAACAGACCATGCCTGTCATTACATTTGCCAATACCAAGGGCGGCGCCGGCAAGACCACGGCGGTGCTCATCCTTGCGGGCGAGTTGGCCCGCCAGGGCTATCGTATCACCATTCTCGATGCCGACCCGCAGCACTGGATCTCGCGCTGGCACGAACTTTCCGGCGACGTGCCGAACATTTCCGTCATTTCCTATGTCACCATGGCCTCGATCCAGCAGCATATCGAGGAGAACCGCGCTCATACCGACTGTTTCATCATCGACCTGCCCGGCGCCCGCAACCCGCTGCTCGCCACCGCGCTCGGCCTGTCCGATCATGTGCTGATCCCGATCCAGGGCTGCGCCATGGATGCACGCGGCGGCGCGCAGGTGCTGGAACTTCTGCAATATCTCTCGGAAAAGGCGAAGATCGACATTCCGCATTCGGTGGTTCTGACCCGCGTCAATTCGCTGGTCACCACCCGCGCGCTGCTGTCGGTGAAGATGCTGCTCGCCGAAAAGCAGGTGCATGTGCTGGGAACGCCGATCGTCGAGCGCTCCGCCTTCCGCGATATCTTCGATTGCGGCGGCACGCTCTACAGCATGGATCCGCACCGGGTCTCCAATCTCGACAAGGCGCAGGAAAACGCCCGCCAGTTCGCCGACGAAATGATGCGCTACGTGCCGCTGCGCATGGGCGCCCGCCGCCGCGCCGCCTGATATCTTTTTCTGTAGCGCGTAGAAACCCCGGAAGGCGTTCGCTTTCCGGGGTTTTTATATTGTCAGTCGATGAATTCGACGGTGACGCCGGGCTTGACCATCTTGGCAAGCTCGGTGGCGTCCCAGTTGGTCAGGCGGATGCAGCCATGGCTCTGGGTGCGGCCGATCTTGGAGGGTTCGGGCGTGCCGTGGATGCCGTAGGTCGGCTTGGAAAGCGCGATCCAGACGGTGCCGACCGGGCCGTTGGGGCCGGGCGGGATCGCCAGGACCTTGTCGTTGGCGCCCTGCTGGAAATTGATCTTCGGATTGTAGGTATAGCCGGGATCGAGCGCGACGCGCTCGACCGTTACCGTGCCGGAGGGCGAGGGCGTGTCGGAAGAGCCGATGCTGGCCGGATAGGCCGAGATCAGCGCGCCGTCCGCCCCATAGGCGAAGACCTGCTTGCGTGCCTTGTCGGCGATGATGCGGGCGACAACGCCGGTCTTCGGCTGGCCGGGATCGACGACCTTCACGATGGTGCCGGGAATGGTGAAATCGGCGCCGGGATTGAGGGCCTTGAGGTAACCCTCATCCATGTGGAAACGCTCGGCCAGCATTTCGGTGGTCGAGGTGAAGGACAGGCGCGGTAGCAGCGCCTTATGGGCGTAATCCTCAGGAATCTCGGCGACATATGGGCCGGCGGCGTCGGCGGGCGTGATCGTGTAGCTGACGATCGGCATGCCGCCGGACATGCGCAGGCGCTCCAGGACCGATTCGGTGTCGTTGGGATCGAGGGTCTCGCCGGAGATCTGCTCCCAGGCCTTCAGCGCCTTGGTGACGTTCGAGCCCATCTTGCCGTCGATGACGCCGGGAGATGCGCCTTCGCGATCCAGAAACACCTGTAGCGCGGTGATTTCGGCCTGCGACTTGTTCTTGAGCTGGATGACCGGCTCGTCGCGCGGGGAAGCCTGCTGGCCTTGCGGTTCGGTCATCGGCGCCGGTGCCGGGGGGAAATCATTGCCCCGGGGGTCGATCGAGGCGGTGTCGAGATCGTCCTGCGGATCGAGCGGCATGCGGGTGATGCCGTCGTTGCGCCGGACGGTGCCGGTCACGCGGCCGGGATCGCGGGCATCGAAGCCGCCGCGATAGGGATCTTCGGATGCGTAAGGATCCTGCGCGGCATAGGGGTCGTCGTAATTGCGTGCCTGCTGGTTGCGGCCGAAATAGGAATCGGCCGGCATTTCCGTGGCGATCAGGTTGCCGTAATGGTCGATCAGGACGCGGCGGCCACGGCTGTCGGTGCGCACGATGACCTCGCTGGTTTCCGGCATGTAATCGAGAACCTCGCCCTCCGGCGTCACCAGCACGGTGTGGCCGTCATAGCCTCTGATTCCCTGCTGCGCGCCGGCCTGCGTCGCCATCAGCGCAATCGCCGATATCAGCGCCGTCATGGCAAGGCGGGTTTTCAACACGTTGGTCACCTCTGAACTTCCCCGAATACTGTGTTCTTTCGCTCTCAGACACTGCAAATTTGACGCTAGTGTGAAAATCATGAATCCGTGGTGAATGTTCCATAAATTTCTCAGCCGCCACGTCAAGACTTTGGGCGTTGACAGGCCAGCACGAGATCGTGAAGTGATAGCCTATGTCCATAAGATATTGGAGGAACTGACATGATCGAATTTTCGGCCGCCAAGGGCCCGCGCCTGATGCTCGACCCGACATCTGTCCTCGATATCGGCGCTTGCATCGTCAATGGTGAAAACCTCGCCCCCGGCCGCGCGATTCCCGACGACGGCGATCCACGAATCGATCATTCGCTCGAAGGCTTTCTGTTCACCTGCGGGCCGGACCATATTCGTCACCCGGATGTGGTGGAGGGCGATCCGCAGGGGCGGCGTTATCCGTTGCACGGCGCCTTTTCCGCTCATCCGGCGCAGGTGCTGAGCTTTACCACCGGCGAGGAGGCGGCCGAATGCGCGGCGCTGGTCGACGTCACCATGACAGACGGCGCGCCGGCACGGCTGGAGCGGCGCTGGCATATCGATGCGGAGAGCGGCGTGGTCGAACTTTCCGATCGCCTCGTCAACACCGGCGACAAGCCGTTCGCGCCGATGCTGATGTATCACATGAACATCGGCGCGCGACTGTTTGACGGTGATGTGCGTCTTTCCGGCCGGATGCTGGAGGGTGGCGGTTTTCCCTGGACCTTCGGCAAGGATCCCGGCGGCGTCTTCTGCGTTCCCGCAGGCGGGGAGACGTGGGCCGAGATCAGGCTCGGGCCGATGGCCTCGCTCGGCGGACTGTCGCTGACCGTCGCCTTTCGCACCGATACGCTGCCCTTCCTGCAGATGTGGCGCAACCAGGCGGCGCCCGCGCATGTGCTCGGCATCGAACCCTGCTCGCATCGCCTCGCCAGCCGCGCCGAATTGAAGCAAGCGGGCGACCTCACCGAAATCGCGCCCGGTGAGACGCGAAGCTATGGTTTGCGTTTCTCTTTCCAATAAGAAGTTTGGAATGGCTTTGATTGACGCCGGCGCGCCGGGTGCTTAAGAGTTGCCAGCATCATGGACAGAGGGGTCGTCATGGATATCCGAGAGATCAACGACGAATACGCAGTCAGCGGCCAGATCGCCGCCGAGGATCTCGATGAGATCAAGGCGCTGGGCTACAAATCGCTGGTTTGCAACCGACCGGATTTCGAATCCCCGGACCAGCCGCGTTTCGAGGACATCGCCACACGCGCCAAGGAACTGGGCCTGGAGATGGTGCATATTCCAGTGGGACCGATGGGCGTCACGGCGGACGCCGTCACCGCCATGGTGGATGCGCTCGACACCTTGCCCAAGCCGATGCTCGGCTATTGCCGCTCCGGCGCACGCTCGACCGCGATTTACCAGCAGACGCTGCATATCCGCGGCTGAGAGCCGCGCAGTTTTTCACCAGCCGCTCCCTGGCTTTCCGGGGCGCGGCCTTTGCTTTTTCAACCGCATGAGGAGATACCCATGAGCATCAAGCGCATCGAGCCCGGCCCCCGTATGAGCGGCGCCGTCGTTCACGGCAACACCGTCTACCTCTCGGGCCAGGTCGGCCAGGGTGCAACCGTTACCGAACAGTCGAAGTCGGCGCTGGCCGAAGTCGACCGCCTGCTCGCCGCCGCCGGCAGCGACAAGTCGAAGATCCTGCAAACGCTGATCTATCTCTCTGATATGTCGACCTTCGGCGAGATGAACGCCGTCTGGGAATCCTGGGTCGATCCGGCCAACACGCCGGCCCGCGCCACCAGCCAGGCAGCGCTTGCCACGCCGGATTACAAGGTCGAGTTCACGGTTATCGCCGCTCTCTAAGTCCTGCGGCAGACCCGAAATGATGAAGGCCGGTGGATCGCTCCACCGGCCTTTGTGGTTTTAGGCTTTATCGCGGATTTGCGACAAAGTGCGGGTTGGTGTGATCGCTTCCGGGTCGAGCTTGATCTCGATGATCGCCGGCTTGCCGCTGGCGCGCGCCCGTTTGAAGGCGCCAGCGAAATCTTCGGTCTTTTCCACCGTCTCGCCATAACCGCCATAGGCGCGGGCAAGCTGGGCAAAATCCGGGTTGGTCAGGCCGGTGGCGCTGACGCGGCCGGGATATTCCCGCTCCTGATGCATGCGGATCGTGCCGTAGATGCCGTTGTTGACGACGACGGTGATGATCGGCAGGTTGTAGCGGATGGCAGTGGCGAATTCCTGCCCATGCATCATGAAGCAGCCGTCGCCGGCAAAGCAGATAACCTCACGATCCGGGAAAAGCTGCTTGGCCGCGACCGCCGCCGGCAGGCCGTAGCCCATCGAGCCGGAGGCCGGGGCCGCCTGCGTGGCGAAACGGCGGAAGCGGTGGAAGCGATGCACCCAGGTGGCGTAATTGCCGGCGCCATTGGTGAAGATGGTGTCGGCGGCGGTGTTGGCCTCCAGCCATTCCATGATCGGCCCCATCAGCACCGCGCCGGGACCGGTGGCCGGCGGCGTCGACCAAGCAAGATAAGCGGCATGCATCGCCTCGGTGCGCGCGGCCCAGGCGGGTTCCCCGACCGGCGACAGATCGGCAAGGGCTGCAACGAAATCGGCGGGCGCGGCCGCGATGGCCAGATCGGGGCGATAGACGCGGCCGAGCTCGTCCGGATCGGGATAGACATGGACGAGCTTCTGCTTCGGATAGGGAATATCCATCAGCGTATAGCCGGAGGAGGGCATTTCCGAGAAACGCCCGCCGAGCAGCACGATCAGGTCGGCCTCGCGCACTTCCTTCGCCAGCGCCGGATTGATGCCGATGCCGACATCGCCGGCATAGTTCGGATGCGTGTGGTCGAACAGCATCTGGCGGCGGAAGGAGCAGCCGACCGGCAGCTTGTAGCGGCTGGCGAAACTCTGGAAATCGGCGACCGCCTTTTCCGTCCAGCGCGTGCCGCCGAGGATGACCAGCGGGCGCTCGGCCTTGGCGAGCAGTTCCTCGAACGCCTTGACCTGCGCCGGGCCGGGATGGCTTTCGACCGGCGTGAACGGGCGGGCGTCGGGGGCTTCGACTTCGTCGCGCAGCATGTCCTCGGGCAGGGTCAGCACGACCGGGCCGGGGCGGCCGGAGGCGGCGACCGCGAAGGCGCGGGTGACGAATTCGGGAATGCGCCGGGCATCGTCGATCTCGCCGACCCATTTGGCGAATTCGGTGAAGGCCCGGCGGAATTCCACCTCCTGGAAGGCCTCGCGCTCGCGCGCATCGCGCTGCACCTGGCCGATGAACAGGATCATCGGAATGGAATCCTGCATGGCGACATGCAGGCCGGCCGAGGCATTGGTGGCGCCGGGGCCACGGGTGACCATGCAGATGCCGGGTTCGCCGGTCAGCCGGCCCCAGGTATCGGCCATCATCGCCGCGCCGCCTTCCTGGCGGCAGACAAGCACCTCGATATCGGTATCGTGCAGCGCATCCAGCACCGCCAGGTAGCTTTCGCCCGGCACACAGGCGACGCGACGCACGCCATTGGCCTCGAGCGCCTCGACGATCAGTTCGCCGCCGGTTTTCTTCGTCTCACGCATGGTTTTCCCACTCCTTCAATTCCGCCAGGACTTCGTCCGTATGTTCGCCGACGCGCGGGCTCGGCCGTTCGTAGACCAGCGGTGTTTCCGACAGCACCACCGGCGTGCGCACGCCCGGAATGGTGTTGCCATCGCGATCCTGCAAATCGATGCGCAAACCGCGCGCCTTGACCTGGGGATCCTCGAACATTTCGCCGATGGTGTTGATCGCGCCGGCCGGCACACCGTTGCTTTCGCAGGCGTTCAGCAGGTCGCGTTTGGCAAAGCGCGCCGTCTGGCCGATGACCAGCGGCCGCAATTCGGCGCGGTGCGCGACGCGGGCGCGGTTGGTCGAAAAACGCTCGTCGTCGGGCAGGGCATCGAGGCCGAGAATGCCGCAGAGCTTGCGGAACTGGCCGTCATTGCCGACAGCGAGGATCAGGTGGCCGTCTGCGGCCGGCACCACCTCATAGGGCGCGATATTGGGATGGGCATTGCCCATGCGCGCCGGCGAGTTGCCGGAAATCAGGTAGTTCATGTTCTGGTTGGCGAGGATGCCGGCCTGCACGTCAAGCAGCGCCATGTCGACATGCTGGCCTTCGCCGGTCTTCAACGCATGGATCAGCGCCGCTTCGATAGCCGAAACCGCATAGATCCCGGTGAAGATATCGGCGATGGCGACGCCCGCCTTCATCGGCTGCCCGTCCGCTTCGCCGGTGATCGACATGAAGCCGGACATGCCCTGCACGATATAATCGTACCCCGCAAAGCCGGCATAGGGGCCGGTCTGGCCGAAGCCGGTGATCGAGCAATACACAAGCTTCGGGTTGATCGCCCGCAGGCTCTCATAATCCAGCCCGTATTTCCTGAGGCCACCGACCTTGAAGTTCTCGATCAGAACGTCGCTGTGGCGCACCAGCCGCTTGATGGTTTCCTGCCCCTCTGGCGTCGAGAAATCGACGCCGATGGAGCGCTTGCCGCGATTGGTCGAGTGGTAATAGGCAGCGGACAGGTTTTCGCCATCCGCGCCCTCGACGAAGGGTGGGCCCCAGGCGCGGGTATCGTCACCGCCGTTCGGATTTTCCACCTTGATGACGTCGGCGCCCATATCCGCCAGCATCTGCCCCGCCCAGGGGCCGGCCAGCACGCGGGCCAGCTCGATGACGCGTATGCCAGAAAGTGGCGGCTTGCGGAGGGGCATGGCAGGCATGGAAAAACTCCAGATGTTCGTCAGGGATTGGGCGTCGGCTCGCCGGTTGGGGGAAGCTGCGACATGATCTTGCGCTCGCGCCAGAGAATATAAAGGCCGGACGTGATGATGATGGCGATGCCAAGCCATTTCAAGGCATCGGGGAATTTGCCAAACACATACCAGCCGAGAACCGTCGCCGAGACGATTTCGAAATATTGCAGCGGCGCCAGCGTCGAGGCCGGCGCGTGGCGATAGGCATAGACCGAAAGGATGCCTGAGGTGGTGGCGGCGAGGCTGACGCCGAACAAGAGCCCGATCGCGGACATGTTGCCCGGCAGGTTCGCGATATCGGCCGTACCCTGCGGATCGAGGACGAGAAGCGCCAGCGCGCAGAAGAGGCCGCCCCAGATGCCGGTCTGGAATTGCATTGCCCAGGGGTCTTCCCGATGCGCCCGCAATCGCGTCATGATCGCGAAGATCGCCACGCAGAAGGCCGTCACCACCGGAAGCAGCGCCACCGGCCCGACCTCGCCGAAACTTGGCTGGATGATCAGCAGCGCGCCGAGAAAGCCGACGCCGCAGGCCGTATACCGCCGCCAGCCGATCGTTTCCCCGAGAAAGATACTGGAAAGGATGGTCAAAATCATCGGTTCGACGAAAAAGATGGCGATGGCATCGGCCACTTCCATATGGCGCAACGTCGTGACGAAGGAAATCATAGAGAGCGCCAGCACCCCGCCGCGAATGGCGTGAAAGCCGGCATGGCTCAGGCGAATTTCGCGCCAGCTTCCGCGCCACAGCATGAAAGGCAGCATGAAGCTCGATTGCAGGACAAAACGCACGAAGGCAACCGCCGTCGACGACAGATGCGCGGTCGCGAGCTTGGAGAAGATGTCGATCAGCGGTGCGATCAGCACACCGGCGAGCATCAGCGCCATGCCGGTCATCACACCGCCGTTCAGCGATGCCGCCCGCTCCGTGTCCGTCTGGACCGTCATGCCTCCGTCCCGCCTTTTCCTCCCTGTCGGCCGCAGACCTGATTGCACCAGGCCGCGAAGTCCGACACCGCGGTCTCCCATCCGATCTCGTTCAGCGTCTCGTGGCGCATGCCGGACAGGATGTGAGAGCTGATATTCGAGATTGCGTGCATTTTCAATCGATTCCCGAGCCAGATCATGCTGGCGCCGCCATCGGTGGCGGGATCGGCGTCGCCGCCGAGCAGATGCACCGGAAGATCGCCGACTTGCGGCGCTGCACGCAGCCGCGCGGGCAGGCGGCCGATCAGGGCGAATATATCGAGCCACATCGAGACGCTGGCATCGAAGCCGCATAGCGGATCGGCGATATAGGCGGCTACTTCGGCATCGTCGCGCGATAGCCAGTCGAAGGGCGTTTTCGCGTTTTCGATCGCCTTTGCCCAGGCCTGGAAGGTCAGGCGCGGCAGCATGTCGCTGGGGACATCCGAGCCCTTGAACATGCGCTCGAGCTTCAGAATGAATGTCGCCGCCGGCACCCGCAAGCCGCCGCGCGCATCCGCATTCCAGACGGCCAGTGCGGCGAATGCATGTGGATGGGCCAGCGCCGCATCCAGCGCGATCAATCCACCCATGGAATGGCCGAAGAGGATGACCGGTAGATCGCCATGTCGTTCCCGTGCCAGTTCGCGGATCGCCAGCACATCGGCGATGACGATATCCGCGCCGCCGTGCTGGGCAAAGCGTCCCAGCGGCGCGCCCGGCGCGGTGGTTTCGCCGTGGCCACGATGGTCGTGGGCATAGACATGATACCCGGCGGCAGCCATCGTCGCCGCAAAGCGCGCGTAGCGGCGCGCATGTTCGGCCAGGCCATGGCAGATGAGGAGGATGCCGCGGGCTGCGCCTGCGGCCGCTTCGTGATGCCAGGCGATGGCGGCGCCATCCGGCCGCCATAGGCGGCGTGTCTCGGCGAACATGCGTTTTCTCCCCTTGCCGTGCGCGAGGGAAAAGCATTCTGCCGGCAAAGGCAAGGCGTGTGGCGGAAATGGTTCGCGTCAGGCGCGAATTCCGGTTGCGTATGGACGCGCCATGTGATTATTTGATCCTGTTTTGTTCTTCGTGGAGATGTTCATGCGGATCGTATGGCTGGCGCTTTGCGGCATCGCCTTTCTGTGCCTGTCTTGCCTCTCCTCGCTGGCCAGGGACGGGCGCACGACATTCATCCTCGCGGCAAGCTGGCAACCGGCTTTCTGCGAAGGGCGCAACACGTTGCCGGAATGCCGCTCGCAGACGGCGGACCGCGACGATGCCTCGCGCTTTTCCCTGCATGGCCTTTGGCGCATGCGGCAATCCTATTGCGGCGTGGCCGAAGCGGACAAGGCGCGCGACAAGCAACGTGGATGGCTGGCGCTGCCGCCTGTCGCCCTGCCGGAGGCGCTCGCCGGAAGACTGGCCGGGCTGATGCCCGGCGCCCAGTCCGGCCTCGACCGCCATGAATGGCTCAAGCACGGCACCTGCTCGAACCTCGACCAGAGCGGCTATTTCGGCCTGTCCGTTTCGTTGATGGAGGAGCTGAATGCCTCCGCGGTCGGCCAACTGTTCCGGGACAGGATCGGCAAGCTGGTCCGCGAAGCCGAGGTGAAGGCTGCCTTCGCGCAGGCGTTTGGCGCTGGTGCCGGCGAGCGGGTGCGCATGAGCTGCCGCGAGGATGGCGGCCGGAGGCTGGTGGTGGAGCTGACCATCGGCCTCGGGGGCGAGCTGAAGGGGGATGCCGGGCTTGCCGAACGGATCGCCGCGGCCGGCAGCACCAAGTTCGGTTGTCCCGAAGGCGAGGTGGATGCGGCGGGTTTCCAATAGGGGCGAGGACGTTTGGTGATTGCCCGCGTGGTGCATTTCGCCTACATAGCGGCAAATCCCCTTTTCCCCTCCTGCGGAGTGATTGTCCCGATGGCACGCCAGTTCATCTATCACATGGCCGGTCTGAACAAGGCTTACGGCCCGAAGAAGATCCTCGAAAACATCCACCTGTCCTTCTACCCGGATGCCAAGATCGGCATCCTCGGCCCGAACGGCGCCGGTAAGTCGACCGTGCTCAAGATCATGGCCGGCCTCGACAAGGAATGGACGGGCGAAGCCTGGCTCGCCGATGGCGCCACCCTTGGCTATCTGGCGCAGGAGCCGCAGCTCGACGAGTCGCTGAACGTGCTCGGCAACGTCATGGAAGGGGTGGCCGACAAGAAGGCGATCCTCGACCGCTACAACGAGCTGATGATGAACTATTCCGACGAGACGGCGGAAGAGGGCGCCAAGCTCCAGGACATCATCGACAGCCAGAACCTGTGGGATCTGGAAAGCCAGGTCGAAATGGCCATGGACGCGCTGCGCTGCCCGCCGGGCGATGCGACCATCGACAATCTCTCCGGCGGTGAAAAGCGCCGCGTCGCGCTCTGCCAGCTGCTGCTGCGCCAGCCCGACCTGCTGCTGCTCGACGAACCGACCAACCATCTCGACGCCGAGACCATCGCCTGGCTGGAAAAGCACCTGCGCGAATATCCGGGCGCCATCCTGATGGTCACCCACGACCGCTATTTCCTCGACAACGTTACCGGCTGGATCCTCGAACTCGACCGTGGCCGCGGCATTCCCTACGAGGGCAACTATTCCGCCTACCTGACCGCCAAGGCCAAGCGCATGGCGCAGGAAGATCGCGAAGAGGGCGCTCGCCAGAAGGCGCTGTCGCGCGAGCAGGAATGGATCGCCTCCAGCCCGAAGGCGCGCCAGGCCAAGTCCAAGGCCCGTATCCGCGCCTATGACGAACTGGTCAAGGCCGCCGAGGATCGTCGTCCCGGCGAAGCCCAGATCATCATCCCGGTCGGCGAACGCCTCGGCCAAGTGGTCATCGAGGCCGAAAACCTCACCAAGTCCTATGGCGACCGCGTGCTGTTCGAAGACCTGACCCTGAAGCTGCCGCCGGGCGGCATCGTCGGCGTCATCGGCCCGAACGGCGCCGGCAAGACGACGCTGTTCCGCCTGATCACTGGCCAGGAGAAGCCCGATAGCGGCGAAATCCGCATCGGCGACACCGTGCATCTCGGTTATGTCGACCAGAGCCGCGACTCGCTCGACGGCAGCAAGACCGTCTGGGAAGAAATCTCCGGCGGCAACGACATCATCAAGCTCGGCAAGCACGAGATGAATTCGCGCGCCTATTGCGGCGCCTTCAACTTCAAGGGCGGCGACCAGCAGCAGAAGGTCGGCAACCTCTCGGGCGGTCAGCGCAACCGCGTGCATCTCGCCAAGATGCTGAAGGCCGGCGGCAACGTCCTCCTGCTCGACGAACCGACCAACGACCTCGACACCGAAACGCTCGCGGCTCTCGAAGACGCGCTGGAAAACTTCGCCGGCTGCGCCGTCATCATCAGCCACGATCGCATGTTCCTCGACCGCCTGGCGACGCATATCCTCGCTTTCGAAGGCGACAGCCATGTCGAATGGTTCGAAGGCAACTTCGAGGACTACGAAAAGGACAAGATCCGCCGCCTCGGCCCCGACGCCGTCAACCCGAAGCGCGTCACCTACAAGCGCTTGACCCGCTAAGCGGCGCTTGCAGCGCATCGAAACGAAACCCCGGCCTTGCCGGGGTTTTTTGTTATGGGCACCATGGCAAGGCGGGGAATTCCCTCTTGCGTATCGTGAATTAATCACATAAAGATATCTTTATGTCTTGATTGGATGAAAGATGAAGAAGCTGACGACCTTCGGGCTGGACAATCTGGTGGATATTCTGAAGGCGGCGGCCGAGCCGACGCGGCTGCGCCTGCTGGCGCTGCTCGCCGAGGGCGACCTCACCGTCTCCGATCTCACCGAGATCCTCGGCCAGTCGCAGCCGCGCATTTCCCGTCACCTGAAGCTTCTGGCGGAAGCGGGCATCGTCGATCGTTACCAGGAGGGCGCCTGGGCCTATTTCGGCTTCCGCCGCGATGCCAGCGCCGCAGCGCTGGCCCGCACCATCCTCGCTGCCACTGCGCCCGGCGACAGCGTGCTGCAACGGGACGGCGAGCGACTGGCGGCGGTCAAGCGCCAGCGTTCGGAGCGGGCGCAGGCCTATTTCAGCCGCAACGCCTCCGAATGGGACGAACTGCGCCGCCTGCATGTCAGCGACGCCGACATCGATGCGGCGCTGGTCGAACAGATCGGAAAGCGCCCGGTCGGGGCGCTGCTCGATCTCGGCACCGGCACGGGCCGTATCCTCGAACTGCTGGAGCCCTATTACGACCGGGCGCTCGGCATCGACACCAGCCGCGACATGCTGTCGGTGGCGCGCGCCAATCTCGACCGTGCCGGCGTCAGCAAGGCGGCGGTGCGCCATGGCGATATTCTCAATCTCGCCTATGACGGCAATGAATACGATCTGGTAACCGTCCATCAGGTGCTGCATTTCCTCGATCAGCCCGAACTGGCGGTGGCTGAAGCGGCGCGGATGCTGAAACCCGGCGGCCGGCTTGTCATCATCGACCTCGCGCCGCACACGCTCGACCATCTGCGCGACGAGCATGCCCATGTCCGCCTCGGCTTCTCGCACCAGACCATGGCCGACTGGCTGAAGCGGGCCGGTCTCGACCTGGTGCGCGCCGTCGACCTGCCTTCGGGCGGGCAGGGCGGGCTCACCGTCACCATCTGGCTGGCGCAGGATCGCCGGCCGTCGCATTCCGTTTCTTCCAGTCCTGACAGGAGCTAACATGTCCCAGCCCCTTCTTTCTTCGTCTGACGCTGCCCGAATTCGACTGTCGTTCGAATTCTTTCCGCCGAAATCCGAGGAAATGGCGGGGCAATTGTGGTCCACCGTCGATGAACTGGCCGCATGGCAGCCGGAATTCGTCTCCGTGACATATGGGGCGGGCGGCTCGACCCGCGAGCCGACGCGCAGCACCGTCGAGCGCCTGCTACGTCATACGTCGCTCAGCACCGCTTCGCATCTCACCTGCGTCGGCGCGACGCGCGAGGAGGTGGCGCAAGTGGTGGATGATTTCCGCCGCATCGGCGTGCGTCATTTCGTGGCCCTGCGCGGCGACCCACCGGATGGCGCCGGCGCCGCCTACCGGCCGCATCCCGGCGGTTATGCCAATGCCGCCGAGCTGGTGGCCGGTCTGCGGGCGATCGACGATTTCGAGATCTCCGTCTCTGCCTATCCGGAAAAGCATCCGGAAAGCGCCGATGTCGCCGCCGATATCGATATGCTGAAGCGAAAGGTCGATGCCGGTGCGACACGGGCGCTGACCCAGTTCTTTTTCGACAACGACCAGTTCGAGCGTTACCTGGAGAAGGTGCGCGCCGCCGACATCCGTATTCCGGTGGTGCCCGGCATCATGCCGATCCAGAACCTGCAGCAGCTCAAGCGTTTCGCCGGCGCCTGCGGGGCGGGCATTCCCGCTGCAATCGATGCCCGCCTGGCGCATCTCGACGCTGACCCGGCGGCCCGCGCCACAGTGGCCGCGGAACTGGCGGCCGAGCAGATGGCCGATCTCTATCGCCGCGGCATCCATGAATTCCATATCTATACGATGAACCGTGCGCCGCTGACGAACCGCGCCCTGCGCATGCTCGGCCTGCGCCCGGCAAGCACTGCTGCCGGTGCAGCCGCCTGATAAAGTGAAACGCATGGCGGGGTCCGCCATGCGTTTGTCGTGCTTAGAGTGGTACGAATGGGTCCAAAGTCATTAACGACAGCCATGACCCGACAATGCGGGCCTTTCAGATGAAAAGCATGGCCCCGATGAATGCAATCGCTGCACCGACCAGAAGGACATTGAAAGAGTACGTAAGTCCCATTTGTGTGCCTCCTTGCGTTGACCGTTAAAACATATGTCTGAAATATGTCGGGCGAAAAGCCTTTTCCATGCTGCATTGCGAAAGGAATCAGGGATTCCCGCAGCAATTGTCGAGTAAGTCCATGGAATTTAAGACGAAAAAAATTCACGCTTTATTTGGATTGATTTACACTTGGTGAAGGCGGCGAAACGTCCCTGAATCATCTGGTTATCCACAGGGCGATGCGCTGAATTTTCAATTGGAATCAAAAGCTTATGTTTAGGAGCTGAGTTGCGGCCGCAAGCTTTTTGTTCAGGCGCGGCGCAACCCACCGGCGAGTCGGCCATCGAGCACGATCAGGCCGGCGCCGATCAGCGCCATGCCGGCCATGTCTCCCCATCCCAGCCGCTCGTCCAGGAAGACGGCGCCGAGGAGGATGGCGCCGGGCGGCACCACCAGCGTCACCAGCGACGCATTGGTGGCGCCCGCAAGGCTCATGATGCGGAAGAACAGGATATAGGCGAAGGCGGTGGAAAGCAGCGCCAGGCCCAGTACCGCCATGATGACGTCGAGTGGCGGCATCGGCAGGGTCCAGGGGCTGTCGATGACGAGGCAAGCTGGCAGCATCATCAACGAGGAAAAGGTCAGTTGCCCGGCTGCAGTGACCGGGGCGGGCAGTCCACGGAAATGCTTGCCATAGGTCGCGGCGACGCCATAGGAAATGGCGGCGAGAACCGGCAGCGCCAGCGCCCAGAAGGGAATGTCGCTCCGGGCGAGCGCGCCGGGGCCGATCAGCACCGCCGTGCCCAACAGGCCCAGCACACAGCCGGCAAGCTTCTGGCCTGTCAGCTTTTCATCCGAGGTAAAGCTATTGGCGACCAGCACCGTCCAGATCGGCGTGGTGGCATTGAGGATCGAGGCGAGGCCGGCGCCGATCTGTGTCTGGCCGGTGAAGATCAGCACATGCGGCAGGGCATTGTTGATCAGGCCGAGGATGGCGAATTCGCGCCAGCGGCGGCGCAGGCAGCCATAAAGGTCATGGGCGCCGTGCAGATAGACATGCAGGGCAAGAGCGGCGAGAAACAGGCGCAGGAAGACCAGCGTGAACGGCGGGATATGCTGAACGGCCACTCGGGCGAAAAAGAACGAGCCGCCCCAGATGAAGCCGAGCAGCAACAGCAGGCCCCATGTCATGGCATTCATGCGGGGGGCGGTGACGGCGGCCATGGCGATTCCTCCTGAACGGAATCGTGCTTAGGATGTCGGCCGATGGAGAGCCACCCGATTCTTGTTATGGAGACAAAGCTTTGTCCAGCTTTGGCGGGGCAGTCGGTATTTGCCCCGCACTGGGTCACCGATTTGTGAGAACGGCACAGTATAGCCCTTCGCCCCGCAGCCAAGGAGAAGCTGGCAGGCCGGATGAGGGCAAATGTGATTGCCCCCACTTCGGATCACGCGGCTGCGCCGTTCAAAGCGCGTTGAGCAGCGCCGGTGTCGCCCAGCCGTCGGCGGCCATGCCGAGGCGTTGCTGTTCCTTCTGGATGGCGACGCGTGTGCCCGATCCGAGGATGCCGTCGATTTCACCGACATCATGGCCGCGCTGCTGCAGCTTGGTCTGTAGGCCCTTCATGTCGTCGGCGCTAAGGCCCTGCTCCGGGCTTCCCTTGAGATAGGGCTCGGCGCCCATCAGGCGCGTGGCGAAATAGGCCGCGGAGGTCGTGTAGATGAACGACTTGTTCCATTCCAGATAGATGTTGAAGTTCGGATAGGCGATGAAGGCCGGGCCGTTGCGGCCTTGCGGCAGCACCAGCGAGGCGGCCAGAGACGAGAAACGGGTATTGCCTTCGCGCGGCTTGACGCCGAGCGCGAACCATTCGCCTGCGGTCATCGTGCCGCCGAGGCCGGATTTCTCGAAGGGCAATTCCTTCGGCAGCGTCACTTCCTGGATCCACGGCTCGCCGCGCTTGAAGCCGAGATGCTGGATGAACTTGGCGGCGGTCATGATCGCGTCCGGCGCGCTGGTCTTCAGGCTCTCGTGGCCGTCACCGTCACCATCGACGCCGAAGGCGATGATGTCCTTGGGCAGCATCTGCACCTGGCCGATCTCGCCGGCCCAGGCGCCGGTATTGGTCTGCGGGTCGAGGTCGCCGCGCTGCACCATCTCGATCAGGGCGATGAGCTGCGGCCGGAACAGTTCCGGGCGGCGGCAATCATGCGAAAGGGTCACCAGCGCGTTGCGGGTGTTGAAATCGCCCTGCACGGCGCCGAAATCGGTTTCCATCGCCCAGAAGGCGGTGATGACGCCGGCGGGTACGCCGAATTCGTCCTCGGCGCGCTTGAAGACCGAGGCATATTCCTTGATCTTCTTGGCGCCGAGATCAAGGCGCGCCTTGGAGACTGTGCGCTGGGAGAATTCGGTGAAGGTCTGGCGGAAGACGCCCTGGGCGCGGTCGCGCGACAAGACCTTCTGGTCGATCTGTGCGCCGGCCAGCGCCTTGTCGGCGGCTTCGGCGGACAGGCCCTTGGCGATGGCTTCCGTCTTGACACCGGCCAGGAAGGCGGAGAGATCGCCGCCGCATTGTTCGGCCGAGGCTGTCGAGGCCAGAAGCGTTCCGAGAGCGAGCGCGAGACCGAAACGGCGGACGAGACGAGAATTCATGCGACAATCCTTTTGTTGTTTTCGTGTGCCGGCTTTTCAGAACATTGTGACGGAAGCAAGAAACCGGCCGGCGATGGCGGTGTTTTAACGTGGTGCCGACGGAAAACCGGTCAGGAGGCGGTGACCGAGGCCAGCCACTTCTTCCAGTTCTTCACCGAGCCGACGAAGACGTTGATGTCGGTATTGCCCTTGATTCCGGGCACCTCCGCCGTCGAGGTATATTGCCAGAAGGCCCAGCGGCGATCGGCATAGGTTTTTTCCGGGTGGGCTGCGACGGAACGAACCCAGAAGTAATAATCGCTGAAATAACCGACGAGATTGTCGCGGTGGAAGTCGACCGAGGTGTAGATGATCGGCCGCTTGCCGTAATAGGCCTCCAGCCGGTCCATGAAGCGCTTGATTTCGCTGCGCACCGTCGAAGGGTCGGGACGGGTGGTGCAGGTCTTGGACTCGCCGTTCCATTCGACGTCCAGCACCGGCGGCAGGCGCGTCGCCGCCTTGGGAACGTTGCGGATGAACCAGTCGGCCTGCTCGTCGGCAGTGGAACAGAAATAATAGAAGTGATAGGGCGCATAAGGAATGCCGACAGCGCCGGCGCGCTGCCAGTACTCATGAAACTTCGGGTCGAGTCGGTCCTTGCCTTCGGTCGCCTTGATGAAGGCGAAGGAGACGCCCGATGCCTTCACCTTTTCCCATTCGATATCGCCCTGCCATTTGGAGACATCGATACCGTGTATGGGGTGCTTGTGAGGATGCTTCGGGCCGAAATCCTGCGGATCCTTGTCCTGGAATTTCGGCGAGATCGCCGCTGTTTCGATGAGGTCGTAGCTCGACGACGTGCAGCCGGCAAGCAGGAGGGCGAGGGGGAAAAACGCTAGAACAAGCCGTCGCATGAGCATCCCACAGAGCATGGCATGATGGTTGGCGCCCACTGAACGGTTCCGTGATTCGATGTCCCCAGAGGCGTGAACCTCTTCTTCACCATAACAACGTAAAAATTCGGTTAGTTGCAAGGCCCATAAGCCGCCGGAAGGCGAATTATGGCCCGCCAGGCGTAACCGCCGCCGATGCTTTCGATTTCCAGCCGGCCGTTCCAGCAGCGGGCGCGCTCGGCCAGCACGGCGTTGAGGTCGGCCCGCGGCGTGACATGGAAGCGCCTGAGCCACGCCTTGAGGCCGGCGCCAAACCAGCCAGGCAGGCCTTCCTGCTGGCCGAAATCGACCACATGCAGCGAGCCGCCGGGTTTCAGCGCAGCCAGCGCGCAGTCGATCGCCGCCGGCCAGTCGGGGATCATCGACAGGGCATAGGAGATCAGCACCCGGTCGAAACCGTCTTGCTCGAAATCTGTGGCGCGGAAGGCGCAGGCATCCGCGACACGCAGGTCCGGCGTCGTTACGCTGCCGGAAAAATTGCGCCGTGCGGTCGCCAGCATCTGTGCGGAAATATCGAGGCCGAACAGCCGCGCCTGCGGGAAGGCACGGGCGGCCAGAAGCAGGTTGCGGCCAGTGCCGCAGCCGACTTCCAGCACCGTACCCCCGGCCGGCGGCGCCAGGCGGCGGATCGTGCCGTCGCGGCCGAGCAGGTAATATTTGCGGGTCAGGTCGTAGATGTGGCGCTGGTAGCGATACATCCGGTCCATGCTCAGCGCATGGGCGTCCGTGTGCGTCATCAGGCGGTCTTCTCGTAGATATGGAAGCCGCCATAGATGGCGGAGCGGTCGCGCAGGTTCAGCTCGGCCGAACGCTCGGCGAGATAGGTCCAGCGCTCGCGTAGCGCCTGCGACAGGCGGCCTTCGATGACGCTCTTTTCGGCGGCGGTGCGGAAAATGACGCGCGCGCCGGGAGCGGCCGTGCGGCTGATCTCGCTCCACAGGGCGTTGATCTGCCCGTCCGTCATCCAGTCCTGGGCGTCGAGCAGTACGAAACGGTCGACGCTCTCGGCAGGCTTTTGCGCCAGAAGCTCGGTGAAGCCGGCATGGTGCACCTCGACGCGCTCGGCATTGGCGCGGATGGCGTCGTAATGCTCGAGCTTGAGATAGGTCGGCAGAGCGCCTTCCGCGCCGGTCGGGTAGCGCCGGGCATAGGCCTGCCAGGCGAAGTAATTGTCGCGCAGCGGAAAATGGCAGCTCAGCTTCTCAAGCCGGGCCTTCAGCACCGGGGCAAGGGATTTGCCATCCGAGAGCGAGGCGAGCTCGTCGAACTGCTGCGGCGGAATACCAAGACCGAACAGCGAGCTCTTGCGGCTGGTGAGCCAGCGGATCGCCGGCTTGTCGAACAGCGGCGCGACGCGGGTCTCGAAGAAATGGCGCTGCTCGCGCAGCGAGCGCGTCTCGATCATCTCCGAGAGGCGCACGCCGTACAGGCGGGCGACGAGATGGCCGGCGCCGATGAAGCGGCCGAGCAGGCCGGTCTTGTAGATGTTGCGGTTGAAGACGTCGATGCGGCGGCGGCCGAAAGCATTGGTGCGGCCGTTCCAGTAGCGTCGGGTGGCGACGTCGAGCTTCGGCGCGATGAAGGTATCGTAGGCGCGGCTGTTGCTGGCGATGTTTTCCATGCCGAACTGACGCACGACATCGCCGTGGGTCGGGAGGAAACGGAAGGCGGCAAGCTTTAGCCGGTTGAGCGCGACGTGATGCGGATTGAGGTCGACGACATCGATGCGGGCCGGATGGCGGCTGAGATAGGCGAGCATATTGCAGCCGCCGGACGCGATGGTGACCATGCGGTGGCCGGCACCGAGTTCCATCGCCGCCATGTCCACGTCGGGATCCTCCCAGATCTGCGGGTAGACGAGGCCGGAGAACAGCACTCCGAACAACCGTTCCGACAGGCCTTCCCTGGAAAGCGTGCGATGTTGCAGCAGGGCATCCTTCAGGCGGTGATTGGTGTTGAAACCGGCATCGTGGGCGAATTCGCTCATGGGGATCGGGCCTCCGTATAGGTCAGCCTGCCTGTAAACTGCTTCTGCTACAGAGCGATGACGCCGGCGGGGGATGACGGGAAAGCCAAGGAAACAGGGGGTCCGGCGTCGTTCGCGCCGGCTTCGTGACAGCCTGCACGACAGCCCACGAAAAAGGCCGGCGCTTGCGGCCGGCCTGGAGACGTGCTGCGTATGGAATTGCGCGTTTTTACTGAACCTGGTTCAGCAGACCCTTGCGCTTGGCGGTGTAATAATAACCGCTGGCATAGAGGCGCACGGCATTGTCGTGATTGTTGTCGGCGGTGATCCAGGCGCCGCGCAGGTACTTGACCGCGTATTTCAGGTTGGTCTCGGCGTCGAACAGGCCGGAGGCCGGGCCGCTGTAGCCCATCGACTTTGCGGTGTTGTAGCGGATCTGCATCAGGCCGTAATTGCCATGGGCATAGGCGCGGGGATTGTAGGTGCTTTCGCGGCGCACGACGCGGTGAACCAGCGCTTCCGGCACCTGGTAGAGGGAAGCGTATTTGGAAATCAGCTTCTTCATCATGCTGTCGTTGACGCGCGGGCCGCCCTTGGGGGCTTCCGCTTCGTCATCGGTCGGCGCCATGCGGCTTTCGATCTCGCTCATCGGCCGGGTGTCGAAATCCATCATCGCCAGCGATGTGGCGGCGCGTGCCTGCGTGCGCGACGGCATGGCGGCATAGGCGAGCTGCGGACCGGCATCGGCGCCAAAGGGGCGATCCGGGCGCTTGGTCGGGACGACCGACTGAATGGCGGTGACTTCGTCGGTCAGCGGCATTTCCGCATAGGCGACGGACATCGCCTGGGCGCCGCTCTGCGGCGCGACAGCGGCAATGGCCGCACTTGCCGCCGGGGCGGCGTTCGTGGTCGGGGCAAGCGCCGTCTGGCCTTCGGCGGTCTGCATCATGCGGGCCTGGGCCGTCTCCGCCTGCGGCACGACGCGAGAGGTCTTAGCCGCCACCGTCGTCGGCATGGGCTGCGCGGCGGTGCCGGAGGCGGCCTGGGCGGTCGCTACCGTACCGGCGGCCTGGGTATGGGATGCAGCGTAACCGACCTGCGTTGCCTGCGGCTTGGCGGCCGGAACGGCACCATGCGCGGCGGTCAGTTGATGCTGCGGAGTGTATTCGACGCTGGTGCATCCGGCGAGTGCGACCGTCATGACGACGCCGAAGGCCGAATTGCGTTTCAGGGTGGAATATCCGATCGCTACCATAGAGTCACTCTCGTGAGTTCTGGCGCCCGCCACGCAAAAAATCAGGGGACACTGTTAACGCCTTTTTGCACCCATTAACGTATTCGTGAGCGAGCCGCAAGTTTGGAGCAAGCCACTCAGGCTGCCAGCCGGCGATAGCCGACGGTGACGATGCCGGTGCTAACGCGCAGACAACCCCGCGCGCGGCCTTTGATTTTCCGCGATTCCAGACGGCGTAGCCGCATCAGCATCCAGTTTGGCGCCAAAACGTACAAGAACGACGAAGCGAGCGAGATCGCAAAAAAAGTCATAGTTAAAACAAGGGCTTGAGAAAAAATCGTTCCATTGGACGATACAAACTGGCTGGCAAGCGCTGCCGAAAGCAGGGCCTGCCAACGGTCGGTTGCGTTGTCGAACGCGATTTTTCCGAATGTTTGCAATGGCTTGGTTTCGGAGAGGTTGTCGTTGTCGGCGATCAGCCCGGTCATGCCCTTGACGCGCCATGCGATCATCGCGCCGACGAGCAGAACGGAAAGACCGAAGCCGCCGATGACGGCGGCCAGCAGCGCTGAGGACGACATGACGAAACCGATGACGACCAGCATTACGCCCATGACCGCCGTCGCCGACAACGTGACGGCAATGGCAGCGGCGAGCGTGCGCAGCGGCTGGCCGCTGCGGGCATAGGAGAGCAGGCAACGTTTTCCCGCCCCCGGCAGAAGCTGGAGAATGGCGGCGCCCAAGGCGAACATCACCCAGAATTCAATCGGCATCGATTCCTCCCGGTGGTCCTTTAAGAGTGTATCCGATTTCCGAATGGAAAAAACCGGTTTCAACCCTTTCCGGACATGCTTTCAAGGAAGCCACGGCCGCCGCGCTTCGTCAATCAGGCGGCCTGATATTTCTGGCCGATTCCATCCATCAGCGCGCCGAACCATTCCGCTGAGAGATCGAAGTGCTTGCCGCCCTTGATGCGCGGGAATTCGATGCAGCGCAGCTTGCCGCCCTGTCCCTCGTCATGGCCGGTCACGCCGGAAACGCCAGCGAGCGCGCTTTCGACGGCGAGATCGACCATGCTGTGGATCAGGCGCAGGTCGTCGGCATTGGCCGGGGCGGAGCGGGCGTAATAGCCGGATTTCTGCACCATGGCGCGCTCGGCGCCGAGGAGGGCGGCGAACTGCTTGGAGAACCAGTTGCCGACATTGATCGTGTCGATCTTCACATGGCCGAAAGCATCGCGCTTGACGGTTTCGCCGGCCGCTTCCCGCTCGGAAACGATGGCGTCGAGGCAGGCGCCTTCCGAAACGAAGATCGAGACGAAGCCGTTGCGGTCCATCTTCTCCTTCAGTCGCGCGGCTTCGGCCTGCAGGTCGAAGGCCATTTCCGGCAGGTAGACGCCCTGGATGGTCTTCAGCGTGCGGTCCATCAGCATGCCGTCGACGTATTCGTTGTGGCTGATACGATCGACATAGGCCTTGGCGGTCGCCGCCGTCAGCCAGCCGGAATGGCGGCCCATGACTTCATGCACGACGAGGGTGCGGGGTGCAGCACTCTGCTCGTTGGAAACATTGTCGAAAAAGGCGGCGCCGTATTCGGCGGCAGTCCAGGCGCCGAGCGACTGGCGGATCGGCACGACGTCGTTGTCGACCGTCTTCGGCAGGCCGACAACCGTCAGCTCGTAGCCGTTGGCGCCGAGATAGGCGGCGAGATCGGCGGCGGTGGTGTTGGTGTCGTCGCCGCCGATGGTGTGGAGAATGGTGACGCCGTCGGCGGCCAGCCGCTCGGCGGCCACCTTCAGCGGGTTTTCGCCGTCCTTGACGAGGCCACGCTTGGCGCAGTCGGCGGCATTGGTCAGCTTGACGCGGCTGTTTCCGATCGGCGAGCCGCCGTAACGATGCAACAATGGCGCCTTTTCGCGCATCTGCCGGGTGATGGCGATGCTGTCGCCGAGCAGCACGCCCTGGTAGCCGGAGCGATAGGCGATCAGGTCGATTTCGGGGGCGATGTCGCTGTAGCGCTCGATCAGTCCGCCGACCGCCGAGGACAGGCAGGGGGCGAGACCGCCGGCGGTCAGCATTGCAACTTTGTGTTTCACCATCGGTTCCTCCTTCGGCGCCTGTCGCGCCGTCATTCCGTCAAGGCATGGATGCGACAGCCGGACCTCGGTGTAAAGTGAAGTTTTGTGGAAATCCTCGACCTTTTCACGTGGTTTGCGCGCCGTCCGGCTGCTAACCGGGTCAGGTGCGCCGGCCGGCAAAAACGGCATGGGGGAAAACCTGCGGCACGGACTGCGACTTGGCCGTGTTTCGGTCGAAATTTTCGTCTACAGAGGATGATCGAAACTGCGGATGGAAGGCGCGGGATCCCGTCGCCGATCGGGATGCTATGATCTGTGACACGGTCTGCGTCCATAGGCTGACTTGCTTTTCCGCGTGGTTTTTGGTGAGCTTGCACTTCTGTTGTATCCGCGGACTCAAGATGTCATTTTGGGAAAAACTGCTGGGCGCGGTCGCTGACACCGCCAGCAATGCCTTGTCAGCCGTTATCGAAGCAATCCGTACGGTGTTCGAGGGCGATCCGGAAACGCGCCGCAAGGTGGCGTTCTCGGTTGCCGTCATCGCGCTCTCGGCCAAGATGGCCAAGGCGGACGGCGTGGTGTCCGAAGCGGAGGTCGATGCTTTCCGCGAGATCTTCGACTATCCGCCCGACCAGGCCAAGAACGTCGCCCGACTCTATAACCTCGCCCGCCAGGATGTGGCGGGATACGAGGCCTATGCCGAAAAACTCGCCGGCCTGTGCAGCACCTGCGCGGCCAATTGCCCCGTACTGGAAGACGTAGTCGACGGACTGTTCCACATTGCCAAGGCAGATGGTGCGATCCACGAGAAGGAACTGGCCTTCATCTGGCGCGTCGCTGAAATCTTTGGCATCAGCGAAAGCCATTTCGAGACGATAACGGCGCGGCATGTACATCGCGACGGTATCGATCCCTATGTGGTGCTCGGCGTCAATCGTTCCGACGATTTTGCCACCATCCGCAAGCGATACCGCGTGCTGGTCACCGAGCACCATCCCGACATGCTGACGGCGCGCGGCATGCCGGAGGAATTCCACGCCATCGCCAACAATCGCATGGCGACGCTGAATGCGGCCTATGAGGCTATCGAGAAAGAGCGCCGCGCCGCATGACATCCGCATTCCTGCCCGATTATGCGGCGGCCATGGTGCAGCCGTCCCCCAATCATGGCGAGCGGGCGGATGGCCGCCTGCCGGACATGATCCTTCTCCATTATACCGGCATGGGCACGGCGGATGGCGCGCTCGACTGGCTGTGTCGCGACGAAAGCCAGGTCTCCAGCCATTATTTCGTACATGAGGACGGGCGCGTGCTGCAGCTCGTGCCGGAGGCGCGCCGCGCCTGGCATGCCGGCAAGAGTTTCTGGGCAGGCGAAGTGGATATCAATTCGCTCTCCATCGGCATCGAGATCGCCAATGCCGGGCATCCCGGCGGCCTGCCGGATTTTCCGGAGGCACAGATTACGGCGGTCATCGCGCTCTGCCGCGATATCGCGGTGCGGCGGGGGATCGCACCGGAGCGCATCCTTGGCCATTCCGACGTCGCGCCGGTGCGAAAGGTCGATCCGGGCGAGAAATTTCCGTGGGATCGGCTGGCGGCCGGCGGCGTCGGCCATTGGGTCGAGCCGGCTGCGCTCGGCGGCGGGCGCTTCTTCCAGCAGGGCGATAGCGGCAAGCCGGTCGAGGCGCTGCAATCCATGCTGTCGCTTTATGGCTACGGCGTCGAAATTTCAGGCGAATACGATGCGAAGACGGCGGGTTGCGTCGAAGCCTTCCAACGCCACTTCCGCGCCGCGCGCGTGGATGGCATCGCCGATGTCTCGACCATCGACACGCTGCACCGGCTGCTCACCGCCTTGCCGCGCTTCGGGGTGTGAAAGGAGGTCAGGATGACGGATTTCAAGGTTCTGGTGATCGGCCGCGGCATGATGGGGGCCGCGGCGGCGAAATATCTGGCGCGCGAGATCGATGGCGTCGGCGTCATCGGTCCGGATGAGCCGGCGGACAAGCGTTCGCATGACGGCGTTTTCGCCAGCCATTACGACGAGGGCCGCATTACCCGCACCATCGATCCGAACCCGGTCTGGGCGCGGCTGGCCAACCGTTCCATCGCCCGGTATCGCGATATCGAGGCGGAGAGCGGCATCGGTTTCTTTTCCGAGGTCGGTTGCCTTGTCGCCGGTGCGGCGCGGGCGAGCGGCGATGACTATATAGCCAATGTGCTGTCCGCCGCCGGGTCTCTGGATGTCGAGACCATGCTGCTGGACGACGGGGGATTGAAGGAGCGGTTTCCGTTCTTCTCGGTCGAAGCCGGCAGCGAAGGCGTATTCGAGCCGGCAGGCGCCGGGCATATCAGCCCGCGTCGCCTGGTGGCGGCGCAGTCGCGGCTGGCGGAGAAGGCGGGCGCGCGGCTGATCCGCGAGACGGCGGTGCGTCTTCTTCCCGGCGCCGACGGCATCGAGGTGATGACCGCCGAGGGCGAGCGCTACACAGCCGAAAAGGTTCTGGCGGCGGCGGGCGGATTCACGATTGCCGACAGCCTCTTGCCGCAGCCGGTCGATCTGACGGTTTATGCCCGCACCATCGTCTTCATGGAGGTGGATGCCGCGGAAGCGGCCCGGCTGGCGGCGATGCCGTCACTGATTACCGCGCCGCATGATCCGCAAGACGCCATCTACATGCTGCCGCCGATCCGCTATCCGGACGGGCGGTTCTATCTCAAGATCGGCGGCGATCCCCATGATCTCCAGCTGAAGAGCGAAGCTGAACTGCGCGACTGGTTTCGCGGCGAGGGACGCGAAAGCGCCAGGACACACCTGCTGCGGGTGGCGAAGGAGCTTTTGAACGGCGTTTCCATCCGTTCGGTTTCCACCGGCTCCTGCGTCACGAGCTTCACGCCGACCGGGCTGCCGGCCATCGGCTTTTCGGCTTCGCCGCGCATCGCGCTGGTCACCGGCGGCTGCGGGGCGGCGGCGAAGAGTTCGGACGAGATCGGACGGCTGGGCGCCGAGACGATCCTTCAAGGCGGAGTAGCCGATGCCGCCTATGCCGGCGTCGATTTTTCGCCGCGATTCCGGTGAGGCCCGATATTTCGGTAGCAATTCGGCTCTCGCTCGTTTAAGCACCGGCTGCCAGTTGGCCGGGCAGCCGCGCTTTACCAATGCCGAAAGGCGGTAGGGTGAGGAAAGTCCGGGCTCCAAGGAAACACGGTGCCGGATAACGTCCGGCGAGGGCGACCTCAGGGAAAGTGCCACAGAAAGCAAACCGCCCCGCCTGCTTTTCCGTCCTGTTTTCGGACGGAAAAGCTGGCGGGGTAAGGGTGAAAGGGTGGGGTAAGAGCCCACCGCGCCTCTGGCAACAGCGGCGGCACGGTAAACCCCACCGGGAGCAAGACCGAATAGGGATGACACGGGCGCGTTCGCGCGTCACAGCCGGTTTCCAGGCCCGTCATCCGGGTGGGTTGCGAGAGGCAGGGCGCAAGTCCTGTCCCAGAGGAATGGCTGCCACGTTCCGGCGAAAGCCGGAGCCATACAGAACCCGGCTTACAGGCCAACTGGCAATTTTCCCCGTTGAATTTCCGAAGTTACGAATATTTCGGCCAAGATGCTGGAATAACAGGGATATTTTTATCCCGGTGGGCTGTCTGATGCCGTGCGGGCAGGGTTGCCCATCCCCGGATTCATAACGATTCATTAAACTTAACAGCTTATAAACAATGCAGGTTACGGGGACGCCCGCGGCCGCTTCCCATTGACGCCCATATGGTCCCATGGTATCCCAAATCTACATTGCTCAGATGCGATTTGACACCCGGCCGGAAATACAGACGGCACGGTTTCCGAAAGGGAAAGCCCAAGGGAATGAGACCCTTGGCGCAGGTCCGGTCGCGTCCAGTCTGGCGATATCGCGGGGGCGGATGCGGCGCCTTCGTTTACGGGAAACGGCTGTATCGAATCATGAACCGCTTCCTTTCCAACGTGACCAGCAAGATCGACGCCAAGGGCCGGGTCTCCGTGCCCTCGGTATTTCGTTCGGTCTTGATTCAGCGGAATATCCAGGAGCTCTACTGCTTCCAGGATTTCGTGTTTCCGGCGATCAGCGCCGGGGGTCCGGATTTGCTCGACCGGTTCGAGCGGCAGATTGCGGCGGAAGATCCCTTCTCGCCGGAAGCGAACGAGATGTCGCTCCTCATTCACGGGGGCGGGGTCTTCATCAAGCTCGATTCCGAAGGGCGCATGATGGTGACGGACTTCATCCGGGATTTTACCGGGATCGTCTCCGAAGTGACCTTCGTGGGCCGGGCGGATCATTTTCAGCTATGGCATCCGCCCGCATTTGCGGAAGTGCAGGCGGCGGCGCGAGAGGGACGCAGACTGAGAGGGACGCGTCCGACGGTGTAACACGGGGATGCGGAATGACGGCGAATCTTGGCGGAGGAACGAATTCTGATGCCGAAGGCGGACTGGTTCGCCATATTCCGGTCATGCTGGCGGAAGTGCTCGAGGCGCTCGCGCCGCAGACCGGCAAGCTGATCCTCGACGGAACCTTCGGGGCCGGCGGCTATACCGCCGCAATCCTCGAAGCCGGGGCGAAGGTGATCGCGCTCGACCGCGATCCGACGGCGATCGCAGGCGGCCGGGCGCTGGTGCAAGCCAGCAACGGCCGCCTGTCGCTGGTCCATTCCGAATTCTCGCGGCTTGGCGAGCTTGCGCCGGCTGAAGGCCTCGACGGCATCGTTCTCGATATCGGCGTCTCCTCGATGCAGATCGACGAAGCCGATCGCGGCTTTTCTTTCCAGAAGAACGGCCCGCTCGACATGCGCATGTCGGCGTCCGGCGTTTCGGCCGCCGATGTCGTCAATCGCGCCAAGGTTTCTGACCTCATCCGCATCTTCGGTTTTCTCGGTGAAGAGAAGCAGGCGGGGCGGATCGCGCGCGCCATCGAGAAAAAGCGTGCCGATGAACCCTTCCGCACTACCCGCGATCTGGCCGGGCTGATCGAGATCGTCACGCCGCGCAAGGCCAAGGACAAGATCCATCCCGCGACCCGCGTCTTCCAGGCGCTGCGCATCTTCGTCAACGACGAGTTGGGCGAACTCGCGCAGGCGCTGCTTGCGGCGGAGCGGGTGCTGAAGCCGGGCGGCCGTCTGGTCGTCGTCACCTTCCATTCGCTGGAAGACCGCATCGTCAAGAAATTCTTCGTGGACCGTTCCGGCCGCGCCGGCGGCTCGCGCCACATGCCGATGCCGGTCGAGCGCGCCGCGACCTTCGACCCCGTCGGCAAGGGCATGGTGGCGGCAAGCGAGGCGGAAGCCGAGCTCAATCCGCGCGCCCGTTCGGCAAAACTAAGGGTCGGGCAACGCACGGCGGCACCGGCCGAAAAGGCCGACATGTCCATTTTCGATCTGCCCGATCTCGCCAGTCTTGAAAAGTTGGGAGGCTGAAACCGATGCTGAAGACCTTCGATTTCATCCTGATCGGCGTCATGACCGCCACGGCGACGGTCACCTATTCGATCAAGCACCGCGCCGAGCTGAAGCTCGAAGAGGTCAAGCGCCTCGAATCCGAGATCAAGCTGGAAAAGGACACGATCGACCTGTTGCGCGCCGACTGGGCGCTGCTGACCCAGCCCAACCGCCTGGAAAAGCTGATCAAGACCTATGACGGCGAATTGAAGCTTGCCCCCACCGATCCCACCCAGCTCGTCCAGCCCATCGAATTGCCGATGATGCGCGACGAACTGCCGGCGGTGGAAGTCGCCGACGACAAGGGCGACAAGGACGGCAAGGCTGCCAAGCAAAAGAAGACGGCCGAGAATGGCCGCAAACCCGCTGATAAAATCGTAACTGGATCGGTGAAGCCCTGATGTCCTTTTTATCCCGGATCATGGTGCTGAAGAGCAAGGCTCACTTTTCCGCCGGCGGCCATAACCGCGCCGGTGGGCCGCAGGGAGCCGCCTTTCAGGGAACGATGAAGAAGAAGAACCGCCAGACGCGCAGCCGCGTGGCGATTCTCATGGTCGGTTTCTCGATGGTCTATGTGGTGATCGGCGGGCGGCTGGTGCAATACGGTATCGCTTCGCCGGATGTCGTTTCCAGCATCCTGCCGGCCGACCGTTTCATGGCCTCGCGGCCGGACATCCTCGACCGCAACGGCGAGGTGCTGGCGACCGACATCCGCACCGTCTCGCTCTATGCCGAGCCGCACAAGATCGTCGATCCCGACGAGGCGGTGGAAATGCTGGCGACGGTGCTGCCCGATCTCGACGTCAAGGGCACCTATCGCAAGCTGTCGTCCAAATCCCATTTCCAGTGGCTGCGCCGCCAGCTGACGCCGAAGCAGCAGAGCCAGATTCTCGCGCTCGGCATTCCCGGCATCGGTTTCAGGCCGGAAAAGCGCCGCTTCTATCCGGGCGGTCCCACCGCCTCGCATGTCGTCGGTTACGTCAATATCGACAATCGCGGCGTCGCCGGCATGGAACGCTATATCGACACGCAGGGGCTTGCCGATCTCGCCGCCGTCGGCATGACCAGCGATACGCCGCTGGAGCCGGTGAAGCTTTCCATCGACCTGCGGGTGCAGGCGATCGTGCGCGAGATCGTCGTCAATGCAGTGGTCAACTACAAGTCCAAGGGTGCGGGCGCCGTGGTGCTCGACGCCAATACCGGCGAAGTGCTGGCCATGGCCTCGGCGCCGGATTTCGATCCGAACAACCCGCAGGAAGGGGCCGCCGAAGGCTGGCTGAACCGCATGTCGAACGGCACGTTCGAAATGGGCTCGACCTTCAAGTCCTTCACCACGGCAATGGCGATCGATTCGGGCAAGGTGAAGCTTTCCGATAGCTTCGACGCCCGTTTCCCGATCCGCATCGGCGGCTTCACCATCAAGGACTTCCACGGCAAGCACCGCGTTCTCAGCGTGCCGGAAATCTTCCAGTATTCCTCCAACATCGGCACGGCCAAGATGGCCGACGTCGTCGGCATCGAGGCGCACAAGGAATTCCTGACCAGGATGGGCCTGCTGACCAAGATGCAGACCGAGTTGCCGGAAGTGAAGATGCCGTCGCAGCCGCGCGAATGGAAGAAGATCAACTCGATCACCATCTCCTTCGGCCACGGCGTCTCGACGACGCCGCTGCAGACGGCGGTGGCGGGCGCGGCGCTGATCAATGGCGGCCGCCTGATCCAGCCGACCTTCCTGCCGCGCACCCGCGAACAGGCCGACGAGGTGGCGCAGACGGTCATCAAGGACAAGACCAGCGCCGACATGCGCTATCTCTTCGAATATAACGGCGTCAACGGTTCCGGCCGCAATGCCCGCGTGCCGGGCTTCGATGTCGGCGGCAAGACCGGTACGGCCGACAAGGTCGTCAACGGCCGCTACAGCAGCTCGCTGAACTTCAACGCCTTCCTCGCCGCCTTCCCGATGCGCAATCCACAATATATTGTGCTGACCTTCTGCGACGAGCCGCATGCCGGCGAGGGCGGCACCATCGCCTCGTTCACCGCAGCACCCATGGTGCGCGACATCATCCGCCGGGCCGGCCCCATCCTCGGCGTCGAGCCGCAATTCGGCGCCAACGGCACGGCCTTGCTGGAGTCGTATTGAGCGGAGAAGAATAAGTCAGCGATTCGCGTGGGGTACGTGGGCGCAAGGAAAGAACAGTTAGGCCGATGAAACTCAGCGATCTGGCCGGGCAGGCATTCCCGGAACTCGATTCCTCCCTGTCGGGCGAAGCGGGCAGCCTCGACATCTCCGGCCTGACGGCCGATAGCCGCGCGGTCGAACCCGGCAATCTCTTCGTGGCGCTGGCCGGCACCAAAGCGGACGGCGCGCGGTATGTCGGCGACGCCGTTGCGCGCGGCGCGGTCGCCGTCGTTTCCTGCCATCCGGTCGAGGGTGTGGTGGTGCCGGTGCTGACCGTCTCCAATCCGCGCCGCTTCCTGGCGCTCGCCGCCGCCCGTTTCTTCGGCGCGCAGCCGGAAACCATGGTCGCCGTCACCGGTACGGCGGGCAAGACGTCGGTCGCCTCCTTCACCCGCCAGATCTGGGCGCATGCCGGCCTTGCCGCGGCGCAGATCGGCACGACGGGCGTGATTTCGCCCAGGCGGAACGATTACGGCGCGTTGACGACGCCGGATCCGGTGTCGCTGCACCGGTTGCTTGCGGAACTGGCCGGCGAGGGTGTCACCCATGCCGCCATGGAAGCCTCCAGCCACGGCCTCGACCAGTCGCGCCTCGACGGCGTGCGGCTTGCCGCCGGCGCCTTCACCAATCTCGGCCGCGACCACATGGACTACCACCCAACGGTGGAAGACTATATGGCGGCGAAGATGCGGCTGTTCACCGACCTGTTGCCCAAGGGATCGCCGGCGGTGATCTTTTCCGACGATCCCTGGTCCGACGAGGCGATCCGCGTCGCCACCGCCGCCGGCCACGAGGTTCGCACGGTCGGCCGCAAGGGCGATTATCTTGCCTTGAAGCGTGTCGAGCATTCCCGCCACAAGCAGATGGCCGAGGTGCATCACGACGGCGAGATCCATGAAGTGCATATTCCGCTGGCCGGCGATTTCCAGATCGCCAATGCGCTGGTGGCTGCCGGTCTTGCGCTGTCGACGGGCGTTGCGCCGGCTGTGGCCATGGCGGCACTCGGCAAGCTGCAAGGGGCATCGGGCCGCCTCGAACTGGTCGGGCAGACCGGCGACGGCGCGCTCGCTTATGTCGATTATGCCCACAAGCCGGATGCGCTGGAAAACGTGCTGACCTCGGTCCGGCCGTTCACCACCGGCCGGGTCATCGTCGTCTTCGGTTGCGGCGGCGACCGCGACAAGGGCAAGCGTCCGATCATGGGCGAGATCGCCTGCCGGCTCGCCGACGTGGTCATCGTCACCGACGACAATCCGCGCTCGGAAGTGCCTGAAACCATCCGCTCGGAAATCATGGCCGCCGCGCCTTCGGCGACCGAAATCGGTGACCGCGCCGCCGCCATCCGCCACGCCGTATCGCTGCTTTCCAGCGGCGATACGCTGATCGTGGCCGGCAAGGGGCATGAGGAAGGCCAGACGGTGGGCTCCGTGACCCTGCCGTTCTCCGACCACCATGAAGTGCGCAAGGCATTGGAGGAGATGAAGCATTGACCTGGCTCTGGACGACCGACGAGATGATCGCCGCGATGGCTGGCCGCCCGATCGGCATGCCGCCGCAGGGCATTACCGGCATCTCGATCGATAGCCGCTCGATCTCCAAGGGGGATGCATTCTTCGCCATCAAGGGCGACCGGGTCGATGGCCACACCTTCGCCGGCCTGGCCGTAGCCAACGGCGCGACGGTGCTGGTCGTCGCTGAAGGCAGGCTTGCCGGTCTCGGCCACCTGCTGACCACGCCGATGATCGTCGTCAACGACGTCCTGGAGGCGCTGCGGCGTCTGGCGGTGGCCTCGCGCGCCCGCAGTCAGGCGAAAATCATCGCCGTCACCGGCTCGGTCGGCAAGACGACCACCAAGGAAATGCTGCGCCATGTGCTGGAGCCCTCGGGCAAGGTCCATGCCGCCGTCGCCTCGTTCAACAATCACTGGGGCGTGCCGCTGACTTTGGCGCGCATGCCCGCCGATACCGATTTCGGCGTGTTCGAGATCGGCATGAACCATCCCGGCGAAATCCGGCCGCTCACCAAGATGGTGCGCCCGCATGTGGCGATCGTCACCACCATCGCCGCCGCCCATCTCGGCAATTTCTCCGGTCTTGAGGAAATCGCCGCCGCCAAGGCGGAAATTTTCGAGGGCGTCGAGCCGGACGGGCACGCGATCCTCAACCGCGACAACGAGCAGTACGACTTCCTCGAAGCTGCCGCCCATGCGGCCGGCGTCGCGCATGTGCATTCCTTCGGCCAGCATGCCAAGGCCGATTTCCAGCTTGCCGATTTCGACGGCACGGCGGAAGGCTCCACGGTATTGGCCAGCCTCGACGGCGAGCCGATGGAGATCGTCATCGGCGCTCCCGGCCGCCATATCGCCGAGAATGCGCTGGCCGCACTTGGCGCCGCGCAATTGGCCGGCGCCGATCTCGCCGAGGCGGCGCTTGCGCTGCAGGATCTGAAGCCGGTCAAGGGGCGCGGCCAGCGCCACAAGCTCGCCATCGGCCATGACAGCTTCTTCACGCTGATCGACGAAAGCTACAATGCCAATCCCGCCTCGATGCGGGCGGCGGTCGCGCTGCTGTCGGCGGCGCAGCCGGAAGGCGAGGGGCGGCGCATCGCCATCCTCGGCGACATGCTGGAAATGGGCGAATTCGCCGAGCAGGTGCATGCCGATCTCGCATCGCCGCTGCTGGCCGGCGGCATCGAGCATGTCTGGCTCGCCGGGCCGGAGATGATGCATCTGCGCGAATCCCTGCCGCCGACCATCAGCGTCGAATACCGGCTGGCGACCGAGGATCTGGCGGATTTCGTCGTGCGGGCCGTCGGGCCGGGCGATGTGCTGATGGTCAAATCCTCGCTCGGGATCGGCTTCGGCAAGATCGTCGCCGCGCTGCTTGACAAGTATCCGGCATTCTTGGACACGCAGCCCCAACCTTAAAACGGGCTTGAGAAAGGGCTTTTATGCTAATCTGGCTTGTGGAACTGGCGAACCACGTTCAAATCTTCAACCTTTTCAGGTACATCACGTTCCGCACCGGAGCCGCCCTCTTTACCTCCGCCTTCATCGTCTTCCTGTTCGGTCCGCGAATCATCGCGTCGCTGCGCATCCGCCAGGGCAAGGGCCAGCCGATCCGCGCCGATGGGCCGCAGACGCATTTCAAGAAGGCGGGCACGCCGACCATGGGCGGGCTGATGATTCTTGCCGGCATCGTCGGCTCATCGCTGCTCTGGGCCGATCTCTCCAGCGTCTACGTCGTCTCGACGCTGCTGGTGACGCTCGGCTTCGGCGCCATCGGCTTTTATGACGACTATCTGAAGGTCACCAAGCAGAGCGACAAGGGCTTTTCCGGCAAGGCGCGCCTCGGCATCGAATTCGTCATCGCCGCCATTGCCGTTTATGCGATGATGCACACCTCGATGTCGAGTTCGGCGCATGGGGCGAGCTTTGCGACCTCGGTCGCCTTTCCCTTCTTCAAGGATCTGTTCATCAATCTCGGCGTGTTCTTCGTCATCTTCGGCGGCTTCGTCATCGTCGGCGCCGGCAATGCGGTGAACCTGACGGACGGCCTCGACGGTCTCGCCATCGTGCCGGTGATGATCGCCTCCGCTTCCTTCGGCGTCATCGCCTATCTCGCCGGCAATGCGGTGTTCGCCGGTTACCTGCAGATCAATTTCGTGCCCGGCACCGGGGAACTCGCGGTCATCCTCGGCGCGGTCATCGGCGCCGGCCTCGGCTTCCTGTGGTTCAACGCGCCGCCCGCCGCTATCTTCATGGGCGATACCGGTTCGCTGGCGCTCGGCGGCCTGATCGGCTCGGTCGCGGTTGCCACCAAGCATGAGATCGTCATGGTCATCATCGGCGGCTTGTTCGTCATGGAAACCCTGTCGGTCATCATCCAGGTCGGCTTCTTCAAGCTTACCGGCCGGCGCGTCTTCCTGATGGCGCCGATCCACCACCATTTCGAAAAGAAGGGCTGGACGGAAAGCCAGGTGGTGATCCGCTTCTGGATCATCGCCGTCGGCCTCGCCATGGTCGGCCTTTCGACCCTCAAGCTGCGGTAATATCGAAGATGATCCCGGTAACGACGTTCAAGGGCAGGCAGGTCGCGCTTTTCGGCCTCGGCGGTTCGGGGCTGGCGACGGCGAGAGCCCTGGTCGCCGGCGGCGCGGCCGTGATCGCCTGGGACGACAATCCCGATAGCGTCGCCAAGGCGGCGAGTGAAGGCATCGAGACCGCCGATCTGCGCGGCATCGACTGGAGCCGGCTTGCGGCCTTCGTGCTGTCGCCCGGCGTGCCGCTGACCCATCCGAAACCCCACTGGACCGTCGATCTGGCCAAGGCGGCGGGGGTCGAGGTCATCGGCGATGTCGAGCTGTTCGTGCGCGAGCGCCGGGCGCATGCGCCCGATTGCCCGTTCATCGCGATTACCGGCACCAACGGTAAATCCACGACGACGGCGCTGATCGCCCATATCCTGCGCTCCAGCGGCCGCGACACCCAGCTCGGCGGCAATATCGGCACGGCGATCCTGACGCTCGATCCGCCCAAGGCGGAGCGCTATTTCGTCGTCGAATGCTCGTCCTACCAGATCGATCTCGCCCCGACGCTGAACCCCTCCGCCGGCATCCTGCTCAACCTCACCCCCGACCATCTCGACCGCCACGGCACGATGCAGCATTACGCCGATGTCAAGGAACGGCTGGTCGCCGGCAGCGGCATCGCCGTCATCGGCGTCGACGACAGTTTTTGCGCGCTGATCGCGGATCGTGTCGAGCGCGCCGGCACAAAGGTGGTGCGCATTTCGCAGCGGCAGGTGCTGGCCGACGGGCTCTATGCCGAGGGCAGCCGCATTATCCGCGCCGAGACCGGCGCGACCTCTGAGATTGCCGATCTCGCCGGTATCCAGACGCTGCGCGGCAGCCACAATGCCCAGAATGCGGCCGCAGCGATTGCCGCCTGCCTCGCGGTCGGCGTTTCGGCCGAGGAGATCCGCGCCGGGCTCGCCTCGTTTCCGGGGCTCAAGCATCGCATGCAGCCGGTCGGCAAGCGTGGCGAAGTCGTCTTCGTCAACGATTCCAAGGCGACCAATGCCGATGCGGCGGCCCCCGCTCTGTCGAGCTACGAGCGCATCTACTGGATCGCCGGTGGCCTGCCCAAGGCCGGCGGCATCACGACGCTGACCGGCTTCTTCCCGCGCATTGCCAAGGCCTATCTGATCGGCGAGGCGGCGGCGGAGTTCGCGGCGACGCTGGGGCAGGCGGTGCCTTACGAGATCTCCGGCACGCTGGAGCGCGCGGTCGCGCATGCGGCGGCGGATGCGGCCAGCGATCCGAAGGGCGCTTGCGCCGTGATGCTCTCCCCGGCTTGCGCAAGCTTCGACCAGTACAAGAATTTCGAGGTCAGGGGCGATGCCTTCGTCAGCCACGTCAAGGGGCTGGACGGCATCACCATGCTGATCGACACCGAATCCGGAGGCAAATGACATGGTAAGCCGAGCCGAGCGTGGACCTGTCGCAGACTGGTTCTGGACGATTGACCGGGTGTTTCTCGCCACCTTCGTGCTGTTGATGGGGATCGGCTTCATGCTGTCCTTCGCGGCCTCGCCGCCGGTGGCCGAGCGCATCGGCCTCGACAGCTTCCACTTCGTCAAGCGCCATGCCGCCTTCCTGGTGCCGTCTGTTATCATCATGGTCGGCCTGTCCTTCCTGACGCCGCGCCAGGTGCGGCGCACGGCGGTCATCCTGCTCATCGTATCGCTGGCGATGATGATCCTGGCGCTGTTCTTCGGCGTCGAGATCAAGGGCTCGCGGCGCTGGTTCTCGATCGGCAGCTTCGGCGTCCAGCCCTCCGAATTCATGAAGCCGGCCTTCGTCGTCGTCTGCGCCTGGCTGTTTTCCGAACATGCACGCCAGCCGGAAATCCCCGGCAATCTCTTCGCCATCATCCTCTACGGCATCGTTGCGGCCCTGCTCGTCGCCCAGCCGGACCTTGGCCAGACGATCCTGACAAGTGCTGTCTGGGGCGGCATGTTCTTCATGGCCGGCATGCCGTGGATCTGGATCATCCTGCTCGGCGTCGGCGGTGTCGGCGGGTTGTTCAGCGCCTATTACATCTTCCCGCACGTCGCGGCGCGTATCGACAAGTTTCTGACCGGCGAGGGCGACACCTTCCAAGTGGACACCGCCCGCGAGGCGATCATCCGCGGCGACTGGTTCGGCCAGGGACCGGGCGAAGGCATCGTCAAGCGCATCATCCCGGACAGCCATACCGACTTCATCTTCTCGGTGGCGGCGGAAGAGTTCGGCATCTTGTTCTGCATGGTGCTGGTGGCGATCTTCACCTTCGTCGTGCTGCGCGGCCTCAAGCATGCCTTCAACGAGCGCGACGACTTCAACCGCTTCGCCGTTGCCGGTCTCGTGCTGCAGATCGGCATGCAGTCGATGATCAATGTCGGGGTGAATCTCGAGCTTCTTCCGGCAAAGGGCATGACCCTGCCACTTATTTCCTATGGCGGATCGTCGATGATCGCCATATGTGTCACGGCTGGCTTCATTCTTGCGCTGACCCGCCACCGCCCGGAGCGGCGCGCGCAGGAGCGGAGCCTGTTCCGCATGCAGCAGGGCGTTCCTGCCGAATGACGGGCACATCCGGAGATAATGTATGACAAAAGGTATCGTCCTCCTCGCCGCCGGCGGAACGGGCGGCCATGTCTTTCCCGCGGAAGCTTTGGCGCATGAGCTGAAGGCGCGTGGTTATGCGGTGCATCTGGTCACTGACAGCCGCGCCGAACGGTTTGCCGGAAAATTTCCCGCCGACGAGATCCACGTCGTGCCCTCGGCCACCATCGGTTCGAAGAACCCGATTGCCGTGGTGCGCTCGCTGTGGACGTTGTGGACCGGCATGCGCGCCGCCCGGCGGCTGATTTCTCGGATCAAGCCGCGCATCGTCGTCGGCTTCGGCGGTTATCCGACCCTGCCGCCGCTGCTCGCCGCCACCGGTCTCGGCGTGCCCTCGATGCTGCACGAGCAGAACGCTGTGATGGGCCGCGCCAACAAGGCGCTGGCCAAGCGCGTCAAGGCGATTGCCGGTGGTTTTCTTCCCGAAGGCGAAGGTCCGTTCGCCGACAAGATCGTCACGACCGGTAATCCGGTGCGCCCGGCAGTGCTGAAGGCGGCGGAAACGGCCTATGCGCCTTCCGGCCCGGGCGAGCCCTTTCGGCTGGTCGTGTTCGGCGGCAGCCAGGGCGCGCAATATTTTTCGGCCGCCATCCCCAATGCCGTCAGCCTGCTCGAAGACGAGGATCGCAGCCGCCTGGTGCTGACCCAGCAGGCGCGGCCGGAAGACAAGGACAAGGTGACGAGCTGCTTTGCCAAGCTCGGCGCGCCGGCGGATATTTCGCCCTTCTTCACCGATATGGCGGAACGCATCGCGGCCGCTCATCTGGTGATCTGCCGCTCCGGCGCTTCGACCGTCTCGGAAATTTCCGTCATCGGCCGCCCCTCGGTGCTGGTGCCTTATCCCTATGCACTCGATCATGACCAGGCGGCCAATGCCGCGTCGCTGGCCGCCCACGGTGGCGCCAAGGTGATCCCGCAGGCCGAGTTGACGCCGGAGCGTCTGGCTTCCATCATCAAGCATTGCATGCATGACCCGGACAAGCTTTCGCGCATGGCCGCGGCGGCGAAGAAGGCCGGGCGCCCGCAGGCGACGCAGGTTCTCGCCGACATGGTCGAGGCCGTCGCCGCCGGGCAATCGATTACACAGTTCAAGGGAGCGCGCGCATGAAAATGCCGAAGGCCATCGGCCTTGTCCACTTCATCGGCATCGGCGGGATTGGGATGAGCGGCATCGCCGAGGTGCTGCACAATCTCGGCCATCGCGTGCAGGGCTCCGACCAGTCCGAAAGCGCCAATGTGCAGCGCCTGCGCGACAAGGGCATCGAAGTCTTCGTCGGCCACAAGGCCGAGAACCTCGGCGATGCCGAGGTGGTGGTGGTTTCGACCGCCATCCGCAAGAACAATCCCGAACTGATCGCCGCGCGTGAAAAACTGTTGCCCATCGTGCGCCGCGCCGAAATGCTGGCGGAACTGATGCGCTTCCGCAATGCCATCGCCATCGGCGGCACGCATGGCAAGACGACGACGACCTCGATGGTCGGCACGCTCTTGGAAGCCGGCGGGCTCGACCCGACGGTCATCAATGGCGGCATCATCAATGCCTATGGCACCAATGCCCGCATGGGCGAGGGCGAATGGATGGTGGTCGAGGCCGACGAATCGGACGGCACCTTCCTGAAGCTGCCGGCCGACGTCGCCGTGGTCACCAATATCGATCCCGAGCATCTCGACCACTACGGAAATTTCGACGCCGTGCGCGCCGCCTTCCGTCAATTTGTGGAAAACGTGCCGTTTTACGGTTTTGGCGTCATGTGCCTCGACCATCCGGAAGTGCAGGCGCTGGTGGCCGGCATCGAGGATCGAAAGGTCATCACCTATGGTGAAAACCCGCAGGCCGATGCGCGCTTCATGAATGTGCGCATCGAGGGTACCAAAGCGACCTTCGACGTCGAGATCCGCCGCCGCCGTACCGGCAAGGTGTTCGAACTCAAGGATCTGGTGCTGCCGATGCCCGGGCGCCACAATGTTTCAAACGCGACGGCGGCGATTGCCGTCGCCAACCGGCTCGGCATTTCCAATGACGATATCCGCAAGGGGCTTGCCTCTTTCAGCGGCGTCAAGCGGCGATTCACGCTGACCGGCGAATGGAACGGTGTAAAGGTCTTCGATGATTACGGCCACCATCCGGTGGAAATCAAGGCCGTCCTGCGGGCGGCGCGTGAGGCGACGGGCGGGCGCATCATCGCCGTCCACCAGCCGCATCGCTATACCCGCCTGTCGAGCCTGATGGCGGAATTCGCCGCCTGCTTCAACGATGCCGACAGTATTCTGATCGCGCCGGTCTATTCGGCGGGCGAGGATGCGATCCCCGAAGCCGATTCGCAGACGCTGGTCTCGCGCATCAAGGCCGCCGGACATCGCGACGCCCGATACCTGGAAACACCGCAGGATCTGGCTCCGATCGTCGCGGGCATTGCTAAGCCCGGTGATTTCGTGGTTTTGTTGGGGGCTGGTAATATCACGCAATGGGCGGCTGCGCTGCCCAGGGAATTGGAAGGCATTTCGGGACAGTCCGCATGAAACAGGTGAATGGGGAAAAACTTCTGGCCTCTCTCGGAGACAAGGTCAGCCAGCTTCGAGGACGCTTGACGCCTGACGCGCCGATGGATCGGGTCACCTGGTTCCAGGCCGGCGGGCTGGCCGAGCTGATGTTCCAGCCGCATGACGTCGACGACCTGGTGACCTTCTTAAGCGTGTTGCCGGAAGAGGTGCCCCTGACCGTGGTCGGCGTCGGCTCGAACCTTCTGGTGCGCGACGGCGGCATTCCCGGCGTCGTGCTACGCCTGTCGGCCAAGGGCTTCGGTCAGGTGGAGCTTGCCGGCGAGAACCGCATCCGCGCCGGCGCGATCTGCCCGGACAAGAACGTCGCGGCGATGGCGGCCGATAACGGTATCGGCGGCCTGCATTTCTATTATGGCATTCCTGGCAGTGTCGGGGGCGCGCTTCGCATGAACGCCGGCGCCAACGGCGTCGAGACGGCCATGCGTGTCGTCGAGGTTCATGCCGTCGACCGCAAGGGCAACAGGCATGTGCTCACCAATGCCGATATGGGCTACAGCTACCGCCACAGCCAGGCTGCGGCCGACCTGATCTTCACCCATGCCGTCTTCCAGGGCTATGCCGAGGATCGGGCGGTCATCCGCGCCGAGATGGATGCGGTGCGCAACCATCGCGAGACGGTGCAGCCGATCCGCGAGAAGACCGGCGGCTCGACCTTCAAGAATCCCGAGGGCCATTCGGCCTGGAAGCTGATCGACGATGCCGGTTCCCGCGGGCTGATGATCGGCGGGGCGCAGATGTCGTCGCTGCATTGCAATTTCATGATCAATATCGGCCATGCCACCGGCTACGATCTTGAATATCTCGGCGAGACCGTGCGCGCCCGCGTGTTCGAGACCTCGGGCATCAAGCTGCAATGGGAAATCAAACGCCTCGGCATCTTCATGCCGGGACGCGAGGTGGCGCCCTTCCAGGGCGTGACGACCGACTGAGGTCAGGCAAAACTTTTATGATGGGCGGCGAGGAATTTTACGCCGCCCGTTTCGTCCATGGCGGTTCCAAGCACCACGTCCATGCCCTTTTCCGTGACTCGCACCAGCGCGAAACCGCCCATATAGGCGGCGGTGGCCTTGACGATATCGAGCCCGGCGGCCTGGTAGATCATCGCCGTCTCGTGCTCATGGCCGTGGAAGATGGCGGCGATATTGTAGCCTTTTAGGATATCGAGCAGGGCGGCGCGGTCGGCATCCGACCACCAATGCGGCGGGCCGTCGCCTTCGGCATCGAATGTCTTCTTTTCGGGATCCCAGCGCTCCAGCGAAAAATGATCCCAGCCGTAGTGCTGGAACAGCACCACCGGGCGGCCGTCGCCGGCATAGGCGGCGAGATCGGCCTTCAGCCAGTCGAGGCCGCCGGCAGCACCCTTGTTGCGGTCGCCGCCGAAGCGCTGCATCTGGACGAGGTGCAGGCCCTGCCAGTTCCATGAATAATTGTCGGAGGCCTCGTCGTAATTGTCGACCGGTACGGTCGGTTTGAAGAAGACGCTGGGCTTGTGATTGAGGCGCACGTAATCGCGCAATTCGTTGCGATACCAGTCGAGGTTGGGTGGGCGGCCGTCCTGGTCGAGGTCATGATTGCCGAGCCCGATATAGACGGGATAATGGACCCGGTCCGGCCCGTGGCCCTGCTGGTAGCGGTGGGAGAATTGCAGCAGTTGCGCGCCTTCGCCTGGCTCCGCCGTCTGGCCGCCGCCATCGTCGGTGACGTCGCCGCAGACGACGACGCCGAGCGGTTTGGCGATGGTTTCCCCGGCGCCAGCAAGGCCGGTCGGCTTGCCGTCGATTTCGCTCGGCCAGCGATTCTCGTGGATGGCGTTGAGCGCTGCGATGTGGCGCAGCAGGTTCGCATCGGTCTTGCCTTCCTCCAGGCAATTGGGGCTCAGCCCATCGCCCATGCGGCAGGCATGCACGTCGTTGATGACGAGGAAGGTGACGTCGGTGGCGGGAATGGCCGCGCCGGCGGCGCGCGGGCCGAGCATGAGGACAAGGCTGCCGCCGGCCAGAAAATCACGTCTGCGAATCAAAAGGCGCTCCATGCGAAAGGGAAGCGCTGAGTATAGAATCGCTGGAAGCTGGGTGAAAGGGAGAGGGCCGCGCGTCAGGCGCGGCCCAGCTCGATTTAGACCTCATCCTTGCCGGAGGCGAGGATGCAGACCAGCGTCACCGCGGCGGAAATGCCGAGGTAATAACCGACATAGGTCATGCCGTAATTCGCCTGCAGCCAGGTGGCGATGTAGGGCGCCAGCGACGCCCCGAAGATGCCGGCAAGGTTGAAGGTGATCGACGAGCCGGTGTAGCGCACGGCGGTGGGGAAGGGCGCGGCGAGCGCCGTGCCGATCAGGCCGTAGGTCATGCCCATCAGCGCCATGGCGAAGATCACGAAGACGAAGATCGAGCCTTCGCCGCCGGTCATCAGGCCGGGCAGGAAGAAGGAGAAGAGGCCGATCAGCACGGTGGTCAGGATCAGCACCTCGCGGCGGCCGAATCGCTCCGCCAGCTTGCCGACGATGGGGATGAAGATGCCGAAGACGATCGAGCCGAGGATCTGCACCTCCAGCGCGTCGAGGAATGGGATCTTCAGGACCTTGACGTTGTAGGATAGCAGATAGGCCGAGCCGATATAGAACAGCACGAAGGTCGCCAGCGCCACGAAGGTGCCGAGCAGCAGCGAGCGCTTGTGGTTGGCGAAAAGCTCGGCGACGGGGACCGCGACGCGCTCATGGCTGTCGATGGCCTTCTGGAAGTCCGGCGTCTCGGTGATCGACAGGCGCACCCACAGCCCGATGACGATCAGGATGATCGAGGCGATGAACGGTACGCGCCAGCCCCAGCTCAAAAGCGCCTCCTGCGACATGACCTGCAGCAGCAGCCAGAAGATGCCCGACGACAGGAACAGGCCGACGGGAGCGCCGAGCTGCGGAAACATGCCGTACCAGCTTTTCTTGCCCTCGGGCGCGTTTTCGGTGGCGAGCAACACCGCGCCGCCCCATTCGCCGCCAAGCCCGAATCCCTGGCCGAAGCGGCACAGCGCCAGCAGCAGCGGTGCGACGACGCCGATCTGCTCGTAGGAGGGTAAGAGGCCGATGACGACGGTCGAGATGCCCATGGTCAGGAGGGCGGCCACCAGCGTCGTCTTGCGGCCGATGCGGTCGCCGAAATGGCCGAAGACGACGGCGCCGAACGGCCGGGCGAAGAAGGCGATGGAGAAGGTGGCGAAGGAGGAGAGCAGCGCCGTGGTCGGATCGCTGTTGGGGAAGAACAGCGTCGGGAACACCAGCACGGCGGCGGTGGCATAGACGTAGAAGTCGAAGAATTCGATGGTCGTGCCGACCAGGCTGGCCATCAGAACTTGTGCAGGCGAATTGACCTTGTTCGATGCGTCCGGGGTCGGCGATATGCGCGATATCGCGTCGGTCATTGTCTTTCCAATCGGGAACGTTTGAGGGCCGTCGATGGGCCTTCCCCCTCCTAATTGATTTTTACCAACCGGGAAATGCACAGATCGTATTAATAAGTCTTGCTGATTTGCTATTTTTGCATGGCTGTTATGCATGGTGCGCCTGGGTGGAGGCGTTCTTTCTCCGGAAAAGCCGAGAAACGCGGGCGGATTGGAGGGAGAGCGGTGAAGGCCTCATTCCAGAACACATCCGCCGCCATGCTTGCCTGCACTGCAACTCTCTGATTCCAGAGAGCGAATCCGATTCCATGGACAGGGTGGCGCAGAAATATTTGTGCCGAACCGGCACCGGTTAACGAAAGTAAACACTTCATTAACCTTAATGGCGTCTAACTCAGACATGGCGCGGAATGTCCCGATTCGCCGCAGGCGCGGAGACAAGGGGCTGGGCCAACGCAGACATGGTTTGGGGGCGTGAATGACAAAGCATATTGCTGTCCTGATGGGCGGGTTTTCCTCGGAGCGGCCGGTGAGCCTGTCCTCGGGTGCTGCCTGTGCGGATGCGCTCGAAGCCGAAGGCTTTCGCGTGACGCGCATCGATGTCGACCGCAATGTCGCCTCGGTGCTGGCGGAGATGCGCCCCGATGTCGCCTTCAATGCGCTGCATGGCCCCTATGGCGAGGACGGCACCATCCAGGGCATCCTCGAATATCTGGAAATTCCCTATACCCATTCGGGCGTGCTCGCCTCGGCGCTGGCCATGGACAAGGCGCAGGCCAAGCATGTCGCCAAGGCCGCCGGCATTCCCGTTGCCGAAGCCCGGGTGATGAGCCGTTTCGAAATCGGCAACGAACATCCGATCAAGCCGCCTTATGTCGTCAAGCCGGTGCGCGAGGGCTCGTCCTTCGGCGTGGTCATCGTCAAGGCGGACCGCACCCATCCGCCGCAGATCCTGACATCCGCCGAATGGCGCTATGGCGACCGCGTCATGGTCGAGCGTTATGTGCCCGGCCGCGAGCTGACCTGCGGCGTCATGGGCGACACCCCGCTCGGCGTCACCGAGATCATCCCGGTCGCGCAGGAGTTCTACGACTATGATGCAAAGTATGCCGCAGGCGGCTCCCGCCACGTCATTCCGGCGCAGATTTCACCGAATATTTACCAAACAATACAACAATTGGCTCTCAAGGCGCATCAAGCGATCGGGTGCCGCGGCGTCAGCCGCTCCGATTTCCGGTTCGACGATTCCTCAGGCGATGGCGAGGTCATCTGGCTGGAGATCAATACGCAACCCGGCATGACACCTACCTCCCTGGTGCCCGAAATGGCTCAATATGCGGGCCTTTCCTTTGGTGAATTTCTCCGTTGGATGGTGGAGGACGCTTCGTGTTCGCGCTGATCGGCAAAAAGGCGATGAAGCAGCAGCCGGCCTATGCCGCGCCGCTGCCGGTCGAGCTGGACGACAAGATCGTCCTGCCCCGGCCTCTCAGGCGCATGGTGCGCTTCATGGTGAGCCTTGCCACGGGGCGCATCCATATTCCCGCCCATACCGGCACGCTCGCCACCTTCGTCTTCTTCGGGGCGACAGGACTCTACGGCATGTCGCTTGGCGGCCAGGCCGATTCGCTGGCAGAAGCCACGACGACCGCCGTCGGCTTCGCCATCGAGGACGTCAAGGTTTCGGGCAACAACCAGACCTCGGAAATCGATATCCTGCAATTGCTGGGGCTGGACGGCACCACCTCGCTGGTGGCGCTCGACATCAACGCCGCCCGCCAGAAGCTCATCCACCTGCCCTGGGTCCAGGACGCCGAGGTGCGCAAGATCTATCCGCGCACCATCGAGGTAAAGCTCCGGGAACGCGAAGCCTATGCCATCTGGCAGCATGGCGCGGAACTGTCGCTGATCGAGAAGAGCGGCGCCGTCATCGCCCCCTTGCGTGACAACAAATACACGACGCTGCCGCTGTTCGTCGGCCAGAACGCCGAGCGCGCCGTCAACGACTTTGAAAAGCAGTTCGCCGACTGGCCGGAGATGAAGAAGCGCGTCAAGGCTTTCGTGCGCGTTGCCGGCCGTCGCTGGGATTTGCATCTCGACAACGGCATCGTCGTCAAGCTGCCGGAAACCGACGTGGCGCGCGCCCTGCAGCAGCTCACCGAGTTCGATGCCGAACACAAGCTGCTGGAGCGCGACATCGCCGCTGTCGACCTGCGGCTGCCCGACAGAACCACCATCCAGCTGACCCCCGGCGCCGCCGAGCGCCGACAGGTGGCCGTGCAGGCCCGGGACAAGGCCATCAAGAAAGCGGAGAAACAGATATGAGCATCTTCGGATCCTCACATTTCGGTCTGCCGCGTCTCAAGCCGCTGTCATCCAAGCGGTCTCATGTCGTTACGGTGCTCGACATCGGCTCGACCAAAGTCGTTTGCATGATCGGCCGGCTGACGCCGCGCGAAGAAAGCGAAATCCTTCCCAACCGCACCCATCATGTCGAGGTGATCGGGATCGGGCATCAGCGCTCCCGCGGCATCAAGGCCGGCGTCATCGCCGATCTGGAAGCGGTCGAGAGCGTCGTGCGGCTTGCCGTCGATGCGGCCGAGCGCATGGCGGGGCTTACCGTCGACAGCCTGATCGTCAACGTCTCCGCCGGCCGCGTCGCCAGCGACGTCTATACCGCCACCATCGATCTCGGCGGCCAGGAAGTGGAAGCGGGCGATCTCAAGCGCGTACTGACCGCCGCATGCCAGCAATCGGTGCGCAACGACCGCGCCGTGCTGCATTCGCTGCCGACGGGCTATTCGCTGGATGGAGAACGTGGCATCCGCGATCCGCTCTCCATGTATGGCGACGTTCTCGGCGTCGACATGCATGTGGTGACCTCCGAGCGCACCGCGCTGAAGAACCTCGAACTGTGCATCAACCGCGCGCATCTGTCGGTCGAGGGCATGGTCGTGACCCCCTATGCCAGCGGCTTGGCCGCGCTGGTCGACGACGAGGTCGAACTCGGCTGCGCCGCCATCGACATGGGCGGCGGCACCACGACCATCTCCGTCTTCGCCGAAGGCAAGCTGGTGCATATCGATGCCGTCAGCCTCGGCGGCCATCACGTCACCACCGATCTCGCCCGCGGTCTTTCGACCCGGATCGAAGATGCCGAACGGCTGAAGGTGGTTCATGCCTCTGCTTTGCCGAATGCTGGCGACGAGCGCGACCTGGTCTCCATCCCGCCAATCGGCGAGGACGACCGCGACCAGCCGACCCAGGTGCCGCGCGCGCTGGTGTCGCGCATCGTGCGCGCCCGCATCGAGGAAACGCTGGAACTGATCCGCGACCGCATCCAGCGCTCCGGTTTCAGCCCCATCGTCGGCAAGCGCGTCGTCCTGACCGGCGGCGCCAGCCAGTTGACCGGCCTTTCGGAAGCCGCACGCCGCATCCTGGCGCGCAATGTCCGCATCGGCCGCCCGATGGGCGTCTCCGGCCTGCCGACGGCAGCCAAGGGCCCGGCCTTCTCGACGGCGGTCGGCCTGCTGATCTATCCGCAGGTCGCCGATATGGAAACCCATGCGGGTCAGGGTGGTCTGCTGTCGTCTCTGGGCGGCGGCAATAGCCGGATCGCGCGCGTAGGGCAGTGGCTGAAAGAGAGTTTTTGACACCGCGCCGGAGCCGACACCGGTTCCGGGCAAGGTGACGCAGGTAACGAAACATATTGGCCGGCGTGGTGATGCGGCCGGATAAAGAAGGAACGGGTAAATGACAATCAAGCTGCAAAAGCCAGACATCACCGAGCTGAAGCCTCGGATTACCGTATTCGGCGTGGGCGGCGGCGGCGGCAACGCCGTGAACAACATGATCACAGCCGGGCTGCAGGGCGTCGATTTCGTCGTCGCCAATACCGATGCCCAGGCGCTCGCCATGGCGAAGTCGGAGCGAATCATTCAGCTCGGCATCAACGTCACGGAAGGCCTCGGCGCCGGCTCGCAGCCGGAAGTCGGCCGCGCCGCCGCTGAAGAATGCATCGACGAGATCGTCGATCACCTCAATGGAACGCATATGTGCTTCGTCACCGCCGGCATGGGCGGCGGCACCGGCACGGGTGCTGCCCCGGTCGTCGCGCAGGCCGCGCGCAACAAGGGCATCCTCACCGTCGGCGTCGTCACCAAGCCGTTCCATTTCGAGGGCGCACGGCGCATGCGCCTTGCAGAACAGGGCATTCAGGAACTGCAGAAGTCGGTCGACACGCTGATCGTCATTCCGAACCAGAACCTGTTCCGCATCGCCAACGACAAGACGACCTTCGCCGATGCCTTCGCGATGGCCGACCAGGTGCTGTATTCGGGCGTTGCCTGCATCACCGACCTGATGGTCAAGGAAGGCCTCATCAACCTCGACTTCGCCGACGTTCGCTCGGTGATGCGCGAGATGGGCCGCGCGATGATGGGCACGGGCGAAGCTTCCGGTTCGGGCCGCGCCATGCAGGCCGCGGAAGCTGCGATCGCCAACCCGCTGCTCGACGAAACCTCGATGAAGGGCGCTCAAGGCCTGCTGATCTCCATCACCGGTGGTCGCGACCTCACCCTCTTCGAAGTCGACGAAGCCGCGACCCGCATCCGCGAGGAAGTCGATCCGGACGCCAACATCATCCTCGGCGCTACCTTCGACGAATCGCTCGACGGCATCATCCGCGTTTCGGTCGTCGCCACGGGCATCGACCGCGTTCTCTCGGAAGCCAACAAGGATATCGACTTTCGCCAGGTGACGAAGCCCGCTATCCGTCCGTCCGCGGCCGCCGCTCCGGCAGCGGCCGCACCTCAGCCTGCCGCCGTGATGCAGGCACCGAAAGCCGCCATTGATCCGGTTGCGCAGACCATCCGTTCGGCCGAAGCCGAGCTGGAGCGTGAACTCGATATCGCCGCCCATCGCCCGGCCATGCAGCAGGCGCCGCAGGAAGACGCCTTCCGCCCGCAGAGCAAGCTGTTTGCCCAGTCCGCTCCGGTGGACGCGCCTGTCGCCGCCCGTCCGGCGGCACCGCTGATGCAGCAGCCGGTCGCACAGCAGCCGGTCCATCATCAGCCGTCGCCGGTCATGCAGCAGCATGCCCCGGCGCCGGGCGTTGGCCAGCCGCTGGGTGGTCAGCAGCAGCCGATGATGCGCCAGGAGCCTGCGGCTCCGGTCATCCGCCCCGCCGCGGAAGCGCCGGTGCGCATGCCCAAGGTCGAGGATTTCCCGCCGGTCGTGAAGGCCGAAATGGATCATCGCACCCAGTCGGCTCCGGCCGCGCATGCGGAAGAGCGCGGTCCGATGGGCCTGCTGCGCCGGATCACCAGCTCGCTGAACCGTCGCGACGAAGAGGAATTCCCGGCAGAGGCCGCAGCGCCTGCGCAGGCTGCTCCCCAGCAGCAGCGCCGCCCGCTGTCGCCTGAAGCCAGCCTCTACGCGCCGCGTCGCGGCCAGCTTGACGATCACGGTCGCCAGGTGGCTTCCGGCCGCATCGGCGGCGAGGAAGACCAGCTCGAAATCCCGGCCTTCCTGCGTCGCCAGTCGAACTGATCGACCGTGAATCCACGCTTCGAAGCGCCCGGGCAGCCATGCCCGGGCGCTTGTGTTTCATCCTTCGCCAAAACGTTAAAAATTCGTTTCTTTTCAATTGGGTGCATTCGTAACAAATCGAAAGAAACAGTGATTTGGAATGTCGTTCCCCGCCGCGTATGTAGAGGATGAAGACGATCGGACTCAGTGGTTCGACGTCACCGGAACAAGCGAGAGGCCCGCGTTCGGCAACGGATGCGAGCGGCCCGCGCAGCAGAGAAGGCGCAGTTTCATGCCGATAGGATTGTTGGGGTTTCAGACGACGATTGCCAGCCCGGTGGGGCTTGACGGCATCGGCGTGCATTCGGGAACCCCCGTCTCGATCATGTTCCACCCGGCCGAGGCCGGCACGGGCATCGTCTTCCAGCGGGTGACGGATGGTGAGGTTGTGGCCGAGGTGAGGGCAGTGTCCTCGCAGGTCGGCAATACCGATCTCTGCACTGTGCTCGGCGTTCAGCCTGACCATTCCATCGCCACCGTCGAGCATGTGATGGCCGCGCTCTACGCCATGGGCATCGACAATATCGTCGTCGAGGTTCATGGCGCCGAAATGCCGATCATGGACGGTAGCTCGGAGCCCTTCATCGAAGCCGTCGAGCAGGTCGGTACGAAGACGCTCGGCGTCAAGCGCCGCTATATCCGCGTCGTCAAGCCGGTACGCATCGAATCGGGTGCGTCCTGGTCGGAATTCCTGCCCTATGACGGAACCCGCTTCGAGGTGGAGATCGATTTCGAAACGCCGCTGATCGGCCGCCAGTCCTGGAAGGGCGACCTGACCGCCCAGACCTTCAAGGCAGAGCTGTCGCGGGCCCGCACCTTCGGTTTCATGCGTGATGTCGAGCGCCTGTGGGCCGCCGGTTATGCGCTGGGCTCTTCTCTGGAAAATTCGGTCGTCATTTCCGACGATCACGCCGTGATCAACATCGAGGGCCTGCGCTACAAGGGCGATGAGTTCGTGCGCCACAAGACGCTGGATGCGGTCGGCGACCTCGCCATGGCCGGCGCCCAGTTCATCGGCTGCTATCGATCCTATCGCGGCGGCCATCGCATGAACGCCCAGGCGCTGAAGGCGCTGCTCAGCGATCCCACCGCTTACGAGGTGGTCGAGCCGCCGGCAGCCCGCCAGCGAGTCGGCGCCCGGGAATTCGTGGCGGTCAACGCGCCGGAATTCGCGCCCTGGTCGGCATAAGAAATAAAAACCCGAAATTCAAAGCCGCTTCCTCCAGGGCGGCTTTTTTCGTGCACGGATCATGCGCCTTGACCGACACGGGGGAAATTTTCAAATCTTTTCCTGTATTTGCAAAGCCGCATAAACGGACAATTGTGGCTTGCCTTGCCATAAAAATGCGTTAATGCCTCATCATTGCGTTGCTCTCCGGGTGCTTTTATGGCTAGAAACGCCAGCAGTTGAGTGCCGCGGAGCAATCGGGGCGGCAAGTGGGATCAGACCGAATGAAACGGACGGGGTCGTTGATGATGAAGAAGACGGCAAGAATGGTATGCGTTTCCTTGCTGCTCGCGGGGACGGCTGCCTTCATTTCCGGTTGCCAGACCGACCCCGATATCGACATCACCAAGCTCGGCGTCGAGAGCGATCCGCCGGAGACCCTTTACAATCAGGGTCTCGCCAACCTGCGCGCCGGCAATACGGCTGAAGCGGGCCGCAAGTTCGATGCCATCGACCAGCAACATCCCTTCACCGACTGGGCGCGCAAGGCGCTGGTCATGTCCACCTTCGTCAAGCACCGCCAGGGCAAGTATGACGAGGCGATCGCCACCGGCAATCGCTATATGAGCCAGTATCCGCATTCGGAAGACGCCGATTACGTGCAGTACCTGATCGGCCTGTCCTATTCCAAGCAGATCGCCAACGTGACGCAGGACCAGCGCGCCGCCGCCAAGACCATCGAAGCGATGATGAAGGTGGTGCAGAACTATCCGAAGTCGCAATATGTCGACGACGCCCAGGCCAAGATCCGCTTCGCCCGCGATCAGCTCGCCGGCAAGGAAATGCAGATCGGCCGCTACTATCTGGAGCGCAAGGAATATCTGGCGGCGATCTCGCGCTTCCGCGTCGTCGTCGAGCAGTTCCCGAATACCAATCAGGTCGAGGAAGCGCTGGCGCGCCTCGTCGAGGCCTATTACGCCATGGGCATCGTGCAGGAGGCGCAGACCGCCGCCGCCGTGCTCGGCCATAACTATCCCGACAGCCAGTGGTATGCGGACAGCTACAAGCTGCTGCAGAGCGGCGGTGTCGAGCCGCGCGAGAGTTCCGGCTCCTGGATCGCGCGCGCCGGCAAGAAGCTGCTGCTGGGCTCCTGATTGCCGGATAAGCCATGCTCACCCAGCTATCGATCCGCGATATCGTCTTGATCGAACGGCTGGATCTGGCGTTCGAGTCCGGATTGTCGGTGCTCACAGGCGAAACCGGCGCGGGCAAGTCCATCCTGCTCGACAGTCTGTCGCTGGCGCTCGGCGGGCGCGGCGATGGCGGCCTCGTGCGCCATGGGCAGGACAAGGGCCAGGTGACGGCCGTGTTCGATGTGCCGATGGATCACGCCGCCCGACGCCTGCTGCGCGACAACGGCATCGATGACGATGGCGACCTGATCTTTCGCCGCCAGCAATCTGCCGACGGCCGCACCAAGGCTTTCGTCAACGACCAGCCGGTCGGCGTACAGCTCATGCGCCAGGCGGGGCAGTTGCTGGTGGAAATCCACGGCCAGCATGACGATCGCGCCCTGATCGACACCGATGCGCATCGGCAATTGCTCGACGCTTTTGGCGGTCTCGGCGACGAGGCGACCGGTGTTGCCGCTCTTTACCGGACCTGGCGCGACAATGAGCGCACCCTGCGCAAGCATCGCGAAAAGGTGGAGAATGCCGCTCGCGAGGCCGATTATCTGCGCGCCTCGGTCGAGGAGCTGGAAGTGCTCTCGCCGCAGGATGGCGAGGAGGAGGAACTCGCCGAAAGCCGCTCGCGCATGCAGAAGGCAGAGCGCATTGCCGGCGATATTTCCGAGGCCAGCGATTTCCTGAACGGCAATGCCTCGCCCGTGCCGCATATCGCCTCGCTGGTGCGGCGGCTGGAGCGCAAGAGCCATGAGGCGCCGGGTCTTCTGGAAGACGCGGTGCAGATGCTCGACTCGGCCCTCGACCAACTCTCCAACGCGCAAATGGAAATCGAGGCGGCGCTGCGCAAGACGGAATACGACCCGCGTGAGCTTGAGCGCGTCGAGGAGCGGCTGTTTGCGCTGCGCGCCGCCTCGCGCAAATATTCGGTGCCTGTCACCGGCCTGCCGGCGCTGGCCGAAAAGATGATCGCCGATCTTGCAGAACTCGACGCCGGCGAGGAGCGTCTGGCCGAACTGGAGCGGCAGGTCGCCGCCGCCCGCGAGGCTTTCGACGCTGCCGCCCGTACTCTATCGGACAAGCGCCACACAGCCGCCGAAGCCTTGTCCGAGGCCGTCATGGCGGAACTGCCGGCGCTGAAGCTGGAGCGTGCCCGCTTCACCGTGCAGATGACCACCGATGCCGGGCAGGCGACGGCGGACGGCATCGACGTGGCGGAATTCCATGTGCAGACCAATCCGGGCACGCGGCCGGGGCCGATCACCAAGGTCGCCTCGGGCGGCGAACGCTCGCGTTTCCTGCTGGCGCTGAAGGTGGCGCTCGCCGATCGCGGCTCGGCGCCGACGCTGGTCTTCGACGAAATCGACACGGGCGTCGGCGGCGCGGTGGCGGATGCCATCGGCCAGCGGCTGAAGCGGCTTTCCGACACTGTGCAGGTGCTGACGGTCACCCATGCGCCGCAGGTGGCGGCCCGGGCCATCACTCATTTCCAGATTTCCAAGGGGCTGGCCGCGCCCGGCAGCGACCGCGTCACCACCCGCGTGGTCACCATGGCTCCCTCCGACCGGACGGAAGAGATCGCCCGGATGCTCGCGGGCGAATCGGTGACCGAGGAAGCCCGCGCCGCCGCCAAGCGCCTTCTGGCCGGCGGTGTTTGAACGCTTCGCCAATATGCTGTTTAGTCGCTGCGGCATCTCCATTCCCCGCTTCCTTTCGGCGCGATAATCTCTAAAAGTTTCCGCGAAACCTTTGTCCGGAGTGATCGCCGATGTCCGCTGAAAATCCCAATGTCGATATCATGACGATGGAAGAGGCCGCTGCAGAACTGGAGCGGCTGGCGCGGGAGATCGCCCATCACGACGCCCTCTATCACGGCAAGGATGCGCCGGAGATTTCGGATGCCGATTACGATGCGCTGAAGCGGCTGAACGACGCGATCGAGACGCGCTTTCCCGAGCTGGTGCGCGAAGACAGTCCGTCGCGGCGGGTGGGCGCTGCACCCTCGGTCACCTTTTCGCCGGTCGTGCATGCCCGGCCGATGCTGTCCCTCGACAATACGTTTTCGGACGAGGATGTCAGTGATTTCGTCGCCAGCGTCTATCGATTCCTCGGCCACCTGCCGGATGATTCCATCGCCTTCACCGCCGAACCGAAGATCGACGGCCTTTCCATGTCGCTGCGCTACGAGAACGGACGGCTGGTCAGCGCCGCGACGCGCGGCGACGGCACGACAGGCGAAAACGTCACCGCCAATGTTCGCACCATCGCCGAGATCCCCGACCGCCTGCCGACCGGCGTGCCCGAGGTCGTCGAGGTGCGCGGCGAAATCTACATGGCGAAAAGCGATTTCCTGGCGCTCAACCGGCAGATGGAAGCAGAGGGCAAGCAGACCTATGTCAACCCTCGCAACACCGCAGCCGGTTCGCTCCGCCAGCTCGACGCCAAAGTAACCGCCAGCCGCAAGCTGCGCTTCTTCGCCTATGCCTGGGGCGAGATGTCGGCGATGCCGTCCGATACCCAGTTCGGCATGGTGCAAAAATTCGGGGAGTGGGGCTTTCCGGTCAATCCGCTGATGAAGCGGCTGCATTCGGTGGCCGATATCCTGGCCCATTATCACGCGATCGGCCTGGAACGGCCGGAACTGGATTACGATATCGACGGCGTCGTCTACAAGGTCGATCGGCTGGATCTGCAGCAGCGTCTCGGCTTCCGCTCGCGCTCGCCGCGCTGGGCGACGGCGCATAAATTTCCGGCCGAGCAGGCGTTCACCACGGTCGAGGCCATCGATATCCAGGTCGGGCGCACCGGCGCGTTGACGCCGGTGGCACGGCTGACGCCGGTGACGGTCGGCGGCGTCGTCGTCACCAATGCGACGCTGCACAATGCCGATTACATCGAAGGCATCGGCAATAGCGGCGAACGCATCCGCCCCGAGGGCCACGATATCCGCATCGGCGACACCGTCGTCGTCCAGCGCGCCGGCGACGTCATCCCGCAGGTGCTGGACGTGGTGCTGGAGAAGCGCGCGGAAGATGCCGCAGCGTATGAGTTTCCCAAGAAATGTCCGGTGTGCGGTTCCCACGCGGTGCGAGAGCGCAACGAGAAGACCGGCAAACTCGATTCGGTGACCCGCTGCACCGGCGGTTTCGTCTGCCGGGCGCAGGCGACGGAACATCTGAAGCATTTCGTCTCGCGCAATGCCTTCGACGTCGAGGGTCTCGGCTCGAAGCAGGTCGATTTCTTCTTCGAGAGCGAGGATCCGGCGCTGCAAATCCGCACGGCGCCGGATATCTTCACGCTCAAGGCGCGTCAGGAGTCGTCGCTTGCCAAGCTGGAAAACATCGACGGTTTCGGCAAGGTCAGCGTGCGCAAACTTTTCGAGGCGATCGACAAGCGCCGCGACATCGCGCTGCATCGGTTCATCTATGCGCTCGGCATTCGCCATGTCGGAGAAACCACCGCTAAGCTGCTGGCGCGCTCCTACGGCACCTACGAGGCGTTTGCGGCAGCAATGAAGGAGGCGGCGCCGCTTGCCGGCGAGGCGTGGAACGAACTCAACGCCGTCGAGGGTATCGGCGAGATCGTCGCCCGTTCCATCGTGGAATTCTACAAGGAGCCGCGCAATATCGAGGTGGTCGACCGGTTGCTGGGCGAAGTGCGTCCCGAGGCGGCGGAGCAGCCGGTGACGACGGCAAGCCCGGTCGCCGGCAAGACGGTGGTGTTCACCGGCTCGCTGGAAAAGATGACCCGCGACGAGGCCAAGGCCGGCGCGGAGCGGCTGGGCGCGAAGGTCTCCGGCTCCGTCTCGAAGAAGACGGATATCGTCGTTGCCGGCCCCGGTGCCGGCTCGAAGCTCGACAAGGCGCGCGAATTCGACATTCGCATCATGGATGAGGATGAGTGGCTCGCCTTCATTGCCGAAGCCTGATCTTGGCGCGACGCGCGACAATGCCTATCTCTGGGGCGAAGTCCGTCGGAAGGGAAATGTCATGATCGGAAACATTGTTCGCATGGGGTTTGTGGCTGCGGCGGTTCTTGCCGGCGCGGCGGCTGCCAAGGCCGAGGTGGTGGGCAAGGTTGGCGTCGACTGGATCGGAAACGATATCATCGTCGAGGCGGTGGCCGACCCCAAGGTCAAGGGCGTCACTTGCCATATCACCTATTTCGACCGCAGCGTCATCGACCGGTTGAAGAAGGGCAACTGGTTTGAGGATCCGTCCAACAACTCCATCGCCTGCCGCCAGACCGGGCCGGTCGAAGTCGGCGACATCGATCTATCGAAGGACGGCGAGGAAGTGTTTCGCGAGGGCATGTCGCTGATCTGGAAGAAGCTGGTCGTCAATCGCATCTACGACCGCACCAACGACACGCTGATCTATCTCGCCCATACGCGCGAACTGACCGACGGATCGGCGAAAATGGCGATTTCGACCGTGCCGCTTTATGGCCAGCAGGTGAATTGGGTGAAGGGGAAACCCTGATTCATGCGATATCTTGGCGATATACATCCAAAAAAGGTCGGTTGAGACCAAAACATTTTTGCACCTATCCCGCTAGGACGCTTCCCCGAAATGGGAAAATGAGGCACCATCACCTAGACATCCATGCGGCCCCAAGGACGCTTTGGCGTCGTCTGTTCATGTCTTGCCCAAATTGTGACCGGTAAAGATACCCCATTTGCCGGAATCGGTTTCCGCCCCGCAGATCTCGGTCTCGGGGCGGATTTCGTTCCAGCTTGCTTCGATCAGCGGACGTAGATGACGTCGTTGCCGTCGCCGTCCTTGCCGATGCCGACGATGTTGGTCTCGTCGAGGCTCTGGGCGCGCAGCTGTGCCGCAATCGCCGGGTCGGCGCTGACGAAGCCGCGGGCAGCGGCGCGATGCACGGGATTTTGGGAATTCTGCTCGACGGTGCGACGCATCGGGTCGGTGGGAGCGAGATCGTTCAGGAAGACGACACTGAAGGGGCGGTGGGCGCTGATCGAGCCCGTCGTCATCATGTCGGGCGCCATCGCTTCCGGCGGCATCATCCGGTCTTCGACGGCTGCGACATCGAAGCCGAGACGCGGGCCTTTCGCAGCGGCCGCGGCAAGGGCGGGGCCGATAGCGGCGAGCGTGGCGGCAAGTGCAAGAGCGGAGCCAATGGCAAGGGTCTTCATGACCGTAATCCTCCGACATCAGGGGACATCCCAGAGGAAACACCGGCAGAACCGTTCCGGTTCCGCCTTCTTCAGACTTTATTTACCATGAAACGAGGAAAGGGGCGGCGACAACGCCTTCGGCCGCCCGGCCATGAGGCAGGGCGGCTGTCGAGGAAGAGCGGTGCCGCAGGGAAAGCCGGCCTGTGCGCTTAAGCGGCCTGGGCCAGTTCGTCGGCGATGACCGTATCCAGGTTGAGGAAGCAGACCATGTTCTTTTCAAGGGCTACGATGCCGCGGCAGAAGGCGCGCTGCGCATCCGGGATGACTTCCGGCGGCGGCTGCAGGTCTTCGCTGCGGATGGTCATCATGTCGGAAACCTGCTCGACCAGCAGGCCGACCAACTTGCCGGCGACATAGGTGACGATGATCGCCGAGCGCTCGGAAGGCTCGGTCATCTTCATACCCAGGCGGCAGGCCATGTCGATGACCGGGATGACGGCGCCGCGCAGGTTGATGAGCCCGAGCACATAGGGCGGTGTATGCGGCATCGGCGTCACCGGCGCCCAGCCGCGGATTTCGCGGATGGCCATGATGTCGATGCAGAATTCCTGGTCGCCCAGATGGAAGGAGACGATTTCGAGATAGGATCCCGACTGCTTGATGGCATTGGACATGGTCAAAATTCTTCCCACTCTTCGCTAGCGGCGGCCGTCCTCGAAACGGCACTGCCGGATGTGAATGCCTCCGCAAGCTTGCCGGCGAGGCGTCTTGCGGGCGACGGTGCTGGACGCGAGGCGGCGCTTGCCGCCTGCGGGGCGCGAACGGCGCGGGCGCCGTCGCGGATCTGGAACTGGCCGACCAGTTGCGACAGGTTTTCGGCGTCGCTGGCCAGAGCGTGGCTCGCGGCATTGGTTTCCTCGACCATGGCCGCGTTCTTCTGCGTCGCCTGGTCCATCTGGCCGACGGCGCTGTTGATCTCGGTGAGCCCGACCGATTGCTCGCGGGCGGAGGTGACGATCGCCTTGACGTGATCGTTGATGCGCAGCACGTCGTCGTCGATCTGGCGCAGCGCATCGCCGGTGGCGGTCACCAGATCGACGCCGGTCTTCACCTCGGCGCTGGATTTCGAAACCAGATGCTTGACGTCCTTGGCGGCGTTGGCGGTGCGGCCGGCAAGCTCACGCACCTCCTGCGCAACGACGGCGAAACCCTTGCCGGCTTCGCCGGCACGCGCCGCCTCGACCCCGGCATTCAGCGCCAGGAGATTGGTCTGGAAGGCGATTTCGTCGATGACGTTGATGATCGTGCCGATCTCGCTGGAGGCGCGCTCGATGCGCTCCATCGCCTCCATGGCGTCGCCGACGACGCGCCCGCCCCGATCGGTGCGGGCGCGGGTGTCGTCGACCATCAGGCTCGCCTCTTCGGCGCGGGTCGTGGTGGAGCGGACGGTGGCGGTAATTTCCTCCAGCGCGGCGGAGGTTTCTTCCAGCGAGGCCGCCTGCTGCTCGGTGCGACGGGCGAGGTCGTCGGCCGACGCGCGCATCTGGCGGCTGTTGGCCTCGATCGAGGAGCCATTTTCGCGGATCTGCACCAGCACGTCGCTGAGCTTTTCGGTGGTGCGGTTGAAATCGAGACGCAACTGTTCGAGATCGGCGCGGAACGGTCGCTCGAGGCGCACGGAGATATCGCCGTCCGACAGGCGGGTCAGACCGCCGGCCAGCGCCTCGACGGCGGCGTGAACGTCGCGGTGTTCGGCGGCCTTTTCAGCTTCGCGGCCCAGGCGCTCGCGTTCGCGTTCGCTTTGTTCGGCCTGGCTTTTCGTTTCGAGGTCGCGCTTTTCGAGGGCGGCGCGGCGGAACAGTTCCGTCGCGCGCGCCATGTCGCCGATTTCGTCGCCGGCCTCGATTTCCGCGACCGGCGATTGGTAATCGCCGGCGATGATATTCCGCATGCTGTCGCGAACGCCCTGGATCCCGCGCCGCAACCGGCCGCCATGCCAGGCTTGCAGGCCTATGACCGACAGAAGCGCTAAAAGTCCGCAGCCGATCTGGATGGCGAGCGATTGCGACGATATCGCCGTCGCCTCGGCCACGCGCCGGTCGACAATCTTGCGGCCTTCGACGCAAAGCATCTGCAGCATCGCCGTGATGCGCGCACCGGCGCCATCGACCACGTCGTCCAGCTTTGCATAATCTTGCGCCGGCGCGCCGGTCTCGACCATGCGCTTCAGTTCGACCGCGATGCTCGCCTGCAGTTCACTGACATCGGAATCGAAGGACGAGACGAGATCCGGCTGGCCGATTTCCTTGGCCACCGCCCGCATCTCGCCGGCGCCCTCGCGCAGGGTTTGCAGGGATCTCGCGATGATCTCGGCGCGGTCGAGCGAAATCGCGCGATCGTCACGATCGATGATGGTATCCATCGCCGTCAGCACGAGATCCAGATTGGCGATGCGCATCTCGGTGACACGGTCGATATCGTGCTGGGTCGCGGTGGCGCGGTCGAGCGCGGCGTTTACGATGCCGTTTTCGCTCCAGCCGACGGCGATCACGGCGCCGAAGCCGAGGAGGGAGGCGCCGGACAACGTCAGAAGCCGCTGCCGCACCGAAAGGGACTTTCTAACCTGCCTGGACGTCATGGCGCACTACCTGGCGGCCGCGATGCCGCAAAACGATGTCGCTGGATACATGCGCAACGCCGATCCTTGATCGGCCGACGTGATGTCATTGCGGTTTCGGTCCGCCAACGCGATCACCAATGTGGCAAAGACTGCTTAAACTTTCGCTAAAAATTGACGCACCATGCCGATTCCCCGGGCCTTCACGCGCTTCTTGATTTGCAAGACCCGCGGGCAGCCGATATCAGGCGGGCAATCACATGCTGTCGAAGGGGGTCGGAATGTCCGTCAAGCGTTTCCGTATCATGATTTGGGTCGCCATCGTCATCGTCGCCGGCGTGCTCGGCTGGCTGACGCTGGAAATGACCAGAACGCGCCAGGACATCGCTGCCGGTCCCTACGGGGTGCCGTTCCAGCTCGTCGCCCAGGACGGCAAGCCGATCACCGAGCAGGCGTTTCGCGGCAAGCCTTCGGCGGTGTTCTTCGGCTTCACCCATTGCCCCGAGGTCTGCCCGACCACGCTTTTCGAACTCGACGGCTGGCTCGCCAAGGTCGATCCCGACGGCAAAAAGCTGAACGCCTATTTCATCACCGTCGATCCCGAACGCGATACGCCGGAGATTATCGGCGAGTATGTCTCCAACGTTTCCAAGCGCATCGTCGGCATTTCCGGCCCGCCGGAAAAGATCGCCGACGTCATCAAGGGGTTCCGCGTCTACGCCAAGAAGGTTCCGCTCGACGAGAAGGATCCGAACGGCGACTATACGATGGACCATACGGCCTCGGTCTTCCTGCTCGATGGCGCCGGGCGCTTCGCCGGCACCATCGCCTATGAGGAAAACCCGGAAACCGCAGTCCAGAAGCTGGAAAACCTGGCGAAGAAGGGCTGATTCGCGCTTTTGACGCGAGGACGATTCCGCATTAAGACAAGCGCGGAAAACAAGGTTTCGGGCGGCTGCATCGGCCGCCCTTTTCGCATGAGAGAAGGTTGCCGTGGATATTCGCCTGTATGTGACGACGACGGAAGCGCGGGCCGGGGCGATCCTCGACCTGATGACGGAGGTGTTCGGCGAAGAGGATTTCGCCATCGCCACCACCGAGATCGACGAGCGCAAGGATATCTGGGAAGCCTCCGTCTACATGACCTTCGACGATGAGGCGCAGGTCTCGGAGCGGCTGCAGGCGCTGCTCTCGGCCGAGCATGGCGATCTTTCCATCGAGCGCGAGGTGATTCCGGATATCGACTGGGTGTCGAAATCGCTGGAGGGCCTGTCGCCGGTGCGCGCCGGGCGTTTCCTCGTGCATGGCTCGCATGACCGCGACAAGGTCGCCGTCAACGACATCGCCATCGAGATCGATGCCGGCCAGGCCTTCGGCACCGGCCATCACGGCACCACGGCGGGCTGCCTCGAGGTGATCGACCGGGTGGTGCGCTCGCGCACCGTGCGCAATGCGCTGGATCTGGGAACCGGCAGCGGCGTGCTGGCGATTGCCGTGCGCAAGCTCAAGCCAGTGCCGATTCTGGCGACCGACATCGATCCCGTCGCCACCGCCGTCGCCCGTGAAAACATCAAGCGCAACGGCATCGCCTCGGGTATCACCGTTGCGACGGCGCCTGGCTTTCATTCCGATGCCTTCGACAAGACCGGGCCGTTCGATCTGATCATCGCCAACATTCTGGCGCGGCCGCTGATCAAGATGGCGCCGCAACTCGTCAAACATCTGGCCCCGGGCGGCTCGGTCGTTCTGTCGGGCATTCTCGCCTCGCAGCGCTGGAAGGTGCTGGCCGCCTATAATGGTGCGCGCCTGCGCCACATCCGCACCATCTGGCGCAACGGCTGGGTGACCATCCATTTGGACAAGGCGCGCTGAGGCGCGCCTTTTTCGGCCGGCCTTCTTCAAGAACCCCCAAAAAGCAAAAGGCGGCGCCAGAGGCACCGCCTTGCTCGATCAGTCTGACCTGATCGGTGCCCGCGAGCCGGAGGAGGAGAGTGCTCAAGCGGGCGTCTGATGCTCGACAATGTGGCCGGAGGAGGGAGGAGGAGTGACCGGACACATTTCGTTTCGAGCAAGCAGCTCTTTCATTTTCTTTCGATTTGGTTTCGTTCGAAACCGCTTCGTTGGCCGGCACTATACTTATTTTCAAAAACCGAAACAGAGCCGATTGCTCATGGGTGCCATGCGGCATCCGCATATGTCGATTATTGGACGTTGTTCGGTTGCCTTAGTTTCTCGCCCGAAACGGGAAGCCTGGGCGGGTCGTCGTCCCGGCGGCAAAACCGCCGCCTATATTTCCTGGAAATGCGCCGGGCGCATCCCTTGTTTCGAGGTGCGCCGGGAGAGTAGAAGTGGACGACATTTTCATGCGAACCGGGATGGCCGCCATGTTTCAATCCTTCGAAGTCACGTCAACGCCGCAATATGGGCGCGAACGCGTCGAGGCGCTGCGGGCAAGCTTCGATACGCTTGGCATCGATGCGTTTCTGGTGCCGCGCGCCGACGAATATCAGGGCGAATATGTGCCAGCTTCGTCTGAGCGGTTGTCGTGGCTGACCGGTTTCACTGGCTCTGCCGGCATCGCGCTGGTCGATCGCAAACAGGCGGTGGTGTTCGTCGATGGCCGCTACGTCACCCAGCTTGCGCAGCAGGTGGACGGCGCGGTGTTCACCGGCGGCGATCTCGTCGGCGAGCCGCCGCATCTCTGGCTGAAGGCGCACGGAGCCAGGGGAATGCGGCTCGGCATCGATCCCTGGCTGCATACCGGCGCCGAAGTGCGCCGCCTCGAAAAGGCGCTGGCCGAACTCGGCGGGACGCTGGTGTTGCTCGATCACAATCCGCTCGACCGTCTGTGGATCAGCCGCCCGGCCGAACCGCTCGGCGCGGTCCATATCCAGAACATTTCCGAATCGGGTGTGCTGGCCAGGGACAAGATCGCCACCATCCAGGCCGATCTCGAAGCGAAGGAGCTTTCGGCCGTGCTGATCACCGATCCGTCCTCGGTCGCCTGGATCTTCAACATTCGCGGCAGCGACGTGCCGCATACGCCGCATCCGCTGGCGCGCGCCATTCTGCCTGCTTCCGGCAAACCGCTGCTGTTCCTCGACAAGCGCAAGACCAATATCGAGGCGGAAGCCTATCTGGCGCAGCTCTGCCTGCAACGGTCGCCCTCCGAGCTGGAAGCCGCCCTGGCACGGCAATCCGCCGGTGGCGCCCGCATTCTCGTCGATCCCGACCTGACGCCGTATGCGCTCGTCGAACTGATCGGCGCCAAAGGCGGCGAGATCGTCGAGGGCAACGATCCGGCGAAAATCCCGCGCGCCTGCAAGAACCTCGCCGAACTCAACGGCTCGGCGGCGGCGCATCTCCAGGACGGGGCGGCAATGGCCGAGTTCCTGCACTGGCTCGATCAGGTCAAGCCCGGCTCGGTCACCGAAATCGATGCGACGAAACAGCTCGAGGAGATCAGGGCCGGTGTCGGCCAGTCGATGCAAAACCCGCTGAAGGATATTTCCTTCGACACCATCGCCGGCGCCGGCGAGCATGCGGCGATCATGCATTACCGGGTGACGACGCAGACCGACCGGACCATCGATGGCGGCGAACTGTTCCTGATCGATTCGGGCGCGCAATACGTCAACGGCACCACCGACATCACCCGCACCGTCGGCATCGGCGTGGTGGATTACGAACGCAAGCGCTTCTTCACGCTGGTGCTGAAGGGCATGATCGCCATTTCGACGGCGCGTTTCCCCAAGGGCACGCGCGGCTGCGATCTCGATCCGCTGGCGCGCATCAGCCTGTGGAAGGCGGGCGCCGATTTCGCCCATGGCACGGGCCATGGCGTCGGCTCCTATCTCTCGGTGCATGAGGGGCCGCAGCGGATTTCGCGGCTGTCGACGCAGGAGTTGCTGCCCGGCATGATCCTCTCGAACGAGCCCGGCTACTACCGGCCCGGCAGCTTCGGCATTCGCATCGAGAACCTGATCTATGTGCGCGAGGCGGAAGCGGTCGAGGGCGGCGATGCGCCGATGCTGTCCTTCGAAACGCTGACCTATTGCCCCATCGACCGCGATTTGATCGTCACCGAGCTTCTGACCCGTGAAGAGATCGACTGGGTCAACGACTACCACGCCCGTACGCGCGAAGCGCTGACACCGCTGATCGAGCGCAAGGATGTGCGCGATTGGCTGGCGCAGGCAACGCGGCCGCTGATCTGAAATGAAAAGGCCGGCGAGGGGAAACCTTCACCGTCCGAATTTTTAGAGAAGATGACGAAAGACCATCACGATGCACCAGCCGGCGAGCAGCATCGGCATGACGGAAAAGCGCAGGCCGATGACCAGCGCCACCGCCATGGCGATCTTGATGTCGATCTCGCCGGCATAGAAGGCGGGGGCGACGAGCGTGGTCAGCACCGCCGCCGGCACGGCGTTCAGTGCCGCATCGAGGCGCGGCGGGATGGATTTCATCCGCGCCATCAGCATATAGCCGCCGATGCGTGTCGCAAAGGTGGCGACGGCGCACATCAGGATCAGCGCCACCATATCCGTATTGAGGAACGTGCTCATTCGACCGGCTCCTCGGCGCCTGCCGTGGCGGAGGGCAGGAAGGCGGCCAGCGCCACGCCGGCGACGGCGCCGATGCTGACATGCCAGGGCGAGCCGACATAACGATAAGCCAGCACCGAAGCCAGCGCGCTGACGACGACGATCGGCAGGAAACCGGCCTTCCTGCGGAAGCCGAGCACCATTTCCATGAAGTAGATCGGCAGCAGCACGTCGATGCCGATGATCCTGGGATCGCCGACCAGCCTGCCGAAGATGCCGCCGGCGACGGTCAGCGTGACCCAGGGCACGAAGATCATCACGCCGAAACCGAGATACCAGGCGAAGCTGACCTTCTTGCCCGATTCGCCGCGCTGGACGCTCTGGGCGAATTGCGGGTCGGTCAGAAGGTGGAAGCCGATGATTTTCTGCAGCGGCGTGAAATGGCTGATGAAACGCGCGATGGCTGCCGAATAGAGGATGTGGCGGAAATTCACCGCCAGCACCGACAGCACGATCAGCCAGGGCTGCACCTTGTGGCCGAACAGCTCGATGCCGACCAGCTGGCTGGCGCCGGCAAACACCGTCGCGCTCATCAGCGCCGCCTCGGCCACCGTCTGGCCGTTGGCGATCGCCACCGCGCCGAACAGCACCGCAAAGGGCGCGGCCGAAGCCATGATCGGAAAAGCGCCGCGCAGGCCTTCCGCAAAATCCGAATTGCTGCTCATCCGCTTTGCCTTTTGAAGCATTTTCCAGGAGAAGTGCGGAGCGGTTTTCCGTCCGGAAATGCGCAAACATTTAAAGGCGTTGCCATTACTCTGCCTGGCTTCGCGCTTCAAGCCCTTTGCCTGAAATGCCGAACGGCCCCGGATGAATCCGAGGCCGTTCCATACGCTGTCAACCAATGGCGATCAGATGACGCCCTGGGCGCGCATGGCTTCCGCCACGCGGATGAAGCCGGCGATGTTGGCGCCGAGCACGTAATTGCCCTTTGCGCCGTATTCCTCCGCCGTTTCTGCGCAGCGGTCATGGATGCCTTGCATGATCTGGCCGAGGCGTTCGCGGGCGGTCTCGAAGCTCCAGCTATCGCGGCTGGCGTTCTGCTGCATTTCCAGCGCCGAAGTGGCGACGCCGCCGGCATTGGCGGCCTTGCCGGGGCCGAACAGCACGCCGGCTTCCTGGAAGGCGCGCACCGCTTCCGGCGTCGAGGGCATGTTGGCGCCTTCGGCGACCGCGATGACGCCGTTGGCGATCAGCGTGCGGGCATCCTTGCCGGACAGTTCGTTCTGCGTGGCGCAGGGCAGGGCGACGTCGCAGGGCACATCCCAGATCGAGCCCTTGCCGGAGGCGATGAAGTGCACGCCAGTCTGGCGGGTGCGGGCGTATTCGGAAAGCCGCTCGCGGCGGATTTCCTTGATGTCCTTGACCAGACCGAGATCGATGCCGTTTTCGTCGACAAGATAGCCGCTGCTGTCGGAGCAGGCCACGACCTTGGCGCCGTAATTGATCGCCTGTTCCATGGCGTAGATCGCGACATTGCCGGAGCCCGAGACGGTGACCTTCTTGCCCTCGAAATCCGTGCCCTTGCGCGACAGCATGGCGCGGGTGAAATAGACGGCGCCATAGCCGGTCGCTTCCTTGCGCACCAGCGAGCCGCCATAGCTCAGACCCTTGCCGGTGAAGACACCGGCCTCGAAACGGTTGGTCAGGCGCTTGTACTGGCCGAACATCCAGCCGATCTCACGGCCACTGACGCCGATATCGCCGGCCGGCACGTCGGTATACTCGCCGAGGTGACGATAGAGCTCGGTCATGAACGACTGGCAGAAGCGCATGATCTCGCCGTCCGAATGGCCCTTCGGATCGAAGTCGGAGCCGCCCTTGCCGCCGCCGATCGGCAGACCGGTCAGCGCGTTCTTGAAGATCTGCTCGAAGCCGAGGAACTTGATGATGCCGAGATTGACCGAGGGGTGGAAGCGCAGGCCGCCCTTGTAGGGACCGAGCGCCGAGTTGAACTGGACACGGAAACCCCGGTTGATGCGCACCTGACCGTTATCGTCCACCCACGGCACGCGGAAGATGATCTGGCGCTCCGGCTCGCAGATGCGCTCGATCAGCGCATCGCTGAGATAACCGGGATGTTTGGAGACGACGAGGCCAAGGCTTTCCAGAACCTCACGCACGGCCTGGTGGAACTCGGGTTCCGCCGGGTTGCGGTGCAAGACCTGGGCAAGGATCGGTTCAAGCTTTTCGTCAACGGTCGCCATCCGGCACCCCTTTCGTTCAGGCCGCAGGATTTCTCTCGACGGCTGCCGCTTCAGGGCGAGCGCGTCGTTGAAAAGCGGCGGCTTTTGGTTGTGTCTCCGATCTATTTATGGACTCGGAATACGGAAGTTGCACAATTTGCGAACTTATGTGCCTATTATTGCGCCAGCGCAACCGCTTTTGTAAGCTTCTGTCTAAGTTTTAAGCGATATGCTTGTTTTTGCGCCTTACAGCATTTTTCGCCGACAGCAGCACACGGCCGCTCCCTGCCGAAACGGCGGGGAGCGGCTTGCCGTGCTTACCGGGGATTGTGCCGAGAGGCGTCAGCGTTTCAGCTTGAACGTATGTTCGTCTGCGGGAAAGGTGCGGGCCCTGACCTCGCGGGCATAGTCTTCGGCGGCTTGTGACACCAGCGGCGCCAGCGAGGCGAAATGCTTGACGAAGCGCGGCTTGAAGTCGTTGAACAGGCCGAGCATGTCGTCGCAGACCAGCACCTGGCCGTCACAGGCGGGCGAAGCGCCGATGCCGATGGTCGGTACGGCAACGTTTGCGGTGATCTCGCGGGCGAGCGGCTCCACCGTGCCTTCGATGACCATGGCGAAGGCGCCAGCCTGCCCGATGGCTGCGGCGTCGCGGCGGATCTTGTCGCTTTCGTCTTCGGTGCGGCCGAGCGAGCGATAGCCGCCGGTGGCGCTGACCTGCTGCGGCATCAGCCCGACATGGCCGAAGACCGGAATGCCGCGCTTCACGAGGAAGGCAACGGTTTCGGCCATTTCCTCGCCGCCTTCCAGCTTCACGCCGTCGCAGCCGGTTTCCATCATGATGCGAGCGGCGGTGCGGAAGGCCTGTTCCCTGGACTCCTGGTAGGCGCCGAAGGGCAGGTCGACGATGACGCAGGCATGGGTGGCGGCGCGCATCACCGCCTTGCCATGGCCGATCATCATCTCGGTGGTGACGCCGATGGTGGACTCCATGCCGTAGAGAACCATCCCGAGCGAATCGCCGACCAGCAGCAGGTCGCAATGCGGATCCAGCAGCCGTGCGATCGGCGTCGTATAAGCCGTGAGGCAGACGATGGGGCGCTCGCCCTTGAGCGCGGTGATGGCGGCGGGCGAGACCCGCTTCTGGCGTCCGACTGCGCTCATGTCATGCGGCCTTTCCGAGAGTGTTCTGGGCGGCGCCGATCAGGCCGTTGTCGAGCAAGCGGGTCTGGCCGATGCGGATGTAGAGCACCACCAGCGCCGGGCGCTCGCCGATGGTCTCCATCGGCTTCAGCGTTTCAGGGTCGCGAATGGCGACGACTTCAGGCCCGGCCAGCGGCTCGGCGGCGATGAAGGCGCGCAGCGCCGCCTCGAAGGCGGCGACGTCGCGCAGGCCTTCGCGATAAAGGCGTTCGGCCTCGATCAGCGTCTTCGGCACGATGACGGCGGCGCGGCGCTGCTCGGGGCTCAGATAGACGTTGCGGGAAGAGCAGGCGAGGCCATCCGCCTCGCGCACGGTCGGCACCGGTACGACCCGCACCGGCTGGGCCAGATCCTCGACCATGCGGCGGATGACGGCGACCTGCTGGTAATCCTTCTCGCCGAAATAGGCGCTGTCCGGCTGGACGATGTTGAACAGTTTGGTCACGACCGTGGCGACGCCGGCGAAATGGCCGGGCCGCACCGCGCCTTCCAGCTCGGCGCCGAGCGTGGGCACGTCGACGACGGTTTCCATCGGCCTCGGATACATGTCGGGCACGTCGGGGGCGAAGAGGAAATCGACGCCGGCCTCCCGCAGCATGGCGGCATCGCGGTCGAGATCGCGCGGATAGCGCGCCAGATCCTCATTCGCGCCGAACTGCAGCGGATTGACGAAGATGGAGACGACGCTGATGTCGTTTTCGGCCTTGGCACGGGCGACGAGCTGCATATGGCCGACATGGAGATATCCCATGGTCGGCACAAGCCCGATGCGGCGGCCGGCGCGACGGTGTTCGGCCAGCCGCTCGCGCAGAGCGGCGATGCCGCGAATGATGTCCATACTGCCTCCCCGGAGCCTGCCCGCCTCGACGGGCGCGCACAGACATGCTCCTGTCTTATCGCACTGCGGCATAAACTATGCCGCCAACGCCTTTCCTCCCTGAAAAGCGAGGGATTTTTACACTGTGCAGTGCAAAAAGGCAACCGCTTGGCGCGTGTTGAATCAGGAGATGAGCGCGGTATCGCTGTTGATCACCTCGATGCCACGGGCGCGCATTTCGGCGATTGCCGCCGCGACGCCTTCAGGCGCGATGCCCCGGCTGGCATCGGCGATGAAGCGAAGTTTGACGTCGGGCAGCATGTCGGCTGCATCGAGGGCCGAAAACTTCACGCAGTAATCCGTCGCCAGGCCGCAGAGGTCGAGTTCGGTGACGCCCTTGTCCCTGAGGTAGTCGGCAAGGCCGGTCAATGCCGCCTGGTCATTGTCACGGAAGGCGGAATAGCTGTCGACGGCCGGGTTCTGACCCTTCTGCTGAATGTAGTCGACGTCGTCGACATGCAGGCCGGGGTGGAATTCGGCATCACGCGTGCCCTGCACGCAATGATCCGGCCACATCATCTGCGGCTTGCCGGAGAGTTCGCCCATCTCGAAGGGCTGCTTGCCGGGATGGGCGGAGGCGAAGCTGCCATGGCCGGGCGGATGCCAGTCCTGCGAGGCGACGATCAGGTCGTACAGGCCGCTGTCGATCAGCCGGTTGGCGACGGCGACGACCCGGTCGCCTTCCGCGACGGGAAGGTTGCCGCCGGGGCAGAAGCCGTTCTGGATGTCGATGAGCAGCAGCGCTTTCAAATGCCTGTTCCCTTTGCAAGATCGTGCCGGCAGGATGCCAAGTTCGCGCCGCCGGATCAAGCTTGGCCTTTCGCGGAACCGCTCAACTCTGCTAAGGCTCGGGCGGGAACGAAATCATGCAGCGAGGATACCAGACATGACCGCGATCACCGATCTTTCCGCCCTCGAATTGTCCCGCGCCATCCATGATCGCATGGTATCCTGCCGCGAGGTGATGGCGGCCTATCTGGAGCGCATCGGCCGCATCAACCCCAAGATCAACGCGATCGTCAGCCTGCGCGACGCCGAGGAACTGATGCGCGAAGCGGGTGAACGCGACGCGGAACTGGACGCCGGCCGCTCGCAGGGCTGGATGCATGGCCTGCCGCATGCGGTGAAGGATCTGGCGCCGGCCAAGGGCATTCCCTGCGTCTTCGGTTCGGAAAACTACCGCGATTTCGTACCGGATTTCGACGATATCCAGGTGGAGCGCATCCGCGCGCTCGGCGCGATCATCATCGGCAAAACCAATACGCCGGAAATGGGCCTGGGCTCGCATACCTTCAACCCGGTCTTCGGCCCGACCCGTAATCCCTACAACACCGGCAAGAGCGCCGGCGGCTCCAGCGGCGGCGCGGCGGCGGCGCTGGCGGCGCGGCTGGTGCCGGTGGCGGACGGCAGCGACATGATGGGCTCGCTGCGCAATCCGGCCGGTTTCAACAATGTCGTCGGTTATCGCCCGAGCTATGGCCGCGTGCCGGCGCTGGGCCGCGAACTGTTCCTCGGCCAGCTCGCCGTCAACGGCCCGATGGCCCGCAACGTCGCCGATGTCGCAGCCCTTCTTGCGGTGCAGACCGGCTATGACATTCGTGATCCGCATTCGCTGTCGGACGAGGCTTTCGTCCTCGATCCCGATGTCGACATGAGCAGCGCCCGTATCGGCTGGCTCGGCGATTACGGCGGTTACCTGCCTTTCGAGGACGGGGTGCTCGATCTCTGCCGCGATTCGCTCGAGGTGTTCCGCACGATCGGCTGCCGCGTCGGCGATGTCACCCATCGCTTCGACATGGCCCGCGTCTGGGATAGCTGGCGCACGCTGCGGCATTTCCTTGTCGCCGGAGGCCAGGCCGCCGATTATGCCGACCCGGCGCGACGGGCGAACATGAAGCCGGAAATGATCTGGGAGGTGGAAAACGGCAATGCGCTGACCGCTGCGCAGGTCTTCGCAGCCTCCTCGGTGCGCAGCGACTGGTATCGCTATATGTGCGGCCTGTTCGAGGAGTATGATTTCCTCGTGCTGCCGACGGCGCAGGTTTTCCCCTTCGACGTGACGCTCGACTGGCCCAAGACCGTTGGCGGGAAGGCGATGGATACCTATCATCGCTGGATGGAAGTGGTCATCGGCCCGAGCATGCTCGGCCTGCCGGTCGCCGCCATGCCGGCCGGTTTCGGCAGCAACGGGCTGCCGGCGGGCATCCAGATCATCGGTCGCCCGCGCGCCGATCTCGCCGTGCTGCACATGGCCGCAGCCTACGAATCGCGCACCGACTGGCTGTCCCAAGCGCCTGCGATTGCCAAGTGAGAAAGTGATGCCGGTTTACGCCGGCGTTAACTTTTTTCCCTCGCGTGACTGTTCTGCCGCAGTCTTTCCATATTTCTGTGGGACTGCCGGTGCCGCCGACGGTTCGGAGAGCCGTCCATCATGCCGGAGCGATTCCAGCAAAAGCGCGACAGCGATTTTGCATCGGGATTGCATGAAGACGCTTTGAGGACGATCAGGGGGCATTCGCGCTTCGTGTGAACCGCGAAACCATTCTATCGTATTGATTTTACGCAATGTCCCGAACGTGCGGCGTCTACGCGCCGGGCAGGACTTGCGCGCGGGGCCGGGGGAATCTGCCGTTCTCGCCACAGGAAATTCGTCCGCGCCAGCATAGGCTGTCCGGGCGCGCTCCCGCTTGTGCCGTCGCGGCTGCTCTGCCGCGCTGCCAGGCAAGGACTTTGACGAGACATAGTAAATTTTCCGCAAGGCCATTGCCCGCTTCGGGACAACGTAAAGGAATTGGTTACCATAGTTTGTCATCCTTACCATCACACCAGCCGATGCGAAGAGCTTTCACTTCGCTCGCTGCCGCTCCCGGCCTTTTGGCTATGTCTGGTGACGCCGGATCGAGTTTTGCGTTTGGGTATTGAGTAACATGGTATCTGCCGTCACACAGACCAATCATCGCGCCTTGTCGTTCCAGGGAAAGCCGGCGCGTCGGCGCAACTCCCGCGCTCTCCTCCGTGGCCTCGTCGTAACCGGCGTTGGGGCCGCCACAGTCTGCTGGATCGTCGGCACGCTGGCGACGATGAACAGCCTGACCACGGCGGCGGCATCGGGCGACCGGAACCGTTTCGAAACCAGGCTGGCGCTCAATCCGATCGTGCGGGGCGAACCCGGCGAGCGGAACATCCGCCCGACGAAATTTTCGCGCGCGCCGCTGCCGCTGGTCGACCAGATCGCCCAGAGCGGGCTGACGGATGAGGCGATCCGCTCCTCGCGCGAACGCATGGCCATGCTTGCCCGGCTGACGCCGGACAAGGCGGGGACCACCAAGGCCCATGGCCTGACGGCGCAGTCGATCCGCGCTTTCCACACCAAGTCGACGATGGTGGCCTCTGCCGCGCCGCCGCACCCCGCGGAGTCGGCAAAGGCCATGGCGGCGCTGACACGCGGCAAGGACGATGCGATTCTCGCAGCCGCCGACGCAAAGGCCGCTGCCCAGCCGGTCCTGGCCAGCGCGCTCGTCGAGCCGACCGCAGCGCAGGCCAGTTCGCTGCCGAAGCCCTTCAGCTATGTCATGGCGGAACGCGAGGCCGCCGCTGCCGAAGCCACCGAGTCGCTCCCCGCATCGATCCCGCTGCCGGCCGCCAAACCGGAACTGCGCGTCGCACTGGCCAAGCCGGAACCGGAGGAGCGCAAGCCGGCCAAGACGACCGAACTTGCCTATGCCAAGCCGACTTCGGCGCTGGAAGAGGATGACGATTCGAGCCGGTCGCTGATCCCCACCTTCCCGCGCCGTCGCGGCGGCAAGGTGGCCTATTACGACATTTCCGCCGGTGTGGTGCATATGCCGAACGGCGAGAAGCTGGAAGCCCATTCCGGCATCGGCGAAATGCGCGACAATCCGAAATACACCCATGTGACGATGCGCGGGCCGACCCCGCCCGGCACCTACAAGCTGTCGATGCGCGAAAGCCTGTTCCACGGGGTGGCCGCCATTCGCCTGACGCCGACAAATGGCATCGCGCCGAAGGGTCGTGTCGGCCTGCTGGCCCATAGCTACCTGCTGCGTCGTCGTGGCGATTCGCATGGCTGCGTCGCCTTCGCCGATTACAAGCGCTTCCTGCGCGCCTTCCAGAGCGGCCAGGTGGATACGATGATCATCGTCCCGAAGATGTCCGCCTGGGGTGGGTTGACCGCTTCCGCCGACGACCGCAAGTCCGGCGGTATCTCCTCGGAACGGCGCATGCGTTGATGATTTTCCAGGCGGGCCTTGCGGTTCGCCTGGACTGGCACCACCCCTCTTCACCGTCATGCTCGGGCTTGTCCCGAGCATCTGCAAACATCAGAGATTGTCTGATATCTCAATTGTTTGGCTAATGAAGGCAGATCCTCGGGACAAGCCCGAGGATGACGATTGTGGGTAGATTGGCGCAAAATCAAGCGGGCTCATGCCCGCTCGACGAAGCCTTCCAGAACCCGTTTCTGGCCGGCGCGGTCGAAATCGATGGTCAGTTTGTTGCCTTCGATGGCGGCGACGGTGCCGTTGCCGAACTTCATATGGAAGACCCGGTCGCCGACCGAGAATTGCGACGGCGTCTCGCTGGTCGACTTGGCGACCAGTTCGCCTTCGATGGTGCGGCCGCGCGGGCCGCTTTCGCCATAGCCGATCCGTTCGACCGCATGGCCGGAGCGCGTACCCCAATTGTCGCGGGTGGCCTCGGAGCGGTTGGCCTGCGCCCGTTTCCAGCCCGGCGTCGAATAGGAATTGCTGAACGGATCGGCCTTGTCGAAACGCGACTGGCCGTAACCGCCGCGTCCGCCATAGCCGCCATAGGAGGTATCGCCGGCGGCGACGTCGACATGGGCGGGTGGCAGTTCGTCGAGGAAACGCGAGGGCAGGGTGGATTGCCACAGGCCATGGATGCGCCGGTTGGAGACGAACCAGATGTGGCAGCGGCGCTTGGCGCGCGTCAGGCCGACATAGGCGAGGCGGCGCTCTTCCTCCAGCCCGGCGCGGCCGCCTTCGTCCAGCGCCCGCTGATGCGGAAACAGGCCTTCCTCCCAGCCGGGCAGGAAGACGGTGTCGAATTCCAGCCCCTTGGCCGAATGCAGGGTCATGATCGAGACGGCGTCGAGATTCTCGTTCTGCTCGGCATCCATGACCAGCGAGACGTGTTCGAGGAAGCCGCGCATGCTCTCGAAGGCCTCCATGGAGCGGATGAGTTCCTTGAGGTTTTCCAGCCGCCCCGGCGCTTCCGCCGATTTGTCGTTCTGCCACATGGCGGTGTAGCCGCTCTCGTCGAGGATCTGCTCGGCGAGTTCGGTATGCGAGGTGGTTTCGAGCAGGCCCTGCCAGCGGCGGAAATCGGTGACGACATCGAACAGCGCCTTGCGCGGCTTCGGCTTCATCTCGTCCGTGTCCATCAGCTCGCCAGCGGCGGCAAGCATCGGCACGCCGCGCTTGCGGGCATGGTCGTGGACGGCGCGCACGGCGGCATCGCCAAGGCCGCGCTTCGGCGTGTTGATGATCCGCTCCAGCGCCAGGTCGTCGGCCGGCTGGCAGACGAGGCGGAAATAGGCCATGGCGTCGCGGATTTCCTGCCGCTCGTAAAAGCGTGGACCGCCGATGACGCGGTAATTCAGCCCGAGCGTCACGAACCGGTCTTCGAATTCGCGCATCTGGAAGGAGGCGCGCACGAGGATCGCCATGTCGTTGAGATTGTGCTGCTTGCGGTGAAGCTGCTCGATCTCCTCGCCGACGGCGCGGGCCTCTTCCTCCGAATCCCAGGCGGCGTGGACGATCACCTTGTCGTCGCCCTCGTCGAGGCGGTCGGTGAACAGCGTCTTGCCGAGGCGGCCCTCGTTATGGGCGATCAGATGGCCGGCCGCGCCGAGGATATGGGCGGTGGAGCGATAATTGCGCTCCAGCTTGATGACGGCAGCGCCCGGAAAGTCCTTCTCGAAACGCAAGATGTTGTCCACCTCCGCGCCGCGCCAGCCATAGATCGACTGGTCGTCGTCGCCGACGCAGCAGACATTCTGCGGCACGCCCTTGGGCCGCTGCGCCAACAGGCGTAGCCACATGTATTGCGCGGTGTTGGTGTCCTGATACTCGTCGACGAGAATGTAGCGGAAGCGCTTGTGATAATCCTTCAGCACGTCGGGATAGGTGCGGAAGATATGGATCGGATGCATCAGCAGGTCGCCGAAATCGCAGGCGTTCAGCGTCTTCAGCCGCGCCTGATAGGCGAAATACAGCTCGCGGCCCTTGCCGTTGGCGAAGGCGCGGGCGTCGCCCTCGGGAATATCGGCGGGGCCGAGCCCCTTGTTCTTCCAGCCGTCGATCATGCCGGCGAACTGGCGCGCCGGCCAGCGCTTGTCGTCCAGCCCCTCGGCCTGGATGAGCTGCTTGATGAGGCGGATGACGTCGTCTGTATCGAGAATGGTGAAATCGGAGCTGAGGCCCACCAGTTCGGCATGGCGGCGCAAGAGCTTGACGCCGATGGAGTGGAAGGTGCCGAGCCAGGGCATGCCCTCGACCATCTCGCCGACGAGCACGCCGATGCGCTCCTTCATCTCGCGCGCCGCCTTGTTGGTGAAGGTGACGGCGAGGATCTGGGAAGGGTAGGCGCTGCCGGTCGCGAGGATATGGGCGATGCGGGTGGTCAGCACCCGCGTCTTGCCGGTGCCCGCACCCGCCAGCACCAGCACCGGGCCGTCCATGGTCTCGACGGCGCGGCGCTGCTCGGGATTGAGGCCGGAGAGATAGGCGCCCTGCGGGCGCGCCGGTTCGCGCGCCGCCATGGCGCGCGCGGCGATGCCGCTCGGCGTGCCGACGCCCTGAGCAGGCGCTGCCTTGCGCGGCGGTGGCGGTGCGTCCGGCTCCTCGTCGAAGAAGGGAATATCGTCAAAACCGTTGGTCATGCGGCGTAATGTAGTGATTCGGTTCCGAAAGGCCAGAACGCATGTTCTTCTTTCATTCCGTAATGCCCGATAACGGCGCGAAGATCGAAGGCGAAACACCATGTCTGGCTGGCGGGCGACTTCACGCAAACTTGATGCGATGACGCAGGCCGATTTCAAGTCGTGACGACATTACAATTCCGTAAGGCGACAGCCCTTGCTTTGCCGTCTATCATTCCGGCACCATAATACGCTGCTATTGCCGCGACCGTCCTTTGCCTGTTTCTTCCGGTCGCGGAAGCTTGGAGAATTGAATGCATATCTGGAAACAGCTTCTGACCAGCATCGTCGTCCTCTGTTGCGGGGTTCTCGCCTGGGTCTGGCTCGCGCCGGGTTCGGCTGCGACGCTGGAAAAGCTCGGCCTGCCGAAAGCGATGATCGCCGCCGTCGCGCCGCGGGAAAAGCCCGAGGCGGCAACCGGCGGCGCCGGCCAGAAGGCGCATGGCGATGACCGCACGCCGCTGGTGGTCGTGCGCAGGGTGAGCCAGGGCATCGTCAATGACCGGCTGAACGCCATCGGCAGCGGCGAGGCGATCCGCTCGGTGACGGTGACGCCGCAGGTCTCCGGCACCATCGTCGAGATCGGCATCAAGTCCGGCGACAAGGTCAGCCAGGGGCAGGTGCTTATGCGCCTCGACAGCGACGAGCAGGTGATCGCCCGCGACCAGGCGCGCGTGGCGCTGAAGAATGCCGAAGAAAAGCTGAAGATCTATCAGAACATCAAGTCGACCGTCTCGCGCCTCGACGTCTCCAATGCCGAGATCGCTCGCGATACCGCGAAGCTGGCGCTCGAGACGGCCGAGTTCAACCTCAAGCGCCGCACTGTCACTGCGCCTTTTGACGGCATCGTCGGCATCGTGCCGGTCAGCATCGGTGACAATGTCACGAGCGCGACGACGCTGGTCGGTCTCGACGACCGTTCGGAGATCCTCGTCGATTTCTGGGCGCCGGAGCGATTCATCAGCCAGATCGCGCTTGGCGGCGCGGTCGAGGCCAGCGCCATCGCCCATCGCGGCGAGATCTTCCACGGCGTGGTCGATGCCATCGACAACCGCGTCGATCCGGCCAGCCGCACTTTCCGCGTCCGCGCCCGTATCGACAACGGCGACGACCGGCTGCGCTCGGGCATGTCCTTCGCTGTCGCCATGAAGTTTGCCGGACAGAGCTATCCGGCCGTCGATCCACTGTCGGTGCAGTGGGATTCGCAAGGCTCCTATGTCTGGCGCGTCGCCGATGCCAAGGCGGAGAAGGTCCGGGTCGGCATCGTCCAGCGCAATCCGGAAGCGGTTCTGGTGCAGGCCGATCTCAGGAGCGGTGAGAACATTGCCATTGAAGGCCTGCTGCGCATTCGCGAGAATGGCGGTGTGCGCATTTCCGGCCAGCCGTCCGACCAGCAGGCGGAGGCTACCCCATGAGCGCCTCGACGGAAGGAAAATCCGGGGGATTCACCGCCCTGTTCATCCGCCGCCCGATCCTGGCGCTGGTGTTCAACACGCTGATGGTCGTCGCAGGCCTTGCCGCGTGGTTCGGCATCGAGGTGCGCGAGTTGCCGGATACCGACCAGCCGGTCATCACCGTGCGCACCACGCTGGACGGCGCCGCACCCCAGACCATCGACCAGCAGATCACCCGCATCATCGAGGGCGGCGTCGCCCGGGTCAGCGGGCTGAAATCGATTTCCTCCTCGTCCTCCTTCGGCTCCAGTCGCGTGACGCTGGAATTCACCGACAAGACCGATCTGGCGGTCGCCGCCAGCGATGTGCGCGACGCCATCGGCCGCATCCAGTCGCAACTGCCCGACAATGTCGATGCGCCGCAGATCGTCAAGGCCGATGCCGATTCGCAGCCGGTCATGCGGCTTGCGGTCACCTCCGATACGCTCAGCATGGACGATCTGACGCAACTCGTCGACAAGCAGATCTCCGACCGTCTCGCCGCCGTCGACGGCGTCGCCGACGTCCAGCTCTATGGTGACCAGGAAAAGGTTTTTCGTGTCGATATCGACCAGACGGCGCTGGCCAGCCGCGGGCTGACGGTCGCCGACCTCTCGACCATGTTGCAGACCGCCTCCATGGATGTGCCGGCCGGCTCGATCACGAGCACGACCCAGGATATCGTCGTGCGCGCCACCGCCAACCTCACCAAGCCGCAGGATTTCGAAAACCTCATCATCCAGAACCGGGTGCGGCTCGGCGATGTCGCCAGCGTGATGCTCGGCCCGCGTGACGGCACGACGGCGCTGCGCTCCAACGGCGTTACCGGCATCGGCCTCGGCATCATCCGCCAGGCGCAATCGAATACGCTCGATATTTCAACCGGCGTGCGCGCCGCCGTCGACGAACTCTCCGCCGCCGTGCCGCAGGGCGTCCATATCGCCATTACCAGCGATGACGCCGCCTTCATCGAGGGTGCGATCCATGAGGTGGAGCTGGCGTTGATCCTCTCGGCGATCATCGTCGTGGTCGTCATCTATCTCTTCCTGCGCGATTGGCGGGCGACGATCATTCCGGCGATCACCATGCCGGTGGCGCTGATCGGCACGATCGCCGCCACCTATCTGATGGGGTTTTCGATCAACATCCTGACGCTGCTCGCCATCGTGCTGGCGACCGGGCTCGTGGTCGATGACGCCATCGTGGTGCTGGAAAACATCGTGCGGCGGCGCGGGCAGGGATTGCAGCCGCGCGCCGCAGCCGTTCTCGGCACGCGCGAGGTCTTCTTCGCGGTGATCGCGACGACGGCGACGCTGGCGGCTGTCTTCATTCCGCTGTCCTTCCTGCCGGGGCAGGTGGGCGGGCTGTTTCGCGAATTCGGCTTCGTGCTCGCCTTTTCCGTCGGCCTGTCGTCGATCGTGGCGCTGACGCTCTGTCCCATGCTCGCCTCGCGCATGCTGACCAAGGAGATGGTCGAGCATCATGGCGTTCTCGGCTGGATCGGGGATCGGTTCTCCGACATCTATCTGCGCCTGCTGCGCGCCTGCCTCAACGCGCCGGTGGTGGTGATCGCCGTCGGTGGAGTGTTCGCTGTCGCGGCGGTGCTGGCCTTCACCATGGTGACCAGCGAACTGACCCCGCGCGAGGACCGCGCCATGGTCATGCTGCGGGTGACGGCGCCGCAGGGCGTCAGCCTCGCCTATACGCAGGACCAGATGCAGCGCGTGGAGGAAGGGTTGGAGCCGTTGCGCGCTTCTGGCGAAATCCGCAACGTCTATTCGATCTCGGGCATGAACAACCAGTCGAATAACGGCTTCATGGTGCTGACGCTGGCCCCCTGGGATGCGCGCGAGCGCAGCCAGAACGACATCGTCTCCGACATCAATGCCGCCACGGCGCGGGTGCCGGGTCTGCGCGTCAACGTCATCCAGTCCAACAGCCTGCGCATTCGCGGCGCCGGCAGCGGCCTGCAATTCGCCATTCTCGGCAGCGACAACGAGAAGCTGACAGCCGCTGCGCAGAAGGTCGTGCAGGCGATGGACGAGAACGCCAGCTTCAGCCAGCCGCGCCTGACCAATGAGCCGACGCAGGCCCAGCTTTCGGTCGCCATCGACCGCGAGCGCGCCTCCGACATGGGCGTCAACATCGCCGGCCTGTCCACCGCCATCCAGTCGCTGCTCGACAGCCGCTCGGTGGTCGACGTCTATGTGGACGGCGAGGCCTATCCGGTGCTTCTGACCTCCAATACACGGCCGATCGACGATCCGACCGATCTCGAAAATCTGTTCGTCAAGACCGGCGACGGCAAGATCGTGCCGATGGCAACCATCGCCTCGCTCGATGAACGCGCCGTCGCGCCGCAATTGACCCGCGAGCAGCAATTGTCGTCGGTGGCGATCACCGCCGACCTGGCGCCGGGGCTGGCGCTTGGCGACGCACTGGCCGAAGCACAACGCATCGCCGCGCCGTTGTTGCCGCCGGGGGCGCGCATCCTGCCGCTGGCGGAGGCGGCGACGCTGCAGGACAATTCCTCCAGCATGCTGCTGACCTTCGGCTTCGCCATCGCCATCATCTTTCTGGTGCTGGCGGCGCAGTTCGAAAGCGTGCTGAGCTCGATCATCATCATGACGACGGTGCCGCTGGGGCTGGCCTGCGCCGTCTTTGCGCTGGTGCTGACCGGATCGAGCCTCAATATCTATAGCCAGATCGGCCTCGTGCTGCTGGTCGGGGTCATGGCGAAGAACGGCATCCTGATCGTCGAATTCGCCAACCAGCTTCGCGACCATGGCGAGGGCGTGCGTGTCGCCATCGAAAAGGCCTGCTCGATCCGCCTGCGGCCGGTGATGATGACGATGATCGCCACCATTCTCGGCGGTGTGCCGCTGGTCTTCGCCCATGGAGCGGGGGCCGAGGCGCGCAATGCGCTGGGCTGGGTGATCGTCGGCGGGCTCGGCATGGCGACGCTGGTGACCCTGTTCGTCACCCCGGTCGCCTATCTGCTGATTGCCCGTTTCGCCAAGCCGCATGCCGACGAGGAGCAGCGCCTGCATGCCGAAATGGCCCATGCCGGGCGCCTGACGACGGCGGCCAATGATGCGGAAATGCCAGCCGCGGCCGCCGAATAAAACGGCGGTCCGGCATTTTGCCGCTCCCCCATGAATTTGCCGCGATTCATGCTATGAGGGTTTTGAATTCGACTCTCAAAGGAGCAGGCTTACCGATGCTGAAGAAACTGGCCATTGTTGGCGTTGCGGCGGTCTATCTGTCCGGTTGCACCACGACCGATCCCTATACCGGCGAACAGAAGGTATCGAACACCGCCGGCGGCGCGATGATCGGCGCCGGTCTCGGCGCGCTCGGCGGCCTTGCCGTCGGCGGTTCGCCGGTCGGGCGGCGCAATGCGGCGCTGATCGGCGCCGGCATCGGCGCCCTGGCCGGCGGCGCCATCGGCAATTACATGGACAGCCAGGAAGCGGAACTGCGCGCCCAGCTTCAGGGCACCGGCATTTCGGTGACCCGCGCCGGCGACCGCATCATTCTCAACATGCCTTCCAACATCACCTTCGCCACCGATCAGGATGCGATCAGCCCGGCCTTCTTCCCGACGCTGAATTCGGTCGCCGTCGTGCTGCGCAAGTTCAACCGCACGCTGATCGACGTCAACGGCCATACCGATTCGACCGGCAGCCTCGCGCATAACCAGGATCTGTCGCAGCGCCGTGCCTATTCCGTCGCCAACTATCTCGGCGACCAGGGCATCGACCAGCGCCGCGTCTCGGCCATGGGCTTCGGTCCCAGCCAGCCCATCGCCTCGAACGCCAGCGCCGCCGGCCGGGCCCAGAACCGGCGCGTGGAAATCACCATCGCCCCGATCACTCAGGGCTGATCGCCACCGGTCCGCTTCATCCCGGCGCAGCCGATGCGCCGGGATTTTCATCATGTTATCAGGGGAGAGGTTCACATGGCGCTGCAGGATCTGCGCGCGGGCACGCGCAACGAAGAGGGTATCGCCCGGGCAATGGAGAAGCTGAAGGCGCAGTTCGGCGAGCGTTTCCAGACCGGCGAGGCGATACGACACCAGCATGCGCATACGCTGACCTATATTCCCCCGCAGCTTCCCGATGGCGTCGTCTTCGCCGAAAGCGCCGATGACGTGAAAGAGGTGGTGCGCTGCTGCGCCGCCCTGAAGGTGCCGGTCATTCCCTTCGGCACCGGTTCTTCGCTTGAGGGACAGGTGAATGCGCCCTCCGGCGGCATCTCCATCGATTTCTCGAAGATGAATCGCATTCTCTCGGTCAATGCGGAGGATCTCGACTGCACCGTCGAGCCCGGCGTCACCCGTGAGCAGCTCAATGTCCATCTGCGCGACACCGGCCTGTTCTTTCCCATCGATCCCGGCGCCAACGCCTCGATCGGCGGAATGGCCTCGACGCGTGCCTCCGGCACCAATGCCGTGCGCTACGGCACGATGAAGGACAATGTACTCTCGGTAACCGCCGTGACCGCCAGCGGCGAAGAAATCCGCACCGCCCGGCGGGCGCGAAAATCCTCGGCCGGCTATGACCTGACGCGGCTCTTCGTCGGCGCCGAAGGCACGCTCGGTGTCCTGACCTCGGTGACGCTGCGCCTGCAGGGCATTCCGGCCGTCATCGCCGGCGGTGTGTGCGGTTTTCCGACGCTGCGCGATGCCTCCAATGCCGTCATCATGACCATCCAGCTCGGGATTCCCGTGGCCCGGATCGAACTGGTCAATGCGCTGCAGATCCGCGCCTGCAACGCCTATTCCGGCTTGTCGTTGATCGAGCAGCCGACGCTGTTCGTGGAATTCCATGGCAGCGAGGACAGCGTGAAGCTGCAATCTGAGGAATTCTCCGCCGTCGTCGCCGAATGCGGCGGCGGTGCGTTCGACTGGACCAGCGATCCGCAGGCGCGGGCGAAACTCTGGAAGGCGCGCCATGACGTCTATTTCTCCGCCAAGAGCCTTCGCTCCGGCTGCAATGTCATCGCCACCGATGTCTGCGTGCCGATCTCGCGTTTTGCCGATTGCGTCGCCGAGACCGAGGACGACATCAACGCCCATGGCCTGACCGGTCCGATCGTCGGCCATGCCGGCGACGGCAATTTCCATGTCAGCCTGGTGATCGACGATACCGACCCGGCCGAGCTTGCCAAGGCCGAAGCCTTCGTCGCCCGGCTGAACACGCGAGCGCTGGCCATGGACGGCACCTGCACCGGCGAGCATGGCATCGGCCAGGGCAAGATTCCCTATTTGGAACGCGAACTTGGCGGCGCCGTCGATCTCATGCGCCAGGTCAAGCGTGCGCTCGATCCCGACAATATCTTCAACCCCGGAAAAATCTTCCATCTTGATTGAAACCATGCTTTGGTGCGCGGCGCTTTGCCGGTAAAGCATTTTCAGGAAAAGTGGATAGCGGTTTTCCGTTCGGAAATGCGTATTGCAAGGACGTAGAGCGTTTTCGCCTTTCGAAGAAGAGCGGAAACCCTCTAAGGTGTCGGCGAAGCGGCGGCATGTGCGCGAAAGCCTGCGGGGGGCGCAGCGGAGTAAGGATGCGGTGGTAGGGCGGATTCTGGTTTTTCTGGGCGGCTTGCTGGTCGTGGTGCTGTTTTCAGCGCTATTGGCGCCGCTCTTCGTGGACTGGACCGATTTCCGCAAGGATTTTGAGGCGCAGGCCAGCCGAATCATCGGCAAGAAGGTGGTCGTGCATGGCGCCGTCGATGCCCGGCTGCTGCCATTTCCGTCGGTGACCCTGCATGACGTTCGCGTCGGCCAGGAAGCGGACGGCACGCCGCTGGTGCGCGTCGAGCGTTTTTCCATGGATGCCGAGCTTGCGCCCTTTCTCTCCGGCGAAGCATTGATCTTCGACATGCGCATCGAGGAGCCGGTGGCGCGCGTGCGCCTGCTGAAGGACGGCACGCTGGACTGGATGCGCGGCAGCCGCGCCGATATTCCGGCGCGCTCGGTCGTTCTCGAAAACGTGCATGTTACCGGCGGCCGGGTCGAATTCATCGACGATCAGTCCGGGCGTACGCGCCTGATTTCCGATCTCTCTGCTGAAATGTCGGCGAAATCGCTGGCTGGGCCGTGGCGCATCGAGGGCAATGCCGCGCTGGACGGCGAAAAGGGCGCGTTCTCGCTGGTGAGCGGCCAGCCGGAGCCGGGGGCCGCCGGCATGCGGCTGAAATCGAAGATCATGCCGCAGACGCGGCCCTTCGAAATCGAGCTGGACGGCGAATTGAAGCTGGTCGACAGCCGGCCGATCTATCAGGGCGCGTTTTCCATGTCGGCGACGTCAAAGGCAGCGGCGGTCAAGCGCGACAAGGCCGATACGCCGCCGCCGCGCCTGACCGGCTCCTTCGAACTGACCAATGAAAGCATGCGCGTTCCGGCCTATCGCATGGAAGTCGGCGCGCTTGACGACCCTTACGTCATTACCGGCGAGGCGACGCTCGACACAGGCAAGCAGGCGCAATTCCTGCTGACCGCCGAGGGCCAGCAGATCGACGTCAACCGCTTCGGCAATCAGGGCGAGCGTGGCAAGACGGGCCGCAATGCCTCGATTTCCGCCAAGGAGCGGCTGGGCCTGTTCATGGAGACGCTGGCGGCCGTTCCCGTGCCGCAGGTGCCGGGCAAGGCCAATCTGCGCCTGCCGGCCATCGTCATCGGCGATACCACCATCCGCGACGTGAAGCTGGACGTGCGCCCGGCCGGCGATGGCTGGGCGGTCGACAATGCCGTCGCCACCCTGCCGGGCCGAACCCAGATCGAAGCCAAGGGCATGCTTTCGCTAGGGTCCGAGGCGGCCTTCAGTGGCGAGATGCTCGTCGCTTCCAATCAGCCTTCGGGACTTGCGAGTTGGCTGTCGGGCAATGTCGATCCGGCGATCCGGAAACTGAAAAGCGTCGGATTTTCGGCGCTGGTCAGCCTGACGCCGGAACTGCAGCGCTTCGAGCGGCTGGAATTCATCGCGGGCCAGGATATCCTGCACGGTCGTCTGGAACGGCAGGCGCTCGACAAGCAGGCGCCCAGCATCTCGATGGACCTCAACGGCAACACGATCGATTTCGACGTATTGCGCGCCATCGCCGGCATCGTCGCCGGCCAGGAGGCCGATAGCGGCCTGCTCGACCATCGCATCGCCGCCCAGCTCAAGGCCTCGAAATTCATCGCCTTCGGTGTCGAGGCGGAAAATGTCGATACCGTCTTCACCGTTGCCGATGGCGCCTTGTCGCTCGAGCGGCTGACGGTCGGCAATCTGGCGGGCGCGGCGCTGACGGCGATCGGCCGGGCAGAGGGCACGCTTGCCAAATATACGGGCACGGGGCGGATGACCTTCCAGGCTTTCGATCCCGGGCCGTTCCTGACGATGCTGCGCCAGCACCTGCCGCCGCATCCGGCCATCGACCGGCTGGTGCGCAATGCCGCCTGGTTTGCCAATTCCGACCTGAAGCTGACGCTGGCGCTCGGCGGCGACGACGGCAGCGGCCTGAGCGTCAAGATGGCTGGCGTCACCAATGGCAGCCGCGTCAACCTCGATTTCCGCCTTGCCGATCTGATGAGCAAGACCAGCGCCATCGGCTTCGATGCGACACTGGAAAACCCCGTGACCTCGATCCTGTTCGGCCAGGCCGGCTTCGAGCCGCTGCCGCTGGAGGCCGACAGCAACGGCGTGCTGGCCGTACGCGTCAAGAGCGACGACGGGACTTCGGCCGATACGACCGTCACCTTCAACACCCAGCAGACGGCGTTCAGCGCTGGCGGCAAGGTGGATCTCTCGGCTGCGAATTTCCTTGCCGGGCAGATGAAGCTGACGCTCGAAAGCGCCGATATCGAGCCCTATCTGATCATGAACGCTCTGCCGCTGCCGCAGATCGGCACCGGCCTGCCGTTGAAGGCGACTGCGGACCTCGCCATCGATGCCGCCAAGGTGGACTTCCAGAATCTCGCGATTTCCGCTGGCGGCAATACCATCAATGGCGGCGTGTCGGTGACGCGCGACGCGCCGTCGTTCACTGCCTCGGCCGATCTCAAGCTTGCCACCGCCGATCTGGGCACTCTGGCTGAACTGGTCTATGGCCCGCTCGTCGACGCCGCGACCAGCCGGTATGCGGCGACGCCGCTGCCGAAGCTGGTCGGCGGTCTCAGCATCGCCGCCAAGGTCGCGGTGCAGTCGGTCTCGCCCGGACTGTTCGGACCGATCCGGGATTTCACCGCCAATCTCGGCTTCAATGGCGAGCAGGTGACGCTTGACGATATTCAGGGCAACTGGAGCGGTGGTAAGCTCAGCGGCCGCCTGTCGCTCGGCAATGCCAATGGCAACGGCTTCCTGCAAACCCAGCTTGCGGTGGCCGATGGCGATACGGCGGCCATCGTCTGGCAATATGCCGGCAGCCCCGTGGCGAGCGGAAAATTCCGGCTGGAAATGTCGGCGGAAGCCACCGGCAAGTCGGTCGCCGATCTGTTCGGCTCGGCCAGCGGCTCCGGCGAACTCGGTTTCAACGGCACCAGGATCAACGGGCTGAATCTCGCGGTGCTGCCGATGCTCATTCCCGCGGTCGATGCCATGCAGGGCGAACTGACGCAGGAGCGCATCTTGCCGCCGGCGATTGCCGCGCTCGACCAGGGCGAGACGGAACTGCCGCCCTTCGTCGTGCCGTTCAACCTCACCTCCGGCATCGTCAGAGCCCAGAATGTCGCGGTCGCGACCGATCAGGCGCAGCTATCGGCGGATGCGGCAATCGATCTTGCCGGCGAGAGCCTGCAGGCGGGTGTGGCCGTCGCCTTCAATCCGGGCGCGGAGGCGCTGTCGGGGGCCGAGCCGGGGATCACCCTGAATTATGCCGGCCCCATCGCCGCGCCACAGCGCACCATCGATGCCGCCGATCTCAGCGGGTTCCTGTCGCTGCGCGCCTTCGAGCGTGAGCGCCGCCGCGTCGAGCGGCTGCAATCGAACGTGCTGGAAAAGCAGCGGCTGCGCCGCGAAGTCGCGCTCTACAAATATCGTGCCGACGAACGCCAGGCGGCGCGCGAGCGCGCGGCAGCGGAAGAGCAGATGCGCCGGGCCGAGGAAATCCGCCTGCGGCAACTGGCGCGGGAGGCCGAGCGCCTGCGCCGCGAGGCCCTGGCAAAGGCAGCCCAGGAAAAGGCGGAGGCCGAGCGCCGCCTTCAGGAACAGCAGAAGTTGCAGCAGCAGGCGCCGGCGGCCACGCCCGATGCCGGTTCCGGCGGTGCGAACGGCAACACGCCGCCCCTCAATTTCGACGTCCTGCCGAAAATTCAGTGATCGGCCTGGGCCTGGCGCTTCAGCCAGTGCAGCACATGGACGCGTAGCGCCGAAGACAGGTTGCTGTCCTCGGCGCGGCCGTCATCGATTTCGGCAAGCAATCTGGCCAGCGGCATGCGTCGTGTCGCAGCGATGCCTTTCAACTCGTCCCAGAACGCGTCTTCCAGCGTGAAGCTGGTGCGGTGGCCGTGGAGGGTGATGGAATGTTTTCGGATCATCAGGGGTTGGACCCGCGAGGAGGAGCGGATGACGCCGTAAGCCGGCGCCACCGGGTCAATCGTCTTCGGGCGGCGTCCGTTCCAGCCTGCCCTGATCGAGCTGCTTTGCGGCTTTTTCGTTCAGGGCATTGGTCAGGTTTTTTTCGGCCTTGGTGCGGCCGTATTGCAGGCGGTTCTGCTCGGCTTTCCGGTCCTTGTCCTGCCGGTCCTTCTGCTTGCGGAACTGGCGGAGGTTGACGACATCGCCGGTCAAGACACGTCCGCCTTTCGCTTACTGCTTCTTGCGGAAGGAATCGAGCGAGACGACGGAGCCGGGCTTCTTCTCCTCGTCCGTCTCGGGCTTGGCCTTGGCTTCTTCCGTCGCGACGGGATAGGCGGTGATCTCGGCAGAGCCCGCATCCTCTTCCTCGACCAGCGGCACATCGAATTCCAGTTCGAAATTCACCGAGGGGTCATAGAAGCCACGGATGGCGTTGTAGGGGATGACCAGCTTTTCCGGCGTGTCCGAGAAAGACAGGCCGATCTCGAAACCGACGTCGGTCACCTTCATGTCCCAGAACTGGTGCTGGATGACGATGGTCATCTGCTCGGCATACTTGGCCTTCAGGTGCTGGGAAATGCGCACGCCCGGCGCGCCGGTCAGAAAGGTGATGAAGAAATGATGGTCGCCCGGCAGGCGCCCGGTCGCAGCCACTTCGGCCAAAACCTTGCGGATGACACCGCGAAGGGCATCCTGCGCCAGAATGTCGTAACGGATGTGGTCCTGCCCCATCTTGTCCTGTCTTTCTGTATTCCTCGTGAATTCAAGGCTATATGCCATGTCGAGCCGCGATGGGGAACCCCTTCGGCACGATTGCGGCCATAATACATAATTTCCGGCGGACAGAGAAGGTGAAGGCTTCTGTTGCCAGGTGCCTTCGGACCCCGCCTTACGGGGCTAACCGTAAGGACTTAGGTCGGGTTTCCCGCACCGCCATTAGGCAGCGAGAGCATAACCCTTAGCGTTGTTGTCGTTTGCAACTACACTTGTGACCCGATAACGGCGGTATCATGCCGAGCAAAAGTTCGATCTTTACGCCCTTGTCGATCCTGTTTCGCCCCCATCAGCAGCCGGCCTTCCCGAAAGAGGGGCCGCCGGTTCCTGGTGGAGGCGCCGGGTACCGCCCCCGGGTCCAATAGGTTTATTACACCGACCGTTTATTGCCATAGCCGATCCGAAGACCGGCACCTCGTCATATAGGTCTTTCCGGGCGGCAATGAAAGGGGGCGGATGATGATTTTGTCAGCGCTTGACGGGGCGAGACGCTTGACCCATTCTCGCGGCGGTAGCAACCTCAAGCGCTCCGGACGGAGGAAGGACAGGACATGACGACCGACTATCTCGCAGACGTGAAGAAATACGACGCTGGCGCCGACGAGGCGGCGGTCCAGAAGATCGTCCGCCATCTCGGCATCGCCCTGCGCAATCGCGATTCGTCGCTGGTCTCAGCCTCCGACCCGTCCGAACTCGCCCGCGTCAAGGAAAAGTGGTGCGAGAAGAAGCTCAGCGTCGGTGGCGACGCCGCCGACAAGGCCATCGAGGCCACCGCCAAGGCCATGGCCGGCGACCGTTCCAAGTCGCGCGTCACCTTCTATTACCTGGTCGCCAAGGAACTGGGCAAGCTCGACTCCCTCTGAGCCTTTCAAGGGGCGAAAGGCTATTCCCGGCAAAAGCCGGGGATAGCGGCATTCACCGGTTGGATCGGGTGGCGCGTGGGAGTAAACTCCCGGCCCAGACTCGAAACGCGGCGCGCCAATCATGAAGCAATATCTCGATTTCCTCCGGCATGTGATGGAAAACGGTTCCGATCGCGGCGACCGTACCGGCACCGGCACGCGCTCCGTCTTCGGATACCAGATGCGGTTCGATCTCGCTGAAGGATTTCCGGTGCTGACCACCAAGAAGCTGCACCTGCGCTCGATCATCCATGAGCTCTTGTGGTTCCTGAAGGGCGACACCAATATCGCCTATCTCAAGGAAAACGGTGTTTCCATCTGGGACGAATGGGCCGACGAGAACGGTGACCTCGGTCCGGTCTATGGCGCGCAATGGCGTTCCTGGCCGGCCCCGGACGGGCGCCAGATCGACCAGATCGCCAATCTGGTGGAAAGTATCAAGACCAACCCCAATTCGCGCCGCCACATCGTTTCCGCCTGGAACCCGGCCGAAGTCGACGAGATGGCGCTGCCGCCGTGCCATTGCCTGTTCCAGTTCTATGTCGCCGACGGCAGGCTCTCCTGCCAGCTCTACCAGCGCTCCGCCGACATCTTCCTCGGCGTGCCTTTCAACATCGCGTCTTACGCGCTGTTGACGATGATGGTGGCGCAGGTGACAGGGCTGAAGCCCGGCGATTTCGTCCATACCTTCGGCGATGCCCACATCTACAGCAATCATTTCGAGCAGGCGAAGCTGCAGCTTTCGCGTGAGCCGCACAAGCTGCCGGTGATGCGCATCAATCCGGATGTGAAGGATCTGTTTTCCTTTACCTATGAGGACTTTACGCTGGAAGGCTACCATGCCGATTCCGCTATCCGCGCGCCGGTGGCGGTATGAGCGGAACGGAGAAGCGGCCCGAGATCAGCATCGTCGTCGCCGTTTCGGAAAACGGCGTCATCGGGCGCGACGGCGACCTGCCGTGGAAGCTTTCGACCGACCTCAAGCGCTTCAAGGCGCTGACCCTCGGCAAGCCGGTCATCATGGGCCGCAAGACGCTGGAATCGATCGGCCGTCCGCTGCCGGGCCGACCGAACATCGTCGTCACCCGCGATCCCGGCTACCGTTTCGAGGGCGTCGAGGTGGTGCATGACATCGCCACCGCGCTGGAGCGGGGCGGAACGCTTGCGATGCGCGACGGGGCTGGGGAGGTGGCGATCATCGGCGGCGGCAATATCTATGCGCAATCGATCGACAGCGCCGATGTGCTCTACGTGACCCATGTCGCGGCCGAGGTCGAGGGCGATACGCGGTTTCCCGCAATCGACCCGGCCTTGTGGCACAAGGTTTCGGAAGAGATCGTGCCGGCTGGCGAGCGGGATACCTATGCCAGCCGTTTTGCGGTCTATCAAAGACGCGGCGCTTGAAAATCAACTATTTTCCGTTAATTGCCGCCAAGTTCCGGTGGCTGCGTTGAAAGGCGCTGGCGTGGTACCTATAAGGGTTGGGAAACGCATCGCCGCTCGGCCGATGCGGTGCAATCTTTGAGAAGAGGTTTTGATGCCCTGGAGCAATCAGAATGGCGGCGGCGGCCCTTGGGGCGGCGGCGGCAATAATCAGGGGCCATGGGGGCAGGGGCCGAACCGCCCGCGCGGCGGTGGCGGCGGAAACGGCGGGCCGCCGGATCTGGAAGACATCATCCGGCGCGGTCAGGACCAGCTCAGGAATGTCGTTCCCGGTGGTTTCAATGGCGGCGTCGTGGCGATTATTCTCCTGGTGGTGGCGGTCTTCTGGCTGATCCAGTCGATCTACACCGTGCAGCCGGATGAGCGCGGCGTCGAGTTGCGCTTCGGCAAGCCCAAGGACGAGATCTCCATGCCCGGCCTGCACTTCCATTTCTGGCCGCTGGAAACGGTCGAGATCGTGAAGGTCACCGAGCAGCAGCAGAATATCGGCTCCAAGGCATCGTCTTCCTCCACGGCCGGGCTGATGCTTTCGGGCGACCAGAACATCGTCAACGTGCAGTTCTCCGTGCTGTTCACCGTTTCCGATCCGCGCGCCTACCTCTTCAATCTGGAAAGCCCGACCGAAACCCTGCAGCAGGTTGCCGAAAGCGCCATGCGCGAGGTGGTCGGCCGGCGCCCGGCGCAGGACATCTTCCGCGACAATCGCCAGCAGATCGCCGCCGACGTCAAGAACACCATCCAGACGACCATGGACCATTACGGTTCCGGCATTTCGGTCAATGCGGTGGCGATCGAGGATGCGGCGCCGCCGCGCGAGGTTGCCGATGCCTTCGACGAAGTGCAGCGCGCCGAGCAGGACGAAGACCGCTTCGTCGAGGAAGCCAACCAGTATGCCAACCAGAAGCTCGGCCAGGCTCGCGGCCAGGCGGCGCAGAATCGCGAAGAAGCCGCCGCCTACAAGGACCGCGTGGTGAAGGAAGCGGAAGGTGAGGCACAGCGTTTCATCGCCATCTACGACCAGTATTCCAAGGCGCCGGAAGTGACCCGCAAGCGCATCTTCCTCGAAACCATGGAAAATGTTCTGAAGGCCTCCAAGAAGGTCATCCTCGACGAGCAGCCGGGCGTCGTGCCCTATCTGCCGCTGAACGAGCTTGGCCGTTCGCAGACCCAGGCGAAGGGGGCGCAGTAATGTCGAACCGTATTCCCGCCATCTTCATCGGCGTCGTGGCGCTGCTGCTGGTCGTCTATTCCTCTGTTTTCGTCGTCAACGAGCGCGAGCAGGCGATTGTCGTCCGTTTCGGCCAGATCAAGGACGTCAAGACCGCGCCGGGCCTGTATTTCAAGCTGCCCTTCGCCTTCATGGACGCCGACCGGGTGCAGTATCTCTCCGACCAGGCGCTGCGCTTCGACCTCGACAATATCCGCGTGCAGGTCTCGGGCGGCAAGTTCTATGAAGTCGATGCCTTCGTGGTCTACAAGATCACCGATGCGCGGCGCTTCCGCGAGACGGTATCGGGTGACCGCGAGGCGGCCGAATCGCGCCTGCGCACCCGTCTCGACGCTTCGCTGCGCCGGGTCTACGGTCTGCGCGGTTTCGAGGCGGCGCTTTCGGACGCGCGCGCCTCGATGATGGGCGAGGTCGGCGACGATCTGCGCCCCGATGCCGAATCGCTGGGCCTGCGAATCGAGGATGTCCGCATCCGCCGCACCGACCTGACGCAGGAAGTCTCGCAGCAGACCTACGAGCGCATGAAGGCCGAGCGTCTGGCGGAAGCCGAGCTGATCCGCGCCCGCGGTAACGAGGAAGGCCAGCGCCGTCGCGCCATCGCTGATCGCCAGGTGGTCGAACTGATCGCCGAGGCGCAGCGCGATGCTGAAATCCTGCGCGGTCAGGGCGATGCCGAGCGCAACCGCATCTTCGGCGAGGCCTTCAACCGCGATCCCGGCTTCTTCGAGTTCTATCGCTCGATGAGCGCCTATGCGGCGTCGCTCGCCAGCCAGGACACGACGCTGGTGCTGTCGCCGACGTCGGAATTCTTCCGCTTCTTCAGGAATGCCGATGGACCGGCGGCGCAGCCTGCGCCGCCGGCTCCGCCGGCTCCCCCGGCGCCTGCCGCTGCCCAGCCGGCGAATTGAGCGAAGACATATCTTCAGGGGAGCCGGTTTCGGCTCCCCTTTTTCGTAACGGATCGCGCCGCCCCGAAAACGCCATTTAACCGGGGATGATTTCCGGCGGGACACGGTGTTTTGTATGCCGGCGCTGGAAACCGCTACGCACTTTTCCCAGAATTGCACTATGGTGTGCGCAAATCATGCCGGCCGGCCGCACAATGCCGTTTCAGGCAGGAATCTTAACGCTTTGCCGCGCCTTGTCGCGATGCTGAAGACAGACACTATTCGAGGAAGCCTGATGGCGCTGACCGCATCGATACCCCTGAAACGCACCATGGCCCTGCTTTCGGCCGCCACGCTTCTGGCCGTATCGCTGGGCAGCGCGCCTTTGCGCGCGCAAGCCCTGCCGCCGCCCAATGGCCCGGCCTCGGTCGCCGATCTTGCCGATCAGCTGCTCGGTTCGGTCGTCAACATCGCCACCTCGCAAAACGTCAAGGACAAGGGCGACGAAGGACCCGCGCCGCGTATCCCGCAGGGCTCGCCCTTCCAGGAATTCTTCGACGATTTCTTCAAGGGCGAGAAGGGCGACGGCGGCGCGCACCGGGTCAATTCGCTGGGCTCCGGTTTCGTCATCGATCCTTCCGGCTTCATCGTCACCAACAACCACGTCATCGAGGGCGCCGACGATATCGAGGTGGTGTTCCCGAGCGGCTCGAAGCTGAAGGCGCGGCTGGTCGGCACCGATACCAAGACCGACCTGTCCGTGCTGAAGGTCGAGCCGAAGGCGCCGTTGAAGGCGGTGAAATTCGGCGATTCCCGCGTCATGCGCATCGGCGACTGGGTGATGGCGATCGGCAATCCCTTCGGCCTCGGCGGCTCGGTGACGGTCGGCATCATTTCGGCGCGCGGGCGCAACATCAATGCCGGCCCCTATGACAACTTCATCCAGACGGATGCGGCGATCAACAAAGGCAATTCCGGCGGTCCGCTGTTCAACATGAAAGGCGAGGTGATCGGCATCAACACCGCGATCATTTCGCCCTCCGGCGGTTCGATCGGCATCGGCTTCGCCGTGCCGACGGAACTGGCCGAGAACGTCGTCAAACAGCTCATCGAATTCGGCGAGACACGGCGCGGCTGGCTCGGCGTGCGCATCCAGCCGGTCACCGACGATCTGGTCGGAAGCCTTGGCCTCGATCGGGCACGGGGCGCGCTCGTCGCCGGCATCGTCAAGGGCGGGCCGGTGGAAAACGGGCCGATCAAGACCGGTGACGTCATCCTGAAATTCGACGGCAAGGACGTCGGAGAAATGCGTGACCTGCTGCGCGTCGTCGCCGAAAGCCCCGTTGGCAAGGCTGTCGAGGTCGTCGTCATGCGCGACGGCAAGGAGCAGACATTGCAGGTGACGCTCGGCCGGCTGGACGACACGGCCGATGCGAACGCCAAATCCGGCAGCGATCCCGATATCATTGCCCCCGAAGGCAATGAGGATGCCACCCCCGACGACGGCGACGACGAGGAGGAGCAGGCGACGCCGGGCGAAGAGGACCAGACGCCGGCCAGCGTGCTCGGCATGACGCTCGGCGCGATCTCGTCCGACGATCGCAAGAATTTCGGCATCGCCGAATCGGTCGAGGGCATCCTGATCACCGATGTTGCGGCCGGCTCGGTCGCGGCGGAGAAAGGGCTGAAGAAGGGCGAAGTCATCGTCGAGGCGGCCCAGACCTTCATGACCTCGCCGAGCGCTGTCGCCGACAAGGTCAAGGAACTGAAGACCGAGGGGCGGCGGAACATCAACCTGATGATTGCCAGTGCCAATGGCGATCTGCGGTTCGTAGCGCTGCCGATGGAATGAGGTTACTGGTTCAGGAGCGGCGACTTTGCCGCTTCTTCCATTCGTCTCTGCCGATGGCATAGAGCACATGCCGCTTCAAATCCGGCCGGTCGTCCGGAACGCGCGGATGGTCGAAATCGCGCGCCGTATCGCGGCGCAGCCCTATGCGCTCCATGACCGCTACCGAACGGCGATTGGCGGCGACGGCGAAGGAGACGATTTCGGGGAGTTGCAGCGTTGCGAAACCGTGGTCGAGCAGGGCGCCGGCGGCTTCGGTGATGTAGCCGTGGCCCCAGAAGCGGGTGGCGAGACGCCAGCCGATCTCGACAGTGCCGGCGGGCAGGACCGGTTCGACGCCGGCCTTGGCCAGGCCGCAGAAGCCGATGGCCTCGTCATTGTTCTTCAGCGCCACGGCGTGGAAGCCGAGGCCGTCTTCGAGAATTGTTGTCCGCAGCCGGTCGAACAGGGCGTCCGACTCGGCGCGGGTGCGACGGAAGGGAAAATATTCCATGACCTTGCGGTCGGCATTGATCTCATGGAACAGGTCGCGATCGCCCTCGGACCAGTCGCGCAGTCGAAGACGTGCGGTTTCGATGAGCGGGGCGGGCGTCATGGTCGCTCAGCCGGCGACGAATTCGTGCTTGCGATAGCCCTGTAGGTAAAGCAGCGCCGTCAGGTCGCCGTGGTCGATGCGGATCTGCGCCTGCTGGGCGACGACCGGCTTGGCGTGCAGGGCGACACCGGTGCCGGCGATTTCCAGCATGCCGAGATCGTTGGCGCCGTCGCCGACGGCAATCGCATCTTCCGCCGTGATGCCGAGCCGGGTGGCGATGTCGTTGAGGGCATCGACCTTGGCCTGCTTGCCGAGGATCGGCTCGGCGACCGTACCGGCGAGCGCGTCGCCTTCAGCTTCGAGGATGTTGGCGCGGTTTTCGTCAAAGCCGATCCTTGCAGCGACCGGACCGGTGAACAGGGTGAAACCGCCGGAGACCAGCGCGGTGTAATAGCCCTTGGATTTCATCGTGCGGACCAGTTCGATGCCGCCAGGGGTGAGCGTGATGCGCCTGGCGATCACTTCGTCGATGACGCCGAGGGGCAGACCCTTCAAGAGGCCGACGCGTTCACGCAGGGCCGGTTCGAAGGCGATCTCGCCGTTCATGGCGCGGGCAGTGATCGCCGCGACCTTGTCCTTGAGGCCGACTTCGGCGGCCAGCTCGTCGATGCATTCCTGGCCGATCATGGTCGAATCCATGTCGGCGATCAAGAAGCGCTTGCGGCGGGTCTCGGCATTCTGCACGGCGACGTCGACGGCAAGCGTGCCGATTTCGTCGCGCAGCGCCATCTCGGCGGCCTGTGCCTCTACACCGTCCTTGAGCACGATATCGCAGGCGATGCCGTCGGCCAGCCAGTAGAGGCCGCTTGCTGTGACCGCGCCCGCCGCTTTTTCCGCAAGCTCCGGGGTTAGAATGGGGTTTGACGGATTGGCTATAAGCGTGGCAACGAACGCCATGATGGAAAACCTTCTCAACCGACAGGACGCGATCCTGATAACCGGCCCGACCGCCAGCGGCAAGTCCGCATTGGCGCTGAAGCTGGCGCGCGAAAGAAACGGCGTGGTCGTCAATGCCGACAGCATGCAGGTCTACGATACGCTGCGGGTGCTGACGGCGCGGCCCTCCGAGGCGGAGATGGAAGGGATACCGCATCTGCTCTATGGCCATGTGCCGGCAGGCGCCGCCTATTCGACCGGGGCGTGGCTGCGCGACGTCACCGAATTGCTGCCGCGTCTCAAAGCTGAAGGAAAACTGCCGGTCTTCGTTGGCGGCACCGGGTTGTATTTCAAGGCGCTGACCGGCGGGCTCTCGGAAATGCCTGGGGTCGACGTGGCCATTCGCGAAGGCTGGCGCGGGCGGCTGGCCGCGGAAGGGCCGGAGCGGCTGCATGACCTGCTTGCGGCGCGCGATGGCGCCGCCGCCGCGCAGCTCAATCGGCAGGATGGCCAGCGTATCGTGCGGGCGCTGGAAATTCTCGACGCCACCGGCCGGTCGATCACCGATTTCCAGAACCGCACCGGCCCGCTTGTCATCGATCCGGAGAGAGCAGAAAAATATGTCGTGTTGCCGGAGCGCAGCCTGTTGCATGGCCGCATCGGCCGCCGCTTCGAGCAGATGCTGGACTCCGGCGCGGTGGAGGAAGTGCAGGCGCTGCTGGCCCAAGAACTTTCGCCGCAGATGCCGGTGATGAAGGCCATCGGCGTATCGCAGATTGTCGCCATGCTTTCAGGAGAGCTGGATGCAGAGCGCGTGCGCGAACAGGGCGCGGCCGCGACACGGCAATATGCCAAGCGGCAGATGACCTGGTTTCGCAACCAGATGGACGAAAGCTGGGTGCGGCTCGACGGGGCCGGTTAAGCACCGTCCGGCCGAAGTGTTTTCGCGCGAAAGCCGTCGCCGCCTTCCGTGATGTTCAGTCCTTGCGGTAAAGGCTGCTCAGCGGTTTTTTCAGGATGCTGTCACGCAACGAGCCGGGCTCGCGACGCGGCACGGGGCCGCTTGGCGGAGCCGGTGGCTGCGGTGGGACGTAACGCGGCGGCTCGGCGCCGAAGGCGCTGCTGCGCAACGGCTCGCGTGATATCGGTTCCCGGCCCGGCGGCTCCGGCCGGGGCTGTACCGGCTCGGGTCTTGCGGGTGCCGCGGCTGTGGCGCGCGGCAGCATTGAGGAATCGTAGGGTTTTTGTGCTTCATGAACGGATTCGGCCAGCGCCGGCGCATGGGAGGGCGTGCGCGAAAAGCCGTCGAAACCGTCTTCTGTCGCCATGTCGAAGGCTTCGCGTTCGGCGCCCGACAGGGTGAACTGTCCGGACGTGTCCTGCACGCCGGCGGCGCGCATGCGGTTGACCACCATGCGCAGATCGACCGTCTCAGGCGTTTCGTCTCCCGCCTTGTTGGCGGCGGTGCTGGCTTTCGGCAGGCGATCCTGTTCGACGCGGGTGAAGCGCATGCGCATCGGCACGGCAATCGCCTCACCGAAGGCGATGGCTTCGCCATTGCCGATCGAGGAGATGAAATTGGTCGTCGAGATCGAGGAATTGGGGATGGCCGAGCGGATGATGTCCTGGTCGCGGTCGTTGGACAGCCGCATGGCGAACAGCGTCGAGCATTGCGACAGGATGGTCTGGTCGAGTTCGCCGGGGCGCTGGGTGATGATGCCGAGCGAAGCGCCGTATTTGCGGCCTTCCTTGGCGATGCGGGCGATCGCCTGCCGGGTCGGGAAGAAGCCGAGATTGGGATCGGCCGGCACGTAGCGGTGCGCTTCCTCGCAGACGACCAGCATGTGGATGGCGCCGTTGCTCCACATGGCGAGTTCGAAGGCGAGGCGGCAGAGCACGGAGGCCACCGAATTGACCACCTCAGAGGGAATGCCGGCAAGCTGGAACGTGCAGATCGGCCTGCTGTCGCCGGGAATGCGGAAGATATGGGCCACCGTTTCCAGGATCGTGTCGGTGATCGTGTTGCTGGAAAACATGAAATGATAGCGTGGGTCGTTGATCGCCGAGAGGATGCGGACCTTCAGCGAGCGCAACGCCGGTTTCTCGCTGCGGCCTTCCAGCTTGCCGATGCGCTCGTCGATCAGGGCGAGGAGATCGGCCATGCGATAGGGCACCGGCGTATCCGCCGTGTAGGAGTTCTTGTCGCCCTGCCGGCGCACCAGCGGCGAGTCGGTGCCGCGAAACGCCTTCTTGGCCTCGGGGATGATATCGCGCAGCATATCCATCTCCTCGGCGACCGGCGGGCGGCCGCGGAAGACAACCTCGGCGAATTCGTCTAGGCGCATCAGCCAGAAGGGGAGATCGAGCGATTCCGTATCGATGACCACCGCATGATCGGGAAAGGCGGCAGCGAACTCGTTGTGCGGATCGAGGATCAGCACGCGCAGGCGCGGATCGGAGCGGATGGCGCGGTGCAGCAGCAGCGATACCGCCGTCGACTTGCCGACACCGGTCGAGCCCACGACCGCGAAATGCTTCGACAGCATCGAGGGAATGTGGATGGTGGCGTCGATGCTTTCGTCCTGGGTCAGCTTGCCGACGACGCAGGTATCGGTCTTGCCGGTATCGTAGATGCGCATCAGGTCGGAGGAACGGATGCGGTGGGCGATGGCGCCGAGATAGGGATAGCGGGAGATGCCGGTCGAGAAATGCTCGCGGCCATCGGGGAAGATCTGGACCTCGCCGAGCAGTTCCACCTCGATGCGGAACTGGTTGTCCTGACGCTCGATCCAGTGATCGGCGCCGGTCTCCATCGAATAGGCCAGCGCCACGACGCGGTTCGGCGGAACGGAAATCGAGATCAGGCGGCCGACGGACCATAATTCGGTGAGATCGGTATTGCCGTCCTCGGCGATCGCGGCGATGGTTGCGCGGGCGCCGTTACAGGCAACAACTCGGCCAAGGAAACGGTTGCCGGGCGTCAGCGCGTCGCGCCGGTCGGCTTCTCCGGCTTTCCCCGCGGACTGCAGATCGTTGTTGAGCAATATCGACTCCGTGCCGTGGCTGCCGGATGCCCTGGCCGGGCCTCCCATGCCGCCCATCGAAAACCATCATGGTTCCCTCATCTTAAGGCTCTGCAATTAACAACTGGTGTAACGCCGGATCGGTCCAATGGCCCTGTCCGGTGGCGCGAAAAGGGTAATTTTTGCTCTATTTTCGTTGACGCGGCGATACTTTCTGTCTATCAATCGCGCCCATGAAAACTTTTGGCATCCTTATTGTGGTGGGAACGCGCATGGGCAGGGTGGTGTAACCACCCGGCGTTAGCCACCCATGCGCGTTAAACAGGCTCCTCAGGGGCCTTTTTTTATGTCCATTTTTCTTCCAGAACCCGAGACAAGCAGCACACGAACGGAACAGAGCATGACGGGCACAGAAAACCAGATGACGGGCGCGGAGATCGTTCTCAAGGCGCTGAAGGACAACGGAGTCGAGCACATCTTCGGTTATCCGGGCGGCGCCGTGCTGCCGATCTATGACGAAATCTTCCAGCAGGACGACATCCAGCATATCCTCGTGCGCCACGAGCAAGGCGCCGGCCATGCGGCCGAAGGTTATGCCCGCTCCACCGGCAAGGTCGGCGTCATGCTGGTTACCTCCGGTCCCGGCGCCACCAATGCCGTCACGCCGTTGCAGGATGCGCTGATGGATTCGGTTCCGCTGGTCTGCATCACGGGCCAGGTTCCCACGACCCTCATCGGTTCCGATGCCTTCCAGGAATGCGACACGGTCGGCATCACCCGGCCCTGCACCAAGCACAACTGGCTGGTCAAGGACGTCAACGAGCTGGCGCGCGTCATCCACGAGGCGTTCCGCGTCGCCCAGACCGGCCGTCCCGGTCCCGTCGTCATCGACATTCCCAAGGACGTCCAGTTCGCGACCGGCACCTACGAGCCGCCGTCCGACTACATCGAGCAGAAAAGCTATCAGCCAAAGATCCAAGGCGATCTGAAGAAGATCCAGGCTGCCGTCGAGCTGATGGCGAGCGCGCGCCGTCCGGTCTTCTATACCGGCGGCGGCGTCGTCAATGCCGGCCCGGAAGCCACCAAGCTGCTGCGCGAGATCATCGAGCTCACCGATTTCCCGATCACCTCGACCCTGATGGGGCTCGGCTGCTATCCGGCCTCGGGCAAGAACTGGCTCGGAATGCTGGGCATGCATGGCTCCTACGAAGCCAACATGGCGATGCATGATTGCGACGTGATGATCTGCGTCGGCGCCCGTTTCGACGACCGCATCACCGGCCGCCTCAACGCCTTCTCGCCGAATTCGAAGAAGATCCATATCGACGTCGATCCGTCCTCGATCAACAAGAACGTCCGCGTCGACATCGGCATCACCGGCGATGCGGCCAGCGTTCTCGAAGACATGGTCCGCCTGTGGCGGGCGCTGCCGAAGAAGCCGGCAAAGACCGAACTGTCGGACTGGTGGAGCGATATCGCCCGCTGGCGGGCGCGCAATTCCTTCGCCTATACGCCGAGCCAGGACGTCATCATGCCGCAATACGCCATCCAGCGGCTGTATGAGCATTCCAAGGGACGCGATACCTATATCACCACGGAAGTCGGCCAGCATCAGATGTGGGCGGCGCAGTTCTTCGGCTTCGAGCAGCCGTTGCACTGGCTGACCTCGGGTGGCCTCGGCACCATGGGGTACGGCCTGCCGGCAGCGCTCGGCGTGCAGGTGGCGCATCCGGATGCGCTGGTCATCGACATCGCCGGCGATGCCTCGATCCAGATGTGCATCCAGGAAATGTCGACGGCGATCCAGTACGGCCTGCCGGTCAAGATCTTCATCCTCAACAACCAGTACATGGGCATGGTGCGCCAGTGGCAGCAGTTGCTGCACGGCAACCGCCTGTCGAACTCCTATACCGAGGCCATGCCCGATTTCGTCAAGCTGGCGGAAGCCTATGGCGCGGTCGGCATGTATTGCGACAACCCGCGCGAGCTGGACGACAAGATCGCCGAGATGATCGAGGTCAAGCGCCCGGTCATCTTCGACTGCCGCGTCGCCAACCTTGCCAACTGCTTCCCGATGATCCCCTCGGGCAAGGCGCATAACGAAATGCTCCTTCCCGACGAGGCGACCGACGAGGCCGTGGCCAACGCCATCGACGCCAAGGGTCGGCAACTGGTTTGATCGTCAGACACGCGGCGCCGCTGAACTCTCCGGGCGCCGCGTTCGTCTTTGCTTCACAGGATAACGAGCGGAACATCAATCATGAACGCACACCTTCAACCCACGGGCTCCGCCTATTTCATTGCGACAGAAACCGCCAAGGCCGAGCGCCATACGCTGTCGGTTCTGGTCGACAACGAGCCGGGCGTGCTCGCCCGCGTCATCGGCCTGTTTTCCGGGCGCGGCTACAACATCGAAAGCCTTACGGTTTCCGAGACCGAGCATGAGGCGCACCTGTCGCGCATCACCATCGTCACCAGCGGCACGCCGGTGGTGCTGGAGCAGATCAAGGCGCAGCTCGAACGCATCGTTCCGGTTCACCGCGTCGTCGATCTGACGGTGCGCGCCCGTGAACTCGGCCAGGAACGGCCGATCGAGCGCGAAGTGGCGCTGGTCAAGGTCGTCGGAGAGGGCGAGCATCGCGCCGAAGTCCTGCGGCTCGCCGATGCCTTCCATGCCAAGGTGATCGACGCCACGGTCGGCCATTTCATCTTCGAGCTGACCGGCAAGTCCTCCAAGATCGACCAGTTCCTCGCCATCGTGAAGCCGCTCGGCCTGGCCGAAGTCTGCCGCACCGGCATCGCCGCCATGAACCGTGGGTCGCAGGGGATGTAATTTCCCTGCCATCACAATGCTTGAGAACGGCGCGGGTCAGAGCATGGCCAGCGCCGTTTTTCGTTTCGGGGGCGGGAAGGCGGCGTCGAGATCTTTCCAGTCGTCTTCGGTGATGTGCAGGTCGGTGGCGTCGCGGTTTTCGGCAATGCGATGCGGGTTGCTGCTTTTCGGAATGGCGATGATGCCCGGCTGGCGCAGAACGAAGGACAGCGCCACCTGCGCCGGCGTCGCCTGATAGGCCTTGGCGATGTCGATCAATCGCGGATGGGTGAGCAGCCGGCCCTGCTCGATCGGCGAATAGGCCATGATCGGGATAGTGTGTTCACGGCAGAAAGGCAGCAGGTCGAATTCGATGCCGCGCCGGCCGAGATTGTAGAGCACCTGGTTGGCGGCGCAATTTTCCCCGTCCGGCACCGACAGCAGTTCCCGCATATCGTCTGTGTCGAAATTCGAGACGCCCCAGGCGCCGATCCTGCCGTCGCGCTTCAAGGTTTCGAAGGCGGCGACCGTATCGGAAAGCGGATGTTCGCCGCGCCAATGCAGCAGATAAAGATCGATGCGATCGGCGCCGAGCCGCTTCAGGCTGCGCTCGCAGGCCTCGATCGTGCCCTTGCGGCTGGCATTCCAGGGATAGACCTTGGAGACGAGGAAGGTGTTTTCACGCATTCCGGCGATGGCCTTTCCGGTGACGATCTCGGCGCCGCCCTCGGCATACATTTCCGCCGTATCGACCAGCGTCATGCCGAGTGAGATGCCGTGGCGCAAGGCGTCGATCTCGCCGGCTTCCGCGACGGCGTTCTCGCCCATGCCCCAGGTGCCCTGTCCGAGCCGTGGCACGTTTGCGCCGGAAGGAAGAGTGAGGGTGGGGATCGGTTCGTGCATGGGGCGTCTCCCGGATCGTGTGTCGGGGGAAGATAGGCGTCCGTTGTCACCCTGACAATTTGTCTCTGGCCGGAAAAAGCCTGCTCCCCTAATTTGGCGCGATTTCGGGGAGGATGGGATGCCGCTGGATACCTTGCTGGCGCTTCTGATATTTGCGCTGACGACATCGATCACGCCAGGGCCGAACAATATGATGCTGTTCGCCTCGGGAGTGAATTTCGGCTTTCGCCGTACGATCCCGCATATGCTGGGCATCGGGGCCGGTTTCTTCGCGCTGCTGATCGGCGTCGGCTTCGGGCTGGGTGCGCTGCTGAAGACCGTGCCGCTGCTCTATACAGTGCTGAAATTCGCCGGCGGTGCCTATCTCGTCTGGATCGCCTGGAAAATCGCCACCTCGCGCGCGCTGGCCGAGGGGCAGGCGGGGGCGAAGCCGATGACCTTTCTCGGCGCCGCAGCCTTCCAGTGGGTCAATCCCAAGGCATGGGTGATGGCCGTCACCGCGATTGCCACCTATACCGACACGCGGCAGTATTTTTCCACCGTGCTGGTGGTCGGTGTCATCTTCGTGCTGGTCAACGTGCCGAGCGTTTCGACCTGGGCCGGTTTCGGCTCGGCCTTGCGCGACTGGCTGTCCGATCCGGTGCGGCTGAAATGGTTCAACATCACCATGGCGGTGCTGCTGGTCTTGAGCCTGTGGCCGATGTTGCGTTAACTGGCGCGGACACGATTCAAGGAGAGGGCGATGAGCGATCACCATCATCATGACGATCACGACCATCACCACGACAACCATTATTCCGACATGCAGGCGCGGGTGAAGGCGCTGGAAACGCTGCTGACCGCCAAGGGCCTGATCGATCCCGCTGCCATCGACGCCATCGTCGAGACCTACGAGACCAAGGTCGGCCCGCGCAACGGCGCGCAGGTGGTGGCGAAAGCCTGGGTCGATGCGGAATTCCGCGACTGGCTGACGCGCGATGCGACGGCGGCCATCGCCAGCCTCGGTTTTTCCGGTCGGCAGGGCGAGCATATGCGCGCGGTGTTCAATGCGCCGGATGAGCATAATCTTGTGGTCTGCACGCTGTGCTCTTGCTATCCATGGTCGGTGCTCGGCCTGCCGCCGGTGTGGTACAAGGCGCCGGCCTATCGCTCGCGCGCCGTCATGGATCCGCGCGGCGTGCTCGCCGAATTCGGGGTCACGCTGCCGGAAGACACCCGCATCCGCGTCTGGGACTCGACTGCCGAACTGCGTTATCTCGTGGTGCCGGAGCGTCCGGCCGGAACGGAGAGGCTGAACGAGGCGGCGCTTGCCGCGCTCGTCACCCGCGATTCGATGATCGGCACCGGCCTTGCTCTTTCGCCGGAGGCGCTGGCTCTCCAGCCGGAGGCGGCGCGATGAACGGGCCGCACGATCTTGGCGGACAGATGGGTTTCGGCCCCGTCGCTCCGGAACCGAACGAACCTTACTTCCACGGCGATTGGGAAAAGCGGGCGCTGGGTCTGACGCTCTCCTGCGGCGCCATGGGTCACTGGAACCTTGACGAAAGCCGCCATGCGCGCGAAAGCATTCCGCCGGCCGATTATCTTTCGGCCAGTTATTACGAGATCTGGATCCGCGCCCTCGATGCGCTGCTGGAGCGGCACGGCTTCGCGACCCATGCCGAGCTGTTCGACGGCGCTGCACCAACGCCCGGCACCCGGCCGAAGCGGGTGTTGACTGCCGAAAACGTAGCCGGCGTTCTGGCCAGGGGCGGTCCTTGCGACCGGCCGGTGGATGCCGATCCGCGCTTTGCACCCGGCGCGCGGGTGCGCACCCGCAATTTCCACCCCGCCGGCCATACCCGCCTGCCACGCTATGCGCGCGGCAAGATCGGCACGGTCGAGACGGTCCAGGGCAGCTTCGTCTTTCCCGACGACAATGCCCATGGCAAGGGCGAGAACCCGCAATGGGTCTATACCGTCGTTTTTGACGCGGCCGAGATCTGGGGCGAGAGCGCCGCACCCGGCCTGACCATCTCCATCGATGCCTGGGAGAGCTATCTTGAGCCCGTGTGAAACCGTCTCGCCAGAGTGTTCGAAGGCATTTCCGGGGGGAAAACCGGTATCCACTTTTCATGGAAATGCTTTGGCGGCCTCGCCAGGCCTGCCCCTTTCGCGCGATGGCGATCCGGTCTTTCCCGAGCCCTGGGCGGCGGAAGCTTTCGCGCTGACCGTGCATCTGCATGAGCGCGGTATTTTTACCTGGGCCGACTGGGCAGAAACCCTGTCGCGCGAGGTGCATCGTCCCGGCCGGGCCGTGGACGGAAGCGATTATTACGAGTGCTGGGTGGCGGCGCTGTCCGATCTCCTGGTCCGCTGCGGCGTTGCCGACGAGGCGGCGATCGCAACGCTTTCGGCAAGCTGGCAGCGTGCGGCCGAGGCGACGCCGCATGGCCGGCCGATAGAGCTTGCCAACGACCCGCAGTCTACAGCAGTATAATGTTGCCACTTCGTTCTTTTGGGCTTGCTTAAAGGCGGCGAATCCTGCCAAGTCGGGCCATGCAGTTCGCTCCGCAACAAGATGAGGCCCTGAAAGCCGTTTCGCGCTGGCTGAAGGAAGGCCGGCAGCCTGTTTTTCGTCTGTTCGGTTATGCCGGCACTGGCAAGACGACGCTGGCGCGCTATTTTGCCGAGCATGTCGATGGCGAGGTGCTGTTCGCCGCCTTTACCGGCAAGGCGGCGCAGGTGCTGCGCACGCGTGGCGCCAGCAACGCGAAAACCATCCATTCGCTGATCTATCGCCCGCGCGGCGAGGAAGAGGTGGCGGATGAAGAAACCGGCAAGACCTCGATCGCGCCGATGTTCTCCATCAATCGCCAGAGCCCGGTCGCCAAAGCGGCGCTGATCGTCATCGACGAATGCTCGATGGTTGACGAGCAGCTTGGCAAGGATCTGATGAGTTTCGGCACGCCGATCCTGGTGCTCGGTGATCCCGGCCAATTGCCGCCGGTCAGTGGCGGCGGTTTCTTCACCGATCAGGAACCGGATTACTTGCTGACCGACATTCACCGCCAGGCGCAGGACAATCCGATCATCCAGATTGCCATGGATGTGCGCGAAGGCAAGGAAATCCCCTATGGCGAGTATGGCAAGGCGCGGGTGATCTCCAAGAACGAGGTGACGCAGTCGCTGGTGCTCGATGCCGATCAGGTGCTGGTCGGCACCAACCGTACCCGCCGGCGCTACAACCAGCGCCTGCGTGAGTTGAAGGGGTTTTCGGCGCAATATCCGCAATCCGGCGACAAGCTGGTCTGCCTGCGCAACGACCCCGCCAAGGGCCTGCTGAATGGCTCACTCTGGCAGGTGATGAGTTCGTCCAAGGAAACGGTCAAGCCCGGCATCAACCTGATGATCCGCCCCGAGGACGACGACATGGACCGGGGTGCCGCCAAGATCAAGCTGTTGAAGGCCGCCTTCGAGGAGCCGGATACGGAAATCCCGTGGTCGACCAAGAAGCGCTACGACGATTTCGACTACGGTTATGCGCTGACCGTTCACAAGGCGCAGGGCTCGCAGTGGAATAACGTCGTGCTGTTCGATGAAAGCTGGGCGTTTCGTGACAGCCGCGAGCGCTGGCTTTACACGGGCATCACCCGCGCTGCCGACGCGCTGACCATCGTTCGCTAAAGCTTCAGCTTTTGACCAAGCCGAGCAGGGCGGCCTTGGCAACGGCCTGAAAGCGGTTGTTGGCGCTGAATTTGGCGATGATGGCATTTTCCATGGCCTGCACGGCTTCCACCTCCATGCCCATCGCCTGGGCGATACGGCCCGGACCTTGGGCCTCGGCCATCAGTTCGAGGCAGTGGCGCTCGGCATCGCTGAAGGCGGGCTGGCGGTTGTCGTTGATGCCGGGGCCGAGATCGACGCGGATGGCGTCGCCGTCCAGCAGGCCGATCACCTTCTGCATCTGCCGGTGAATGGTCGAAAGGCTGGAGACCAGTTCCCGCTTGCGGATCGCCAGCGCATTGTGGAAGATCGCATCGGCCTCGCCCTGCGAGGCGGCGCCGTCCAGTTCCTCCATCAGTTCCTGGATGACGGCGATCGGCATGCCGACTTCGCGGCAGGTGTTGATGACCGCCATCTGCACGATGCTGTCATGGCCGTAGATACGCATCGGGCCGATGCGGCCGGCGGAAATCAGGCCCTTTTCCTCGTAGAAATGCAGGGTTCGATGGGTGACGCCGAAGGCATTGGCCATATCGGCAATGGCAATGGGATGTTCTGACGGATCGGCCGGCAAATTCGCCGGCAGATCGACGACGGGAAGAAAACGCAACGTCAGACCGGCTGCAACCGGCGCTGCCGCTGCAGATGTGACCAGCTTCGAACCCTCGGACATGGTATCCCTTGACTCTTGTTTCCCAGCATTTCCGAACCGGTATCCGCTTTTCGCGGAAATGCGTCTGGGCGATGGCAAATTCGACATCATCCGGGTAACGGCGAATGCAGCGGCGCCAATGCGCCACCTCGCCGCATCAACCTGTCATGGATTGCCGCTTGCGATGTTAAGTTTACGTTAACGTTAATCGGGGGAATTGTAAGTCCAAAAAGTCACAGGTGGTTTATCGCGCCCAGTTCCATCATGAGAGCGCGTCTATGGATTGAATTTGGCTGCGATATCGAGATTTTCGCTACCGTTGCGCGATTTCACGCGCCGGCACGGTTCCGGCGTTCCAGATCGGCTTCAGCCTCGCGGGCCATGGAGATCAGGTGGTGCGGCTCGCTGACCAGACGGTCGGGTTCCTTGGCGGGGATCAGTTGCGATTGGCAGCTCCACGCGGTCTCGAAGGTCTGGCGCGACTTGTGCAGGCGATATTCGTTGGTCGCCGTCAGGCAGCGCATCAGGTTGCTGGAAAGCGCGTTCTGGTCGGCGAAGGCATAAAGCTGCCCGTTCATCGACAGGCGGCGGCCGGCAAAGGCGCTGGCCGCGAAGGTGCGCTCGCTGACCAGATGCAGGTCGGCCTCCGGAATGCTTTCCTCGTGGAAAATATCGCCGGAGGCATTGTGGCGAAGCTGCACGTTCAACTGGCCCGGCTGTTCGCTGCGGGCGATCGACAGGGTGAAGTCCAGCGTGTCCGGCTGGCGGGCAATGCGGTTGGCGCGGTCGAAGTCCTCGACCAGTTCGACGAAGGCAAGCTGGCCGAGCGCAATGCGCATGGAATCGGCCAGCGAGGCGGCCAGCGCCGAGCTGCCGAAATCATTACGGATGGCGATGCGCGGCAGGGCGGAAGCGGTGCGGGTGAAGCCGGCCGGGCCGGCACTGTCGGCCGTGCCGGCGGGAATGAGGTAGCGGCTGGTGGCATGCAGGCCGAGCGCCGTGATGTTCAGAACCGTCAAGGCGAGCAGCCCGGTGGAGGCGAGGCGAAACCGGCTCCAGAAGGAAGGCGGAGCGCTGGCCGCAATGGCGGCGGAGGGAATGCCGGCGTCCGCCGGCATGTCCGGCGCGGCGGTTGTCGCGGTTGGCTGGGATTGCGGCGCGTAGACCGGCACATAGCCGCCGACGGGGATCTCGATGCGAATGGCATCGTCGCTGCCCTCGGTCTCGTAGTACTGGCGCAGCAGCTTGCGCAGCTTGCCGGCCTGGACGCGCACCAGCGGATCGCCGCCGGGATCGAAGCTTTCGTTGCGGGCAAAGACGTCGACGCCGATGGAATAGCCCTTGAGCTGATGCGCCAGCCCTTCACGCTCCTTTCGCACGACGTAATCAAGGAATGCCCTCAGCCGCTCGGAACGGGAAAAGGTCTCGCTGTCCAGAATTTTCTGGAGGCTGGTCAGAACCAGCGCTTCGTCAATGCTGTGCGTTTCGCTCATCTTGTCCTTCAATCGGGCCATGCTGAAGGTCAATATGGGCCGACAGCAAGGCGGATTAAAGACCGACTACACCGGATCTGGTTATTTAGGCAATAAACTCCTTATATGCGGGCTGTGTATGTGGATTGCCGTCCCATCACGCTGGCAGATGCATCCATGCATCAAAGGCGTTGGCATTTGCATTATGAATGTCCTATGAAACAGGCACTTGCGCTCTTCAATTCGGGACGATCCGCGATGCCCACCAAGCTTTCCGTGAACCTCAATGCCATCGCCATGCTGCGCAACCGGCGCGATCTGCCCTGGCCGAGCGTCGAGGGGCTCGGCCGCATCGCGCTGCAGGCGGGCGCCTATGGCCTGACGGTGCATCCGCGCCCCGACCAGCGCCACATCCGCTTTTCCGACCTGCCAGTGCTGCGGGCGCTGATCGACGATGAGTTTCCGGCCGCCGAATTCAACATCGAGGGCTACCCGACCGGCGAGTTCATTGCGCTTTGCGAAGCCGCCGCCCCCGAGCAGGTGACATTGGTGCCGGACGACCCCTCGCAGGCGACCTCCGATCATGGCTGGGATTTCCGCCGCCACCAGTCCTTTCTGACCGACGTCGTCGGCCGGCTGAAGGCGAAGGGGTGCCGCGTCTCCCTGTTCGCCGATGGTGACGGCGATGGCGAGGCCGTCGCCATCGCCCGCGAGACCGGTGCGGACCGCATCGAACTCTACACCGGCCCCTATGGCGGCTGCTATGACGATCCGGCCCGGGCGTTGCGCGAGATCGAGGGGTTGAAGGGCACGGCAGAGGCCGCCCATGCCATCGGGCTGGGCGTCAATGCCGGTCACGATCTCACCGTGGGGAACCTGCCGCTGCTGCTGCGGCACATTCCTTTTATTGCGGAAGTCTCCATCGGCCACGGCCTGACGGCCGAGGCGCTGGAATTCGGCATGGCGGAAGCCGTGCGTCGCTTCCGTCGCGCCTGCGGCGAGGCCGTCTGATCGTTTTCAGGCGGTCAACGCCGCCTTGTGGACGCTCAAAAAGTCCTTGAGCGATTGCGGCTTGGCGCCCGTCAGCTTTTCGAAATCGTCCGTGACGATGTCGAAGCGGCCGGTGCGGGTATTGGCGTCGGCGCTGACCAGCACGGTCGCGAAGAAATCCGGAATGCCCGCGCCCTTCAGGCCGGCGGCGAGTTGCTCGTCGCTGACACGCACGACCTTCAGCGGCTTGCCGGCGACTTCGGCCGCGATGGCGGCGATCTCGTCCGTCGTGATCGCGGCCGGGCCGGTCAGCGTGTAGGTGGCGTCGCCGGGTGTCGTCGGCGAAGCGAGGGCAGCGGCAATCGCCCTGGCGCAATCGTCGCGGGCGATGGTGGCGATGCGGCCGTCGCCGCTCGCGCTGTACCAGGTGCCCGTCGAAAGATTGTGCGGCAGCGAATGCAGCAGGTTGTCGTGATACCAGGCGTCGCGCAAAATGGTATAGGCAAGGCCGCTCGCCTTTACCGCCTCTTCGGTGCCGAGGTGATCCGGCGCGAAGCTGACCAGCGAATCGTCGGGCTTGGGCATGGAGGTATAGAACAGGTGCTTGACCCCGGCCTTTACAGCTGCGGCGATCGCCGTCTTGTGCTGCGTCAGGCGCTGGCCGGGAACGGCGAGCGCATCGGTGGAGACGATCAGCAGCCGGTCGATGCCGGCAAAGGCTGATTCCAGCGAGGCGGCATCGTCGAAATCCCCCTTGCGGACGGCAACGCCACGGGCGGCGAGGTCGGCAAGCTTGGCCGGATCGCGGCTGGCGGCGACGATGCGGGCGGCATCGACCTTCTGCGTGTCGAGCAGGTGACCGACGACGGCGCGGCCGAGATGGCCGGCGGCTCCGGTGACGAGAATCGTATGGCTCATGGGTTCTGTCCTGACCTTCGGTTCGGCGGAGAATTCCGCTCAATTTCCTTTTCCGTCTGTCCATCGGGAAAACCGTTTCCAGATTTCCCAGACAAGCTCCTGCGGTCTCAAAAAGAGACCAGCGCTAGATTAGGAATTGACTGCGCGCTGTAAAGAAGGCAGTTTTTGCATCCTACGTTACCAAAAGGGAACCATGCATGGCCGTCGTCTCATTGAAGCCCCAATCGTCGCCTGCGGCAGTCCCGGCGCGCAATGTCGATCTGAGAGGGTTGGATTTCGGCAATTGTCCTGTGCGGGACATGCTGAACCAGATCGGCGGCAAATGGTCGACGCTGCTGATCGATGCGCTGTCGCAGCGGCCCTATCGCTTCGGGGAATTGCGGCGGATGATCCCGGATATTTCTCAGCGCATGCTGACGCAGACGCTGGGCGAATTGCAGCGTGACGGCTATATTGAGCGTGAGGTGTTTCCGACCAAGCCGCCGAGCGTCGAATATCGCATGACCGATCTCGGCCGGGCACTGTATGAACCTCTGTCGCAGTTGCTGAACTGGGCCGAGGCCAACCACGCCGCCGTCAAGGCGGCGCGCGAGCGCTACGACCGCGAGAATGGCTGAGCGGTTCAGAGCATCCAGGGTTTGCGGTTCGTCGTCGGCGGGAAGGCCGCGGGACGGTCGATGTCGCCCATGCCGATATCGTCGAGAAGATGATTGTCGTTACGGCCGATCAGCGCCTTCAAGGCTTCGGCGCGGCTTCGTTCCAGCCGCCGGCGAAGCAGAAATTCAGGCAATGCGGCAAGCGCCGCCAGCAGGCCGCCCTGCTTGCGCATCCGTTCCATCTATTCCTCCATAAGAGCCTGTTGTCAGGAGTGGAAGCGGCGAGGCCACCTGGAATTCGTGCCACCTCCGCTCTGATTCCCATTTGACTTCAACGGTTGACATTTCACAAACGAATAGAAAGAATATCAGCAATAGAATTCGTTCATGGCTGGCGAGGGGTGCTATGAAGCTGGAGAGCGATCTGTTGCGGACCTTCCTGACGGTGGCCGAAACGGGTAATTTCACCCGCGCCGCCGATACTGCCGGGCGCACGCAATCGGCCATCAGCGTCCAGATGCGTAAGCTGGAGGAGACCATCGGCGACGCCCTGTTCGAACGCGGCTCACGGGGGGTGGCGCTGACGCCGAAGGGGCGGCAGCTTCTCTCTTATGCCCGACGCGTGGTTTCGCTGCTGGACGAGACGGCGGCGGCGCTGTCGACGCCGCAATTGCGCGGTCTGGTGCGCATCGGCATTCCCGAGGAATACGGCCATTCGGTTCTGCCGAAGCTGCTCGGCAGTTTCGATCTGCAGCATCCCGATGTCGAGGTGACGGTGCGTTACGGCAATTCCCGCGCCAATACCGCGGCGATGGCGCGCGGCGAACTGGACCTTGCCGTGGTGTTCGAACATGCGGGCAATACCCATCACGAGGTGCTGATGAGCGATCCGACCGTCTGGGCGACGTCGTCGCTGCATGAAACGCATCATCGCTCGCCGTTGCCGGTCGCCATGTATGCCTCGGAAAGCTGGTTTCGCTCGACGGCGCTGGCCGGGCTGGAGCAGGGCAACGTTCCCTATCGCATCGCCTATGTCAGCGACAATCCGACGGGGCTCGGCGCGGCCGTCACGTCCGGGCTGGCGATTGCGCCGCTTTCGCGCAGTTGCATTCCCGAGGGCTGCCGCGAATTGACCGTGGCCGACGGCTATCCGGCCATCGACCAGTCGAATGTGGTGATGGTCATCGGTTCGCGCGGACATGACCGCGTCGTGCAGGGCATGGCCGATGCCATTCGCGGCGCCTTCCGCCTGACGGCGCCACACTGAGCGGGCAGTGAAAATCGCCTATCGTCCGATGCGCTTGCAATCGAAGGCGTCGCCGCTGGCATCGGAAAGCCAGCCCATGCGGGTGGTGGTGATGCCGGAAACCCATAAGCCGTAACCGTCCTCGAACATGAAATGGTAATCGCCGTCCTGCTGCTGGATCCTGTCGATCTTCAGCGGCCCGTCACCGGGATCATAGGTATCGGCGGTGAAGGTGAAGACGCCGACGCCGCAGTCCCAGCGCCCGACATAGGGCGGCTGCCTTGCGCCGGCGGCAAAACCCGTTCCGGCGCCCAGCCCCAGAATGCAAAGCGACAGGACGATAAATCTCATGGAAATGCTCCGTTCGGCAGGGCTCCAGGCAGAAGGACTCGGGCTGCGGCCAAGCCAGCGGCAGGATTGCGGATCGCACAGGTTTTCGCAAGCGTGGCAAGGCCGGCTTCCCCCGTTTCCATCTTCGGCCAAAAAGCCGCAAAACCGGCTTGACGCGGGGGCTTGGCTGCGGCATAAACCCACGAACCGTACCGTACGGTACATGCCTTGGAGGAAGCAAACGTGTCGTCCGATCCGCTGACAGCGCCGGAATTCTCGCCGCGCCAGAACGCTGTTCTGGGCCAGGCGTTGCGGCTGCTCGTCGATGGCGGCGAGAAGGCGCTGACGACGGCGGGCGTGGCGCGTGCCGCCAACTGCTCCAAGGAAAGCCTCTACAAATGGTTCGGCGATCGCGACGGCCTGATCGCGGCGATGATCGCCTTCCAGGCCAGCAAGGTGCGCACTTTCGAGCGTGACGGCGAGCGGCTGAATGTCGCAAGCCTGCGTGAGCATCTGGTTATGTTCGCCAAGGATCTGCTCGAAGTCCTCTCCGGCGACGTGTCGCTGGCGCTCAATCGTCTCGCGGTCAGCCAATCGAGCCGCGACGGCTCCAAGCTCGGCGAATTGCTGCTGGAGCATGGCCGCCGCCAGATCGATCGCCGCGCCCGTGCGCTGATCGATGCCGGCCGCCGCGCCGGGCTCTTGACCTTCGACGATGGGGAAGAAGCCTATCGCACCCTTTACGGGCTGATCGTTTCGGATATGCATGTCCGCATGCTGCTCGGGGAGCGCCCGCAGGGCGATTTCACCCAGCGCGCGGAAAAGGCTGTGCGCGCCTTCCTGACGCTGCACGGCACGGCAAAAACTTTGGCGGAGGCGGGTCTAGCGCCCGTCTGACGCCGCTCGGATACAGACATACAGACAAGCACAAGGGAAGGACATTCGAAATGCGCGTCTATTACGATCGTGATGCCGATCTCAACCTCATCAAGTCGAAGAACGTCGCCATCGTCGGCTACGGCTCGCAGGGTCGCGCCCACGCGCTGAACCTGAAGGATTCCGGCGCCACCGGCGTCGTCATCGCCCTCAAGGCCGGCTCGCCGACCGTGAAGAAGGCCGAAGCCGACGGCTTCAAGGTCATGACCGTTGCCGAAGCCGCCAAGTGGGCCGACCTGCTGATGATGGCGACCCCGGACGAACTCCAGGCCGACATCTACAAGAACGAAATCGCCGGCAACATCCGTGACGGCGCCGCCATCGCGTTTGCCCACGGCCTCAACGTTCACTTCGGCCTGATCGAGCCGAAGGCTTCGCTCGACGTCGTCATGATCGCGCCGAAGGGCCCGGGCCACACCGTTCGCGGTGAATACCAGAAGGGCGGCGGCGTTCCCTGCCTCGTTGCCGTTCACCAGAACGCTTCGGGCAACGCCCTCGAACTCGCTCTCTCCTACGCCTGCGGCGTCGGCGGCGGCCGTTCGGGCATCATCGAAACCAACTTCAAGGAAGAGTGCGAAACCGACCTCTTCGGCGAACAGGTCGTTCTCTGCGGCGGTCTGGTCGAGCTGATCCGCGCCGGTTTCGAAACGCTGGTCGAAGCCGGTTACGCGCCGGAAATGGCCTATTTCGAGTGCCTGCACGAAGTGAAGCTGATCGTCGACCTGATCTATGAAGGCGGCATCGCCAACATGAACTACTCGATCTCCAACACCGCCGAGTGGGGCGAATACGTCACCGGCCCGCGCATCATCACCGCCGACACCAAGGCCGAGATGAAGCGCGTCCTCAAGGACATCCAGACCGGCAAGTTCACCTCGGACTGGATGCAGGAATGGAAGGCCGGTGCGGCTCGCTTCAAGGGCATCCGCCGCAACAACGACGCCCACCAGATCGAAGAAGTCGGCGCCAAGCTGCGCGGCATGATGCCCTGGATCGGCAAGAACAAGCTGGTCGACAAGGCGGTCAACTAAGCTCTTTGAACGAGAGGGCCGGAGCATTCGCTTCGGCCCTTTTCACTTTAAGCGGGGTCAGCACCAAGGGCGCCGTTGTCCTGTCCATGGGCGTGCCAGTTCTTCGCGGATTAAAATATCTCCAACTCCGCGCCCGTTGACGGCGATGGTCCGAAGCAATCTGCCGTATTTGTCTTTGTCCCGATCACCCGATCCTTCGATGCGGATTGCCCCTTGATTCAGGAGCGATACCAATCTGTTGGCGGCTCGCTCGCCGCGTTCCCGTTCGGAACGGCATTTCGGATTGGTGATCTCGGGTGTATCGATATCGGCGACGCGGATCTTTTCGCCGTCGAGCCAGACCGTGTCGCCATCAACCACACAAGTTACCCGCTTGCCTTTTCCGCAACGCTCCCAGTTGCTGTGGAAGTTTTGCGCCGGTATGGATGTTTCGACGGGATCGATCTCGAAGATTGGCACATTTTCGCTGACGATTTTCACAGGATTCGATGATGGTAGGAGCGTGTTTGCCAGATGATTGAAGGTGCGATGCAATCCTTCGCCTAAGCTTGCGTCCCGCAGCATGGTCTCCGCCACTGCTCCGCCTATGAAAGCGGTGGCAACAATACAGCTTATGAGGGCTGCGAAGCGCTTCTGGCTGTTTCTTTTATGCCGGCTCGCATATTTCCATTGTGTAATCTCGACCATAAGCAACCATAGGTATTGTCTCTAAAAATTCTCAAAAACAATTCGCGACAATTTTAAGGAATGCACATCCGGGCGGCGATGTTTGCGTAACGGCGAATTCTTCCTCGGAAATAGGTCAGCATTGTTGACATAAATTTCCGTCCGTGGTCCTCTGTCGAAAACGACAAACGGAGGAAAGACCATGCTGGATTGGGACCATATCTTCGCCACGCGTTCCTCGCGGATGCGCGCATCGGAAATCCGCGAATTGCTGAAACTGCTCGACCAGCCGGAGATCATCTCCTTTGCCGGCGGCATTCCCGATCCGGCGCTGTTTCCGGACGAAGAGTTCAAGGCGGCCTATGCCGATATTTTTAGCGACGGCACGGTCAATGCCGCCCTGCAGTATTCGGTCAGCGAGGGCTACAAGCCGTTGCGCGAATGGCTGGCCGGCGAGATGGGCAAGCTCGGCATCGCCTGCGGCGCCGAGAATGTCTTCATCGTCTCCGGCTCGCAGCAGGGGCTGGATTATCTCGGAAAACTGTTCCTGTCGCCGGGCGATACCGCGCTCGTCACCTGGCCGACCTATCTCGGCGCGTTGCAGGCCTTCAATGCCTATGAGCCGGCCTACGACCAGTTGACGCTGAACGGGAACCGCACGCCGGAGTCCTATCGCGCGGCAGCGGCAAAGACCGGCGGGCGCGTCAAATTCGCCTATCTCACGGCGGAATTCTCCAATCCGACCGGCGAGACCTTCGACCGCGCGGCGCGCGAGCGCGCCATCGATCTTGCCGACGATCTGGATATCGCCCTGATCGAGGATGCCGCCTACCAGTCGCTGCGGTATGACGGCGAGAGCATCCCGCCGATCATGGCGCTGGAAATTGCCCGCAAGGGCGGCATCGAGGCGACGCGCACCATCTATTGCGGCAGCTTCTCCAAGACCCTGGCGCCGGGTCTGCGCGTCGGCTACATCGTTGCCAATTCCACCGTCATCCGCAAGCTGGTGCTGATGAAGCAGGCCGCCGATCTGCATTCCTCGACCATCAACCAGATCGCCATCGCCCATGTCGCCTCACGCCATTTCGAGGCCCAGGTGGCCAAGATCCACGCCGCCTATCGGCAGCGGCGCGACGCGATGCTGGCGGCCCTGACGAAATACATGCCGGAGGGAACGCATTGGACGAAACCGGAAGGCGGCATGTTCATCTGGGTGGCGTTGCCAGAAGGCATGGATGGCGCCGCGCTGCTGGCGAAATCGCTTGAGACGGTCAAGGTCGCCTTCGTGCCGGGCAAGGCCTTCTTCGCCGATGGCTCCGGCGCCAATACGTTGCGCCTCAGCTTCTCCTGCGCCAACGACCAAATGATCGACGAGGGCATCCGTCGTCTCGGCACGCTGATCGCCGGCGAGATGCAGCAGGCGGCCGCATAAGGTGAAGGGGCCGCGAGGCCCCTTTTTCGTCTCAACGCGCGCCGGAGCACTGCCAGCGGATGACCGAGCAGTCATCGGAATAGCTGGCGCAGCTATTGACCGCCTCGCGCTCGGCGCGGCGGCGGTTGTTGCCCCAGCCGGAGCCCCAGCCATCCGGCCCGGCGGCGATGGCGCCGCAGGCATTCTTGAACCACAGAACCTCGCAATCGCTCTCGCCGCAATTGTTCATGGCGGTGCGCTCGGCCGCGCGGCGCGAGGGGTGATCGTAGGACCAGCCGAGTGACCCTGTCTCCCGCGAATAGGCGATGGCGCCAAAGCTGTCGCTCGCATGGGCAATAGCAGGCAGCACGGCGGCCACGAGACCGGCGGCGAAGGCAAGCATGGACAAGGGCTTGATCGAAGGCATGTTTTTTTCCGGGGTTGGCGCGTCCGTGGGACGGCGGAGGTTGCACCCGCCGACGCTAACCGTTTGCCGGATATAAAAAAATATATACGGCTTACCAGTTTCCGGACTTTTTTTGACATTTGGAATTTGCTTTCGCGCGCCTTGCGGCAAAGCGTTTCCGCTTTTCTTCGGACGCGAAAACACTCTACCTCATTGTTTTTTTCGCATTTCCAGACGGAAAACCGGTATCCACTTTTCCTGGAAATGCTCCAAAGCGCGTCACGATCTTTCAGATTCGCTCTTCGCGGTTTCGATTTTTGTTTTTCGCATGTCGTCCTCGCAAAACTGCTGCACACTTTTGCGCGACATGCTCTAGTCTGCGGCAAAGCTCGAACCGGAAGTCATGCATGTCCCTGCGCCTCGCAACCTTCAATGTCGAAAACCTGATGACGCGTTTCGATTTCACCGGCTTTCGAAACCAGTTGCGGCAGGATCGGGTGATCAGGCTGTTTTCGGTGCAGGGGGAGGAGCAGTACAAGCGGCTGGAGGAGGCGCGGATGATTTCCTCCACCGACGACACCCGCCAGCACTCCGCCCTGGCGATCGCCGATGCGGATGCCGATATCCTTTGCCTGCAGGAAGTGGACGACATGGCGGCCCTGCATGCCTTCGAATACGGCTATCTCTATCGCATGGTCGGCAATGGCTATCGCCAGAAATTCCTGGTCGAGGGCAATGACACCCGGGGCATCGACGTTGCCGTGCTGATGCGTGAGGAGACGCTGGATGGCGAGCGTATCGAGCTGGTCGACATCAAGAGCCATGCCGGCATGACCTATCGCGAGTTGAAGCCCGGCGCCGGCATCGTCCTGTCGGCCAATCCCGAAGAGAAGATTTTCAAGCGCGACTGCCTGGAACTCGACCTGCGCATCGGCGGCGAGGCGCTGACGCTCTACGTGGTGCATTTCAAATCCATGGGGCCGGGCCGCGAAGGCGCGGACGGGCGCGAAGCGACCATGCCGATCCGCATGGCGGAAGCGCAGGCCGTGCGCCAGATCGTCGAGCAGCGATTCGGCGTCGGCAACACCGCGCGCAAACGCTTCGCCATCTGCGGCGATTTCAACGACTACCAGGAGCGCATCGTCATTGAAGGCGACCGCCGCAATGGCTATCGTTTCGTGCCGGCCAGTGAGCCGAAAAGCAGCCTCGACGTGCTGACCCATGACGGCTTCGTCGAAAACCCGATGCGCCGCCGAGACATCATGGATCGCTGGACGCTCTATCATTCGCGCGGGCCGGCCGAGCAGCATCTGTGCCAGCTCGATTATATCCTGCTGTCGCCGCATCTGGCCGAAACCAATGCCGGCCGCATTCCTGAGATCGTTCGCGCCGGTCAGCCGTTCCGCACCCTCTTTCCGCCGGGGCAGGCGGTGGAGCGCTATCCGCGCATCGGCTGGGACCGGCCGAAGGCGTCCGACCATTGCCCCGTCGTCATGACGCTCGATCTGGCATGAGCGGGCTGTTTCCCGAAAACGGGCCGGCGGAAATGCAGGTGTTTCCGCTGCAGTCCATCGATCTCGTGGTGATGCCGGGCGATCATCCCTTTCATGCGGCCGAATCGGCCGCTGCGGCGGAAAACTGGCGTGATGAAATCGCCGCCAATCCGGCGCTGTTCGATGGCCGCATGGTGTTTTTCGACCGGGTGCGGCTTGCCGCCGGCGCGCTTCAGGCGGAAGGGCATCTGATGCCGTTCTCCTCTTTCCTGTGGTGGCGCAAGCAGAAAACGCCGTTGCGCGGCGTGCATATTTTCGGCTGGGCGATCCCGATCTCCAGCGATGGCGCCGTCATCGCCATCCGCATGGGGCCGCAGACGGCCAATGCCGGGCTGGTCTATTGCGCCGCCGGCTCGCTGGATGCCAACGACATCGTCGGCGGCCGCTGCGATCTCTCCGGCAATCTGCGCCGTGAGGTGCTGGAGGAAACCGGGCTCGATCTTTCCGAGGCCGAGCCTGCCTCCGGGTGGTATGGGCTGCATCGCGGTCGCCGCGTGACGCTCTACCGCTACTTCCGCTTCGAGCGGACGGCCGAGGAACTGCTGGCCGCCATTCGCCGGCATATGGCGATCGACCACGAGAAAGAAATCGATGCGGCGGTGGCGATCCGATCGGCCGATCCGACGGCCCATCCCTATAGCCAAATGATGCTGCCGATCCTTCGACAATTCTTCGAAGCGGTTGATGGGGGCAGAAAGGGTGTTGCGTGACCCCAAGCGCTTGTTGCACCTTGGTGGCACGAGGCTGATACCGAGGAGAATAGCGTGACGCGTGCCTACAGCATCTACGATGTCTTCACCGATACGAAACTGGCGGGCAACCCGCTGGCGGTGGTGTTCGATGGAGATGGCCTGGCGGATGACACGATGCAGCGCATCGCCGCCGAGATGAACCTGTCGGAAACGGTGTTCCTGTCGGCGCCGGAAAGCCCCGGCCATGCGGCGCGCGTGCGCATCTTCACGCCGGCGCGGGAATTGCCGTTCGCCGGGCATCCGACGGTCGGTGCGGCCATTGCGCTGGCCGAGCGCGAGCACGGCGACGGCACGCTCGATCTGGTCTCCGTGCTGGAGGAAAATGTCGGGCCGGTCCGCTGTGCGGTCAAGCTGCGCGAGGGCAAAGCGGGCTTTGCCGAATTCGACCTGCCGCGCAAATCGGCCGAGATCGCCATGCCGCTCGACCGCCAGGGGCTGGCGGATGCGCTGGGCCTCAGCATCCGCGAGATCGGATTCGAGAACCATGTTCCGTCGATCTGGAGCGCCGGCGTGCCCTTCCTGATGATCCCGGTCCACGACCTCAACGCGGCCACCAAGGTGGATTTCGACACCGGTCTGTGGGAGCGCACCGCGCCCTTCTGCGAGGGACGCTTGACCTCGGCCTATGTCTATTGCCGCGGTGGCGTGAACCATCAGGCCAAATTCCATGCGCGCATGTTTTCCCCCGACATGGGCATTGCGGAGGATCCGGCCACCGGTGCGGCCGTGGCGGCCCTTTCGGGCGCGATCCGCCATTTCGATGCGCTGCCGGACGGGCATCACGCGATAATCGTCGAGCAGGGCGCCGAAATGGGCCGCCCGTCCTTCATCCACCTGCATATCGATGTGGAGGCTCAGGACATTTCCGGTGCCCGCATCGGCGGTCAGGCCGTGCGACTTGCCAGCGGCACGCTGAATCTCTGAATTTTTTTGGAGGCTTATCTTCTTGTTTTCATGCCTGTTCATGCCGAAAAATACGAGCAGTAACAGCCGAGGCCGGGCACTCTGAAAAAAAACTTTCACAATTTTCGATTTTTTGCGGAGGGGCGCTAGACAAGGTGGGGAATCCCCTTTATACGCCCTCTCACGCCACCGGAAACGGGGCCGACGGGTGATTAGCTCAGTTGGTAGAGCAGCTGACTCTTAATCAGCGGGTCGTAGGTTCGAGCCCTACATCACCCACCACTTTCAATAGCTTGGCAGAAACTTCTAAAGTTCGACCTGAAGAAATTCAGCTCGCTTCGATGCTGGGCTTTTTGGCTTTTCCTTCGTTTTAGATTCGGTGTGTTCCAGATGGCGACGGCATGTCCGTGAGGCCGGATGTCTGATTCGCGAATGGGACCACGGCGGCGATCCCATTCGTCTGGATGGCGGAGTTTACCATTCCTCATCCTGCGGCCAGCGGGGCGGGGGGCCGAAGAACAGTGCGACGGCAGCGGCGCAGAGTAGAACTCCCAAAAAAGACCCGAACATCGTTTTTCCTTCCTCGATTGCTCGACGAAGGCATCATCGCAGCGATGGAGCCAGAGCTCTGTTCCCTCGGAAACAAGAGATTTTCAACGGAAATCGATGTTCTTCTTGAGAGCGGGCATTGCCGCGACAATGTCATTTCCCCCGGTGCATCACCTAGCCGCGAGAACGCTGGCGTCCGCTGCCGGAAGCTGGCCTGCGGTTTCAATGCAGCTTGAGGTGGGCTTCCTCTAGGGCGGTCCGGAAGACTTCGCGCGCCTGTTCAACACTCTTGCGACCATCGATGGCGGCGCGGCAGACGCTGCGGGCAGCGACATAGCGCGGGCCGCGGCGATCCGGCCACAAATGGTTCAGGCAGTTCAGGGCTTCGGCGGGGCCGCCGATGGCGCGCACGCCGGCATAGACGAAATCGACTTCAAGGGGCTGGCCCCAGGTCACAGTCTTCATGCAATCCTCCCGTCATCCTCCGATGATGCCGGCGGGGCCGACAGCACCGTTGACACTGGATTTAAGCATCGAATGCGCGGCTTGGCCACCACAATTTACGCCTGTAACCATCCATATTTTCGTGTTCGGACGGAACCTGAATCCGTGTTATGCGTTTCGAGCCACGTTGCGCGTCGCGGGGGATAGGCGACCGCCTCGCGGGCGCGGGAGAGGCCTTTCCGGAACCGGCGTGGTTCGACGGGTTTTGTCATGCGGATGGATCGTTGCGTCGAATATTCACGCCCCTTGCTCCCTTCTGGCGCTCCATGCGCCGCTCGATCCCGATGGCGCTGGTCGGTGGCATCGCCTTGCTTGCTGCAATGGTCGCGGCCTCGCTGTTCTTTGCCCGCGAAGCCTCGCGCGATGCCAATGAGGCGCTGGCCGCCGTGCGGCTACATGCCCGTTCCGTGCAGGTGTTCGGCGCCTTGCAGGATGCCGAGACAGGCCAGCGCGGCTACCTGCTGACCGGCGACGAAAGCTATCTCGAACCCTATCTGCGGGCTCGTTCGGCGGCGGAAAGCGGATTCCTCTCCCTGGAGGACCAACTCGACGATATCGGCATGGCGCATGCGCGCATCGCCGAGCTGGATGGGCTTGTGCGCGACAAGCTCGCCGAACTCGACAGCACCGTCGAGCTCTACAAGCGCGGCAATGCGCAGGCGGCGCTTGCCGTGGTCGAGACCCGGCGCGGCAAGGAACTGATGGACCGCATCCGCCTCGTCATGTCCGACATCGAGAGGCTGGGAACCGGCAATGCCAAGGCGCGCGTTGCGACGCTGGACACGATCACCTCGTGGCTGACGGCGTTCATCGCCGTCAGCGCCGGCCTGCTGGCGATCATCGTCGGGGCGGTGCTGCATCGCCTGGTGAGCCATGCCGTGGCGCTGGAAGGCGCACAGGAGGCGCTGTCGCGCATCAACGAAACGCTGGAGGAAAAGGTGGCCGTCCGCACCGAGCACCTGCAGCGTGTCAATGCCGAGGTGCAGAGCTATGCCTATATCGTCGGCCACGACCTGCGCGCGCCGCTGGTCAACATCATGGGATTCACCGAGGAACTGGACCGTTCGGCCCGAATTTTTCGCGAATGGCTGGAACGCCAGCCAGGTCGGGACGACGGCGACGCTCGCGCCGCGCGCCTGGCGGTCGAGGAGGAGATACCGGAGGCGCTCGGCTTCATCCGTTCTTCCACGCGGCGCATGGACCTGCTGATCAACCAGATCCTCGTGCTGGCGCGGGCGGGCACGCGTTCGTTGCATGCCGAATATGTCTCTGTTGGCTCGCTGGTGCGCGAGAGCCTCGACAGCCTGCGCCATCAGATGCAGGAACGCGGCATCGAGGCCGAAATTTCCGGTGCGCTGCCGCCCGTCGTCACCGACCGGCTTGCCTTGCAGCAGATCCTCGGCAACCTTCTCGAGAATGCGGTGAAATACACCGATTCGTCCCGCAAGGGTCGCATTGCGATTCGCGGCTGGCTGGATGGGCTAGCGGTTCACCTCGAGATCCGCGACAATGGTCGCGGTATCGCGGAAAAGGATCTGGAGCGGATTTTCGAGCTGTTCCGCCGCTCCGGGCTCCAGGACCAGCCGGGTGACGGTGTCGGGCTGGCGCATGTGCGGGCTCTGGCGCGGCGGCTCGGCGGCGATGTGAAGGTGCAGTCGACGCTTGGCGAAGGAACGGTGTTCACCGTCACGCTGGCTGCCGATCTGGGGCGCGAGCAGAAGGAAGACGCGAAATGAACAATGCCGACGCCGTGCGCATCGTGATGATCGAGGACGACGAAGGCCATGCGCGGCTGATCGAGCGCAACATCCGCCGCGCCGGGGTGATCAACGAGATCGTGCCGTTTGCCACCGGCGGCGACGCGCTGGCCTACCTTTTCGGCGAAGGGGAGCCGCTGCGCGGGATGCAATTGCTGATCCTGCTCGACCTAAACCTGCCAGACATGAGCGGGCTCGACATCCTCGAACGCGTCAAGGCCGATCCGGTGCTGAAACGGGCGATGGTGATCGTCCTGACCACCACCGACGATCCATGCGAAATCCGCCGCTCCTACGATCTCGGCGCCAATGTCTACGTGACCAAGCCATTGCAATACGACAAGTTTGTGCAAGCCATCCAGCAACTCGGCATGTTCGTGTCGGTGATGAAGATTCCGGAAGCGGAAGCGTGATGAACCCGATCAGAATTCTCTATATCGACGACGACGATACGCTTTGCGCGCTGGTGCGGCGCAATCTCGAACGTCGGGGTTACCAGGTGCATATCGCCCATGACGGCCTTGCTGGCCTGACGCGGCTGCGCGCGGGCGATATCGATGCCGTGGCGCTGGATCATTTCCTCGGCGGCGAACTGGGGCTCGATCTGCTGCGCGTCATCCTGGAGGAGGTCGGGCATATTCCGGTCATCTACGTCACCGGATCCAGCGACACCGGCGTTGCCGTCTCCGCCCTGAAGGCGGGTGCCGACGACTACGTCATCAAGAACGCCACCTCCGACTATGTCGACTTGCTGGCGGTGGCTCTGGAGCAGGGGCTCGAGCGGGCGCGCTATCGCCGTGAAGCCGCCGAGGCGCAGGAGGTGATCCGCCAGGAGCGCGATCGCGCCGAACTGCTGCTGACCGAGGTCAACCACCGCGTCGCCAACAGCCTCGGCCTGGTTGGCGCGCTGGTGCGCATGCAGGCCTCCGTGACCAAGGACAAGGCGGCGGTCGACGCCCTGCAGGAAACCCAGATGCGCATCAATGCCATCGGCAGCGTGCATCGCCGGCTCTATACCAGCGCCAGGGTCGGGCAGGTGGATTTCACCGATTACCTCTCCAGCCTGCTGTCCGAGCTGGAAAGCTCGATGCATGACGAGCGGCGGCCGCATCGGGTGACGCTGGATGCGGTGGCCCTGACCCTGACGACCGACAAGGTGATCACGGTTGGTCTGATCATTTCCGAACTGGTGACCAACTCATTCAAATATGCCTATGAGGAGGGGGACGGCGGAGAAATCCGCGTGCGGGTCATACGACCGGAAGGAACGCGCATCCGCATCACCGTCGAGGACGACGGGCGCGGCTTTGCCGATGGCGATCCCGTCAAGGGCACCGGGCTCGGCACAAAGATCATGTCGGCGATGGCCTCCAGCCTCGACAGCCGGATCGAATACGATCCGGCTTATGCGCAGGGTTCGCGCGCCGTCTTCGAATTCGCGGTGGAATAAGGAGGAAACATCATGTCGCAACAGGAACTGGGTCCGAAGGACGTGCTGGCCTTCTGGTTCGGGGAACTGACGCCGGAGGACTGGTTTCGCGGCGGCGCCGATCTGGACGGCAAGATCGCCCGGCGGTTTCGCGAACTGCATCTTTCGCTTGCCGCCGGCATCGGCCCGGCGTGGCGGGAAACCCCGCAGGCGCGGCTGGCCTGCATCGTCGCGCTCGACCAGTTTCCGCGCAACATCTATCGCGGCACGCCGCTGGCCTTCGCCACCGACGGGCTGGCGCGGCGCGAGGCGCGACTGGCGCTGGAAGCCGGTGCCGAACGGCAGCTCGGCAAGGACCACTGTTGCTTCCTTTATCTGCCTTTCGAGCATTCGGAGGATCTGGCCGATCAGGACCTGTCCGTGGCGCTGTTCGAGGCGCTGGATGACGCGAATTACCATGACTATGCCGTGCGTCATCGCGACGTGATCCGCCGCTTTGGCCGCTTTCCGCATCGCAATGCCATTCTCGGCCGGGACTCGACGGCCGAAGAACAGGCCTATCTGCAAACGCCCGGCGCCGGCTTCTGAACGAGCCGTGCCGACGACGGAGATCCGGCAAAACAAGGGGTTACTTTGGCGACTGCCTTCATCTCGCCCTTCTTTTCTTTAGGGAAGGGAGCCGATAATGTCATGACATGCGGGTAAGGACGGCGGCGTGGGCACATTCAGGGGCTTGATCGGAAAATGGGTGCTCGTTGCCGTCTGCCTTTGTCTGGCGGCCGGCCTGAGCGCCGCACAGGAGCAGGCGCCTGCGCCCGCCGCGCCGCCGCCTGCCGCCGCCCAGCCTGCGGCAGTTCCGCCGCCGCCTGCCGCGCCGGCGACCCCGCCCGCCGGAGATGCTGCGCCCGACGATTCGCTCAACCAGGTGATCGCCAAGGGTAAGGACGATCTCGGCGCCGCCCGCAAGCGCATCGACAGGCTGAGCGACGCCGTCGACAAGGCCGCGACGGACGACCAGAAGCTGGTCGACCTGAAGGCGCAGGCGGATGACGCGACCCGTTCCATCCTCGCCGTGCCGGTCGGCCTGCGCCCGCGCTTCGACGCGATCAAGAATCGCCTGACGGAACTCGGCGATCCCCCCGGCGAAGGCCAGCCGCCGGAAGCCGATATCGTCGCGCAGGAGCGCAAGCAACTGACGAGCGAACGCTCGCTGATCAATGCACTGACGGGTGAGGCGGAAGACCTGTCGATTGCCGGCACCAATCTATCGAACCAGATCACCGAGATGCGGCGCAAGCTGTTCACCGAAACCCTGTTCAGGCGTTCGGACGTGTCGGTGGAGATGTTCAACGTCGCGGGGACCGCCTTCGTCAACGAGCTTTCCAGCCTCGACAATGTGTTCCGAAGCTGGATCAAGTTCGGCCTGCGCTACAAGCAACTGCCATTGCTTTCGGCCGTTCTGCTGTCGCTGACGGCGGCGCTGGTGTTCCTGGCCGGAGGCTATCGCCTGTTCGGCCATTATATCCGTCGCGACGAGGGCATCGTCGACCCACCCTATATCACCCGCCTGTCGGTCGCCTTCTGGTCGACGACGGTGCAGACGATCTCGCTCGGCGCATTCCTGGTCACCTCGTTCTTCTTTCTCGAGAATTTCAATATCCTGCGCAGCGATGTCGCCCCTATCATCGCCTCCGTCCTCGGTTTCGTCGGCGTGGTCTACTTCGTCTGGAAGCTGGCCTTCTCGGTGTTTTCGCCAACGCGGCACGACTGGCGGCTGGTCCGCGTCTCCAATTCCGGCGCACGGGATCTGTGCTGGGCAATCATGGCGATGGCGATGGTCAGCGCGCTGGACTACGTTCTGAATGCGGTCAGCGCCGGGCTTGGCTCACCGGTCATCCTGACCGTCGCCAAGAGTTTTACGACCTCCTTCATCGTCGGCGTGTTGCTGGTCGTCATTTCCTTCTTCCGGCCGGTGCTGGCGGAAAACGGCGATCCGGAGGCGCGAGGTCGGCCCTGGCCGCGCATTCTCGGCGTCGCGCTGCGGATCATCGGCATCGGCCTGATCTTCGCCTGCCTGACCGGCTATGTCGGCCTGGCGCGGTTTCTGGCGAGCCAGATCATCCTGACGGGCGCCGTAGTCGCGACCATGTATATCGGTTTCCTCTCCGGCAAGGCAGTTTCCAAGCGCAGTTCCTTCGCCGAGACCAAGCTCGGCCGTGCCTTGCAGGAAAAGCGCGGGCTTGGCCCCGTCGCGCTAGACCAGATCGGCCTTGCCGCCGGGCTCGGCATCTATGCGGTGGCACTGGTGACCGGCGTGCCGTTGATCCTGCTCTCCTGGGGCTTCAAGACCGGCGACCTCGAGCAATGGGCCTTCCGGCTGTTCACGGAAATCCGCATCGGCAGCATGACCATCTCGCTGTTCGGCATCGTCGGCGGCGTTCTGATCTTCGCGCTCGGTTTCCTGATTACCCGCTGGCTGCAGAAGTGGCTGGACAACAATGTCATGGAACGCTCGCAGGTCGATACCGGCGTGCGCAACTCGGTCAAGACCGGCATCGGTTATCTCGGCATCGCCATGGCCGCGCTGTTCGGCGTGTCGGCGGCCGGCATCGATCTTTCCAGCTTCGCGCTGGTGGCTGGTGCCCTGTCTCTCGGCGTCGGTTTCGGTCTCCAGAACATCGTCTCCAACTTCGTCTCCGGCCTGATCCTCCTGGTGGAACGGCCTTTCAAGGTCGGCGATTGGGTGGTGACCGGCACCACGGAAGGTTTCGTCAAGCGCATCTCGGTGCGCGCAACCGAGATCGAGACATTTCAGCGCCAGTCGATCATGGTGCCGAATTCGTTGTTCATCAACGCCTCCGTCGGCAACTGGACGCATCGCAACAAGCTCGGCCGGGCCGATATTTCCGTCGTCGTCAATTACGACAGCGATCCGCGCCGCATCATGGAACTGCTGACCGAGATTGCCGAAAGCCATCCCAAGGTGTTGCGCAATCCATCGCCCATGGCCGTGTTCAGCGCCTTCGGCGAGACGACCATGACCTTCGAGTTGCGCGCCTATCTCGCCGATATCGTCAATGGCGGCAGTGTGCGCAACGACCTCCGGCTCGCCATTTACGAACGTTTCCGCGCCGAAGGGCTCGGCATGCCCTTCAAAACGGATGTGCCGGTCGAGGAAGCGAAACCCGAAGAGGCGGTCTCCGAGCCGCCGGGGTCGCAGCCGGCCAAGGACGGCAAGACTTCCATCGTGGTTAACGCCCAGACAGGTAAGGCTGGCGGCTGAACCATACACGCAGGAAGACGCTATACCGGACATGAAGACGCCATTCAGTCGTCATTCAGTTCTTTCGCCGTAGACAGTAGGCAAACGCCTCGCCTGCGGTTAGGCTGGGGTGGATCGCCAGCCGTCGCGGGACGGGCTGCGAAAGGGGCGGCTGCCAAGCCGATGGGGTATGAAACGCGTTTTCTCTGTGCTTGCCGTATTCCTGGCGTTGACGGGCATCGGCCATGCCGCGACCGTCACCAACAAGGGGACGGATACGGTCGTGCTGGTGGTGGTCGAAAACGGCAGCCGCATCGACGTCGCGCTGGATGCCGGCATGTCGGAAAGCCTGTGCGCCTCCGGTTGCTTCGTCACCCTGCCGAACGGCGACCGCATCGCGCTCGACGGGGGCGAGACGGTCGAGATCATCGACGGTTCGGCTGTCATAAAATAAGTCGTCTTGAGTATTCCGGCCGGGGCAGCGTGTAAAACCGCCGCGGGCGCATGTTCTTACCCTGACGGCACCGCATTGCGCCGAAACGGGACGCTTCATGCGCCGATTAACATTTTTGAAAATTCTATGGCCTAACGGTTATGGTGTCACACGCCATTTCATCAGAAGGCCGTCCATGTCGTTTCTAGGTATTTCCGGGATGCTTTATTCCGGCGCGTCGCTTGCGCAGTCCCGGATCGTTGTTGCCGAGGATTCGAACGTCTTCACCTCGATGATCAGCAAGCGGCTGGACGAACTGTTCGGCATCAAGGTCGATATCTGCCGCAATTTCACCGACCTGCAGGATGCCTACGAGACCTCGTCGCAGCCGGTGGCGCTGGCGATCTCCAACATCAACCTGCCCGGCGCCGAAAACGGCGAGGCGCTGGATTACCTGCTCGACCTGTCGATCCCGACCATCGTCTTCACCAGCAGCTTCCAGCAGAAGGTGCGCGACCAGATCCTCGCCAAGGACATCGTCGACTATATCATCAAGGACAATGTCTTCGCGGTCGAGATGCTGGCGGAGGCGGTCTGCCGCTTCCTGACCAACGAGCGCCACCACGTGCTGATCGTCGACGACAGCCCGACGGCGCGTGCGCTGCTCTCGACGCGCCTGAAACGCTACAATTTCCGCGTCAGCGTTGCCGACAGCGGCTCCAAGGCGCTGCAGATCCTCAATGCCAATCCCGATATCGGCCTGATGGTCACCGATTACAACATGCCCGACATCGACGGTTTCGAACTGACGCGCCGCATCCGCTCCACCATCGGCTCGCACGCGTTGCGCATCATTGGCGTCTCCTCTTCCACCGACCGGCTGCTCTCGGCGCGGTTCCTGAAGGCGGGCGGCAATGATTTCATGCTGCGGCCGTTCATCGACGAGGAATTCTACTGCCGTGTCAACCAGAACCTCGACACGCTGGTGCAGATCCGCAATGCGCGCACACCGGCGATGGCCGGATGAAACGACAAAGGCCGGCGTCTCGCCGGCCTTTTCGATTCCGGATCGTCAGACGACGACGCCGGTGCGATTGGTGGAAATGTTCAGCTTGCGCTCGGCGCGCTCCTGCTGCGGCGAACGATTGTAGAGTTCGCGATAACACTTCGAGAAATGTGAGGCCGAGACGAAGCCGCAGGCAACCGCTACCTCGACCACCGGCATCGACGATTGCACCAGCAGGTGCCTGGCGCGGTCGAGACGGATTTCGAGATAGTAACGCGCTGGCGAACGGCCCATTTCCTGGCGGAAGAGGCGCTCGATCTGGCGACGCGACAGGCCGGCATCGTCGGCAATTTCCAAAAGCGACAGCGGCTCGGCCAGATTGCTTTCCATCAATTCGATAATCGACAGAACCTTGGAATTCTGCACGCCGAGGCGGGCGCGCAAGGGGAGGCGCTGACGGTCGTGCGGCGAGCGGACGCGATCGGTCAATGCCTGTTCGCAGACGCGGTTGACGAGGCTTTCGCCGAAATCCTGGCCGATCAGGTTCAGCATCATGTCCAGCGACGAGGTGCCGCCGGCGCAGGTATAGATATTGCTGTCGATTTCGTAGAGATCGGCATAGACCTCGGCCTGCGGGAAAGCTTCGGAAAAGCCGGGCAGGTTTTCCCAATGAATGGCGCAGCGCTTGCCGTTCAGCAGTCCGGCCTGGGCCAGGACATGCGCGCCCGTACAGAGGCTGCCGACCGCGACGCCGCGATTGTAGGTCTCGCGCAGATAGGCATTAACGGACTTGTTGTTGTACTCCTCGACATAGATGCCGGAACAGACCAGAACCATGTTCGGCCGGTTTTCGCCGCCGAGATTGCGGCGCTCGTCGGCAAGCGACGAATTCACCTCGATGCCGATGCCGCTGGAGGAATAGACCTTTTCTCCATCCGCCGAAGCCAGCCGCCAGGTATAGGCGGAATAACCCAGCATCCGGTTGGCGATGCGAAGCGTCTCGATCGCGGCGGAAAAGGGGAGCATGGTGAAATGCGGTACGAGAAAGAAAACGAGGGATCGTTTTTTCGTGGGCGCTTTGCTCATCGGGGCGATATCCATGCCTCGGGGTTGCGGGACAAGCATTTGTCCGCCGGCTCATTGGCCTAAAAGCGACACTGACACGGATCCTTTACCTTGTGAAGCGCGAATGCGCCATACGATAAGCAGTTTTGCGACACAAGAGTTGCAAAACACGGCACCGAAGTGCGATGCTAAGCACAACTTATTGATGTCGAAACGAAGCGGGGCGATATCGTCGCCGCGATCCGGACGGGCTCGGGAGGGTTTCCGCCCGGATGCGTGGCGGGCGACGCCGCATCATGGCAAGCGCTTCGCCTTAGAGGCGTCGCTGTCGGACGCGGGCCAGCCGATATCCTTGCGCATATCGAAGGGCAGGCCCTCGAGAGCGCGTTCGGTGCGGTTGCGCGTCCAGGCATCTTGAAGGCGACGCGTCAGGCGGGCGACGCGGCCAAGCGGCGCCGGCAATGATGAACCGGACGTGCCGGAGAAGGAGGATGAAATCGGTATCATGTCAGGTTTCCTTCCGGTGCTTCCCTGTGGAAAATAAGACGATCCGGAGGGTCGCGACCCTTCATCGTCTTTATGCGCTTGTTCTTTACATCAATCAAATGAATTGGACTAATTCATGCGATCAATTTTCATGATGTATTCCGCAGGCAGGCTATCGTCGATAACCGCCGGCCAGCCAAGATCGGCCTGGACGTTCGCCGGATAGCGGGCGATCTCGGCGCGAACCTTTCTCAGCGTACGGCGGCGTGTGCCGGAGAGGCGGTCGGCCATCGTGTCGAGGCGGTCGAGGATGCGGTGAAACGATTGGACGGTCATGCGTGGCTCCTTTCCGCCGCGTTGCACTCTGCGGCTTGGGTCACAGGATCGCTCTCTCTTGACTATCAATCAAACGAAATGATATCGTTCTTTGGATCAGTATAATTGAAGGATAGGACGATGAACCTACCCCTGCGCCAATCCCTGCCGCTTCTGGATATCGATGTGCTGAGAACCTTTGTGGCGATCGCCGAGACCGGCAATTTTTCCACTGCGGCCGATGCCGTGCTGCGCACGCCCTCGGCCGTCTCCATGCAGATCAAGAAATTGGAGGAGCAGCTCGGCGCCACGCTCTTCCTGCGCGATGCCCGATCGGTGTCGCTGACCCAGAGCGGCGAGATCCTGCTCGGCTATGCCCGGCGGATGGTCGCGCTGTCGAACGAGGCTGTCTCGCGCTTCCGCATGCCGGACATGCAGGGCCATGTGCGGCTCGGCGCCCCCGACGATATCGGCGAGCGCCACATGCCTTCGATCCTCAAGCGTTTTGCCGAAATCTATCCGCTGATCATGGTCGACGTCACCGTCGATACGTCAAGCAACCTGCGCCGGCGGCTTCAGGAACAACGGCTGGATCTCGCGCTCGTCAACGTCGCGCCGGGCGCGCGTAGCAGCGAAGGCGAGGTGGTGCATACCGACCAGCTCGTCTGGGCCGGCGCGAAATGCGGCACCGCCTATCTGCGCGACCCGCTGCCGATGTCGCTCTGGGAGGATGGCTGCTGCTGGCGCGCCGACGCTCTGTCCGTTCTCGACCGGAGCAAGCGGCCCTATCGCATCGCCTATCTCTCGGCGCATACCATGGCGCAGCGCGCCGCCGTCATCGCCGACCTGGCGATCGCGCCGCTGCCACGCAGCTATCTCACCGCCGACATGGCGGCGTTGGGCGCCGCCCATGGCTTGCCGGATCTCGGCAGCTTCGAGGTGCGGCTGCTCAGAGGCGGCGAGGCCAGCGAGACCATCGATGCGGTCGCCGACAGCATCCGTTCCGCCTTCTCGGAGATCGTCGGTCTTGCGGCCTGAGCGGGCTTACGCTCCGGCTTCATAAGCTTGCTGGCACTCTGCCAGCGCGTCGTCCAGCCTTCGTCCCTCGCGATAGGGCGCCAGATGGGCCGGGAAGGTGACGCCTTCAGGCAGGTTCGGGCTGGTTTGCGGCGCACCGATGACCGTGCTGACCGGGATGACGCCCGCCCAGGCGGCGATGCCGAAATCCTCCTCGTCGTCGCCGACCTGCTTGGCGCGTGATTTGGCGGAGGCCTGCTCGATGCGCATGCCGATAACCGTCGTCGCCTTTTCCTCCTGTGCCGTGTTTTCGCGCAGTCCGGCGGCGCGGCCGGGATAGAAGCGTTCGATGATGCCTTTGAGCGCCTTCTGCTTCTCTTCCGGCGCCTCGACGATCGCCGCCGTGCCGAAGCACATGGCGGAGCGGTAATTGGCCGAATGGTTGAAGCCGGAACGGGCGAGCACGAGCCCGTCGAGATGCGACACCGTCAGGCAGACCGGCGCGCCCTGTTTCTGGTTCTTCAGCATCCGGCTGGCGGCGGAGCCGTGCCAGTAGAGCCAGTCGCCCTCGCGCCAGTGGATGGTGGGCGTGCAATAGGGCTGGCCGTCGATGACATAGGCGACATGACAGAGGAAGGCGGAATCGAGGATGGCATAGACCGCCTCGCGGTCGTAGGAGCCGCGCTCATGCATGCGTTTGACCTTGTTGGTCGGGGTGACGGGATATGAATTTTGCGGCGAACGGGCGTCCATGCTTGTCTCCTTGGGATGATCGGGCGTAGAGCTACGCCTTCCGATTGGTTCACCATAGGTCCAATATGACGAAGAGTTTTCGAACCAATCTGTCCGACTGGTCGCTGGCCGTGCCGGTCCTGCCGCAGGCGGGGCCGCGCCGTGTGGCGCTGTATCGCGAAATCCGCCGGCTGATCGAGACGGCGGCCCTTCCGACCGGCGCCAAGCTTCCGACGACGCGCGATCTGGCCAAACGCTTCGGCCTTTCGCGGGGAGCGGCGGTCGCGGCCTATGAGATGCTGATCGCCGATGGCTTTGCCGAAGCGCGCACGGGAGCAGGCACCTATGTGGCGCGCACGGTGCCGCTGACCGCCGCCAGCGTCCCGGAGCCACAGCGGCCACGACGCAACGAGGCGGGACCGCTGCCGGGGGAACTCGGCTGCTCGGCGGCGGACGAGCGGACCATTTCCATCTTCCGCACGCTTCTGAACCGGCATCTGGCGCAGCCTACACCGCGCCATTACCACTATGCCGAGCCGGCCGGCGGCGAAGATTTGCGCCATGAGATCGCCGCTTACCTGCGTACCGCGCGCGGCGTGCGCTGCACGGCCGATCAGGTGATCGTCACCGCCGGCACGCAGGCGGCGCTCGATCTCATCATCCGCACGCTGCTGAAGCCGGGCGATCCGGTGTGGCTGGAAAATCCATGTTACACTATGGCGCGCCTTGCCTTCGAGACGGCGGGGGCGGCGATTTTCGGCATCCGCGTCGACGGGCAGGGCATGGATGTCGAGGACGGGATCGCGCGGTCGCCGCAGGCGCGCGCCGTCTACATCACGCCTTCGCATCAGTTTCCGCTCGGCGTCACCCTGTCGATGGCGCGGCGCGTCGCGCTGATCGACTGGGCGCGGCAGAGCGGCGCCTATGTCATCGAGGACGATTACGACAGCGAATACCGTTTCGCCGGCCCGCCGCTGGCCGCCCTGCAGGGTATCGACGCCCATGAGCGGGTGATCTATGTCGGCACGTTTTCAAAGGTGCTGATGCCGGGATTCCGCATCGGTTATCTGGTGGCCCCGCAGGCGCTGATCGAACCGTTGCTTACCACGCGGCAAATGATCGACCGTTTTCCCTCGACGCTCGCCGAAAGCGCCATTGCCGAATTGCTGCGTGAGGGGCATTTCTCCGCCCATATTCGCCGGGCGCGGCGCCGGGCAAGACAGGCGCGAGACAGTCTGGTGGAGGCGCTGGCCGGTAGCGGCCTGACCATTGCCCCGCCCGACCAAGGCCTGCATCTGGTGGCCTCGCTGCCGGAGGGCGTCGGGGACAAGGCGTTTCCAGCGCGCGCCGCCGATGTCGGTTTCGGCGTGCGGGCGTTGTCGCCGATGTATATCGGCGCGGAGCAGCGGCAGGGGCTGGTGATCGGTTTTTCCGGGTTTGAGCCGGAGGTGCTGGCCGGTGCGGCGCGGCGGTTTGCGGCGACGTTGCGGTTCTAGGTCGCCCCTCAACCGCCTGTCGGCACCTTCTCCCCGTTCTGACGGGAAGAAGGTGCCGCATTGGCTTCCTAAAGGACCGTTCGTGGGGCAAGCTCCCTCTCCCCGCGCGCGGAAGAGGGTTAGGGTGGGGGCAGATCGGGGTTATTCGCCCCGGCTGCGCCGGCGGCGACGGCCGCCGCCCTCGCCGCCGTCATCGGAGGTCACCTTGCGTTCCGGCAAGGTGACGACCTTGGCGAGTTCGGGGAAGGCATCGACCTTGTTGGGCATGGCCATGGCGTTGACGAAGAGCTGCTGGAAGTTGGATTCCAGCGCCGTCTCGATCTTCTCGATCTTCTTGACCATCTCCTCGATCTCGCGGCGATGGCCGCGATTGAGCAGGGCCATCAGCGCGCCGGTGCCGGCGGCATTGCCGACGGCTTTGACTTCGGCGAGGTCGCAATCCGGGATCAGGCCGAGCACCATGGCGTATTTCGGATCGATGAACGAGCCGAAGGCGCCGGCGAAGCGGATGGTATCGACCTTCTCGACACCCTGCTTTTCCATCAAGAGCTTGATGCCGGCATAAAGGGCGGCCTTGGCGAGCTGGATGGCGCGCACGTCGTTCTGGGTCACGGTGATGCGCGGCTCGCCGTCGCGCAGCAGATAGGAGAAGGTGCGGCCGTTCTGGATGATGCGCGGGCTCTTTTCCATCAACGAACCGTCGACGACGCCGTCTTCGGAAATGATGCCGGAGAGATACATTTCCGCAACCACCTCGATGATGGCCGAGCCGCAAATGCCGGTGACGCCGACCGTGGCGGCGGCCTCTTCGAATCCCTCTTCGTCGGACCACTTGTCGACGCCGATGACGCGGAAACGCGGCTCCAGCGTCGCGGGATCGATGCGCACACGCTCGATGGCGCCGGGTGCTGCGCGCTGGCCGGAGGAGATTTCAGCACCTTCGAAGGCCGGGCCGGTCGGCGAGGAGGCGGCGACGACGCGCGCCCTGTTGCCGAGCACGATTTCGGCATTGGTGCCGACATCGACGAGCAGCATCATGCCGTCCTGGCGATAGGGGCCTTCCGCCAGCGTCGCGCCGGCTGCATCGGCGCCGACATGGCCGGCGATGCAGGGCAGCAGATAGGTGCGGGCGCCGCGGTTGACGTCGATATCCAGCTCATGCGCCCAGTATTGCATGGCACCGGACACGGCGAGCGCGAAGGGCGCCTGGCCAAGCTCGGTCGGGTCGATGCCGAGGAACAGGTGGTGCATGATCGGATTGGCGACGAAGACGAGGTCTAGGATGTCGTGGCGGTCGACGCCGCCCTCGGCGCAGACCTTGCCGATCAGCATGTTGACTGCCTCGCGCACGGCTGATGTCATCGCCTCACGCCCGTCCGGGTTCATCATCACATAGGAGACGCGGCTCATCAGATCCTCGCCGAAGCGGATCTGCGGGTTGGAGGTGCCGGAGGAGGCGACGATGCGGCCTGAGAGCAGCGACACCAGATGCATGGCGATGGTGGTCGAGCCGATATCGCAGGCGATGCCGTAGGCCTCGTTCTTGAGGCCTGGCCAAAGGCTGACGATGAAGGGCCGCGAACTGTCCATGTCGCGATGGATGGCGGCGGTCACGCCCCAATTGCCCTTGCGCAGGGTGGATTGCACCTCGGGCACGATATGCGGGGCGATCAGAAGGTTCTTCCAGCCCCAATCCTTTTCCAGGATCGCCTTCATGCGGTCGAGATCGCCGAGCGGCTTGTGCATGTCGGGTTCGTCGACCTCGACATAGCAGAGCTGCACGGCAGCGTTGCGCTCGATGACGCGGTCAGTGGCGGCCTTGCGCACAACTTGCGCATTGACGACCGTATCCTGCGGCACGTCGATGACGAGGTCGCCCTGGATCAGCGCCGAGCAGGAGAGGCGGCGTCCTTCCGGCAGGCCACGCACCTTGTCGTAGCGCTCCTCCTTGGCGCCGACGGGCGAGAGATGGTCGTTGGAGGAGACGATCTGGTGCTTGGCGAAATTGCCTTCCTGCACCGAGACCTGACAGCGCCCGCAGGTGGCGCGACCGCCGCAGACGCTTTCGACATAGACGCCGAGCTTGCGGGCCGCATCCAGCACCGGCATGCCGAGCGGAAAGCGGCCGCGCTTGCCCGAGGGCATGAAGAGAACGAGAGCGTCTTTTTCGGCGGCTTCGGTCATGTGGGTCTCTTTCTCGGGCGAGCTTTCGTAGCGCATCGGACGTCTTTCGGGCGGGGTCAGCTTTTTGGAGCTGAGAGGCGGCGCATATTGCGGCGCACGCGCTTGCCATAGGGTTTCAGCGCGGCCGCGGATACGGCGCGGGCGGCGACATCGGGCGAGGCTGCCGTCATCATGGCCTTTGCCATCGCAAAATTGGCCGCCACGACGCTTTCCGCCGCGGCAGCCAGTTTTTCGGTGACCATACGGGTCATCTCGGCGGTGTCCTGCGTCGACCCCGTCAGCGCCGCCATCTGCATCTCATGGCAACGCATGGCGATGACGAGCGGTGCCTCCAGCCACAGGCTGAAGGCGTCGCGACGAAGTCTGCGCCCGCCGCTCATGTCATTCTCGCGAAGCGCCGGCACCGGCGCGGGCCGCGCGGCCGCCACGACGACCGCCGCCAGCGGCAGGTGCCGCCGAAGGAGCAGCCGCAACCGCGCCGCCTTCGGCCGGCTTGTGATCGCGATAGGTCATGATCCAGTTGGTGCAGTTGGCATCGGTGCCGTTCAGCACGTTTGCGGCGCGCACGGCTTCCATTTCCTGCGGGCGGCAGGGGTTCATGATCGCCGAGGTCATGCCGGCGCCGATGACCATCGGGATGAAGCCGGCATTGATGCCGTGGCGATGCGGCAGGCCGAAGGAGATATTGGAGAGGCCGCAGGTGGTGTTGACCTTCAACTCCTCGCGCAGGCGGCGCAGCAGGGCAAAGACCTGGCGGCCGGCATCGCCGAGAGCGCCGATCGGCATGACCAAGGGGTCGACGACGATGTCATGCGGCTTGATGCCATGGTCCATGGCGCGCTCGACGATCTTCTTGGCGACGGCGAAACGCACGTCCGGATCCATGGAAATGCCGGTTTCGTCGTTGGAGATGGCGACGACCGGAACGTCGTATTTCTTGACCAGCGGCAGAATGGCTTCGAGCTTTTCTTCCTCGCCGGTGACCGAGTTGACCAGCGGCCGGCCCTTGGCGACCTTCAGGCCGGCCTCGATGGCGGCGGTGACCGACGAGTCGATGGCGAGCGGCAGGTCGACGAGGCCCTGGACGATTTCGAGCGTCTGGACGAGCAGACCCGGCTCGGTCTCGTTCGGGTTCACCGAGGTGACGCCGGCATTGATGTCGAGCATGGTGGCGCCGGCGGCGGCCTGTTCCAGCGCGTCTTTGATGACGGTTTCGAAATTGCCGGCCTGCATTTCGGCGGCCAGCTTCTTGCGGCCGGTCGGGTTGATGCGTTCGCCGATGACGCAGAAGGGCTGGTCGAAACCGATGACGATTTCCCGGGTGGCGGAGGCAACGATGGTGCGGGTCATGTGACGTCCTTTAAGGCGCGCGAAGGTCAGGGAAGGTCTAGCCTGACGGGTTGTGTGTTACAAGGCCGGCTCCCCACCGGCCCCTATTGATGACTGTTTAGTGCGGATGCTGCGCAGCGATGCCGGCGAGCTGCTGCTGGTTTTGCTCGGCGCCTTCGCGCATCGCGTTCATGCGGGCAGCGACCAGGGCGTCGGCCGGGTTCATTTCCGGCTTCCACGGCTGGCGGCCCTTGAGCACGCCCGACTCATGGACGATCTCGGCGACATATTCTTCCTGGCGGTAGGCCATGACATGAACGCCGGCAACGCCCTGGATCTCCTTGACCTCATTGATGATGTCGATGCAGATCTGCTTGCCTTCCTTCTTCTGGTCCTGCGCGCCTTCCAGCCGGGCGATGATAGCGTCCGGAATATGGATGCCCGGAACGTTGGCGCGGATCCAGCGCGCGGTCTTGGCCGAGGCCAGCGGGCCGACGCCGCAGAGGATGAAGACCTTTTCGTGCAGGCCGAGTTCGCGCACCTTGTCCATGTAGGTACGGAACATCGGCACGTCGAAGCAATACTGGCTCTGGACGAATTGCGCGCCGGCCTCGATCTTCTTGGCCAGGCGATAGGGGCGGAAATCGTAGGGCGGGGCGAAGGGGTTGATCGCCGCGCCGAGGAAGACATGCGGCGGCGTCGACAGCTTTCGGCCGGACAGGAACTTACCGTTGTCGCGCATGATGCGCACGGTTTCGAGCAGCGACATGCAATCGAGATCGAAGACCGGCTTGGCGCCCGGCTGGTCGCCGGCCTGCACGCCGTCGCCGGTCAGGCACATGATGTTCTGCACGCCCATCGCCGAGGCGCCGAGCACGTCGCCCTGGATGGCGATGCGGTTCTTGTCGCGGCAGGCGATCTGCATGATCGGCGCATAACCCATGCGCGTCAGCAGGGCGCAGATGCCGACGGAGGACATGTGGCAGTTGGCGCCGGAGGCATCGACGGCGTTGATGCCGTCCACCCAGCCGTTGAAGACGGCGGCGCGCTCATAGACGTCTTCCGGATTGGCGCTGTCGGGCGGGTTGAGCTCGGTGGTGACGGCGAATTCTCCGCGCCGCAGCACGCGCTCCAGACGGCCCCGCGAGGAATGGCCGGGCAACGGATCGAGCGGCGCGCCGGGATCGTGCGGATTGATATCGGGGCTCATCACTTCATTTCCTTGTTGGCGGCGGCTTCACGCTCGGCTGCGGCCTCGGCGGTGACGCGCAGCCAGGACGAGGTTTCGCGCAACGACTGGTTCACCGGCTTCTGCACGTTCATGATCTTCTGCCCGCCGGTCATGTTCTGCGAGCCTTTCCAGGCCTGCACCCAGACGCAGGGCATATCCGGCTCCACCTCGCAATTGCCGTTGGAGCGCACACCGCCGCAGGGACCGTTGCGAAGCTGCTTTGGACAGTTCATCGGGCAGGACATGCCGGTGGAGGACAGTGCGCACTGGCCGCACATGCGACAGTCGAACAGGAACCCCTTCACATGACGCTCTACGAAGGTGATCGGCTTTTCGACGCGGCTGTAGCCCAACGTTTTCCACAGGGGATGCAGCAGCAGAAACACATTCGCAAATCGGTTGTAGAACCATTCGAAGAAGCGCGAATGACGCACCGCCCAGAGGCGGATCGTATAGGTATGTCGGCCGCGCCGGTTGGGCGAGACGCCGGCCGGCGTATAGGCGCCGGTGGCGGCTTTCTTGGCAGGGGCGGCGTTGCCGGGCTTGGGATCAGCCATTCTCCTTGCCCCCGGCCTTGACGAGCGCGACAAGGCGTTCGCGGTCATAGGCCTCTTCGAGCTCGGCCACGGCCTTGTCGGCCTCGGCTTCGAGATCGTCGGAAACCGGCACCGGATCGGCCTTGCGCCATTCTGCGAGATAATCGCCGGATTCGGCCGCGCCCGTGCGCATCGCGGCCATGTCGATCGCCTCGGTGAACCGCAGCGACAATTCGCGCTTGGCGGATTTGCGCCCCTGCTTGATGATGACCTGGGCGGGAATATCCCGCCAGAAAACGACGATGCGGTCGGCCATGCCCTGAGAACTCCTCTTTGGCGCACATTGCACGCGCCGCGCGGCGTTGACTTGGCTCGGCACGACGTCGCACAAGATCAAATACGACGTCGCAAAAAATTACCACAGGCCTTTTGCGATGCCGTTCCAGATCCATGTCCAGATCGTCGGATTATCGTGCATGGCGGAGGTGCCTTCGGAGCAGCGGATAGGTCAGCATCGAATCGCCCTTTTCGGGGGCGGTGCGCACCTCGTAGAGCGTGTCGCCGGTATCGACGCCGGCGTCGACGAGATGCAGCGTCGCGCCGAAATTTCCAGGGTCGCCCTTGGCCAGCGCCCAATACCCGCCTGCCTGGCCGCGATACATCGGGTTGATGCCGGCATGCAGGTTGACGATCGGGCAGGAAATCGTCGACAGCGTCTGCCGCGACAGCAGCCGGCAGGAAACGGTGAGGATCACCGCCGGCTGCAGCCGCGCCACGGCGGCATGGCAGGTGGGATCGTTCAGCGAAGGCACATGGACGGTTTCGACGGCGGTATTCGGTTCGGCCGAAAGGCCGTGTTCGGCGAGGATTTGCTGTGTGCGCCGCTTCAACGCCGATTTGCCCAGCCGCGATGCGACCATGGTCGCCAGCTGGCCCAGAGCCGCGATCCAACCGACGCGGCGGGCACGGCGCCTAACCAGCCTCGATTTGGACTCCGGCTGTTCCCGAATCACGACCAGTTCGGGAAAGCGGGCGGCGAGGGCGTTGATGACAGCCTGCGGATTCGTGCCACCGGCCGTCATGACGACGACGCGCCGGTCTGCGGAGGGGGCGGGGTTGGTGTCCATGCCACCATCTTTGGCAAGGAAATTAAAGAATGCCTTTATCAGCGGGGGCGCAATATGGTAAATCCGGCGATGCCGCGCTCACATTCGCGTCATGAGCCTTTGCTTGCGGCCAGGAGTTCGGTTTCGAGATCGCCATAACCGGTGTGGCGGTATTCATAGGCGAGACCGAGATAGTCGGCCGCTTCGCGCGCCTTGACCTGCAGCGCCTCGTCCTCGATCTGCGACAGGTAGATCAGCTTGGTATAATTGCCGAAATACATGTCCTTCAACTGCGGATGCCGGTCGAGGCCGAGCGGCTGGATGACGAAGGCCTCGAACTGCCGGGCGAGGAAATCGGTGAGGTAGAAGGCGGTGACATCGTCTTCCCAGGTCGCGGAAAATTCCGCGTTGCCGGTGAAGAAGGAGTAACAGTGCGGCCCCGAGAGGCGCTCGACGCCTTCGCGCGCGCAGAGGCGGTCGATGTCGCCGCCGGTCCCGCAATCGGCATAGCCGATGAAGATACGCGACGCGCCTGCGGCGCGCGCTTCTGCGATCGCGGCTTCGAGGCCGGGGGCGATCTTCTGGGGATGGGCGTGCCAAATGGCGGGAAGACAGGTCAGCTCGATATGATCGAGTTCGTTGAGCTTCGAAACGGCCAGGATTTCGCGGGCGATGGCTCCGCAGGCGATCACGTGAACTTTTTCGCCACTTGTGCGTTTATTTGCTGAATTCGCAATGGCGAATTCTTTTGTTTGATCTGTTTCCATCAGAAGGGGGCCCACCAATGGCGCTGCGTAATATGTCGAAAATCGTTCTTTGCTGCTTCGGTCTCGCGCTGCTGACGTCGTGCGGCAATACGATCCGTGGTGTCGGCAGGGATACCGCCAATGCGGTCAACGCGACGCAGGATGCCGGCCGCAGCGTCGAGAAGGCCGCCAAGTATTGAGGTGGGTGTCCGGCGGCGGCGTGTCAACGCGCCGCCGGACCTTTCTTCCAAAGCTCAGTTCGCGCCGCTCATCTGGTTATGCTTGCGGCGGACGAATTCCTTGGCGGTTTCGACCGCGATAGCCGCATCGCGACAATAGGCATCTGCACCGACAGCCTTGCCGAATTCCTCGTTCAGCGGCGCGCCGCCGACGAGAACGACGTAATCGTCGCGCAGGCCCTTTTCCTTCATGGTGTCGATGACGACCTTCATGTAGGGCATCGTCGTGGTCAGCAGGGCCGACATGCCGAGGATATCCGGCTGCTCGCGCTCCAGCGCGTCGAGATAGTTCTCGACCGGATTGTTGATACCGAGGTCGACGACATCGAAGCCGGCGCCTTCCATCATCATGCCGACGAGGTTCTTGCCGATATCGTGGATGTCGCCCTTGACGGTGCCGATCACCATCTTGCCGAGTTTCGGCGCACCGGTCGCCGCCAGGAGCGGGCGCAGGATGGACATGCCGGCCTTCATCGCATTGGCCGAAAGCAGAACTTCCGGCACGAACAGGATGCCGTCGCGGAAATCGATGCCGACGATGCGCATGCCCTCGACCAGCGCTTCGGTCAGCACATCATAAGGTGCCCAGCCGCGCGAGAGCAGGATATTCGTCGCCTCCTCGATCTCCTCCTTGAGGCCGTCATAGAGGTCGTCGTGCATCTGTTGCACGAGTTCGTCGTCGGAAAGGTCTGCGAGGATGATTTCGTCGTCTGACATGATGGGTTCCCGCTGCTAGGATTCGTTGCAATTCGCGCTTCGCGACCTTGCCTCATCCAGTGTTAAACCTCAATCGCCGCGAACCTGTTTTCGAAAGCGACGTGATGTGGCGGAAAAAGCGACGGACGCGACGTCGGATCGCGATTGCGACGCGATTCGCATTCGGGTGCCGGAAAGGCGCCATGCCGGGATTTGCGGGCAATAATCGAGATTCGGCAGGGGCTTGGCGATACTGGAGGATATCGTGACGATGCAGGCGCCATGTCTGCCTTGCGCAAATCCGTGGCGCATTGAGGAATGTTCCATCTGCGAAATCGGATAGCATAGTGCTATAAGGTCCAGCGCAAGCTTGCGCGAGAGTGAGGAAGCATCATGGATGAAATGACTGAACAGGCGGCAACGTCGAACGAGGGCGGCGGTCGCCGCACCCGCGAGGGCCGGGGTGCCGCCGCACGCCGCGCATCGCGCACCGGTGGCGGCCCCGGCCCGTCGCTTCCCTATATCCAGCGCAAGATTCCCGTCTATGAGGTGCTGGACGAAGAGGGCCTGCAGATCATCGAGCGCAATGCCGATACCGTTCTCGAGGAAATCGGCATCGAATTCCGCGACGACGCCGAGGCGCTGGAGCTGTGGCGTCAGGCCGGCGCCGACGTCAAGGGCGAGCGCGTGCATTTCCCGCGCGGCCTCTGCCGCGAGCTTTTGAAGACCGCGCCCAAGGAATTCACCTGGCATGCCCGCAACCCGGAGCGCAGCGTGCGCATCGGCGGCAACGCCACCGTCTTCGCGCCGGTCTACGGCCCGCCCTTCGTGCGCGACCTCGACGGCAACCGCCGTTATGCCACCATCGAGGATTTCCGCAACTTCGTGAAGCTCGCCTACATGGCGCCGTCGATGCATTCCTCGGGCGGCACGGTCTGCGAGCCGGTCGACATTCCGGTGAACAAGCGTCACCTCGATATGATCTACAGCCATATCAAATATTCCGACAAGCCGTTCATGGGCTCGGTGACCGCGCCGGAACGCGCCGAAGACACCATCGCCATGGCCAAGCTCGTGTTCGGCAACGATTTCGTCGAGAACAACTGCGTGACGCTGAACCTGATCAACGCCAACTCGCCGATGGTGTTCGACGAGACCATGCTCGGCGCGCTGAAGGTCTATGCCCGGCATAACCAGGCATCGGTCGTCTCGCCCTTCATCCTGTCGGGCGCGATGAGCCCGGTGACCATCGTCGGCACGCTGACGCAGATTCTGGCCGAAGTCCTGGCCGGCGCTTCGTTCACCCAGCTTATCCGCAAGGGGGCGCCGGTGCTGTTCGGCACCTTCGCCGCCTCGATCTCGATGCAGTCGGGCGCGCCGACCTTCGGCACGCCGGAACCGTCGTTGGTTTCCTATGGCGCCGCGCATCTTGCGCGCCGTCTCGGCCTGCCGTTCCGTACAGGCGGCTCGCTCTGCGGCTCGAAGGTTCCCGATGCGCAGGCGGCCCATGAATCGGCATCGACCTTGAACATGACGCTGCTGGCCGGCACCAATTTCGTGCTGCATGCCGCCGGCTGGCTCGAAGGCGGCCTGATCTCCTCCTACGAGAAGTTCATGATCGACCAGGATCAGCTCGGCATGATGCAGAAGATGGCCCAGGGCATCGACTTCTCCGAGGAGGCCCAGGCCATGGACGCCATCCGCGAAGTCGGCCCCGGCAGCCATTATCTCGGCTGCTCGCACACCCAGGCGAACTTCCAGACCGCTTTCTATCGCTCGCCGCTCGCCGACAACAATTCCTTCGAGCAGTGGGAAGTGGAAGGCGAAAAGCGCATCGAGCAGCGCGCCAACGCGCTCTGCCGGAGCTGGCTGGAAAGCTATGAGGCGCCGGCGCTCGATCCCGCCCTCGATCAGGCCCTGCTCGATTTCATCCAGCAGCGCAAGGATTCCATGCCGGACGCCTTCACCTGAAGAGAGCCCGAGGCCGCCAGGGAGCAAGGCGGCGCGAGAAGCGTCGCCGACTTCATCCAGAAGGAAGTCTGGCGGCCGCATTATCAATACAAGGGGCCGCGGTGAGCGGCCCCCGCGATATCCTGACCGTCATCCGTGCGGCGCTTGCGCCGCACGGTCTTTTTTTGCGTGGCGTCGTGCATTTCGACGAAGGCGACGGGCCGGAGCTAAAAAAGGGCGGGTGCGCGGCCGGCGTCGTGCTGCTCGGCAATGCCGGGGGGTCGCTCTGGCCGGCTTTTTCCGCCTGGCGGGCGAACAATCCCGATGCCGCCGATCCGCTCGATACCTGGTCGAAGCTTCTGATCCGGCCGTTGGCGGAAAGCATCGGGGCGCAGGCCTTCTTTCCCTCCGATCCGCCCTGGCAACCTTTCCAGCAATGGGCGATGCGCGCCGAGGGATTGCGGGCTTCGCCCCTGGGCATCCTGATCCATCCGGCCTACGGCCTGTGGCATGGATATCGCGCGGCGCTGGCTTTTGCCGAACCGTTGCCGCAGGTTCCGGCGATATCGGGCGCGCATCCTTGCGACACCTGTCTCGAAAAGCCTTGCCTCACGACCTGTCCTGTCGGTGCGGTGTCCGCGGCGCGATTCGATATCGCGGCCTGTCGCCGACATCTGGCGACGGGACAGGCGGGTTGCCTCGCAAGCGGGTGTCTGGCGCGGACAGCCTGCCCGGTGGGCGTCGACTATCGCTATCCGGCAGCGCAATTGCGCTTTCATATGGCCGCACTCGGCCTGTAGAAACGGGTTTAGAGCATTTCCGCTTTTCCTCGAATCGCGAAAGCGCTCTAACTCTTTGTTTTGTCGCATTTCCGGATGGAAACCGGTGTCCATTTTCCCGGAAATGCTCCAGGATCGAATCGGTGGGAGGCCAAAGCGTTTGCGTTACTGGATCAGGCTGATAGCCGCTTCCGCCGCGCTGCTGTTTTCAGGAAAAGCCATGGCAGCTGATTTCTGCCGTGACGTCGAGCATCTCGGCGACACCTATCTCGTCTGCACCTTCGATCCGGCGATGCAGGAACTGCGGCTCTATCATAGCAATTACGCCGGCAAACCCTATGGCGCCTTCCGGCCGATGCTCGACGATGTCGCGGTGGATCGCACCCGTGTGCTCTTCGCCATGAATGCCGGCATGTATCATGCCGATCTCGCACCGGTCGGGCTCTATGTCGAAAACGGCATCGAGCGCCAGAAGGCGGTGACCGGCGGCGGCTACGGCAATTTCCATCTACTGCCGAACGGCATCTTCTACATGGACCGCGGCAAGGCGGGTGTCATGGAAACCAAGGCCTATCTCGCCGCCGGGCTGAAGCCCTGGTATGCGACGCAATCGGGGCCAATGCTGGTGATTGACGGAAAAATCCATCCGGCCTTCCTGCCGAAGAGCGACAGCCTGAACATCCGCAATGGCGTCGGCGTCGATCGCGACGGCAAGGTCCATGCGGTGGTCTCGAAAGGGCCGGTGCGATTCCACGATTTCGCGACGCTGTTTCGCGACATCATGGCTTGCGACAACGCGCTGTTTCTCGACGGTACGATTTCCAGCCTCTACATTCCCGAGGCAGGGCGCGAGGACCGGCTGTTCCCGATGGGGCCGATCTTCGCCGTGGTCGAGACGCATCCCGGTTAAATCAGAGCTTCGACTTCGGGTAGGCGCGTTCCAGCCCGCCGGAACGGGCAAGGCCGGTGCGGAAGGCGGCGAAGGCAGGATGCTGGCTCTGGCGAGCGATTTCGTTGAGGCGAATCTGCAGGCGATCCGGCGCAGCCTCGCCCAGCCATTCGCCGCATTTTTCCAGCTTCAGCGTGTTGAGGAAATGCGCCTTCGAGGCGTTGTCGAGAAACAGCTCGAGGCCGCCGAGCAGGCTTTCGTCGCGCTGCGGATGCTCCATTCCGGCCACCAACGCCGCCTTGTCCGCCTCGGTGAAGCCGGTAAGGTTCCGGGCGACGCCATCGCGATCGGCAAAGCCGGCGGATGCCGCGGGCGTGGCGGAGATGGCGGGGCGTGGCTGGAAAATGGACATCGGCAAAACTCCTGTCGTCACGTCAATTGCGGTCTGCGGGTTCGAATGAGCCGTCGCGTGGCGGCAAGGGCGGCACGTCGATATGATCAGGCGCTAATCCGGCCCGGCCACGCTCAGCCATCATTTCATAGGCGCGTTCGAGATGGCGGGTGAAGCGTTCGGTGTCGAACAGGGGATGGGTAAAGCGATTGGCGGCGATCTTTTCGCGAATGACGGCCAAGCGCGAGCGATCCTCCGCCAGCGCCCGGCAGAGCGCGACAAGGCCGTCTTCATCTTCCGCCACCAGTTCCGAAAGGCCGAGCGCGCCGAGCAGGCTTTCGGAAACGCGCGAGGCAAAGCTGCGTCCCTTCTTCGTCACCACGGGGAGCCCGGCCCACAGCTTGTCCGACGTGGTGGTATGGCCGTTGCAGGGGAAGGTATCGAGCCCGAGATCGGCAGCCTGAAGGCGGGCCATATGCGCGGCATGGGAGGCGCGCCCGGTAAAGACGATGCGGGCAGGATCGATGCCAAGGCCTTGCATATAGGCGATGAAATTTCGCCTGGGCTGGCCTTCCTCGCAGATCATCCAGAGGATACTGTCGGGGATGGCCTGCAAGACCCGCGCCCAGAGGCGCGCCGTTTCCGGCGTGATCTTGCGCACGGTGTTGAATGAGGCGAGCACGAAGGCGGTTTCCGGCAAGCCGAGGCTTGCGCGGCTGGCCGGAGGCGGCAGGGCGCGGAAGCGATTGTCGTTGGGTTGATAGGTTTCCGGCAGGCGGCACAGTTTCTCGTGATAGAAAGGCTTCGACCCGTCCGGCGTCACGATGGCATCGCCGATGAAATAGTCGCAATCGATACCGGTGCCGGAACCTGGAAAGCCGAGCCACGACACCTGGACCGGCGCCAGTCCGCGATTGATCAGGCTGGTGCGGGTATCCTTCGAATGGCCCTTCAGGTCGACGAGGATGTCTATGTTGCAGGCGCGGATGCGCGCTTCGGCGGTTTCGTCGTCGAGGTGACCGACGGGAATCAATCCGGGATATGCCTGGCGTTTGCCCATATCGGCGGAAATCACGTCCGCCGGCGTATGGCAGAAGTGATAGACCTCGCATTTTTCCGGATCATGCGCGAAAATGACGCCCTGGAACAGCATCATGGTGGCATGTTGGTCGCAATAATCGTTGGACAGGTAGCCGATGCGCAGCTTGTCGTTCCAGACATGCGGCCGGGCGCGCCGTTGCGCCTGCGATTGCGGCGTGAACGCCTCGCCGCCGCTGATGAAGGTGACGCGGCTGGTGATTGCTTCGTCGTCGCACCACATGATGTTTTCCATCGGCGCTTCCAATCCCAGGTAGACCGGGTCGCCGGCTTGCAGGCGTGCGAGGAAGGCGTCTTGCTCGGCCTCCATTTCAGGCAGGCAGAGCATCATACGTTGCAGCCGCCGATAGGTGCTTTCGGCTTCGGGATCGAAAGGGCCGCCACGCGCGGCCAGCCGGGCGTTCGTCAGGGCCGTTTCCATATCCCCGGCCTGCATGGCGGTGCGGGCCGCCAGCGTGCGCAGCAGAAGCGCGTCGCGCCCCTGTTTCAGCTCTGCGGCACGGGCATAATAACGCGCCGCCTCGGCGAGTTTTTCGGTTCGGGTGCAGCATTGCGCGGCAATCAGCAGAAACTCGACGGGAACGGAGGGAGCGCGCAACGCCGGCGCCAGTTCGATCAGCGTCTTGCGGTAGTTTCCGCTCTTGTAGCTTTTCAGGGCGGATTGCAGGGCTTTTGACATGCGGTTTCGGCGGTCCGTTGCGTTCCTCCCCCTTTAACGGGCGAGGCTGACGCAGGACTGACCGCCGGAACCTCTCCAGCCTTATCCGCGACGGCGACCGCGTTCGCGCGGGGCGGCCGAGGGTGTTTCGTTGGCCGTCTTGTTGCGCAAGGGGCCGATCTTTTCGACGATCTCGGCAAGTGTCGGGCGCGGCGAGGGCGTGTAGGTGTCGAGCGCCTCGCGCATCGCGGCCAGATGGCTGCAGGATGTGCCGCAGCAACCGCCGATGATCTTTGCGCCGGCGTCGCGGGCAAGCCGCGCATAGGTGGCCATCAGCGGCGGTGTGCCGGAGTAATGGATCTCGGAGCCGCGGAATTCGGGAATGCCGCAATTGCCCTTGACGATGACGGTTGCCGCCGAGTCGGCTTCGGTCATGTCGAGCAGGCTGGCGAGAATATCCGAAGCGCCGACGCCGCAATTGGCGCCGACGGCCAGCGGGCCGCTGCCGATATCGCCGGCGACACCGTGGATATCCTTCGGCGCTAGGCCCATCATCGTCTTGCCGGCGGTGTCGAACGAGCCGGTATAGATATAGGGCAGGCCGACCTTGACGGCAGCTTCCGCCGCCGCGCGGATTTCCTCCGGCGCGGACATGGTTTCGATCCAGGCGATTTCGGCGCCGCCGGCCTTCAGGCCCTCGATCTGTTCGGCAAAGGCGGCGACCGCCTCGTCATAGGTCAGCGCGCCGAGCGGCTGCAGCAGTTCACCGGTCGGTCCGACCGAGCCGGCGACGATCACCCGGCGGCCCGCCTTGTCGGCGACCTCGCGGGCGATTTGAGCGGCCTTTTTGTTGAGTTCGAAGACGCGGTCGGCCGCATGGTGCAGCTTCAGCCGGTGGCGGGTGCCGCCAAAGCTGTTGGTGAGGATGATGTCCGCGCCGGCATCGACGAAATCCTGATGCAGCTTGACGATCTTTTCCGGCTGACTCTCCAGCCAGAGTTCCGGCGCTTCGCCCGCTTCCAGCCCCATGGCGAACAGGTTGGTGCCGGTGGCGCCATCTGCGAGCAGCACACCTTTCTCGGCGAGAAGCTCCTGAAGCGGGTTGGCGGTCGCGGTCATCGTTTATCCTCTCGAACTGAATTTCAGAAAGATATAAACATATCTTTATATCATTGCAACTATCGATGTGGAACCAACGGCAAAACGCCGCCCGGTGGGCGGCGTCTCGGCAGATAGCGAAAGATGGAGCCCGGCGTCAGGCCGCCTGTTGCTGCAGGTGGCTGGTCGGCGTCACCATGGCGGTGATGACGATCGGCAGGTCGATGCGTCCGATGGGCTGGCCGGCGGCATCGACAACATGCGCCTGGGTCTGTCCGTTCTCCGTCAGGGACTTGGCGACGGTTTCCAGGATCATGTCATGCGGGATCGGCATGCCCTCGGGCGTTCCGGCGAGCGGCTTCATCACCGTCTTGGCCTGGATGACGCGGCCGCGGTTCACCTCCTTGACGAAGGCGGTAATGTATTCGTCGGCTGGTGTCAGCACGATCTGCTGGCCGGTGCCCTGCTGGACGACGCGACCGTCACGCAGGATGGCGATGGTGTCGCCGAGCCGCAGGGCCTCATCGAGATCGTGGGTGATGAAGACGACGGTCTTCTTCAACTCCTTCTGCAGTTCGAGCAGGACCGTCTGCATGTCGACGCGGATCAGCGGGTCGAGCGCCGAATAGGCTTCGTCCATCAGCAGGATGTCGGCATCGTTGGTCAGCGCCCGGGCCAGGCCGACGCGCTGCTGCATGCCGCCCGAAAGCTGGTTGGGATAATGCCGCTCGAAGCCCCTGAGGCCGACGCGCTCGATCCACTGGCTGGCGCGCTTGACGCTTTCATTGCGGTCGACGCCCTGGATTTCCAGGCCGTAGACGGCGTTGTCGAGCACGGTGCGATGCGGCAGCAGCGCGAATTTCTGGAACACCATCGCCGTCTTGTGGCGGCGGAAGGCGCGCAGGTCGTTCTCGTTCATCCGGCAGACGTCGACACCGTCATAGAGCACTTCGCCGGCAGTGGGATCGATCAGGCGGTTGATGTGGCGGATCAGCGTCGACTTGCCCGAACCGGACAGGCCCATGACGACCGTGATGCCGCCGCCCGGCATCGAGACGTTGATATCCTGCAGGCCGAGCACATGGCCGTATTTTTCGTTCAGTTCCTGCTTGCTCAGGCCGCCCTTGACGGCATCGATGTAATCGCGCCCACGCGGTCCGAAAATCTTGTAGAGGTTTTTGACCTCGATGCCGTGACTAGCCATGAATGACCTCCGAGTGTTTTTGCAGGCGCCGGCCGAAAGCCTGGCTGGTGCGATCGAAGATGATGGCGATGACGACGAGCGCAAAGCCGTTCAGGAACCCGATCGTGAAGAACTGATTGTTGATGGCCTGCAGGACGTTCTTGCCGAGGCCGCCGACGCCGACCATCGAGGCGACGACCACCATGGCGAGCGACATCATGATCGTCTGATTGATGCCGGCCATGATCGTCGGCAGCGCCAGGGGTATCTGCACGTTGCGCAGCTTTTGGCGGCTGGACGAGCCGAAGGCGTCGGCCGCCTCCAGAACTTCCTTGTCGACGAGCCTTATGCCGAGATTTGTCAGGCGAATCATCGGCGGGACGGCATAGATGACGACGGCGATCAGGCCCGGCACCTTGCCGATACCGAAGATGACGACGACCGGAATGAGGTAGACGAAGCTCGGCATGGTCTGCATCACGTCGAGGATCGGGTTGACGATGCTTTGCAGCCGGTCGGAGCGCGCCATGAGAATGCCGATCGGCAGGCCGACCAGGATGGCGATCAGGGTCGCGACCGTGACGATCGCCAGCGTCACCATCGTGTCGTTCCACAGGCCGACCGCGCCGATCAGCATCATCGACACCGCGGTGCCGAGGGTGATGCGGATATTGCGGCTGGCGGCATAGACGATCGCCATCATGATCAGCAGGACCACGATCCACGGAGTGGAGACGAAGAGGTCTTCCAGAAAATTCAGGAACAGTTGCAATGGACGCACGACGACGGAGATGAGGTCGCTGTTGGCGCGAACCAGATTGCGGAAGCCGTCATCGATCGTCTTGCGGGCCGCACGGATCGACGTGTCGCCGATGGCCGGAAAATTACAGAGAAGGTCGGGCAGTATGGTGCATTGTATTGCCATTTGTTCCCCTTTGTTCGCCGGCTTTGCTGCCGGTCTTGAGATGCGCACGCTTGGCGACGCATTCTTGAAGGATCGATGTGCAGGACTCCGGTCTGTTTGCGACCTTATGGTTGCACATCTCCCACGATATGCCCTTCGCCGCCTCGGGGGGAAAGGGTGGAGAAACCCCGGCCGCAACGGGCGGCCGGGCAAAAGGCTGGCGTATCGACCGGAAACCGGTCATCCCGCCGTCAGAGGGCTGCCTTCACCTTTTCGGCGACATCCGGCGCGACCCACTTGGTCCACATGTCGGGATAGGTCTGCAGGAAATACTTGGCGGCGTCCTCGTTCGTGCCCTGGTTGTCGGTCATCCAGGCGAGAACCTTGCCGACCGTCTGGTTGTCCCACTTGCGCGTCTTGACGTAATCCATCGCTACGCCCGCCTTTTCGGAGAACTGCTTGGTCACGATGGTGTAGACGTCGGAGGTCGGGTAGGCGTTGACCTTCGGATTGGCGCAATCGGGAACCGCCGTGCAGGCATCCCATTCCTTCTTGTCGTGCTCGACGCCGAAGCTAAGCTTGGTCATCTCATATTTGCCGAGGATGGCGGTCGGCGCCCAGTAGTAGCCGAGCCAACCGGTCTTCTTCTCGAAGGCGTTGGCGATCGAGCCGTCGAGGCCGGCGGCCGAACCGCTGTCGACGAGCTGGAAGCCGTCCTTCTCGGCGTTGAGCGCCTTGTAGAGGTTGGCGGTCGACACCTGGCAGTTCCAGCCGGACGGGCAGTTGATGACGGCGGCCTTGGACGGGTCTTCCGGCGCCGGGAAGAGCTCCGGATGCTTCAGAGCATCCTGCACCGTCTTGATATCCGGATGGGCGTCTGCGAGGAATTTCGGAATCCACCAGCCTTCGACGCCGCCGTCGCTGAGCAGCGGCGCAGCCTGGATGATGCGGCCTTCGGCAATCGCCGCATCGAGCGCGGTCCGCACCGAGTTGACCCAGAATTCCGGGGCCATGTCCGGTTCGGACTTCTCGTTCATCGAGGTGAAGGTCGGCATGGTGTCGCCGGCGACCAGCGTCACCTTGCAGCCGTAGCCGTTCTCCAGGATCATCTTGTCCACATGGGCTGCCACGCCGGCGGAGGCCCAGTTCATTTCCGCGATCGAGACGTCGCCGCAATCGGCATGAGCCGTGCCGGCGAGCGCGAACAGACCACCGGCGAGGAAAGTTGAAGCGATCAGCTTCTTCATAATCTTAAGACCTCCCAGTCTTGTGATGCAGTGTTTTCGTTCGACAATGGACCGGATCACTGCGAGCATCCCGGCCACTCTAGGAGCGAGGTTGTGCGCCGCGCGACGGGAGCCTTCCATGCAGGCAACCGATCAGGCGTTGTGCCGGCGTGTTCCTTTTTTTATCTGGGCAATTTTTCACCGGCTGGGCGTAACCCTACGGCTTTCATTGCAGAAATCAACCGCCTGTTCGCGGCGCATGTCGACGGTCTGGCCACAAGGCGGGGCGCCTGCGCATAAAATAGGCGGGTGCCGCGGCCGTTTCCGGCAATTTTTGCCCCATTTTTTTCTTATGATTGGCCTGAGATATTTTTATGGCTCAGACGCACGCTCGATTGAGACGAATTCTATCCTGTCCGCGCCGAATCTTCATACGAAGATTTTTTTCGTTTTTTTGCGAAAAAATGAAAATTCACCATTGATTAAGACCTTGATAACCGACCGGTAAGGATGTTCGGCTAAATGTCTGGCTGTGACGCGAGTACAGTCACAAACCTCCGGATCAGGTAGTGCGTATCGGAGGCAAGCGCGCCTTTGTGTGTGTTTTTTGAGGCGGCCGTTGTTTGGCAAGTCGCGTGGAAGGATCGGTTCCACGCGACTTTCGCACCTCCCGGTCACCTATCTTCCAAGCATAAAACAAAACCGCCACGCGCTGTCGCGCATGACGGTTGTTTGCATTTGCCAAAATGTGTCAAAAACGCCGGTGCGCTGCCGTGGCTGCGCCTGGCGCCTGTCTGGCTCAGCCGGCGTTGCGGGTACGGATGAAGCCGAGCGCGCCGAACGTGGTGTCGAGCTGCTGCAGGCGGGTATCGAGTTCGTTGCGCGGAGCGGTCGAGCCCCAGGCGATCTGGACGGCGTTCTTCTTCTTGAAGATGTAGAGCATCGGTTTGTCCTTGGTGCCAGGGCTCTGGCTGTTCGTTTGAACTGAGTGGATATATAGGCGTGGGGCTTGGGTTTCGCAACGATCAAAGTCGTCGCGGAATGTCGCAAAAAGACATATTTTTGCGTTTTGCGAGCGGACGCTTTTCGCGACGCACAAATGCCCATGGCAATTGCGGCGAATTCGCGGCAAAACCACTGGAACATAAGGGCGTATGGCCCGTCGAGGAAAAGGGAAAGGCGGCCGATGGCACGGGCGATCATGCTGCAGGGAACGGGGTCGGATGTCGGAAAAACGGTATTGGTGGCCGGTCTGTGCCGCCTTGCCGCCAATCGGGGGCTGAAGGTCGCGCCGTTCAAGCCGCAGAACATGTCCAACAACGCCGCCGTTTCCGACGACGGCGGCGAGATCGGCCGGGCACAATGGCTGCAGGCATGGGCGGCGCGCATGCCGTCTTCCGTCCATATGAACCCGGTGCTGCTCAAGCCGCAATCGGATGTCGGCAGCCAGATCGTGTTGCAGGGCAAGGTCTGGGGGCAGGCGCGCGGGCGCGATTACCAGCGGCTGAAACCGCAATTGCTCGACGCGGTGCTGGAGAGCTTTTCCGTCGTCGGGAAGCAAGCCGATCTGGTCATCGTCGAGGGGGCGGGATCGCCGGCGGAAATCAATCTGCGGGCCGGCGATATCGCCAATATGGGATTTGCGACGCGTGCCGGCGTGCCGGTGGTGCTGGTCGGCGATATCGATCGTGGCGGCGTCATCGCCTCGCTGGTCGGCACCCATACCATCCTGCCGGAGGAGGACCGGCGGATGATATCGGGCTATATCATCAACAAGTTCCGGGGCGACGTCAGCCTGTTCGATGACGGCATCAAGGCAGTCGAGGGCTTTACCGGCTGGCCCTGTTTCGGCGTCGTTCCGTGGCTGAAGGCGGCGGTACGATTGCCGGCGGAGGATTCGGTGGTGCTGGAACGGCTGTCGCGCTCGGGAAGCGGCGCCTTGAAGGTCGCGGTGCCGATGTTGGCGCGGATCGCCAATTTCGACGATCTCGATCCGCTGGCGGCCGAGCCGGAGGTCGATCTGGTGTTCGTCCGGCCGGGCGAGGCGCTGCCGGGCGATGCCGGCCTTGTGGTGTTGCCCGGCTCGAAATCGACCATCGGCGACCTTGCCGATTTTCGCGCGCAGGGCTGGGATCGTGATCTGGAGCGGCATGTGCGTCGGGGCGGGCGAGTCATCGGTCTCTGCGGCGGTTACCAGATGCTTGGCCGGAAGGTCTACGATCCGCTCGGTATCGAAGGCAGTACGACCGAAATCGAGGGGCTTGGCCTGCTCGACATCGAGACGGAAATGGCGCCGGAAAAGACGGTGCGCAACAGCGCGGCCTGGTCGGTGCCTTACGACGTCGCGCTGTCAGGCTATGAAATCCATCTCGGCGTCACCTCCGGCAATGATTGCGCCCGACCGTTCGTGACCATCGACGGACGGCCGGACGGGGCGATCTCCGGCGACGGGCGGGTGGCCGGAACCTATCTGCATGGGCTGTTCGGCAGCGATGCCTATCGGGCCCGGCTGCTGGAAAGTTTCGGCATCACCGGCTCACGCGAAAGCTACCGCCAGCGCGTCGATACGGCGCTGGACGAGGTGGCGGCGGAACTGGAAAACCTGCTCGACCGGAATTGGCTGGCGCAGCTTCTCGGGTGATGGCGCGTTTGCGACAGGCGGCGGCGAGGGGCGCGATTGACTTGGAGTGTCGGAGTGCTTAAATCCCGCTTACAACAAGCATGGTTTTCCCTTCGCGAAAGCGGAGAGAAATGAAAAGGGAATGCGACGGGACGGACCCAATCCGGGCGTTTCAATCGCAGCCGACCCCGCGACTGTAGAGCGGTCAGGGACATGCATCGGCGGACGCATTTTGTCCTGACGGTTCGCGATGGTGCGGGCCCCAGGGCGGACGGGGCATCCATCGAAAAGCCACTGGAAATGGCGCTGCAATCAACCGGGCTGGACGCCTCCTTATCTACGAATCGTCCGCCTTTTGCCAGCGTCATCCGGGAAGGCGAGCATGTCCCGCCGGCATTTTTGCCGAGCACCGCGAGCCAGGAGACCTGCCGTGCCGGTCGGGACGCCCATCAGGCGCGACCCATTTCGGGGAATCAACCCCGCTGCCAGCACGGAGGTTGTCATGGCAACGATCGTATCGGCCCGTCCGGGCTTGGGACGCTTCCGCTTTTCTTCGAAACGCGAAAACATCCCGTTTCTTTATCGTACCGCATTTGCGGACGCAAAACCGCTTCGCACTTTTGCTGGAAATGCTCTGGCGCCTGCTGGGGCGATCTGAACCCATGCAATCCGGCGACCTCCAGACATCCCCCCGAACTGTTCTCGTGCTTGGCGGCGCGCGCTCCGGCAAATCGCGCTTTTCCGAGGCCAACGCCATAGAGAGTGGACTCGCGCGCCACTACATCGCCACCGGCCGCGCCTTCGATGACGAGATGCGTACCCGCATCGCCAAACATAAAGAGGATCGCGCGGGCGATGGCTGGACGACGCATGAGGAGCCGCTGGATCTGATCGGCAGCATTACCGCCGCCGATGCGGCCGACCGTGTGCTGCTCGTCGATTGCCTGACGCTGTGGGTCACCAACCTGATGATGGAAAGCCACGATATTGACGCGGCCGGAGATGCGCTGACCGATATGCTTGGGTCCGTCAAAGGCCGGTTGATTCTCGTTTCCAATGAAGTCGGTCTCGGCATCGTGCCGGAAAACCGCATGGCGCGCGAATTTCGCGACCATGCCGGCCGTCTGCACCAGAAAATCGCGGCGAAAGCCGACGAGGTCTATTTTATCGCAGCGGGACTGCCGCTGAAAATGAAGGGATAATTTTATGCAGAAGATTCCGGCAACCGTCATTACCGGCTTTCTCGGCGCCGGCAAGACGACGATGATCCGCAACCTGCTCTCCAACGCAGGCGGCAGGAAAATCGCGCTGATCATCAATGAATTCGGCGATCTCGGCGTCGATGGCGATGTGCTCAAGGGCTGTGGCGCGGAAGCCTGCACCGAGGACGACATCATCGAACTGACCAATGGCTGCATCTGCTGCACCGTCGCCGACGATTTCATCCCGACCATGACTAGGCTGCTGGAGCGCGAGAACCGCCCGGATCATATCGTCATCGAAACCTCCGGCCTTGCCTTGCCGCAGCCGCTGGTCGCCGCCTTCAACTGGCCGGATATCCGCACGCAGGTGACGGTCGACGGTGTCGTGACGGTGGTCGATAGCGCCGCCGTCGCCGCCGGCCGTTTTGCCGACGATCACGACAAGGTCGATGCCGCCCGCGTTCAGGACGAATCGCTCGATCACGAAAGCCCGATCGAGGAACTGTTCGAGGATCAACTGACCTGCGCCGACCTGATCGTGCTCAACAAGACCGACCTGATCGACGCCGCCGGCCTCGAAAGCGTCAAGGCCGAAGTCGCCTCGCGCATCGCCCGCAAGCCGGCGATGATCGCCGCGAAGAACGGCGATGTGCCGAGCGCCGTGCTGCTCGGCCTCGGCATCGGCACCGAGAGCGATCTCGAAGCCCGCAAGTCGCATCATGAGATGGAGCATGAAAGCGGCGAGGAGCACAGCCATGACGAATTCGACAGTTTTGTCGTCGAACTCGGCCCGGTCGCCGATCCCGCCGGTTTCGTCGAGAAGCTGAGGGGCGTGATCGCGGAACATGACATCCTGCGCCTCAAGGGTTTCGTCGACGTGCCGGCCAAGCCGATGCGTTTGCAGATCCAGGCCGTTGGCAGCCGCATCGACCAGTATTTCGACCGCGCCTGGACGTCGGGTGAGTCCCGCGCCACCCGCCTCGTCGTCATCGGCCTGCATGACATGGACGAAGCCGCCGTCCGCGACGCCATCGCGGCCCTGGCGTAAGGAGGCCTTTCTCATGCATCTGCTGCTGGCGCAAAAGGGCTCGATTTCGGAAGGCGACGAGGCCATAGACCTCGGCCAGTCGCCGGGCGACATCCTGTTCCTGTCGGCGGCGGATACCGAGATGGCGGCGATTGCCGCCGCCCATGCCGCATCGCCCGATGGTCCCAGCCTGCGCGTCGCAAGCCTGATCAGCCTCAAGCATCCGATGTCGGTCGATACCTATGTCGAGCGCACGGCGCGGCATGCGAAGCTGATCGTCGTGCGGGCGCTGGGTGGGGCAAGCTATTTCCAATATGCGCTGGAGGCGTTGCACGCCTGCGCGCAATCGACGGGTGCGCTGATTGCCGTGCTGCCCGGCGATTCCAAGGCCGATCCGGGGATTGCGCCGTTCTCGACGGTTGCAGCCGATGACCTCAATGCGCTCTGGGCCTATCTGATCGAGGGCGGCGCGGAAAATTACCGCGCCTTCCTCGATTATGCCGGGGCGCTCGTTTCCGGCGGTGAAAAGCCGGGGGCGGCCGCGCCGCTCGCCAAAGCCGGCATCTGGTGGCCGGGGCGGGGCGTGGTGTCGGTCGAGGAATGGCGGGAAGCGGTTGGGCTGGCAGTGGATGCGCCGGTTGCGGCGATCTCCTTCTACCGCGCTCTGGTGCAGAGCGGTGAGACGCGGCCGGTCGCGGCGATGATCGAGGCGCTGAGGGCCGAGGGCCTGCGGCCGTTGCCGATCTTTGCCTATAGCTTCAAGGATGCCGATTGCATCGAGAGGGTTGGCGCGGTTTTTCGTGAGACGTCGCCGGATGTGGCGGTCAATACGACCGGTTTCGCCATTTCCGCGCCCGGTGCGGCGCGCAAGCCGACGGTGCTGGAAGCGAGCGACGCCGTGGTGCTGCAGGCGATTTTTTCGGCCTCCTCGCGTGAGGCATGGGAAGCCTCGTCGCAGGGGCTTTCGGCGCGCGATCTTGGCATGAACGTGTCGCTGCCGGAGGTTGATGGGCGCGTTCTCTCTCGCGCCGTGTCGTTCAAGGCGGCGCTGCGTTTCGATGAGAAGGTGCAGGCCAATATCGTTTCGCACCAGCCGGATGCGGGGCGTATGGGCTTCGTTGCGCGGCTGGCGGCCAATTGGGCGCGGCTGCGGCGGCTGGAGGCGGCGGAGCGCCGCATCGCCATCGTGCTCGCCAATTATCCCAATCGCGATGGTCGTCTCGGCAATGGTGTCGGCCTCGACACGCCGGCCGGCACGGTCGAGGCGCTGAAGGCGATGGCGGCGGCGGGCTATGCCGTCGCCGATCTGCCTGAGGATGGCGATACGCTGATCGCCTGGCTGATGGAAGGCCCGACCAATGCCGCCCATGACGGCCGCGTCATTCGCGAAACGCTTTCCTTGAGTCAATACAAGGCGTTCTTCGCTTCTCTTCCTCCTTCGATTCAGGATGAAGTGACGGCGCGCTGGGGTAGGCCGGAGGCCGATCCGTTCTTCATCGGCGATGGTTTTGCCCTGTCGCTGATGAAGCTCGGCGAGACGCTGGTCGGCATCCAGCCGGCGCGCGGCTACCAGATCGATCCCAAGGAGAGTTACCACTCTCCCGACCTCGTGCCGCCGCACGGCTATTTCGCTTTCTATGCCTATATCCGCCAGGTCTTCGGCGCCCATGCCATCATGCATATGGGCAAGCATGGCAATATGGAATGGTTGCCGGGCAAGGCTTTGGCGCTGTCGGAGACCTGCTATCCCGAAGCCGTGTTCGGCCCGACGCCGCACCTCTATCCTTTCATCGTCAATGATCCAGGTGAGGGCAGCCAAGCCAAGCGCCGCAGCGGTGCCGTCATCATCGGCCACCTGACGCCGCCGCTGACGCGGGCGGAGAGCTATGGTCCGCTCAAGGACCTGGAAGCGCTGGTCGATGAATATTACGAGGCTTCGGGTGGCGATCCGCGCCGGCTGCGGCTGCTGCGCAAGCAGATCCTCGATCTCGTCGCCTATATCGGCCTCGACCGTGACGCCGGCATCGAGAAGGGCGAATCGGAAGACAAGGCGCTGGAAAAGCTCGACGCCTATCTCTGCGATCTCAAGGAAATGCAGATCCGCGACGGCCTGCACATTTTCGGCGTCTCTCCCTCCGGGCGGATGCTGACAGACCTGACGGTGGCGCTGGCCCGCGTGCCGCGCGGTCTCGGCGACGGCGGTGACCGCAGCCTGCAGCGGGCGATTGCCGAGGATGCCGGGTTGGCGGTCGATGGCGTATTGTTCGATCCCTTGGATTGCGACATGGGCGCCGCGTGGGGTGGACCACGGCAGCCGGTGTTGGCCGAGGTCGGCGACGACCCTTGGCGCTCGAATGGCGATACCGTCGAGCGCATCGAATTGCTGGCGATGCGGCTGGTTTCGGGCGAGGCGGCTTGCCCGGCGGATTGGGCGCATACGCAAGCCGTGCTCGCCGAAATCGAGGCGCGGCTGAAGCCGGCGGTGATGGCGTCGGGGCAGGCGGAGATCGCCGGGCTGATGGCCGGGCTTGCCGGCCGTTTCGTAGCCCCCGGACCCTCCGGCGCACCGACGCGCGGGCGGCCGGATGTCTTGCCCACTGGGCGCAATTTCTATTCCGTCGATAGCCGCGCCGTGCCGACGCCGGCGGCCTATGAGCTGGGGCGCAAGTCGGCCGAATTGCTGGTCCGCCGCTATGTGCAGGATCACGGCGACTGGCCGCAGAGTTTTGGCCTCACTGCCTGGGGCACCTCCAACATGCGCACCGGCGGCGATGATATCGCCCAGGCGCTGGCGCTGATCGGCGTCAAGCCGCTCTGGGACATGGCCTCGCGCCGTGTCACCGGTTTCGAGATCATTCCGCAGGCGATGCTCGGCCGGCCGCGTGTCGATGTGACGCTGCGTATTTCCGGCTTCTTCCGCGATGCCTTCCCGGAACAGATCGCTTTGTTCGACAAGGCGATCCGCGCCGTCGGCGCTCTGGACGAGGATGCATTCGACAATCCCATCGCCCGGCGCATGAAAGGCGAGACGGCGCGGTTGATTGCCGAAGGATTGGATACCAAGGCGGCTTCGCGCCGCGCCGGCTACCGCGTTTTCGGTTCCAAGCCCGGCGCTTACGGGGCGGGGTTGCAGGCGTTGATCGACGACAAGGGTTGGCAGCAGCGGGCTGATCTTGCCGAAGCCTATCTTGTCTGGGGCGGCTATGCCTATGGCGCTGACGAGGAGGGCCATGCAGCGCGCGGATTGTTCGAGGAGCGGCTGCGCTCCATCGAGGCCGTGGTCCACAATCAGGACAATCGCGAACACGATATCCTCGACAGCGACGACTATTACCAGTTCGAGGGCGGCATGTTCGCCGCCGCCGAAATGCTGTCGGGCAAGGCGCTGCCGGTTTATCACAACGACCATTCGCGGCCGGAAAAGCCTGTGGTGCGCTCGCTGGAAGAAGAAATCGGCCGGGTGGTGCGCGCCCGCGCCGTCAATCCGAAATGGATCGCCGGCGCGATGCGCCATGGCTACAAGGGTGGGGCGGAGATGGCGGCGACCGTCGATTTCCTCTTCGCCTACGCCGCCACCACCGGCATGGTCGGCAACCATCATTTCGAGGCGATCTATGACGCCTATGTGATGGACGAGGCGGTGCGCGATTTTCTGGAAGAGAAGAATCCGCATGCGCTTGAGGATATCAAGGCGAAGCTGACGGAGGCGATGGATCGCGGCTTTTGGACGCCGCGCTCCAACTCCGCCCGCTTTTCGCTGCAGCCGTCGCGGCGGAGCGCCGCGCCGGTGTCCTGATTTGCGCTGAAACAAAGAGGGAGAGCGGCCGCGCCTTCAAAAAGGATCGGCAGGCTCGAACAACAAGGGAAGAGAGACGATGAGCGAAGACACAGTCGAAACCGGCAAGGACGACGCCCGCCACGCCGAGAAGATGGCCAAGAAGAAGGCCGCCCGTGAAAAGATCATGGCGACCAAGACCGACGAGAAGGGCCTGATCGTCGTCCATACCGGCAAGGGCAAGGGCAAGTCCTCCGCCGCCTTCGGCATGATCTTCCGCCATATCGCCCATGGCAAGCATTGCGCCGTCGTGCAGTTCATCAAGGGCGCGATGGCGACCGGCGAGCGCGACCTGATCGACCGGCATTTTGCCGATCTCTGCGAGTTCCACACCATGGGCGAGGGCTTTACCTGGGAAACGCAGGACCGCGCCCGCGATGTCGCCACCGCGCAGGCCGCCTGGGAAAAGGCCAAGGAATTGATCCTCGACGAGCGCAATTCCATGGTGCTGCTCGACGAGATCAACATCGCTCTGCGCTACGATTATCTCGACGTCAACGAGGTGATTTCCTTCCTGAGGGAACACAAGCCCTACATGACCCATGTCGTCCTCACTGGTCGCAACGCCAAGGAGGAACTGATCGAGATCGCCGATCTTGCCACCGAAATGGAATTGCTCAAGCATCCCTTCCGCTCGGGCATCAAGGCGCAGGCCGGCGTCGAATTCTGATGGTGCAGGGCTGGGCCTTCTGGGCGCTGCTTTCGGCCGCCTTTGCGGCGTTGACGGCGATTTTCGCCAAGGTCGGCGTCGCCGGCGTGCCCTCCGATCTGGCGACCTTGATCCGCACCTGCATCATCCTTGTGGTGCTCTCGGTTATCGTCGTCATCACCGGGCAGTGGCAATCGCCTCTGTCGATTTCCGGCCGGTCCTGGCTGTTCCTCGGCCTCTCCGGCCTTGCGACGGGCGCTTCCTGGGCCGCCTATTTCCGGGCGCTGAAGCTGGGGGACGCCGCCCGCGTCGCCCCGGTCGACAAGCTCTCCATCGTGCTGGTCGCGATTTTCGGAGTGGTCTTTCTTGGCGAGAAACTGTCGCTGCTGCACTGGTTTGCGGTCGGGATGATCGCGGCGGGGGCCATCATCCTCGCCATTTTCTAGAAACCGAGCCAGATCCGCAGCGGATGTGCCGGGTCCGAGAGCAGCTTCAATGCCAGCGCCACGCAGGTGATCACCAGCAGCGGCTTGATGATTTTCGCGCCGCTGCGCATCGCCAGTCGCGAGCCGGCCTGCGCGCCGAGGAACTGGCCGAATCCCATGACGATGCCGACCTTCCACAGCACCACGCCATTCAGCACGAAGACGGTGAAGGCACCGATATTCGAGCCGAAATTCAGGAATTTCGTGTGCGCCGTGGCCTTCAACACGCCGAAGCCGGCCATGGTGACGAAGGACAGCATGAAGAAGGAGCCGGCCCCGGGGCCAAACAGCCCGTCGTAAAAACCGACCGCCGGAACGAAGGTCAGGCCGAACAGGAATGGCGTGATGCGGCGATGGCGATCCTCGTCGTGCAGGTTCGGCTTCACCGCGAAATAAAGCGCGATAGCGACCAGCAGGAAGGGCAGGATCGCTTCCAGCGTATCCGCCGGAATGATCGTCGCGAGGATAGCACCGCCGGCGGCGCCCAATGCCGACATCAGCGCCATCGGCACCTGTTTAGAAAGTTTCACATGGCCCCTGCGGGCATAGGCGATGCTGGCCGAGGCAGAGCCGAACAGCGATTGCAGCTTGTTGGTGCCCAGCGTTTCCAAGGGCGGCAGGCCGGCGATCAGCATAGCCGGCACCGTGATCAGCCCCCCACCACCGGCAATCGAATCGATGAAGCCGGCGACGAAGGCGGCCAGGAACAGGAAGGCGAGGATCTGGAAGCTGAGGTCGAGCAAGGCGGAAGTCCTGGGAGAGGGCGGCGAATCATGGCCTGCCCATCTTGCAATCGTGACAAGACAGGTCATCCTCATGGGCAATTCCATCCGCTGCCGTCAAGGGAGCGATGCCAACGAAGCAGGACGCCATGACTGATTTTTCCGCATCCGCGCCGCCGGGCCGCGCCGTTCTCGGGCTCGGCTGCCGCTCCTCGGCGACAACTGAGGAGTTGCTGAGCCTGGCCGGCGAAGCGCTGGCGCGGGCCGGGATGATGGCGGGGCGGCTGTCGGCCGTCGCGTCGCTCGACCGGCGCGCCGAATCGGGCGTTATCGATGCCGTCGCCGCGCGGCTCGGTGTCCGCGCGGTGTATTTCGATGCGGGAACGCTGGAGCGCGAAACACCGCGCCTTGCCAATCCTTCGGAAAACGTGTTTCGCGCCGTCGGCTGCCATGGCGTGGCGGAAGCGGCGGCGCTTGCCGCGGCCGGGCCTTCCGCGCGGCTGGCGTTGCCGAAGATTGGCTCGGGTGGGCTGACTGCGGCGATCGCACTTGTCGATTCCGGCACGTGACGATTGCGGATCGACGCGCAGGCACTATTGTGTCGGTGTTCCGGCTTTTGGCCGAAAGCTGTTTCGCGAAGAATCCAACAAGAAGAACAAGAGGATAATTTATGCATAAGGTTATCTACGATACCGATCCCGGCGTCGACGATGCCATGGCGCTGCTGTTTCTGCATCGCCACCCCGATATCGACCTGATCGGCATCACCACCGTGTTCGGCAATGCCTCGATCGACACGACCACCCGCAATGCACTGTTCCTGAAGCGCGAATGGGGCATTTCGGCGCCGGTAGCGCGCGGGGCCAGCCAGACGATCGACCCTGACCGGCAGGACATCGGCTGGCCGACCTTCATCCATGGCGATGACGGCTTGGGCAATATCGGTGTGCCCGAAACCATCGACCTGCCAGAAGACGGCCGTTCGGCGCATCGCTTCATCATCGACACCGTGCGCGCCCATCCGGGCGAGGTGACGCTGGTGGCGGTCGGGCGCATGACCAATCTGGCGCTCGCGCTACGGGAGGATCCCGACATCATCGGCCTCGTCAGACAGGTCGTGGTCATGGGCGGCGCCTTCGATGTCTCTGGCAATGTGACGCCCGCCGCCGAAGCCAATATCCATGGCGATCCGGAAGCGGCCGATCTGGTATTCACAGCGCCATGGAAGGTGGTGATCGTTGGTCTCGACGTGACCATGAAGACGATGATGACCCGCGACTTCCTGGCCGAGATGGCGGCCTCGGGCCGCGCCGATATCAAGTTGCTCGCGAATGTCTCGCAGTTCTATATCGATTTCTACAAGGATCGCGCCGGACGCGAGGGCATGGCGGTGCATGATAGCTGCGCTGGGGTCTATGTCGTCGCGCCGGAGCTGTTCGCCACCCGCAGCGGCGGCGTGCGGGTGGTCTGCGGTGGTATCGCCGATGGCCAGACGATCCAGAAGGCGGAAGACCGTCATTTCGGCCCGAGCGCCTGGGACGGGCTGCCGAGCCAGCTTGTCTGCACCGATGTCCAGCCCGAAGGCGTGCTGAACGTCATTCGCGCCGCGCTGGTGGACGGTAAACGGCTCTGATGCCGACGCCATGGGGCGGTGGCCGCCCCATGGCGATTGTCGAATCTTTCAAAGGCCATGGCGGCTGTTTCTCAGGATTCGAATCGGGACGTTCACAGGCCGATTCAAGACATTTCGCTGTCGCCTGCGGAAAACCGCGCATCGCAAGCCGGCTTATGGTTCCGTCCGTTTGCTGCTAGATTGACACTCCCGCTTCATGCGCTTTCAGTTTATCGCAATTCCGACGTCGGGATTGTTCCAGGGCAATGCAATGTTTGAACACGCTTTTTCCTCTCTACCGGATTTGGCTCCGGGCTCGGTCTGGCTGGCGGGCGCTGGCCCCGGCGACCCCGGGCTTCTGACGCTGCTGGCGGTCAAGGCGCTTGGGCAGGCCGATGTCATCGTCCATGATGCGCTGGTCAATGAGGATTGCCTGAAATTCGTGCGCCCGGGTGCTGCGCTGGAATATGCCGGGAAACGTGGCGGCAAGCCCTCCGCCCGCCAGCGCGATATTTCGCTCAGGCTGGTGGAACTGGCGCGCGCGGGAAATCGGGTGTTGCGGTTGAAGGGTGGCGACCCCTTCGTTTTCGGGCGTGGCGGCGAAGAGGCATTGACGCTGGTCGAGCATGGCATCCCATTCCGTATCGTGCCGGGGATCACCGCCGGCATCGGTGGCCTTGCCTATGCCGGCATTCCCGCGACGCATCGCGAGATCAACCACAGCGTCACCTTTCTCACCGGCCATGATTCGTCCGGTATCGTGCCCGACCGGATCGACTGGGAAGCCATCGGCCGGGGCTCGCCCGTCATCGTCATGTATATGGCGATGAAGCATATCGGCCAGATCGCCGCCAACCTTATCGCCGCCGGCCGCTCCGCCGACGAACCCATGGCCTTTGTCTGCAATGCCGCGACGCCGCAGCAGACGGTGCTGGAAACGACGCTCGGCCGGGCCGAGTCGGATGTCGAGGCCGCCGGCATTGAGCCGCCGGCCATCGTCGTCGTCGGCCAGGTGGTGCGGCTGCGCCCGTCGCTCGATTGGCTCGGCGCGCTCGACGGCCGGCAATTGCTGCCCGATCCTTTCGCGCAAGGGCGAAGGGAGACCGCATGAGCGGACTGCTGATCGCCGCCCCGTCCTCGGGCGCCGGCAAGACGACGGTGACGCTCGGCCTGTTGCGGGCGTTGAGCCGGCGCGGCCTCGTCGTCGCGCCCGGCAAGGCAGGGCCCGATTACATCGATCCCGCCTTTCATGCCGCCGCCAGCGGCGCGCCCTGCCTGAATTTCGATCCCTGGGGCATGCGGCAGGAATTGCTACTCGCGAATGCCGGCTTGCATGGAGCGGGGCGGATGCTGGTGATCGAGGCGATGATGGGCCTGTTCGACGGTGCCGCCGATGGTTCCGGCGCGCCGGCCGATCTGGCGGCGGCGCTGGATCTCGCCGTCGTACTGGTGGTCGATTGCGCCCGCATGTCGCAATCGGTGGCGGCGCTGGTCAGTGGATATGCACGGTTTCGCGACGATATCCGTGTTGTCGGCGTCATCCTCAACCGGGTCGGCAGCGACCGGCATGAGATGATGCTGCGCGATGCGCTTGTCCCTGTCGGGGTGCCGGTTCTGGCCGTGCTGCGCGCCGATGCCGGGCTTGCCTTGCCGGAGCGGCATCTGGGCCTGGTGCAGGCCGGCGAACATGCGGGTCTGGAAGAGTTTATCGACCGCGCTGCGGCGGCCGTCTCGCAGCGGATGGATCTGGAAGCGCTGATCCAGGTCGCCGGCGCGCCGCGCGCGGCGGATTTGCGCAACAGTCCTGCGCGCCTGCCGCCGTTGGGGCAGCGAATCGCTGTGGCCAGCGATATGGCCTATGCCTTTCGCTACGAGCATCTGTTGGCCGGCTGGCGCATGACGGGCGCTGATATCACGCTGTTTTCGCCGCTTTCCGACGAGGCGCCGGCAGTGGATGCCGATGCGGTCTACCTGCCGGGCGGCTATCCCGAACTGCATGGCGAAAAGCTTGCCGTAGCGGAAACGTTCCGTAACGGCATGCGGGCCGCCGCGGAGCGCGGCGCGCGGATTTTCGGCGAGTGCGGCGGCTACATGACGCTGGGGGAGGCGGTCATCGATGCGGAAGGCAGGAGCCACCGCATGCTCGGCCTGTTGCCGCTCGTGACGTCCTTCGCCACCCGCCGCCGGCATCTCGGCTACCGCATAGTGCGACCGCTGCCGGGCAGTTGCTTCACCGAGCCGATGCGGGCGCATGAATTTCACTATGCAACCATCGTTTCCGAAGGCGAAGCAGACCGGCTGTTTGCGGCACGCGATGCGGTCGGCGTCGATCTCGGCACGGTCGGGCTCCGACGCGGTACGGTCTCCGGCTCCTTCATGCATCTGATCGACCTCGCGGGCGAGGCGGCATGAGTGGCGCCATTATCCATGGCGGCGGCATCACCGCCGCCGCCGCGCTGCATGGCGGGAGGGTGGAGGATTGGCTCGATCTCTCCACCGGAATCAATCCATGCCCGCCGGATTTGCCGGCCATCGAACCGCGCGCCTGGCATCGCCTTCCGGATCGTTATCTTGTGGAGAGGGCGCAGGCCGCTGCGGCGGGCTATTACGGCAGCGGGCCGGTGATGCCGCTTGCCGTCCCCGGCACGCAATCGGTCATCCAGTTGCTGCCGCGCCTCGTTTCCCCGGCCGCGCCGGTTGCGATCCTGTCGCCGACCTATGGCGAATATGCCCGCGCCTTCACGCTTGCCGGGCATCCGGTCGATGCCGTCGCCACGCTGGACGACATTGGCCCGCAACATAAGCTCGCCGTCGTCGTCAATCCCAACAATCCCGATGGCCGGGTCCATGCTTCCGAAACCCTGCTGGAGCTCGCGGGGCGGATGGCGGCGCGGGGCGGCTTTCTGGTCGTGGACGAAGCCTTCTGCGATGGCGAGGCGATGGGCTCGCTGGTGGGCCAGGCTGGCGCGCAAGATGGCTTGATCGTCTTCCGTTCCTTCGGCAAGTTTTTCGGCATGGCTGGCGTGCGCCTTGGCTTCGTCGTTGCGAACGCGGGTCTGCTGGCGCGCTTGGAAAGCTGGCTCGGACCCTGGGCGGTCTCCGGCCCGGCGCTGTCGGTGGCGGCATCGTTGCTGGAGGCCGATCCCGCGCCGTTGCGCGCGGCAATCGCGGCGCGCAAGCGTGGCCTGCTCGATGTCCTCGCCGAGGCAGGGCTGAGGGTACGCGGCGGGGCATCGCTGTTCGCGTTGGTCGAGGATGCGGCGGCCGGGCGGCTGCACGAGCATCTCTGCCGGGCGCACATCCTGGTGCGTAAATTCGATTACGAGCCGACATGGCTGCGTTTCGGGCTGGCGCCGGACGCGGCGGGCGACCGCCGCCTGGCCGAAGCGCTAAAGCATTTCCGGTGACAAGGGTCACCTCCAATGCTTTATCTCTTTCGCCTTTTCGCAATTCCGGACGGAAACCGGTTTTCACTTTTCCAGGAATTGCTCTAGCCGGATTTTCCCGATGACCGAACATTTTCTCATCCTGCTTCTGGCGCTGCTGCTCGACCGCATCGTCGGCGATCCCCCGGCGCTGTGGCGGCACGTTCCGCATCCAGTGGTGCTGTTCGGCAAGGCCATCGCCTTTGCCGATACGCGCCTCAACCGCCGTGCCCTGCCGCCGGCGCAGCGGCGGCGCAACGGCGTCATCGCCATTGCCGTGCTTCTGTTCCTGAGCGTCGCCTTCGGCTGCGGCCTGCATCTGCTGCTGGCGGTCCTCGGGCCGCTCGGCATCCTTATCGAGGTGGCGATCGCCGCTGTCTTTTTCGCGCAGAAAAGCCTGTCCGATCATGTGCTGGCCGTGGCGGAGGGTTTGAAGCGCGAGGGTCTTTCGGGAGGGCGTCGCGCCGTCAGCATGATCGTCGGGCGCGATCCGGAAACGCTGGACGAAGCCGGCATTTCCCGGGCGGCGCTGGAAAGCCTGGCGGAGAATTTTTCCGATGGCGTCGTCGCGCCCGCCTTCTGGTATGCGGCGCTCGGCCTGCCGGGGCTTATCGCCTACAAGATGCTCAACACCGCCGATTCGATGATCGGCCATCTCTCGGAAAAATACGCCGATTTCGGCTGGGCCTCGGCCAGGCTCGACGATCTCGCCAACTGGCCGGCCGCGCGCCTGTCGATGCTGCTGATCGCCGCCGGCGCCTGGGTTCATCGCGGAAGCGCTGCGGCGCGGGCCGCGATCGACCTCGGTCTGCGCGATCACGGCCTGCATCGCTCGCCGAATTCCGGCTGGCCGGAGGCGGCGATGGCGGGCGCGCTCGATCTCGCGCTTGCCGGCCCGCGCGTCTATGGTGGCGTGCAGGTGCGCGAGCCGATGATGAATGCGGCTGGCCGACAGGATGCGTCCGTCTTCGATATCGAAGCCGGTGTCGCCGTCTTCAAGCATGCCTGCTCGGCACTTGCCGCCATCGCCCTTGTCGCCTTCGTCATTCTGCTCGTCGTTTAAAAAATCTCCGCCGCGCCACCCGTTTGGGTGATGAAGCAGGCCACCCGTCCATGCGATACCAAAAGGGTGAAGGCGGGGGTGCTATGTCAACGGATATCATGTCATACGGTATGGCCAATCTGGTCCATATCGTTCTTCTGATGGCTTATGGCCTGATCGTCATGCTTTGCCTCCTGGAAACAATGCTCGAAATCATCAGGAGCGGCGCCCCATGGGATCGCTGGAAAGTGCTGGGTGTGGCGCTGTCCATTGTCTGGCCGGTGTTGATTCTGGTGTTTATCCTTTCTCATTTCTTCGGCAGACGAAGTGGCCGGCGGGCATAGCGTCGGACGAGACAGTTTATTAACCATTATTCTTCCTTTTCTGATTACTCTTGCACTTAATCGAACATCATTCTTTTCGCCTTATTCTCGCCATCACTGTCAATTCTTGGCCACAAAGCTTGCGACATGTGTAAAAAGGGGCGATTATGAGAACATTTATTGCAGCCGCGGCGGCGTTTTTGGCCGTACAATTTGCAGCCGTCGGATCGAATGCCGCCAATCTGGTGGCCAAGGTCAATCTGTCGAGCCAGACGATGACCGTGACGCAGAACGGCATCGTCAAATATCGCTGGAAGGTCTCGACCGCTCGTCAGGGCTATGTGACGCCGACCGGCAGCTACAGCGCCAAATGGGCTTCTCGCAACCACCGCTCGCGCAAATACGACAACGCGCCGATGCCGTATGCGATCTTCTTCAACGGTGGCTATGCCGTCCACGCCACTTTCGACCTGAAGCGGCTGGGGCGCCCGGCTTCGCATGGCTGCGTGCGCCTGCATCCGGACAATGCCGCGCAATTCTTCGCGATGGCGACGGCCAACGGCCTCGGCAATACCCGTATCGTCATCGCTCAATAGGGCGGTCTCCACCGCTATTCTCTTCGGCTCCGCCTTGTTTTCGCCGTGTCCACGGCGTCATGGAAGGGCGCAAGGATCGCGAATCCCGCCGGGTGGTGCCGCATTGCACCATCTTGCCATTGGCTTTTCGGCGATCTTTGCTATGAGGAAGATTGAGATCAGACATTTATGAGGTTGTTGGCGTGACTGCTACATTTGACAAGGTTGCCGATATTATCGCGGAGACGAGCGAGATCGATCGCGAGTCGATTACCCCGGAAAGCCATACGATCGATGACCTGGGCATCGACAGCCTCGACTTCCTCGATATCGTCTTCGCCATCGACAAGGAATTCGGCATCAAGATTCCGCTGGAAAAGTGGACGCAGGATGTCAACGAGGGCAAGGTTTCCACCGAGGAATACTTCGTTCTCAAGAACCTCTGTGCGAAGATCGACGAATTGCGGGCCGCCAAGGCTTAAAAGCCGGGATTCGTTCGATGCTGCTCGAATATTTTCAGATGATCGATGCCGTCGAGTCCGTCTCTGCGGAGGCGGACCGGCTTACGGCGCGTTCGAAGGTGCCGGACGCAAGTCCGGTCTTCGAAGGACATTTTCCCGGCATGCCGCTTGTTCCCGGCGTGTTGCTGATCGAAACCATGGCTCAGGCCTCCGGTTTTCTGGTGCTCGCCCGTAACGGTTTTTCGGTCATGCCCCTGCTGATGTCGGTCGATGGCGCCAAGATCCGCAATTTCGTCGAGCCCGGCGCCGAACTAGAGATCGAGGCGCACCTGGAGCATGACGGATCGGGTTTTGCCGTGACCAAGGCGAGGATATCGGCTGCCTCCGGCAAGATCTGCGATGCGCAATTGAAGCTGCGCACGCTTCCATTCGACAAGGTGCCGATCGGCGATATCGTGCGTAAGCGGGCCGAAGATGTCGGGCTTCTTCGGGCCATGACTGCCGCGACTGCATAATTCCTTCGAATGCCGGACGATTCGGGGATAGGTTACGCAGCCTGAACGACTCAATTTGATTTATCGCAGCGTCCAGCGCGCGCCATCGATGACGCGCGGCGCTGTCAGGCACAGGGGACTGAGCGCATGAGCAGGTCGGATAGGGATGTCGTCGTCACCGGCGTCGGCATCGTCACATCGCTCGGGGTCGGAAAAGCGCCGCATCTGGCGCTTTTGACGTCTGAGGAGAGACCGCAAGCGGTTCTCGAAACGGAAAAATTCAAGCCTTATCCCATCCATCCGATGCCGGAGATCGACTGGTCGGCGCAGATCCCGAAGCGCGGCGATCAGCGGCAGATGGAAAACTGGCAGCGCCTCGGCGTTTTCGCCGCCGGTCTTGCGCTCGACGATGCCGGGCTGAAGGACGATGCCGAGCTTTGCGGCACGATGGACATGATCGTCGCCGCCGGTGGCGGCGAGCGCGATATCGCCGTCGATTCGATGATCGTCGACGAGAGCCTGAAGCGCAACGACCGCGAGGTCATGCTCAACGAGAAACTGAAGACCGAGCTGCGACCGACGCTGTTCCTCGCCCAGCTTTCCAACCTGATGGCCGGCAATATCTCCATCGTTCACAAGGTGACGGGCTCGTCGCGCACCTTCATGGGCGAGGAAGCCGCCGGCATTTCCGCCATCGAAACCGCTTTTGCGCGCATTTCCGCCGGGCAGTCGACACATACGCTGGTCGGTGGCGCCTTTGTCGCCGAGCGCGCGGATATCATCCTGCTGGTCGAGGGCATCCGCGCCCACCTGACCGGTGACTGGCAACCTTTGTGGTCGCGCGAGGACAGTGCCGGCGGCGGCATGGTCATGGGCTCGGTCGGCGCCTTCCTGGTGCTCGAATCGCGCGAACATGCGCAGGCGCGCGGCGCCCATATCTATGCGATTATCGACGCCATCGAAGGTGATCGCGGCAGTCGTGACGAGGGCCGCCTTGAAAAACGGCTCGCGCGCATGGCGGCGATGGCCGGCGAGGGCGTTTCCGATCTTGTGGTCTTCTCCGGCAGCAGCGGCCTGCACGATCTCGCCGCCCGCGAAAAGGCGTTTCTCGAAGGCGCGTTTCCGAAGGCGGCCCTGCGTGGCTATGGTGGTGTGGCCGGGCATGGCATGGAAGCGCAGTTTCCGCTGGGGCTCGCGCTTGCGGCGCTTGCCGTCGATGCGGGTGCGGCCGTTCCGGTGTTCAATGTCGAAGGCGAAAAGGCGATGAGCGGGGCGGCACAGCAGGCCCTGGTCACCACGGTCGGTTATACGCGCGGCGAAGGCATGGCCCTTCTGCGCGCCAACGCATGAAGGAACTGCCGGTCATGGCCAATTCCAGCTTCAAGGATCATCTGGGTCGTCCCATCGTCGCCGTCACCGGCATGGGCGTCATCACCTCGCTCGGTCAGGGGCTTGCCGACAACTGGGCGGCGCTGACATCGGGCACGTCCGGCATTCATGCCATCACCCGTTTCCCGACCGAGGGGCTTTCGACACGCATCAGCGGCACCGTGGATTTCATCGATCCGCCGCGCAGCAATTCCGTCGAGCGCTCCTTTGCCTTCGCTCGCGAAACGACCATCGAGGCGTTGGCGCAGGCCGGCATTTCCGGCGATTTCGACGGACCGCTGTTCCTGGCCGCCCCGCCGGTCGAGCCGGAATGGAGCGACCGTTTTGCGCTGGCCGACCGCGCGCCGCCGGCGGTGCGAGAGGGTGACGCCTATGACCGTTTCCTCGCCGCCATGCGAGAGCGTCCCGATCCGGTGTTCATGGAAGCGGCGCAGTTCGGCTCGATCTCCGAGCGCCTCGCCGACAAGTTCGGCACGCGCGGACTGCCGGTGACGCTGTCGACCGCCTGCGCCTCGGGCGCCACCGCCATCCAGCTCGGGGTCGAGGCGATCCGCCAGGGTCGCACCGAGCGCGCCTTGACGGTCGCGACCGATGGGTCGGTCAGCGCCGAGGCTCTGATCCGTTTTTCGTTGCTCTCTGCGCTTTCGACCCAGAACGATCCGCCGGAAAAGGCCTCCAAACCGTTCAGCAAGGATCGCGACGGCTTCGTCATCGCCGAGGGTGCCGCGACGCTGGTGCTGGAGTCGCTGGAAGCGGCCATTTCGCGCGGCGCCAAGGTGCTCGGCATCATGACCGGCTGCGGCGAAAAGGCCGATCATTTCCACCGCACCCGCTCCTCGCCGGATGGCGGCCCGGCAATTGCCACGATACGCGCGGCGCTCGCCGATGCGGGGCTTGGCGAAGACGATATCGGTTACGTCAACGCCCACGGCACTTCGACGCCGGAAAACGACAAGATGGAATATGGCGCCATGCTCGCCGTCTTCGGCGACAAGCTGTCCTCCATCCCGGTCTCGTCCAACAAGTCGATGATCGGCCATACGCTGACGGCGGCCGGCGCGGTCGAGGCGGTGTTCTCGCTGCAGACCATGCTGACCGGCACCCTGCCGCCAACCATCAACTACAGTAACCCCGATCCGGCGATTGCGCTCGATGTGGTGCCGAATGTGAAGCGGGAGGCGCAGGTTCGCGCGGTTCTGTCCAACTCCTTCGGCTTCGGCGGACAGAATGCCAGCCTTGTCATGACGCTTGAACCGGCTTAATTGCCGGCAACTCGAAATTTTGTGAATGCGCCTCGGGCGCGGGGGATATGATATGCGCGCGCTGCAACTGATCGAAGACCGCCGGCTGGAAAGCGTCGACCTGCCCGAGCCGGAAGCGCCCGGTCCCGGCGAGGTGACGCTGCGCGTCAAGGCGGTGGCGCTCAACCATATCGACGTCTGGGGCTGGCGCGGCATGGCGTTCGCCAAGCGCAAGATGCCGCTGGTCATCGGTGCGGAGGCCTCCGGCGTGGTCGAAACGCTCGGCCCCGGCGTCGCCAATGTGCTGCCCGGACAGCTCGTCTCGATCTATGGCGCGCGCACCTGCGGCCTCTGCCGTCCCTGCCGTGAAGGCCGCGACAATCTCTGCGAACATGTCGGCGGCGTCCATGGTTTCCATCTCGATGGTTTCGCCCAGGAGAAGGTCAACCTGCCGGCCCGCCTGCTGGTTCCGGCCCCGCCCGGCGTCTCGGCCATTGATGCCGCACTTGCGCCGGTGACCTTCGGCACCGTCGAGCATATGCTGTTCGACAATGCCAAGCTGGAGCCCGGCGAGACGATCCTCGTCCATGCCGGTGGTTCGGGTATCGGCACGGCGGCGATTCAGCTTGCTCACAAGATGGGCTGCACGGTCATCACGACCGTCGGCTCCGACGACAAGATCGAGAAGGCCAGGGCGCTGGGCGCCGATCACGTCATCAATTATCGCACGGATCGTTTCGAGGGCGTGGTGCGCAAGCTGACGAAGAAGAAGGGCGTCGACGTCGTCTTCGAACATGTCGGCAAGGACACCTGGGCGGGCTCGATGCTCTGCCTGAAGCGCGGCGGCCGCCTGGTCACCTGCGGCTCGACGTCTGGCGTATCAACCGACCTCAACCTGATGATGCTGTTCCAGCAGCAACTGAAGCTGCTCGGCTCCTTCGGTTGCCGCATGGAAAACATGGCGGATGCCATGCAGAAGATGGCGCGCGGCCTTGTGCATTCGGTCATCGACACCGAAGTCAGCTTCGAGGATATCGGCCGGGCGTTGGAGCGCATGGAAAGCCGCCAGATTTTTGGCAAGATCATTCTGCGGATGGACTGATCCAGTGCGGATGGTCATCACCCGGCTCGTCCTGGGCTTTCGCAGCTTCCGGCAATGGCTGGTGGCGCAGCTCGCCTTCGGGTTTCTCAACATCCTGAAACTGCTGCCGGCCGATACGGCGATCAATTTCGCCGACCGGCTGACGCGGGCCATCGGGCCGCGCCTGCGCCGCCACAAGCTGATGTTGCGCAACCTGCGCAATGCCTTTCCGGAGAAATCCGAGGCGGAAATCGAAACTATTGCCCTCAATAGCTGGGGCAATATGGGGCGGCTGGCGGCGGAATATGTCTTCCTCGACCAGCTTTTCGATTTCGATCCGGCACAGGACAAGCCGGGCCGTGTCGAGGTCTCGGGCATTCCGATCTTCATGGATCTGCGCGACAATCCGCGACCCTTCATCGTCTTTACGGCGCATACGGCGAATTTCGAGCTGCTGCCGGTGGCCGGCGCTGCCTTCGGCGTCGACGTGACCGTGTTGTTCCGGCCGCCGAACAATCCGTATATCGCCGAAAAGGTGTTTCAGTTCCGCGCTGCCCGCATGGGCCATCTGGTGCCTTCGCATGCCGGCTCGTCCTTTGCGCTGGCGCGGACGCTGGAGGCGGGCGGCAGCGTCGGCGTGCTTGTCGACCAGAAATTCACGCGCGGCGTCGAGACGCGGTTCTTCGGGCAGCCGGTACAGACCAATCCGCTGCTCGCCAAGCTGGTGCGGCAGTTCGGCTGCGAGGTCTATCCCGCCCGCTGCATCCGCCTGCCTGGCAACCGCTACCGGCTGGAACTGGAACCCGCGATCACGCTGCCGCGCGACGAAAAGGGGCGTCTCGACGTGACGGCCACCGCCCAGCTTCTCAACGATCGGGTCGAGGCTTGGGTGCGGGAATACCCCGACCAATGGTTGTGGTATCATGATCGCTGGAACATCAAGCACACGCTCTGACGGTTTGTTTGGTCAATTGCTCATATCTGGGCAAAACCGCCCAGCTTCGCCCAAGTTTGAGCCTGCAATATCCTGCAATTGAACGCGGTCGCGCGTGTCTTAGAGTGTCGCTCCCGTCGCGCGGATGGGATGTCGCAAGCGGGCGCCTTGAGGGTAGGGCCTGTCTGGACATGCGTGCGCGTTGAAGTTCGGACGCTTGTGGGGGCGTTGCGGGAAATAGGCAGGAGAGCCGATGTTGAAGGACTTGATCGATCTTTTTTGGACCCGGTATGCGCGTTTGAAGCGCGCCGTCGCCGCTGGCGACGAGCAGATGCTGGGCGGAATCGATCGGGATGTTGAATCCTTGCTGGAAGCGATTTTCGAGCATAAGGCGACCAACGCCGTCGAAGTGCAGATGCAAGTGGGCCTTGCCATCGAATTGCTGAAGGTCGAGGCCGAAGATCGCTCCTGCGTGCTGCGCCATGCCGACAATCTGCAACGCATTGTCGAGCGTCATCTGCGCCCGCGCCCGATCAGCGATCTTTACCATCATGTCGTGGACGCCGCGCCGGTAACGGTGACCTCGCGCAGCCGTGCAGAACGCGGCCTGCTCGACATCACCATGCTGGATCGCCTGCCGAATCGTGTCTGCGTGATCTCCACCGATTATCGCTATCTCTACTGCAATGAAAACGATGCGCGCAGTTGGGATCGGCGGCCGGAGGAACTAAACGGCGTGCATATCGGCGAAGTCATCGGCCTGCACCGTTTCTCGCAGGGTTTCAAGGAGAGGCTGGACAATACCTTCCTCGGCGAGACCGTCGACTATACCTTTGCCGAAGCAGTCGATGACCGAACGCGCGTGCTGCGGTGCCGCCTGTCGCCCTATCGCTCGCCGTCCTCACGGGTGATCGGCGCACTGGTGCTGATGGAAGAGATCGCCGACCGTCGCCAGCCGGGGAATCGCGCCGCCTGATGCGGCGCTGACAGCCCGGGTCACATGGAAAAGCCGATTTTTCCCATGCGGGTTGTCCCGATTTTGTAATTCCGCAACGAAGGCCCCAAGGTTTTCAGGGGTTTTGTTGTGCCAAAATTGACATTGTGCAATTTTGGCACAGTTGCCTGTTCCCTCAATACTTGTCGCTAAAGACTCGATTGGTTATGGATGACGTCATCGCCGGATCGAAAGTGCAGCACGTCTTCTACGTCGCCGTGCATAACTTGAGTGCTACCCATGCCTGAGAAAGCCGAAATGGAGCTTTTGTCGCTTTTGGAGGCTTTCGATACGAAGACGGCGCAGTTGCGGCGCGCCGTTTTCCTCGGTGACGACGCGCTGGTCGCCATTCTGGACCGCGAGATCGAACCGCTGATCCATGCCATTGTGGACCACCGGGCGGAGACATCTGCCGGAATCCGCCGGCAATTGGGTTTCGTCAACACGCTGATCCGGGAGGAGGCGGAGGACAGGGCCAGCGTGCTTCGCCATGCGAACGCACTGTCGACTCTCATCGACCGTTACCACGCTGAAGAAGATGGCGCGCATGCGTCGGCAGCGGCCGGCGTGCCGAATGCGATCGCGCCGGGGCGGTTGTTCAGCGACGTGCTGCTCGACAGCCTTTCCGAACGGGTCGCGGTGCTGACCTGCGATTGCCGGGTTCTCTATGCCAACCGGGCGTATGCGAAACCTTTCCGATGCAAGCCGGTCGAACTCGTCGGCTGTCATATCGCCGAGATCGTCGGCGAGGAATGTTTCGAGAGCGGGCTGCGCGAAGATCTGGCTCTGTGTTTCCGGGGCGAGGAGCGCTGTTTTCGCTATACGGTCAGCAAGAATGGCGGCTTGCTGGTCATCGGACGGACGACGCCGCTGCGCGGGGAAGGCGACGGCATACTCGGCGCGCTGCTGGTCGTCAACGAGACGCGGTCGCTGGCGAGTTGAGTATCAGTTCGCGCCGGCTTCCAGCAATTCCTTCAGCCGTTTCAGATCGGCCATCACATTGCGCGCATCGGCCTCGAAGGCGGTATCGTCAGTGCCGGGCAACTTCAGAAGCATGAACATCGCTTCCGCGCCGTCGCCGTTCGGGACGATGCGCAAGGCGTTGTGAACCATTGTCCCGTCCGGCAGCGTCACGGCATGGTCTATGACGCCGAAGGCGTTGTCGATGGCGAAACGCACCCGCACCTCGCCGATCGGTCCGCCATCCACCACCCAGTCTTCGCCGCTCCGCCGGATGCCGGCGCCGAGCCCGGTCGCCCAGCGCGGCATCCTCAGGGGATCGGCTGCAAAGCGATAAACCTCGTTCCATGGGCGGTCGATGGAGAGATGGACGATGCGGGCCGGATATGTCGACATCACCTTGCTCCTGAAGATTTGATCGGCAAATTGTGAGATTCAATCGGTTTGAACCATTGCGCCTTGCCGATAGCGGATTTGGATGCCACAACAACGGGCAATGTGAAGCCATACTATATTGACCGGAGGCCGTCGTGGAACAAGCAGAAATCGGATTGATCGGGCTCGGTGTGATGGGCTCGAATCTCGCGCTCAACATCGCGGAGAAGGGCAACAAGATCGCCGTTTTCAACCGGACGCCGGAGAAGACCGACGAGTTCGTTGCCAGCGCCGGCGATCTGCGCAGCCAGATCATTCCCTGCAAGACGATCGAGGAATTCGTTGCGGCGATTCGTCCGCCGCGGCCGATCATCATCATGATCAAGGCAGGCGACGCCGTCGACCAGCAGATGGAGCATTTGAAGCCCTATCTCTCCAAGGGCGACATCATGATCGACGCGGGCAATGCCAATTTCCGCGATACGATGCGCCGCTTCGACAACCTCAAGGACAGCGGCCTGACCTTTATCGGCATGGGCGTTTCCGGCGGGGAAGAGGGCGCGCGCCATGGTCCGTCGATCATGGTCGGCGGTACCGAGGAAAGTTGGGAGCGCGTCAAGCCGGTGCTGACCTCGATTGCCGCCAAGTATAATGGCGAGCCCTGCGTCGATTGGCTCGGCGAAAACGGCGCCGGCCATTTCGTCAAGACGATCCACAACGGCATCGAATATGCCGACATGCAGATGATCGCCGAAATCTACGGCATCCTGCGCGACGGGTTGAAGATGAGCGCCGTCGAAATCGCCGACGTCTTTGGCGCATGGAACAAGGGCCGGCTGAATTCCTACCTGATCGAGATCACCGAGAAGGTGCTGCGCGCCAGCGACCCGATTTCCGGCGGGCCGATGGTCGACATGATCCTCGACCAGGCCGGCCAGAAGGGCACCGGCAAATGGTCGGTGATCGAGGCGCAGAACATGGGTGTCGCCGCCACCGCCATCGAGGCGGCCGTCGCGGCGCGCATCCTCTCCTCGCAAAAGGGCGAGCGTGAAGCGGCCGAAAAGATCCTCGGCCTGCCGGCCGTGACCCCGCCCGCCATTGCCGACCGCAAGGCCTTCATCGCCGATCTCGAAAGCGCGCTGCTGGCCGCGAAGGTCGGTGCCTATGCGCAAGGCTTCGCGGTCATGGCCGCTGCGTCCAAGGAGTTCAACTGGAACCTGCCGATGCCGACCATCGCCAAGATCTGGCGCGCCGGCTGCATCATCCGCTCGCAGTTTCTCGATGAGATCACCTCGGCCTTCACCAAAGACCCGCATGTCGCCAATCTGATCGTGACGCCGGCCTTCTCGGCGATGGTCAAGGAAACCGATGGGGCGCTGCGCCGCGCCGTCTCCTATGCGGTGCTCGGCGGCCTGCCGGTGCCGGCGCTGGCCTCGGCGCTGGGTTATTTCGATGCCTATCGTCGCGGCCGCGGCACGGCGAACCTGATCCAGGCGCAGCGCGATTTCTTCGGCGCCCATGGTTTCGACCGCCTCGACGGCGCCGATTCCCATCATGGCCCCTGGGGCAGCGGCGCCGGCGCCGAGCGCTGAGATTTTTCCATGGATTGAAAAAGCCCGCAGCGAGAATTTCGCGGCGGGCTTTTTCGTTTGGAAAGAGCTGCTTCAGGATTGGGGCCATTCGGGGCCGCTAAGGCTTTGCAGTTCCTCGGGCGGGCGGCCCTCGATGCGGGCGATGACGGCCTTGGCCAGTTCCTTGCCGGCGAGGCGCACGTCTTCGTCGATGGTGATGATTTCCGGGCGGATCCAGTTGAGGATCGCCGAGGATTGTTTCGAGACCATGTCGATATCGACGCCCAGCCGCTTGCCGGCCGCCTCGATGCCGGCATTGATGGCGATGGCGCCGCTGCCGGCCGAGGAGACGATGCCGTCAGGCGGGTTCGGCGAGCGCATCAGCGTCTCGACCGCATCGCGGATCTCGTTGAGCGCCGTGTCGATAGTGACGCGCAATGGCACTTCCTCGGCGCCGAAATCATGCAGGCCGGTCTGAAAGCCGATGCGGGTATGGGTATAGAAGGAGAGGCGGCTCGGCGGCTGCAACAGCGCGATGCGCCGGCGCCCGCGCTCCACCAGGTGGCGCACCGCCTGGTAGGCGAAGGCCTCGTTGTCGAAATCGTGATAGGGATGGACGATGCCCATATCGCTGCGGCCATGGGTGGCGAAGGGCATGTTGCGCTCATGCATGAGGCGCACGCGCGCATCGTCCGGCTCGATGCGCGAGATGATGACGCCATCGGCCGAGCCAGTGTCGAGGATATAACGCACCGGCACCATCGGGTCGCGATTGTGCGAATGCGGCGTGACGACGAGGTGATAGGGCGTGCCGTTCAGCACCTCGGAAATGCCGAAGACCATCTGGCTGGTAAAGCCCATGATCTCCTCGTCGATGGACAGCACCAGCGCGATGACATTGGTCTTGCCGGTGCGCAGGCGCACGCCGGCGCGGTTCGGCTGGTAGCCGAGCTGGCGCGCCACCATGCGCACCCGCTCCTTGGTTTCGGCGCCGATATCGGGCGCGTCCTTCAGCGCCCGTGACACCGTGGTCACGCCGAGGCCGGTCATGAAGGCAATCGTCTTCAGGGTCGGGCGCTCCGGTCCCGGGTTCTCCCCGCCGCCGCGTTTTTTATCGCTGTCCATGGGCCTGCCGTTCCCGTTGCCGTCTTCCGCGTTTGCACTGCCTCAAGCGGGAGCCGAAGAAAAGCGTCTCCTCCGCATCATCCCGCTTACTGAAACGATACAGTTTCTCGCTCATTTGGAAAACAGAAAAGAATGACGGCGCGTCGACAATTTTAAATAGAAATGCCCGTATCCACAGGCGAGGGGCGACGGATGGTTGCAGGTGCGAAGCCGGAGGCCTGCGAGCCGGGAAATTCGATTAAGTTAGTGTGGTTATTGCGGAAAACTTGATAAAACCAACGCTTTCGCATCCATTTGAGATGAATTTCCATCATTTCAAAATACGTCTTATGATTGCATTTTGAGCGCCTGTGAATTTCGCGGCGGTTGGCTGTTGCAGAAAGGTTTCGTTTGCGATAACTTTTTTACGGAAACGTTACAGTTAGGGAGGAACTCGTGACACAACGTTTGCTGACTGCTGCTTTTGCCGCATCCGTCGCCCTGCTTGCCGGCCGGGCGAGCGCGACCGATCTGGAAGTCACCCATTGGTGGACCTCGGGCGGCGAGGCCGCGGCCGTCGCCGAGCTGGCCAAGGCCTTCGACGCCACCGGCAATCATTGGGTGGATGGCGCCATTGCCGGCTCCGGCGGCACGGCGCGCCCGATCATGATCAGCCGCATCACCGGCGGCGATCCCATGGGCGCCACGCAATTCAACCACGGCCGCCAAGCGGAGGAGCTGGTGCAGGCAGGGTTGATGCGCGACCTGACGGATGTCGCCACCAAGGAGAAGTGGAAGGACATCGTCAAGCCGGCAAGCCTGCTGGATTCCTGCACCATCGACGGCAAGATTTATTGCGCGCCGGTCAATATCCATTCCTGGCAGTGGCTGTGGTTGTCGAACGACGCCTTCAAAAAGGCCGGCGTCGACGTGCCGAAGAACTGGGATGAGTTCGTCGCTGCCGCACCGGCGCTCGAAAAGGCCGGCATCGTGCCGCTCGCCATCGGCGGCCAGCCGTGGCAGGCGTCGGGCGCCTTCGACGTGCTGATGCTCGCCATCGGCGGCAAGGATACCTTCCTGAAGGTGTTCGGCGAAAAGAATGCTGAAGCGGCGGCTGGTCCCGAGATCGCCAAGGTCTTTAAAGCCGCCGAGGATGCGCGCCGCATGTCCAAGGGCACCAATGTCCAGGACTGGAACCAGGCGACCAACATGGTCATCACCGGCAAGGCCGGCGGCCAGATCATGGGCGACTGGGCGCAGGGCGAATTCGCGCTGGCCGGCAAGAAGGCCGGCACCGATTATACCTGCCTTCCGGGTCTCGGCGTCACCGAAGTCATCGCCACTGGCGGCGACGCCTTCTACTTCCCGCTGCTGAAGGACGAAGCCAAGTCCAAGGCGCAGGAAGTGCTGGCCTCGACGCTGCTGGCGCCGGCCACGCAGGTCGCCTTCAATCTCAAGAAGGGTTCGCTGCCGGTGCGCGGCGACGTCGATCTCCAGGCCGCCAATGATTGCATGCGCAAGGGCCTCGAAATCCTCAAGAAGGGCGAGGTCATCCAGTGGACCGACCAGCTTCTTTCGGCCGACAGCCAGAAGCAGAAGGAAGACCTGTTCTCCGAATTCTTCGCCAATCCCTCGATGACCGCCGAAGCCGCGCAAAAACGCTTCGTCGACATCATCGCTTCGGCGGATTGATCGGGTCGGAAACGTAGGGGTGTTTGGGCCAAGAGGCGGAAGGTTTGTTTTCTTCTTGGCCCAGCCTCTGCCGGCTACGGCATGGCAATGGAATATGAGGCACGTCGGGCGCTGAAAACCCCTTCTCCCCTTGGGGAGAAAGTGGCCGACAGGCCGGATGAGGGGGATGCGAAGCGCATGGAATGCCTGGCCTTCTTGCCTTCGGCATCCTCCTCATCCTGCTACCGCTTGCCTGTCTCCCTCACACAGGGAGGGCGGGGCTTGGGACAAGGTCCCATTCCATATTCGATCGCCTAGCCGGTTACGGGAAAGGTGTTGGCGAGACGGATCGCGGTTGAAATCTCATCCGCGCTTCCTGCGCCACCTTCAAAGACAGGAGACCTACATATGGACTCGCGCGCCGCGCGCAGGCCCTCCCGGTTGCTGCGCAACATACCGGCAAAGATCGCTTCCATCCCCATGATCCTGACGGCGCTCGTCATTTTCTTAGGGGGAACGGTCTGGACGGTGGTCTATTCCTTCACCAATTCCAAATTGCTGCCGCGGCTGAGTTTTGTCGGCTTCGACCAGTATGAGCGTCTCTGGGCCGCGCCTCGCTGGATCGTGTCGATCCAGAATCTGGCGATCTACGGTCTGTTTTCGCTGATCTTCAGCCTCGGCATCGGCTTTCTGCTGGCTGTGCTGATGGACCAGAAGATCCGCTTCGAAAACACGTTTCGCACGATCTTCCTCTATCCCTTCGCGCTGTCCTTCATCGTCACCGGGCTTGTGTGGCAGTGGATCCTCAATCCGGAATTCGGGGTGCAGTCGGTGGTGCGCTCGCTCGGTTGGAGCACCTTCACCTTCGATCCGCTCTATACGTCGAGCATCGTCATCTATGGCGTGCTGATCGCCGCTCTCTGGCAGGGCACGGGGCTGGTCATGTGCCTGATGCTGGCGGGATTGCGCGGCATCGACGAGGATATCTGGAAGGCGGCGCGGGTCGATGGCATTCCGGCGTGGAAGACTTACCTGTTCATCATCGTGCCGATGATGCGCGGCGTTTTCGTCACCACGCTGGTCATCATCGCCAGCGGCATCGTCAAGGTCTACGATCTCGTCGTCGCTCAGACCAGCGGCGGGCCGGGCATCGCCTCGGAAGTGCCGGCGAAATATGTCTACGACTACATGTTCCTCGCCCAGAACCTCGGGCAGGGCTTTGCCGCCTCGACCATGATGCTGATCACGGTCGCCATCATCATCGTTCCCTGGGCATATCTGGAATTCGGCGGAGGGCGCAAGCGTGTCTGATCGGTCCTCACTCGTCGCCGCATCCGCCTCGCGGTTGCAACCCGGTCCCGCCGGCCGCAAGCCGCGCCGTATGCTCTCGCCGCGCAACATCATGCTCTATGGCACGCTGCTGGTCGCGGCGATCTATTACCTCATCCCGCTCTATGTGATGGTCGTCACCTCGCTCAAGGGCATGCCGGAGGTGCGGCTTGGCAATATCTTCTCGCCGCCGCTGGAAATCACCTTCGAGCCCTGGGTGAAAGCCTGGTCACAGGCCTGCACCGGCCTCAATTGTGACGGGTTGTCGCGCGGTTTCTGGAATTCGGTGCTGATCACCATTCCCTCGACGCTGATCTCGATCGCGGTCGCCTCGGTCAACGGCTACGCGCTGGCCAACTGGCGCTTCAAGGGATCGGAGGTGTTCTTCACCATCCTGATCGTCGGCGCCTTCATTCCCTATCAGGTAATGATCTACCCCATCGTCATCGTGTTGCGGGAACTCGGCATCTACGGCACGCTGACCGGTCTGATCATCGTCCACACCATCTTCGGCATGCCGATCCTGACGCTCTTGTTCCGCAATTATTTCGCCGGCCTGCCGGAGGAATTGTTCAAGGCGGCGCGCATCGACGGGGCCGGCTTCTGGGCGATCTATCTGCGCATCATGGCGCCGATGTCGCTGCCGATCTTCGTCGTGGCGATGATCCTGCAGATCACCGGCATCTGGAACGACTTCCTGTTCGGCGTCGTGTTCACCCGGCCGGAATATTACCCGATGACCGTGCAGCTCAACAACATCGTCAATTCGGTGCAGGGCGTGAAGGAATACAACGTCAATATGGCCGCCACCATCCTGACCGGCGCCGTTCCCCTCATCGTCTATTTCGTCTCCGGCCGTCTGTTCGTGCGCGGCATCGCCGCCGGCGCCGTGAAAGGGTGATCCCCCATGACCAACACAAGCGTTTCCATCAAGGACTTGTCGCTGAATTTCGGCGCCGTCAGCGTGCTGCGCAATCTCAATCTGGATATCCGCGACGGCGAGTTCCTGGTGCTGCTCGGCTCTTCCGGCTGCGGCAAGTCCACGCTGCTGAACTGTATCGCTGGTCTCCTGGAAATCAGCGAGGGGCAGATCTTCATCAAGGATCGCAATGTCACCTGGGAGGAGCCCAAGGATCGCGGCATCGGCATGGTGTTCCAGTCCTATGCGCTCTATCCGCAGATGTCGGTGGAAAAGAACCTGTCCTTCGGGCTCAAGGTCGCCAAGCTGCCGCAGGCCGATATCGACAAGCGTATCGCCCGCGCCGCCGAGATTCTGCAAATCCAGCCGCTCTTGAAACGCAAGCCGGCCGAGCTTTCCGGCGGCCAGCGCCAGCGCGTCGCCATCGGCCGGGCGCTGGTGCGCGATGTCGATGTCTTCCTGTTCGACGAACCGCTGTCTAACCTCGATGCCAAGCTGCGCTCGGAACTGCGCGTCGAAATCAAGCGGCTGCACCAGTCGCTGAAGAATACGATGATCTACGTCACCCACGACCAGATCGAGGCGATGACGCTGGCTGATCGCATTGCCATCATGAAGAACGGCGTCATCCAGCAGCTCGACAGCCCTGATACGATCTATAACGCGCCGCGCAATCTGTTCGTCGCCGGCTTCATCGGCTCGCCCTCGATGAATTTCTTGCGGGGTGAGGTCGCGGCTTCCGATACCGGGCCGATCTTCGTCTCCGACACTGTGCGGTTTTCGCTCGACGGCTACAGGGCGGGCGAGGCGCTGCAGCCCGGCCGCAAGGCGGTGCTCGGCGTGCGGCCGGAGCATATCGCCGTCAATGGCGAGACGGCGGAATTGCATGAGGCGGTGGTCGATATCGAGGAGCCGATGGGCGCCGACAACCTGCTGTGGCTGAAATATGCCGGCCAGACGATTTCCGTGCGCGTCAACGGCGCGCGACGCTTTGCGCCTGGAGCCAAGGTGCGGCTCGGCTTCGACCCGTCGCTCGCCTCGCTGTTCGATGCCGAAACGGAATTGCGGATCTGAGGAGGCGATGATGGCCGACGTGCAGGACGATATGCTCGATCTCGCCGGCTGCTGGCAGGTGGCGACCGTCGATGGGCGTCACCCCACGACGATCTCCATTCCCGGCGATGTCCACTCCGCCCTTGAGCAGGCGGGCATCATTCCCGATCCCTATGCCGGGCGAAACGAAGAGCTGGTGCAATGGGTCGCGCATGAGGACTGGGTGCTCGAACGCGAATTCGAGCTGAGCGACGCCTCCGGGTGCTGGTATCTCGATATCGATTATCTCGATACGGTCGCCACTGTCTTCGTCAACGACATCGAGGTGCTCTCGGCCGATAATTGTTTCCGCCGCTTTCGCCCCGACGTCTCGAAAGCCCTTAAGATCGGGCCTAACAGCCTGCGGATCGTCATTCATTCGTCGATCAGGGCCGGTGCCGAGCGGCAGGCGGCGCAGCCCTTCTACGTGCCCTATTCGACCGGCAATTCGCCGATCCCCAACGGCAACATGCTACGCAAGCCGCAATGCCATTTCGGCTGGGACTGGAACATCGCGCTCGCCCCGCTCGGGCTCTACGGCACGATTGCGCTGAAGCGGCTCGACGATGCCCGCATCGAGCATGTGACGACGCGCCAGCATCACAACGGCGACGGCAGCGTCGATGTCGAGGTGACGGTGACGTTGCATGCCGCCGACCCCTGCATCGTGCCGCTGCATCTCGCCTTCGGCGACGAAGCGCTCAGGTTCGATTGCGGCCTGCGGCCGGGCGAAAACACCGTCACGCATCTCTTCCATCTCGATGCGCCCCGGCTATGGTGGCCGGTCGGCAGCGGCGAGCAGGTGCTCTACATGCTGTCCGTCGAGGTGCCCTCGGAACGGATCGTCAGGCGCATCGGCCTGCGGCAGGTCGAACTGCTGACGACGCCGGATGCGGCGGGCAGTCGCTTCGCCTTGCGTGTCAACGGCCGCGAAATCTTCTGCCGCGGCGCCAACTGGATACCGGCCGACGCCCTGTTTTCACGCAGTTCGCCGGAGCGGACGGAAGCGCTGCTGCAATCGGCCGTCGATGCGCATATGAACATGATCCGCGTCTGGGGCGGCGGTTTTTACGAGCATGACTGGTTCTATGATCTCTGCGACCGCATGGGGCTGATGGTCTGGCAGGACTTCATGTTCGCCTGCAACCTCTACCCCTGCACCGAGGATTTCCTCGAAAACGTCGCCCATGAGGTCGAGTATCAGGTCAAGCGGCTCTCCAGCCATCCCTCGATAACGCTGTGGTGCGGCGATAACGAGCTGGTGGGCGCGCTCACCTGGTTCGAAGAATCGCGCAACAATCGCGACCGCTATCTCGTTGCTTATGACCGGCTGAACCGGGTGATCGAGCAGCAGATGAAGAAGGCGGCGCCGGATGGAATCTGGTGGCCGTCGAGCCCGGCCTCCGGTTATCTCGATTACGGCGATGCCTGGCATGCGGATGGTTCCGGCGACATGCATTACTGGTCCGTCTGGCACGAGAACAAGTCCTTCGGCGAATACCGCTCGGTGCGCCCGCGTTTCTGCTCGGAATTCGGTTTCCAATCCTATACCTCGCTGCCGGTGATACGCACCTTCGCGGGCGAGGGCGATCTCAACATCGCTTCGCCGGTCATGGAACTGCACCAGAAGAATGTCGGCGGCAATGAGCGCATCGCCGGCACGATGTTCCGCTATTTCCGCTTTCCCACAAGCTTTGCCGGCTTCGTCTATCTCAGCCAGGTGCAGCAAGCGCTGGCGATCCGCACGGCGGTGGATTACTGGCGCTCGCTCAAACCCCATTGCATGGGCACGCTCTACTGGCAGCTCAACGACACCTGGCCGGTCGCCTCCTGGGCGAGCCTCGATTACGGCGGGCGCTGGAAGGCGATGCATTATCTGGCGCGGCGCTTCTTCCAGCCGGTGACGCTGGCCGTCATTCCAGAGGGGGAGGCATTCGCGGTGTCGGCGGTCAACGATACGGCCGAAGCGGTCGAGATCGAAGCGGAATTCTTCCTGCTGTCGCTGGCCGGAGAACGCACGCCGCTGCACCGCCTTTCCGGGCCAAGCAGCCCCGACCGGGCAGAGAAGCTTTTCGAGATCCCGCGCGGCGAGGTGCCGCCGCAATCGGTGCTCGCCTGGCGCTTCACTGCCGCCAACGGCATGGCGAGCGAGGGCCATATCGTGCCCGACACCTACAAGGCGCTGGACCTGAAACCGTCGGGCCTGACACATTCCGTGACAGCCGCCGAGGACGGGCAATGGGATATCGCCATCGAAGCCGGCGGCCTTGCCCTGTTCGTGATGATCGAGAGCGAGACGGACGGCCGCTATGCCGACAATCTTTTCGACCTCGCCGGTGGCGAAAGCCGCCGCATCCGCTTCACGCCGACGGCGGCCCTGCCGCCCGGCGCGGTTCCGCAGTTCCGCGTGACCGATCTCCATCTCGCCCAGGCCTGAGGCCCGGCGAAACACCACAGCAAACAGCGCGGCAACCCGGCCGCAGGAGGACAAGAGATGACCGATTTCAGTTTCCAGCTCTACAGCGCCCGCAACTATCCGCCCTATTCCGAGGTCTACGCGCTTCTCGCCGATGCCGGTTACAAACAGGTCGAAGGCTTTGCCGGCGTTTACGGCGATCTGGACCAGGCCGGGCTCGATGCCCTGAAGGCGGAGCTGGATGCGCGGGGGCTTTCCATGCCGACCGGGCATTTCAGCATCGAGCTTCTCGAAAACGATCCGCAGCGGGCGCTGGCGATTGCCCGCACGCTCGGCATGCGCTCGGTCTATTGCCCCTGGCTGATGCCGGAAGAGCGCCCGACCGATGCAGCAGGTTGGCATGCGCTTGGCGCCCGGCTGGAAAAGGCCGGAAAGCCGATCCGCGAGGCCGGCTTCGATTTCGGCTGGCACAACCATGATTTCGAGTTCTTCCCGCTGGAAGACGGCTCCATGCCGCTCGACCAGATTTTCGCCGGCGGCCCGTCACTGAGCTGGGAGGCGGATATCGCCTGGGTGGTGCGCGGCAAGGCCGATCCTTTCATGTGGATCGAGAAATACGGCCCGCGCATTACGTCCGTCCATGTCAAGGACATCGCGCCGGCGGGCGAAAACACCGATGAGGACGGCTGGGCCGATGTCGGCCACGGCACCGTGCCGTGGGACAAGCTGCTTCCGGCGCTGCGCAACACGCCGGCGCGCCATTTCATCGTCGAACACGACAATCCGAACGATCTCGGCCGCCTGGTGCGCCGCTCGATCGCATCGCTCAAGACCTATTGAACGGACCTGACTCATGACCAGAGAACTTGGCGTCGGCATCCTCGGATGCGGCAATATCTCCACCACCTATTTCTCGCTCGCGCCGCTGTTCAAGGGCATCGAGGTGCGCGCCTGCGCCGACATCAATGTCAATGCGGCTGAGGCGAAGGCCGCAGAATTCAACGTTCGCGCCGAGACCGTCGAGGAACTGCTCGCCGATGACGAGATCGATGTCATCGTCAACCTGACGATACCGGCTGCGCACTACGCCGTCTCCAGGGCGATCCTCGAAGCCGGCAAGCATGTCTATTCCGAAAAGCCGCTGGTGCTTTCGCTGGAAGAGGGCGAGGAACTACGCCGCATCGCCCGCGAAAAGGGCCTTTCGGTGGGCTGCGCGCCGGATACCTTCCTCGGCGGCGCGCACCAGCTTGCCCGCGATTACATCGACAGAGGCGGCATTGGCCGCATCACCTCCGGCGCCTGCTATGTCATGGGGCCGGGCATGGAGATGTGGCATCCCAATCCCGATTTCTTCTTCCTGCCCGGCGGCGGCCCGATCCTCGACATGGGGCCGTATTACATCGCCAATCTCATTAACCTCATCGGCCCGGTGAAGCGTGTCGGCGCCATGACCTCCATGGCCACCGCCACCCGCACCATCTCCAGCCAGCCGCGCAGCGGCGAGACGATCGAGGTCAAGACCCCGACGACGATCCAGGCCTTGCTGGAATTCGAAAGCGGCGCGACGGTGACGCTCTCGGCAAGCTGGGATGTCTGGTCGCATCGCCATGCCAATATGGAGCTTTACGGCACGGAAGGCTCGATCTACGTGCCCGATCCGAATTTCTTCGGCGGGCCGGTGGAAGTCAGCGGCCGCGACAAGGATATCCGGGCGCTGGAGGGCTGGGATCATCCCTTTGGCATCGACAACCAGGAGCACCCGCATGCCATGGTCGCCAATTACCGCACGGCGGGCCTCGCCGACATGGCGATGGCGCTGATCGAGGGGCGCGATGCCCGCTGCTCGCTCGACCGGGCGCTGCATGCCGTCGATGTCATGACCTCGATCCTCAAATCCGGGGAGGAGCGCCGCTTCGTCGAGCTTTCGACGACCTGCACCCAGCCGGCCGCGCTCGGCATCGAAGAGGCGCAGGCGCTCTTGAAGTAAGCCCGCCTTCGGGTATGGTCCCGCGCGGGCGGTGCTAAAGCATTTCCAGGAAAAGTGGATACCGGTTTTCCGTTCGGAAATGCGATAAGAAAAACTGCCCGCGCATTTCAATAAAGAGGATTTTCCTATGAGCTGGACCCCGGCTGACGATCGATACAGCAAGATGAAATACAATCGGGTGGGACGCTCCGGCCTGAAGCTGCCGGCGATTTCGCTCGGCCTCTGGCATAATTTCGGCGAGGACACGCCGCACCAGCGCAAGGTCGAGATGTGCCGCACCGCCTTCGACCTCGGCATCACCCATTTCGACCTCGCCAACAATTACGGCCCGCCGCCCGGCAGCGCCGAAACCGCCTTCGGCGAAATCCTGCGCAGCGATTTCGCCGGGTTGCGCGACGAGCTGATCATCTCCTCCAAGGCCGGTTACGACATGTGGCCGGGGCCTTATGGCGAATGGGGCAGCCGCAAATACCTGATCGCCTCCTGCGACCAGAGCCTGAAGCGCATGGGCCTCGACTATGTCGATATCTTCTATTCCCACCGCTTCGATCCCGATACGCCGCTGGAGGAAACCTGCGGGGCGCTGGATCATATCGTCCGCTCCGGCCGGGCACTCTATGTCGGCATTTCCTCCTACAATTCGCACCGCACCCGCGAGGCCGCCGCGATTTTGAAGGAACTCGGCACGCCCTGCCTGATCCATCAGCCCAGCTATTCCATGCTCAACCGCTGGATCGAGGAGGACGGTCTTCTGGATACGCTCGACGATCTCGGCATCGGCTCCATCGTCTTCACGCCGCTGGCGCAGGGCATGCTGACCTCGAAATATCTGAACGGCGTGCCTGAAGACAGCCGCGCGGCGCTGAATCACTTCTTCAAGCGCGATTCCATTCGTCCTTCCGTCATCGAGAATGTCCGCAAGCTCAACGAAATTGCCGAAAAGCGCGGCCAGACGCTGGCGCAACTGGCGCTCGCCTGGGTGCTGCGCGGCGGCCGCGTCACCTCGGCCCTGATCGGCGCCAGCCGCGCCGCGCAGATCGTCGATTGCGTGCATGCGCTCGACAATCCCGATTTCACCGATGCCGAGCTTTCGGAAATCGATCTCTATGCCCGCGAGGCTGACGTCAACCTCTGGACGAAATCGGCCGAACTCGACGATTGAGTTTTCTGCCCGAACAGGAGGCGGCGCCTTTGCCGCCTCCTGTTATTGCTATGAAAAGCTTAGCATTTTAGCGAAATCACCGTGTGAATTTCCTGCTTTAAGCAGCGGAAATCATTACGGAAATGTAATTTTCCGTTTCATCTTCGGTTCATATCTGCGGCGATAAGGTCAGGGTGTCTTCACAGGAAAGGATACCCCGATGAAAAAGCTTCTTGCCGCTCTTGTCGCCGCTTCGTTTCTCGCTACGCCGCTGGCCGCCTCGGCCGACCAGTTTCGTCATAAGGTGATCGAAAAGCGCTTCGACAGGCCTGTCGTCATTCACAAGCACCGTTGGGACCGGGGCGCCCGCCTGTCGCGCGCCGAGCGCCGCAATATCGTCAACGCCCGCGATTATCGCCGCTATCGCCTGTCGCAGCCGCGCCGGGGCGAACAATGGGTGCGCGTCGACAACCAGTTCCTCCTGATCAGCGCCGCCACCGGCCTGATCGTCGGCCTCGCGGCCGCGCGGTAAACATGTTATATTGGAAGGCGCGATCTCCGCGCCTTTCTTTTTCAGGCCGTGAACGGGCCATCGCGTGATGGAAGGGCCGTCACGTCGAAATGATCGGGTTCCTCACCGTTGCGAGCCCGGCTTGCCATCGTTTCGAAAGCGCTTTCCAAGTGCCTGCAGAAACGCTCGGAATCGAAAAGAGGCGCGCGGAAGCGCTGTTCGGCCAGGTGGGCGCGAAGCGTCGCAATCCGGTCCGGATTCCGAGCCAGGGTTATGCCGAGCTTGACGAAGTCGTCGTCCGTTTCAGCGATGAGCTCCGGCAATCCGATGGCATTCAAGAGGCTCTCGGATACGCGCGAAGCAAAATGCTGCCCGCGCTTAGCCAGTACCGGCAACCCGGCCCACAGCATGTCGGATGTCGTCGTGTGACCATTGCAAGGAAAGGTGTCCAATGCCAGATCGGCCAGTTGCACGCGGGCGATATGCTCGCCATAGGGCACGCCGGCGGTTGCGATCATCCGGTTGGGATCGACGCCGCGTTCCGCGAAACGTTTGCGAAGATTTGCCTCCATCTCAGCTGTCTTGCACATAACCCAGAGGACTGAATTGGGCGTCTCCCGAAGAATGCACGCCCATAAATCGACCGTCTCGCGGCTGATCTTGGCCGAGGCATTAAAGGAGCTGAAGACAAACCGGTCCTCGGGAAGTCCCCATTCGGCGCGGTTGCTCGCCGGCGGCAGAACCCGGGCCGTCGGGTCATTGGGCTGATAGCTCTCGGGCAGACGGCAGAATTTTTCCTGATAGAATGGTTTGGATGTGTCCGGCAAAACGAAACGGTCGCCGATGACATAATCGAGGTCGATATCGATGACGCTACCCGGAAAGCCGAGCCATGTCAGTTGAACGGGTGCGGGCCCGTGATTGAGAATCGAGACCCGCGAATGGGCTGTATGTCCCTTCAGATCGACCAGGATGTCGATGTTGCGCGCGCGGATTTTCGCTGCGGCTTCGGCATCGTCGAGACCGTTCAAATCCACGATCTCGCCCCACGAACTGCGCGCAGCAAGCCTTACCGGGTCGTCGACCAGCCGAGCCGGAGTAGTACAGAATAGCACGATTTCGAACCGAGATTGGTCATGCCGACGCAAGACATCGCCAAGCAGGCGCATGGTGGCATGGCTCGGAAAAAAGTCGGACGAAAGATAGCCAACGCGGATTTTTTCACCCCAGGAATGCTTTCGCTTGCGCCGATGACGGCCCGTTGCGCCTTTCTGTATCGGCTGGATGGTCTGCGAATTGAGCGCCAACCGGTTTGCGGCTTCATCGATACACCAGTGAACATTGTCGTGCGGTGTTTCCTGCATCAGCAAATGCGGGCGGAGCCACTCGGCAGGCGGTAACCGCCGTTCTTCCTCATCGATGGTGTCGTAATCGCAAAACTCCCGCGCCAAGGTCAGCACGGCATTCCGGATGACCGTATCGTCCGGGCGATGGTGCCGCAACTTGCGCATGAGAAGCAACGTGCGCGCGTCCCATCGGTCGGCTCCGATCAGTTCAAACGCCAGGTCCAGATGCTTGGGATCGTCGCTTTCCAGTAGCCTGAATTTCAATTGATCGACGAGTTGCGTTTCATTCGTTTTGACCAAAAGGGAAATGAGGACGAAGGTCAATTCCGGGTCGCTGCCCAGACGAAACGCTTTCATCGCATTCAGAAGCGCCTTGTCGGTGTCGTCGGTGCGAAAATAGGCAAATGCGGCTTCCCGATGACTTCGGAAAGCCTGGGTTTCGTCGGCTTCCGCGGCCATTTCAAAGAATTCACCGGCCTCCCGCGGCAAGCCCAGTTGCAGCAGAGTTTGTCCCAGCAGTGTCGCTATCGGCTCGTCGACATTGCCGATAGAGGAAATATGCGTCTGAAGATGATGTAACGCACCATTATAGTCGCCAGCATCGAAAGCGCGGCGGGCCATTGAGAAATTCTCGGCTTGCATTGTCATGGCTATCCTAAATGGAACCTTCCGATAGTCCATGCAAGTAGCCCGTCAGACTGGACTGAGGCTGTCTATGTCCTACGGTTCGAGGCAATCCGTCAGCGATGTCGCGATCCCGCGCATCAGGTCGAAATAGAGGTTAGGACCTTCGGTCAGGGTTGCGGCTTCGGGGTCGAGGGTGCCGGCTTTGGCCGGCGTGCCTTCGAGGACGACGTTGATCAGTTTCGGTTCGAATTGCGGTTCGGAGAAGACACAGGTGGCGCCGAGTTCGGTGACCTTCTTGTGGATCTGGGAGATGCGGTCGGCGCCGGGCAGAGTTTCCGGGCTGACGGTGATCGAGCCGGCGACGCGGATGTGGTAGCGGTTTTCAAAATATTGATAGGCGTCGTGGAAGACGATGAAGGGCTTGTCCTTGATCGGCGCGACGCTGGCCGCCAGCTCGTTGTCGAGGGCGTCGAGCTTTTCGTCCAAGGCCTTGGCATTGGCGGCGTAAGTCTGGGCATTGTGGGGATCGGCCTTGACCAGCGTCTTTTCGATCTCGGCCGCCATCGCCTTGGCATTGGCAGGATCGAGCCAGAGGTGCATATCGAATTCGCCCTCTTCGTGGTGATGCCCCTCGGCCGCCTCGTCGGCATCGCCGTCGTCATGCGGCTCGAAGGCGCCGCCTTCGCGGAATTTCAATTTGGTCAGGCCGGGGGCGTCGTCCAGTTCGACCACGGTCGCCCTGTTGCCGAGCGCCTCCAACGGCTTTTCGAGGAAGGCTTCCAGCCCGTGGCCGACCCAGAAGACGAGATCGGCATCCTGCAGCTTTTTGGCGCTGGAAGGCTTCATGTTGAAGGTATGCGGCGAGTTTGCGCCCTCGACGATCAGCCCCGGCTCACCGACGCCTTTCATGATCGCCGCGACCAGCGAGTGGATCGGCTTGATCGACACCACCACCTTTGGCGTCTCGGCATGGGCAGCACCGGCAAGCAGCCATGCGGTGGTGGCGAGGAGGGGCAATCCTGCAACTTTCATCTGATATTTCCACTTGAAGAGATTTGTAATGTTATTACATCAATTGCGTTATGCTATAACGTGTGCCATAGCATCCTGCAACAGTTTTCCGGAAAAAATTCATGCTGAACGCCACCGCTGCCCGTCCGCTTGTTTCGCTGCATGATGTCGGCGTGCGCCGCAATGGCCGCTGGCTGGTGCGCGGCGTCGATTTTGGCGTCTTGCCGGGGGAGATCGTGACGCTGATTGGGCCGAACGGTTCGGGCAAATCCACCAGCGCCAAGGCGGCCATCGGCGTATTGAAGCCGGACGAGGGCCGGGTGGAGCGCAAGGCTGGACTGAAGGTCGGTTATGTGCCGCAAAAGATCACTGTCGACTGGACGCTGCCGCTGACCGTGCGCCGGCTGATGACGCTGACGGGGTCCTTGCCAGAGCGGGAGATTGCTTCTGCGCTCGATGCGGTCGGCATCGCGCATCTGGCCAAGGCGGAGGTGCAGCATCTCTCCGGCGGCGAATTCCAGCGGGCGCTGCTGGCTCGCGCAGTCGCCCGCAAGCCGGATCTGCTGGTGCTCGACGAGCCGGTGCAGGGCGTCGATTTTTCCGGCGAGATTGCGCTTTACGATCTCATCAAGTCGATCCGCAATTCCACCGGCTGCGGCATCCTGCTGATTTCCCACGACCTGCATGTGGTGATGGCAGAGACGGATACCGTCATCTGTCTGAACGGCCATGTCTGCTGTCGCGGCACGCCGCAGGCGGTCAGCCGCAGCGCCGAATACCGCCGCCTCTTTGGAGCACGCGCGGCCGAGACACTGGCGGTCTACAGCCACCATCACGATCACACCCATCTGCCGGACGGGCGGGTGCAGCATGCCGACGGCTCGATCACCGATCATTGCCATCCCGAGGACGGGCATCATCATCATGAGCGCGGCCATGTGCATGGACCGGATTGCGCCCACGATCATGGCCATAACCACCACCATCCTGCGCCGGCGGATGCGAAGCTGGAGGCGGGCCGTGCTTGACGATTTCTTCCTGCGCGCGCTGATCGCCGGCGTCGGGCTCGCGTTGACCACCGGGCCGCTCGGCTGCTTCATCGTCTGGCGGCGAATGGCCTATTTCGGTGATACCATGGCGCATTCGGCTTTGCTGGGCGTGGCGCTGTCGCTGCTGATGCAGTTCAATCTGATCCTCAGCGTCTTCCTCGTCGCCGCTGCCGTATCCGTGCTGCTCATGCTGTTGCAGCGGCGGGGCGGGCTGTCGGCGGATGCGCTGCTGGGCATTCTCTCGCATGCGACGCTGGCGATCGGCCTCGTCATGGTTGCCTTCATGACCTGGGTGCGGATCGATCTCGTCTCCTTCCTGTTCGGCGACATTCTGGCAGTGACGGAGCAGGATATCGACCTGATCTGGGGTGGTGGCATCCTGGTGCTGTTCGCCATCGTCTATCTGTGGCGACCGCTCCTGGCCTCGACGGTCAATCCCGATCTGGCGGAAGCCGAAAGCTTGCGGCCCGAGCGGGCCCGGCTGTTTTTCATGCTGCTGATGGCGCTGGTGATCGCCATTGCCATGAAGATCGTCGGCATCATGCTGATCACCTCGCTGCTGATCATTCCGGCGGCGACGGCGCGGCGCTTTTCGTCTACGCCGGAAATCATGGCGGTGCTGGCATCGGTGATCGGTGCGGTCGCCGTTATCGGCGGGCTGTTCGGCTCGCTGCATTTCGATACGCCGTCCGGCCCGTCCATCGTCGTCGCCGCACTTGTCTTGTTCGTGTTCAGCCTCGTGCCGCTCCGGCGGCACGGCGAGGCGGAAGGAGGTTTACGATGAACTTGCCGCAACTGACGAAAAACCAGGGCCTCGTCTTCGATGTGCTGCGTCGTTCGGAGCAGCCGGTCAGCGCCTATACCATCCTCGACAAGCTGCGTGACCACGGGTTTCGCGCACCGTTGCAGGTCTATCGCGCGCTCGACAAGTTGCTGGAATTCGGACTGGTCCACCGGCTGGAAAGCCTGAACGCCTTCGTTGCCTGCGCCCATCCGGCAGAAAGCTGCTGCCGCCATGGCACGGTGGCTTTCACTATCTGCAATAGCTGCGGCCATGTCGACGAGTTTCACGACCACGAGGTCGATCATCGCCTGGAAGCCTTTACCAAGGCGCGCCGGTTCAAGCCGGAAAAGACGACGATCGAAATTCGCGGACTATGCGCGGCCTGTGCGGCGTAGAACGCTGTTCGATCTGATTCAATCAGATCGGCACTCTAAGCTCTTTTGTTTGAAGCATAATCTTGTCGACCCTCGTTTCACTCCGGTCGGATTATGCTCTCATCAATACGTTTGAGGCCACCGGCGAAGCGACGCCAGTTGGCGATGTAGCTCGCCGCCGAGCGCTTCAGCCCTTCGACGCCCTTGTCGTCGAGCGTGCGGATGGCGCGGGCGGGAGAACCGACGATCAGTGAATTGTCGGGAAATTCCTTGCCCTCGGTCACCAGCGCATTGGCGCCGATGAGGCAGTTATTGCCGATTTTCGCGCCGTTCAGCACTGTTGCGCCCATGCCGACCAGCGAATTGTCGCCGATGGTGCAGCCATGGATGATGGCATGGTGGCCGAGCGTACAGCCCTTGCCGATGGTGACCGGATGGCCGGGGTCGGTGTGGATCATCACGCCTTCCTGGACATTGGTGCCGTCGCCGAGGCGGATCGGCTCGTTGTCGCCGCGCAGGACCGCGCCGAACCAGATGCCGACCTCGTCGCCGATCTCCACCTGACCGATGACATGGGCATCGGGCGCGACCCAGTAACGGTCGTGTCCAGGCGTTTTCGGCGTCAGTTTATCGAGCGAGTAAAGCGGCATGACGGTTCCTCAAACGATGGTGACGGACAGGGTCGCGATGCCGTCTATGCCGCAATCGACATGATCGCCGCGCTGCACGGGGCCGACGCCGGAAGGCGTGCCGGTCATAATAACGTCGCCGGGGGCGAGCACGAAAAGCTTGGACAGTTCGGCGATGATCTCGGGCACTTTCCAGATCATCTGGTTCATGTCGCCCTGCTGCTTCTTGCGATCGTTGACCTTCAGCCAGATCGCGCCATGCTCGGGATGCCCGATACGGGCGGCGGGCACGATGGCAGAAATCGGCGCTGAACCCTCGAATGCTTTGGCGGCGGCCCAGGGCTTGCCTTCCTGCTTGGCTTCGGCCTGCAGGTCGCGGCGGGTAAAATCGATGCCGACCGCATAGCCGTAGACGCAGTTCAGCGCCTCTTCCAGCGGAATGTCGGCACCGCCGGCGCGCAGCGCCACGACTGCCTCGACCTCGTGATGCAGGTCTTCGGTCAGCGGCGGATAGGGCATGCCGAGGCCGGGTGGCAGCAGGTTGTCCGGGTTCTTCTGGAAGAAGAACGGCTTTTCCCGCGCGGGATCATGGCCCATCTCGACGGCATGGGCGGCATAATTGCGCCCGACGCAATAGACCCGGCGCACGGGGAACAGCGCCTCCTCTCCTTCGACGGGAAGCAGGATTTGCGGCGGCATGGGGATGACGGTTGCCTTGGCGGTCATGATTTTGCTCGCATCTTGAGGGCTCGGAACGCGAATCGTAGGGTTAGCCTAACGCCCTGAGCGAAAAGTGGGAACCGGCGTTACCGAATCTTGAGGGGATCGCGGCTATGGTTCGCCATCATTTGTCGATTTTGCCGGAGTGCCCATGTCGCGCGGAACCTATCAGGATTTCTTCAAAGCCATGCGGGTCAGGGAGTCCGGCGACAATTACAGCGCGGTCAACAAATATGGCTATGCCGGCGCCTATCAGTTCGGCGAAGCGGCGCTGATCGATCTCGGCTATGCGCCGAAGGATGCCAATGTCTACGACAATGTCTATAGCAAGGGCTTTACCGGCAAGAACGGCATTGGTTCCATTGATGACTTCCTGAAAAGCCCGGCCGAGCAGGACGCCGCCGCTGGCGCCTGGTTCACGCTGTTGTGGAACCGTATCCGCTATTACGATCTCGAATTCTACACCGGGCAGACGCTGAACGGCACGACGCTGACCAAGAGCGGCATGATCGCCGCCACCCATCTGGTCGGCACGCAGAAACTGATCGATTTCGTCAAATCGGGCGGCACGGCGATCGCCGCCGATGCCAACGGCACCTCGATTCTCGACTATCTCCGCAAGTTCGCAGATTACGACACGCCGTCCTCGTTTGTCGACAATCTGGAGAAGAGCAACCGCTTCAAGGCCGGGCCAGGCGACGATGGTTTCGAGGGGCAGGGCGGTACCGATACCGTGATTTACAGCGGCAAGCGGGGCGATTACGCCGTCTCGTTCGCCGATGGCGCGGTGACGGTTTCGGCCGCCGGCACCGGACATGACACGTTGCATTCCATCGAGCGGCTGGAATTTTCAGACGGTACGCTGGCGGTCGATCTCTCCGGCATCGCCGGCCAAGCCTATCGTATCTACCAGGCCGCCTTCGCGCGGACGCCGGATGCCGGCGGCCTGACCTACTGGATCAAGGCGATGGATGGCGGCAAGTCGCTGCTGGATACGGCGGCCGGTTTCGTCTCGTCGGCGGAATTTGCCTCGGTCTATGGCGACCGCCCGTCCAATGGCGCCTATATCGAAAAGCTCTATCACAACGTTCTCGGCCGCGACGGCGAGGCCGGTGGCATTGCCTACTGGACCTCGCAGCTTGAAGGCGGCGCTTCGAACGCGGCCGTTCTTGCCGGCTTTTCCGAAAGCGCCGAAAATATTGCCGGGGTCAGCCATGCGATTTCCGATGGCATCTGGTACGTCTGATCCTCGTCAGATAAAGACGACGCCGGTGTCGTTCGTGCCGCCAATGATAGAGCGAAACTCTGCGGAGTCGGAAAAGTAATTCAGGAGATCGCCACGGTCGTGTTCTCCGCCGGCAAGATACCCGGTCCAGTAGCTCACTTCCTTCTCGCTCGGTGTCCGGTCGAGAACATTCTGGTAGATGCGCTCGACATAGGCCTTGTTCGAGAGGTTGCCATAGGTGGCGGTGAATTCCGGTGACGCGACGAAGATGTCGGCGACCTCGCCAATCGTCTGCTTGCCGCCCTTGACGATATTGAGCCAATAGAGAAGGCCGGGTCCATCCGGCAGGCGGTCGATCGCGGCGCGATAGAGCCGCGCCACCTGGGCCGCGGTTTCATCGACGGTGAAGACACCGGCCGACTGGGCATCGTCGAAAGTCAGTGTGCCATCGGCAAATTGCAGGCGCTCGACATCGACCAATGTATCCTGCCCGTCCTCCGGCGAGGCGACGATGCGCGAGGCCATGTCGCCCTCGATGCCGTAGTGATGCCGGAGCCCGGAAAAAATCGCCGTATCGACGCCCGCGCCGCCATTGATGAAATCATGGCCGGGGCCGCCGCGTATGGTGTCATTGCCTTCCTGGCCATAGATGGTGTCGTTGCCATCGCCACCATCGATATAATCGTCGCCGCGACCGGCATAGACCGTGTCGTTGCCGCCTTCGACGACCAGAAGATCGTTTGCGTCGCTGGCCGTGACCAGATCGTCGCCGGACAGGCCGATCTTGGCGAAGGCCGTCAAAAGCGCCGTGATATTGGCCTTGGCATAGTCATGCGGCTTGCCGGTGGCGGAATCGATCATCCACGCCACCGATTGGGCGACGGCGTTGAGCGTGCCGGTGTTCAGTTCGTAGCCGCGCCCGTAGGCATCGGGGCTCTGGAAACCGTTGAACTGGAAACCGGGATTGTCGCCGGTTGTGACGGGATCGACCGCGCGCCACAAGCCGGTCACATAGAGATTGTTGCTCATGACAGGACATGTCCTCGCTAATTCGATGACCGGAAGCTATGGCCTTTGCACCGCAAATCCAAGCCATAGCCCCGAGAATTGAAATGTTCGTTAATTCCGCGCAAACCGGAAGGCGGCGACCGCATTCGCATCGGGTGATCGACTGCCTTTTTTTCGGAAGATTTAAGCTGTATATCCTTTCTCGCCATTCTTCCGTTTTCGTGCTCTGATCGTCGACGATTTTCCCCAGGCATGATCCCGTTGCGCTCCCCCAAGGATTGTCGCAGCGCGCGGAAGATTCTTGAGATGATACGAACAGCGGACCGACAAGCTTGAATTTTTACGAAAAAGCCCGCCTTTCCGGCGCGAAGATCTTCGCCGTCGCTCCCATGATCGACTGGACCGATCGGCACTGCCGCTATTTTCATCGCCAGCTTTCCCAGAATGCGCTGCTCTACACCGAGATGGTGGTCGCCGATGCGATCATCCATGGGCCGCGCGAGCGGTTGCTGTCGCATGATCCGGGCGAGCACCCGGTCGCGTTGCAGCTCGGCGGCTCCGATGCCGGCAAGCTCACCGAGGCGCTGCGGATCGCGGCGGATTACGGCTATGACGAGATCAACTTGAATGTCGGCTGCCCCTCGGACCGGGTGCAATCCGGCACTTTCGGCGCCTGCCTGATGCGCGAGCCGGAAACGGTCGAGCGGGCTATCGCCGCGATGAAGCGGATTTCCGCTGCGCCGGTGACCGTCAAATGCCGCATCGGCGTCGATGACCAGGAGCCGGAGCAGGTCTTGCCCGATTTTCTGCGCCGCATGATCGGCGCCGGAGCCGATGCGGTGTGGATCCATGCCCGCAAGGCTTGGCTGCAGGGCCTGTCGCCGAAGGAAAACCGCGAAATCCCGCCGCTCGATTACCCACTCGTTCATGCGATGAAGCGGGAAAATCCCGATGTCTTCCTTGGCATCAATGGCGGAATCGCCGATCTCGGCCATGCGGCGACCCATCTGGAGGTCATGGATGGCGTAATGCTCGGCCGCGCCGCCTATCACAACGCCTCGCTGCTGGCCGATGTCGATCACCACATCTACGGCGCGCCGGCGCGGGCGCTGGACGCGGATGCCCTGCGCGACCGGATGATGGCCTATGCCGAGCGCCATATCGTGGGCGGCGGCAGGCTGCATCACGTTACCAAGCATATGGTCGGCCTGTTTCAGGGCCTGCCCGGCGCGCGGCGCTTCCGCCAGATTCTGTCCACAGAGTCCAACCGGCCCGGCGCCGGCCCGGATATCATCGCCGCCGCCTTCGCGGCTGTGGCTCAGCCGGAGAGCCTGACGGCCTGAGAGTCTGGCGCCGATGCCTTGGGGGTGTGGAAAACGGGGGGATCATCCCGCGAACACAATTTCGTCCCGACTGCCGCAAACAATGGCGGCTGCTTCGGGCTTGATGCCGATGGGGTGAGCCGGTACTGAATGAGGGGCGGCTTTTTCGCGCATGACCTGCTGAGCCGGGTCATGACAAGTGCAGACTATTGCGGCGCGCCGGACGAATCGTGATCGAAACGGGCCGCCGCAGGCGGGAAGGAACAGGTGACGGCGTGATCGATCCCTATGCGATGCTTGGAGTTGACCGTGACGCCGGAGCGGAGGCGGTCAAGCTTGCCTGGCGCAAGGCGGCCAAGAACGCGCATCCGGATGCGGGCGGCGATGTCGACCATTTCAGCCGGCTGCAGACGGCCTATGACCTTTTGAAGGATCCCGTGCGCCGCAAGGTCTATGACGATACTGGCTACGATCCCGAACTGGCCGATGCCCGTGACATCGAGGGCGTGCTGATCCTCGAGACGCTGGTCAACGATTTCATCCTCGACGAGCGTGAGCCGGGCAGCTTCGATCCCGTCGCCGCCATGCGCCGCAAGCTGACCGACGACATCGTCAAGAACCGTTTTCACATTCTCGAACTGGAGCGCCACCGCGCGCGGCTGCGCAAGCATATGGATCGCATGGGCCGCCGGCCGGAAACCGACGTGCTCGGCTCCATGTTGCGCGCCCGCAGCCAGTCGATCGCCGAGGCCATCCGCAAGGCGGAAGCGCAGATCGAGACGATCGAGCACGCCTATACCATGCTGGAGGGCTATAGCTACGAAATCGAGATGCTCGAACCGGTTCCCGAGGTCAAGGCAGCCGAGTAAGCCGGAGAGGTTTTAATTGGTCGCCTTTTCAACGATCATCTCGCCGAGATCGTCGATCATCACCGTCCAGCTCTCCGCTTCCTTCGCCTGCGATTCCGTCTTCAGGTAGACGGTCGCGAACATGCCGGGTTGGTTGGTCACACCAGAGGAGCTTTCCGGGCGAATATCGGTAACGAAGGGCTTGAGCTGGGTCAATTCCTCCACCTCGACGCTGGAGACGACGATCGGGCCGTCATCGGTGCTGGCGATCTGCTGCAGGAAAATCTTGGCGGTGCGATCCGCCTGGCGTATGGCGACCAGCTTGTAATACCCCTTGCGTGGCGGTTGCGCCGTGCCGACCTCGGCCGCGTCCTCCCAATAGCCGGTGCTGGTGACGAAGGTCACCGACGAGGGCAGGGCATCGATATCTTCCGCGCGGGCGGGTGCGCCTGCAAGCAGCACAGCGACGAGGGCAGCGGAAATAAGCGTCAATGACGGAATGGGCAGGGGCATGGCGCCGTCCTCACGAGGGAAATTGCTCGGCCAGGATGCGATCCGACCAGGAGCGGTCGGGATCGGACAGAATGCGCGCGGTGATATTCGCCGTCTGGGCGATGCGTACATGTGTGACCGTCCTGGCTTCTGTATAATCGGCGACGGCATTGACTGGTCGCTTGCCGGCTTCGAGCACATGGATATCGACCGTCACCTTGTTCGGCAGCAGCGCGCCGCGCCAGCTTCGCGGGCGAAAGGCGCTGACCGGCGTCAGCGCCAGGAGCGGCGCCTCCAGCGGCAGGATCGGGCCGTGGGCGGAAAGGTTATAGGCTGTGGAGCCGGCCGGTGTCGCCACCATGACGCCGTCGCAAATCAGCTCTTCGAGGCGCACCCGGCCGTCTATCTCGACGCGTAGCTTTGCCGCCTGGTGCGACTGGCGGAACAGAGACACCTCGTTGATGGCCAGCGCCGTGGTGCTGGCGCCATCGGCATGGGTGGCGGTCATGCGTAGCGGATGAAATTCGTTGGAGACGGCGGCGTCGATGCGCTCCTCCAGGCCTTCCAGCCGGTAGTCGTTCATCAGGAAGCCCACGGAACCTCGGTTCATGCCATAGACCAGCTTGCCGGTATCCATGAACTGGTGCAGCGTCTGCAGCATGAAGCCGTCGCCGCCGAGCGCGACGATGACGTCCGCCTCGTCCGCATCGCAATTGCCGTAAAGACGGATGAGGTCGTCGCAGGCCGCCTGCGCGCCGTCCGCAGTCGAAGCGGTGAAAGAGAGCTTTTGGCCCATCTATGCCTGACCCTTCCCTTGCGGCGCCTCGCCGTAACGCCTGAGTTCTGCTGTCCAATTGCGCGCAGACCGCGCGTTCTCCAATTTCGGACATTCTACGGCAGCGTGCAGATCTGGTAACGGCAAACCGCTGAAAGAACAAGCCATTTTCCATTTCCTCTCATCAAAGCCCGCCAACATCCCACCGAAACACCCTCAAACCCAGTTTCCGCTTTACATGCCGCCAAAATCTGGTAACTGCCTTACATCGGTTGCCCTTGTAGCTCAGTTGGTAGAGCACCTGATTTGTAATCAGGGGGTCGCGGGTTCGAATCCTGCCGGGGGCACCAATATTTTCAGCTAATATGCTGATTTCCCATATATTTTAGCGGTCTTGAATTCTTTCAATCCACCCGCGTGTCCACCTTTTCTGATGCGGTAGAGACGTTGGCAAAACGCCCTCGTTCATCAAATCTTTCGCGCTCTGTTTGTGGTCTTGAAACGGTTTTCTCCTACCGGTCGATGTTGAAAAGGAGAGGGCGGTGGGAAAACGATTCTTGATAATGGTCGCGGCGGCCGGCTTCTCGGTGACATCTGCTCTTGCAGCGAACACACCTTGCAGCGGGAAAAAGGGTGGCATCGATCACTGCCAGGGCAAGACGTTTATTTGCCGCGACGGATCGGTCAGCAAGAGCAAAAAGAACTGCCAAGCCACAATGGGCAGCATGGGTTTGCTCGGCTCTGAAGAGTCTGACATGACGCCGGCCGTGGGTGATGATTGCACCTGCAGGTCGGGTACGTTCTGTACCGGTCCGCGTGGCGGACGCTATTGCGTTGAGGACGATGGCGGTAAAAGCTATCTACGAACAGACTAAAGCGCACCTGCAAGACCTGCAGGTTTTCGAACGACGTGCAAGGCGGAGGAGCCTACGTCGCTTCCCGGTCGGGCATCTTGAACACCGCCGCATTGTCCTGCACGTCGCGCAATCCCTTGTAAGAGGCGTGCCGGAGCTTTTGCTCGTCCGTCCATCCGCGAAATTCAATTTCCGCTATGAGCGTCGGCTGCACAAACACGATACCCTTGCCTTTGACATCCACGACCGGCCTTTTCGTCTTCAGCTTGTCGAGGGTCTTGCGCAGGTCTGTCGCCTCGCTGGCATTGAAGCCGGTGCCAACCGATCCGACATACTGCCAAGCCGTGCCGCGATAGGCAGCGAGCAAAAGACTTCCAATGCCGCCGTAGGCCGCCGACGACGGCTCATAGCCGACAATCATGAAGCTCTCGCTCTGAACGCATTTGATCTTCAGCCAGTCGCCCGTGCGGCCGGGCGTGTACGGCCGGTGCCGGTGCTTGGCGATGATACCTTCCAGCCCGAGCGCACAGGCACTGGCGAGGAATTCAGCACCGTCGGCTTCAATCTCTTCAGACAGGCGGATTGTGCCGTCGCTGCCGAACAGCGGCTCCAGAATGTGCCGGCGCTCCTGCAGGTCCATGCTCGTCAGATCGTGGCCGTCGAAGTAGAGGACATCAAAGGCGTACAGGATTGCCTCGTCCGCGCTGCGTTTACCGCCACGACCACCGAGAGCCTTCTGCAAGGCGCTGAAGCTAGGCCGGCCTTCATCGTCAAGAACGACTGCCTCACCGTCGAGAATAGCCGTGGTGCCGATCTGGCGTGCAGCTTCTGCGATGGCCGGGAAACGCGATGTCCAATCATTGCCGCCACGGGTGAGGATGCGAACGCCATTCAGCTCGACATGGATAGCGAGGCGATAGCCATCCCATTTGACCTCGAAAGCCCATTCCGGTCCCTTGGGCGGCTTGCTCTTGAGCAACGCTAGGCATGGCTCAATGCGGTCTGGCATCGGGTCGAGGGCAAGGCGCGGCTGCCTCGGATCGCGCTTGCGAGCCGGCCGGCTCTGCAATACCTGGGTATCTGGCGACAGGAGGGGCTTCGAAGGCTTCCGGGGGCGCTTGGTCATAAGCCCCATTGCAGCAGCGAAAGCTTAAAGAAGGCCTATAAGCGCCAAACCTGTTTCCACCTGTATTATCAGGTCGCCGGCTTCGCCCCACTGAGCGAAAGATTGATGATCGGCACCAGCGGCGCACCATCAACGCCCGAATGCTCAAGCTGCTGCTTGTCGCCGTATTTCTTTGGTAGCAGCTTCGACGCCATCCATTTGCGTGTGTCCACCTGAAGCCGGCGATGCTCGATCATGTCGCCACGGGTGATTTCTTTGTTGCCGTCTTTGTCGATTTTGATCTTCTCCCCGATCAAGGGCGCGTCTGCAATGGCGAGGATTTCGTCGAAGAGCGCGTCCGCCTGAGCTTCCCTCGCGCGCGCGTACTGGTCGCGAAACGCATCGTTGCTGGAAATCCACCTCAACACGGTAGCCTTGTTCGGCATCCCGTCCTCGGCGCAAATCGTGCGGAGGCTGTTCCCATCCGCAATCCGCTCGCAGATGATGGCGGCAATGTCGCCGCTATATGCTGAAGGTCTTCCCATGGTCGCCTCAGTGCTTCTTGTCAGCCAGGGGGGCGAACCCAATCTGCTTGTTCAGGTCGAGGATGCGCGCCATAAGCTGTTCATCGGTCCATTCCTGATAGTTATCGACGTTCAGATTGATGTCCTTGGGCAGGAGCGAGGCCACCACCTTCAGGTATTGCTCCGGCTTTGTCTCGCGGACGCGCTCAATGACGGCCGGGCCATGGTTCTGCCAGTCGGCGTACATGTCAGCCAGGAAGTCTTCTCCGAGCTTGCTCCGGGCACCCTTGGGCCTGCCGGTTGGGTTTCCAGATTTGCCGGCCGGGAAGCGTCCGCGGTTATCGTCGTTGCTGTCGTGCATGGTCCAACTGATCCAGAGCTTCTTCGTGGGAAAGGTAACCGATGTTGCCGCCATGCTGGATGGAGGAGAGCTTCGGATGCACATAGGGCGCTACAGCCTTTGCCGCATCCATCCGCTTATCCATGTCGGCGTCCTCGTCTCGCATAACGCTCAGGAGGAAGTTCAGGGGCGTCATGCCGCTCTCTTCGACTTCCCGCTGGCGATCAACCGTCGCCTTGTTCTGCGAGCCTGGGGGCCGTCCTGCTCGTTCTCTCTTACCGCCGTGCATCTTGATATCCTGCCAATTCTTTTTCAAAATCCTTGGCGTTACAGTATAACAAAACCGACGAAAATCAAAATCTTGCAACCTCTTGAGAGCCGTTCTCCGAGCATGGTTCGCCAATCGGAACCACCTACTTGAATTGCGCCTTCACCGGCCTGAATTAACTGGAGGGGCGAGACCCTTCCTGCATCGTTGGAGAACGTAATGACTACCAAAGGCAAGCTGATCGTATTGGCGGCGTTCAACAAGAACGACGAAGGGGAGTTAGTTCCGGCCTTTGATCCGCGTCAGGTCGACACGGAGGAGCGTGCGAAACGGGAAGCGAAGATGATGGCCGACAAGTATGCTGGCGTCGTCGCCTGGAGCCGTGAGGCTGATCCGATGATTGGCGAGTACGGGCCACCCGTGGTGCTGTTCCAGGCTGGCGAGATACCAGACCTGGAATGAGCGAGATGGGAATAAAGTGGGAGCTAGCTTTGGTAATCGTCGCGTGTCGCCCCTAAGGTTTGCAATGGCAACATCGCGTCAATTGAATTCACTGCTCAGATGCATGGAACCCCGGGCCTGCTTGCAAGTATGATATAGGCCAAGCATCTTGAACCTTGGCGCTCCTTCATCTGGTTTGACTATGAGACTTGCCCGGCAGTTTATCTGTCGGGCATTTTCTTTCCGCGGCGCCGTGCCTCATAATGTTCGCACATAAGGCATCTGCGCCGCCGCAATGCGGGCCGACTTTGCCTATTCCGCTTTGCCCGCCTGTCCTGAACGGAGGGAAAACAGCACATTCCCTGTGCAAACGATCCTGCCACTTTCATCCCTGGCAGAGACGCCAATGTGACCATGACGCTCACTGCCAAGGCTATCTCGGATCACATCGGCCAATATCCGTCCGACCTCCTTTTCAACATCGTGAAGCGATGGGAGTTGCTGCCCATCGCTATCTTTCATGTCTCCAAACCCATTGCTCAAATCAAAGAAATAGCGGTCCATACGAGTTGTCCTTTCAATCGATGAAACCGCAAAATCGTGATTTTGTTCAAGTCTCTATGACAGCGCTATCAGAACAACTGGCCCGGTTCTCGAAGGCAAGGATCGGCGTCGTCTCCGAACGAGAAATTGATGCGTTAAATTGTTGAAGACAGTCCCGCGCTGCAATAGCATCGAGGAGTCGGTGATTTGCCAATTAGCTCCGACGAACTACCCCTGCTGCTGTTTTCCCCCGCAGCAGGGGTTTTTCTGATTACGTGAACGGCACCCATCGCAGGCGCCACTCGTCTGGCCCGCTTTCGTCATGGATATAAATCATTGCGCCGGTCACCATGTCGATGATGGTCGGGTTGGAGACAATCCACTCGGCTGGTGCAGTGCCCGGTAGTTCCATCCTGACAATGAGAGATACCAGGTCTTCAACCGTGCCCATTCCTTTGATGGGCTGCTGCTTCCCCACCACCAGCGTGTACGCATAGATTTCCATATCGCTCCCTTTCAACGAGAGGAAAGGAGCGTGCGCAGTAAGTCATGTCAAGCGGCAGCAAGGAGCCCGACACTCGATCCAGGAGACGCCGGGACTCCTCGTGGCCGTGGAAGTGGTCTTGACCATCGGCATTATTCGAACAGTGCGACAGGGCGTTCGTTCCATGAAAACGAAGCAACAGATCATTTCCCATCAACATCTTTTGGCAATAACGGAGCGAATGGAACGATGGGGCCTGTAGTGAGTTAGATAGGCGCCGGTACTCCATCGTCTGGCACTCCTGATATTTGATTTCCCCATCTGCCCGACACTGTGTGCCGGGCATTTTTTGTATGAGGACTGGCTGGCGGCAGCACACATTACGATGAACTGTAGACCGCCTCCGCAACGGTGCGCAGGCAGCGCGATACGCACAACAACGAGCGCGCGATACGCAAGAGAAGGATTGCCAGCAAGAGCCGGGGATAAGGCAAGAACATCGCCTATACGCCCACGCTAAGCGCCGCTGCCGTGCTCGACAGTTCCGGCATCGAAAGGATGGTGGCAGATGCCATCGCGTGTTCGTTGACAACGCGAAGGAAGCCGGTTGCCGATGCCCCGAGCCGCCCGCGTTCGTCGATGGTGTGGGCCATGCCGGCAACGATATGCCCGAGCAGCAGGCAATGCCCGTATGTCGGATGCCGGCCGATGAAGTCGAGGTATTCCCGGCCCATGCTCTCGCCCATGGCGAAATCGGCGCGGAAGTTCGATCCATCTTCAACGGCCCACCAGTCTATATGCCCGCTCTCCTTCCGGCGGCGAACGAACGACAAGGCGTCGGCGGGGTGGTTTTTGCCCACCTCGGGATTACCGATGCTTCCCGCGAAGGTGATGCCGGCAAGGGCGTTGCTGATTTTCGGCACAGCTTCGCCGTTCGTCAAAGTTTGACGTTCCATGGTCTTTCTCCATTGTGTGATGAGGTGGTTATCGTCGCGGCGGCTGATGGGCCGCCCCAGGTCGATTACAAGCCGCAACCTCCGAAGATGCGGCCGGTATCTGCTTCAAGGTCGTAGGAACCAAGCGGGCCGAAGCGATTGCCGGCGCACTGGTTCAGCCTTTCATCCCAGCCTAGAGACGGCTCGCATTCGCGGTCGTCTTCGAGGTCGTGTTGAGGCTTACCATCCATGCCGCGCATGACCGGGCTGCAGACGCTCGGTTCGTCATCGCCATTGTCCTCCAGGTCGGCGTCTCCGTCGATCACGTCGAGGAGGGCAATCAGTTCCTCGATACGGGCCTCAAGCTCGCCGCGACGGAAGCGATAGAGGGCGGAAGCGGCCCCGCTGGCGGTACGGTTAGCCACGGCTTGATCCTCCCCTTTGCATGCCAGGGCTGATGCAGACCACTTCTGCGTCGACGTCATGGCTAATCATGTACCTGCATTCCTGGCCATGGAGTTCGTCCATAAGTTGAGCGAGGCGCTTGGTGGCGAATTCGATCTGGATCGTCAGAAGCTTCGCTTTGGCGATCTGGGCTGCGACGAGCGAATGAACTTCGTTGTCGGAATGGTTCATTTTGCAGCCCTCCCGCTTTCGAACAGGACAAGCCTCGGCAGCGACGAAATGAGTGCCGCCGCATATTCGGCAGCGAGCGAGCCGCCGTTGCCAATGGCAAGAGTTTCCAAAAACTGCGCTTTATACCGAGCTACTTCTGGGGTGGCGGGAAGGAAGGCGCAAATCGCCAACGCAAGAGTGTGAAGTCTATCCCCGGCCTCGAACTGGCGCGCAAAGGCTGCTTCCCGTTCTGGCGTATCGTGTTCCATTGTGTCGGTGTAGGCCATCGCGACAGTGACGGCCTCGTATTCGGCCCAATACCGGGAAAGAAGCAGGTAGATGGAGCGCGGGGCGCTTGGTGCGGGCGGTGCGGTGTAAACGCTTTCCAGATAGCCGAGCGCAGCCTTGACCATGCGGTCCTGCGCTTCCGATCCATTGACGCCGCCTGAGTCCAGCAAGGAAATCTGAAGTGCCGCGATAGCACCTTCCATACTTGCTGCCGGGCCTTCCCACTGCTGGAGGCGTGCGAGAGCAGGGCCGAACGTCACAGCCTCGAAACCAGCCCAGCAATTGGCATCATCGCCAGAAATGCGGTTGAATTCAGCACACCCCGCTTGATAGGCGCGGACGGTTTCCAAAAGAGGGTCGCGAGCGGTGCTCATCGCGTTGCCCTCCCGTCCCAAGTGCTGATTTTCGAGAACATGACCGCGGCACCGGCAACGGAGGACGGCATCACCAGCGCTTGGAATGTCGCGCCTGCGTAGTCGGAGAGGGCATGCGACAGTTCCCCCGCCAGCCGCTCAACGCGATCAATCGCGCTTTCAGCGTCGTCAGGGTGAGGCCTTCGCTTGCGTTGCTCGAACCGATCGGTAGCGGCCGGCTCAACGACAGCGGACCAACGGCCACCGTCGCAATCGTCGAGCACGGCGCTCATTTCACGCGACAGGCGCCGGAAGGCCATCCAAGGGTTTTCCGGCACGACTTCTTCCCGGAAGCCTGCGTTGATATCGAGCCCTATGGAGACTGGTGCGGAGCCGGCCTTGCCCGCCTGGCGGATTGCAACAAACTCAGCATCTGGCAATGCGCCCAGCAACGATGCGATTTCGTGCCCGAGAATGCCGATGCGCTCTCGCGCGAATTCTGGCGTCATGGCTGGCATGGATTTCGGCGTGGCTTCGCCAGCGGCCGGAACATGGTTCGGCTTCATGGTGGTTTCCTCGTTTTCAGGATTGGGGTTTGCCCTACGGCGGGGCGCTAAGTCATGCCGCCTGCTGGAGGGCGGAAATCTGCTGCTGGAGACGGTCGTAACGGTCGTTGTCGATGCGCATACGGAAGGGCGTGGCTTCGATCCGAAGAACCTCCAGCCGGAGCGCTGCAATCTCGTCGGCGCGCCTCTGCTCGGCGTTCTTGGCGGCTTCCTTTGCTTCCCACTTCACTGTCATCCATGCGGACTTGAGCGAGAGCGAGAAAGCCCAACGGCGGCTTGCGGCATCGCGCTTTTCGCCACCGAAACGCTTGCGATAGATTTCCCAGGCCAGACGCATGACGGCGGCACGGTCGAATTTTGGCATACCTTCGGCGTTTGCCGGAACGATGGTGTTCGACATTGGATTGATCCGTGTGTGGATGACTGTTAACTGTGTTTCATAACTAATCCGCAATCTGTTTGTTGTCAACTGCAATCTGTGTGTGATACATAATTTGCAGCAAAGGGAAGAATATGCTGACCACCGGAAATCAGTTGAAAGCCGCACGCGCGCTTGTTGGGGCCGAGCAAATCGAGGTCGCCAAAGCGACGGGCGTTCACGTCAACACGATTAGAGCGATGGAGGCTTCTGGTTCTGGGCCAATTGCTGGCCGCGCTCAGAATGTCCAATCCGTGCAAAAGGCCCTGGAGGAAATGGGTATAGAATTTCTAAACCATGGCCAGCCCGGCGTGCGGCTCGTGAAGCAGAAGGAAGGGTGAAATGCTCGATATGAACGACGACGAAATCAAGGGTGCGGCGAGAGCCACGAAATACGCGAGCGGCGACCGTGGAGGAATATCCAGCCCGGATGCCGTTCGCGCCGCCTATGCATGGCTCGACGCTCAAGAGACGGTAGACCGCCTTCAGGAGACCATCGGCATCGATATGATTGAGCGATGGGTATGGCGCGTTCGAGGCGTCGGAAACTTCTCGCCGTTCGACTTGGAAGTGGCGGCAAATCTCCATCCTCGCATCCGAGGCAGTTACCCGCGCTACAATGTCGCCTCCGATCTGGTCGACCCGTCTATTGAGCGGCTCGCGTCCCTGTTCAAGGATGCCAAGACCTGGGAAGACCCCGACGACGCGCCCCTATCAGGATATGCCAGACGGGAAACAGGATGGCATCCTAACAAGGCAACGTGACGTTCAGCCTTTGGGAAACGCCTTCGCAAACCACCTCAAATTAAGTGCCACAAGTGCCACAAGTGCCACAGCCATTGATTTTGCTAGGTTTTCCTGCGGCACTTAGAAAACGTGTGGCACTTGCAAGTGCCACAGAAGCCTAGCGGCAGACGGCGATAGCCCACTGCTCAGTGACACCAGGCGCCGCCATATGAAAGCGCACGCCAGCAATCTTTGACGACAGACTATTGTGAAGCTGTATGTGTTGTTAGGTATGTCCAATGAACAAAATCACCCGCGCGATAACACAGGTCTTGCCAAGGCGAATAGATGAGGCCGGGAATGTGATAGCTCAGTCCCAGGGAACAGGTTTCTTTTGGAAGTCCAAAGACAATTTTTGGTACTTGATAACAAATTGGCACGTCGTAACGGGAAGCAATCCTGACACGGGCAAATTACTTGGGACGTTTATTCCCAACGCCTTGACCTTCCATGTACTGGAACTTCACTTAGCGAATGGGAAGCGATACGGTACCCGTCTGACTGCAGCAATTCCGCTATATGACCGTGAGCAGCCGATTTGGATCGAACACCCTTTGGGGCGCTGGATCGACATAGTCGCAATACCATTTTCACTTCCCTCAAACAGGGAATGGGTGATTCAGGCGGTAAACGAATGCGATGAGTTTACAGCCTCGCTGGTGCCGGCCGTCAGCATGGATAGCTTCGTTGTAGGTTTCCCGCAGGGCCTAGCCGGGCCAAATGGGACGTCAATATGGAAGAGAGCGTCGGTAGCAAGTGAGCCAGAGCTAAACTACGACAGCAGACCAATCTTCCTTGTTGACACTGCAACGCGATCAGGCATGTCCGGTTCGCCCGTCTTGATTAAAGATAGTGGCATCCACATGCCGAGTGGTGAGTTCGGTGACGATTCAATCTTCGGAACAAACATGAATTTTGCAGGCGTTTACAGTGGCCGCGTCGATGACGATCCGATGGGAGTCCAGCTCGGGCGAGTATGGAAAGCAGCAACATTAGCTGAGGTGGTACTGCACGGTATCCCAGGCTCGAATCCAAACGACCATTTTGTGCCGCCTCAAGATATCATGTTTTTACCGAACGGGGTGACAGCTACTCGCTATGGTTGGGGGATTTCATCCACCAAACCGCTGGACATAATTCCTCAGTAGCCTTCTGTCGTTGAGGCCGGCAATGCAGCTATCATCCATCCATGGCGGCGCGCTCGCCGCACCTACGGACTGTCATGGACGCCGCGCGTGGATGTGGCGCGAGCGTTCGCAGAAAGCCGCAGGGGCATGTACCGGGGCGGCAGCGTCCTGCTTGAGGCCTACGCGCCGCCGGAGGCCATCATATCCGCGCCTGCGCTGTTCTCTGACCGATACGACGAGGCGGAATATATCGTGGATCGGCGCAAGCTGAAGGGCGTGAAATTGCTGGAGCGGATGAGGCCGGGAGAGGGCAAAAATGCAGACGAGTGACGAGCCGTGGAGAAGCGACCAATTCTATTGGTATGATCGACTGGTATCGGAAGCCAAAGAGTGGGCGGAAAATCTTCTCTTCGGTTTCGGCGTTGATTCGGAGAACCGCGCGCAACACCTCGTGGCGCTGATGCAGGCGTTCGTTCTCACCAGCGAACAGCAGTGGGCAATCTTCCAGGATACCTGGACGATGTGCGATAGCGTACCCGCCGATGTCTTGGACGAGCTCGCCGACACGCTCGATTTCTCAACGATGGGCCATGAACATCTGACTGGCGAAGACTTTGAGTTTTTCCAAGCGCTTCCCGACGTGGTAGAGGTCTATCGCGGTGCAAGCCCTGACCGCCGGAAAGGATGGGCGTGGACAACCGACATCGCGACCGCAGAGAGCTTCGCACGGGGCCATAGACGCATTAAAGTGCGGAACGGGACCGTTTATCGCGGGCTTGTCAGCAAGGCCGAAATCTGGACCGTGTTCACAGATCGGAACGAAGCGGAGATATTCACGCCGCCGTGGACCGTCCGTCATCTGCGGGTGCATTCGAGGCTTACAAAAACACTTCGTGACGTGTCCGAGCCTTAACGCTCTTGTCAAAGATTCTCTCTTAAATTGCACGAATTCGAAATTAGAACGGATGAGGGAATGGATCGGGTGGCGAAAATACCGGCCCTATGTGTAGCTTTCGTGGCGAGCGTTACATGCGCCTCCGCCTCAGAGCCCACAATGATTAGCTGCAAATTCGAGAAACTGCCGCCAATGATTATGATCATAAGGGGAGGCATGGGCGCTGATGACAATACGCTCCAGATAGGCCAGTCCAAACCAGTCGAGTTGAGCGTGGGTTCAAACCTTATATCCGCGAAATATGGCGCTCAAGAGTTCGTTTTCTCACTGAGGTTACCCGCGAATGTCACGGTGGCGGCAGTGGGGCAAGATGCCCGAACTTTCGACGGGGAGTGCATCAGCTCCCATCAATAGAATCCCTGTCGCGGATATGGCTGGCTAAACATAGTTCAACACAGCACGAGTGGTTTTAAAGGGCTGACGGAGTGATCAAGTTTACCCTCGATACCAACTGCTTAATTGCAGTTGAGGACGGCAGGGCAGAGCGCTCTTCTGTCCTTTCCCTGATCGACGCACAACGGCAGGAAGCCGCTGACCTTGCCATGGTGGCCTCGTCCGCCGCAGAACGCCAGATCGGCGGTGGCGCACTCGAAAACATTGAAGAGTTTCGCAAGAGGATGGAAACGCTTGGGTTCGGAGGGATAGAGCTGCTTAAGCCAATCGCTGTCTGGAACTTGTCTTATTGGGACTTTGCCATTTACCCCAGCGATGAAGCAGCCGATTTGCAGAC
>JAFKJU010000071.1 GCA_017305935.1 Hyphomicrobiales bacterium | reverse complement strand
TTCCTTCTTCATCCACAGCATAAACATGTTCCACGGCTTCAGCCCCATCCACCTGCTCTCCGCCTATGTCATCTACGGCGCCTTCGCCGCCTATCGCTCAGCCACGCAGCGGCGCATCGCCGATCATCGCCGGCAGGTAATCGGCCTCTATTTCGGTGGCATCGTCGGAGCAGGGGCTTTCACGCTGCTGCCGGGGCGGATCATGCATGAGGTCGTCTGGTCGAGCGCCACGGGCGCGGGAACGGCTTCGCAGGCACTGTTGCTCGCCGGTATGGCGATCGGCATTTGCGGCCTGCTCTATCTCATCGTCGGGCGCGGCATGAAGGAGGGCGCGGAACGCATTTGATGTTTTCGCCGTTCTTTGCTTAACATCCGGGAGACAAGGACGGGAGTTAAGACCATGGAATGGAAAGGCCGCCGGCAGTCGGACAATATCGAGGACCGGCGCTCCGCCGGCACGGGCGGTTTCGGAGGGGGCGATCCGTTCGGCGGCGGGCGGCGGGTGCGCATTCCCATCGGCCGTGGCGGCGGCGGGCTCGGCATCGGCTCCATCGTGCTGATCCTGATCGTCTGCTGGTTCCTCGGCATCAACCCGCTGACCCTGCTCGACGGCGGCATGGGCGGCACGAATTTCCAGACCGAATCGAACCAGCAGGCCTCCACGCCCCAGAACGACGAGATGACCGCTTTCGTGCGCACCGTGCTCGCCGAAACCGAGGATACCTGGACCGGCATCTTCAAGGCCAATGGCCGCACCTATGAGGAGCCGCGCATGGTGCTGTTTTCCGGCGCCACGCAATCGGCCTGTGGCTCGGCTTCGGCCGCCACCGGCCCCTTCTATTGCCCGGGCGACCGCAAGGTCTATCTCGATACGGATTTCTTCCGCCAGCTCGACCAGCAGTTCGGCGCCTCCGGCGATTTCGCCGAGGCCTATGTGATCGCGCATGAGGTCGGCCACCACGTCCAGAACCTGCTCGGCATCCTGCCGAAGTTCAACCAGATGCGCCAGAGCATGTCGGAAACCGATGCCAACCGCATGTCGGCGCGTGTCGAATTGCAGGCGGATTGCTTTGCCGGCGTCTGGGGCAAGTTCACCCAGCAGAAGGGCATTCTCGATGCCGGCGACCTGGAGGAGGCGCTCAACGCCGCCCAGCAGATCGGCGACGATACGCTGCAGAAGCGTAGCCAGGGTTATGTCGTGCCCGACAGTTTCAACCACGGCACCTCGGCCCAGCGCGTCAAATGGTTCAGGCGCGGCTTCGACACCGGCGACATGAAGGCCTGCGATACGTTCACCGGCCAGATCTGAACGGATTGAGGGCGGGGCGCGATCGGCGCCCCGCCCTTGTTCTTACTTCTCGCTGTCGAGATGGGCGAGCTGCGATTCGGGGTAGCGACCGCCGGCGGCCGCATCCCTGGGGACGGCGTTTTCGATTGTCGTCAAGTCTTCAGCCGTCAGGCGAACATCCAGCGCGCCGAGGCTCTCGGCGAGGCGGTCGCGGCGGCGGGCGCCGATGATCGGAACGATATCCTTGCCCTGCGCCGTCACCCAGGCGATGGCGATCTGGGCGACGGTCACGCCCTTCTCCTCGGCGATGCTGCGCAGCGCCTCGACCAGTTCAAGATTCTTCTCGACATTACCCGGCTGGAAGCGCGGGCTCATGGCGCGGAAATCGAAGCCGCTCGTACCGCTCGGCTGCCAATGGCCGCTGATCAACCCGCGTGACAGCACGCCATAGGCGGTGACCGAAATCCCCAACTCCCGGCACGCCGGCAGGATATCCGCTTCTATGCCGCGCGAGATCAGCGAGTATTCGATCTGCAGGTCGGCGATGGGATGAACGGCGGCGGCGCGCCGGATGGTCTCGGCGCCCATTTCCGACAGTCCGATATGACGGACATACCCTTCCTTCACCAGATCGGCGATCGCTCCGATCGACTCTTCGATCGGCACGGCCGGATCGAGGCGCGAGGGCCGGTAGATGTCGATATAGTCGACGCCCAGCCGTTGCAGAGAATAGGCGATGAAGTTGCGCAGTGCCACCGGACGGGCGTCATAGCCGGCGAAGCCGCCCTTGGGATCGCGTAGCGCCCCGGTCTTGACGCTGAGGACGACCTTGTCGCGGTCCTTGCCCTGAAGGGCTTCGCGGATCAGCATTTCATTGTGGCCCATGCCGTAGAAATCGCCGGTATCGAGAAGCGTGATTCCGGCATCCAGCGCCGCGTGGATGGTGGCGATACTCTCGGCGCGGTCGGCCGGGCCATACATGCCCGACATGCCCATGCAGCCGAGGCCGATGGCCGAGACTTCGGGGCCGGTTTTTCCAAGACGGGTGGTGTGCATGGTCGTTCTCCTTCGGATCGTGTCGGAGGTGGTTTTAGCGCGATCGATTTTGTGCGATAATCCATATTTATCGCGATAGCCTGTCCGGGATTTTGCACAATGACCGATCTGCCGCTTGCCGATCTCGATGCTTTCGTCGCCGTTGCCCGCGAGCGCAGTTTTCGCGCGGCGGCGCGCCTGCGCGGTGTCTCGCCCTCCCAGCTTTCCGAAGCCGTGCGGCGGCTGGAAGAGCGGCTTGGCGCGCGCCTGCTCAACCGGACCACCCGCTCTGTCACCCCGACCGAGGCCGGCGAGCGGCTGATCGAGCGACTGAACCCGGCGATCCTCGATATCCGCAGCGCGCTGGAGGCGGTCGGGGAAACCTCCGGCCAGCCGGTCGGGCGGCTGCGCCTCAACGTGCCTTCGGCGGTGGCGCATTTCATCCTGCCTGACATTCTCGACCCGTTTATGGAGCTCTATCCCGGCATCGTTGTCGAGATCACGGCCGACGATCGGTTCCTCGACGTGCTGGCCGGCGGTTTCGATGCCGGCATCCGCTATGGCGAGCGGTTGGAAAGCGATATGATCGCCGTGCCCATCGGTCCGCGCGAGCAGCGTTTCATCACTGCCGCCGCACCCGCCTATCTCGCCCGCCATGGAACGCCGCAGCGCCCGGGCGATCTGCTTGCCCATCGCTGCATCGTCCATCGCTTCCTGAGCGGCGCCATGCCTGCCTGGGAATTTCCGGAGGAGGGCCGCATGGTGCGGCTGCAGCCGCCGGCGCGCTTCGTCAGCAATCTGGCCGGGCTGGAGGTGGGCGCCGCCGAGGCCGGTCACGGCGTCATCCGAACCTTCGAGGAGTTCCTGACGCCGGCCATCGACGCGGGGCGGCTGGTGCGCATCCTCGTGACCTGGGACGAATCCTTTCCCGGCCCGTATCTCTATTATGCCAGCCGCCGGCATGTGCCGCCGCCGTTGCGCGCCTTCGTCGATTTCCTGCGCGCGCATCGCCGCCGGCAGCAGCGCGACGGGGATGTTCCGCAGGAGGACGCGGAATGATCACGCCCTGTTCTCGAATCCATCAGCAGAATGCGTGCCTGGGATCAAAAAGTTTGAAATGTTCACGGATTGTTTCGGGGACGAATCTGCTTTAAAGCAAACGTCGCATTCGCGGGGAGTGGCTCTGCGGCCGCGCCGGGCGTGTCATTGCAGCTCGGCGAACGGTCGCCCGTGTGTCGTTTGGCCATGCGCCCTTCCGCTTTCATCCGACCGCACCGGCCTTGCCGGACCGGCTCCGTATATTTCGATGGGCGACCAAGCGTCCTTGTGCCTTGCAAAGGGCGGAGACGCCGGCAGGGAGAGCAGTCATGATCGATCCAGTGCTGGCGCGACGCGGCCTGTTTCTTGTCTTCGTCATCCTGTTTCTGGATGTGATCGGCATCGCCATCATCGTGCCTGTCATGCCGGCTTTCATGAAAGAGGTGACCGGCGAAAACATCAGCGCCGCCGCCATCGACGGCGGCTGGCTGCTGCTGGCCTATGCCGGCATGCAATTCCTGTTCGCGCCGCTGATCGGCAATCTTTCCGACCGCTTCGGGCGACGGCCGATCCTGCTCGCCTCGGTGCTGACCTTTGCCATCGACAACCTGATCTGCGCGCTGGCCGGCAGCTACGCGATCCTGTTCGTCGGCCGCATCCTTGCCGGCATCAGCGGCGCCAGCTTCGCCACCTGCTCCGCCTTCATCGCCGATGTCAGCGACGACAGCAATCGTGCGCGCAATTTCGGCCTGATCGGCATCGCCTTCGGCACCGGCTTCGCGCTCGGGCCTGTCATCGGCGGCCTGCTCGGCGAGTTTGGCGTGCGGGTGCCCTTCTATGGGGCGGCCCTGATCGCTTTCCTGAATTTCATCGCCGCCTGCTTCCTGTTGCCGGAAACGCTGCAGCCGGCCAATCGCCGCCGCTTCGAGCTGTCGCGCGCCAATCCGCTCGGCGCGCTCCGGCAGATGCGCCATTATCACGGCATCGGCTGGATCGGGCTGGTGCTGTTTCTCTACTGGATGGCGCACGCGGTTTATCCCGCTGTCTGGCCCTTCGTCGGCGCCTTTCGCTACGGCTGGAGCGAGGGGCAGATCGGCCTGTCGCTCGGCATTTTCGGTATTTGCGGCGCCATCGTCATGGGCGTCATCCTGCCGCGGCTGGTGCCGGTTCTCGGCGAATGGCGCACGGCGGCGCTGGGGCTGAGCTTTTCCACGCTCGGGCTTGCCGGCTTCGCCGCTGCCTCCCAGGGCTGGATGGTCTATGCCGTCATCGTGCTGACCGCGCTGGAAAGCGTGGCCGATCCGGCGCTGCGCAGCATCGCCTCTGCCAAGGTGCCGCCCTCGGCGCAAGGCGAGCTGCAGGGGGCGATGAGCAGCCTCAACAGCATCACCACCATCATCGGTCCGGTGCTGTTCACCCAGCTTTTCGGTTATTTCACCGCGCCATCCGCGCCGCTGACCTTTGCCGGCGCGCCGTTTGCGCTCGCCTCGTTCTTCCTGTTCATCGGCCTGCTCGCCTTCCTCTGGCGCGTGCGTGACAAACACCGAACGCTCGCGGTTGGAAATGCCTGATAAGCGGACCGTTTGATAACGGTTTGATGAAATATCAGGCAATTCCCTCCGATAGGACTGGCTTTAACCCGGCCCTTCGGGTAGAGCGGGGGCGCTTGACATCGGCGGCCGGGCGGCTGCCGGCGGGGAATCGGACACTCGGGTTCACAATATCCCGGGCGTTGTGACAGGACCGCGGCCCGCTCCGCATACGACACCAGACGATTTTATGACGCGCGTTGCCCCGGAAACGGCGTGTGCGGCGCGTTTCACACGAACGATATGGCGGTTGATCCATGGATACGATGGTTCACGTTCCGGCAAAGGCCGGAAGCAACGACAATAGCTGGCTGGGACAAATCCGCACGACGCTTTCGCTCGGCATTCCCCTGATCGGCGCGCAATTGGCGCAACTCGGCATCCACACCACCGATGTGGTGATCGTCGGCCGTCTCGGCGCGGTGACGCTGGCCTCGATGGTGCTGGCGACGCAATTCCTGTTCACCATCCTGATCTTCGGTTCGGGCTTCTCCATGGCCGTGGTGCCGATGGTGGCGCAGGCCTTTGGACGCGGCGATACGACCAATGTGCGCCGCTCGCTGCGCATGGGCATCTGGGTGGCCGTGTTCTACTGGCTTTTGATGCAGCCGGCCTTCTGGAACGCCGAGCGTATCCTGCTGGCGCTCAACCAGAAGCCGGATGTGGCGGCCTTGGCCGGGCATTATGTGATGATTGCCCAGTTCGGCATCCTGCCGGCGCTCTTGTTCTTCGTGTACCGCGCGATGGTCAGCGCCATCGGCAAGGCGGGCATCATCCTGTTTGTCACCATCGCCATGTTGGTCCTGAATGCTATCGGCGCTTATGTGCTGGTTCTCGGCCATTTCGGCCTGCCGGCGATGGGTATGGAGGGCGCAGCCGTCGTCTCCGTCGTGGTGCAGACGGCCGGCCTGATCTTCATCGTCGCTTATGTCCAGAGTTTCGAGGAAACCCGCAAATACGAGCTGTTCGTGCGCTTCTGGCGGCCGGACTGGCGCGCCTTCTTCGAGGTGCTGCATCTCGGTTTTCCGATCGGCATGACGCTCTTGGCCGAAGTCAGCCTGTTCACGGCGGCCTCGCTGATGATGGGGCGCATCGGCACGCTGGAGCTTGCCGCCCACGGCATCGCGCTGCAGCTTTCCGGGATCACCTTCATGATTCCGCTGGGGCTGGCGCAGGCGGGCACCGTCATGGTCGGCATGGCGCATGGGCGCGGCGACACCACCGCCATGGTGCGCGCCTCGGTGTCGGTCACCGCCCTCGCCATCATGGTGTCGATGGTCTGCACGGCGATGCTGGCTTCGTTCCCGGCCTATTTTGGAAGCCTGTTCATCAACACGCATACGCCGGATGCGGCCCGGGTTCTGGAAATCGCCGCCTCGTTCATCGTCATTGCCGGCATCTTCCAGCTCGTCGACGGCATGCAGGCGATTGCCAGCGGTTTGCTGCGCGGGCTGAAGGATGCGCGCGTGCCGATGGTGCTGGCGCTGATTTCCTATTGGCCGGTCGGCTTCCTGCTGGCCTGGGTGCTGGCCTTCCCGGTCGGCTTCGGCGGCATTGGCATCTGGTATGGTTTCCTCGTCGGGCTCGGCACGGCCTCGGCGCTGCTTTGCTGGCGGTATTACCGGCTGCTGCGCAGCCATATGAAAATGGCCCGGTGATTTCGCCGGGCCATCCAATCATTCCATCGATTTTAAGTCGTCTCAGCGCTCGGCGAGCGCTGCTTCGCCCTTGCGTTCGCGGATGAGGTTTACGAAGCGGCGGAAGAGGTAGTGGCTATCCTGCGGGCCGGGCGAGGCTTCCGGGTGGTGCTGCACCGAGAAGACCGGCTTGCCGACCAGGCGCATGCCGCAATTGGTGCCGTCGAACAGCGACACATGGGTTTCCTCGACGCCCGACGGCAGCGAGTCGGAATCGACGGCGAAACCGTGGTTCATCGAGACGATCTCGACCTTGCCGGTGGTGTGGTCCTTGACCGGATGGTTGGCGCCGTGATGGCCCTGATGCATCTTCGAGGTGCGGGCGCCGACGGCGAGGCCCAGCATCTGGTGGCCGAGGCAGATGCCGAACAGCGGGAGTTCCTTGTCGATCAGTGTGCGGATGACCGGCACGGCATAGTCGCCGGTCGCGGCCGGATCGCCCGGGCCGTTCGACAGGAAGACGCCGTCCGGGTTCAGCGCCATGATGTCCTCGGCGCTGGTGGTTGCCGGCACGACGGTGACGCGGCAGTCGAGGCCGGCGAAGAGGCGCAGGATGTTGCGCTTGACGCCGAAATCGACGGCGACGACGTGATAACGCGCATCCGTTGCGCCGAGCGTGCCGTAGCCTTCGTTCCACATCCACGGCGTCTCGGTCCATTCCGAGGACTGGCCGGAGGAGGCGACCTTGGCGAGGTCGAGGCCTTCGAGGCCGCTCCAGGCCTTGGCCTCGGCCTTCAGCGTCTCGATGTCGAAGACGCCGGCGGGATCATGGGCGATGACGCCGTTCGGCATGCCGTTTTCGCGGATCCAGGCGGTCAGCGCCCGGGTGTCGATGCCGGACAGGCCGATGATGCCGCGCGCCTTCAGCCAGGCGTCGAGGTGTTTTGCGGCGCGGTAATTGGACGGCTCGGTGATGTCGGCCTTGAAGATGACGCCGACGGCGCCGTGACGGGCGGCGGGCGTCAGATCTTCGACGTCCTCGTCATTGGCGCCGACATTGCCGATATGCGGGAAGGTGAAGGTGACGATCTGGCCGAGATAGGAAGGATCGGTGAGGATTTCCTCATAGCCGGTCAGGGCGGTGTTGAAGCACACTTCGGCCTGCACCTTGCCGGTGGCACCGATGCCGGTGCCCTCGATCACGGTTCCATCGGCCAGGACCAGCAGGGCGGTCGGTTTTTTCACAGTCCAGGGTGCGGTCGCGCTCATCTCAAATCCCTTCCGGCCGCGTGAAGTCGCAAAGAGGGTCTTGAACCCGGCATGCGCTTGGGCCATTTCATGTCGCAGGCAGGGGCGCGCGAAATCCATGCGCGGTCGGCGGCCCTGATGTCGATTGTCGTGCAGGCGCCGACCCATAGACAAAGCCTGCGCCAGGGTCAATGCTTGAGCCATGCAAAGGCAGCGGAATTGTGGAGCGGTCCCCCGTTCTTGCAGTTCCTTGCATCTGTGGGCTAAGACACCTGCAAACAGGAATGCTCAGGAGACAATGACATGATGCGCGATGAACTCACCGCCGCCCTCAAGGAGGCCATGAAGGCCAAGGACAGCCTGCGGCTGTCGACCATCCGCCTGGTCCAGGCCGCGATCAAGGATCGCGATATCGCCAACCGCACCGCCGGCAAGGGCGAGGCTTCCGACGAGGATATCGCCCAGCTTCTCGCCAAGCTGGTGAAGCAGCGCGAGGAATCCGCCCGCATCTACGACGAGAACGCCCGCGCGGAGCTGGCCGACAAGGAACGCGCCGAAATCGCCGTCATCAGGACCTTCATGCCGGCACAGATGTCGGACGAGGAAATCCACGCCGCCGCCGCTCAGGCCGTTGCCGAGACCGGCGCGCAGGGTCCGAAGGACATGGGCAAGGTGATCGGCCATCTCAAGGAGCATCATGCCGGCAAGATGGATTTCGCCAAGGCTTCCGGCATCGTCAAGGACCTGCTGAAATAAGAATCGCAAAACCCTTGAAACAGGAAAGGCCCCTGAAAACAGGAAAGGCCCCTGAAAACAGGAAAGGCAGGAGCGCAGCTCCTGCCTTTTCCGTGCTCCTGGCATCCCGACTAACGATCAGCGGAGGCTGCGCGGATGCGGGGAGGCACCCGGATGGAGAATGCGGGGGTGGGGGCTCTCCATCCGGGATCGGAGATTGGGGTTCCGATATGCGGCTGGGAAATCATTTCCCGGCTGCATCCTACGGTTCGGAAGTTAGGCCCGCGCGGGCCGCGGGACAAATTACAAATAAGTAATTTTGCCGATGCGGATTTTGCCCCATTCTTGCCACATCGGCGGAGGCTGCTTCGTTTTTCGCTTGTGAAATAGCGGTGGACCTGCCGATCCGCTGGTGGCGCAACCGGCGCCGCCGTCCTATATTGTCAGTCGTTCCCAGAGGTGACCCGGTTTGCGCTTTTCCAATGCCTTTCTCGACGAGATCCGTGACCGCGTGCCGATATCGGCCGTGATCGGCCGTCGCGTGACCTGGGATCGCAAGAAGACCAACGTCTCGCGCGGCGATTACTGGGCCTGCTGCCCCTTTCATGGCGAGAAATCGCCGAGCTTCCATTGCGAGGATCGCAAGGGCCGCTATCATTGCTTCGGCTGCGGCGTATCAGGCGATCATTTCCGCTTCCTCACCGATCTCGAAGGGGTGAATTTCCCCGAGGCCGTGCAGCAGATCGCCGACATGGCTGGCATTCCCATGCCGCAGCCCGATCCGCAGGCCGAGCGGCGCGAGAAGGAACGCACGACGCTGCTCGATGTCATGGAACTGGCGACCGCCTATTTCCAGGATCAGCTCAACACCGCAGCCGGGGCGCGTGCCCGCGCCTATCTGCGCGACCGCGGTCTGACGGGGCGCACCATCGAAACCTTCCGGCTGGGTTACGCCAGCGACAGCCGCAACGCGCTGAAGGAGTATCTGGCCGGGAAAAACATCCCCAGGGACCAGATCGAGGCCTGCGGCCTCGTGGTGCACGGCGCGGAGATTCCCGTTTCCTACGACCGCTTTCGCGATCGCATCGTGTTCCCGATCCTGTCGTCGCGCGAGCGGGTGATCGCCTTTGGCGGGCGCGCCATGTCGGCGGATGCGCCGGCCAAGTATCTGAACTCCAACGAGACCGAGCTGTTCCACAAGGGCAATGTCTTGTTCAACTTCACCCGCGCCCGGCGCGCGGCGCAAGAGAGCGTGCGCGGCCGCGAGGAGGGCGCGACGGTGATTGCGGTGGAAGGCTACATGGATGTCATCGCCCTGCATCAGGCCGGCATCGAGAATGCCGTTGCCCCGCTCGGCACGGCGCTGACCGAAAGCCAGCTCGACCTGCTCTGGAAGATGTCGCCGATGCCGGTGCTGTGCTTCGACGGCGACGGTGCGGGCCTGCGCGCCGCCAACCGCGCGCTGGATCTCGCGCTGCCGCAGATCAAGCCGGGCCGCTCCGTGCGTTTCGCGCTGCTGCCGGAGGGCAAGGATCCCGACGATCTCGTCAAGCATGATGGCCGCGCACCCTTCGACCAGGTGATGACGGAAGCGCGGCCGCTGGCCGACATGCTGTGGGCCCGCGAAACCTCGGGCGGCAATTTCGACACGCCGGAAAAGCGCGCCGAGCTGGAAAGCCGGCTGCGCCAGATCGTGGCGCAGATCCAGGACGAGGACGTGCGCCGCCATTACGGGCAGGATATGCGCGACCGTCTCAACGCCTTCTTCCGCCCGGTTCAGGCCGGCGGCGGGCGGCAGGGCTTTGCCCGGGGCGGCCGCCAGCAGGGCGGCGGGCGTGGCGGTCAACAGGGCGCGCGTGGCGGGCAGATGGCGGCCAGCGGCGCGGTCTCCGACCGGCTGATGCGCTCCGGCATGGTCAAGGGCCACCGCGACCAGCCGACGCTGCGCGAAAGCGTCATGGCGCTCTCCATCGTCAACCATCCAGAGCTTCTCGCCCGCGAATATGACGAGATCGCCGCCATCGATTATGAAAACCGCGACCTGCAGCGGCTGTGGGCGGCGGTGCTCGGCATCACGGCGGCGTCCGGAACCCGGCTGACGCGCGCGCTGATGCTGGAGGAGTTGGAGACACAGGGCTTTGCCGGCCTCGTCACCGCCCTCGATCTGCAGGTGCGTGGCGCGGGCCTGTGGACCGCGACGCCTGAGGCCGCCTATGAGGACGCCGCCGACGCCTTCCTTCAGGCGCTTTCGCTGCACAAGCGCAGCAAGGCGCTGCGCTGGCAGAAGATCGAGCTCGAGCGCGAGATTGCCGAAGCGGCCGAGGCCGAGGATGCCGGGCGCATCGACGCGCTGATGCGGGCGCTGCAGGAAATCCAGTTCGAGATCCTGCGCATGGAAAACCAGGAGGCCATCATCGATGGTTTCGGCGTCATGTCCGGCCGGATCAAAGGAGCGGCGGGGCGTTGACGCCGGGCTCGCAAGCCATGGCGCGACATGCTATGAGCCGGCCCTATTGTTGTTGAATTTGATTGATAGGCCCGCCGGAAACACCGGTATTTTCGAAAGGGAGGATGCGCGTGCGCTACGAGGCAAGCTGTCATTGCGGCAAGATCGCCTATGATGTCGAAGGCGAATTCACCGAGGCGCTGGATTGCAACTGCTCCCTGTGCCGGCGGCGCGGCGCGCTGCTCGCCTTCGTGCCGCGTGACAAGCTGATCCTGAAGACGCCGGAAGAGAACCTGTCGCGCTATACCTTCAACAAGCATGTCATCCAGCATTATTTCTGCGGAAATTGCGGTATTGCCGTCTATGGCGAGGGCAAGGCACCGGACGGTTCGGCGACGGCGGCGATAAACCTGCGCTGCATTCCGGCCATCGATCTTGATTCGTTGAACATCAACAAATGGGACGGCGCCAGTCATTGAGGCGAAAAACGGGTTTCGAAGGCAGGGCGCGGGCGAATTTCCGCTGTATGCGGCCCATGCCCTTGTTTTTGCAAGAACGATGCCTATCTCTCGCGTCGAGTGGTCTTTCGCGGAAGTTGCTCTTTAAAAGGCATTTCCGGACATTTCTCGTCATTTTCCGTCTTGGAGAGCTTGACGGGGAGGAATTTTGTGGGAATCACCATTTCGGGCTTAAAAGATTGGACGGATTGAGCGGATCGGCAGTGATGACCGGGAGAGAATGTTCGCGCTCGCGCAGAACTCTCGCATCTTCCCGGTGTTTAATCAGGAATTAGCGATCATTCCGTTAGGTAAGATAACCGATTCGCATTCACGGCGAAGAGGTGTCCGTTTCGGCGGACATTTTATCGCAGTGATGATGGAAGCGTCAGGGAAAGCGACGAAGTAATGGCAACCAAGGTCAAAGAAAACGACGAAGCAGATGTCGAACGCGATGGCGCAACGGACGGACCGCTTCTCGACCTTTCCGACGACGCGGTCAAGAAGATGATCAAGGCCGCGAAGAAGCGCGGCTATGTGACCATGGACGAATTGAACTCGGTCCTGCCTTCGGAGGAAGTCACCTCCGAGCAGATCGAGGACACCATGGCCATGCTTTCCGACATGGGCATCAACGTCGTCGAGGACGAAGACATCGACGAGCAGGCAACTGCCGACGATGATGACAGCGAAAGCGACGGCGAGAGCGAGGGCGGCGAACTGGCCCCCAGCGCCGGCACCCAGCTTGCGACCGCCAAGAAGAAGGAACCGACCGACCGCACGGACGACCCGGTGCGCATGTATCTGCGCGAAATGGGGTCGGTCGAGCTCCTGTCGCGCGAAGGCGAAATCGCCATCGCCAAGCGCATCGAGGCCGGTCGCGAAACGATGATTTCGGGCCTCTGTGAGAGCCCGCTCACCTTCCAGGCGCTGATCATCTGGCGCGACGAGCTGAACGAAGGCTCGACGCTGCTGCGCGAGATCATCGACCTCGAAACCACCTATTCCGGTCCTGAGGCCAAGGCGGCGCCGCAGTTCCAAAGCCCGGAAAAGATCGAGGCCGACCGCAAGGCGGCGGAAGAGAAGGAAAAGACCCGCCGTCCGCGCATGCCGGCGCCCGGCGAAGACGACATCACCGATATCGGCGAAGCCATGCCGGTCGAGGAGGAAGAGGAAGACGAGGATGAATCCTCGCTGTCTCTCGCCGCGATGGAAGCCGAGTTGCGCCCGCAGGTCATGGAAACCCTCGACCTGATCGCCGATACCTACAAGAAGCTCCGCAAGCTGCAGGACCAGCAGGTCGAGGCGCGCCTTGCAGCCGTCGGCACGCTGTCGTCCGGCCAGGAGCGCCGCTACAAGGAATTGAAGGATCAGTTGATCACGGCGGTCAAGTCGCTGTCGCTCAACCAGAACCGCATCGATTCGCTGGTCGAGCAGCTCTACGACATCAACAAGCGCCTCGTGCAGAACGAGGGCCGCCTGCTGCGTCTGGCCGAATCCTACGGGGTTCGCCGCGAAAGCTTCCTCGAACAGTATCAGGGCGCGGAGCTCGATCCGAACTGGATGAAGTCGATCTCGAACCTCGCCGCCAAGGGCTGGAAGGAATTCGCCCGCGCCGAGAATTCAACGATCCGCGACATCCGCCAGGAGATCCAGAACCTCGCCACCGAAACCGGTATCTCGGTGACGGAATTCCGCCGCATCGTGCATATGGTGCAGAAGGGCGAGCGCGAGGCGCGCATCGCCAAGAAGGAAATGGTCGAGGCAAACCTGCGCCTCGTCATCTCCATCGCCAAGAAATACACGAACCGCGGCCTGCAGTTCCTCGACCTTATCCAGGAAGGCAATATCGGCCTGATGAAGGCGGTCGACAAGTTCGAGTATCGCCGCGGCTACAAGTTCTCGACCTATGCCACCTGGTGGATCCGGCAGGCGATCACCCGTTCGATCGCCGACCAGGCCCGCACCATCCGTATTCCGGTGCATATGATCGAGACGATCAACAAGATCGTCCGCACCTCGCGCCAGATGCTGCACGAAATCGGCCGCGAGCCGACGCCGGAAGAGCTGGCCGAAAAGCTGGCCATGCCGCTGGAAAAGGTGCGCAAGGTGCTGAAGATCGCCAAGGAGCCGATCTCGCTCGAAACCCCGGTGGGTGACGAAGAGGATTCGCATCTCGGCGATTTCATCGAGGACAAGAACG
>JAFKJU010000078.1 GCA_017305935.1 Hyphomicrobiales bacterium | reverse complement strand
GAAATTCCAGCAGCCGCCCGATTACGGCCCGGAGCTTGGCCGCATCGTCAAACAGGTCGCCGTTGTTGGACAGGCGCTTGAAGCCCTGCAAAAATTGCCGGCGCTCAGGAATGGCCCCGATCACTACGCCCGCGCGCTCGAAAGCGCCGGCGATCGGGTTTCGGAGAATGCCGGCCGCACGATCGAAGCTCGAGGACAAGTCCTCGAGCGCGTGACCGGCGATCTTCGCGAGTTCGTCAGGACCGCCCGCCTTCGTCGGGAACAAGATTGGTGGGTTTGGGGCGCGGGAGCGGCCGGCCTGGTCGCCGGCGTGCTGTTGACGCTATTCCTTCCGCGCGTGCTGCCCGGATCGGTTGATATGGCTGTTGCAGCAACCGCCATGAACGCCGACCGTTGGAACGCCGGAACCGCGCTCATGCAGTCGGGAAGCCCCGGAGGGTGGCGAAGCATTGTCGATGCCAGCAACCTTGTGCGCGCCAACACGGACGCGCTCACGCGCTGCGCCGAGGCGGCTGCGAAGGCAAAGAAGGACCAGAGCTGCACCGTCACCGTGTCAGTGCCGGCGCGATGATGTAGAGTTGTTGCAGGTTTCGGGATATTTGCGACGCGGCTACTTCCTCACTATGCGGGAGGCCATTGGACTTTTGCCTTTACACCACGGTTGGACCGCAAAGAAACCTGTGATACAGGGCTAGTATGGACTACGTTCGCAGCCTCAATCTATCGATTATTCGCATCATTCATTGAATGGTGGGTTAGCGCGCGTCTTTTGTCCTAATGATGCAACCCGCCCCGAGGCGGGTTTTCTTTTTCCGTTTTGCGGGCTTACGGAGACGGACATGTTAAATCACGAACCAAACACGTCACACGCGACGCTGCACATGTTGTGCGGAAAGATAGCTGCTGGAAAATCAACCCTCACGGCTGAATTGAGCCGGATGCCATTAACTATCGTCGTCAATGAGGACTTTTGGTTGAGCCGCCTATTCGGTCCCGAGATGAAGGACGTTGCAGATTACATTCGTTATTCTCAGCGGTTACGCGACGCCGCCAGCCCTCTCGTTCGTGACCTGCTTCTAATGGGCGTATCGGTTGTGCTGGACTTTCCCGCCAACACACCGGCCATGCGGTCATGGATGCGAACACTTTTCGAGACGGTAGGAGCGGATCACCGCTTGCACTTTCTGGATGTGCCGGATGAGATTTGCAAGGCTCGCCTTCGAGTGCGCAATGCTGCCGGGACTCATGATTTCGCAGCTTCGGACGCCCAGTTTGAACAAATCACACGCTATTTCGTCCCTCCGTCGGAAGCCGAGGGGTTCAATGTAATTCGCCATGCACCCGCATCTGAAAATGAGAGGTTGGCGCAAATCTCCTGAAACCTGCACACCACGTCCGCAGCGGCCCGGATTCCGCGCCGCGCCGTGTCGCAAAAGCCAGTCGCGTAAGTCTGACTTTCGCACACGACTTTTGCGACAGATTTTTCCCTACAAAATCAGCGCCGGCGATTTTGTCGCAAAATTCAGCATTTCTGCGACAATCACATCGCATTCCACGGCTACCGTACCATGGAATTGCCCACGGCCCATTAGGCCGCGAGCGCTTGAGATTTCAGGCGTCCAGAATTGATGTACCGTATGAGTTGTCCACGGCACACAGCCATCTGCCACCGTCTGACTTGCGAAAGACGTAAGTCGCCCGCCTGACAATTGGCTCCTTTTGGCCTTCGATGTCGAGAAGCGTTTCCATGATAACAAGCGCGGTATCTGCACCTTCGATGACCGTCATCTTTCCCTGCCGAACCTTTAGTTGGTTCTTGAAATGAGCAGCGATGGCCACGAACGCTTTTCGTATCTGTTCTTTCCCCGTCGCATTCATCCCAGGCTTCACAACCAGCGTTGCATCTTCGGCATAAAACTCCATCAAGCTATCGAAGTCCTCTGCGGTGATGGCCTTGTCAGCGGCTTCAATCAGCAGCTTCAGTTCATGATCTGACAT
>JAFKJU010000077.1 GCA_017305935.1 Hyphomicrobiales bacterium | reverse complement strand
GAACAAGGCCTATATCGGCGTCTGCAGGGGCGCTTCGAGAACGAGTTGGCATTGTGGAACGCCGACGAGGCTTCTCATCTGATCGCAATCGCCACATTTGGGCTATCGCCCGCCGGCCTTGCGGTCGTTGAGGACATGGCGCTGATGGTCGTCGCCGAAAACTGGGTGCCATATGACTCCGCGTACGAGAAGAGGCTGGTCGACACGCTGGCCAAGCTCTCTGATCGCAGTGTGAAAGGGTTGCGCTACAACTTGTCGGCAGAAACGCCAACCGCGGCGGCGATGGTGCAGCGTCAATCGCAGCCGATTGCGCTCTATATCGTTCCGCCTTCGGCGGATAAGGCGTACGAAGAAGCGCTGGAGGACCTCATCACGTCGCGGCCGGAAATCGGTGCCTGGATCTGGCGGACGGTGGAGGGTGAGTTGCCTCCCCTCCCCTTTCGCTAAAGATTTCACAGAGATTGGCCCAGCCATTGTGGGCACGCTTGGTCAGGCAGGCAGATTTTCCGACCTGGTGCTGCTGGTCTCAAAATGCCTTGAGCATCTCGTCGGGATCATCATCCGTCTTCGCAGGTGCAATGCGAATTTGTGCATTGCAATATTCATAGGTTTCGGCGATGATCTCGCTATCGGCCATCTACTCCTCCCAGATGCGATGCCGATGCTGGATGCGGTGCACCTCCTCCCGCGCCGTATTCGAAAATCGAACCCGCTGCCACCTCCTCCCGGCAGCGGGCTTTTTGATATCTCCACTCCCCGAGGTCCAAGCAAGGCGAATGGATCGAACCGCAACGTCCTGCCGTTGGCGTGAGCGCTGCGCAGCTGAAAGTCACGCCTTGAAGCAAAGGGGCGCCGAACTCATATTTTTGGCTTGCTCGATTTACATATCTGCTCAGCGAGAACAGTGGGAGGATGAGATGAACGACAAGCTTTTCGACAGTCCTGTTTTCGTAAAGGATGGAAGCTTCACGATCGTGGAAATCGCCTCTATCCGTGACGCCATCGATTTCCTTGAAGAGTGGCCGGTCGAACTGCAAGACGTTCCTTACGAAACGATCAGCCGTGCCTGTTACTCCGCGCTCGATGGCAGCTATCCGCTGAGTTCCGCGCGCGACAATTTCGTCAAATGGGCAAAGGCTGCAAATATCCTGGAGGAGCTTTCGTCTGTTCCGGCGTGGATGACAGGACCTCAGTCTGGCCCGGGCGGCGTTCTCGCCTGAACAAACGAGAAGCCGGAACACTCCCAAGCTGAATTGCCACTGCGGCATGACCGCCGACATCTACCCTGCCCTCCTGTCAGGCGCGGACGAATTGGCCTTGAAGGCCGCCATCAGCATTGGTCCTACCGAAAACTGCCCTTCCCTCGCCTTGTCAGTCAGCGCCCGCAGGTATCCCCCGGCCGAGTTGATATGCTGGGCCCGCTGGAGGATGCAGGCGACGACGATGGCCGCCGTTTCCGGCCCCATGACATGGCACGCGTCCTCGTAGGCCGACGGCGAGCCACCGAGATAGCCCCTCACCTGCGCTGCGGTCGCCATCAGATCGCGCCAGTTAGCGATCCCGCTCGGGGCATATTCCGCAATATCGGGGCAGGCTTTCAGCACAAGCCCAAGGTGATACGTTTTTGGCGCCTCCTGCGCTTCTCGTCTAGGCTCGGCCGGCCCCCTGGCTTTCTCGAAAGCGGGTTCAAATTCAAAATGAGAGTCGGTATTTGAATTAGATTGCTGCGGTTCATTTTGAGACTCATTGCCGCTCGGATTCGTAACATTCATGAACTTTTTCAATACAGTATCAACTTCGTCGCGGATTGCGTCGAGTTCGGACGCGAGCGGCTCCAGCTCGAGAATGCTCGCCTTCCGTGGGAGTTGGTCCACGACGGCCCTGAAGCGCGTCCAGAGGGCTTGCCAGGCGCCTGGTGCACGCTCCTCGATCGCGGCTTCGATCAGCTTGGCGATGTCGCGGCGCTGCAGCGTGATACGCTCGCGCATCAGCTTTAGCGCACGGTTG
>JAFKJU010000076.1 GCA_017305935.1 Hyphomicrobiales bacterium | reverse complement strand
CTTGCTGTGTTCGGCGGCAGGCGATCGCGCGAAACGATTAAAATCGGCGCGGGCTGGAAAAATATAAAAAGTCTATTGAATACAAAAATCATTCATGGCATGGTTTTGAAATCAAGGCATCCGGAAGAGGTGCCGCATGTGGAACGAAACATAATGTCCAGGAACATCGCTGCGGCGCGCATCTGACGGTGCGTGAACGAGGCTTCTTGCTGCGTCCGGATGCATCGCGCCGGCGGGGTGCGGAGCCGTGCGCGGACGGGTTCCCGGCGCGGAACTGGTGGGAACAGAGGTGACATCCGTCCTCCAACTGAAGAATGTGCACAAGGCCTTCGCCGGCGTGCCGGCGCTTGCCGGCATCGATGCCGCCCTTGCGGACGATGCCTATATCTCGCTGCTCGGCCCGAGCGGCGCGGGCAAGACGACGCTGCTGCGCGTCATCGCCGGCTTCGAGCAGCCCGACGGCGGGGAAATCCTCTTTGCCGGCCGGCGCATCGACGGCGTGCCGCCGCACGAGCGCGGCATCGGCTTCGTCTTCCAGAATTTCGCGCTCTTTCCCCATCTCAGCGTCGCGCAGAACATCGCCTTCGGCCTGGAGAACCGGGCGGTGGGTCCCGTGACGGACCGGAAGGTCGTCGCGGCGCGAGTGCGCGACATCATCGGCCTCGTCGGCCTGTCGGGCCTGGAAGACCGTGCCGTCACGCAGATTTCCGGCGGCCAGAAGCAGCGCGTGGCGCTTGCCCGCACGCTCGTGACGGAGCCGAGCATGGTGCTGCTCGACGAACCGCTCGGCGCGCTCGATGCGAACCTGCGCACGCGCATGCGCGGCGAGCTGCGCACGATCCGCGAGCGCTGCTGCGTCACCTTCCTGCATGTGACGGGCAGCGAGAGCGAGGCGCTCGCCATGGGCGACACGGTTCTGGTCCTCGACCGCGGCCGCATCGCCCAGTCCGCCGATGCCGGCACGCTCTACAGCCGCCCGGCCTCCGCGGATGTCGCGCGCTTCCTCAACTGCTACAACATCTTTTCCGGCGAGATCGCGGGCGACAGCTTCCGCAGCCCCGTCGGAACGCTCGCGCTCGGCGGGCTGCGCCAGACTTCCGGCAACCCGGCCTATGCCATCCGCTACGACCGCGTGTCGATCCGTCCCGGCGATGCGGCGGCGGCCGGCGACGAGGTGCGCATCGAAGGCAGCTTCGTCGCCAGCGAATATTCCGGCGCCGCGATCAATTCCTTCTTCACACCGTAGACCACGTCTGTCTCGATATATTCGTCGCCGGCCACAAACAGATGCGTGACCAGGCTGTGGTATCCAGGTGCCGTCACGGCGAAGTGGATATGCGCCGGCCGGAAGTGGCTGATGGTGGTCTTGCTCATCAGTTCCCCGATCGGGCCATCCATCGGAATGGTGTAGCCAATCGGCGCCACGGTGCGCACGATGTAGGAGCCATCCGCCTGCGAGCGATAGACGCCGCGCATATAGGCGTGGTCGATTTCGCGCTGGGCTTCGTAGAGGCCGTCACCGTCGGTCTGCCAGATGTCGATCGCGGCGCCGGCGATCGGTTTGCCGTCCAGGCCCTTGATGGTGCCTGTAACAAGGCCCGGCACGCCAGGCGCGCCGTCGGTCACGTTCTGGCCGTTGGCGATCTCCGGCGCGTTCGGAATGTGGAACGGACCCTCGACGGTTGATGGCGTCGCGCCACTCGGCCGGCGGTTGTTGATGGCGTCGACCAGCATGCTGACGCCAAGCACGTCGGAGGTGAGGATCATCTCCTGCCGCTTCTCGTCGCTCTTCTGGCCGACGCGGGTCAGCCAGTCGACGGCGGTGAACCATTCTTCCTTGGTCGGCTCAACCTCGCGCACGAACGCATGCAGATGTTTCACGGCGGCGACCATCACCTGACGCAGACGCGCATCGGGAATGTTCGACCAGCGGTCCATGGCGATATCGGTGAGCGTTGCTTCGGTGACATAGGGCATTTGGACCCTCCCGTTTGCGTTCGTTTTTATCCGTATCTGCAAGA
>JAFKJU010000075.1 GCA_017305935.1 Hyphomicrobiales bacterium | reverse complement strand
CGCCGTGGCGCGGTTCTTGTGCTGCGACTTCTCGGCCTGGCACACCACCGCGATGCCGGTCGGGATATGCGTCAGGCGCACCGCGGATTCGGTTTTGTTGACGTGCTGGCCGCCGGCGCCGCCGGAACGCATCGTGTCGGTGCGCACATCGGCTTCGTTGATCTCGATCTTGATGCGGTCGTCAACCACCGGGTAGATGTCGACGCTGGCAAACGATGTATGCCGCCGCGCGTTCGCGTCGAACGGCGAGATGCGCACGAGGCGGTGCACGCCGTGCTCGCTCTTGAGCCAGCCATAGGCGTTGCGGCCCTTGATCTGGATCGTCGCAGACTTGATGCCCGCTTCTTCGCCCGAGGTCTCTTCGAGATATTCGATCTTGTAGCCGTGCTGCTCGGCCCAGCGCGTATACATGCGCAGCAGCAGCGAGGCCCAGTCCTGGCTCTCAGTGCCGCCGGCGCCGGCATGGACTTCGAGGAACGTGTCGTTGCCGTCCGCCTCGCCCGAAAGCATGGCCTCGACCTGCTTGCGCGCGGCCTCGACCTTCAGCGCCTTCAGGGCGTCCTCGGCGTCCTTGACGATGGAATCGTCGCCCTCTTCCTCGCCGAGATCGATCAGCTCGACATTGTCCCGGAGCTGCTGCTCGATGGCCTTCACGCCATTGATGCCCTCGTCAAGCTGCTGGCGCTCGCGCATCAGCTTCTGGGCTTCCTGGGCATCGTTCCAGAGGGTGGGATCCTCTGCCTTGTTGTTCAACCAGTCCAGTCGTCTTACCGCCTGATCCCAGTCAAAGATGCCTCCTCAGCAGGCTTATGGCCTGCTTGATTTCGTCGACGATATTCTCGATTTCCGCGCGCATGTCCGTTTCTTCGATGCTTCAGGTTTCGGTGGCCCCGAAATAGAGAGGGCGGGCGCGGATGTAAAGCCCCGCACCCGCTCCCGGAATGGATCGGCCGGATCAGAACAGGCCGCCGCTGCCGCCCGTCACCGCCTGGTTGGCCTGCGGCGAGCTCTTCAGGATCTCCTCGGGCGTCGCATATTCGTCGCCGCCGATGACGGAGAAGACGTCGGCCGGGCCGGTGCCGGGCTTGAAGGCTTCCATGATCGTGTCCGGGTCGCCCTCATAGGCCTGCATGCCGGTCTTGCGGTTGACGGCGATGAACTTCATGCCTTCCGGCACGATGAACTTCGTCGGGCGCGTGCCTTCGACGGCGGCCTGCATGAACTCGTTGAAGATCGGCGCCGAGAGCGAGCCGCCGGTGCCGCCGCGGCCGAGCGGTGCCGGGTTGTCGAAGCCGATATAGAGGCCGGCGACGAGGTCCGGCGTGTAGCCGACGAACCAGGCGTCCTTCTCGTCGTTGGTCGTGCCGGTCTTGCCGGCCGTCGGGCGGTCGAGCTTGATCTTGCCGGCAGCGGTGCCGCGCGTGACGACGCCTTCCATCATGGAAGTGATCTGGTAGGCGGTCATGGGGTCGAGCACCTGCTCGCGGTTGTCGACCAGCTCCGGTTCCGCCTGGTTTTCCCAGTCGTTGGCGTTGCAGTTCTCGCAGGTGCGCTCCTCGTGGCGGAAGATCGTCTTGCCGTAGCGGTCCTGGATGCGGTCGATCAGCGAGGGCTTGATCTGCTTGCCGCCGTTGGCGAGCACGGCATAGGCCGAGACCATGCGCAGCACGGTCGTCTCGCCGGAGCCGAGCGACATGGCGAGAACGGGCAGCATCTTGTCGTAGATGCCGAAGCGCTCGGCATATTCGGCGACGAGGTTCATGCCCATGTCGTTGGCGAGGCGGACGGTCATCAGGTTGCGTGAGCGCTCGATGCCGAGGCGCAGCGTCGAGGGGCCGGCCGAGCCGCCGCCGTAGTTCTGCGGGCGCCAGACCTGGCCGCCCGAGACCATCTCGAAGGGTGCGTCGAGGATCACCGAGGCCGGCGTATAGCCATTGTCGAGCGCGGCGGCGTAGACGAAGGGCTTGAAGGACGAGCCCGGCTGGCGCATCGCCTGCGTCGCGCGGTTGAATTCCGACTGGCCGTAGGAGAAGCCGCCGACCATGGCGAGCACGCGGCCGGTAT
>JAFKJU010000070.1 GCA_017305935.1 Hyphomicrobiales bacterium | reverse complement strand
CCGCAAGGCTGCTGCCGATGCTGCGGCCGTTTGTCGAGTTTGCGCGAGAAATGCGCGATCCGCGCTTTGCCTATGGCAACCTGTTTATCGAACCCGCAGCAGCCGGCGGCATTCATGTTGCGGCCGTCACCGGCGTCGCCATGGCCGTGATCCATGTGCCCGATGGCTATATACGCCGCCCCTGCGTCATCGACGTGCCCGACGACGCTTTCGACACGGCCAACAGTCCGATTGAAATCGAGATGACGTTTGAAGGCACGACGCTGACCTATGACCTGCCGGAATGGACGCATCCGGGAACCTGCTACGTCTCCGACGCAGGCATCTTCATCAATCCGAAAATGCGTCCGCCGCAGTTGGCCAATGAGCACACATTCTTCAATCCGGCATTGTTCCAGCGGGTTTCGAGCACCAATCTTGGCAGTCACGTCGTCGGCCTCGATTATCGAATGGAAGAAAAGACCGCCCCCGGTTGGCGAGCCTTGGTGCAAAAGGCGATGGCCGCACCGCACTACGCTGATGCGCGACCGATGGCCATCAACCCAGCCTTGGTCGCGTTGTTTGAAGCCACGAATGAACGGATCACAGGTCGCAACGGAAAGCCGGGTCATTTCTGGTTTCGGCTCGCTGGCACACACGAAGCACCAGAGCCCGCCCTGGTCATGATCGAAAACCACCCGGAGTTTCTGGGCGTAATTTCGCCCCAAGCCTCCGCCGAGCCCCACCCCGTTCCGTCACACTTCTTTTTCCCGGCCGCGATCGCCACGGAGGTACAACAGTGAGCACCACCACCCCGATCCGCCGCATCGTCGGCCCCACCATCCTCCTCGGCTCCGGCACCTATTTCGATTTCGAAAACCCGGAAGCCAGCCAGCTGACGATCGAGGACGTGGCCTATAGCCTCGCCTTTCAATCTCGCTTCACCGGCCAATGCGTCAGCCGCAGAACCGGCCGGCGCGTCTATTATTCCATCGCACAGCACTGCGCGATCATGGCGCATTATGCTGATCCGCCGCACAAGCTGGCCGCCTTGATGCACGAGGTGGGCGAAGCAACCTGCGGCGATCTGAATGCGCCACTCAAGGCGATCTGCCCCGATTACAAGCGGGTGGAAAAGCGCTGCGAAACCGCTGGCCTTCGCCACTTTGGCGTCGACGTTCCCAATCCGGCCTACGTCAAGCTGCTCGACATGTGCATGCTGGCTACCGAGCGCCGCGACCTGATGCCTTGGAAAGGCGAGGAGTGGACCGGCACCGCCACGCCCTTCGCGGAAGAAATCATCCCGTGGGAAAACCCTCACTCCGCAGCCGAGGCCTTCCTCGTCATGTGGCACAGCCTGCAGGGGGCATAATCACCATGAAAAAGCTGACCATTGCCGAGTTTCAGTCGGAGTTGAAGGCGCAAGGCGTTGACCGTCGCGAGGACATGGCCGTCGTCTGCCCGATCTGCAAGACCGTCCAGTCGATGCAGAGTCTGATCAACGCCGGCGCCAAGGACCAAGACCACGCAGAACGTCTTACCGGATTTTCGTGCGTTGGACGCTTCACCGGCGCAGGCCCTCACAAAAAGGGTACACCGCCCGGCAAGGGCTGCGACTGGACGCTTGGCGGCCTGTTTCGGCTTCATGAGATGGTGGTGATCGACGAAAACGGGCGGGAGCATCCCCACTTTCTGCCAGCGACACCCGAGCAGGCGCGCAAACTTGCCTCCCAGAATGGAGGCTTCAATGGCTGATCATTCCACCATCGAATGGACCGACGCCACCTGGAACCCGATCACCGGCTGCGCGGTGGTCTCGCCCGGTTGCACCAACTGCTACGCCATGAAGCTGGCCGGCACCCGCCTGAAACATCACCCCAGCCGGCAAGGCCTCACCCGCGACACCAAGGCCGGCCCGGTCTGGAATGGCGAAGTGCGCCTTAAAGAGGATTGGCTGGCGCAGCCGCTGCAATGGAAGCGGCCGCGCCATATCTTTGTCTGCGCCCACGGTGATCTGTTTGCCGAGCAAGTGCCCGATGCCTGGATCATGCGGGTGCTGTTCGTCATGGGCCAGGCACCCCAGCATATCTTTCAGGTTCTCACCAAGCGGCCGGAGCGCATGCGCGCCTTTTTCCGCAAGTGGGCGGACATGAAGCCGGCGTCGATCGACGATCTTTGCACGGCGCAGAAACCGGACGAGGTGCGCAAGCTCTATGACTGCGGCCGAGGCCACCTCTTCGCCGACATGCTCGAATCCATGGGCACGCCCCCGCCCGGATGCGCCTATCCCTTGTTCGACTGGATGGGCGGCATGGCCAACTGGCCCGATGCCCTGCCGAATGTCTGGCTTGGCGTATCGGTCGAGGATCAGACGCGCGCCGACGAACGCATCCCCTTCCTGCTCGACACCCCGGCCGCCGTGCGCTGGATCAGCGCCGAGCCGCTACTCGAGCACGTGGATTTGTTGGCGCTGCGCAAGAATGGCGAGGTTCATACCGACGCTTTGACGCGCTATTACAATCTGGCGGGACAGCGGGTGAATGCTACCATTGATTGGGTAGTCGCCGGCGGCGAGAGCGGCCCGGATGCGCGGCCGATGCATCCCGACTGGCCCCTCAGCCTGCGCGACCAGTGTGCGGCGTCCGACACTCCGTTTTTCTTCAAGCAGTGGGGGAACTGGATGCCCGCGCCTTGGAAGCTGGCGCGCGAGGAAGGCGAAAGCGATACCGCCTACAAGAGCAGGTCCGACGCGATCGCCGCCACCCACGCCATCCATACATTCCACGGCCACCCGGTCGAGCTGGCGCACCGCCCCTGGAGCGTCGAGCGCGCGCCGGAGCCGCCGGAAGCTTTCGCCGGCATCCGCGCCAGCCACAAAGCCAGCGCCGGCCGCATGCTCGACGGCGCATTGCATGACGCCATGCCACGCCGGAGGGCCGCGCCATGACCGATAGCCCCATTCTCTACAGCGCCCCGATGGTTCGGGCCCAGCTCGACGACCGCAAAACCCAGACGCGCCGCACCCTCGAAACGTTGCGCCGTTTCGGCAAGGTCACCGAATTCGGCCGCAGCGACACCAAGGGCTATGATTGGCATTTTCGGGACAAGGGTGGCCGCTGGCACGATCTGCGCCATGCGGAGATCCTGCCCTATCTGCCCTATAAGATCGGCGATCGCCTATGGGTGCGTGAGGCCGTGTGCGTCGACCAGGACGTTGACACGGACGAACTGCAGCTCATCTATATCGCCGACCGCGCCACGATCTCTCTTGGCAATCGGTTTGCTGTCAATGACGAAATCGGTGAACGGTGGTGGCGGCTTTACGCTTATCGGACTGACAACCCCGATATCGATGGCGGCAAAACAGTTCCACCGATCCACATGCCACGCTGGGCCAGCCGCCTCACCAACATCGTCACCAACGTCCGCATCCAGCGCCTGCAGGATATCGGCGAGGAAGACGCGATCGCGGAGGGCGCATGGCATGGCGGCACATACAATCGCTTTGCCGATGACCTGAAATCAAGCTGCACCCCAGGCATGTGGTTCCCGACGGCCACAGACTGGTACCCCAACCTTTGGGACCGCATCAACGGCGCCGGCGCATGGGCCGCAAACCCGTGGGTGATCGCCTACACCTTCCGCGTCATCCGCCAGAACATCGACCAGATCGAGGAGAAGGCGGCATGACCGATCTGCTCACCGAAAAGAAAAAGGTAAAGCTCACCGCCTCCGATATCCGTGTCGCCATGTCCAAGCGCTGGGCGACGGCGGAATATGCCATCATGTGGGAGGTTGCCAACGCGACCGGCGCCAGCGCCCGACGCTACGCCGACGCGGTCATCATGTCGCTCTGGCCATCGCGCGGGCTGGAGCTACACGGCGTCGAGATCAAGATCAGCCGATCCGACTGGAAGCGCGAGGCGGCCGACCCTGCCAAGGCCGAGGCCGTCGCCGGCTTCTGCGATCGCTGGTGGATACACACGCCACCCGGCATCGTCGATGACCTTTCCGCCCTGCCCCCAGCCTGGGGCCTGCGCGAATATGACGGCCGGCAATGGACCACGATCCGCGAGGCCGCGAAGAACGATCCACGCCCGATCGACCGCCCCTTCCTCGCCGCGCTGTTGCGCCGCGCCGACGGCAGCATGCGCGCCATGATCGAGGATGCGCAGCGCGAGGGCCGAAAAGCGCTTGAAGAGGAGCGCCAGAAGCAGAACGAGCGATACCAGGCCAATGTTGAAGCCGAGGCCAGCCGCCGGACCGCACATCTGGAGCGCGCTGCCAAAAAAATCGAGGCCTTCGAAGCCGCCTTTGGCGAGGGCAGCGCCGCCAGTTGGGCGATCGACCATGCCCGCCTCGGCCGCGCAGCCCTTGCGCTGCACCAATGCGAAGAGCGCGGCATGGGAAAGCTGTCGGATCGCCTGCGCAAAGCCGCAGACGAAATCGACGCCATCGTCGGCATGATCGACCCACCGAAAGAAGAGGGGCCGCCATGCGTATAATCGAATCTCGGCGCGGCTATTTCCACGGCACGCACAAGGGCGCCGACATCGAGATCCAGCGCGACCCCTGCCCCGGCGAGCCGGATCGCAAATTCTATATCCGCGTCCGCTGGAAGGACGGCGGCTATCTCTACGACGGCTGGTCCCTGGAAGGCGTCAACACCATGGCCGAGGCCAAGCGGGACGCCATTCGCGGCGCCTGCCTTTAACCCTAGGAAGCAATCATGAAGCCCACCAACGCACAAATGTCCGCGCCGCTGACCGTTACCGTCGAGGACGGCCAGCTCAAGATTTCGATTGGCATCGCCCTACTCGCCTTTGCGGTCCAATCGCCGGAAGCATGGCCGGAAGACTTCTATATTTGCGATATTCCCGAATTCGCCAAATCCATGGCCCGCCGGCTCCAGCGCGAAGAAGAGGACGGGACAACGCTCGTGCATCGCATGCTCGACGCGGCGGCCGACGAGGCGCTGGAACAAGGTGACGACGGCTTCGACGAAGGCAAGGTTCAGGCCGGCATCGACATCGCGAAATCCATCCTCAATGGAAAGGCGGCCTGACATGGGCTGGAAGCGCCTGAAAGAGCACTATCGCATCGAGCATATGGTGCAGATTACCGAGGCCGGCATCTGCATCGGCTCGCCCTACATCCACGACATCATCGTCGTCGGCATGGACGGAAAAATCCTCAAGCGCCACGACGGCAATGCCGGCTCGCTTGGCCGCTACCAGACCGAAATCGATGCCGATCCCGATCTGGCGCGCCACCTCATCGAGACCGAGGACACGTTCATGGCCTCGATCACCGTCTACACCTATGCCGGCGCCGAAATCATCGAAAAGCGATGCGAGGAACCCGGCTGGCCGAATGTCACGCATGACGGCTTGATGATGCATGAGAACACATTCTCCACCGATCGGGACCAGGTTGTCATATGGGCCAAGCGCAACGCCCAAGCCGGCATCGACTGGCGTATGGACAGCATCGCCGAAACAGCGGCGCGCCTGACCAACCTGCATCAGCAGCTCAGCAGGTATCGCGCCGACCTTGCCATTCTAGAGACGGCATACCCGCAGCTTTCAGCAGAAGAAAGATGGAGACCCATAGCCGAGGCCAACAAGGATATCGCCTATATCCACGATCTCGGGCCGGACCTGCGCATTGGGAACTCATATCCAATTTGGGTGAAAGATAGCGATGGGCGCGTCTACGAGGCGCTCTGGTCGGACAATGGCGAGCGTGCGTATTGGTGGGACATCAAGGGCGAAAGTCCGGTCGATCCCGTCGCATTCATGCCACACCCGCTGGCCCGGCCGCCTCAGCCCGACACGCCCGCATGATCGCTTTACGGCCGGATGCGGGCGCCAAACCGCACAGGCCGGCGAAGCGAGACAATGACCGATAACCTTCCATTATCGGTCGTTTCTACAACCATAAAATCGCAGGGATAAGGAAAGCCGATGGCCCGCCAATACGTCATCACCGAGGAAGAAATGCTGTCGCTGATTGAGAGCCTAGAGCTTGTTCGACTGCGCAATGAAAACGTCTGCGATCCGTATCGTCATCTGGACGATGCTTGGCGCAATCTCAGCGACGAAGAAAAGAAGAACGTGATGCCGGCAATCGACAGCCTGCATCGCGGCTTTCATTTCGTCGTGGTCCGATGGGCGCAACAGATGGGCTTCGACGGCCGCCGGAAATGATCAAAGCTGGCAACCGATGGAATCATGCTACCTACAGAAACCCGGTATGGCGCGACGGCCAAATCAGGTTACAACGGTAGTTCGGCGCGCGTGCGCCGTGATCGATTATGCCAGCGAGGATGAATGAAGACGTGAGGGCATAAAAGCAAAAACCCCGCCTTTGGCGAGGCAGGGTTTTTAGATGAATGGCAAGCTCTGTTGAGGCCGACCAGGAAAGTGACCTCAACATAGTTCGAAGCCGGCGAACCTGCAAGATACCCATCTTGCCGGAATGCTGATTTTTTGCCTCGTCATGCCCTCCCCCGACATCGAGGACGAGGGAACTATGGGTATTCAAATTGGGGCGATCATCACGGGCGTGATGACGAGGCGCACGCACGCGCCGATCCGACGCAATTCCAAGCCGGCCGGAAAGTGCGAGGGCAGTTTCTGGCGGCCGACGACGCCGGGCTTCGTCAAGCAGATCGTGCTGGCGGCAAGACGTTACGAGATCGCCAACAAAGAACCAGGCGCGCGCAATGGCCCGCTCGGCGTCGTAGCGCTGGAAATTCTGGAACTGCTGTCCAACCTCGTCGACTATAGGAGCGGGCGGCTTGATCCGTCGCTTGACTATCTCATGAAAAAGCTCCGCCGTTCCCGTGATGCCGTCGTGCGCGCCCTTGCCGCCTTGCGCGACCATGGCTTTGTGGATTGGCTGCGCCGGTTTGAGACGGCCGACTCTGCCGGCGACAGAGGCCCCCAGGTGAAGCAGGCGAGCAATGCTTACCGCCTGTCCATGCCGGCGGCCGCGCGCGCTATCCTCGGCCGCTACGGCAAGAAAGCCCCCCTGCCCGCCGATGCAGAGCAAGCCGAGGCCACACGCAAGGCGGACGAACGCGACGCGCTGCACTCTCTCACTATCGAGGAACGAATTATCGGCATGGTCGGCGAAGGCAAGACCGCCGAGGCCCTGATAAAGCTGGCGACCGCACGCGAGAAACAGCGCGAGTCCGCTAAACAGACTGAATCCGGGTCTAGTTCTATTCTATAGAGAAGCAGACGCCGCTGTCCGGCTCGCTATCGCTCACCTGCGGCGGTTCCGAGCCGCGTATTAGGCGGCTCGGGCGGCAACGACACGGCCGGAACCGCAAAAACCGCATCGGCGGAAACCACCGCATGGGCTCTTGAAAGAGAGCCTGGCGACGCCGCATGCAAAAACAAACCGGGTAATTTGAAATACCGGATTTATATTTGAGTTATTCGCGGCAGCGCTGCCGACGGGCATGGTGCGGTGGCGGTCAGGCCCGTCGGAAAACAAGTGATTTCCGCACAGCGGCACGAGGTATCGAAAGCGGATTCGCCGGCGCGGCGATTTTATGTGCGACAAATCCTGTCGGAATGTGAGATTGTGCGGCAAGCACTGATTTGAGGTTTGTCGCACATGTTGATCGGTTACATGCGGATATCGAGCAATGACGAGCGTCAGTCTGTCGACCTGCAACGCGATGCGCTGCTGGCGGCCGGGGTAGACCATCGCCATCTCCACCAGGACCGCGCCTCGGGCGCTCGTGACGATCGGCCAGGGCTGAAGGCCTGTCTGGCGGAATTGTGCAGCGGCGACGTGCTGGTGGTCTGGAAGCTAGACCGGCTCGGTCGCTCCCTCTCCCACCTGATCCGGATCGTCGAGGACTTGAAGATGCGCGGCGTCGCCTTTCGCTCCCTGACGGAGGCGATCGACACCACGAATTCGCACGGCGCGTTTCTCTTCAACTTGTTCGGAACCCTTGCCGAATACGAAAGGGCGCTGATCACCGAGCGCGTCAATGCCGGCCTCGCAGCGGCCCGCCGGCGCGGACGCAAGGGCGGAAGGCCCCCGACCATCGACGCGGAAAAGGTCGAGCAGATACTGGCGGCGCTGGAAAGCGGCGCCAGCAAGGCTTCGATTTGCCGGACATTCAAGGTTCCGCGCTCGACCTTGATCGACACATTGCGCCGCGCCGGCTGGACCGGGCCGGGCAAGGCGGATGAACCCGCAGCAGCGGATACATAAATCCGGTAAATCAGATTACCGGATAAACGAGATTACCCGGTGTGTGGTTTCGCAAAACCTGCGAAGGCTCGCAAGTGATTACCCGATAATTGCAATTACCGGATAATCGCAATAGCTTTACCGGTAATCATATTAACCGGGTAAACTCGATTACCGGATTTGATAATTAACCCGGTGTCAATTTAAATCCGGTAATTAGAATTATCAGATTAATCCGACCATCGGAGAGCCCATGCCAGTCGTCGTTATCGCATCTTCAAAGGGCGGGGCCGGCAAGTCCACCACCGCCGTCCTGCTTGGAACAGAGCTGGCGCACCAGGGCGTGCCGGTGACCATGCTGGATTGTGACCCCAACCATTCCTTGAGCATCTGGGCTCGCAAGGGGACGCTGCCCCCGAACATTCAGGCCATCACCGATGTGACCGAATCCTCGATCGTCAAGACGATCAAGCAGCACGATACCGATGGCGCCGTGGTCATCGTCGATCTCGAAGGCGTCGCATCGCGCATGGTGTCGCGGGCGATCTCGCAGGCCGACCTGGTGCTGATCCCGATGCGCGCCACCGTGCTCGATGCCACGATCGGCGCGCAGTCGCTGCAGCTGATCGCCGAAGAGGAGGAGGCTGTAGATCGCAAGATCGCGCACGCGGTCGTCTTCACGATGACGCGGCATATTCGCTCGAAGCAGGAGAGGGGCATCGAGGCGTCACTGCGCGAGGCCGGCGTCGATGTCGTCGAGCCGCCGCTCCATGAGCGCGCCGCCTTCTCAGCCCTCTTTGAATATGGCGGCAACCTGCACACGATGGAAAACAAGCAAGGCAATATGGACGCCGCGATCAAGAACGCCTCGGCATTCGCGCGTGCGATCTACAAGCGACTGGCGGAGGCACTGGCATGAACGATTTCAAACTTGATCTCAGCAACCTGAAAAAGCGGGCTGAGAAACCTTCGAAACCCGCCGACATCGCCAAGGTCGACGCCGCCGGCGAGCAGCATGGTTTTGTCGATCGCGCGCCAAAAGCCCAGCGCGGCAGGAAGAAGAGCGAGCGTACCGGCCAGGTGCATGCCAAGGTCATGCCGAGCGTCGCCACCGAGATCGCCAACGAGGCCATGCGCCGTGGCGTTGTCCAAGGCGTTCTCATCGAGGAGGCATGGGCGCTCTACAAGGCCAGCCAGGAGTAGGCAAGCATGCTCGCGCTCCTGTTTGCCCTGACCTTCACCGCGATTGACGGCGACACCCTGGCGGCCGGCGAAGAGATCATCCGCATCCTCAATATCGACGCGCCCGAAACGCGCGACGCGAAATGCGACGCCGAGCGCCGGCTTGGCCACGTCGCCAAGCGCCGCCTGCAGGAGCTGCTCGACGCCGGCGACGTCATCGTGACCAGAGGCGACGGCAACCGCATGACGGACAAGTACGGACGCACACTGGCGCGCGTCTCAGCGCAGGGTAGGGACGTCGGCGAGCGCTTGGTGGATGAGGAGCTGGCGCGGCCATGGACCGGACATCGCCGGCCATGGTGCAGAGACTGACCAGATATTTTAGGAGATAAAAAAAGGGCGGAAGGAGACCAAGCTCCGCCGCCCTCATTTCATTTCGCAACCTTCTCGCTGTATTTTGCGAGTTCGCGCTGGATCCGCAATTCCTCGCGAATGCGATCAAGCTCGACAGCCATGCGCCGCGCGTAGTCGGCGAAATCGCGGTGAACTTCATTACTGACGCGCATGATGTCGTTATGCTCGTGAAGCATATTGGTATGGGCCTCGATCGCGGCCGTGGCGCGGTTGAGCGCCGTCGAGTCAACGATCATGGCCGCAACCGGCGCCTTGGATGCGGCCGCTTCCGGCGTCATCTTCAGCCCTTGCGCGAAGCCAAACCGCGTCACGAACACGATGATTGCCGAGGAGACGCCAAAGGCAAGGATGACGGCGACCTGCGCCCAGGGCGGCAGGCTGGAAATGTCAGGGAACTGCATTGCTTTCTCCGCCGTCGCGCGCGGCTCGATAAATGTTGACCAGTTCAGTTGCTGCAAAGACCGGGTACAGGACCAGCCATACGCCAACGATACCGCCCAGCGCATGGGCAGCAAAGAGGCCGATCCAGACCAGGAAGCGAACTGCAGCCGTGCTGACCCGTATCCAGGGCGTGACGCGCTTGCGTGCGCCGTTGACGATCAATCCGCCGATGCAGATCAATCCGACCAGCAGCATAAGCGCGCCCAGCCCTTCCTCACTTCCGAAGAGCGCCCGGAAGCCCTGGTAGGATGGCTGGTCGAAGGTGCGGGCCGGCAACAGCATGACGCCGCCCCAGCCGGCCGCGATCGTCGCCAGCATCCACTCCGGCAGGCGCGGGCCGAACCGATGCTGCACGCGGACCCAGACGCTCATTCCAACGTAACGTTCCTGGTTCACTGCCCCTGCCTTTCCAATTCCCCTGTTGCATTTGCCAAGGCGGCCTGGCGCGTTGCGCAGGCGCCGAGCGCGGCCCGATCCTTTCCCCAAAGGCGGACCGTTTCTGTTCCGCCCAGCGCCCGGTCGGGCAGCTCCACGGGCGGGCTGCATGGAAGCTTCAAGGCCTGCGGCACGGCGGCCGGCCGAGGCTTGACGAGTGCGCTAGCGCCCGACGGCATTGAGCGCATCGCGCAACCGTTTGCTGATAACAGGAGCGCCGCAAGCAGGATTGCCAGCAGGTTCGGTTTCAAGGGCTCTCTCCAGTTCGGTGATGCGGAAGGATTGGAGCTGGCTTTGCCGCCAATACTCGGTTTCGATGCCATCGATCTTGGCTTGCGCGGCAAGGCGCTCCGCCTCGCGGGCCATGCCTTCGCGCCGGCGCAGCTCCTCCCATGTCTGGCGCTCCGCCAGCGCGCCGGCCTTGCGCTCGGCATCGACACGGCCATCGGTGAAGCTTTCGAGGGCAGGGCCGAGGAGGGGAACCAGGCGCAGCGGCCCGAGCGGCAGGCCTTCGTAAAAGACGACGATGCCGGCGATCATCAGGCCGGTCGGCCCCAGCCATGCGAGGATGCGGGTCAGGACAAGCCCCATGTCAAAGCCCCGAGACGCACAGCTCGGCTTCGCCGAGACGCTGGGCATCGCCCATCTCGCGACGCTTCACCAGGCCGTTGATGACCTTGCCGCCCGCCTTGTTGAAGGCCGTCTGCGCCTCGCAGGCCTCGCGGTATTTCCGTTCGCCGATGCGCCGCGCCGCGGTCGATCCCCTGGCCGCCTGCACACCATAATTATAGGCGCCGGAAATCATCGCCGCCTGCACGCTGACCGGCGCGACGGTATAGCCCTTCACGCCATCGACGAGCGGCAGGTAATAATCGTTGGTGACGCGGGTGATCAGCATCTGCTCGCACTGCTTTGCCGTGAACGTCATGCCGGGCTTGATACCCTTGGTCTCGCCATAGCAGACAGTCCAGATCGACGGCTTGGCGATGCGATCGAGATAGGCGACCGTGGAAATACCCTCCCAGGGCTTGATCAGCCTGTCGACGGCCAGCTGCACGGCTTCGGGCGTGATGCCCTTGGCGATCGCCGCGCGGATCGTCGCCGGCGTCTCGCCGAAGGACGTCGTGAACGCCGCCCAGCCGGAGATGACGGCGGCAACGCCGGCGGCCAGCAGGGCGGCCTTGCCGCGCGCCGTCGGGACAATCTTATTGATCGGCATCGGAAAGACCTTTCTGGGCGACGAGGCGCGCATAAAAAGCAGCGGCGGAGGTGAGGCCGGCGAGCGCGGCGAAGACGCCGTGCGGAATGGCGATCGCGCCATCGAGGAAGGGCAGCAACACTTCGAGGCCGGAGAGAAGCGCCGCCAGCAGGGCAAGGCGGATGCTCCAGGCGCGCCGCAGTACGGCGCGCCAGTCATCGACAAGACGCATGGGATAAAAATCCTATTTTGAGGGGAGGGGAGATTGACTCGCGGCGCTCACGATGAGAACATAATGAGAACAAAACGCGTGAGGAGTACGGACATGAGCGCTGAAAAATACATCGTCATCCCGTTCAAGAAGGCAAAGAAGGGCGGCGTCGCGCCAGGCGAAATGCGCCAGGCCACCACATCCGCCAGCGCCGAGCGCATTGCCGGCTCCATGGCCGCCCGTTTCATCGGCGTGGCCGCCTATGCGGTGCATGTGGACGAGGAGAGCGGCGACATGTCCGAGCCGCGCCTGATCGTTCAGCATGGCGAAGTTGCCGATCTGACGGCGGCATAAATGGATGCGGCGCGTAAACAGGCGCTGATCTCGGATTTACAGGACAGGATAGACAAGCTCGCCGGCGGCGCCATGAAACATCGCGCCGCCTTGCCGTTCGGCGTCCCCGAGATCGACCAGCGGTTACCGGGAGGCGGGATTGCCTATGGCGCCCTGCACGAGATCGCCGGAGGCGGAAACGACGCCGTGCAAGGCGCCATCTCCGTTCTGTTTGCCGCCGCGATCGCCGCCCGCGCGCCGGGCAGGATATTGTGGTGCATGACGCGATCCGATCTTTTCGCGCCGGGCCTTGCCCAGGTCGGGCTCTGTCCCAACCGTGTCATCTATTGCGAGACCGGGGACGAGACCGCCGCCCACGACACCACCGAGGAAGCCCTGCGCCACGGCAGTCTGGCGGTCGTGGTCGCCGAGCTGGCCCGTCTGCCCATGACCGTATCCCGCCGCCTGCAGCTGGCGGCCGAGAAAACCGGGACCATGGGCCTCATTGTGCGCCGGTGGCGCCGGCAGTCGGAAGCAACCGATTATGGCCAGCCGACAGCGTCCATGACGCGATGGCGGGTCAGCGCCTTGCCGTCGGAGCCATTGCCTGTGGCGGGCATTGGCCGCGCACGCTGGCTGGTCGAATTGATCCGGGCGCGCGCGGCGGAAAGCTTCGACGTCGAAGTCGGCGCGCCGGATACGCGCGGCCATATGGCTGCGGTCAGGCATGAGACGGCATACGATGGCCGCCAATGGAGAGAGCGATGAGCGACACCGATCAAACCCCAACTCACCCGGCGCCGCCGATCCATTTGGAGCATTGGTGCTGCGAACCCGGATGCACCGAATGGGGCAGCCTGGGACACTCTCCGCACAAGGCCATCCCGCCGCGCTGGTGGTGCTTCAGGCACTTTCCGGACGAGTACAAGCGCCGATGACCGGCGACACCTTGCCGTGCACCGCCAGCGCTCCTATTCTTTCCGAAGCGCTGGGAGATGCACCATGGTCAAGCCGCCGGACATTCCCGAAGATCATCCAGACCGCATGCTTGCCTGCGAGCAGGCAATGGAGCCGGTTTTCCTCGACGTCATGGCCGCCGCGATGGCGTCCGGTTGGATCGATATCGAGGTGGTCACAGCGATCAATACACTCGCCGACAACTATATGCTTGCCAAAGCCGCCAATGCCGAAACCACCGAAGCGCTTGTAATCGCCCGCGCCCCGAGGCCTTAATTTTCGTCCGTCCGGCCATATCGCCGGTTTTGCTCAACGAAGGTGCCGGAGGATGAACCGGAGGTCGAATTACCCGTCCCGCCATTGGAAGCCTCGCCCACCGTGCCCGATCCCGACTTGTCTGCGCCTGCCTTGCGCTTGTCCTTGCCGGCCTCGCCGGACGGCTGCTTGAGCTCCAGCGAAGTCGTCGAGCCGCCGCCCCGGTCGGCCTTGTGGGTGACGCCGGCGATGCGATAGGTGCCGTCGACGCCCGGCCGCGCACCGGTCAGGATGAACGTCCCTTCCGCCTGGGCGGTCACTTCGAGGTCGAGTTCGACGGTTCCTTCGCCGCCTTCTCGCTCGCTCTCGGTCTTGCGCCCTTCGGCCATTCCCTTGGCGTGATCCTCGTCGGCCGCCATTGTCCTGACCTCATCGGTCGCGTCCGCGTCGATGCTGGTTTCGACATCCACTTCCTTGAAGCTGGCGGACTTGCGATCGAAATACCGCGCTTTCGTCTTTTTGTATTTCGTGCGGCCGGTCAGTGGCGAGATCGCCCAGGAGATGACGTTCCCGCCGACGCGGC
>JAFKJU010000074.1 GCA_017305935.1 Hyphomicrobiales bacterium | reverse complement strand
GCGCTGGCGGCCATGGCTCTTGGGGAAATAGGGCTGAAGACGAGCCATTTGCTCGTCCGTCAGCCAAAACAAATTACTCATCAGTCGGGCTCCTATACGCCCATCTGAATCACAGCCGTCAGTTCAAATCAATGGGTCCTGACCCTAGCATGCCCAGCGGCAAGCGCCGATCGACACTGCATGATCGATTGGAAGGTGAAATCCTGCCCTTGTTCGCAAACCGCATTTTACCCTTCGACCTTGATGCGTCGAAGGCGTTTGCAGACCTGATGGCGCGCGCGCAAAAAAACGGAAAGGCTATCGGCACAGCTGACGGCTACATCGCAGCCATCGCAGCCTCGCGCGGCTTTGTGGTCGCTACGCGGGACATCAGCGGCTTCGAAGCGGCAGGAGTTATTGTCATTAACCCTTGGGCAGCGCATTGAAGGAGAGGCATCCAGACATAGGCTGCAGCAAGCCAAACGCAAGTATTCGTTATAAGCTTTTGCCAAAGACTTAAAACTGGCTGACGGTACTCGCTTGCGGACAAGCATAGCGGCACTCGGACTTAAGCATATTTAATTCAGCTCAGTATGGCATTGCCAAATCACCCTTGGTTGGCGTTATCTTCCAGTTGTGCAATAATTGACATTCACATTATAGATTTTCAGCATCGCCTTTGTGCTCGCCAATTATATTCATCAAAGACCGAGACTTTATGATGCTCGCTGACCACCTCACCCATCTGCCGGAAAGAAAACGCCGCGAATTGGAGCGTGTGGCACAAATCCTGTTCGAGGAATTTGAGGACGCCCTCAAAACCAAGCTCTCCGACAAAAGCAAACGTGGTCGGATTCTCAAGCTGATCCTGTTTGGCTCCTACGCGCGTGGCGACTGGGTGGAGGACCGCAAGAGCGGCTATCTCTCTGACTATGATCTGCTTGTCGTCGTCAATGAGGAGCGCTTTGCCGAGCAACATGAAGCTTGGGAAAAGGCGGCCGAACGGTTTGTACAAGGGCTCACCATTACTCATGAGTTCGCCACCCCCGTCAACTTCATCGTGCATAGCTATCAGGATGTGAATTCTCAACTCGCCCAAGGCCGGCCCTTTTTCGTGGATATCGCCCGCGATGGCATAATGCTCTACGAGGCTCCGGGCTTTCCCCTCGCTTCATCCAAGACCCTCACGCTAGAGGAAGCTCGTAACCAGGCGCGGCAACATTTCGAACGATGGTTTCCCAGTGCAATCTACTGCCTGAAACAAGCGGAGTATGCGATTAAAGACAACCAGCTAAACCATGCGGCTTTTGATTTGCACCAAGCCTCTGAGCGGCTTTATCATTGCGTCCTACTCGTCCTCGCGTTCTACAGCCCCAAATCTCACCGGCTGGTCTTCCTGCGTTCCCAAGCTGAACGGCTGGCCCCAAAACTTATCGATGTCTGGCCACGCGACACGAAGTTCGCCAAGCGGAGCTTTGCTCGCCTGGATCGTGCCTATGTTGATGCCCGCTACTCCCCAGCCTACGAAATCACCGAAGAAGAATTGACCTGGCTGGTCGAGCGGGTGACGATGCTCCAAGAAGCCGTCGCTAAGCTCTGCGCAGAACCGCTTGGCGGGCGCGAACCCCACACACCATAAGTTAGCTTCGGCGCGAGAGCATTCAGCCTGTGCCACGAACACCAGTTTCTTCAGCATAAAAAGAAGTGTGTTCGCCTTCAATCTCAGCGCATCAGCAAATAACACGGCAGCATCGGCCAGCCCGCTCCTTCATAGTGGGCCGTAGGGCCGGTCGGGGGCGATTTGCGGGCACGACACTTCCTTAAAGGTAATCTGGGCAGGCTTTTCGATTCGGCATCATCAATGGTTTGATCGTGCCTTGCGCGCCCATAAAACTGCGGAGCTTAGCCGTTGGTGCCGTCGTTCACGGCGATAATTTACCGTTCACTTCCGTCACGGTCGGCTTCGCGTTGCCGCGCCTGTTCAGCTTGACGTAGCATCTGCTGACGCTGCCGCTCCTGCTCATTTTTGGTGTTCATCACCAATTCTTTCGCTGCACGAGCGGCGCGTCCTTCCGCGATCGATTGCTGCTGGGCCACGATCGCGGGATCAATGCTCGCCGGCCGGGGCTGAACTTGTTGGCGCGCT
>JAFKJU010000069.1 GCA_017305935.1 Hyphomicrobiales bacterium | reverse complement strand
GGCGGCCAGTCCGGCACTTCCATGCCGAGATGCAGCCCCATGGAGGCCAGCACTTCCTTGATCTCGTTCAGCGACTTGCGGCCGAAGTTCGGGGTGCGCAGCATCTCCGCCTCGGTCTTCTGGATCAGGTCGCCGATGTAGACGATGTTGTCGTTCTTCAGGCAGTTGGCCGAACGCACCGACAGCTCCAGCTCGTCCACCTTCTTGAGCAGCGCCGGGTTGAAGGCGAGCTCGGTGACGGCCTCGGTCGCCACTTCCTTGTGCGGCTCCTCGAAGTTGACGAACAGGCCGAGCTGGTCCTGGAGGATGCGGGCGGCGAAAGCCACCGCGTCCTCGCCGGTGATCGAACCGTCGGTCTCGATCGCCATGCTCAGCTTGTCGTAGTCGAGCACCTGGCCCTCGCGGGTGTTCTCGACCTTGTAGGACACCTTCTTGACCGGCGAGTAGAGCGAGTCGACCGGGATCAGGCCGATCGGCGCGTCCTCGGCGCGGTTGCGCTCGGCCGGCACGTAGCCCTTGCCGGTGTCGACGGTGAACTCCATGCGGATTTCCGCGCCCTCGTCCAGCGTGCAGATGACGTGGTCGGGGTTGAGGATCTCGACATCGCCAACGGTCTGGATGTCGCCGGCGGTGACGGCGCCCGGACCCTGCTTGCGCACGACCATGCGCTTGGGGCCGTCGCCTTCCATCTTGATGGCGATTTCCTTGATGTTGAGGACGATGTCCGTCACATCTTCGCGCACGCCCGGAATGGACGAGAATTCATGCAGCACGCCGTCGATCTGGACGGCGGTGACGGCACCGCCGCGCAGCGACGACAGCAGAACGCGACGCAGCGCGTTGCCGAGCGTCAGGCCGAAGCCCCGCTCCAGCGGCTCGGCGACGAGCGTCGCCTTCGTCCGGCCGGAAGAGGTGAACTCGACCTTGTTCGGCTTGATCAATTCTTGCCAGTTCTTCTGAATCATGTGTTTTCCTTCCGATCGCTGCCACCATCCAATCGTGGCAACCGAGCATGAAAAGCAACGATGGCCGCCACCGCGACCATCGACCATCGAGAACTGATCAGACGCGGCGCTTCTTGCGCGGACGGCAACCGTTATGCGGAATCGGGGTGACGTCGCGGATGGACGTGATCATGAAACCGGCGGCCTGCAGGGCGCGCAGAGCCGATTCGCGACCGGAACCCGGACCGCAGACTTCGACTTCGAGCGACTTCATGCCGTGTTCCTGGGCCTTCTTGGCGCAGTCTTCGGCAGCGATCTGGGCCGCGAACGGCGTGGACTTGCGCGAGCCCTTGAAGCCCTTGGCGCCAGCCGACGACCAGGCAATCGCATTGCCCTGCGCGTCGGTGATCGTGATCATCGTGTTGTTGAACGTCGAGTTGACGTGTGCGACGCCCGACGTGATGTTTTTGCGTTCGCGACGACGAACGCGTGCGGCTTCTTTTGCCATTGTGATACCTTTCTGGATCTCTTCACCGCCGTAGTACCAGCGGCTACACCGGTGAAAGGCGAAACGCTCTTCACCAATTCAAAAAGGAGGCCAGCGAAAATCGCCAGCCTCCCGCATCCGGTTTCGACGCCGGAATTACTTCTTCTTGCCAGCAATCGCCTTGGCCGGACCCTTGCGGGTGCGGGCGTTGGTGTGCGTGCGCTGACCGCGAACCGGCAGGCCGCGGCGATGGCGCAGACCGCGGTAGCAGCCGAGGTCCATCAGGCGCTTGATGTTCATCGAGGTTTCGCGACGCAGATCGCCTTCGACCTGATAGTCGCGGTCGATGGTTTCGCGGATCGCGAGGATCTCGGCGTCGGTGAGCTGATGAACGCGCTTGTCGAGGGGAAGACCAGTCTTCTCCATGATTTCCTGCGCGAATTTCGGGCCGATCCCGTGAATATAGGTCAGCGCGATGACTACGCGCTTTGCCGTCGGGATGTTGACGCCAGCGATACGTGCCACGTCTGTTCTCCTTGCGTGCCTGTTGTCATCCGACAAGAGGGATTTTGTTACGCAGCGACCGGTGGGTCGCCAGTTCTTATCTTCGGGTTCACAACAAGAAACGATCGAACCCGGATTTCCTGACTGGGCATCCCGGAGAATTGCCCTTCGAAATCCGCGCCGACCGCAGCTATTGTCGCGAGTTGGCGCGGTGTTTAGCGGAATCGCCTCGAAAAAGCAACCGCCTCGCCCAAGTTTCTTGGCCCGCCTCAGGCGGATTCAAGAATCTTTTCAATATCTGACGTCACCCGATCGATATCGGCCATGCCGTCGACCGAAGCAAGCTTGCCCTTGGCATGATAATAGCCGATCAGCGGTGACGTTTCCTTGTAGTAAGCCTGCAGGCGAGTCACGACCGTTTCGCGATTATCGTCCGGCCTGCGCTTGAAGTGAGTCGAGCCGCAACGGTCGCACACGCCTTCCTGCCTGGGCCTCAGATTCGTATCGTGATAACCCGCCCCACAGTTGGCGCAGGTGTAGCGACCCGAGACGCGATCGGCCAGGACCTCATCGTTGACCTTGATTTCCAGAACCTTGGAAAGATCGAGCCCCTTGGCCTTCAACATCGCGTCCGTGGCGTCCGCCTGAACGAGCGTGCGCGGAAAGCCATCGAGGATGAACCCCTTGGCGCAATCGGGCTGGTCAATACGCTCCGACACGATGGCGATGACGATATCGTCGGATACGAGCTTGCCCGCATCCATCACCGCCTTGGCGCGCTTGCCGACGTCCGTGCCCGCCGAAACGGCCGCGCGCAGCATGTCACCGGTGGAGAGCTGCGGAATACCGAACTTCTCCACGATGCGCTGGGCCTGGGTCCCCTTACCCGCACCCGGCGGCCCCAACAGAATCAGTCTCATCGTCCCCTCTTCCCTCCACGCAGCTTGGATTTCTTGATCAGTCCTTCGTATTGCTGGGCAATAAGATGACCCTGTATCTGTGCTACAGTATCAAGCGTCACGCTGACAACAATCAAAAGCGACGTACCACCAAGGGATAAGGGCACCCCGGTCTGCGAGACCAGGATTTCCGGAAGAATGCAGACGAAAACGAGATAGATCGCGCCGACAACGGTGATTCGCGTCAGGACGTAATCGATATATTCGGCGGTGCGCTCGCCCGGACGAATACCGGGAATGAAGCCGCCATGCTTCTTGAGATTGTCGGCCGTCTCCTTCGGATTGAAGACGATCGCTGTATAAAAGAAGGCGAAGAAGGCGATAAGGGCGCCGTAAAGCACCATGTAGAGCGGCTGGCCATGGCCGAGCGCCGCAACGATGGCGGTCGCCCAGGAAGGCAGCGCCGTCGAATTGGTGAAACCCGCGGCGGTCGCCGGCAGCAGCAACAGAGACGAGGCGAAGATTGCCGGAATGACGCCGGAGGTGTTGAGCTTCAGCGGCAGATGCGAGGTATCGCCCTGGAACATGCGATTGCCGACCTGGCGCTTCGGATACTGGATCAGCAGGCGGCGCTGGGCGCGCTCGACGAAGACGATCAGCGCGATAACGAAGACGGCGACGACGATGACGGTCAGGATGAGACCGGTCGACAGCGCGCCGGTGCGGCCGAGTTCCAGAGTGCCGGCGAGTGCGTTCGGAAGTCCCGCGGCGATACCGGAGAAGATGATCAGCGAAATGCCGTTGCCGATACCGCGCGACGTGATCTGCTCACCAAGCCACATCAGGAACATGGTACCGCCAAGCAGCGTCACGACGGTGGAAATGCGGAAGAACCAGCCCGGATCGTTGACGATGCCCTGCCCGCTCTCCAGACCGACGGAAATACCGTAAGCCTGCAACAGACCGAGAATCACCGTCCCGTAGCGGGTATACTGGTTGATGATCTTGCGGCCCTGCTCGCCTTCCTTCTTCAGATTCTCCAGCGCCGGCACGACCGAGGTCATGAGCTGCACGATGATCGAAGCGGAAATATAGGGCATGATGCCGAGCGCGAAGATCGCCATGCGCTCGACGGCGCCACCCGAGAACATGTTGAAAAGGCCGAAAATACCGCCGGCCTGGCCACGGAAGGCGTGGGCATAGGCCTCGGGATTGAGACCCGGAAGCGGAATATGCGTGCCCAGGCGATAAACCAGAAGCGCAGCCAGCGTGAACCACAGGCGCTTCTTCAGATCTTCAGCCTTGGCGAAAGTCGAAAAGTTCAGATTTGATGCTAATTGTTCCGCTGCAGACGCCATGCAATTCTCCGCCTAGCCAATCCGGGCTCGCGCGCTTGCGTCAGCAACCCGGAAGCAGTCTTTCAACCGTGTACAGAAAACCGGGTTTACAGCAGATTGCAATGCAACCTTATGCCTCACCGTGGTTTTCCTATGATCCTGGCGGACGCGGTCGCGATCCGCCTGAAGGACGTGAGGCTCATATAAGAGCTAAACCGCCCGGCGTGTAGCACGCCGGGCGGTTTAAAGTCCAATGAATTACTCGGCGGAAGCGGCGAGCAGCTTGATGGAACCGCCGGCCTTTTCGATCTTCTCGACGGCGGCCTTGGAGGCGCCGGCGACTTCGATCGAGACCTTTGCGGTCAACTCGCCGTCAGCGAGGACGCGAACGCCGTCCTTGGCGCGGCGGATGACGCCGGCAGCCTTGAGCGATTCGGCGGTGATGGCCTGCGAAGCGTCGAGCTTCTTGGCATCGATCGCGGTCTGGATGCGACCCAGCGAAACAACAACGAATTCGCTTGCGAAGATGTTGTTGAAGCCGCGCTTCGGCAGACGGCGGTAGATGGGCATCTGGCCGCCTTCGAAGCCGTTGATGGCGACGCCGGAACGGGCCTTCTGACCCTTGACGCCGCGACCACCGGTCTTGCCCTTGCCGGAGCCGATACCACGACCGAGACGCTTGCGGCTCGGGCTGGAACCTTCGTTGTCCTTGATTTCATTCAGTTTCATGATTTTCTACTCCGGCTCACTTCTCGTCGACGACGCGGACGAGATGCTGGACAGAGCGAATCATGCCACGAACGGCAGGCGTGTCTTCCAGCGTGCGACGCTTGTGCATCTTGTTCAGGCCGAGGCCGATCAGCGTCTGGCGCTGAACGCTCGGACGGCGGATCGGGCTGCCGATCTGCTCGACGGTAACGGTCTTGTTCGTCATCTTGGGCGCTCCTTATTCTTCGGCAGAGTTGCCCGAAGCGGCACGACGAGCCTGGAGCGTGGCGTACTTCAAGCCGCGCTGAGCTGCGATGTCCTTCGGATGAACCTGGTGCTTCAGAGCGTCGAAGGTTGCGCGAACCATGTTGTAGGGGTTCGACGAACCGGTCGACTTGGCAACGACGTCATGAACGCCGAGGGTTTCGAAAACGGCGCGCATCGGGCCGCCTGCGATGATACCCGTACCGGCCTTGGCCGAGCGCAGCAGAACCTTGCCGGCGCCGTGGCGGCCGTTGACGTCGTGATGCAGCGTGCGGCCGTCGCGCAGCGGAACGAAGATCAGTTCGCGCTTGGCGGCTTCGGTGGCCTTGCGGATCGCTTCCGGCACTTCACGGGCCTTGCCGTGGCCGAAACCGACGCGACCCTTCTGGTCGCCGACGACGACGAGAGCGGCGAAACCGAAGCGACGGCCACCCTTGACAACCTTCGCGACGCGGTTGATCGCGACCAGCTTGTCGACGAACTCGCTGTCGCGTTCTTCACGGCTCTGGCGATCGTCGCGAGAGCCTCTCTTTTCCTGTGCCATTGTCCTTGTCCTTTTTCTTTTGCGGGTGCAAGTGGCAAATCACAACAAAAACCGCATGAGACGAGACGAATCCCATCCGTGCGGTTGGCGATGCATATACCTGCGCCCGCCCGGAATGGAAAGCCATGCCGGGCGGGAATTTCTTAGAAGTTCAGGCCACCTTCACGGGCTGCATCGGCGAGAGCCTTGATGCGGCCGTGATAGATGAACGCGCCGCGGTCGAACACGACGTCCTTGACACCAGCCTTGACGGCACGCTCGGCGACGAGCTTGCCAACCGCAGAAGCGGCGGCCGTGTCAGCGCCCGTCTTCAGAGACGGACGCAGATCCTTGTCGAGAGTCGAGGCGGACGCGAGCGTCCGGCCGGCGACATCATCGATGACCTGTACGTAGATGTTCTTCGACGAGCGATGAACCGACAGGCGCGGGCGGCCATTGGCCACCGCCTTGAGTTGACGACGCACGCGGTTGGCGCGACGTGCAAGTGTTTCTTTCCTGCTAGCCATTTCGCGTGATCCTTACTTCTTCTTGCCTTCCTTGCGGACGATACGCTCTTCAGCGTATTTGACGCCCTTGCCCTTGTAGGGCTCAGGACCGCGATATTCGCGGATTTCGGCCGCAACCTGGCCGACCTGCTGCTTGTTGATGCCGGAAACGATGATTTCCGTCGGCTTCGGAACCGCGATCGTGATGCCGACCGGCGGCTCGTAAACCACGTCGTGGCTGAAACCGAGCGCCAGCTGCAGGTTCTTGCCCTGCAGGGAGGCACGGTAACCGACGCCGTTGATCTCGAGCTTGCGCTCGAAGCCGTCCTTGACGCCCTTGAAGATGTTCTCGATCATCGTGCGGGACATGCCCCACTTCGAGCGAGCTTCCTTGGAGTCGTTGGCAGGCTGTACGACAACGGCGTTGTCTTCCAGAGCCAGCTTGATATCGTCATTCGCGACGAAGAACAGTTCGCCTTTCGGGCCCTTCGCAGTCACTTTCTGGCCGTCGATGGCGGCCGTGATCCCTGCAGGAACCGGAACGGGCTTTTTACCGATACGAGACATTTTTCAATCCTGTCTGTTCGTCATGGAGATCACTGCGCCGTATTAGAATACGGAGCAGAGAACCTCGCCGCCAACGTTCTGCTCGCGAGCCTGGTGATCGGCCATCACGCCCTTCGGAGTCGAAAGGATGGTGATGCCGAGGCCGTTCGCGACCTGCGGAATGGACTTAACCGAGACATAGACCCGGCGGCCCGGCTTCGACACGCGGCCGATCTCACGGATCACCGACGCGCCTTCGTAATACTTCAGTTCGATCTGAAGTTCGGTCTTGCCGTTTTCCGACACTTCGGAATAACCGCGGATGTAGCCTTCAGCCTGAAGGACATCGAGAACGCGGGCGCGCAGCCTGGACGCCGGGGTATTTACCGACGACTTGCGACGCGAAACGCCGTTGCGGATACGGGTGAGCATATCGCCCAAAGGATCAGTCATTGTCATTTCCCGTCTCCTTACCAGCTCGACTTGACAATGCCCGGCACCTTGCCGGTGTTACCCAGCTCGCGCAGGGCAATACGCGACATCTTCAGCTTGCGATAAAACGCACGCGGACGGCCGGTCACTTCGCAACGGTTGCGGATGCGGGTCTTGGAACCGTCGCGCGGAAGTTCCGCCAGTTTCAAGGTCGCCTTGAAGCGATCCTCGATCGGGAGCGACTGGTTCATGATGATCGCCTTCAGCGCGGCCCGCTTGGTGGCCTGGCTGGCGACGGTCTTGCGGCGGCGCTTGTTCTTTTCAACTGCGCTTGTCTTCGCCATATTGAGTTCCTCTTCTACGCTCGTCGTTACGGTTACTGACGGAACGGGAAGTTGAACTCTTTCAGAAGAGCTCGTGCTTCGTCGTCCGTTTTAGCCGTCGTGCAAACGATGATGTCCATGCCCCACATCTGATCAACCTTGTCGTAGTTGATCTCCGGGAACACGATGTGCTCCTTGATGCCCATGGCGAAATTGCCGCGGCCATCGAAGGACTTCGGATTCAGGCCGCGGAAGTCGCGAACGCGCGGCAGCGCGATGTTGATCAGGCGGTCCAGGAATTCATACATGCGGGCGCCGCGCAGCGTAACCTTTGCGCCGATCGGCATGTTCTCGCGAACCTTGAAGCCGGCGATCGAGTTGCGTGCGCGGGTGATGACCGGCTTCTGGCCGGCAATCGCTGCGAGGTCGGCGGCAGCAACCGTCGGCTTCTTGGAATCAGCCGTGGCTTCGCCAACGCCCATGTTGATGACGATCTTTTCGATCTTCGGAATCTGCATCTCGTTGGCGTAGGAGAACTGTTCCCGAATCGCCGCGCGAATGCGCGATACATATTCCGTCTTGAGCCGCGGCTCGTACTTTGCCTCAGCCATCGATCACATCTCCCGAACGCTTGGCCACACGGACCTTCTTGCCATCAACCACCTTGAAACCGACGCGGGTCGGCTTGCCGTCCTTGTCCGCAACAGCAATGTTGGACAGATGGATCGACGCTTCCTTGGCGATGATGCCAGCTTCCTGGGTCTGCGTCTGGCGCTGGTGGCGCTTCACGACGTTGATACCGCTGACAAATGCGCGGTCTTCCTTCGGAAGGACGCGAACTACTTCGCCGGTACGACCCTTGTCCTTACCGGCCAATACGACGACCTTGTCGCCTTTACGAATCTTCTGCATCGCTTCACGCCCCTCTTACAGAACTTCCGGAGCCAGCGAGATGATCTTCATGTGGTTCTTCGCACGAAGCTCGCGCGGAACCGGCCCGAAGATACGAGTGCCGATCGGCTCTTTCTTGTTGTCGATGAGGACGGCTGCGTTGTTGTCGAAACGAATCACGCTGCCATCCGGACGACGGATATCCTTGGCGGTGCGAACGACGACCGCCTTCATAACGTCGCCCTTCTTGACGCGGCCGCGCGGGATCGCTTCCTTGATCGATACGACGATGATATCGCCGACCGAAGCGTACTTGCGCTTGGAGCCGCCCAGCACCTTGATGCACATGACACGACGTGCGCCGGAATTATCCGCCACGTCGAGGTTTGTTTGCATCTGAATCATGTCAGGTCGCCTTCTTGTTGTTACCAGACCGGTTGGGCTAGCCCGACGAGCAGCCCCCTGTTCCAGCTTATGAAATCTCGCAGTGTGCGCGGGTGGGTCGTGCCAGGGTGGTTTCCTCTTCGGACCTACCGTGCGCAGTAAAGCAAAAGAACGCCCGTCGCCGAGCGTCCTTGCGGTGCTTCATACAGATTTTCGCGGGATAAGCAAGGCCCGGCCTGCGAAACTGTTAAATTAAAGCGGGATGGCGTCGCTTCCGCTCGGCCACCCCGCTCCAAACGTCTTGTCTCGGTACATCCTGCGCCGCCGGGCAATCGAGCTCGGCAGCGAAAGCTGCATCAGGCGTGGGCGGCGACCACCGTCCAGCGCTTGTCCTTCGAGATCGGTGCACATTCCTCGATGGAAACGATGTCACCGACCTTGTACTGGTTGTTTTCGTCGTGCGCCTTGTACTTCTTCGAACGACGGACAGTCTTCTGGAGCAGCGGGTGAGCGAATCGACGCTCGACGCGGACTACTACCGTCTTTTCGTTCTTGTCGCTGACGACGACGCCCTGCAGAATGCGTTTCGGCATATTATTCTTCCCTGATTAGGCCTTAGCTTCCGCCGCCTTCTGGCGGGCGATGGTCTTGATCCGTGCGATGTCCTTGCGGACTTCGTTGATGCGAGAGGACTTCTCGAGCTGGCCGGTCGCCTGCTGGAAGCGCAGGTTGAACTGCTCTTTCTTCAGCTTGCCAAGCTCGTCCTTGAGCTGGTCTGCGCTCATCGCGCGAACGTCTGCTGCTTTCATCGTCTCAATCCTCACTCTGCGATGCGCTGTACAAAGCGCGTCTTAACCGAGAGCTTGGCAGAACCGAGGCGCAGAGCCTCACGAGCGATTTCTTCGCTGACGCCATCGATCTCAAACATCATACGACCAGGCTTGACCTTGCAAGCCCAGTATTCGACGGAACCCTTACCCTTACCCATACGGACTTCGGTAGGCTTGGCGGTCACCGGGACATCCGGGAACACCCGGATCCACACGCGGCCCGCACGCTTCATGTAGCGGGTGATCGCGCGGCGGGCCGCTTCGATCTCGCGTGCGTTGACGCGGTTCGGTTCCTGAGACTTCAGGCCGAATTCGCCGAATGCAAGCTCAGAACCGCCCTTGGCGACGCCCTTGATGCGGCCCTTGAACTGCTTGCGGTACTTGGTGCGCTTTGGCTGCAACATTTTCTTGTTTCTCCGAACTTATCTTTCGCCAACGTCGATCAAGCGTTTTCGCGGCGACGGTCGCCACGGTCACGGTCACGGCCGCTCGGACCCTGCGCGTCGCCTTCCAGCGAACGGCGCTCGGATGCCATCGGGTCGTGCTCAAGGATTTCGCCCTTGAAAATCCAGACCTTGATGCCGCAGATGCCGAACGCGGTTTCGGCTTCAGCCGTACCGTAGTCGATGTCCGCACGCAGCGTATGAAGCGGAACGCGACCTTCGCGGTACCATTCCGTACGGGCGATCTCGGCGCCGCCGAGACGGCCGGCGCAGGTGATCTTGATGCCTTCGGCGCCAAGACGCATGGCCGACTGAACAGCGCGCTTCATCGCACGGCGGAAAGCCACTCGGCGCTCGAGCTGCTGGGCGATCGACTGGGCGACGAGCGTCGCGTCGATTTCCGGCTTGCGCACTTCAACGATGTTGAGGTGCGTTTCCGAGTTCGTCATCTCCGAAAGCTTCTTGCGAAGCTTCTCGATGTCGGCGCCCTTCTTGCCGATGATCAGGCCCGGGCGAGCCGAGTGGATCGTGACGCGGCACTTCTTGTGCGGACGCTCGATGACCACCTTGGCGATGCCGGCCTGCTTCAGCTCTTCCATCAGGTAAGCGCGGATCTTCAGGTCTTCATGCAGCAGTTGGCCGTATTCGGCGTTGTCGGCGAACCAACGGCTGTCCCAGGTACGGTTGATGCCGAGGCGAAAACCGATCGGATTGATTTTCTGACCCATTATGCGGCCTCCCCTTTGGCTTCGACTTCACGAACGATGATCGTGAGGTGAGCGAACGGCTTTTCGACACGCGAAGCGCGACCGCGACCACGGGCGTGGAAGCGCTTCATGACGATCGACTTGCCGACAAAAGCTTCGGCAACAACGAGCGAGTCGACGTCGAGATCGTGGTTGTTCTCGGCGTTTGCGATTGCGGACTCGAGGGTCTTCTTGACGGTTTCGGCGATGCGCTTGCGCGAGAATTCGAGTTCTGCGAGCGCACGGTCGACCTTCTTGCCGCGAATCATCGCGGCAACCAGGTTGAGCTTCTGGGGGCTGACGCGGATCGTGCGCGCAACTGCTTGCGCCTCGTTGTCCTTCAGCCGGCGTTCGGCTTTAGCCTTGCCCATTGTTACTTCCTCTTTGCCTTCTTGTCCGCACCGTGACCGTAATAGGTACGGGTCGGAGAGAATTCACCGAACTTGTGACCGACCATGTCTTCGTTGACGCTGACCGGGACATGCTTGCTGCCGTTGTAGACGCCGAACGTCAGGCCGACGAACTGGGGCAGGATCGTGGAGCGACGGCTCCAGATCTTGATAACTTCGCTGCGACCGCCTTCACGAACCTTCTCAGCCTTCTTGAGAAGATAGCCGTCAACAAACGGGCCTTTCCATACTGAACGAGCCATTCCTGACTACCTCTCTTACTTCTTGCGCTGATGGCGCGAACGCATGATGAACTTGTCGGTCGACTTGTTCGAACGCGTGCGCTTGCCCTTGGTCGGCTTGCCCCACGGGGTAACCGGGTGACGGCCGCCCGAGGTGCGGCCTTCACCACCGCCGTGCGGGTGGTCGACCGGGTTCATGACGACGCCGCGAACATGCGGACGCTTGCCGCGCCAGACCGAACGACCGGCCTTGCCGTCGTTGATATTGGCGTGATCCGGGTTGGAAACGGCGCCGATCGAGGCAAGGCAAGAGCCATGCACGAGGCGCTGTTCGCCAGAGTTCAGGCGAAGGATCGCCATGCCCTGGTCGCGACCGACGAGCTGTGCGTAGGCACCGGCCGAACGGGCGATCTGGCCGCCCTTGCCCGGCTTCATCTCGACGTTGTGGATGATCGAGCCGACCGGGATATACTGAAGCGGCATGGTGTTGCCGGGCTTCACGTCGATAGCCTTTTCGGAAGCAATGACCTTGTCGCCGGCAGCGAGGCGCTGCGGAGCGATGATGTAGGCCTGCTCGCCATCGGCATAGTTGATCAGCGCGATGAAGGCGGTGCGGTTGGGGTCGTATTCCAGACGCTCGACCGTGCCTTCGATGTCGAACTTGCGACGCTTGAAGTCAACGAGACGATAGGTCCGCTTGTGACCGCCACCCTGATAGCGGGCGGTGATGCGACCGAGGTTGTTACGGCCGCCCTTCTTCGACAGGCCTTCGGTCAGCGCCTTGACCGGCTTGCCCTTGTGGAGGCCCGAACGGTCGACGATGACCAGCTGGCGCTGGCTCGGAGTCGTCGGATTAAAAGTTTTCAATGCCATGTTCTTAATCCTCAGAGGCCGGTGGAGACGTCGATCGTCTGACCCTCGGCCAGCGTGACGATCGCCTTCTTGACGTCCTGGGTCCGGCCGGCAATGCCGCGGAAGCGACGGGTCTTGCCCTTGCGCAGCAGCGTGTTGACAGCCTTGACCTTGACGCCGAAGAGCGCTTCGACAGCAGCCTTGATTTCCGGCTTGGTCGCGGTCTTCGCAACGTTGAAAACAACCTGGTTATATTCAGAAACCAGGGTGGACTTTTCGGTGATCGCCGGCGTGACGATCACATCGTAATGGCGAAGATCCGTCATTTGAACCGCTCCTCCAGAGCTTCAACTGCAGCCTTGGACAGGACGAGCTTGCCGCAACGCAGAATGTCGTAAACATTGATGCCCTGGATCGGCAGAACGTCCATGTTCGGAATGTTCTGGGCTGCGCGTGCGAAGTTGGCGTCCAACTCTGCGCCGCCGATGAAGAGGGCGTTGGTGAGACCCAGCGTCTGGAACGTACCGACCAGAGCCTTGGTCTTTGCTTCGGAAGCGACCAGCTCGTCGATAATGATCAGTCCTTCGGACTTCAGCTTGGCCGACAGGGCGTGACGCAGGGCCAGAGCGCGAACCTTCTTGGGAAGATCATGCTCGTGGTTACGAACGACCGGGCCGTGTGCACGACCGCCGCCGCGGAACTGCGGAGCGCGAGCCGAATGGTGACGTGCGCGACCGGTGCCCTTCTGCTTGTACATCTTGGCGCCGGTGCGGGAAACCTCACCGCGGGTCTTGGTCTTGTGGGTGCCCTGCTGCTTGCGAGCGAGCTGCCAGCGAACCATGCGTGCGAGGATGTCTTCGCGCGGATCCAGACCGAAGATCGTGTCGGACAGGGAGACCGTGCCGGCGTCCTTGCCTTCGAGTGTTTTGACGTTCAATTCCATCGGTATGGCTCCTTACTTCGCAGCCTTGACAGCATCGCGAACGACGATCCACGAGCCCTTGGAGCCCGGGACTGCGCCCTTGACGAGGATCAGACCGCGATCGTCATCGGTGGAGACGACTTCGAGGTTCTGGGTGGTGACGCGCGTCTGGCCCATGTGACCGGCCATGCGCTTGCCCTTCCAGACCTTGCCCGGATCCTGGTTGTTACCAGTCGAACCATGCGAACGGTGCGAAACGGAGACGCCGTGCGTTGCACGAAGACCGCCGAAGTTATGGCGCTTCATCGCGCCGGCGAAACCCTTACCGATCGTGGTGCCGGTGCAGTCGACCAGCTGGCCGGCGGCGAAATGGCCTGCCTTGATCTCGGTGCCGACGTCGATGAGGTTGTCTTCGGAAACGCGAAACTCGACGAGCTTCGCCTTCGGCTCGACGCTTGCAGCGGCGAACTGGCCGCGCAGCGCCTTGGTCGTGTTCTTGACCTTGGCTTGGCCGGCGCCGAGCTGCACGGCGACGTAGCCGTTCTTCTCGGTCGTGCGGTGGGAAACGACCTGGCAGTTTTCCATCCGCAATACTGTTACGGGAACATGTTCGCCGGCGTCGTTATAGACGCGGGTCATGCCCACTTTCTGTGCAATCACACCTGAACGCATGGTTCAATCCTCTTGCGAGTCCCGTCGGGGCAAACCCCTACAGCCTCTTTTGTTGGAGGAGTTCCCTAAGAGGTCTCACGACCCTTCAGGTCTCCCGGTTTGGAAGACGTTGGATTTCTCCACGTACCTTCCTTGTTGTTACGGCTTTCGCCGGACCTTAGAGCTTGATTTCGACGTCGACGCCAGCAGCCAGGTCGAGCTTCATCAGAGCATCGACGGTCTGCGGGGTGGGATCGACAATATCAAGGAGACGCTTGTGCGTGCGCATTTCGAACTGTTCACGGCTCTTCTTGTCAACGTGGGGAGAACGGTTGACGGTGAACTTTTCGATACGCGTGGGCAGCGGAACCGGGCCGCGAACGCTGGCGCCGGTGCGCTTGGCGGTCGACACGATTTCACGCGTGGAGGCATCGAGGATCCGGTGATCAAACGCCTTGAGGCGGATACGGATATTCTGGCCGTTCATTCACTTTATCCTTGTCTTTTTCAGTTCACGCGCCCGGAAAAAGGCACGCGGTGACTTCTAGTTAATCGTGGCGCCGCAAATTTTCAAAGATCAGGGGAAACCACCCGAAGATGACCCCGCCTATACACGCCTTGCCGCGGCATATCAACTGATTCTTTTCGTTCAAATGACAATGCCGTGGTTACCCACGGCATTGTCCTATTCGCAAGATCAAGGCGTCGCCAGAGGCGTGCGCCTATCGATTACTCGATGATCGAGGCGACGATGCCGGCGCCGACGGTGCGGCCGCCTTCGCGGATCGCGAAGCGCAGCTTTTCTTCCATCGCGATCGGAACGATCAGCTCGACGTCAACGGTCACGTTGTCGCCCGGCATCACCATTTCCGT
>JAFKJU010000068.1 GCA_017305935.1 Hyphomicrobiales bacterium | reverse complement strand
CGCAAGATCTATATCGCGGTTGGCGCCGAAACTGGTAGTTTTGCCATCACCGTCAACTTGATCGGCGAACTCGACCCAGCCCTTGGCTGGGTTGAACAGCCGCAGATTATCGGCAGATGCCGGTAAATCCTTCCAGTATGCCAATGAATATCCCCCCATTTGCGATCTCGGTACGATCGCGCTATGCCCTTAATCGGAGCATGGCTGCAAACTACACCTCAAAATAAACTGTGTAAGCGTGCGGTGATAGATATTTGAAGGTTCGCGAGGCGAAAGACGCTGTTATTTTTGCATGATCATTACGCAGACTTGGAGAGCGAGGTCATGCCGAGACAGCGGATGCTGAGTGCGAATGCACTCGATTGCCGTGGCGACAAGCTGTTCGCCGGCTTGTTTACCAAGAATGGAAGCCCGTAGGCGAACATTGGGATTGCCCAGGAATTTCAGAGAGATGAGATTTTGGAACTTTCGCGGGTGGCGGGTTCGATTCCGCTCAAGAGCACATTGGTCTTGCCCCCTAGTTGGCATTTCTTCACCGAGGAGCAGCGACGCTGTCTGCGCTTTCGATTTTATTAAATGGGAAGTAAATGATGCTCGAGCTTTTCCCAGCTCTCATCCAGCGCATAGGTCGATGAAAGATAAGGTATGCCGATATGACCGAAATATACCGAGAGCTGCCGTTCGGCACTTTCCTCGTTCCAGCCGGCGATACCGCGGCTATAGATCGCCGAAACGATCCCGCTGCGGTCAGCGCCAGCCTTACAATGGATGAGTATGGGCTTCGGCGCATTTCTCATGATGGCTATCAACTGATCCGCGACCTCGCCCGTCACAGGATCGGACGAGGACATCTTGAAATCGATATGCTGCACGCCGAGGGCCTTTGCCGTGGCGACTTCATCCCGATACCACCGCGCGCTATCGGCGCCTCGAAGATTGATGATCGTCTTTATGCCGTGATCGGCAACGTATTTTTCCAGCTGCTTAGGCGTTGGCTGGGCAGATCGGTAGAACTCACCCGCGATGACTGTGTGAAAGTTTCCGGTGAGCTGGAGAAACCCGAGATAGCCGCCGCCCGCGACGGCGCAGATCGCGAGAACAGCGGCTGCTCTTTTCAGAACTTTTTTGCCGATGGCTTTTCGGTAGATGGTCATGGTTCGCGAGGCCTCCGGGCAGTTTTGACCTGGAGCCGCCACTGGATGCGTCTTCGGCGTGTGACGACTGCTGCCGCACGTATCGGAAACTAGGCTGACATTGACCTGAAGGAACGTCATGGCCGCCGTGGCGTGGAAGAGAGGACGAGTTTGAGAATCCTGCTTGTTGAAGACAGCCGGCTCATCGGAGAGGCGGTCAAGGACCATATCGCAACGACGCCCCATGCCGTGGATTGGGTCTTGCGCCTTGAGGATGCCGACGCCGCGGTCGGCTCCGTCGACTATGGACTTATCCTGCTGGATTTGCAGCTTCCTGATGGAGACGGAATCTCTTTCCTCAAGCGCATTCGGCGAAACCGCATGACCGTGCCTGTCATCATCCTGACAGCGCGGGACCAGGTCACCGACCGGATCGAGGGGCTGAACGCCGGAGCCGACGACTATCTCGTCAAGCCGTTCGATCTTGGTGAACTGGAGGCGAGGGTGGCGGCGGTTTCGCGGCGATACGACGGCCGGCCGCAGCCGATTCTACAATTCGGCGATATGGAGGTCGACCGGCCGCATCATGCGCTCACCGTCGCTGGAGATACGGTTCTCCTGACCCGTCGCGAATGGGCCGTTCTGGATCTCCTCGTGGCGCGACCGGGCATCATTGTTCCGAAAGGGCAGATCGAGGAGGCGCTTTACGAATTCGGCGCGGAAATCGAAAGCAACACGGTGGAGGTCTATGTCAGCCGCCTGCGCAAGAAAGTCGGCAAGGAAAGGATCAGGACCATCCGGGGCATCGGCTATCTTCTGGAGGAAAAATGAAACGCGAACGCAGCCTTGCCCGCTACCTGATGCTTTCGCTGACGGGCGCGCTCATTGCCTTCTGGCTGATCGCGATCGCCATCAGCATCCAGGTGATGCGGGAAGAATATGACGAGGTCTTCGATAGCGCCTTGCAGGAAACGAGCGAAAGACTGCTGTCGCTCGTCGCTGCCGATCTGCAACTGCGCGCCGGCGCCGGTCATGGCCTTTCCATCGATTTCAACGCCGCCAAGCAGGGTGAATATCTGACCTATCAGGCCAGAAGCATGGACGGTAATATCATTCTGAGATCCCATGATGCGCCGGAGACACCGTTCGATGCGCCGCTTTCAGTGGGCTTCCACGATACGGAGCGCCATCGCATCTATACCGCCGTGGCAGATGACTTCACCTTGTTCGTTCAGGTTGCCGACCGCTTCAGCCACAGACGGGAGGCCGTGCGCGAAAGCGCGGTCACGATGCTGATCCCGCTGCTCCTGCTCGTGCCGGGCAGCTACATCACGATCTGGCTGATCGTCGGCCGTGCGACGAAGCCCATAGGCACATTGCGCGGCGCCATTGCCACCAAAGATGGCGGCAACCTCGCTCCCATCAAAGATGCCGATCTGCCGAAGGAACTGAAGCCGATCGTGCGATCGGTCAATCTCCTCCTCGGACGTTTGCGGGCGGCCTTGGATGTGGAACGAGAATTCACGGCCAACAGCGCGCACGAATTGCGAACGCCGATTGCCGGGGCGCTCGCACATAGTCAGGTGCTCATCCGCGAGCTTCCCGATGGACCGGCGCGCAACCGGGCGCGGACACTCGAGAGCGCGCTTTCGGCGCTCGGACGACTTGCGGAAAAACTGCTTCAACTTTCCCGCGCCGATTCCGGCATCGGCACAAAGGATAGCGAGGTCGATCTTCTCGGCGTTCTCGACCTGATCGTGCGTGACTTCGAGCGAAGCGGCAATGCCAGAGGCCAGATAGAGTATGATGACACCTCCGGCGGAGCGTTGACGCGCGCGGTGGATGCGGACGCCTTCGCCATCGTCATACGCAACATCATCGAGAATGCGCTGATCCACCGCGAACCCGGCACGCCGGTCGAAATCTCGGTAGATGACAACGGTGTGATTCGCATCGTGAACGAGTGCCCCGTCATTCCGCCCGCAGAGATCGTGGATATCAAAAAACGCTTCCATAGAGGAAAGACGGAGGCTTCCGGGTCGGGTCTCGGCCTTCCCATCGCCGAGCGTATCGTCGCGCAGATGGGCGGCACCCTCCTATTGCGCTCGCCCGCTACCGGCAGAACCTCCGGTTTCGAGGCAAGGATCACCCTTTAGGCCTGCGCTCGTCCTCAAGCCTGTCGAGGCGCAGACGATGACGCTCGTCGCTTAGGCGGAACACGGTGAAGTAGACCGCGAAAATGGCGCTCGCCGTCCCGCTCGCCGCAAGAAGCAACATCAGGAACACCTGGTAGGTGGCGGCATTCAGCGGATCCTGCCCGGCGAGAATTTGCCCGCTCATGATTCCGGGCATGGTGATGATGCCGGCGCCGACCATCTGGTTCATCACCGGAATGATGCCGGCATTCACGGCCCGGCGCATCAGCGGCGACAACGCGCTAAAGCGGGATCCACCCAGCGCAAGCTGGGCCTCGATGGCGTCGCGCTCGTTGCCGATGTTCGAAAGGAGGGCATTGAGTGCGATGCTGGCGGAGTTCATTGCCGTTCCAAGAATAATGCCGCCGATCGGAATAGCGTGGGCTGGTTCCAGCCAGTTGTCCGCGCCGAGCACGGTCACCAGCGCAAAAGCGGAGACAAAGATCGTGGACATCGATACAGCCGCGCCGTTGATCAAATGTCGCCATCCGCCCTGCAACCGGCGTGGCTGCCGCGCGCCGACCTCGTGTGCCGCCGCCGTCAGCATGGCCAGGAAGATCAGGACGGTCAGAGCGGCGGAGTCCTGCCGGAAGACGAGGCGCAGCAGCGACCCGACGAGCAGGAGCTGCACGACCATTCGGATCGAGGCCCAGACCATACCCTTGTGAAAACCGAGGGAAAGAAAAAGAGAGAGACCGGCGCTGGTCAGCATGAGCGCCACCGCCGTGACCAGGTCGACGGGTGTCAGGGCGATGACCATCAGCGCGCCCTCATCCTCAGCATGCCGTCGGAGAGCCTTTCGGCCTGGGCGCTGTCATGGGTGACGACGAGCAGTCCGCAGCCGGACCGTTTTCTGTCTGCAAGAACCGCCTTCACCTTGAGAGCAGTTTCGTGGTCGAGCGCGGATGTCGGTTCGTCCAGAAGCAGGAAGTCCGGCTGTAGCGAGAGAGCCCGCACAAGCGCCATTCGCTGGCGTTCGCCTGTGGAAAGATGAGACGGCGATGCGTCGAGCTTGTCGCGGCCGACAGCGAAAGCGTCGATGAGGACGAGCGTATTGTCATCGACCGAAAAATGATCCCTGACTCGGCCAGCCCACCATCCGGAATTGGAGGCAACGTACATTACCCTGCGCCGCCATTCGGGAGCGGGGAGATCGCCCTGCTTTATCGGCCCCAACGAAATGACACCATCATGCGGATCCAGATCTGCGATTTTCCTGAGAAGGGTCGTCTTGCCGACACCTGATGGCCCGGTCAGCACCAGGCACGAGTGGGCCGCCAGTTCGAATTCCATGGCATCAACAGTGGATGTTGGAGGAAAGCTGCCTTTCAGGCTTGGTTTCGTCATCACCTGACCTCGCACTTGTGAGGACGTCCCTGTTGCGGAGGGCGCGAGCCGAGCAGAAACCGCAAAGCTGCACGCAGGTCGCTGTTGAGACGCAGAAAATCCTCCGTCAGCTAGTTGGTTCGATTAATTGCGTCTAGGGACAACTTTGCAACGGAAGCATGACGCTGGCTGGTTTGGCCTGTTCAGGTCATTGTCAGGCTGAGCCTTATTCAGGCCTCCATGCTGAATAATCTCTACAAATGGGTTCTTTCCCTCGCCAATCGGCCCACCGCGCCAGCCTGGCTGGCGTTCATTGCGTTCGTGGAGAGTTCGATATTTCTCGTGCCGGCGGATGCGCTGCTGCTGCCGATGTTACTTGCACGACCGGAGCGCAGCTATCGATATGCATTGATTGCCACTGTAGCGTCCGTTGCCGGCGGCATCGCGGGTTGGGCACTGGGCTATTTTGCCTATGATGCGATCGCCAAGCCCATTCTGGGCTTCTATGGAAAGCTGGCAGAATTCGAGCATCTGAAGGCGTCTGTCAACGGCTGGTGGATCATGCTGATGATGACGACGTCGGGTATCGCCCATCTCCCGCCGATCAAGCTGGTTACTATCCTGTCGGGTGTCGTCCATCTCAGCCTGCCGATTTTCATCGCGCTGGCGACCGTGACGCGCGGTGCTCGATTTTTTCTGCTCGCCTATCTTTTGCGCCGCTTCGGTGAACGGGTCGGGCTGTTCATAGAAAGGCGCCTGAATCAAATAGCCGTGCTCGTTCTCGTAATGGCGATATTTGTCTTCCTCGTTAGCCGCTGTACAATCCGATAGGCCCGGGGCGTATATATCCGTCAGCCCCCTGCACCTTACAATGGTTCCGCTTCAAACGCTCCAATTCGTTGCTCCAGGGCGTTTTGCCGCCCCGGAGCAACGTGCTATTTCGAGCCTTCGCAATCCTAAGCTCCCGAGGGATTATCAAGCGCCGAAATGAGGCCTTGCAGCGTCTTTCTGGCTTCCTCTGCATTGGGCTTGTTCGCGCGTAACGAAGCGATAGCTGCGTCGGCAGCATCGTCCACGACGCTCCATTCAGCGTGGCTGAGCGGCCACATCGTCGGCTGAGCAGTGTCCCATGCCGTCTCGAAGTCGGTGATGCGTATTTCAGCCCCGGCGAGGTCGCCCTTCTCGACCAGCTTGAGTGCATCCTGGGTGATTGCCTTGAAGCGGGAAAGGTCGCCGAGCGCACTCTGCGTCGCAGCGTAGGCGCAGGGTGAGACGATCGCTGGGGCGAGGGCTGGTAGCAGGGCCATCAGCCCAGCGGCAAAAAGCTGTCTTTTCAAGATGATCTCCTTCTCTAGCGCATGGAAAGCGCAACCGGAGCTTTGAACACTGAATTTACCGGCACATGGCTCTGATCATACCGTTTTGTAAGGTCGTGTTTGATCTGGCGTGACGCGCCAGCGGCGCATGCCAGTGCCAGACACCGATCAGGCTGGTTGCGGCTTTGCGCGCGGGGCTTCCAGCCGGTTCTTCAGGTTCATGTCAGAAATCAAAGGCATCTGCGACGAAAAGGCGGGTCTGCCAGCAGGGCGGCGCTGTCTTCTCGTTGAAGAACTCGCCCAAACGGGCGCGGGGCGCCTGCATCCTTATCGGATCGTGACGCTGCCGGAAATATCATGGAAATTCTCGAATGAACAATGCGCGCGGCTTCTTCCGGCCCCGGATCGGCAGTATCACCCTTAGCGTTCTGGTGTCGGTATATCTGGTCGCCCTGACCAACCGGACCTTCTGGTCGAAGATCCATACGTATCTTGCGGACTACCCGGCGGCGATCTGGACACTTTATCTGGCGATGGGCGTCCTGTTCGTCGCCTTCCTTACGGCATTCTCGGTGAAATATGTTGCAAAGCCGTTCTTCGTCCTGCTGATCGTCGCGGCGGCGATCGGTTCGTGGTTCACGGATACGTTCGGGGTCATCATCGACAGCGATATGGTCCGCAACGCATTTCAGACGACGCCGGCCGAGGCACAGCATCTCATCACCCCCGGCTTCATCGTTCATATGTTCGTCTTCGCCATGCTACCTGTCGCCCTACTACTGTGGGTGCGTGTCGATCATCGGCCCATCTTTCAGACGGTGGCACGCAATACCGCAGTCGTGCTTGCTTGCCTTGTCGTCTTCGCGGGGAGCGGCTTTGCCTTTTCCAAACCCTATGTCACGGCAATCCGCCAGCACAAGGATATCGTCAAGAGCCTGAATCCGGTCACGCCGCTGGCGGGGACGATCAAGTTCCTGATGCAGGCAACCGAAGATGCGAATGTGGTGGTGCAGCCACTGGGAATGGATGCGAAGATCGTCAGAACATCAGCGGGAACAGGCAAGCCGCGGGTGACGATTATTGTGGCGGGGGAGACGGCGCGGGCGGCGAACTTCTCGCTCGGCGGATACGGCCGCATGACGAACCCGGAACTGGCGCAGCAAGATATCGTCTATTTCCCCAACACGACCAGTTGCGGAACCGCGACTGCTACCTCGATCCCATGCATGTTCTCCATGTTCACCCGCTCGGAGTACTCCCATCGAAAAGGCCTCGAAAACGAGAACCTGGTCGATGTGCTCGCGCATGCCGGCGTCAATGTCGAATGGTGGGAAAACAACACCGGAAGCAAGGGCGTCGCCGACCGCATTCCTCATACGGACTTCGTAAAAATCGACGACCCGCAATTTTGCACGAACGGCGAATGCCGGGACGACATCTTTTTCGACCGCCTCGACGCCTGGCTGGACGGGGTGAAGAAGGACAGCGTTCTCGTGCTTCACACCATGGGCAGCCACGGCCCGACCTATCATCTTCGCTATCCGGAGGCGTTCCGCCGCTTTACGCCCGACTGCCAGACCGCTGAACTCGGTGATTGCACGGACGCGGAGATCGTCAACGCCTACGACAACTCGATCCTCTTTACCGACCATGTACTTTCCACCGTCATCGACAAACTCAAGGCGCGATCGAGCAAGTTCGAAACGGGGATGATCTACATGTCGGACCACGGTGAATCGCTGGGCGAGCACGGCCTCTACCTGCACGGGACACCCTACATCCTGGCACCTGAATTCCAGACGCATATTCCGTTCATCGTCTGGATGGACGCGGCTTTTGCCAACTCGATGAAGATGGATCGCGCATGCCTGAACCAAAAGGCTGCGCAGGATTACTCCCATGACAATATGTTCCACAGCGTTCTCGACATGATGAATATCCAGACGAACGTCTACAATCCCGCTCTCGATGTGTTTGCCGCCTGCAAGACGGGGGCATCGTCATGACGATTGCGCCCGAAAACCGGAAACTGACCGGGTTTGCCCATTTCTTCGCTGCCGCCGGCTACTCGGCCGGGGGCTTCGCACGGGCCTGGAAAGAGGCAGCCTTTCGCCAGGAGATCGGGGCGGGTGTTGTTCTGGCTGCGATCTATATGGCCGTCGGCGTCGATATGAGCACCGCATTGGCGGCGCTGATCCTCTTCCTCGTTCTGATTGCATTCGAGGCGATCAACACCGCGATCGAAGATATCGTCGACCGGATATCCCCGGAAGTGTCGCTCACTGCCAAGCACGCCAAGGATCTCGGCTCCTTCGCAGTGCTTTGCCTCCTTGTCGCGAACGGCGCATTGCTCGCCCGCGTTCTCTATTCTGCGGTCGTCGGCTGATCGGAGGGCGGATGAAGGACCGGTGTCTGCGATTGTGGAATTGGCTTCCCGGCAGCGGGAGCATATCGCCATGAGGTGTCTTCTCGTGGAGGACAACAAGGTACTGGGTGACGCCCTTCGAGATCATCTCAACTCTCTGGGTCATAGTGCGGACTGGTGTCTTACGCTCTGCGATGCGACCGCCGCTGTCGGAGCCGGCGCGTTCGATCTGGTGCTCCTCGATCTCAATCTGCCTGACGGAAACGGGCTTTCCCTTCTGAAACGGTTACGTACGGCGAATGATGCGACACCTGTGATCGTCCTGACGGCCTACGACCAAATGTCAGACCGGATGAACGCGATCAGCTCGGGTGCCACCGATTTCCTGGTGAAGCCTTTCAATCTTTCGGCTCTCACTAATGCCATCAGCGCGATCCAGCACTAGCGAGGCCATCATTCGCTTCGTTGTCGCCAGGCTTAGAGTCTTGACGATCACTTACTGTCCAGTCGTTTCCGGTTGAAGGTACAGGCATATGGAGAAGCATCAGTATGGCAGCTATCGTCGGGTCTGGGCTCGTCTCAAGCGCTTCGAACCGGCGAGCCTCGGCTTGTTTGGCATTCTTGCGGGCGGGGCCTTCCTCTTCCAATATCTGGTCGGGGAAGTACTGGAGGGCGAGCCGCTGAAATTCGATGCCGGAATCCTGCTTGCGTTCAGGCAACAGGATGATCCCGCTATTCCGATCGGACCGTCTTGGTTGCTTCACGCTGCCGACGATATTACCAGCCTTGGCGGCGTGACCGTTCTGAGCATGCTGACGATCCTGGTCACGCTCTATTTCGTGGTGGCTCGAAAGAGGGGGCTGGCGCTCTACATCGCCCTTTGTATCGGCGGCGGCTGGCTGGTCAGTACGCTTCTCAAAATCGCAATTGGCCGACCCAGACCGGATATCGTTCCGCATCTTGTCAAGGTTTCGGATCTCAGCTTTCCGAGCGGCCACGCGATGCTTTCGGCCATTACCTATCTAACGCTGGGCGCGCTGTTGGCAAAGGGCCGGCATCGCTCGGAACGCGTCTATGTCATGGGATGCGCGATCCTTCTTACGGTTACGATCGGTATCAGCCGTGTCTATCTGGGCGTGCACTACCCCTCGGACGTCATTGGGGGATGGTGTGCCGGAACGATCTGGGCGCTGTTTTGCTGGCTCGTCGCCAACCGTTTGCCGCACGATAGCTGCCGGACGAATCAAGAGGGTGTGTGACGAGCCGAAGATGGGTGGAGCTGAAGTTTGGTCCTCGGTGCTAAAGCAAGCTGAGGCAAATCATGGTTAGAATGCCGACACCAAGCATCATTGCAACGACCGCCAGATTCCCTCGGATCTGCCACACCGGGGTGAGGGGAGTGACCCTGAACCAGAAGAGGACGGCTGACGGGATCACCGTGAACAAGGCCAACTTCAAAATGACGGCAAAACCGGGCGAGGTCCAGTCCGGTAGGGCGGCATCAGCTAAGGCACCTCGGCTGGCAAGGAGGTTTATCATGGCCGAAACAATAAGGCATGGGATGACAATTGCTTTGGCCGCTTTCTGCCATATCGCCGCAAAACAGACGCCGGCGCAAATAGAAAACATCAGCAAAAACGAGATGAATGCGGGCATTGCCGCGGTCGATGACGCCAGGCGTGGCCAGGCACTGCAAAACTGAAAGAAAATGCAAAGGGAAGCCGCAAGAATCAACAGCGGACTGTTAATCGTCGGTCTTCTCCAAACTGACAACTTTGGTTGCGTTCTGCTGTCCAGCGAATGGCGTTGCATCCCGCCACCTCATCATCGACCAGGAATCTTCCGTTCGACACTCGTTGGGGAAGCTGACGTTAACCTGAAAGATTACCCTCTCGCCCGAATGGGCAGCGATGTGGTCAGGGCGCGAAGCTGAGCGTAATTCGTGTTCCGGGCAGGTTGTCATTGACATTGACGGTCGCGCCATGGAGGTCGGCAATCGCGCGCACGAGGCTGAGCCCGAGACCGTTTCCGGGTGTGGTGCGGCTCTTGTCAAGCCGGTAGAGCCGGCGGAAAATGTTTTCGCGCTCATTTTCCGGAATGCCTGGCCCGTCATCGGCAACGAAGAGTGACCAGCATTCTCCGCTTCGTTCAAGACCGACGCTGATCGCCGTGCCGGGCGGGCAGTGGGTAATCGCGTTCTCGATCAGATTCACGAGCATTTGGGTCAGAAGGTCCTTGTCTCCCTGAATCTCAACGGCGTCGATACGTTCCGTCCTTAGAGACTGCCCGTTGTCGTCCGCGACATCGGCGTAAGTCTCGGCGATGCCGTAAACCAACTGGTCGAGCGCGACAGGCAGAAAATGCCGCTTGCGGGCGCCCGCCTCGATCTGTGCGATGCGCAGCAGCGCGTCAAACGTCGTATTGATCTGGTCGCATTCGGCAAGAGCCTCCTCCAGCAGCGACCGCATGGCTTCGTCATTCAGGCTGCGCGTGGCTGCTTCGTCCACGAGCAGCTTGAGACGATTGAGCGGTGTCTTGAGATCGTGGGCAATATCGGTGCTGACCTGGCGCATGCTTTCGACCAGGGTGGAAAGCCGTTCGAGCGCCTGGTTGATGTGGCCGGCAATTTCATCGACGTCGTCCCCGGATCCCTTGAGCGGTATTCGCACATCCAGTTGTCCCCGCGAAACGGCGGCCATGCTTGCGGCGACGACGTCGAGGCGGTCCTGCGCGCTTCGGGCGAGGTAGGCGCCGGTGGCGAAGGCGAGCAGTGCAGCCAGCGCGCTTGACCAGCCGAAGCTAACCAGCACGATCTGCGCCAGATCCTCCATCTCCTTGAAACTTTCGCCGACGACGAGCCGGTTTCCGCCGACGTCGCCGCTGAGGATGCGAAACTGCTCGTCGCCGGCAAGACCAAGCTGCAATGCGGAGACCGTCTCGAAGCCCTCGCGGGGCGGTGCATGCTTGAGGTTCCCCGACAGAATCTTTCCGGACCGGTCGAGCAGCGCGAAGACGCGCGAGCCGTCGGCATTGAGCCGGACGAAACTGTCCATCGTCCCGACCAGATCCTCGATATCGTCCGAGGCATAGGTTGCTTCGATCACAGAATAGGTTTCCCGCACGGCGACATCCAGTTCCTCGCGCAGTTCGCGCCGCAGCAGTTCGAAGCTGACGAGCCAGACGGCGAGCGAGGTGAAGACGAACAGCAAGCCGTAGGTCAGCGCGAACCGGATGGGGGTGCTGCGCAGCAGCTTAGCGCGGGGCATGCAGGGAATACCCGGTACTGCGGACGGTATGAAGCAACGGTACGTCGAAGGGGCGGTCGATCTTGGCGCGCAATCGGCTGATATGTGTTTCGACGACGCTGGTTTTGGGGTCGAAGTGGTAATCCCAGACGCTTTCGAGCAGCATGGTGCGCGTCAGCACGCGTCCCTCGGCCCGCATGAGGGCTTCCAGCAGCGTGAATTCGCGCGGCTGAAGATCGATATTCTGGCCGGCTCTCGTCACGAGTCTCCTGACCAGATCCATTTCCAGGTCTGCCACGCGCAGGACCGTGCGCTGTTCCTGAACCGGCGGCCTGCGGGCGAGGGCATTGATACGCGCCAGCAATTCCGAAAAAGCGAAAGGTTTGATGAGATAGTCGTCTGCCCCCGCCTCCAGTCCCTCGACCCGATCACCGACCCCGCCGATCGCCGTCAACAGGAGCACGGGGGTGCGCACGCGTGCCGCACGCGCCGCCTTCACGATGGAAAGGCCATCGAGATGCGGAAGCATTCGATCGACGACCAGGATATCGTAGCTGCCCTGCGTGGCCTGGAAGAGGCCGTCACGACCGTCAGCCACGACCTCGCATTGATGGCCGGCTTCATTCAGGCCCTTGGCGATATAGTCGGAGGTTTTTCTGTCGTCTTCGATAACGAGAATTCGCATATCACATTCCATATGGGCCGCGACTTCGCGCTCTGGAAAAATGAGCCAACGGCGCGCCGTTGCGTTAACTTGTGGAATGCATGTCCGCTTGTAAAGGTGAGATAGCTGACATTCGCGGAACCTTACGAAACTGTATGGTTCCCACAAAGCGTACGTATTCCTGTTGGCCTAGAACTCTTCCCTGCCGGGTCACTCCCGGTCCTGCGGGGGGCAGGTTGCCCCGTTCTAACCAGTTGGAGACAATCCCATGAAAGTTCGCGCATCGACCACGCTCGCTTCGATGATTCTTGTCGGCCTCGTTGCCGTCTCGCTTCCGGCCCGCGCCGCCGTGCCTTGCGAAGAAATGCTCAAGGACATGCGGGCCGCAAAAGCGACGGCAACCCTCAACGACGCCGACAAGGCGAAGGTCGACGAACTGGAGGCCAAGGCGGTAGAGCGTTGCAATGCCGACGACGACGCCCGTTCCGACGCATTCCTCACCGAAGCGATGAAAATCATGGGCAAGTGATTGCCTGAACACGGAAGGATAGCCGTCATGTCACACGCCATCACCCCATCCGGCTCCGGGCTGAACCGTGTTCCGCGCGTTACCGCCGACTTCTGGCTGATCAAGCTCATGGCCGTTACCATGGGTGAGACCGCCGCCGACTATCTCGCCGTCAACCTCGGGCTGGGATTGACGACCACGTCACTACTCATGGCCGCGGTTCTGGTGGCGGTGATGGCGCTGCAACTCGCGCAGAAGCGCTATGTGCCCTGGACCTATTGGTCCGCCGTCGTGCTGGTCAGCGTTGTCGGCACGCTCATCACCGACAATCTGGTCGACAATTTCGGCGTGGCGCTGCAAACGACGGCTATCGTCTTCAGCGTGATGCTGGCGGCAACCTTTGTCTGGTGGTACAGGTCGGAAGGCACGCTGTCGATCCATGCCGTAACCACGAACCGGCGGGAAGCGTTCTACTGGCTGGCGATCCTGCTGACGTTCGCGCTGGGCACTGCCGTCGGAGATCTCGTCGCCGAAGTGTTCGGCCTCGGATATCTGACGACCGGCGTCATCTTCGGCGCCATCATAGCGGCCATTGCAGGGGCCTATTACGCGCTGCGCCTCGATGGAATCCTCACATTCTGGCTGGTCTACATTCTTACCCGGCCGCTGGGCGCATCCTTCGGCGATCTCCTTTCGCAGCCGACCGAGTATGGTGGAATGGGTCTGGGCACGATTTACACCAGCCTCGTCTTCCTGGCGGTGATCGTGGCGACTGTCTCCTACATGTCCTTCACCTACAGGCCAGAGGTGGTTCAGGCCGAACATGTGAGCTAAGTCGCTTCACCATCGCGATCCCTTGAGAGCCAATATCAACCACCCCGCGATTTCCACACGCGGGGTGGCTTTTGATGAATAGAGCGATTTTGTCGTTATTTCATGGCATTATTGGTGGTTCATGCAGTGTCTTATGAAATGGACCATGGCCTGTGAGAGATCAATCCTCACTTCGAGATTACCGCTTGAAAATAGCACAAACGACGATGGCCCCGGAACGGTTGTTCCGGGGCCATCGTCTTTGAGAGCTCGGCGATATTACTCGCTATCTTCGCCGTCGGCATGTTCACCCTTGTCATGGGTATCGGCGGTGGTAGCAGCTTCGCCGGTGAGGCCGTTGACCGCGATCGTCTGACTTCCATTCGCGGTCATCAGTTCCACTTCGTAAGTGGGCTGGTTCTGCTCGGGATCGAGCGCGGCATTGACGGCTTTGCCGCCGAACGCCTTCTCCGCCGCGGCGATCGCGTCGGAGAGGCTGACCTTTGCCGTTTCGAGGCTGGCGTACTCCTTGCTGTCGTCCTGGCCGGCAGCCAAGGCTCCCGTAGCGCTCGCGCCACCCAGCGTCAGGGCAACGAGAACCGCTGAAAGCGCCGTATATTTTCTCATGACTTATCTCCTTGTTACATTACGGCCCGCCGTGCGAACCGCAATGCAAGATGGGTGTCTATATTGTCCGGCACTTTGAGCACGGCTTACGGTTTCGTAAGTTTGTTTCAAGCTATGCTGATCAACGTGCAATGTGGGATCGGCATTTTAGGGCTTTTTCCAAGACATCCTTCGCTTCATCCGACAGTTGCCAACATGGAGATTTTTGAAGGAGACAGCGGGTTTCGGGCGGGCCGTCTTGAGGTGATCAACACAGGACGATGGCGTCGATTTACGGAAGATGAGAAGCTGCGGTCGTGCAGGAAGCCATGTGCGAAGAGGCCGTGCGTCGGCCACAGCCCGTTAGTAGCATCAGCCGATCCCTGTGAGACCGTTGGCGCAAATCGTTCAACAGGGTTTGCATGGCCAAGAAACAAACCGACGGTTTTGTGCCAGCGTTTATCATTCCGGAGACTTTTGTGCCCGTGAAGCTGGTCACGCCACCTGCTGCGATTGAGCATCTGGTATCCGTTGAATATACTGATGCGCCATTTGGTAACTTCGCCCGGTTCACTGACTGGAACGGTGCGGGGGCAACCGTCACGGACCGCCAACGACCGTGAGCGCGACGAACACCCCACCTTTCCTTTTGCGATCGCGGCCGCGAGAACAGCTCCTTCACCGATAGGAGCGGAACGGGATGGTCGAAGATCGCGCTGATGCCATGCTTGAAGCCATGGATGAAGGCATGCATGAAGCCAGGCATGAGGGAAAGTATCGTCGGATCGAGGTGATCACGGGTCGACGCCAGCGGCGGAATTGGACCGACGAGGAGAAGGCGCGGATCCTTGCCGAAAGTGCAGAA
>JAFKJU010000067.1 GCA_017305935.1 Hyphomicrobiales bacterium | reverse complement strand
GCCTAAAGGAATTCCTCGCCGATATCCGCACCTGGGATGGCGGTGTCCGACAGTTCCTTGTGGACGAGCAATGCGATCCCACAAGGATCGAACGCATCATGGCAGACGAGCCGAAATCATAAACCCCGCGGCCTTCGCCGGATGGATACAGAGAAATGAGAAACATTGCCGTTGCTGCTGCCGCAGCCGCGTTGAGCACCTTTGCATCGTTCGGTCTGTCTCGTGCTGCCCCGCAGCCGGTGCGCCGTGGGCAGGTCGATCTCTCGGTGCCGTTTATCCCGCCGGCGAAGCGCAAGCCGACCGTTGCTGAACGATCCGCAGCAAACGCCCGCATCGAGGCAGCAAGGGCCAAGCGTGCCCGTAAGGCCGCCCGCAATATCGACCTTGTTCGTCGTGGTGGTCTGATCGCCGCCTAGCGCCCCATTCCAGCGGAGAGAGCTATTAGCCACTCAGCCGTTGGAAGCCAACAGCGCGTCAATCTCGGTCTTTAGCCTATGGTGTTCTTCGAAAAGCGGGGCCAATTTGTCAGCCCAGATCGCAATATCGGCGCGAGTGGAGGCCAAGAATTCAGGCTTAAGAGCAACGATCTCTGAGTTGATCTGTTCAATTCGCTCATAGCGCTTCCGTATCTCTTCCATTTTCCCTCCAAGGTCTGATTGATGCCAGCACTCAAGAATGCACGCCATGAGCGCTTTGCTCAAGCGCTGGCACAAGGAAAAACAGCAGATGACGCATATGCCGCCGCAGGGTTCAAACCTGACCGTGGGAATGCGTCGCGCTTACAGCACAAAGACAACATCGTACAGCGTGTTGCTGAGCTTCTGGAATGGGAGCAAACGGTGGAACGCAAGGCCACCGAAAAGGCCATAGAGAAGCTTGCCATCACCAAGGAACGCGTTCTGGCAGAGCTTGCCAAGATCGGCTTCTCCGACATCCGCAAGGCCATCAAGTGGACCGGGACGATGGTGACGGAAGAGGATAACCCTGATGGCGGCGATGTCCTGGTGATCAAGAATGTCGTCACCAACAACGTGCAGCTCATTTCGAGCGACGAGATCGACGACGACACGGCCGGCGCCATTGCAGAGGTCAGCCAGAATTCGACCGGCGGCATCAAGCTGAAGCTTCACGACAAGAAGGGTGCGCTGGTCGATATCGGCAAGCACCTTGGCATGTTCGTCGAGAAGCACGAGCACTCCGGCCCCGACGGCGGACCAATCCAGACAGAGACGAGGACATGGCGCGAGGTGCTGCGGCAAGAGACGAAGGACTGATCGCAGCCGCGACGCTTACAAACCCGGCGCTATTCGATTTCTGGGAGAAGGTCTTTTGCGGCGCGGCTGACATCGCGGTTCTTCATGGCGGCCGGTCCAGCTCGAAGACACGCGACACGGCTTGCCAGTTGGTGCGGTTGGTCGATCACGTCGGCGTTCGAATGCGCCTTCTGTGCATCCGCCGCTTCCAGAACAGAATTCAGGAATCGGTCTATACCGAATTGAAGTGGGCCATCACCCACCTCGGCCTGCAGCATGCATTCGACGTCCAGAAGACGACGATCATCCATCGCCGTACCGGCGCGGAATTTATCTTCTACGGCATCGAGCGAAACCTTGAGGACATCAAGGGTACGTCCGACATCGACATTCTCTGGGTGGAAGAGGCGGAGAAGCTAACCGAGGAGCAGTGGTCAGTCATCGCGCCGACGATCCGTAAAGAGGACAGTCTCGCGATCCTGCTGTTCAACCCGAAGTTCGTCACCGATTATGTGTGGAAGAACTTCGTCGTCAACACGCCGCCGCACTGCGTTGTTCACAAGATCGACTATACGGAGAACCCGTTTCTTTCCGAGAAAGCCAAGCGCGACATCGCCAGCATGGCGGAGCGCGACCCCGAGCTTTTCGAGCACATCTACGGCGGCGTCCCTCTTGGCGACAGCGAGCTTTCGATCTTCAAGCGCCGTTGGCTGGACGCCTGTGTCGATGCGGACAAGACGCTCAAGATCGAACTGACCGGCCGGAACATCATCGGCTTCGACCCTGCCGACGACGGCGAGGACAAGAGCGCGACGGCGGACAAGATCGGCGGCGTTTTCACCGATGCTTCCGACTGGTCGTCCGGAAAGGATGAGCTAGTCCAGAACGCGAAGAAGGTGTGGGCCAAGGCCAAACTCGCCGGCGCGACGGTGTCGTACGACACGATCGGCGTCGGCGCTTTCGTTGGCGGTTACATCGACGAGCAGAACAAAGCGAACGACGTGAAGGTCAAGCACTACGCCTTTCATGCCGGCGGCGCGGTCATGGATCCTGACAAGCCAAGCGACGTGCTGAACAAGAACAGCCCGCTCAACAAGGACGAGTACCGAAACCTCAAGGCACAGGCATGGGCCAATACCGCGCGCCGCGCCATGCTGACGTTCAACGCGATCACCCGAGGCCATGCGATCAAGCCTGAGGATGTTCTGTCGTTCTCGGCTGCGATGGGCAAGGAAAAGCTCGACGCTCTCTTCACTGAGCTGTGCGTCCCTTGGTGGGTCGAGAGCGACGGCAAGAAGCGCGTCGTGCCGAAGGCGAAGCTCAAGAAAGACCTGGGCGTAAAGTCGCATAACCTCGCTGATGCGGTGATCGCCGCGGACAATGTCAACATCACCGGCTCGACATTCACACTCGCAAATATCTGAGGTTCATATGGCAAACGTCATTTCGCTGGTCCGCGACAGCTTGACCAGCCTCGTTTCCCGTATGGGCACCGAACGAGACAAGGCCGCGACCGTCTTCTATACGAACGCGGTCCTTTCCGATGAGCAGCTGATTTCCGCTTACAGCACGGCGTGGCTGCCACGGAAGATCGTTGATATCCCCGCGCTCGACAGTTGCCGAAAATGGCGCGATTGGCAGGCAAAGAAGCCGCAGATCGAGGCAATTGAGAACGAAGAGAAGCGTCTGAACATCAAGGGTAAGGTGCTGGAGGCTTCGAAGAAGGCCCGGCTTTTCGGTGGCGCTGCGCTTTACATCGGAGCCGGCGACCCGGATGTCTCACAGCCGCTTGATATGGAGCGGGTAAAAAAAGGCGGGGTCCGATACCTCAATGTGATCACCCGCCGTCAGCTTTCGGCCGGCGAGATCGATCGCAACCCGGAATCCGAATTCTACGGCAAGCCGAAGGTCTACACCCTGGCCGGCGAGAATGGCTTGCGGCTCGATATTCACCCGTCGCGACTGGTTATCTTCACAGGTGCCATGCCGGCCGATGACGAGATAACTGGGAACCCGTGGCAGGGCTGGGGTGACAGCATCCTTCAGTCGACGCTTGATGCAATCAAGAACGCTGACAGCACGGCAGCAAACATCGCCTCGCTCATTTTCGAGGCGAAGATCGATATCATCCGCGTGCCTGAATTCATGGCATCGCTCGACAACCCGCAGTATCGCGCCAAGCTTCTGGAGCGCTACACCTTGGCGAACACTGCCAAGGGCATCAACGGCACACTCATCCTTGACAAGGAAGAGGAATACGAGAGCAAGACGGCGAACCTGTCAGGTCTCCCCGACGTGCTCATGTCGTTCCTGCAGATCGTCGCCGGCGCTGCTGACATTCCGGTTACGCGCCTTTTGGGCCAATCGCCGGCCGGCATGAATTCGACTGGCACGTCGGACATGAAGAATTACCATGACCGGATCCAGTCGATGCAGGAGCTTGAGCTTCAGCCGGCGATGGTTCGGCTCGACGAGTGTCTGAAGCGTTCTGCTGACGTCCGCGATCCCGACGCCCATTATCGCTGGTCGCCTCTGGAGCAGATGAGCGAGAAGGAGCGGGCCGATATCTTTAAGACCACGGCCGACGCTGCTCGCCAGTTGGTAGGTACGGGGACGGGGCAGGAGATCATCCCACGCGAGGCTGTCTCGGACGCACTCGTCAATCGTCTTGTCGAGGACGGTGTGTTGCCTGGGCTGGACGCGGCGATCGAGGACTACGGCAAGCTGAGCGAGCAGGAGCCGTCTGAGGAAGAGCTTGCCGCCGCAGCAGCCGCGCAGGAAGCCGCTAAGCCTTCTGAAGAATTGCAGGTTTGATACTAAGAGCTGTGAGAGTTTATCTTCTTACGAATCTCATCGGCGCTACCCTGAAGATAGATTACGTACGGGTGACCGTTGCTAGACGGGACGCTCAGGCCGACCCACACGGTTTCAGTGTATTGCTTCACATAGATAACATGCTCAGTGCTGATGAATATTTCTGAACCATCGTGCTGGGTGAAGGGAATTAAAGCCATCGTTTTCTCCGAAATTGGGGAAGATTATTGCGTATTTGCCGATGCTGCGTCCATAGCCATGTGAGGGCATTCAATGAATTTCACCGACGCTGTAGCGGTGTCCGGCACGCGCCGGACGGCCGATGGATACCTCATTGCCGAAGCCCGGTCGGTGCGAACTGGCATTCAGCTTTATTCGGGCGATGAGGTCGGCAAGCCAGAGTTGGACGTGGTGCGGGTCTATCGCCCGGCCGATCAGGTCTTCGCCGATGCCAGCCTCCAGAGCTTCACGCATGCCCCGGTGACCATGGATCACCCTGCCGAGGCCGTTACGGCTGACAATTGGAAGACGCTCGCCGTCGGCGAGGTCAGCACCGCCGCCAAGAAGGATGGGGAGTGGGTGCATCTTCCGCTGATCCTCAAGGACGCATCGGCCATTCAAGCTGTCGAGAGCGGCAAGCGAGAACTGTCGGCCGGCTACGTATGTGAGCTGGTCTGGGGCGACGGCGTCACGCCGGATGGCCAGCCGTTCAATGCCACGCAGACGAACATCAAGATCAACCACCTGGCCATCGTCGACCGTGCCAGGGCCGGTTCAAAAGCTCGCATCGGTGACGGTGCGGTTCCGTGGGGCGCAAGCCCTGTCAATGACCACAACCCTTCAAAGGAGAAGGAAATGACCCTGAAGACGGTAACCGTCGATGGTATCCCGGTCGAGGTGACCGACCAGGGCGCCACGGTCATCGCCACGCTGCAGTCGCGGCTCGCCGATGCCAATACCAAACTCACCGACGCCGAGAAGGCGCACCAGACGGCACTCGCCGCCAAGGACACAGACCTCGCCAAGAAGGATGCCGAGATCGACGCCCTGAAGGCCAAAGTCCTGTCCGACGCCGATCTCGACAAGCGTGTTCAGGAGCGGGCCGATCTCGTCGCCGTCGCCAAATTCATTGCCAAGGACGTCAAGACCGAAGGCCTGACCGACGGCGCCATCCGCAAGGCTGTAGTCGCGGCCAAGCTTGGCGATGCCTCCATTGCCGGGAAGGCCGAAGCCTATATCGACGCCCGCTTCGACATCCTGGTCGAGGATGCCAAGAAGAATGCCGGCGCCGATCCGTTCGCCCGCGTCATCGCCGACGGTGTCACCAGCCCGGCTAACCTCACCGACTCTGCGAAGGCCTACGAAGCCATGAAGCAGCATGATCGCCACGCCTGGATGGGCAATAAGGAGACCGCATAATGGCTTTCCCGACCGTATCCTACAGCCGCGACACGCCGGCCGGTTATCCGGGCATGATCGCAACGACTGAGCCGCATTGGGTCATCTCCATGGTGGTCGCATCCGGCTCCGGTGATATCCCCTTCGGTCGCGGCGTAATTTTTGACACTGCGGAAGATACCGTGAAACTCCCGGCGGCAATCGGCAAGTTTGCCGGCGTTGCCGTGGTCGACCGCACCCTGCCGTTTGCCAACGGCGAGGTTTACAAGCCGCTTGACCAGATCAGCCTGATGAAGACGGGCTCTATCTGGGTCACCGCGCTTGTCGCGGTCGCACAGGGCGACCCCGTTTACATGACCCCGACCGGCACATTCACCAACGTGTCGAATTCGTCGGCAAACCAGCTTATCGAAAATGCCGAGTGGGCCAGCGTCACGAGCGGTAATAACCAGCTCGCACGTCTCCGCCTTGGCGTAACCAAGTAAGGAGAACAAGCATGTTCACCATGGATGCGCCGGCCCTGGCGCTTAACTTTCTTCGCACCGCGCAGAACTATATCGAGCCGGGCATCTACGCTCGTCAGTACCCCGATTTTCAGTATCGGGAACTGGTGCCGGTAGACAACTCCGCGCCGGAATGGACAACCAACATCGACTTCTTCTCCATGGGCGATGACGTCGGCCAGGCACGAGAATTCGCTGCGGACGGCGACGACATTCCGTTCGTCGATTTCAAGCTCGATAAGGGCGACAGCCGTGTCTACATGGCTGGTATCGGTTACCGGTACAATCTTCAGGAGCTTGCCCATGCTCAGGCATACGGCATTCGCCTGGACAATACCCGCGCTGATGCTGCCCGCCGCAAGTACGAGCAGTTCGTCGATAATCTCTGCTTCCTCGGTCGGTCCAAGCTCGGCCTCACCGGCCTGCTGAACTCGACCTCCGTTACCGCGCTGACGGCGCCTAACGGCGCGGGCGGCACGGCGACGTGGCCCACGAAGACTGTCGACGAGATCGTGAAGGACATCAACGATGTGCTGAGCGTGGTCTTTACCGCCTCGAACGGCATCGAACAGGCTGACACGCTTCTGCTGAGCCAGGATCGCTATGCCTACATCGCGACCCGCCGCCTCGACAACACGCAGACGACCACGATTCTGGAGCATATCCAGCGCGTGAATATCTATACCATCCGCACCGGTCAGCCGCTCAAAATCCGCGCCGTCTTCGGCCTGGAAACGGCTGGCGCAGGCAGCACGCAGCGCATGGTCGCCTATCGCCGCACGCCGGATGTCGTGAAGGTTCATATCCCGATGCCCCTCCGCTGGCTTCAGGCTGAACAGCGCCTTCTGAAATACGAAGTGCCGGGCATCTTCCGCTTCGGTGGCGTCGAATGGCGTCGACCGGGCGCCGCTCGCTACCTCGACGGTATTTAAGGAGAAGCGACATGAGCAAGGTTACCATTACCAACAATCGTCCGGGCGGCTTCGGCATCCCGGGCGGCCCCGTCATTGACGGCGGAAAGTCGCTGACCGCAGACGCCAAGGACTGGAACGAGGTCAAAGACCATCCAGTCGTGGCGGCTTGGATCGATGCCGGACATCTGACCGTCGAGGGCGGCGATACCGTTGACGACGCGAGCGACGACCGCGAGGAACTGAAGAAGCACGCAACCGAGCTTGGCATCGACTATGCCAAGAACATCTCCACCGAAAAGCTCAAAGAGCTGATCGACGCCAAGCTGGCGCTGTGAACTAGTTCCGGATGTTTAGGCCGATGGGATTATCGGAGGGACGCGCTTTAGCTTCCCTCCGAACCATACAATCTTGGTTGGATAATAGTGTCCCAAATAGTCAATCAAATCAGGCCAATCCGCATGAGGTCGACGGACATAAGGGGTTTCATAGTCAGTCTTCCACCATCGATTAAGCAAACTGACCGCAACGTTTGGGATGTCGATAGTCTTCTTTTGGTTGAGTGCAGGCGCAAGAAAAAACGCTAGCAGCCATTCTGCCATGTCTAGCGTCGGCGGGGTCTTCTTCAGCTTTCTTCCTCCGGGGGCGGCAGTGCCAACCTCTCCAACCCATAAGCTGAGATTGTCAATTTTGCCCAGCTTGTGATGCCTGTTGCCGACCTTAGATGCCAAGGCAGTCGATATGCCGACGTACTGGGGCTGAATTTCCTCGTCAGGGTCTGTTCTGCCGATGGCGAAATATAAGCCAGGCGCAAAATTGTCTTGGCGCATAACGGCACGAGCGTCTTCGATGCTTTTGTAGGGTCCAAACCAATCGACCGCTACAACGAGATGTTTGGGCATGCGGTAATCCCCCTTGCGTTGAGTAAGTGGCTCTATGTCACAAGGCCGACGAGTGATTCTTGGAGAATAACATGGCCGGTTATGGCACCAATCAAGGTTTCCGCGATTACGCGCTTCTAGCTGGCCATGTGGTCTCCGACGACACGACGGAAGAGAAGATCACCGCTGCGCGAAATCGAGGCGCATTGGCAATCGACCGATTTGAGCCGAGGCTAAGCGGCCATCGCACAGGTGGTTTCGCACAAGAGCGTGCTTGGCCACGCACCGGAGCGGTGACACAGTGGGGAGAGCCAATCGGCGACAATGAAATTCCGGCTGCTATTGTGAGCGCTTCCTATGAAGCGTCGTGGCTGGAACTGACAAACCCCGGCAGCCTGTCGCCCGTCATTGTCGGGTCCGAGCAGGTCAAACGTGAGAAGGTTGGGCCGCTGGAGATTGAATACGCCGCGAGCGCCTCTGTCGCCGATCTGGTCGCGCTGGCAACGCCGGTGGTGACGGCAATCGAGACGATGCTCTGGCCGTTTCTGATGCCCCGTATGCCCGGCATCATGGTGGTGTGACGATGAAGGATCGCGACCGTAACGAATTGCACCTGATTATCGGGCAGGTGGCGTCGAGCTATAAGCGGGCAGGGCACGACTATGCCGTCGCGCGCTTCCTCGAACTGCTGGATCAGGCGGGATTGAAGATTGTCCCTGCCAAAGACGCCATTGACCCGCTGGCCACGATCAAAGCCGGCGCCCTATGCGCGCTGTTTCAACTCATCGCGGAAATGTCGCAGGACATGACTTTCCCGTACATCGCCGACGATGCGGACGATTTGAGCCACCGAGGCGTTTTGGAAATCCTGCAGCAATGCGGGCTGGTAGCGGAAACTCAGGGCAAGTTCGTTCTCACTCATGACGCCCTGCTGCTCAAGCGGGAGATTGACCGCTGATGGCCGGCTTCGATTATACCCGCAGCCGCGGCACAGCAATCAAGTTGATCGCCAAGTTCGGGCAGGCCGGCGCGATCCGACGCACGACAGTCAGCGGTCCGGATTATGACCCGGTGACGACGGACGAGGACTTTCCTTGCCGGCTGGTCGATCTCGATGTGGAAGAAAGCAGCATCGACGGCACTCTGGTTCTTCGCGGCGACCGCAGGGTTTACCTGTCGACCGAGGGCATGACCATCGAACCGCTGCGCACTGACCGCGTCCTGATCGGTGGCGAACCGCATACCATCGTCGAGGTGAAGCCTCTCCAGCCTGGCGGGCTGGTCGTGTTCTGGGAGCTGCTTGCGAGGAAGTAATGGCAAAGCGCCCATCGTCTAGAACCCGCGTTCGCCAACTGCTCGATGATCTTGAGCCGACGGTCAAAACAGCCTTCAATGAGGGCGTGGCGAACATGCGTCTCAGCGGTCTCAGTCGTAGTGAGCAGCGCGCCGTTGAAGTCCGACTTGAACAGGCCATCCAGAAGGGTGACGTGGAGGAGGCGGCACGAACGCTCAACGTCGACTTTTCTTCGTTCAGGCCACTCTCCAAAGCCATCGAGAATGTGTTCGAGGCTGGCGGGGAGGAAGCCGCTACAAAGGTGCCGAAAGTCACGAAGAACAACGGTTCGACCGCTGTTTTCCGCTTCGACATCGGCAACCCTTCAGCGGCTCATGAGCTGAGGAACCATAGCTCGAATCTGATCACAGGTATCGTGGATGACCAACGCCAGGTGATCCGCGATATCCTTGCTGATGGAATTGAGCAGGGGCGGGCGCCGCGGCGAACTGCTCTCGATCTCGTCGGCCGAATAAACCCTGTGACCGGCCGCCGTGAAGGTGGAGTGATAGGGCTAACCGCGCCCCAGGCTCGCTACGTCGAAAATATGCGCCGGCGCCTTCTCTCTGGAAACCCGAAAGAGATGGAAAAGGTTTTTGGTATGGAGCGCAGGGATAAGCGCTTCGATGCCACCATTCGCAAGGCGATCGAAGCCGGCACGAAATTGGACCAGGCGACGGTCAACAGGTTGACGATGCGCTACTCGGATCGTCTGCTTCAACTGCGCGGTGAGACCATCGCTCGCACAGAAACGATGACTGCCTTCAACAAAGGCCAGATGGCATCAATGCAACAGGCGATTAGCGAAGGCCGCGTGTCCGCGTCGGTCGTTGTGAAGGTTTGGCACGCGTTTCTCGATGAGCGCACCCGGTTCACGCACAGCGCGCTGAACAAGGCGGAGGTCGGATTTTACGATGCATTCGTGACGGCACGCGGCGCGCACCTCCAGCACCCAGGAGACCCGGCTGGCGGCCCATCCGAAATCGTGTGCTGCCGGTGCTGGATGGAAACGAAGATTGATTTCTTGGCGGACCTAGACTGATGGCGCGGGGACCGACAGTTGGCGTCTTCACACGAAGCGGTCGCGTCTCTCGCGGGAAGGGCCGGTTTGCGTCCCAGGTCGACGAATGGGTGCAGCAAACCGAGAAGCGCATTAATGCCGTCTTCCGTCTCTCGACGCAGAAGACGATCACTTACATGCAGGAGAATGCCCCCGTCCAAGATGGATTCCTTCGAGCGTCGCTCGTGGTTCTAGTCAACCAGAATGCGCCGGCGCCGGACAAATCCCAGAAAGACGGAATGGGGCAATACACCGATGCATACATGCAGTTGCAGATCGCGGGCGCTGTCGCAGGTGACCGCATTACCGCGGCCTACACCATGGAGTATGCGCGCAGACTGGAGTTCGGCTTCGTCGGCACGGATGCCCTAGGAAGAACATACAATCAGCCTCCAAGAGGCTGGACGAGGCTGGCGGCTCAGCAGTGGAAGCGCTTCGTAGAAGAGGCCACGGCTGAGGCTAAGGCTCGCGTTGCTTCGAAGGGTCGAGGATCGAAGAGTTGACTTGGCTGCCGCTCTCGATGGCCATGAGCAGTCCCTTCTGCAGGGATTGAAGGGCAATCCGGGCGGTCACAATCGTCGTGTTGCCTGGCACTGTCGCGCCGGGTTCCTTGCCCAACGCCAGGTAGGCGTCGTGCAGTCGGTCATAGACGTCTTCGTCGGTGAGCGTTTTTTTCTTTGCCATTGAGGATTGATACATGGCCCTGAAAACCAAGGCAACGGTCGAGCATATCCATTTGCAGGTTGGGGTCGAGTACATCCTTCACATGCCGAAAGGCGCACATAAGCTCGATATCGACGGCAGAGTATTTTCCACAAGCCCTCAGGGGGCTGAGGGCGGATTGATCGTGCTCCTCAATACCAGTGAGGGTGAGACTGTTGGCATCATCAGCCTTGGCGAAGCGGATTGGTCATAATGGCAATCGGCACTGAAGCTGTAATCCTTGCTGCTCTGCTCGATCATCTCGGCACGCTGACGTTCTCGCCGGCGATGCCCATCGCTTATCCCGGCGTTCTATTCCCGCTTGCCGGTCAGCAGAAGCCGGACAACTATCTGCAGGTCTCCTTCCTACCGAACCGCACGGACACGCTCTCGGTCGGGCAGGGCAGCCAGATGCATCAGGGCCTGCTGCAGGTCTCGGTATACTGGAAGGCTGGCGTTGGTTACGTCAAGCCGCTGGATGTCGCTGATCGGATCATCCGGCACTTCGCCAAGGGGACGCGGCTCGTGTCCAATGGCGTGAAAATCCAGATCGACAATAAGCCTTGGGTCGCGGGGCCTTTGCAGGAAGGCGACAGAGTGCAGTTCCCCACGACCATCCCCTATCGTTCATTCGTCTAGCGAGGATACCCCTATGCAGATCGTTTACACCCGCGAGGCCGTGGCCGGCGCGGAAGGCAGGACCGTGCTTAACCCTCGTCATTTCACGGGTCCGGTCGAAGGCGCGACCAAGGTCTACGTCAACGGCGATTATGCCAACATCACTCGGGCCTACGAAGCTGCCGGCGTCCCCGTCGCCGACATCAGTGAGATGCGCGCGCTGCCCGGCAAGGCCAAGCCCAAAGACACCACCGATCCGGCGAAGCCGAATGAGGCGGCAAAAAATTTGGAATAAACATCTGAATATGCTATGAAAAACGAGCCGGGAAGCTGCTCTAACAGCCACCCGGCTCTGACCAAAACGAACCCGATGGGAGGGTCGAATGGATGAGAAATTCAAAGCATGTTTAGTTGACGGCTGCAACAAGAATGCAGCAAAGCCTGGCTCTGGTAGAGGATACTGCGGAGCACATTATCGCAAACTGCGTAGGTATGGCGACCCGCTAGCGGGCAAGTCAAACCGTGCGTCGCCAGAAGAATGCATCGTTGATGGTTGCTCAAGCGGGGCCAAGGGGAAGCAATACTGCATCAAGCATTATCTGCGGTACATTCGCCATGGCGATCCTGTCGGCGGGGGTGCGGCACGCAACGCTCTATCCCAGTGGATTGAAGACCATAAAGACTACGACGGGGACGGATGCCTCAGATGGCCGTATGGCACTGGAGGCGATGGCCGGGGCCTCGTCACTTTTCGCGGCAAGAGAATAACAGCGCCGCGAGCCATGTGTTTTGCCGCCCATGGCGAGCCGCCAACCCCTCAGCATGAAGCGGCTCATTCTTGCGGGAAAGGCCACGAAGGATGCACTCATCCTAAGCATCTTCGGTGGGCAACCGTCGTCGAAAATCATGCAGACAAAGTCTGCCATGGAACGGCGCAACGGGGCGAAAAGCAGTGGGCAGCAAGGCTTACTCGCGATGATGTTCGGCAGATACGGCGGTTATCGATCAGCATGTCGCACCAGGACATTGCCGACTTATTCGGCATAGACCAGTCGCACGCGACGAACATCATAAATCGAAAGGCTTGGGCTTGGCTGCCGTAGCCACTCATCACTCCGAACCCGGCGTTGCCGGCAACTTGGCCTCCTCGCGGAGGCCTTTTTCATTGTTGGGAACAAGGAACCAAAGACATGATTACCACAGCTTCCGAATCCAAGGTCTTCGTCTGCGTGACGCCGGCCCTGCCCGCCACCGATACTGCCGCGGAATATGCCGCCCTGACGTGGGTCGAGATCGGCGAAGTCGAGGACATGGGCGAGTTCGGCGACGAAAGCTCCGACGTCACCTTCTCCGCCGTCAGCGATGGCCGCGTGCGCCATCTGAAGGGCGTTCGTGACGCAGGCACGCTTGCGCTTGTTTGCGGTCGCGATCCTCTCGACGCGGGTCAGATTGCTCTCAAGGCCGCCGAAAAAACCAAGTTTTCGTACCCGATCAAGGTACAGGCCGCCGACGCGCCGAGCGAGCTTTATGCGGACTCGGTCTATTACTTCAACGCCAAGATCATGTCGGCGCGCGACAATTATGGATCGGTCGACAACGTCGTCCGCACGTCTTTTTCGCTCGGGATCGACTCTCCCATTATCGAGGTGCCTTCTGCTTTGATCTGATGCAGCAGTTGGGTTAAAATGGCGAACCCGTCGAGCATCTCACCTCTCGACGGGTTCTAACCAAGCCAACCTGTTCGGAGGTCGAAATGGCTAACACCGGTATATGCCCAGTTGATGGGTGCGGCAAGAATGCTCACACTCGCGGTTATTGCTCTGCTCACTATAGGCGATGGCTAAGGCATGGCGATCCGAACAGCGGGCACGCGTCCCCCGGAGCCGGTCTGCGATGGCTGGAATCCCACCTGGCCCATGACGGCGAGGACTGCCTGATTTGGCCTTTCGGGCGTCTGGCGAATGGGTATGCCTTTGTCCGGCGCCAGAACTCGGGCAGCGTGACGACTGCGGCAAGGCTGATGTGCGAGAAGGTTCACGGTCTTGCGCCGTCAGAACTTCACGACGCGGCTCATTCCTGCGGCAAAGGCCATGAAGCCTGCGTTCATCCACAACATCTGTCCTGGAAAACGCCTACAGAGAACCACGCTGATAAGTACGTGCACGGGACTATGGTCAGAGGCGAGGCTGTGAAGCATGCCAAGCTGACCGAAGACGCCGTTCGCGAAATCAGGGCATTGGCAGGGACCGCATCCCAACGCGTCATCGGTGAAATGTTCGGCGTCAGCGCCGGCACCATTCGAAGGGTTATCCTTCGGATCGACTGGAGCTGGGTCAACTAAGCCCCGCTCTCCGCACAAATCCAAAGTTCTAAATCCGGTCCGACAACCGGTATCGCAAAGCCACGTGGCCGTGGCGGGGTGTTTGTCGGCATCCCGCCACTCAATCCTCCCGACAAAGGAAACTGAAATGGACCTTTCTGCACTCGATACCACCACGCTCGCCGATGAAGGCGTAGCGATGGAAGTTCTCGGCGTTGACGGCACTGTGCTGCGCGACGAGGCCGGCAATGCCATCACGATCAAGCTTCTCGGCGCCGACTCCGAAAAGGTGCGCAAGCGCCAGCGGATGGAAATCGACAAGCGCCTGAAGCGCGGCAACCGCGCCAAGTCCTCGGCAGCCGAGATCGAAGAGAATGGCATCGATCTTCTTGTCTTCTGCACCGTCGGCTGGTCCGGCGTGAAGTTCAACGGCGAGGAAATGCCGTGCAATGCGGAAAACGCCCGCAAGCTCTACACGGCCCTGCCTGCGCTTCGTGACCAGGTTGACGCGTTCGTAGGCGACCGTGGAAATTTTACGAAGGCCTGATCGACGATATCGTCGACGGCCTGTGCATCTATGCCGAGGCGGCTTTCGGCCCGCCTCGCACTTCCGTAGAGGCCCTACTGCCCGCCGACGCTTCCCACATATGGGAATGGTTTCTCGATCTGGACCGCGCGCGCCAGGTCGGCATGCAGGCCAATCCCATCGGCTTTCCTGAGATCGCCGCCTATTCCTCCCTCATGGATGCTTCGATGCGGCCATGGGAAGTGGCGGCAATACGTCGTGTCGACGACATCGCCCTCGCGGCGCGCGCGCGGAAGACAGGGCGAGGCGGCAAGGGCGGCAAGATCGAAGATAGAGAGCCGGATGCGCTCGTCAGCAAGGCTGATGGCGCCGGCGTGTCGAGCTTGATGCAGGGGTTGGCAGCGAAAGCGAGGAAGAAGTGATCCCATCCACTAGTGCGAGGTCGGTTCGTCGTCGCAATCGCTGGGCGGGCGTCCATGGAGTTGAGCCAATTTTTGGATGGCCCAAAAATCACAGTCCCCATTGTCTTCAACGGGGACTGTGAATGGATAAGAATCCCTAATCCACCACTCTGCGGTATTAAGAGGCGTCAAACCATCAAGCGGCCGGCACCCCCACCTTTTCAGTTTGGCTTCCCAGATATGGCGAGGTAGGAATTTATCTCTGATCACGGCTTAATGACGATACGCAACGTACTCTTTGGGGCCGGGCACGATAGGCCTTTCGTCGATCACTCCCTCGCG
>JAFKJU010000108.1 GCA_017305935.1 Hyphomicrobiales bacterium | reverse complement strand
GCTCATGGCCATCGACTCCATTGGTGCTGTTGTCAACAACGGCAGTACCAGCTTGCAAGCACGCAGCACCATCGACCAGGAGGGATTCATCAAGCTCTTCCTTTCGCAGTTGCAGTTCCAGGATCCCCTGGAGCCGGTCGACAACCGCGAGTTCCTGGCCCAGTTAGCGCAGTTCAGCAATCTCGAGCAATCACGCCAGCTTGGCATGAACATGGAAGGCATGTTGACGATGGAGTCCTCAAGCCAGGCTTTGGCACTGCTGAGCAGGGTGGTCGACATCATGCAGGTTACTGGCGGAAACATCGCCGGCACAGTTACTGCCGTCCAGTTCACCAGTACCGGCCCGGAGCTGACCATCAACACCGCGGCAGGCGTCTTGACCGGAGTTCGTCTACCCCAAGTAAGTCTGGTAAAGCCATAGGAGTGATCCATGTTTCAAGCATTGTTCAACAGCCTTTCCGGCCTGTTTGGCTTCTCGCGCAGCCTGGATACGGTCAGCAACAACATCGCCAATATGAACACCCCCGGCTTTCGAGGCCGCGATTCGTTCTTTGAGAACGTTGGGCGTCAACACGGTACACGTATCGCCGGCGAAGGCCTGCGCACGAGTCCGGGCGACATGCGCCAGACCGGAAATCCCACTGACGTGGCGATGGACGGTACTGGATTCTTCGTCCTGCGTGACGGCTCCGGCCAGTTGCACTACACCCGTGCAGGCCAGTTCATGTTCGATGATGATGGGTTCCTCATCGATAGCGTCAGCCGCTTTCAGGTAATGGCCCTGGATACTGCGGGGAATCTTCTGCCGATCTCGTTGGAAGCCTATCGCACGCTACCTGCAGAACCTTCGACCAGGATCAACTTCAGTGGAAATCTCTCTCCGGCGGAGAGCACTCAAAAGATCGAAGGGTTGACAATCTATGATGCAACAGGCAAAAGCCATGCATTCAAGGTGTCTTTCACCAACAACAAGGATGTGACTCCGAACAGCTTCCTTGTCAAAGTGACCGATGAGAATGGAGCCGAAGTAGGAAGCGGCGAGCTGCGCTTCAGTGTCTCCGGGGCACTGGAGGCGGGATACGGCTCGATTCCCCTGTCGCTTCAGTTCGGTGGTGTCAGCCAGTCGGTGGAACTATCGTTCGGTACTCCCGGTACGTTCCAGGGAACGACGAGCCTGGCCGGTCTTAGCAATACGGTGGCCGGCACGGTGGCCGACGGGCGTTCGGTGCTGGGTATAACCGAGATTTCGTTCGATGAGAAGGGAGTGCTGCGGTTTTCATATGGCTCCCGTGAGAAGCGGGAAGGCCAGCGCCTGGCATTGGCCAGCTTCGCGAGCGAGAGCACGCTGGATCTCAATGGAGGCCGCTTGATCTCCAATGCCGACGCGCAGCGGAAATCACTTGGCCATGCGATGAGCGCTGGGCTGGGCAAAGTAATGGGAGGCACCCTGGAGATGTCGAATATCGACCTGACCCAGGAATTCGCCGATATGCTGATCATCCAGCGCGGTTACCAGGCGAGCTCCCGTGTCATGACGGTGAGCAATGAGATGATCGAGCAGCTCTACAACAGTACCCGCGGCGGCTAGGCGGATGAAGCGGATTCACTGGCAGGGTGCCGGCAGGGCTGCCCTTTTGCAGGCACAGCTCAGCCGGCGGTTGCAGGCATGGGCGCAGGAGTGGGGAGGTGCACAGTGGCCGGAGATCGTCGTGTCGGCCGAGAGTGCACCGAGCGAGGAGAGTACGGGGAATCGCGAGAGTTGGTGGCTTGCAGGCTCGGACGGAGCGCTCATGTGGATAAGCGCCCAGGAAGGCTGCGGGAGCACCATGGCGGCGAGTGCGTTGGGACTGCGCGACGCCATCGGCAGTCCGCGCGGCAGCGAGTGACGCCCGGGCTCACCCTCCTCGGCCAGTCGCACCCGCGACTCACCGCACGCCCCGACGTCATCCTGCGCAAGGGCAGGTTCACGCTCCTCAACGATTCGCTGTCGCCCGCGGATGCCACGACCGCCGACCTCGTCGCGATCCACGACGCCCTCGACGAGCACGGCATCGAGCACCTGCTCGTGCGCCGCGACGACGACCGGTCGGTGATCGCGGTGGACCGCTCCCGCGCGCACGACGTCACGCTCGCCCTCGCGGCCGCGTTCGCCCGCGAGCCGTTCTACGCGCGCATCGGGAGCGCGGCCGAGGTGCTCGTCGCCGACGCGGCCTTCGCACCGCGCTCGGGCACGCGCGTGC
>JAFKJU010000107.1 GCA_017305935.1 Hyphomicrobiales bacterium | reverse complement strand
CTGCTGCGCGACAAGCGTATCGCGGCGGAGGCCCTCCTGATCGAGCGTCTGCAACGCGGCGCCGCGCAGGGCGAGCTTGCGGCCAACACCGATCCGGCCGTGCTAGGCAAATTCATCAATACGGTCATGGAAGGCATGTCCGTTCAGGCCCGCGACGGCGCTACGATCAACGAACTGCTCTCCATCGCCAAAATGGCACTCGATCGATGGCCGGCCGCGATATGATCGTTACATGGTGGTCATCTGCCAATCCGCCTCCCGCGACCGAACAGTCGAACTCATCTCATAGGACGAAAGCACATGAAACACGTGACATTGCCCGGCGGGGAAGTGGTTCCTTCAATGGGTCAAGGCACCTGGAAGATGGGCGAACGTGCCGAGCGGCGATCCGATGAGATCGCTGCGCTACGCGCCGGTGTCGAGTTGGGCATGACGCTCGTCGATACCGCTGAAATGTACGGCGATGGTGCGGCGGAAACGCTGATCTGCGAAGCGCTCGGCGACCGTCGCGACCAGTTATTCCTCGTCAGCAAGGCGTATCCACAGAACGCATCGCGCTCCCGCCTTGCCCGTGCGTGCGAGGCGAGCCTGAAGCGGCTCGGCACCGATCGGCTCGACCTCTACCTGCTCCACTGGCGGGGATCAGTGCCGCTCGCGGAGACGATAGAGGCAATGGAGGCGCTAAAATCAGCGGGGAAAATTAGGCATTGGGGTGTCAGCAACCTCGATACCGACGATATGGACGAGCTTGTCGCTGCCGGCGGAGATGGCTGCGTGACCGATCAGATCCTCTACAATCTCGTCCGTCGAGGCCCCGAGCTGGACCTGTTGCCGTGGCTCGCCGAGCATAAAGTGCCAGTGATGGCGTATAGTCCTGTCGAGCAGGGACGACTCTCAAGCCATCCCGCCCTCGAAAAGATCGCAGCCGAGGTCGGTGCAACCCCTGCCCAAGTGGCACTCTCCTGGACGTTGCGGCACGATGGCCTCATCGCCATCCCGAAAGCGAGTTCGATCGCACACGTGCGGGAGAACCGCGCGGCCGCGGATATCGTGCTCTCAGACGCCGACCTTGCGACACTCGACGCGGCATTTCCCCGGTCAGCGGGCCGTCGCCCACTCGAAATGCTGTAGCGTCAGATGGCGACATCCTCTCTCAAAGCAACCGAACGCAAATCGGATCGCCTCGAGGCGTTCATCGACGCGGTGCTGGCAATTGCCATCACCCTCCCGGTGACCGAACTACACGCACCAGAGCCGACTGACGGCGACCTAGCAGCGGCATACCTAAAGCTGGCACCGGAATATGCGGCCTACGCTCTTAGCGTGATCCTGATCGGCCTTTACTGGACTTCCAGCCACTTAACCGGCAAGCTTCTGCAAAAAACCGATCATGGCTACAATCTGCTGAGCATCGGCTTTCTTGCTGCTGTCAGCATCACGCCATTTCCTGCGCGGCCGCTCATCGAGCATCTCGGCGGTGACGCGGAAAGCAAGACCGCCGTTTTGGCCTATCTGGGCGTGGCAGCGGCGCCGGCGACGTGGTGGTTCGTGCGTTGGGTCTATGCAACCGCGAGGGGGCTTCCAGACCAGCGCCTGACGGACGCCTACCTCAGGCGGACAACTCTCAAATTCGCCGTCACTGCCGGAGCCTATTGGGCAGCGTTCGTCTTGGCATTCTGGAATTGGCGTGCTGGACTGATCGTCGCGGAGATCGTTACGTTGAGCTATATCGTTCCGCCAGCAAAGCCCAGCTACAAGCCAGGCCAAGAACCGGAGAATGGCTGAGACCGGCTATAGACCCGGCACGGCGGATGCTCACATCGGCTAATCAATCCAGGATCTTATCGATCGTGATCGGCAGGGACCGCACCCGAGCAAGCCGCGCCTGCCAATAGGCTTCCAGACTAGCCGTTCTTAGGGCGTCGCCCGCTGCGTAGAGCCGGCGGCGGGTTATCAGGGTCCGGAGGCTCCACGAAGAACTCCGACAGAGGCACCGTCAATACCTCGGCTAAACGGTCGAGCAGATCGACGGAAGCATTGCCTAGGCCGCGTTCCAGTTCGCTGACATAGGCTCGATCAACGCCGGTGTCGGCGGCCAGCCGCTCTTGCGACTGTCCGATCCCTCGCCAACTGCCTTCGTTCGGACGGAAGCAGTGTAAACGGATGGATGGTTGCCATGGGCTGGGCCGTGGATTGGCAGAGGGGTGAGGCCGGGCGCTTTACGGCAGAGCAGCAATCGGCGAAAAGCAGGCAACTTGGCGTTT
>JAFKJU010000106.1 GCA_017305935.1 Hyphomicrobiales bacterium | reverse complement strand
TCATCGCCATCGACACCAATCCGTCCAAGTTCGAGCTGGCACGCCAGTTCGGTGCGACCGAGTGCATCAACCCCAAGGACCATGACAAGCCCATCCAGCAAGTGCTGATCGAGATGTCGGGCTGGGGCATCGATCATACCTTCGAGTGCTGCTTTTTCTATTTGAGATCGGGGACAGGAAACTCGTATTCTAGAGCCACTGCTTTCGAGACACCGGTGGCCGCCTTCATCGTCGAGAACGCCTATCTGAACGGTGAAACGATTCGCATCGACGGCGCGTTGCGGATGCGCTGAACCCCCTTGCCCCGCCCCGTCGCGCCCCACCCGCGCAGAAGGAGACCCGATGCCAGACGCCCCCACCGCCGGACGGATTGACTGCCTTATCGTCGGGGGCGGCCCGGCCGGCCTGACCGCGGCCATCTATCTGGGCCGCTTCCACCGCAAGGTGGTGCTGGTCGACAAGGGCGAGGGGCGGCTGAAGATGGTCCCGCGGTCGCACAACCACGCGGGCTATCCGCAGGGCGTGGTCGGCGCCGACCTGCTGGAGAACATGGCCGACCAGGCGCGACGCTACGGGGCCGATCTGCGCCGAGGGGAAGTCACCGGGCTGCGGCGCGACGGCCGGCTCTTCACCGCCCAGACCGATGCAGGCCCGATCACCGCCCGCACCGTCCTGCTGGCGACCGGGGTGGTCAACCACCGCCCGCCGGTCCCCGAGGACGTGCACGCCGACGCCGTCGACCGCGGCCTGCTGCGCTATTGCCCGATCTGCGACGCGTTCGAACAGACCGGCAAGCGCATCGGCGTGCTGGGCGGCGACCGACACGCCCTGGCCGAGGCGCTGTTCCTGCGCACCTACAGCCCGGACATCGTGATGATCTCGCTGACCGGCGAGGGGCTGGACCCCGACGCCCAGGCGCAGTCCGACGCGGCCGGGATCAGCGTCGTCGCGGCACCCGTCTCGGGGTTCGACTTCTCGGGCGACCGGGTGGTGCTGACGCTGGCCGACGGGCAGACCGAGGTGATGGACACGCTGTATGCCGCGCTGGGGTCGCACACCCGCAACGACCTGGGGCGGATGCTGGGGACCGATCTGGTCGGCGGCCAGTGCTATGCGACCGATCCCCACCAGCGCGCCAGCCTGGACGGGGTCTATGCCGCCGGCGACGCGGTCGATGGGCTGGACCAGATCGGCACGGCGATGGGCACCGGCTCGCGCGCCGCGGTGGCGATCCACAACGATCTGCGCGACCAGGACGGGCAGACGCTCGACTAGGGCCTGTTAGCGCCTGCACCTGACTCTATGTCGGTGGCTTTTCCGCCAAGGGAAAGCTGAGATGCTGAGCGACGAACAGTGGGCTGAACTGGAACCGTTGATCGAGGCGTGCCGCCCGCACGCGAAGGTGCCGAGCCCGCACCTGCGACGAACCATCGAGGCTGTCCGCCATCAACGCCTATGAGACAGAACTGGTTTAATTGAGAAGAGAGGATTCTCGGCTCATCGTAGCTCATTCAAAGGAAGCGAAGATGAGACAGAAAACCGGGCCGCAGACATCGTCGGCCGAGAAGACGATCAAGGATATTCGCCGCGCGACGCGCAAGCTGCATTCGTCGGAGGAGAAAATTCGCATTGTGCTGGAAGGTCTGCGCGGTGAAGACAGTATTGCCGCGATCTGCCGCCGCGAAGGGATCGCCGAGAGCCTGTATTATAGCTGGTCGAAGGAATTCCTCGAAGCGGGCAAGAAGCGGCTTGCCGGAGACACTGCCCGCTCGGCCACCAGCGATGAGGTCAAGGCGCTACGCCGTGAAAGCCGCGACCTGAAAGAGGCGCTGGCCGACCTCACCCTGGAAAACCGCCTGCTTAAAAAAAGCATGATCGCGGATGGGGGCGACGAAGAATGAGATATCCCGCCACCGAAAAGCTCGAGATCATCCGGCTGGTCGAGGGGTCTCATCTGCCAGCCAGGCAAACCCTCGACAAGCTCGGCATTCCAAGACCAACCTTTTATCGCTGGTATGATCGCTTCCAGACCCACGGTGTCGAGGGGCTGGAAGACCGGACATCAGCGCCGTCACGGGTGTGGAACCGTATCCCCGACGATATCAGGAATCGCATCATCACACTCGCGCTCGATCATGCCGGCGGCGCTGTCGTTCGAGGAAGCGGCGGCCGTGTGGATGCAGTATGTCACCGCCTGGGGTGCGCTGGTGGAGCAGGCGAAACTCGGCGAGGGCGATTTCGTCATCGTCACTGCTGCCTCCAGCAGCGTCGGCCTTGCTGCCTTCCA
>JAFKJU010000016.1 GCA_017305935.1 Hyphomicrobiales bacterium | reverse complement strand
GACATGGCGGGGGCGCCGGCCATGTTCATGCGGTCCTTCTCGGCCAGCGTCAGGTATTGGCGCAACCCGTCGATACCGTCCATCATCCGCCGTCCCAGCGGTGTCGGCGCGCCCATGATGAAGAAATAGAGGATGTTGAGCAGCGCGATGCCGCCGACGCCATAGACCGGCAGGTATTCATGCGGATCGCCAAGCTCGACATAGGCACCGGCGGCGATCGCCAGCAGGATGCCGGCGCCGAAGAACATCAGCACGGCGGCGACGATGATCAGAAATATGCGGGCGACCAGCGAATTCATCTTGCGCGTCCCCGAAATCAGCGACAGCGAAATCCAGCCGATGACGACGGCGACGACCACGCCGCCGACCAGCATCGCCATCGCCGTATCCGACAGGCCGCCGAGGAAGACCACGCCGGCGATGGCGGCGAGGCTCAGCGCCGCGCCGAGGACGATATAGCCGATATTGGCCCTGTAATACTCGCCGCGATGCTCCTTCTCGATGGCGGCGCGAAACGTCTCGCCGACCGTCTTGATGCGCGCGCCATTGGCCTTGTCGATCTTCAGCGTCGCACCGGGGGAAGGCACCGTATCGAGCAGGCGCTTTTCGCCGGTTTCCAGCTTTTCGGTCACCGGCTTTTCGGTGCGGCGGATGGAGACCGAGCCGGTCAGATCCTCCAGCACCACATAGCCGCGCACGGCGAGATTGATGGCGGTGGCGGAAAAGGCCGTCCAGCCGCCGCCGGAAAATCCCTTGTTGTCGATATAGTTGACCAGCGCCGGCGAAATCCCGTCCGGCGCATCCCAGCGCGGCACCATCACGCCGGCGCTCGGATCGCGCCCGACCTTCACCCAGGACCAGAGGTAATAGAGGAAGACGGCGGCGAAGCCGCCGAGCCCGAAGACATAGGCCATGCTGTCACGCAGCGCCCAGGCGGCGTTCTGCGCCGCGCTCGGCGGGTCGATCACGCCCTTCGGCAGGCTGACGGCGAAGGTCAGGCCCTCGCCGGCCCCGAGCGGTCGGGTGGTCGAGACATCGACATGGTTGCCGGAGGCCTTCGCCGTGGCATCCTTGCCGGTGGCGCCGAGGGGACCGGTGAAATAGATCGTATCCAGCACCTTCGCGCCCTCTGGCAGCGTCAGGCTGGCGGAAACGGCATTGATCGGGAACAGCCAGCCATTGCCGGTGACGTTCCAGTAAAGCTCGTCGTGATCGGCGAAATAGCGGATCTGGCGGCCGGTAGTATAGGTCAGACGATAGCGATGCATGCCAGGCGGCAGGATCACGTCCTTATTACCGATATAGATGCGGATGCCGCCGGAAATGCTTTCGGTATGATCGTCCTCCTTGTTGCCGTCGCGCTCGACCGAGCGCAGGTCGAAATCCACCGTCTGCTTGCGGCCCTTCGCATCGACCATGGTCAGCGGAAAATCGCGGAAAATGCCGCGCTTGATGTCGCGGCCCTCGCCATTGGCGTCGATGGTTTCGGTGACCGTCATCGTGCCATCGCGCGAAAGCACGATCTGCTGGTCGAAGGCGGCGATATACTCCTCGGCCCTGGCGCCGGCCGCGACAAGGCAGAGCGCGCAAAATCCGAGGATGGCGGCGAAGAAGCGGGTCATGACGACAACTCCCCCGGCGCGGGTTCAGAATTTCACCGTCGGCACGGCGCGGTCGGCCTCGTTGGTGATCTCGAAGAAGGCCGCCTTGTTGAAGCCGAAGGGGCCGGCGATCAGGTTAGAGGGAAAACTCTCGACCTTGACGTTCAGGTCGCGGGCGGCGCCGTTGTAGTAGCGGCGCGACATCTGCAACTCGCCTTCGACGCCTTCCAGCGAGCGTTGCAGCTCAGCGAAATTCTGGTTGGCCTTGAGGTCGGGATAGGCTTCGGCGACCGCTAGCAGCCGGCCGATGGCCTGCGACAGCGCGCCCTCCACCGCCGCGCGGCCGGCGACATCGCCCGGCGGCACGGATTGCGCCCGGGTGCGCAGTTCCGTCACTTCGCGCAGCGTGTCCTTTTCATGGGAGGCATAGCCCTTGACCGTCTCGACCAGATTGGGAATGAGGTCGGCGCGGCGCTTGAGCTGCACGTCGATGCCCGACCAGGCCTCCTGGGCCATCTGCCGGGCCTTGACCAGACCGTTATAGATCAAAATGACGTAGATCGCGATGACCGCGACGACAATCAGAACGTAGATCACCGTTTCGTCCCCGTTTTGCTTCGGGCGCGCCGCACCGACGCTTGCCGTCCCCTAGTGTTACCTAAGGTTTTGGCGAAACGGAATGGTCTTTTACGGGGAATGATTCCCGCGACTTGCGCGGGAAGAGGGGCGATTGCCGATCAGGCGGCCTTGACCCAGTTGGCGCCGCCGGCGTCGGTCAGCAGGAAGGCTTCGCCGCAGGCTTTCGCCAGCGTGCGCACGCGCAGGATATAGGCCTGGCGCTCGGTCACCGAGATGACGCCGCGCGCATCGAGCAGGTTGAAGACATGGGACGCCTTGATGCACTGGTCGTAGGCCGGCAGCACGCATTTGTGCAGGGCGTTGGTATCGCCGGGCGCTCCGGCGGCGAGCAGCGCCTGGCATTCCTTTTCTGCATCGATGAAATGGCGATGCAGCATCTCGGTATTGGCATATTCGAAGTTATGGCGGGAATATTCCTGCTCGGCCTGCAGGAAGACGTCGCCATAGGTGATCTTCTCGTCGCCCTCGCGGCCGTTGAAGTTGAGGTCGTAGACGTTGTCGACGCCCTGCACATACATGGCGAGGCGTTCGAGGCCGTAGGTCAGCTCGCCCGAGACCGGCGCGCATTCGATGCCGCAGACCTGCTGGAAATAGGTGAACTGCGAGACTTCCATGCCGTCGCACCAGCACTCCCATCCGAGACCCCAGGCGCCGAGCGTCGGGCTTTCCCAATCGTCCTCGACGAAGCGGATGTCGTGCAGCAGCGGATCGAGGCCGATGGCCTCCAGCGAGCCGAGATAGAGCTCCTGCAGGTTGGACGGGTTCGGCTTCAGGATGACCTGATACTGGTAATAATGCTGCAGCCGGTTCGGGTTCTCGCCGTAGCGGCCGTCCGAGGGGCGGCGCGATGGCTGCACATAGGCGGCCTTCCACGGCTTGGGGCCGAGCGCGCGCAACGTGGTCGCCGGATGGAAGGTGCCGGCGCCGACCTCCATGTCGTAGGGCTGCAGCACGGCGCAACCCTTGTCCGCCCAGTAGTTATGCAGCGTCAGGATCAGACCCTGGAACGAGCGGGTCGGGTGCATATGGTCGGGGAGGAGCGAAGGCGTCATCGGCGATATCACTGTTGTAGCTGTCTTGGAATTACGCGGACAGGTGCCATGCCACGGCCCACGGGTCAAGGCTTTTGGGGCCGGGCGGCGGGCGCGGAGGCAGTTCCTTAACGATGTTGCTTAGACGGGTATTAAGGCGCGGATGCTATGCGACGGAATGCACCGGCGGCGCCCGGCCCGACATCAGAGGAAAACATGAGCGGAACAGGACAGATCGCCCGGCTGTTGCGCGACAGGGGTGGAAATTTCGGCATCATCACCGCGCTGCTGGCGCTGCCGCTGTGCGGCGTCGTCGGGCTGGCCATCGATTTCAGCCGGGCGCTGGACCAGCGCGAACACATGCTGGCGGCGGCCGATGCCGCAGCACTCGGCGCCATCGCCGAAAAATCCAGCGGCATCGCCGCCGCGCGCCAGATGATGACCGACGGGCAGATCGCTGCCGCCATCGACGACGCGCGCAAGCTGTTCACCGCCCAGCTCGCCGCGCGCGGCCTCGCCGACCCGGTGGAGAAAGAATTCGAAAGTGGCGCGCTGAAACTCGACGTCGACGTCACCCGCAATGCCAATACCGTGTCATCCAACGTCAGTTTCGAAGCGCGCGTGCCGACCACCTTCCTCGGCGTCATCGGCAAGTCCTACATCCCGATTTCCGGCACGGCGAAGGCGCTCTATCAGCTCGGCTCCTATATCGATTTCTTCATGCTGCTCGACAACACGCCTTCGATGGGCGTCGGCGCGACGCCGGCCGACATCGCCACGATGGAAGCCAATACCGGCGACAAATGCGCGTTCGCCTGCCACGAGACCGGAAATCCCAACAATTACTACAATCTTGCCAAGAAGCTGGGTGTTTCCATGCGCATCGACACCGTGCGCAAGGCGACGCAGGAACTGACGCAGACGGCGAAATCCGTCATGCGTTTTCCCGAGCAATACCGCATGGGCGTCTATACCTTCGGCGCCATGGCCGAGGACGCCAAGCTGACGGCGATCTCCGCGCCCAACGCCAATCTCGACACCGTGCGCAAGTTTACCGACGCCGTCGACCTGATGACCATTCCCAAGCAGGGCTACAACAACGACCAGCAGACCAGTTTCGACAGCGCCCTGACGCAGATGAACGCGATCATCGACACCCCCGGCCTCGGCACCGGGCCCAGCGACCGGCAGAAGGTGCTGTTCTTCGTCGCCGACGGCGTCGGCGACAGCTACAAGCCGAAGGGCTGCACCAAGACGCTGACCGGAAACCGCTGCCAGGAGCCGATCGACACTTCCTTCTGCAAACCCTTGAAGGATCGCGGCATCTCCATCGCGGTGCTCTACACCACCTATCTGCCGCTGCCGAAGAACAGCTGGTACAACAGCTGGATCAAGCCGTTCCAGAGCGAGATTTCCACCAAGATGCAAGCCTGCGCCTCGCCCGGCCTGTTCTTCGAGGTGAGCCCGACACAGGGCATTTCCGATGCGATGCAGGCGCTTTTCATGAAGATCATCAACCGGCCGCGGCTGGCAAGCTGAGGCCGGCCGGCTCACTCGCCGTCGCGGCGCACGCGATATTCGCCGGTCGCGGGATCCTTGACCAGCGTGCCCATGGCCCCGGTTTCGCGTTCGCGCTCCTGCTGGCGCGTGCGGGTCGTCAGTCTCTCGGCATCGCGGATGAAGCGGCGATAGAACAGCCATCCGCAGACCGCGAGAAGAATGATGAGAATCAGTTGTGGCATGCCCCTCCCCTTTTTTGTTGACGCAATTCCGGACGCAAAACCGCTTCACACTTTTGCTGGAATTGCTTTTCGTTGACCCAATTCCGGACGCAAAACCGCTTGGCTTACAACCCATACCGGGCCCATAATGCCTTTTCTTCCAGCACCGACGCCAGGCCGCCCGCGGCCGCACCGGCAATGTCGACCGCCGCTGAGGAGCCGCCGACGCCGGGAATGCGCCGGCCGAGCAGGCCGCGCGTCGCCGTCACCAGTTCCAGCTTGACCGTCTCGCCGTAACGCTTGCGCAATTCACCGCGCATGTCGCCGAGGCCGTCGATCAGGCCGAGTTCGAGGCCGCGCGTGCCGGTCCAGAACAGGCCGGAAAACACTTCCGGGTCGCCGGACAGGCGATGGCCGCGCCTGGCCTTGACCATGTCGATGAAGGTGGCGTGGATATCGAGCTGCAGCGATCTCAGGTGCTCGATATCGCCGGGCTTTTCCGGCTGGAAGGGATCAAGGATCGCCTTGTTCTCGCCCGCCGTATAGATGCGGCGCTCGACGCCGATCTTGCGCAGCAACTCCGGAAAACCGAAGCCGCCGGAAACGACGCCGATGGAGCCGACGATCGAGGACGGATCGGCGACGATCTCGTCGCCGGCGAGCGCGATCATATAGCCGCCCGACGCCGCGACATCCTCGACGAAGACATGGACACGCTTGCCCTTTTCCTCTGCCAACGCCCGGATGCGGCTATAGATCAGCCGCGACTGGACCGGCGAGCCGCCGGGCGAATTGACGGCGATGGCGACGGCCGGCGTGTCCTTCGTCGAAAACGCCTTGTCGAGCGAGGCGGAGATGGACGCGAGGTTGAGCGCCGGGCGCAGCGGCGAGCCATCGGCCATGATCGCGCCTTGCAGGCGCACGACCGGGATCACCAATTCCCGCTTGCGAAGCCGTTTGGGGACCAGCCGTTTCAGAAAACCCGCCATTCTCTCGTTCCGTTTCCGTAAATACTGCCGGTTATGTGTGCATCGCCACGGCAAACACAAGGACGTATTCCCTGCTTTACGCGATTCCGGACGCAAAACCGCTTTTCAACGCTTTCGGGCATAAGCGGCGCGGCCGTTGTTGAGATCGTCGACATAGGCCGAGAAGCGATGCGTGCCTTCGTCGTGCATGGTAAGGGCTGCGCGCAGCGACAGGCGCGCGCGCGATCCCTTGATGGCGGTGACGAGGATACGCACGGCGTTTTCGCCTGCGCGCGGATAAAGCGGCGTGATCTCCAGCCCGCCGAAGCGCCGGCCGCAGGCATCGATGATTTCGGCGATCGATTCCGGCCTTGAGATCAAAGACACTTGCCCGCCGGGCCTCATGATCGCGCCTGCGGTGCGCAGCCAGCTTTCGAACAGTCCCTCGGTCATCGCATGCGCCTCGGCCTTGAGCGCATCCGGCGTGCGCCGGTCGGACCCGTCGTTGAAAGGCGGGTTGAGGATGACATGGTCGAAGACGTCGTCCTCCAGCCCCATGGCGCGGCGGGCATTGCCGGTCGCGGTCACATCCGCCTGGAACAGCGTCAGGCGCGGGGCGATGCGGGCATTCAGCGGATGGTCGATGCTGCGGCGGGCATAGTCGGCCATCTCCTGCGAGCGCTCGAACAGCGTCACCTCAGCCCGGTCGAGGCGCGAGGCGACGGCCATGCCGGCCGCACCTGCCCCCGCGCCGAGATCGGCGACCCGGACCGGCCTTTCGTCGTCGACGAGCGACGCCAGCAGCATGGCGTCCATGCCGGAACGATGGCCGCGCCCCTTCGGCTGCACCACATGGAAGCGGCCGTAATGGAAGGCGTCGACCGTCTCAGGCGTCGCCATCGCGCAGCTCCCCGCCGAGCCCGGCATCGATCAGGATGCGCTTGGCCTCCTCCGCCCGCTCCGCCTCGACCAGGAAGCGACGCGGCAGCATGCCGAGCGACCCTTCGAGGATGCTCATGCCCTGGTCGGCGACGAGGCAATGAATGCCGGCATCGCGCATCAGGCTTTCGGCAAAGGACAGGAGCACGGCATCGTTGGTGCGGATGAGTTCGAGCATTCGTGGGGCCTTCCTTTCGTCAATTTCCGTCGATTTCAAGGGAACGTGGCAAATCGCCTCTTGCCGCACTCTCCCGCCCTTTCTATTGTCCCCCGACGTATTTGAACAGGAGTCCGGATCGTTGGGCGTCGTGATACCGATTGAGGAAAACAAGAACAGAACGGCATCGGTGAAGCCGCTCGTCGACCTGACAAAGGCCGACATGGAACGGGTGAACCAGCTCATCCTCTCCAAGGCCGGCTCCGACGTGCAGATGATTCCGGAAGTCGCAAACCACCTGATCTCCTCCGGCGGCAAGCGCCTGCGCCCGATGCTGACGCTCGCTTCCGCCTCGATGTTCGGCTATGAGGGCGACCATCACGTCAAGCTCGCCACCAGCGTCGAGTTCATGCACACCGCGACGCTGCTGCATGACGATGTCGTCGACGAAAGCGACCTGCGCCGCGGCAAATCCACCGCCCGCACCATCTGGGGCAACCAGGCAAGCGTGCTGGTCGGCGATTTCCTGCTCGGCCAGGCCTTCCGCATGATGGTCGATGTCGGCTCGCTCGATGCGCTCGACGTGCTCTCCACCGCCGCATCCGTCATCGCCGAGGGCGAGGTGCTGCAGCTTTCGGTCGCCAAGAACATGGAGACGACCGAGGACGACTATTTGCAAGTCATCCGCGCCAAGACCGCCGCTTTGTTCGCCGCCGCCGCCGAAGTCGGGCCGATCGTGGCGAAGACCGACAAGTCCGGCCGCAACGCGCTGAAATCCTACGGCATGAATCTCGGCCTTGCCTTCCAGCTCGTCGACGACGTGCTGGATTATGGCGGCAAGGCGGCAGACCTCGGCAAGAATGTCGGCGACGATTTTCGCGAGGGCAAGATCACGCTTCCGGTCATTCTGGCCTATCGCCGCGGCACCGAGGAGGAGCGCGCCTTCTGGCGCGACGCCATCGAGGGCGGCAACAGCAACGATGCCAACCTGGAGACGGCGCTCGGGCTGATCACCAAATATGGCAGCCTCGCCGACACCATCGCGCGGGCCAAGCATTACGGCACGATCGCCCGCGACGCGCTGGCGCCGCTGCCGCAATCGCCGTGGAAATCGGCGCTGATGGACGTGATCGATTTCTCCATCCAGCGCGTGAACTGACATCCGGCTCCATGACGATACGGGCGGATGACGTTCGTCCGCCCGCATCGCCCGACCGGACCCCGGCGCGGATTTCCTTGCAGCGCTGCTTCAAAAAAGCCATTCTGTTGCGGAATCATCGCGCGCGACCTGTCCATGTCCAGGGTTCGGCCCGTTCCTCGTTGAAAGGCATTTTCATGCGGCAAAGATTTGCCATCCGTCTTCTCTCCGGTGCAGCCTTCGCGTTCGTCCTGGCGCTCGGCGCGGCTGGTTTCCAGCCCGCGCGCGCCGAAACGGCAACGCCGACCGTCGCGGAAAAACCCTTCGATCCGGCCGGCGTCGACACGTTTTCCGGCGCCTTCCTCGCCGGCCGCACCGCGGATGTCGACAAGGACTACAAGACCGCCATCAGCCTTTATCGCAAGGCGCTGGAGCTGGAGCCGGCCAATCCCGAGATCCGCCAGCGGCTGATGATCGCGCTGTTCATGAACGGCGATTTCAAGGACGGCGTGAAGCTGGCCGAGGACATGAAGAACGATCCTTCGGTCGAGCGCATCACCACCGTCGTGCGCGGCCTCAACGCCATCTACGACAAGAATTACGCCGAGGCCGAGAAGATCCTCAAATATAGCGGCCCGAACGATCTCGAGCGGATGATGAACAGCCTCATCGTCGCCTGGGCGCGCATGGGCAGCGGCAAGGGCAAGGAAGCCCTGTCGATGATCGAGGGCATGAAGGGGCCGCAATGGTTCGGCATCTTCAAGAACTATCATGCCGGCGCGCTTGCCGCCGCCACCGGCAATGTCTCCAAGGCCCGCTCGCATCTCAACGAAGCCGTCGCCGACCGCGACGGCGGCCAGACCGCGCCCGACACCTATGTGCGAGCCGTCATCGCACTGGCGACGCTGGAGGCGCAGCAGGGCAACAAGCAGAAGGCTCTCAACGCGATTGCCGCCGGCGACAACTTCATCAACAACTACGCGCCGCTGAAGGCCCTGCGCGAGACCATCGAGCAGGGCGGCAAGCCGCAGCAGCAGGTGCAGACCGCAGCGCAAGGGGCGGCGGCCGTGCTGTTTTCGGTCGGCAGCGCCCTGAACCGGCAGGGCGCCGACGATGCCGTCGCGCTCTACTTGCAGGCAAGCTTCGCGCTCGACCCGCAAAGCGCCGATACGCTGGTGCTGCTCGGCGGGCTGGCGGAAGGCGCCGAACAGCCCGAACGCGCCATCGAATTCTACAAGCGCGTGCCGCAGGATTCGCCGATGCGGCGCATTTCCGAGCTGCAGCTCGGCCTGGCGCTCGCCCAGACCGGCGATATCGAGGAAGCCAAGAAACACCTGCAAACGCTGATCGCTTCCGATCCCAAGGACATCCGCAGCTATCTCGCCTATGGCGGCGTGCTTTCGGATGCCAAGGATTATGCCGCCATGGCCGAGAATTTCGACAAGGCGGTCGACGCCATCGGCCCGTTGCCGAATCGCAGCAACTGGGCGGTGTTCTTCCAGCGCGGCATCGCCTATGAGCGGCTGAAGAAATGGGACCAGGCCGAGCCGAATTTCCGCAAGGCGCTGGAACTCAACCCCGACCAGCCGCAGGTGTTGAACTATCTCGGCTATTCCTGGGTCGACATGAACCGCAATCTCGACGAAGGGCTCGAGATGATCAAGCGCGCCGCCGAGCTGCGCCCGGATGACGGCTATATCGTCGATTCGCTCGGCTGGGCCTATTATCGCCTCGGCCGCTACGACAACGCCGTCGACGAACTGGAACGCTCCGTGCAGCTCAAGGCCGGCGATCCCACGCTCAACGACCATCTCGGCGACGCCTACTGGCGCGTCGGGCGCAAGTTCGAGGCGCGCTACCAATGGCAGCGGGCGCTGACCATGAAGCCGGAGATGACCGAGATCCCCAAGATCGAGGCCAAGATCAAGGATGGCTTGAGCGATGCCGCGCAGCAGGTGGCTTCGGCCAATGCCGATGGCGCGACAGCCGACTATACGGTGCTGGCAGGCGACACCGTCGCCAAGATTGCCGAAAAGATGCTCGGCGACGCCAAGCGCGCCAGCGACATCCTCAAGCTCAATCCGTCGCTCAAGGATGCCGCCGGTGAACTGAAGGCGGGCGAGACCATCAAGCTGCCGGCGGGCGTCAAGTAAGCGCCCCCCGTATGCATGAACAGGCGATCACCGAAGCGGCGCCGGCCAAGATCAATCTGGCGCTGTCTGTCGTCGGGCAAAGGCCCGACGGCTATCATCGCATGGAAAGCGTGGTCGCCTTCGCGCAGCTCTGCGACCGCGTCACCGCCATGCCGGCCGGCAGCGATGTCTTCGCGCTGTCGGGGCGTTTCGGCGCGGGGCTGATATCGGAGGCGGGCGACAATCTGGTGATCCGTGCCCGCGATGGTTTGCGCGCCCTGCTCCTAGCCAAAGGGCGGCCGGCGCCGCCGGTTTCCCTGCATCTCGAAAAGAACCTGCCGATCGCATCGGGCATCGGCGGCGGCTCGGCCGATGCCGCCGCCTGCATCCGCGCGCTGATGCGCCTGTGGCGGGTGGAAAACCCGGTCGCAGGGCTCGACGCGCTGCTGCTGACACTCGGCGCCGATGTGCCGATGTGTTTTGCCAGCCGGCCGCTCCTCGCCGAAAGCATCGGCGAGAAGATCACGCCGCTCGCCAGCCTGCCTGTCCTGCCAATGGTTCTGGTCAATCCGCTGCTGCCGGTCTCGACGCCGGACATCTTTCGCCGCCTGACGGTGAAGACCCACCCGCCGCTGCCGCGTCCGCTGCCCGCCGACGACGGTTGGCTGGCCTGGCTCGCCGCGACGCGCAACGACCTCGAAAACCCGGCGCGGGCACTGGTGTCCGAGATCGGCGACGCGCTCGGCCTGCTGGCCGCCCACGGCGCGCGGTTTGCCCGCATGTCGGGCTCCGGCGCCACGGCTTTCGGCGTGTTCGACGATACGCATAGCGCCGGGCATGCCTGCGCTGCGATTCGTGCGGAAAAGCCGGACTGGTTCGTCGAGGCGACCGCAACCCGAGCAGGAGATCATTGATGGCGCGTCTGGACGAAAACCGCCCCTTCATCCCCGTCGGCATCGCCGTGCTCACTGTCTCCGACACCCGCACAACCGCCGACGACCGCTCCGGCGACACCTTAGCCGCCCGCATCGAGGCGGCCGGCCATCGCCTCGTCGCCCGCGCCATCGTCCCTGACGACAAGCAGACGATTCGCGATCAGGTCGAATCCTGGACAAAGGACTGGGACATCGACGTGGTGATTACTACCGGCGGTACCGGCTTTACCGGCCGCGACGTCACGCCGGAAGCGTTGGAGCCGCTGTTCGAAAAGCGCATGGACGGCTTTTCCGAAGTCTTCCACCGCATCTCCTACGACAAGATCGGCACCTCGACCATCCAGTCGCGCGCCACCGGCGGTGTCGCCAACGCCACCTTCATCTTCGTGCTGCCGGGCTCCCCCGGCGCCTGCAAGGATGCCTGGGACGGCATTCTGGCGGCACAGCTCGACTATCGCCACATGCCCTGCAATTTCGTGGAAATCATGCCGCGGCTCGACGAGCACCTGAAGCGCGGCAAGGCTTAGAGCGCTGTTCGATCCTCGTTTCACTCCGGTCGGATTATGCTCTCATCCCGCACCTGCCGCATCGCCCGGGCCGGCACGATCTCGCTTTTCAGCCGCACCGGCTTTGCCGCCGTCGCCAGATCGGCAAGCCGCATGCCCGGCCCGACGTAAGCCAGCGATTGGCGCCGGGCGATCAGCAAACCGCATTCCAACGGCCCTTCCTTCCTCAGCCAGCGCCGCCACACCGGCGGGCGATCATGCCGCGACAGCGAAAAGCGCGCCGGCTGGCGGCCGAAGCCGACATAATCGGCGATCTCGTCAATCCACCCGCTCAGCGGCCGTGCGCCCGGCTCGATAATGAGCAGCCAGTCGCCGCGCACCGATTCGAGTACCGTGCTGATCTCCCAGTCACGATAGAAACGGCAGCCAGCGGCATCTGCCACCAGCGACGAACCATCGTGCGAACCGCAATCGAGAATCACCACGTCGCTGACCAGCCCCTCGACCGCGCCGGCGACCAGCACCGACAGGGTCTGCGCCAGTTCAGCCTCGTGATTGCGGGTTTCCATCAGGATCGTCAGCATATCCTCTCTTTACCGCATCGCAGCACAAAAGGCCAAGGGCAAGCGTTCCGCATTTTGTTCTTGCAATGTTCTCGTTTCCGGGATAGGAATTTAATCAGGAACCAGGGAGTGCGTCGCACCGCACTCGACCGGAGATGACCAATGAACGATCTGTCTCATGTGGGTCGGGCTGCCTTTCAGCCCGCCAATACGGCGGAGTTCGCCGATGCGATGCTGGCGGCGTCCGGCCTCAGGATCGACGGGTCGCGCCGCCGCGGCCGCGGCGCCGGGCTGAACCCCGAGGGACGTTTCGAGCCGCGCGAGCATGTCGCCTTCGATGATGGCTGGCAGACGCTCGACGAGTTGCCGGCGCTGAAGACCGAGGTCCAGGTCGAGAAGCCGCGCACCGCGATCACCCGCAACGATTCCCCCGACATTCCTTTCGATCGCTCGGTCAATCCCTATCGCGGCTGCGAGCATGGCTGCATCTATTGCTTTGCCCGCCCGACCCACAGCTATATGGGCCTGTCGGCCGGCCTCGATTTCGAGACCCGGCTGTTTGCCAAGCCGGATGCGCCGAGGCTTCTGGAGAGGGAACTGGCCAAGCCCGGCTATAAGCCGCGCACCATCGCCATCGGCACCAACACCGATCCCTACCAGCCGATCGAGCGCGAATGGCGCATCATGCGCCAGATCCTGGAAGTGTTGCAGAAGGCCAACCATCCGGTCGCCATCGTCACCAAGTCGGCGCTGGTGCTGCGCGATATCGATATCCTGCAGGACATGGCCTCGCGCGGCCTCGCCAAGGTCGGCATCTCGGTGACCACGCTGGACCGCAAGCTGTCGCGGGCGATGGAGCCGCGCGCCGCCACACCGGGCCGCCGGCTCGACGCCATCAAGGCGCTGACCGAGGCCGGCATTCCCGCCAGCGTGCTGGTGTCGCCGATCATCCCGGCGCTCAACGACCATGAGATCGAGCGCATCCTCGACGCCGCCCATGCCGCGGGCGCGACCGAAGCCAGCTATGTGCTGCTGCGCCTGCCGCTGGAGGTCAGCCCGCTGTTTCGCGACTGGCTGCTGCAACACTATCCCGACCGCTACCGGCATGTGATGTCGCTGGTGCGCTCGATGCGCGACGGCAAGGATTACGACGCCGAATTCGGCAAGCGCATGAAGGGCAGCGGTCCCTATGCCTGGCAGATCGGCCGCCGCTTCGAGATGGCCGTCAAGCGGCTCGGCCTCGGCCGGCGCGGCATGCATCTGCGCGATGACCTGTTCGTGCCGCCGAGCGGCAGCGGCGTGCAGCTTCAACTGCTGTAAACCGCTACAATTCCGGCAAGCCGCGCAGTGTCCTTGCCGGGAGCATTTCCAGGAAATGCTCGGAGACAGAAATTTCCGGTCGGCGTTCCACCGCCTCGCCGCCGGAATGCCCCGCCGGTCCGCCGCCCCTGACGGACCATGACCGGTCCTTCCGGCGGGGCTTGCAGGAGATCGGGCGGGCGTCCATGGTCCGCCGCATCGTTCCATGAACGCCGCCCGATTCTCCCTGCTTTTCAGGTTGCCGCGTTTTCGTGTAGAAGACCGGCAATCCGCTTTTTCCGGAATGCCCCGATGCTGTTCGATCCCCTGCCCCTCGTCCCGGATTTCAACCATGAGCTTGCCGGCCGCCATGCCGGGCAATGGCCGGTGGCCGGCACCGATGAGGCCGGGCGCGGGCCGCTGGCCGGCCCGGTGGTGGCTGCCGCCGTCATCCTCGACCCCGACGCCATTCCAGAGGGGCTGAACGATTCCAAGAAGCTGACGGCTGCCGAGCGCGAAGCGCTCTACGAGATTATCCTCGCCCGCGCCGTCGCCGTTTCCGTCGCGTCCTCCGGGCCGGGGCGCATCGATACCACCGATATCCGCAAGGCCAGCCTCGACGCCATGCGCCGTGCGGTTGCGAGCCTGTGCATCGCGCCGAAACTGGTGCTGGTCGACGGGCGCGACGTGCCGCCCGGCCTGCCCTGCTTCGGCAGGGCGCTGGTCAAGGGCGACGCCCGCTCGGTTTCGATCGCCGCCGCATCGATCATCGCCAAGGTGACCCGCGACCGGATGATGGCGCGCGCCGGTCTCGTCTATCCCCATTACGGTTTTGGGACGCATGCCGGCTATCCGACCCCCGCCCATCGCCGCGCCGTCGATGCCCACGGCCCCTGCCCGCTGCACCGCCTCAGCTTCCGCCCGTTTCGCGCGACCGCGCCCGACAGTCCGGAGGAATAGGCGTTCTTCCCATCCGGTGCCCGAACAGCAAAAAACCGGCCACTAAGGCCGGTTCTTCAAATTCCAGGATGGTGACATCCGCTTAGTTGAGGCGCGTCTTCACGTCGCCGACGGCGCGGTTGAAGAGATCGGACTGCACGGCGGCATCGCTCTTCTTGGCGATGACGTTTTCGGCAGCGGCGATCGCCAGGTCTACGGCGGCGGAGCGCACGGCGTTGATCGCATCGGTCTCGGCCTGCTTGATCTTCTGTTCCGACAGCGCGTTGCGGCGGGCGACGAATTCTTCCGTCTTCTGCTTGGCTTCGGCGGTCAGGGCCTGCGCCTCGCGCTCGGCGGAAGCGACGATGCCGGCGGCTTCCGCTTCGGCTTCCTTGCGCTTGCGCTGATACTCGGCGAGCAGATGCTGGGCCTCTTCGCGCAGGCGCTTGGCTTCGGCCAGCTCGTTGCGGATTTCATCGGCGCGGGCGTCGAGGCTCTTGGCCACCATGCCCGGCACCTTGAGATAGACGATCAGCGCCAGGAAGAGAACGAGGCCGACAAGGGCAAAGAATGTTGCATCGAATGCCATGTTGGTCTCAAGCCTCCTGCTTTGCGGCGGCAACGGCGGCGGCGACGTCGCCCTGCGGAACCTGCTTGCCGAGCAACTGCTCGACGACGGTGCCGGCGGTCTCTTCCGCGATCGTGCCGACATCGGCGAATGCCTTTGCCTTGATGTCGGCGATGCGCGCTTCGGCGGCGGCCAGCTTGGCCGAGACATCGGCTTCGACGGCGGCGCGCTCGGCATCGGCCTTGACCTTGGCGGCGTCGCGGGCGGCGGAGGCGATTTCGTTGCCCTTGGCGCGGGCGGCGGCGAGTTCCCTTTCATAGGTCTCGACGGCGGCGTCGGCCTCGGCCTTCAGGCGTGAAGCCTGATCCAGATCCTGGGAGATACGGTCCTGGCGATTGTCGATGATGGTACCGACGCGCGGAACGATGACCTTCTTCATCAGCATGAAGAACAGGCCGAACGTGATGACCAGCCAGAGAATCTGGGACGGGAATGTCGTGGTGTCGAACGGCGGGAAAACGCCCGAGCCGTGGCCGGCTTCATGGGCAACGCCCGTTTCCGTGTGTGTTTCGCCGGCAGCCGGGGTTGTGCCGTGGGCCGCGGTTGCGGCGGCGTCCTGCCCCGCCGGTGCGGTTGCGGCCGGGGTCTCTTCGGCGTAAGCCGGAGTCACAAACATGCTCACCTCCAGGTGTCCTGCATCATGCGGGATCACGGCTCGCGAGAAACGAGCCGTGATCCCTATTCCCAGCCGAATATCAGACGGCGAAGAGCAGGAGGAGAGCGATGAGCAGCGAGAAGATGCCCAGAGCTTCCGTAACGGCGAAGCCGAATACCAGACGGCCGAACTGGCTGTCAGCGGCAGACGGGTTGCGCAGGGCGCCGGAGAGGTAGCTGCCGAAGATGTTGCCGAGGCCGAGAGCCGTGCCGGCCATGCCGAGGCAAGCCAGACCCGCGCCGATGAACTTTGCTGCTTCCGCTTCCATGATAGAACTCCTTAGAATGGATTGTTGCGGCGAATGACTGGCGCCGGCACGGCGCCGTTGTCGTTATCCTTAGTGCCCGCCGGGATGGATCGCGTCGTTGAGGTACATGCAAGTCAGAACCGCAAAGACGTAAGCCTGGAGGAAGGCGACGAGGAATTCGAGACCGGTCAGGGCGACCGTCATCAGAAGAGGCAGGACGGCACCGCCCACACCCAGCGCACCGAGGGTTCCAAGCGAGGCGACGAAGCCCGCGAACACCTTCAGCGTGATGTGACCCGCCAGCATATTGGCGAAAAGACGAACCGAAAGCGAGATCGGGCGCGACAGGAACGATATCAGCTCGATCGGTACGACCAGGATCAACAGGACCGGCGGAACGCCCGAGGGCACGAAAAGCTGGAAGAAATGCAGTCCGTGCTTGTAAAAACCGTAAACCAGCACCGTGCCGATGACGAGCAGGGCCAGGGCGAAGGTGACGATGATCTGACTGGTGATGGTGAAGAAATACGGAATCATGCCGAGCAGGTTTGCAGTCAGCACGAACATGAACAGCGAGAACACCATCGGGAAGAACTTCATCCCGTGACTGCCCGCCCCTTCCCTTAGCATCGAGGCCACGAACTCATAGGACATTTCGGCGACCGACTGGGCCCGCGTCGGGATGAGGCTGCGCGACGATGTCGCAAAGTACAGGAAACCCGCAGCGACGGCGGCGCTCGCCACCATGAACAGGGAGGCATTGGTGAACGAGAAGTCCATGCCGCCAATCTCGATCGGAACAATCTTCTGGATCACAAACTGGTGGATCGGATCGTTTGACACGGTCTGGTCTCTTTCATGTCTCCCGCCGGTGGGGCGGTGGCCTCTCTCGAAGACGAAAGGCCCATGAAGGACCGCCCGCCTTATTTATGTCCCGGCTGCCTGTCGCTGGGATGCGGCTTCGCCACAAGACCCGCCGATCGCAGCACATTCAGCACGCCGGCGCAGAACCCCAGAAGCAGGAGAATGATCATCCCCCAGGGCGCGGTGCCGACGAAATGGTCGAACAGATAACCCAGGATGGCGCCGACGACGATGGCTGCGATGAACTCGCTGGAAAGCTTCATCGCCATGGCGTAGCCCTTGCGGCTTTCCTCGGCGCGTCTTTCGCTGCCCTGCTCATCCGCCGCCTGCTTGCGAACCCCAGCCAATTCGGCTTCAAGCTGCTTGCGGCGCGTCTCCAGACCCTGGTCCCGGTTATCCGTCATGGTGCTTCTCCATCTGCGTTGCCGTCCTTTTCCTGCCTCAATCTGCCGATAGCCAGGAAGGGATGGTCCACAGGTAAATAGCACCTTTCGACCCGTTTTGAAGTCGCCGGCAACATAGTTTTGACAGCCCGCATAGTCAAGGCGGGGGCTGCGGTTGTTCAGAGTCTATTTTACTGTAAAAATTCAAACCCTTAGGCGAATGCTGACGCAATAGCGCAAAGAATCTGCCGCCGGCTGCGCGAGGACCGGGCGATTCTCGCGTCAGCTCCAGCCGCCGCCATGGGTGCGATAGAAGACGTGCAGCCCGATGCGGCCGACCTTTTCCATGCTGCGCGCCCAGCGCGGCCAGACGTAGATCGCATGATAATGCGTCGCCGAACCCACTTCGGGCAACCAGATTTTTCCGGCCGTCACCGCCATGGCGACGTCGCGGGCGATCTTCCAGTGATATTCCGAATTGACCCGGTCCTTGATGCGGTCGCAGGCGAAGGAAAACTGGCAGCGGTTGCGCCAGTCCTCGTTTTGATAGACGACGCCGCAGATGGTCTTGGGATAGGCGGGATTGCGCACCCGGTTGAGGATGACCTGGGCGACGGCCGCCTGGCCCTTCACCGACTCGCCACGCGCCTCGAAATAGACGCCCGAGGCCAGGCATTGCTGCTCTGCCGGCGAAAAGACGGAAGGCGGCAGCACGTTCGCGGCCCAGGCATGGTCCTCAGGGCCGATCTTCGGCACGAAACGGCCGTCATCGGCTGGCTTGGCGAGAATGGAATCGAAGGGCGATTCGCGGGAATAATCGGGAGCGGCCGGCGCATAGGCGGTGGCCAGCACGTCAGCCTTGTCGCTGGTGACGAGATCGGCAAGCAACGAAGGCACGCCGGCGGCTGCCGCCGGTTCCTTCTTGCGATAGAAGGCGGCGGCGATCTGCAGCTCCTTGCCGCCGATCTTCGGCTTGACGAAGCCGGGGGCCTCCTTGCCGTCCAGTTGCGGCGTCAAAAGCGAGGAGGTGCGCTGCAGCACGGAACCGGCCGAGAAATCCTTCGGCGGCAGTACCTTCTCCACCGCGATCACCCGCCCCTTCTTGTCATGGCGGTTGATCCGATCCTCGTCCGGCGTCCCGTCGCCCTTCTTGACCTGTCCGATCGCCACGCGGCGGCCATCGGGCAGCACCAGGCCGGCATCGGCCCCAATCGCGCCGGTGATCGTCGGATCGGCAAAGGCCAGTTCAGACTGATGGATCGAGCCGGCGGGCGAATTGGTCAGCACCATGCGCCAGCTTTCGCTGCCGCGATCGAGACCGGCAAGCAGCCCGGCGAGATCGCCATAGGCGGGGGCCGAGGGGAAACCAAGCCACATGGCCAGGCCGAAGACGGCAGGAGACATCCAGTTTTCAGCACGAAAACGAGGCTTCCGGGACGGACGACGCTTCTGACGCAACACGGTACTCCACGGGGGACAAGACGACGCGAGACAACGCATCGGAGAATCGCGCATTAACCTTTATGCTTGGTTAATCCGGGCCCCTTGCCCGCCGAAGGTGGCCTAATTCGGGCTTCGGAAACGGAAACGCCCTGAAACCGGGACCGGTGTCAGGGCGAAATTGACCAGGAATTTTAACGATTTACCGCTGCGGCGCGAAGGTTGCGTGCGTCAGATGATCACATGCGATCCGAGTTCGACGACGCGGTTGGCCGGCAGGCGGAAATAGTCGGAAGGATCGGTAGCGCTATTGGCGAGCCCGATGAACAGCCGGTCCTGCCAGTGCGGCATGCCTGATTTCGCATCCGGCACCAGCTTGCGCCGGCCGAGATAGAAGGAGGTCGACATGATGTCGAACTTCAGCCCGCTTTTGCGCAACTGCGCCAGCGCATAGGTGACGTTCTGCGATTCCATGAAGCCGAAGGTCAGTTTCACACGCGAGAAGCGCTCGCTGATCTGCTCGACTTCATAACGCTCCTCGGGGCGGACACGCGGCCGGTTGACGGTGCGGATCGTCAGGATGACGTTGCGCTCGTGCAGGACGTGATTGTGCTTGAGATTGTGCAACAGCGCGGCCGGCGCGCTGTCGGGATCGCTGGTGAGAAAGATTGCCGTGCCGGGCACGGAGGCCGGCGCGTGCGCGCTCTTGCGCTCGATCGAGGTGATGAAGGCCGACAGCGGAATGTCGGTATGCTGCGTGCGGGCGGCGAGGATGCGCGTGCCACGCCGCCACGTCCACATGATCAATGTGAAGGTCGAGGCGATCATCACCGGCACATAGCCGCCCTGCTCGATCTTGAGGATGTTCGAGCCGAGGAAGACCAGTTCCAGCGCCACGAAGGGCGCCAGCGTCGCAGCGGCGGCAATGCGCGACCAATGCCAGCGCACCGTCAGGAATTCGAAGGCGAGGATGGAGCTGATCAGCATCGCCCCGGTCACCGAGATGCCGTAGGCGGTCGCCAGCGATTCGGAGGAGCGGAAGGTGATGACCAGCATCAGCACGCCGATCAGCAGGATGGTGTTGACCGCCGGCAGGTAGATCTGCCCGGTATTGGTCTCGGAGGTGAACAGGATCTCCATGCGCGGCAGGTAGCCGAGGTTGATCGCCTGGCGTGTCAGCGAGAAGGCGCCGGTGATGACCGCCTGGCTGGCGATGATCGTCGCCGCCGTGGCGAGAATGACGACCGGCAGCAGCGCCCAATGCGGGAAGAGCAGGAAGAAGGGTTCGCCGGCCGCTTCCGGATGCTTCAGCACCAACGCCCCCTGCCCCAGATAGTTCAGCGTCAGCGCCGGGAAGACCAGCGTGAACCAGGCGATCTGGATTGGACGGCGGCCGAAATGGCCGAGATCGGCATAGAGCGCCTCGGCGCCGGTGACCGTCAGGAACACCGAGCCCAGCACGATGAGGCCGAGGAAACCTTCCTCATGCATGAAGGAGAAGGCGTAGAACGGGTTGAAGGCGGCGAGAATCGAGAAATCGTCGGCGATATGGGCGATGCCGGCGCCGGCCATGACCAGGAACCAGAGCGCGGTGACCGGGCCGAAGAAGCGCCCGACCGCGCCGGTGCCGTGCGACTGGATGGCGAACAGGCAGACCAGGATCGTCACCGAGATCGGCACGATATATTGCGTCATGGTCGGCGCGACGAGCTTCAACCCTTCGACCGCCGAAAGCACCGACAGCGCCGGCGTGATCATCACCTCGCCGAGGAAAAGTGCGGCGCCGATCAGGCCGAGCAGCATCAGCAGCGCCGCATGGCCGTTTGCCGTCTTCATCAACAGCGCCAGCAGCGACAACGTGCCGCCTTCGCCGTCATTGTCGGCGCGCAGCAGGAACAGCACGTATTTGACGGTGACGATGACGGTCAGCGACCAGATCATCATCGAGATCAGGCTGATGATCTCGAACTGGGTGAGCCCGTCATGCGAAATCGGCTTGAGCGCTTCGCGGAAGGCGTAGAGCGGGCTGGTGCCGATGTCGCCATAGACGACGCCGACGGAACCGAGCGCCAGCGCCAGCAGGCCGGACTGTTTCTTGTCGCCGGTCGCGGCGTGACCTTCAGGATGAGACATGAAACGAAACAGGCTTAAAGCCCGCCTTTCCAACGGAAAAAATCAGGGAAAACGAGCAAATGCACCGGCTTCACCATCAACGGACAAGCGCGAGGCCAACGGGCGCACCGCTGAAACGATAGGCGTTGATCAAGCAATCACTCCTGCACCGGCAAAGGGTGCGTTCTGGCCGTCGCGTGCTTTTCGATGCCGGTGCGCAAAGCTTCAGGCCGTGTCGCACCTGTCGGTGGATTCCACCCGCGACCTCGCCATTTCGCCACGCGCGGCACCCCCCTGCCCCGTTTCCAAGCGCATCTGACCGAAAGTCGGGAAAGAATCAAGCCCCCCGGCTGCATGCCTGCCTTGCAGGCGGCTATTCGAAGACGATGGCGGGCGCGCTGCGCGCCGGGCTGGCGCCCAACTGATCCCAGACTTTGGCGGCGATCTCGCGATAGATGCGCGCCGAAACGCCGTCGGGTTCGCAGACCACCACGGGCGTGCCGTCGTCGGAGGTTTCGCGGATGCGCATGGTCAGCGGCACCTCGCCGAGGAAAGGCACGCCGATGCGCTCGGCCTCCTTCTTCGCCCCGCCATGACCGAAGATATCGTAGCGATTGCCGGTGTCGGGGGCGATGAAATAGCTCATGTTCTCGACGATGCCCAGCACCGGCACCTCGACCTTGCGGAACATGGTCAGCCCCTTGCGGGCATCGATGAGCGCCAGATCCTGCGGCGTCGAGACGATGACCGCGCCGGCCAGCGGCACCTGCTGGGCCATGGTCAGCTGCGCATCGCCGGTGCCGGGCGGCATGTCGACGACCAGCACGTCAAGCTCGCCCCAGGCGACCTCGCGCAGCATCTGCAGCAGCGCCGATTGCACCATCGGCCCGCGCCAGATCATCGCCGTCTCCTCGTCGACGAGGAAGCCCATCGACATGACCTTGAGGCCGTAATTTTCCATCGGGCGAATCATGCGGCCGTCGATCTGCTGCGGCTTGCCGGAGATTTTCAGCAGGCGCGGCATGGAAGGGCCATAGATATCGGCATCGAGGATGCCGACGCGCAGGCCGTTGGCGAGAAGACCGAGCGCCAGGTTGACCGCCGTCGTCGACTTGCCGACGCCGCCCTTGCCGGAGGCGACGGCGATGATGGCACCGACACCGGGCACGCCGGCTTTGGCGGGCGGGCGCGGGCCGCCGTGGCCGCCCGGGCCATGCGCGTGGCCATGATGGCCGCCGGGAGCGGAGGCGACAGGACGCGCCGCGGGCGCGGAGGTCGCCGCCTTCTTGTCGGCGGTCAGCGCCACCATGGCGCCCTTGACGCCCGGGATATCCTTCACGGCGCGTTCGGCCGCCTGGCGCATCGGCTCCAGATCCTTGGCGCTCTCAGCGGGAACGGTGATCGAGAAATAGACCTTGCCATCGGCGATGAACACATCCGAGACCATGCCGAGATCGACGATGCTGTTTTCGAAATCCGGGCCGCGCACCGTCTTCAGCTTGGCGATGACCTGATCCTTGGTGACGTCGCTCATGGCGTCTTCTCCATTCTGTCTGCCGCTTGAGGATGCTTCCGGCGTAATCGCCGAACGCCTCCCCTTCTTTGTCCTGCCGCAAGGCTAGGCGCGCAAGCGCCGTCATCGGCTGGAACAGCTCTAGATAATCGACCGCGCCGGCTTCGCCAATGGCGCCCGACGCAACTTCGGCGGAAATCGATGTGGACGGGAGAACGGAAGGGGCATCCGGATACAGGACCGCCGGGCCACGGGAACCGACGCCTTCCCTCGAGGCTGGCGATTTCCGCGACCCGGCGGTCTTGCCGTGCAGCCGTTTTTCGGCGCTATCGGTACAAGTCCCCTCTGGACCACCAAGAGAGAAGCAGGTTCCGTGCCAGTTTTCACTGCGGCGAAACAGGGCGCCTTTTCAATACCTTGGTCATTCCGCCGGCCGGCTGTCGCGATATGGCGCCGCGCCGAAAATATGTGCAATGCACAATCGCCGGGCAGATCGATGACCCGAAACAACTATTTGATAATGCCGATCCGCAACGCCTTGGCGACCGCCTGGGTGCGATTGACGGTGTCGAGCTTCTTGGTCGCGCGGTTGAGGTAATGGTTGACCGTGTGTTCGGAAAGCTTGAGGATCTCGGCGATCTCGACGCTGGTCTTGCCGGCGGCCGTCCAGTTGAGACAATCGATCTCACGGTCGGTGAGCGCCGAGGAGGCGTCGGCATCGAGGCTGCGCAGCTCCGCCAACCGGTCGTAGATGCAGGTCGAGAGGAAGGCGAGCGTCATCATCTCGTCGATGCTGAACGTTGCCCGGTCGCCGGAAAACGAGACCGCACCGCGCAGGCCGGACGCATCGTGGGTCGGGAAATAGGCGCCGCGCGGCATGTTGAAGCGCTCGAACAGGCCGATGACGATATCCGCCGCGGCATCCGAACGGCGCATGTCGCCGGCCGTGAGGTCATAGGAAAACGGCACGGTGCTCTTGCGCATCTGCCGCAGCAGCGGGCTGCCCGCCAGCATGCCCTCGCGATCGTAGAGCGTCAGCAATTCCACCGGCCAATTGGTGATCACCGAATTGGCCGAGAGTTCCAGCGAGGTCTTCGACGGCAGGTTCAGCACCATGAAGGCGCGGGCGCCGAAGGATTCGGCCAGCCGGCGCATGAAGCGCAGCATATCGAACTGCGTCTTCAGGCCGGCGATTTCCTGCAAAAAGCGAGCCCCCTTACGCGGCGGCGTATCTTCCATATCCACCATCATATCTCGATAAATGGTCCGGCGAATCCCTGCCGGCGCACCGGCTGCTTCTCCTGACGAACCTCACTCCCCCCAGAGCGAATCTCTGCGATTTTGCTAAGGCGACTCTATTATTTCAAGTCTTAACAAATCGCCGCGCCTATCCATTTTTGGTTCAGGCGCTGAGAGGTTTGCCGATCAGCCCCATGCGGGTCGCGGGCTCATCCGCACGGCAATGTCACGGCTGACGGCGCGTCCGGCATCGCGCACGGCCGGCGCCCAATCGGCCATCTGCGCCATGGCGACACGAAAAGACGGCGCGGTGACGGACACCCCGCCGGCAAGAGAGGCATCCGGCGAGACGATGGGCGCAGCCACGCAGTGAATGCCGTCTTCATGCTCTTCACGGTCGAAACCGTATCCATTTTGCGCAATCTCCTCGATCTCCCGCACCAGCGCGGCGAGATCGGTATGGGTGTTTTGCGTAAACCGCCGCAGGTCGAGGCGTTCCAGCAGCACGGCGCGCGCCTGCGCTGCCAGAACCGACAACGCCACCTTGCCGATGCCGGTGCAATAGACCGGCGAGGCGCGGCCGATCTGCGAATACATGCGGATCGCCTGCCGTCCCTCGACCTTGTCGAGATAGACGATCTCGGCGCCGCGCAGCACGCCCAGGTGAACGGTCTCGCCGGTCAGCGCGTTCAGGGCCTGTAGATGCGGCTCGGCCAGCCGCCGCATCTCGTTGCGCGACCAGGCCGAGGCGGCAAGGCTCAACAGCCGCAACCCCGGCGCATAAAGCTGGTCCCGCCCGATGTCGAGCAGGCCTTCGGCGACCAGATGCGTCAATTGCCGGTGCAGCGTGCCGCGCGGCTGGCCGGAGCGTTCGAGAATATCGGTGAAGCGCAGCGGCGCCTCCGCCTCGCAAACCAGCGATAGCGTGGCGATCGCCTTGCCGAGCGTTCCCGTCGCCGCGCCGTCGTCGACCATGATGCCCGTGTCCTTACCTGCGCAATTCCAGGCGCAAACCGCTGCACGGTTCTGTCGGAATCGCTTTTGCTTGACTTCGCCAAGTCTATACCGATAATTCCATATAGTCAAATCAAGTTCCAAATATTGGAACAATGGCCATCCGTGGAGGCGTCGCATGAGCAATCCCGCCTATATCGCCGTGGACTGGGGCACCAGCAGCTTCCGGCTGTGGATGCTCGATCGCCATGGCGATGTCCTGGCCGAGCGCCGCAGCGGCGAAGGCATGACGGTGGCCGCCGCCAGCGGTTTTGGCGCCATCCTCGACGGCCATCTTGCCGCGATCGCCGCGCCGGCCGGGCTGCCGGTGCTGGTCTGCGGCATGGCCGGCGCCCGCCAGGGCTGGGTCGAGGCGGGTTATGTCGACCTGCCTGCGCCGCTCGATGCCATCCTCACCGGGGCGGTGTCGGTTCCCGGCCAGACGCGCGACGTGCGCATCCTGCCGGGCCTCGCCCAGCGCCGCACACAAGCGCCCGATGTCATGCGCGGCGAGGAAACCCAGCTCCTGGGGGCGCTGACCGCCTTCGGCGAGGGTGCCCACAGGGTCTGCATGCCCGGCACCCATTCGAAATGGGTCGAGGTCGATGGCGATACCGTGCAAGGCTTTTCCACCTACATGACCGGCGAACTGTTCGACGTCGTCACCCGCCATTCGATCCTGTCGCATGCCGTCGTCTCCGACGGTTTCGACGACAACAGGTTCGGCGCGGCGGTGCTGGAGGCGTGGGAAAAGCCGGCGGATATCAGCAACCTCCTGTTTCGCGCCCGCGCCGGACAATTGCTGCATGGCCTGCCGGCCGACGCGGCGCGGGCGCAGATCTCCGGCCACCTGATCGGGCTGGAGATCGCCGGCGCGCTGGAGCAGGATGACGAGGGCGTCGTCGTGCGCCTCGTCGCCTCCGGGCGGCTGCAGACGCTCTACGAGGCCGCTTTCGCGACGCTGTCGATCGCCTGCACCACCATCGATGCCGACGAGGCGGTGCGGCGCGGCCTGCATGCCGCCGCCGTCTCGATCTGGCCCCTGACCCGATAGAGCCTTTTCGCCTCTCTTCGAAACGCGAAAAAGCTCCATCTGTTCTTTCAACGCATTTCCGGACGGAAAACCGCTTCACACTTTTCCTGGAAATGCTCTTAGGAAAACGCCCATGACCCGCATCCCCTTCCCTGAGATGAAGTATCCGCTGATCGCCATCCTGCGCGGCCTGAAGCCGGAGGAGGCAGAGCCGGTGGTCGGCGCGCTGATCGAGGCCGGCCTCACGGCCATCGAGATCCCGCTGAATTCGCCCGACCCCTTCCGCTCCATCGAGACGGCGGCGCGGATCGCGCCGAAGAACTGCCTGATCGGCGCCGGCACGGTGCTGACCGTCGAGGACGTCGCTCGGCTCGACGATGCGGGCGGCCGGCTGATGGTCAGCCCGAATGTCGATACGGACGTGATCACCGAAGCCTCCGCCCGCGGCATGGTGACCATGCCGGGCGTATTCACCGCCACCGAGGCGCTGCTCGCCGCCAGGGCCGGGGCGACGGGCCTGAAATTCTTCCCCGCCAGCGCGCTTGGCGCTTCCGGCATCACCGCCATCCGCGCCATCCTGCCGACCGGCCTGCTGATCGCCGCCGTCGGCGGCGTGTCCGACCGGAATTTCCGCGATTACACGACTGCCGGCATCCTCGCCTTCGGCCTCGGCACCTCGCTTTACAAGCCGGGCATGAGCGCGGCCGAGGTCTCCGAGCGCGCCAGACTGACGCTTGCGGCCTATGATGCCGCCATCGGGAGCTGAGCATGGTGAAGACTTCGGAATTCGCCGGCCGCATCCTCTGCGACGCCGCGCTGACGCTCGGCGAAGGCCCCGCCTATGACGCCGCCACCGACACCGCCTGGTGGTTCAACATCGTCGGCAAGGAATTGCACGAGTTGCATCTCGGCTCGGGCGTCAAACGCGTGCACGCCCTGCCCTTCATGGGCAGCGTGCTCGCCAGGATCGACGGGACGCGGCAGTTGATCGCCAGCGATGCCGGCCTGTTTTTACGCGATATGACGAGCGGGGCGCTGACGCGCTACGTCGTGCTGGAGGACGGCAAGCCCGGCAACCGCTCCAATGACGGGCGGGTGCATCCGTCGGGCGCGCTTTGGATCGGCACGATGGGCCGTTCGGCCGAGACCGGCGCCGGGGCGATCTATCACGTCGCGGGAACGGCGGTGACGCGGCTTTACGACAAGGTCAGCATTCCCAATTCCATCTGCTTCTCGCCGGATGGCGCGACCGGCTATTTCGTCGACAGCAAGGTCAATGTGATGATGCGCGTGGCGCTCGACCCGAAAACCGGCCTGCCGGCGGGCGCGCCGCAGCCCTTCGTCGACGCTGCCGGCGACCGCGCGGATTTCGACGGCTCGGTCTGCGATGCCGAGGGCCATGTCTGGAACGCGCGCTGGGGCGGCAGCGCCATCGAGCGCTATGCGCCGGACGGAAGGCTCGTCGCCCGCCACGCATTGCCGGCGCGGCAGACGACCTGCCCGGCCTTCATCGGCGCCAAGCTCGACCGGCTGCTGGTCACCTCCGCCTGGCAGGGCATGGACGAGGCGACGCGCGCCGCCGATCCGCAGGCGGGCTTCACCTTCGAGCTCGGCATTGCCGTCAAGGGCGTCGCCGATCCGCTGTTTCGCCTCTGAGAAAACCGCCGCGCGTCGAACGCACATGCTGGCGCGCGGCGAGAAATGCGGGCTGCCGGGATTGGGAAACGGCAACTTCCAACCGCGAAACGGATAAAAAGTTCCGCAAATTTTTCGGAAATTCATCTCGGAACCAAACCTTCACCCATCCGGTTTCTCATTCGAACCGGCGCGGAAACGACCAGCAGAATTGGCGGTCGCTTGCGTGCCAGAATGAAAACCGATGACCTGAAAGGTAGATTCCCATGATCAAGAAACTCCTCACCACAGCGGCCGCCGGTGCTCTTCTTTTTGGCGCGACGACCACATTTGCCCAGACCGCCAGCGATCCGAACGCCCCCAAGGCGCCGACGGCGACGATGGAGGACAGCACGACCATGCCGGCGACCACCACGGCTTCCAGCGCCGGCTATCTGACCCAGCAGGCCCCGGACCAGATCAGCGCCAACACCTATATCGGTCAGAAGCTTTATAACGCCAACAACGACAATGTCGGCAGCATCAACGACCTGATCATGAAGAAGGATGGCGGTATCGTCGCAGCCATCGTCGGCGTAGGCGGCTTCCTGGGCATCGGCGAAAAGAATGTCGCCGTACCGATGGAAAACATTGCCGTATCGCAGAACCCTGAAGGGTCCGACATGAAGCTGACGACTACCGAAACGGCCGAATCCCTGAAGGCCGCGCCGGAATTCAAGACGCTCGCCATGCAGAGCGCCGAGCGCAACAATGCCAATTCTGGCGTCGGCATGACCCCGATGGACAACACGACGACCTCGTCGACGACCCCCGCCGAACCGGTCACCCCGGCCCCGGCTCCGGCCCAGCCGGCCCAGTAAGGCAGAATGTCCGGAACGAGGGATGGTTGATCCATTCCGTAGAGAAGGCGGCACGCGCGTGTCGCCTTCTTTCGTTCAATACCAGGCGTCGGCGACGCCTTGCGTCTTGCGTGCGATGAAATCCTGCAGCGCCTCGTCGATGGCGACGTCGAGCGGCGGCGCTTCGTATTCGGCGAGCGTTTTCTTCCATTGGCGGTTGGCGCGGGTCGCCATATCCGTCGAGCCGCCCTCCTCGCTCCATTTCTCGAAGGGCTCGTTATCCGAAAGCGTCGAATCCCAGAAGGCGGTGGTGTAGTTGCGCATCGTATGATCGCAGCCGAGGAAATGGCTGCCGGGGCCCACCTGCAGGAAGGCATCCATCGCCAGCGTATTGTCGTCGACGGTCACGCCGGCGAGATAGGAATGCAGCGCCCCGCAGAGATCGGCATCCATGACGAATTTCTCGTAGGACATGGCAAGCAGGCCGTCGAGGAAGCCGGCCGAATGCAGGATGAAGTTGGCGCCGCAATGCACGGCCGAGAGCATGGACATCAGCCCTTCCTGCATCGCCTGCCCATCCGGCAGCTTGGAATTGGAGAAATTGCCGGCGCAGCGCAGCGGCAGCTTCAGCCGCCGCGCGAGCTGGCCGACGACCATCGAGCCGATGGCCGGCTCCGGCGTGCCGAAGGTCGGCGAGCCCGAGCGCAGCGACATGGAGGACAGGAAATTGCCGAAGATAACAGGCGCGCCCTTGCGCTCCAGCTGCGTCAGCGCGCAGCCGGCCAGCGTTTCGGCATAGGACTGGGCAATCGCCCCGGCATTGGTGACCGGCCCCATGGCGCCGCCAAGGATGAAAGGCACGATGACCGCCGCCTGGTTGGCGCGCGCATAGGCGCGAAGCGATTTCGTCATCGTGCCGTCCCAGACGAGCGGCGAGTTGACGTTGACATTGCCGAGGATGACGCAATTCCTGTCGACGAAATCGGCGCCGAACAGGATACGCGCCATATCAATGGAATCCTCGGCGCGCTCCTCCGCCGTGATCGAGCCCATGAAGGCGCGGTCGGAATATTTGATATGGCTGTAGACCATATGCAGATGGCGCTTGTTGACCGGGATATCCACCGGCTCGCAGATCGTGCCGCCGGAATGGTGCAGCCAGGGGCTGGCCTGGGCCAGCTTGATGAAGTTGCGGAAATCCTCGATCGTGCCGTAGCGCCGGCCCTTGTCCAGATCCATGACGAAGGGCGAGCCGTAGGCCGGAGAGAAAACGACGTTGTTGCCGCCGATCTGCACGTTGTTGGCGGGATTGCGGGCATGTTGGGTGAATTCGGCCGGCGCCGAGGACACGATTTCCCGCAGCATTCCTGGCTCGAAGCGGACCAGTTCGCCATCGACCCTGGCGCCGGCGCGCTTCCAGTAATCGAGGACGATGGGGTCGTCGCGGAATGCGATGCCGACTTCGGCGAGAATGCGATCGGCGGTGCGCTCGATCTTGAGCAGGTTTTCCTCGGAGAGAATGTCATAGGTCGGAATGCCGCGCACGATATAGGGCACCCCAAGCGGCTTGGCCGTGCCTTCGCGGCGGCCGCTGCGCCCGCCTCTTGCCTTGCGGGGTGTCTCGATTTCAGCGCCCAATGCCGCGGCCATGTCGTGTTCCTCCATTTCCGTTCATGCTAGGGATAAAACAATCCCTTGTGACGCCGCAAAAATTCGAGGAATGATATAAGCTCATCTTATCGCAGAGCCTTTCCCGTCATGTCGAGTTTCCGCCGCCTGCTGCCGTCCGCCACCAGCCTGATCGTCTTCGAGGCGGCCGGGCGGCACGAGAATTTCACCCGCGCGGCCCAGGAGCTGGGCATGAGTCAGGCGGCGGTGTCCTATGCGGTGCGCGGGCTGGAGGCGCAGCTCGGCGTGCCGCTGTTCCATCGCCTGCATCGCTCGGTGGAACTGACCGAGGTCGGCGAACGCTTCCATGCCGACGTTTCGGCCGGTCTTGCCCGCATCCAGAAATCGGCCGAGGACATTCGCGCCAAGGGCCGCGAGGTCAATGTGACGCTCGCCGCATCCACCGCATTTGCCTCGATGTGGATGCTGCCGCGACTGGCGCGAATGCGCGCCGACCTGCCGGAAGTGGATCTGCGCATCCAGACGGGCGTGCGCGATCTCGAGCTGGAGGAGGAGCAGATTCCGCTCGGCATTCGCGGCGGCGACCCCGCCGACTGGCCGCGCTATCATGCGGCGCTGCTATCGCCGGAAATCATCGGCGCGGTCGCCAGCCCCGCCTTCATCGAGGCGCATGGCTTTCCATCGACGCCCGAGGAGGTCGCCCGCCACCGGCTGATCTGGCTGGAGGAGCCGGTGCGCGTCGCCTGCGACTGGCCGGACTGGTTCGCCAGCGCCGGCGTCGCCTATGCACCGCACGGGCGCCGGCTGGCGATCAATGACTACGTGCTGGTCATCCAGGCGGTGCTGGCCGGCGATGGCATCGCGCTGAGCTGGAAGCACCTGACCGGCCTGCAGATCCGCTCCGGCGCGCTGGTGCCGGTGGGCAATCACCTGCTGGATACGGGCAAGGCGTTCTACGTCGTCTGGCCGCGCGGGCGCGAGCTGAACGCCCATGCGGCGCGGGTGCGCGACTGGCTGCTGCAGGAAGGGCAAAGGGATCGCGACGACGCCACCGCCGCGCCTTGATGCGTCAGAGCGCGGCGCGCATCGCCAGGTCGGCGCCGGTATCCTGGTAGAAACGGCGGGCGCAGACGACGGTGGCGGCGGCATCGGCGGGCTTACCGTAGAAATAGCCCTGGCCCATGCCGCAGCCGAGCTGCTTCAGCTTCGTCGCCTCCCGCATGGTCTCGATGCCCTCGGCCACCACCTCCAGCCCCAGCCCGTCGCACATCGAGATGATCGCCTTGACGATCTCCTCGCTGGTGCGATCCGTGGCGATGCGCGAGACGAAGGCGCGATCGACCTTGACCTTGTCGAAGGTGAAATCGCGCAGGCGCCCGAGGCTGGACTGGCCGGTGCCGAAATCGTCGAGCGCGATGTGGACGCCGGCCTGGCGCAGTTCGGCAATGATGCGCTGGGCGGTGTCGGCGCAACCCATCACCGCGGTCTCGGTGATTTCCAGCTCCAGCCGCTTGGGGTCGAGCCCGACGAGATTGACGATCGACAAGACGTTGTTGGCCGTTGCCGGATCCATGAGCTGGGCGGACGACAGGTTGAAGGACAGGAACAGGTCGCGCGGCCAGGAAAGGGCCGCCTCCGCCGCCTTGCGCAGCAACGCCTCCGACAAAGCGTCGATGAAGCCGCGCTCCTCAGCCAGCGGCACGAAGACGGCGGGCGAGACGAAGCCGAGATCGGGATCGTTCCAGCGCGCCAGCGCCTCGAAACCCAGCACCGTATCGTTCTGCAGGTTGACGATCGGCTGGAAATAGACCTCGACCTGGTCGTTGATGATGGCGTTGCGCAACGCCTGTTCGAGCTGCGTCGCCCGCTTCATCTCCTCGGCGATCTCGCGCGAATAGACGGTGATCTGGCCGCGGCCGCGTCTTTTGGAACGGTAGAGCGCCGTCTCGGCGCTCTTGACCAGATCCTCGAACCGATCCCCGGCGAAGGGATAAATGGCGAAACCGAAGGAGGCGGAGAGACGGACGTTGCGATCGCCGAGATCGTAAGGGGCCGAGAGCACGTCGCGGATGGTCTGGCCGAGGCGCTCGGCGCCGGAGCGCTCGAAGACCAGCGGCAGAACGAAAGCGAATTCGTCGCCGTCGTGGCGGGTGACGTAGGCGCCTTCCGGCACGCAGGCCTTCAGCCGATGCGCCACCTGGCAGAGGATCTCGTCGCCGGCATCGGCGCCGAACAGGTCGTTGATCGGCTTGAACCCGTCGAGATTGACGATTCCGATGGCGAAGGGCGCCGGATCCTCGGCACGTTCGGCGGCCAGCAGCCGCACCTTGTCGCGCATCCGGTAGCGATTGCCGAGCCCGGTCAGCGGGTCGGTGTAGGCCATCGCCTGCAATTCGTTCTGGCTGACCTGCGGCAGGCCAGTCTCGACGGCTCTCATGGGCACTTCGGCACTTCCTGTTGCTTCCTCCACCTGGGAAGAATGATCGAGGAATGTTAAGAAGTACCTTAGAGCCCCGGCCTGTCGCGGGCCTGCCCATATCCCTCAATTTTGGGAGTTGACACGTTTTTCGGCACTTTATCGGTCAGGCGATGGAGGCGAGTGCCCGCTGCGGAATATGCCGCTGGAACACGGCTTCGAGCACATCGGGGCTGATCGGCTTGAGAAGCGTGTCGTCCATACCGGCTTCCAGGCAGCGCTGGCGGTCGAGATCGAAGGCCTGGGCGAGCACGCCGACGATCGGCGTGCGGGTGCCGGTCGCGGCCTCCTGGGTGCGGATGGCGCGGGTGGCCTCGCAACCGTTCATGCCCGGCAGGGTCGTGTCCATCAGCACGATGGCGGGGCGATGCAGCGCCCAGAAATCCACCGCCTCGGCGCCGTCGGTCGCCACCACATAGCTATAGCCGAGGCTATCGAGGATCTGCGAGAAGACGATGCGGTTGATGTCGTTGTCTTCAGCAACCAACACGTCGATGCCCGAGGCCGGCGCCGCCTCGGGCGGACGATCCTGCGCGGCCGGCAGGCTCGTCAACGGTTCACGGCGGTTGAAATGGCGCAAGGCGAGATAGCCGAGCCGCTCGGCGAACTGCGTTTCCTCCAGACCGACCGCCTCATGGCCGCGCCGCCGGGCGATATCGAGGGCACGTGGCCCCAGCCGCCGGTCGATGGCGACGAGATCGACGCAGACACCAGCGGTCGCGGCGGCTTCGAGGAAGGCGGCAAGCTCGGTCTCATCGCGCACCACGCACGCATCGATGCCGAGCCGCTTCAAGGCCGGCAGGGCGGTAGCCGCCAGCGCCGCATCGGCGCTGGCCACCAGTACCCGCCCGCCGAGCAGGCGATCCGGGAACCAGGTTTCGGTCGCCGTTTCCGGTATCGCTTCAGCCGCGGCGAGCGCGGTATCGGGCACGACGACGGCATCGCCATGGGTGTCGAAATCCGAGGGGTCGGCGACCGTGCTGACCAGGAAGTAATGCCCGGGCCGGCCGAGCCGCCACTTGCGGGTCGGCACCGTCATCTCGCGGCCGTCCGGATGGACCAGCTTTTCGCTGACGGTGGCGGCGAGGCCGGAATTCATCACTTGCCGGTCGACGGCATCGAAGCGGGCGGCGAGTGCGGCCGGCAGCGTATCGAACAGCGACTTGCCGAGCAGATCCTCCGGCGTCATGCCACGCAGCGTACAATAGGCCTTGTTGACCGCGACATAGGTGAGACTGCGATCTTTGACGAACAGCGGATAGGGCAGCGAATCGAGGATCTCCTCGGTGAGTTGCACCCGTTCCAGGTCGTTGCGCCACTGTTCCTCGCGGCGTTTGGTCTCGCTGGGATCGGTGACCACCAGCAGGCCGGTGCCATCGGCCAGACGGCGGCGCACCAGCCGCAGCCAGCGGTCCATGCCCTGCTTTTCGGTGACGTCGCCGCGCTCGCGCCAGAACAGCGCCAGCCGGTCGGCGATCCAGTCAGCGCGCGCGCCAGCACCCCGCTGGGCCGCGCCACCGAAGATCGAGCGCAGCCCGACATCATAGGCAGCACCGAGGAAATCATGCAAGCTCGCGCCAGGCACCACGACATGCGGGCTGACCGGAAAATAAACCAGCAATTGCCGGCTGACGGCGAGGATGCGGTCATCGGCGTCAAAGAGCATGAAGGCAGCCGTCAGCGCATCGCCGGCCGCGTCCAGCCATTGCCCTTGAAGCCCCGCCTCGAATGACATTGCGTCATTCATTCCACTCTCCACGCCACTCTCCGCCGCGCCGGGGCAATACGCTCCGTCTCAAGAGACGCGCAAACGCGGCGCGTCGGGCGGCGGTTATCGATTGCGCGGGAAGCGGCCGATGGCCGCTGCCGGCGCCAGGCACGGTTCCCCGCACGATGCCTTCCCGCCTCATCGACAATTGCCATGCTTCAATTAAGGCGAGATTAAAATCACTCGGCTGCGGCGCGAAATCCTCGGCGCATCCACAACCCAGCCGCCAGCCGCATTTCCATCGACGGGGATTTGCGCTAGAAGCGCCGGCATGGCCATCAGACAGCTTTCCGAAACCGTCATCAACCAGATTGCCGCCGGCGAGGTGATCGAGCGGCCGGCCAGCGCCGCCAAGGAGCTGATCGAAAACGCCATCGACGCCGGCGCGACCCGCATCGAGATCGCCACCGCCGGCGGCGGCAAGAGCCTGCTGCGCGTTTCCGACAACGGCGCCGGCATGAGTCCCGCCGACCTCGAACTGGCGGTGAAGCGCCACTGCACCTCGAAGATCGAGGAAAGCCTCACCGATATCCGCACGCTCGGCTTTCGCGGCGAGGCGCTGCCGTCCATCGGCTCGGTGGCGAGGCTGACCATCCTCAGCCGCCGGCCCGGCGCGTCCGAAGGCGCGGAAATTTCCGTCCACGGCGGCCGGCTGACGCCGCCGCGCCCGGCCGCCGTCAATCACGGCACCGTGGTCGAGGTGCGCGACCTGTTCTTCGCCACCCCGGCGCGGCTAAAATTTTTAAAGACCGAAAAGGCTGAGGCCGGGGCGATCACCGAGATCGTCAAGCGCATGGCCATCGCCTTCCCGAAGGTGCGTTTCGTGCTCTCCGGCGCCGACCGGACGACGCTGGAATTTCCCGCGACCGGCGACGACCATCTCGCCCGCATGGCGCAGGTGCTCGGCAAGGAATTCCGCGACAACGCCATCGAACTCGACGCGATGCGCGAGGATGTGGGCTTGACCGGCTTTGCCGGGGTGCCGACCTTCAATCGCGGCAATTCCGCCCATCAATATGCCTTCGTCAACGGACGGCCGGTGCAGGACAAGCTGATCCTCTCGGCGATCCGCGGCGCCTATGCCGAAACCATTCCGCAGGGGCGCTATCCGATTGCGGTGCTGGCGCTCTCCGTCGATCCGGCTTTGGTCGACGTCAACGTGCATCCGGCGAAATCCGATGTGCGCTTTCGCGATCCCGGGCTGGTGCGCGGCTTGATCGTCGGCGCGATCCGCGAGGCGCTGGCGCGCCATGGCGACCGGGCGGCGACCACCGGCGCCGACGGCATGATGCGCGCCTTCCGCCCCGGATTTTCCGGTTTTGCGCGGCCCGCGCCGACGCAGCCCTGGTCGGCGCAAAGCTCGCCGTCGCGCCCGCTCGACACGGGCTTTTCCGGCGGCACGATGCGCGAACCGGCACAACAGCCTTTTGCCGCCTTTTCGCAGCCTTCGGCGCGAGCGGAGGAGCCGGTTACGACCGCAGCGCCCGTTCCAGACGCCGACCATCGGCTTGGCGCGGCGCGGGCGCAGATCCATGAAAACTACATCGTCGCCCAGACCGGCGACGGGCTTGTTATCGTCGACCAGCACGCCGCGCATGAGCGGCTGGTGTTCGAAGCCTTGCGCAAGGGCATGAAGGACAAGCGGCTCGCCTCGCAGGCGCTGCTGATACCCGAGATCGTCGACCTGCCGGAAGAGGATTGCGACCGGCTGATGGTCCATGCGCAGGAATTCGACCGGCTCGGGCTGGCGATCGAACGTTTCGGCCCCGGCGCGATTGCCGTGCGCGAGACGCCGGCCATGCTCGGCGAGGTCGATGCAGCCGGCCTCATCCGCCAGCTCGCCGACGAGATCGCCGAATGGGACACGGCCTCCGGACTTGGCGCCAAGCTCGACTACGTCGCCGCCACCATGGCCTGCCACGGCTCGGTGCGCTCCGGCCGGCGTCTTCGGGTCGAGGAAATGAACGCGCTTCTGCGGCAGATGGAAGCGACGCCCGGCTCCGGCCAGTGCAATCACGGCCGGCCGACCTATATCGAACTGAAACTTTCCGATATCGAACGGCTGTTCGGGCGGAGCTGAAAAAACTGGAAATCGGGCGACGCTCGGAGTATGGCAATCCGATGATCCGCGGCAGGAGAGTGCGCATGAACCGTTTCGAAGGCTTCGGCAATACGGAAGCGAAGATCAAATATCTCGATGCCGACTTCCAGATCCTGTCGCCCGGCCACTATGTCACCTGCGCGATGACCGGCAAGCACATCCCGCTCGACGAGCTGCGCTACTGGAGTGTGGCCCGGCAGGAGCCCTATGCCGACGCATCCGCCTCGCTGGAGGCCGACAAGCGCGCCGGGGCTTTGCCGATCCAGCAGCGGAATTGATCGAACCGCGATAGGCCCCTCATCCGGTTTGCCGGCCACCTTCTCCCCGTACGCGGGACGAAGGAACGGGAGGCATCGGTTTCCTCAAACAAGTCATGCTTACGGGCCAAGTCCCTTTCCGCGCGCGACAAGTCGACCGCATGGAACGAAAGCTTGCCTCAAACCCATTCTCCCTCATGAGGAGAAGGGGATACGCCGCATGGGCTTCCCAAAACGATGACGCTGCGTGGGGCAAGTCCCTCGCCCCGCTTGTAGGGTGAGGGGTTAATCCCTCCCCCCCGCCAGCATCCGCGCCTTCGCCACTTTCGCCGCTGCATCCAGAATCTGCCCCGGCGCATGCGGATTATCGAACGTCATCTCGACGGTGACGACGCGGGAAAGGTGGGCCAGTTCCTCGGCCTTGCCGTGATGGTCGGTGAGGCGGACGAGGTCCTTGGCGGTGGTGACCAGCAGTGCGTCCTGCTTGGCGGCGTCGGCGATCAGGTCGGCGATTTCGTCGTCGGAGAGGTGATGGTGGTCGCCGAAGACGCGTTTTCCGGCGATGACGGCGCCGAGCGCCTCGACAGTGCGGAAGAATTTGTCCGGGTCGGCGATACCGGCATAGGCGAAGACCTTGCGGCCCGCGAGATCGGGCTCGGGATGGGTGCCGAGCGCGCCGATGACCACGCTTTTTCCCATGCGCGCCGCCTGGCGCACCAGCCGGTCCGCCGCCGAACCGCTGCCGACCACCATCAGCGCCGAGGCATGGCGAAGCTGGGTGCGGATCGGCGCGCGCACCGGGCCGCCCGGCACGACATGGCCGTTGCCGATGCCACGTCGGCTGTCGACCACGATCAGCGCGTAATCGACCGTCAGCCGCGCGCTCTGGAAGCCGTCATCCATGATGATGACGTCGACGCCCTCGGCGACCAGCCTTTTCGCCCCCTCGACCCGGCGGCGGCAGACGACGGTCGTCGCCTCGCGCGCCAGAAGCAGCGGCTCATCGCCGACATCGACGGCGCGGTGGCGGTCGGGATCGACCAGCGTGGTCACGTCGAGCGAGCCGCCATAGCCACGGCTGAGGAAACCGGGCTTCAGCCCCTTCTCCTTCGCCGCCTTGGCCAGCGCCATGGCGGTCGGCGTCTTGCCGGCGCCGCCGACGGTGAAATTGCCGACGCAGACCACCGGCACGGGAATGGCGGCCCGCTTGCCGTGGTTCATGCGATAGCGGGCGACGCGGCCATAGAGGAACGAGGCGGGCCAGAGCAGCCACGCCCGCAGGCCGGGTTTTGTCCACCAGAAAGGCGGCGCTTCCGAAATCATCCGGTCACGCCACTTCGAGGGCCGGGAGAACGCTTTCCAGCTCGGTGATGTCGTTGAGGCAATGGTCGCTGGCGGCGGAGAGCGAGGCGCGGGAGCCGGTGCCGGTCAGCACCGCAACCGTCATGCCGGCGCCGGCATTGCGGCCCATATGCATGTCGTGATTGTTGTCGCCGACCATCACCACCTCTTCGGGAATGACGCCGACGGCGGCGCAGAAGCCGAGCAACATGCCGGGCTCCGGCTTGACGCCGTAGCCGCTGTCATAGCCGGCGACGTAATCGAGAAAGGCGGCGAAGCCGAAGCGCTCGGCGGTGGCGCGGATCGAGCGCTCGTTGTCGCTGGAGGCGACGCCGAGATAATAACCCTTGGCCTTCAGCCCGGCGAAATAGGGGCCGAGATCGGTGACGGCCACCGCCCGGTCGGCGCCGGTGGCAAAGAGGGCGTCGAGCTCGGCGATCAGTTCGTCGGTTGCAATCGGCGAGCCGGCGGCGACCAGTCCATGGGCGATCTCGACCGTATTGCCGGCGGCCAGCAGGCTGTCGGGCACCACATGGCCGGTTTCGGGATCCATGCCGCAGCCGAGCAGCAGTTGCGCGGCCAGCGTTTCGTCGCCACGCGCGGCGAACAGGGCAAGCTCGCGATTCACCGGCAGCCAGCTCTTGGCATAGTCGAGCAGGGTTCCGTCCTTGTCGAACAGGATGGCCTTGATGCGGGGCGATGGCATGGGCGATTCCTCCTGCGGGTAATGGATGCGGCTCAGGCCGGGGCGGCGGCGCGCGGATGCAGGCGCGCCTTGACGGTGAGCGGATTGATATAGGGCTCCAGCCCCTTGACGGTGGAGATCAGCGCGCCGCGCATGTCCTGCACGGTGTCGAGCCCGGCCTTGATCATCGACTGGCGGGCGGCGTCGTTGGTCAGCAGGTAGTGCACCGCCTTCACCAGCATCTCGACATCGCGCACCATGCGGGCGCTGCCATTGCGCGCCAGCCGCTGATAGGTGTCGCGGAAATTCTGCACATGGCCGCCGGAGAGCACGGCGCAGCCGAGCATGGCGGGCTCCAGCGGGTTCTGCCCGCCTTCGGCGAACATCGAGCGGCCGACGAAGGCGACTTCGGTCAGGCCGAGGTAAAGCCCCATCTCGCCGATGGTATCGCCGAGGAAGATATCGACATCGGGGGTCAGGGCATCGTTGCGGGTGCGGCGCGCCACCTTCAATCCCTTTTCGACCAGCGCCTTTTCCAGCTCGTCGCAGCGTTCGGGATGGCGCGGCACGACGATGGTCAGCAGGCCGTCGCGTTCCTTCAGCGTGCGATGCACGGTGGCGGCGGCCATTTCCTCGCCCTCGAAGGTGGAGATCGCCGCCCAGGTCTTGCGCGCGCCGATCTGGCCGCGATAACGCGCGAGATCCTCCGGGTTGTGCGGCGGCATGTCGTTGTCGACCTTGAGATTGCCGGAGACCATCACCGGCAGGGCCCCGAGATCGCGGAAGCGCTCGGCATCGACATCCGACTGGGCAATCACCAGCGCCAGATGCTCGAACAGCGCCTCGGCGATCGCGGGGCGCTTGCGCCAGCGGGCGAAGGAGCGATCCGACATGCGGGCATTCACCAGCACCTGCGGAATATGACGGCGGCCCAGTTCCATGATGGTCGTCGGCCAGATCTCGGATTCGGCGATGATGGCGACATCCGGCTGCCAGTAATCGAGGAACCGCGAAACGGCGGGCTTGAGGTCGAGCGGCACGTATTGATGCATGGCATCGGCGCCCAGCCGGCTTTCGGCAACCTTGGCGGAGGTGATGGTGCCGGTGGTCAGCACGACGTTGATTTCGCGGCGGCGCATCTCGCGGATCAGCGGCACCACCGCATTGGTCTCGCCGACGCTGGCCGCATGGAACCAGATCAGCGGCCCCTGCGGGCGCGGCAGGCTGGCATGGCCGAAGCGCTCGCCGCGGCGCGCCCGGTCTTCCTTGCCCTTGGCGGCGCGCAGCGCGAGATAGGGGCCGATCAGCGGATAGGCGACCATGCCTGCCCAGCGATAGCCGGTGAGTGCCGCGCGCGCCACACCACTGCTCATTGGCCGTCGCTCCGGCCCGCGCCCATCATCGCCTTCAAATGCCAACTCCCCAATGTCATCAGTCTTTTTCGACGTCGTAAACGGATCGGTGCCGGTGCGGCGAAACGATGTGGGGGCGCGCCTGCGCCGCAATCCAGTCGTTTCCTTGTCCGGAGGATTTCCCGCCGTCCCGAGGAACGTGTGGAAATGCCCCGGCCTGTCATATCGGGCAGAACCGCGACAGCGATCCCACCCAGCCCGTCATGCCTCGTCCGGAGTGAGCAGCTTGTGCATGTGGACGATGAAATAGCGCATATGCGCGTTGTCGACGGTCTGCTGTGCCTTGGCCTTCCAGGCGCTCAGCGCGGTCGCGTAATCAGGAAAGATCCCGACGATGTCCAGATCCTTGAGATTGCGGAACTCGACCTTGGTGAGGTCGTCCAGCTCGCCGCCGAATACCAGGTGGAGGAGCTGCTTCTTGTCGTTGGTCTGCATCATTTGCCTTTTCCCGAACTTCACTCCCTCGGCAAGTCACATGCGAGATTTTTCCCGAAAGGTCAACGTTTCAGATCCGCGTCAGATTGGCCAGCAGATGCGGCAGAACCTCGGCGGAGGCTGCGCAAAGCGTATCGTGGGCGACGGTTTCCCGGTTGTAGGCGAGCGGCCTGCCCTCCAACCCCACCAGTTGCCCGCCGGCTTCGGCGAGAATGATGTCGGCGGCGGCCAGATCCCAGTCATGGGAGTTCTTCTTGACCAGCGTACCGTCGATGCGTCCGTCGGCGATCATGGCGAGCCGGTAGGCAAGCGAGGGCACATGGCGGATACGCTCGACCCCGGCGCGGAAACCGGGTTCGAAACGGGACACGATGTCTTCGGGTGCGGCAAGCTGCAGGCGGGCGCCGCGCACCGGTGCCGAAACGGAGATGGCCTTGCCGTTCTTCCAGGCGCCCGCGCCGGCCGCGGCCCAGAAATCCTCGCCGAGCGCCGGCGCGACCAGCACGCCGGCCACCGGGACGGCGCGATGCACCACCGCGACGCTGACGCACCAGGTGTCCAGCCCGGCGATGAAGGCGCGGGTGCCGTCGATGGGATCGACCACGAACAGCGTCTCGCAGCCGAGACGGGCGGCATCATCTTCGGTTTCTTCCGACAGCCAGCCGTAATTCGGCCGGGCGGCGCGCAGCATCTGCGCCAGCTTTTCGTTTGCGGCGAAATCGGCGGCGCTGACCGGCGAACGGTTCTCGTTCTTGTACCAGACCTCCGGCGATTTGCCGAAGAAGCCCATCGCGACTTCGCCGGCGGCGCTGGCGGCGGCGCGAATGAGATCGAGATCCTCCGCCCAGGAGCCGGCCGCATCGCCCATCAGAGGCCTGCCAGCGTCATGCCCTCGATGGCGAGCGTCGGGGCCGCGATCGAGAAGCTGTAGTCGATGTCATCGGCCGGCGTGACCTTGAGGAGCATGTCCTTGAGGTTCGAGGCGATGGTGACCTCGGCGACCGGAAAGGCGAGCTCGCCGTTCTCGATCCAGAAACCGGTGGCGCCGCGGCTATATTCGCCGGTGACCATGTTGACCCCCTGTCCGATCAGTTCGGTGACATAAAGGCCGGTGCCGACCGAGGCGATCAGTTCCTGCGGCGTCCGGCTGCCCGGATCGAGCAGGAGATTGGTGGAGGCGGGATTGACGAGATTTCCGCCGCGCACACCGCGCCCGTTGGTCTTCAGGCCGAGCTGGCGGGCGGTCGAGGTCGACAGGAACCAATGCTTGAGAATGCCGTCCTCGACCATGGCGAGCCTGCGGCCGGTGACGCCCTCGCCGTCGAAGGGCCGCGAGGCGGAACCGCGACGGATCAGCGGATCGTCGGTGAGGCTCAGACCCGACGCAAGGACCTGCTTACCCATCATGTCACGCAAGAAACTGGTCTTGCGAGCGACGGACGCGCCGTTGATCGCGCCGGCAAGATGGCCGACGAAACCGCGCGCCACGCGCGGATCGAAGACGACGGTGACGTTCTTCGCGGTCGCCACCTGGCGCGGGTTCAGCCGCTTGACCACCCGCTCGCCGGCGCGCCTGCCGATCTCGGCGGCGCCGTCGAGATCGGCGTAATAGAGGCGGCTGTCGAAATCGTAGTCGCGCTCCATGCCGGTGCCTTCGCCGGCGATGACGCTGACCGAACGGCCGAAACGCGAGCCGGCATAGCTGCCGGAAAAACCATGCGAGGTGACCAGCACCAGCCCGCCCATGCCGGCGGAGGCCGAAGCGCCCGCCGAATTGGAGACGCCGGAGACATCGAGGGCGGCCGCTTCGGTCGTAAGCGCCGCCTCGGTCAATTCCTCGGCCGACACCTCCGTCGGATCGAACAGGTCGAGATCAGGATAGTCGCGGGACAGATCGGCCTCGTCGGCAAGGCAGGCATAGGGGTCTTCCGGCGAGACGCGGGCCATGGCGACGGCACGCTCGGCGATCGCCCGGAGATCGGCGCCGGGCGTTGCCGAGACGCTGGCAACCTTGTCGCCGACAAAGACGCGCAACGAGAAATCGTCGCTTTCGGAGGCATCGACGCCCTCGACCTTGCCGAGACGAACGCTGACCGAGCGAGCGCGCGAGCGCACCACCACGGCATCGGCCTTGTCGGCGCCGGCGGCGCGGGCAAGCTCGATCAATTCGGCGGCACGGGACAGAAGCGGGGCAGAATCGATTTCAGAAGACATGATTTGGCCTTTCGTTCCGGTTCCATTTATTGTGCGCATCCAAAAGCATCAAGGGCAAGGCGGCCGATTCCCCCGCGCCTGCCCTTGCAGACGCCATACCAGACGAGACGAAACCCATGTCATCCGCCCATCCCGTGTTTTCCGAAGCCCTTGTCCTGCTCGGCGGCGCGGTCGTTTCCGCGCCGCTGTTCAAGAAGCTGGGGCTCGGCACCGTGCTCGGCTATCTCGCCGCCGGCGTCGTCATCGGCCCCCTCCTCGGCCTCATCCATGACGGCGAGGACATATTGAGCGTCGCCGAACTCGGCGTCGTCTTCCTGCTGTTCGTCATCGGCCTGGAGCTGAAACCCTCGCGGCTCTGGCAATTGCGCCGCGACATCTTCGGGATCGGGCTGGCGCAGGTGCTGGTGAGCGGCGCGGCGCTGTTTGCGCTGGCGCTCGTCTTCGGGGTCGAGTGGAAGGCGGGACTGGTCGCCGGTTTCGGCCTCGCGCTCTCCTCCACCGCCTTTTCGCTGCAGATCCTCGGCGAATCTGGCGATCTCAATACCCGCTACGGGCAATTGTCCTTCTGCATCCTGCTGTTCCAGGATCTGGCGATCGTGCCGCTTCTGGCGCTGATCACCATTCTCGACGGCGGCGTGGACAGCAGCGGCTCGCCGCTGCAAAGCTTCGCCATCGCGGTGGCGGCGGTTTCGGTGACGGTGCTGGCCGGGCGCTTCCTGCTGACGCCGCTGTTCCAGGTCATCGCCCGCACCGGGGCGCGCGAGGTGATGATCGCCGCCGCCCTGCTCGTCGTCATCGGCTTCGCGACGCTGATCCAGGCGGCAGGTCTGTCGATGGCCATGGGCGCCTTCCTCTCCGGGGTGATGCTGGCCGAATCCTCCTATCGTCACGAACTGGAAGCCGATATCGAGCCGTTTCGCGGCATTCTGCTCGGCCTGTTCTTCATCGGCGTCGGCCTGTCGCTCGATCTCGCCGTCATCCTCGACAAGGCGGCGACGATCCTGATCGCCGTGCCGGCGGTGATGCTGCTCAAGGGGCTGGTGATCTACGGCGTCTGCCGCGCCGGCGGCTCCAGCCATAACGATGCCGTGCGCATCGCCTTCCTGCTGCCGCAGGGCGGCGAATTCGGCTTCGTGCTGTTTACCACCGCTGCGGCGCATTCGTTGATGTCGAATGCCGACGCTTCATTGCTCGCGGCCATCGTCACGCTCTCCATGGCGCTGACGCCACTGGCGGCGCGCCTGTCGCGGCGCTTCCTCACCGGAGAAGCGCATGAGGAGATGGACGAGGATTTCGAGGGCGCCGGCTCCGATGTGCTGATGATCGGCTTCTCGCGTTTCGGCCAGATCGCCTCGCAAATTCTCCTGGCCGGCGGGCGAGACGTCACCGTCATCGATTTCTCGGCCGACCGCGTGCGCCAGGCCTCGAGCTTCGGCTTCCGCATTTATTTCGGCGACGGCACCCGCAAGGACGTGCTGCTGGCCGCCGGCATCGAGAAGGCCAAGCTGATCGCCGTCTGCACCCACAAGCCGGAAATCACCGACCGCATCGTGGCGCTGATCCGTTCGGATTTTCCGCAGGCCCAGCTTTTCGTCCGCTCCTACGACCGCGTCCACACCCTTTCGCTGCGGGCGCAAGGGGTGGATTACGAATTGCGCGAGACGCTGGAATCGGGTCTGCTGTTCGGACGGCGCACGCTGGAGGCTCTGGGGCTCGGCGAGGAACAGGCCACCGCCATCGGCGACGACATCCGCCGCCGCGACGAGGAGCGCCTGGTGCTGCAGGCGACCGACGGCCTGCAGGCCGGGCGGCACATGCTCTTTTCGCGCCCGGTCAAGCCGGAGCCGCTGCTCAAGCCGAAACGCCAGGTGGACGACTACGACGAAATGCCCGATCCGGCCGTCGAGGATGCCGCCGCATCATGAGCGGGCCCGCTTTTCGAATTCGAGGTCGAGGGCGCGCTTCAGCTCGTCCTTGACGACCGCCGTTTCGGCCAGAATCTGGCGCGCCTTCATGAAATCGAGCACCCTGAAACGGTTGACCGGCGGGCGCAGAAAGATATGCGGCGGCTGCAGCCGCAGCTTCATGGAAATCGCCGCCTGCATCATCAACTGACCGGCGCCGAACAGGCTGTCGACGCGGTTCGGCACATGGGTTCCGTCCCCTTCCGGCGCGCCGACGACATCGACGCCGATGACGATATCGGCATGCGGCATCAGGTGCTCGTAGGGCACGGGATTGAAGATGCCGCCATCGATCATGATCCGGCCTTCGACCGTCACCGGCATGAACAGCGCCGGAATGGCGGCGGAGGCGGCGAGCGCCGGAAACAGGTCGCCAGCCTCGAGCACGACTTCCCGCTGCCCGTAATAATCGGTGGCGGAGACGTGCAGCGGGGTGGGCAGAGCCTCGAAACTGCCGGGAACCTGCGCCGGCAGGAAGGCGCGCAGGATGCGCTCCAGATCGAACTGCCCCAAGCGGAAACCGCGCCCCATGGCCGCGCGCATCGAGGGCGGGCGCAGGCTCCACAGGCGATGGGCGACCACCGCCTTGCGGCCAAGGGTGGAAAGCGTGTGCTCGCGGATGTCTTCGCCGCGCATGCCCGCCGCCATGCCGGCCCCGACAATGGCGCCGATGGAAGCGCCGGCGACGCGCACCGGGCTGAGGCCGAGCTCATCCAGCGTCTCGACGACGTGGATATGGGCGAGACCGCGCGCGCCGCCGCCGCCGAAGGCGACGGCTACCGTTGGGCAGGTCACGGCGCGTAACGATAAAAATGCATCTTCGTATCGCCGAAGGTGCGGTTTTCAAGGAAGCGGAAGGCATCACTGAGCGCCGGCACGACATCGGCGCGCTCTTCGAGGATGCAGAGCGCCTGGGGTTGCAGCCAGCCGCCGGTATGCGCCGCCTCGAAGGCCTTCTCGCCGGCGCCCTGGCCATAGGGCGGATCGGCGAACAGCAGATGAAACGGCTCGGCCGTGCCGACGCCGCCAAGCTTGGTGGCGTCGCGGCGCAGCATGCGGGCCCGGCCATGCAGGCCGAGCGCCTCGATGTTTTCCCAGAGCAGGCCCCGCCCCTCGACGCTGCTCTCGACGAACAGCGCCTGGCGGCAACCGCGCGACAGGGCCTCCAGCCCGACCGCGCCGGTGCCGGCGAACAGGTCGATCACCCGCGTGCCGTCAAGGCTTTCCGGGTAGGCGTGGGAGAGGATATTGAACAGGCTTTCGCGCGTCCGGTCCGTCGTCGGGCGAATGGCATTCGACTGCGGCGTGGCCAGAGCGCGGCCCCGAAATTCACCGCCGACGATCCGCACCGCGCGTCATGCCCTTTCCGCCGCCATTGCCTCTGCCACCGCCCGGCTTGCCGCCGAAGGGGCGATCCCCGCCCGAAGGACGGTCCGAGCGCGGCTTGCCCGCGCCGGGCTTGCCGCCAGATGACTTTCCGCCACCCGGTTTGCCGCCAAAGGATTTCCCACCGCCAGGCTTGCCGCCAAAGGGCTTGCCGCTGCCCGCGCCTTCCCGGCTCTTGAACGGCTTGTCCGAGCGGAACGGGCGCTCGCCACCCTCGGGGCGGTCGCTGCGGAACGAACGGGCGGGACGCTCGCCGTCACCAAAGGAGCGCTCGCCGCGCGGCTTGCGATCGTCGAATTCGCGCGGCTTTCGGTCACCAAAATCCCGCGGCTTGCGGTCGCCGAAGTCGCCACGCGGCGGGCGATCGCCAAAATCACGGGGCTTGCGGTCGCCGAAATCGCGGCCACGGCGCGGGGCGTCGGCCTCGTCGCGGCTGCGCGGGGCCGGCGCCTCGGCGCGGATCCAGTCGCGGTCTTCCTCGGCGCGATTGACCAGCACGCGCGGGCCGGCAGCGGCGCCACGCGTCATCGGCCTTCCGCCGCCCTTGCGGTCGGGATCGTGCTTGGTCGTGGTGCGGGTGGGCTGGCCATCCTTGGTACGGCCGAAACGCTTGGTGGCCGGCGCGCCTTCGGGGCGCGGACGCGGCGCGCGCTTCTCGGTCGCGGCCTCGCCACCCTGCTTGGCGGCCTTTTCGGCCACGGGCCGGGCGCCGGGCGCCATCCAGACATTGGAGGTGCGCGGACGCGCCAGGGGGGCGCTGCGCTTTTCGCGGTCGCCGCCGAATTTCTGGTCGCGATCACCGCCGAAACGTTTTTCACCACGCTCCTCGCGGCGGGTGTCGAGGCGTCCAAGCGCCTTTTCGCGGCGGTCACCGGGCTTTTCGCGATAGGGTTTTTCGCCGCGCGGCCCCTCGTCACGGGATTTGTCGCCACGCGGCCTGTCGGCGCGTTCGGCCTTCCAGCCGGCCGGGGCCCGTTCTTCCTCTTCCGCCTTCTCCGCTTCGTAGATCGGCGCTTCGAAATTGGCGTTGGAATCGGCAATCAGGCGGGGGCCGAGCTGGTCGCGCAGCGTCTTGCCGCGCACTTCCAGCGCCTGCGCCTCCGGCAAGTCGGCGAGCTGGAACGGGCCATAGGAAATGCGGATCAGGCGGTTGACCTCGAGGCCGATGGCGCCGAGCACGTTCTTGATCTCGCGGTTCTTGCCTTCGCGCAGGCCCATGGTGATCCAGACATTGTGTCCTTGCGTGCGGTCGAGGGTCGCCTCGATGCCGCCATAGAGCACACCGTCGACGGCAATGCCGTCCTTGAGCCTGTCGAGCGCCGCCTGGTCGATGGCGCCATGGGCGCGCACGCGGTAGCGGCGCAGCCAGCCGGTCGCCGGCAGCTCGAGCACGCGGGCGAGGCCGCCGTCATTGGTCAGCAGCAGCAGGCCTTCGGTGTTGATGTCGAGGCGGCCGACGGACATGACGCGCGGCAAGCCTTCCGGCAGGTTGTCGAAGACGGTCGGGCGACCCTCGGGATCGGCATTGGTGGTCACGAGACCGGCCGGCTTGTGATAGAGCCAGAGACGGGTGCGCTCGATGCCGCGGATCGGCATGTCGTCGACCTCGATGCGGTCGGCGAGCGTCGCATTGACGACCGGCGTGTCCAGCACCTTGCCGTTCAGCTTCACCCGGCCTTCCATGATCATCCGCTCGACATCGCGGCGCGAGGCGACGCCGGCGCGCGCGATCAGCTTGGAAATGCGCTCCGCCTTGTCGGATGCGGGGGCGGCATCCTCCGCCTTCGGCTTGGCCGAAAAACTCTTAGCCGGACGCTCCGCGCCCTTTGCGGCGGATTTGACGCTCCGCTCGCCGTGCTTCTTGTCGCTGCCGGGACGCTTCGCCCCGCCCCGCTGGGGCTTGTCTTTGAAAGTCATTTGCTGTTTGCCTTGGTTTTGGCTGTCGTATCAGGTCGCGCGGCTTCGGTTAAGAGGGAAATAGAGGCATGCCGCCGACAAATCAATTCATGCGGATGGCGCTGGAGGAGGCCAAAGCCGCCGGCGAACGCGGCGAAATCCCCGTCGGCGCCGTGCTGGTGCTCGATGGCCGGCCGCTGGCGCGCGCCGGAAACCGCACCCGCGAGTTGAACGACATCACCGCGCATGCCGAGATCCTCGTGTTGCGCGAGGCGGCGCGGCTGCTCGGCAACGAGCGGCTCAACGGCGCCGACCTGCATGTCACCCTCGAACCCTGCAGCATGTGCGCCGCCGCCATTTCCTTTGCCCGCATTCGCCGCCTCTATTACGGGGCGGAGGATGCCAAGGGCGGCGCGGTCGACAATGGCGTGCGCTTCTACACCCGCCCGACCTGTCATCATGCGCCGGACGTCTATTCCGGTTTTCGCGCCGAGGAAGCCTCGGCGCTGCTGAAAGACTTCTTCGCGGGACGGCGGCCGGAGGAATAAACTCACTCGGCGGAGAAGGCCTTCAGCGCCTCGCCGGCCATGCGGTAGCGCAGCCATTCCGCCTGCGGCTCGGCGCCGATGGCGTCGTAGACGCGGATGGCCGGCTCGTTCCAGTCGAGCACGCTCCATTCGAAACGGCCGCAGCCGTTTTCGACGGCGATGCGGGCGAGCCGCTTCATCAGCGCCTTGCCGGCGCCGGAACCACGCGCATCCGGCGTCACATAGAGGTCTTCGAGATAAAGGCCGTTCTTCGCGAGCCATGTGGAATAGCTGAAGAACCAGACGGCGAAGCCGATCGCGATACCGTCTCGCTCGCAGATCAGCGCCCGCGTCACCGAGGCCGGGCCGAACAGCGATTCGGCCACCGTTTCCTCGGTCGCCGCCACCTCGTGTTCGGCCTTCTCGTAGATCGCCAGCTCGCGAACGAAGCGCAGGATCGTGGCCGCATCCGCCCGCTCCGCCTCGCGGATCAGCAGCCCGCCGCCTGCCTTCTCGTCTACACGCGCATCCATGTCGTCACCCCGTCTTTTTGTCTTCGTGCATTTTCATGGAAATGCCCCAACGAAAAGCGGCGCCGAAGCGCCGCAGAACTTGCCGATGAATTTCAAATCCTTACTGGAAGGGAACCCACCAGCTCGAATCCTGCTTATCGGAAACGGCGGCCTTCTTGCGGCGCTTTTCCTTGGCCTTTTCCGGCTCGCCGAGATCGGTCAGGGCTGCCGGATCGGCAGCGCGATACTTGCTCGGCGGATCGGAGAGGAAACGGCGCTCCTCATAGGCGCCGTTCTGTTCGGCGCGCGCGGCGCGATAGGCGGCCTGCTGCTCCTTGTCAGACAGCGCCCGGCCATTGGCGCCGGTGGTGGCGAGCGGCGAGCGGTAGTGCGGCTTGTTCTTGTTCTCGTCCGCTTCGGCGACGAGGCGCGAACGGGTTTCCTCCGGCGATTCCACCCATTGCGGATTGTCCTTGCCGGCCACCGACTGCTGCGGCGCGACCAGCGCCGCCTGCTGCTTGTCCTTGGGCAAAACAAGGCCCGGGCGCGGGCTATAGGCAATGTTGTTCTTCGGCTTGGAGCTGCCGACGGTTACCGCCGAGCTGAGGTCGTCGACAAGCTGCTCGGCCGCCGTCTTGTCGGTGCCGTAGGTGGGGCTCGACATGCAGCCGGTGAGCGACAGGCAGGCGCCCATCAGCGCCGCGAAGCCGGCGGCCACTCGAAACTCATGCTTGATCTTCATGCTTACCCTTCCAGCCACGCCGGTTCGAACAGGTCTTGCCGTATCCCCGTTTTCTGGCGCTTGCCCGAGAAATCCGGCCATTTTCAGGCAGCAATACCGGATGAACCGCCAAAGAGCAATTCATCCGGCAGAGTTTCCAGAGTCTTTACCGTGCGCGCGCAGCCAGCTCGCGCAGCGCCTCGGCGTCGCGCGCCGAGACGTCCGGATAGTCGGGATCGGAGCCGACATCGGCCGTGATCCGCCACGAGCGGGCGCATTTGCGCCCTTCCGCCCGCTTCGGCTCGACGCCGACGCCGGGCACTTCGGACAGGCGGAAGGCATCGGCCGGGGCCTCGCCCTCGACCACGGTCAGACCCGAGGTAATGCAGATTTCCTCGAAATCCTGGCCTTCCAGTGCCGCCAGCAGATCCTTGTCCGTGATGTAGACAACGGGTGCCGCCTCCAGCGAGGAGCCGATACGCTTGTCCTTGCGCTCGATTTCCAGCGCGCCGGTCACGACCTTGCGGACCTCGCGGATCTTGTCCCACTTCGCTTCCAGGCCTGCATCGTTCCATTCGGCGGGCACGGCCGGGAACTGCTCCAGATGCACCGAGACCGCATCCGGCTTCAGCGACAGCCAGGCTTCCTCCGTGGTGAAGGGCAACATCGGCGCGAGCCACGTCACCAGGCATTCGAACAGCTTGCGGATGACCGCAAGGCTTGCCCGGCGGCGCAGGCTCGACGGGGCGTCGCAATAGAGCGCATCCTTGCGGATGTCGAAATAGAAGGCCGAAAGCTCGACATTGGAGAAATCGATCAGCGCGCGGGTGATGCGCTTGAAATCGAAGGCGTCGTAGCCGTCGCGCACCAGCCGGTCGAGCCCGGCCAGGCGATGCAGCATCAGCTTTTCAAGTTCCGGCAGCTCGGCATAGGCGATGTCCTCGCCGGTATCGTGGGCCAGCGTGCCGAGCATCCAGCGGATGGTGTTGCGCAGCTTGCGATAGGCGTCGATATTGGTCTGGATGATCGTCTTGCCGAGGCGCTGGTCTTCCCAGTAATCGGTGGTCATGACCCAGAGGCGCAGGATATCGGCGCCGGATTCCTTCATCACGTCCTGCGGCAGGACCGTGTTGCCGAGCGACTTCGACATCTTGCGGCCGTGCTCGTCCATGGTGAAACCATGGGTGATGACGGTGTCATAGGGCGCGCGGCCACGCGTCGCCGCCGATTCCAGCAGCGAGGAATGGAACCAGCCGCGATGCTGGTCGGAACCTTCGAGATAGACGTCGGCCGGCCATTTCAGGTCCGGGCGATCCTCCAGCGTGAAGGTATGGGTCGAGCCCGAGTCGAACCAGACGTCGAGGATGTCGCGCACCTGCGTCCACTCGTCCCGGTCGGAACGGCCTTCGAGGAAACGCTCCTTGGCGCCATCGGCGAACCAGGCGTCGGCGCCTTCGGCCTCGAAGGCATCAAGGATGCGGGCATTGACCGCCTCGTCCTGCAGGATCTCGCCGCCGGCATTGACGAAGACGCAGATCGGCACGCCCCAGGCGCGCTGGCGCGAAAGAACCCAGTCCGGGCGGTTCTCGATCATGGCGCGCAGGCGGTTCTGGCCGGCGCCGGGCACGAAGCGGGTCTCGTCGATGGCGTTCAGAGCGCGCGAGCGCAGCGTGGTGCCGTCGCCGAGTTCCTTGTCCATGTAGACGAACCATTGCGGCGTGTTGCGGAAGATCACCGGCTTCTTGGAACGCCAGCTATGCGGATAGGTGTGCTTCAGGCGGCCACGCGCAAACAGGTTTTTGGCGGCGATCAGCGCCTCGATGACGCGCTTGTTGGCGTCGCCCTTCTTGCCGTTGTCGTCGATGACGCGGGCGGCACCGCCTTCCGCTTCCGGGCCGAAGCCGGGAGCATCGGCGGTGTAGAAACCGGCATCGTCGACGGTGAACGGGATTTTCGCCGAGATGCCGCGCGCTTCGAGAGCGCGAGCGTGGTGCGTCCAGGCGTCGAAGTCCTCGCGACCATGGCCGGGGGCGGTGTGGACGAAACCCGTGCCGGCATCGTCGGTGACATGATCGCCGTCGAGGAGCGGCACCTGGAAGTCATAGCCGAGCGAGGCCAGCGGATGGGCGCAGACGAGCCTGGCCAGCTCCTCGGCCGTCACGTCGCGAACGAGAGCGAGCGTCACCTTGGCCTTGGCGGCGCATTCCTCGGCGAGTTTCCTGGCGAAGATCAGCTTTTCGCCGGGCTGCGGGCCGAAATCATTCTCGGCGGCGGTCACCTCATAGAGGCCGTAACCGAAACGCGACGAGAAGGAGATGGCGCGGTTGCCGGGGATGGTCCAGGGCGTGGTCGTCCAGATGACGACGGAAGCGCCGGCGAAATCGGCGGCGCCCTCAGTTACCGGGAATTTCACCCAGATCGTGTCGGATTCGTAATCCTGATATTCGACTTCCGCTTCGGCCAGCGCCGTGCGCTCGACCACAGACCACATGATCGGCTTGGAGCCGCGATAGAGCTGGCCGGATTTGGCGATCTTCAGCAGTTCGCCGGCGATGCGCGCCTCGGCGTGGAAGTTCATCGTCGTGTAGGGATTGTCGAAGTCGCCCTCGATGCCCAAGCGCTTGAACTCCTCGGACTGGATCTTGATCCAGTGGGCGGCGAATTCACGGCATTCCCTGCGGAATTCGTTGATCGGCACCTCGTCCTTGTTCTTGCCCTTCTCGCGGTATTTTTCCTCGATCTTCCATTCGATCGGCAGGCCGTGGCAATCCCAGCCGGGCACGTAATTGGCGTCGCGGCCGCGCATCTGGAACGAGCGGGTGATGACGTCCTTGAGGATCTTGTTCAGCGCATGGCCGATATGGATGTTGCCGTTGGCATAGGGCGGGCCGTCATGCAGCACGAATTTGTCGCGGCCGGCGGCGGAGGCGCGCAGCTGCTTGTAAAGCCCCATCTTCTGCCAGCGGGCCACCGTTTCCGGCTCCTTCTGCGGCAGGCCGGCGCGCATCGGGAAATCGGTCTGCGGAAGAAAGAGGGTCGAGGAATAGTCGTTCTTGTCAGCGGTCTCGGTCATGATCTGCCATCGGGCGCCCGATTGAGGGCGCGTAAAAGGGTGTCTGAAAATCGGAAAGCGTCAGTCGCGCCGACCATTGGGGCCGAACGCCAAAAACCCGGACCTCCGGCCTCGCTCAGAGTGCGCGGAGGGCCGGGCCAATAATTCGGGACGTCTTCATCAACCGGAATTGGGCCATGGTGGCGGATGTTTAGGGGGTTTTACGCCAAAAGGAAAGAGGCGGCCGCGAAGTTTGTCGCGGCGCAGCATCGTCGCGATCCGCCTCAGGACGCGATCTTTTCATCGAGAACCCCGAGCGGGCGCACACCGGACAGAAGCGCCCTCGCCTCCTCCTCGTCCTTGCGGATCTGAGCGACCAGCGGTTCGAGGCCGTCGAATTTCAGCTCGTCGCGCAGATGACCGAAGAAGGAGACCGAGCAGACCTGGCCATAGAGATCGCCGGAGAAATCGAACAGATAGGTTTCGAGCAGCGGCGCGCCGTTGTCGATGACCGTCGGGCGATAGCCGAAGGAGGCGACGCCGTCATGGATGGCGCCGTTCTCCAGCCGGAAGCGAACGGCATAGATGCCGGGACGCAGCGTCACCTCGCCCGGCAGCGACATGTTGGCGGTGGGATAGCCGAGCGTGCGGCCAAGCTGCTGGCCGTGGATGACCTCGGCCTCGACGGTGTAGCGATAGCCGAGCTGGCCGGCGGCTTCCGCCACCGCCCCTTCGGACAACAGAGTGCGGATGCGGCTCGACGAGATCACCTCCGTATTCTCGTCGCGGAAGGCATCGACCAGCGTGACGCCAAAACCGTTGCGGGCGCCGGCCGACATCAGGAAGGCCGGGCCGCCCTCGCGCCCGCGCCCGAAATGGAAATCGAAGCCGGTGACGACTTCCGAGACGCCGATCCACTCCATCAGGATCGAGGTGATGAAATCCTGCGCCGAGCGCTGCGAGAAATCCGGCGTGAACGGATATTCGATCACCGACTGGAAGCCGAGCGCTTCGAGCAGCCGCGCCTTCAGCGGCGCCGGCGTCAGGCGGAAGACCGGCGTCTGCGGCTTGAAGACGGTGCGCGGATGCGGCTCGAAGGTCAACACCAGCGCCGGTTTCTGACGCGCGGCGGCGAGTTCGAGTGCGCGGGCGAGCACCGACTGGTGGCCGCGATGCACGCCATCGAAATTGCCGATGGCGACGACGCCGCCGCGCAGCCGCTCCGGCAAGGCTTCCTTGGTTTCATTGCGATGGAAAACGGTCATCGGACTGTCCTGCCAGAGAAAACTCACGCCAGCCTGTGCATCCACCAGCGCGGGGCGACGCTGTGGCGCGCCAGGAAAAGCTCCAGCGCATCCACATCGGTGCCCTCGCCGCCGGCCGGCGCATAATCGGCGGCGTGGATGCCGCCGCTGATATACAGGAGGTCGAGGCCTTGCGCGACCGCGCCGCGCACGTCGGTCGGCAGGCCGTCGCCGATGGCCAGCACCCGCTCGCGCGCAAAGGCGCCGCGGATCGCCTCGGCGGCGGCAAGGCTTGCGGCATAGATCGGCGGATGCGGCTTGCCGGCGACCAGCGTGCGGCCGCCCATGCGCTTGTACATCTCGGCCAGCGACCCGGCGCAGTAGATCATGCGCGTGCCGCGCTCGACCACGAGATCGGGATTGGCGCAGATCATCGTGAGATCGCGGGCCCGCAGCGCTTCGAGTTGCGGGCGATATTGCTCGGGTGTTTCGCTCTCGTCGTCGAACAGGCCGGTGCAGACGATGACCTCGGCCGCGTCCATGGCGACGGAGGTGACCGGCAGGCCCTCGACCAGAGCCCAGTCGCGTTCCGGGCCGATGAGATAGACCTTCTTCGGCCCCTGCGCCTCGATCAGCTTGCGGGTGACGTCGCCGGAGCTGACGATCGCATCGAAGGTGCCATCGGGCACGCCGATGCGGGCGAACTGGCGCACCACGCCGTCGGAGCGGCGCGGGGAATTGGTGATCAGCACCACCGTCAGGCCCGCCTCGCGCGCCGCCTTCAGCGCGGCGCAGGCCTCCAGGAAGGCGGTCTCGCCATTATGCACCACCCCCCAGACATCGCAGAGAATGACGTCATACAACGCGACGATATCCCGCAAACCTTCGATACGTTCGGCCATCAAGCATAAGTCCCGGCATTCCAAAACATCAGGTCACATCGCAAACCATGGGCATCAAGGCAAGAAGATTTACCGCGCATGCCGAAAAGAACCGTCGTTTCAGAGCTGCGGCAGCGCCAGCCCGAGCGCGGCGGCAAGCCCCAGAACCCGCCCGACACCCCATCGCAGCCGCAAGAGCAGCACCGCCGAGAGCGCAGCCAGCCCCGCCGCCTTCCAGTCGACGCTCTGCCAGACCGGCCAGGGGAGTGCGGCCGGGCCGAATTCCAGCTTCTCCACGGCGCCAAACAGCACATGCAGCGCAAACCACAGAGACAGGTTGAGGATGACGCCGACCACCGCGGCGGTGATCGCCGACAGCGCCGCCGCCGCATATGCGTTGGCGCGAAGCCGCTCGACATAGGGCGCGCCGATGAAGATCCACAGGAAACTCGGCACGAAGGTAGCCCAGGCCGTCAGCAACAGTCCGAGCGTCCCGGCCAGCACCGGATCGAGCCCCGAACCGCCGCGACCACCGGCGAGATAGCCGACGAAACAGAGGACCAGCACCAGCGGTCCCGGCGTGGTTTCGGCAAGCGCCAGGCCGTCGAGCATTTCGCCGGGCCGCAGCCAGCCGTAGTGATCGACCGCCATCTGCGCCACATAGGCAAGCACCGCATAGGCGCCGCCGAAGGTGACCAGCGCCATCTTCGAGAAGAAGGAAAACAGGTCGGCAAAGGCAGGGGCATCCCCGGAGACGAGCAGAAGGAGGACCAGCGGCGCCTGCCAGATTGCGAGCCAGACGACCAGCGACAACAGCGTGCGCGTCATCGTTGGCGTCGGCCGCGCCTCCTTCAGTTCGTCGGTCACCACGGCCGTCGTCCGCGCGAAGACGAGGCCGATGAGCGCAGCAGCGAGAATGACGAGCGGAAACGGAATGCCGAAGACGAACAGCGCCAGGAACGACACCGCCGCCAGCCCATGATGCAGCCGCCCTTTCAGCGCCCGGCGGCCGACCCGGAAAACCGCCTCGACGACAATGGCGAGCACCGCCGCCTTCAGCCCGAAAAACAGGCTCTGCAACCAGCCGGTCTCGTGATAGAGCCCATAGGCGACCGAGAGCCCGAGCATGACCGCCAGCCCCGGCAGGATGAACAGCAGCCCCGCCGCCAGCCCGCCGCGCAAGCCATGCAGCAGCCAGCCGATATAGGTGGCGAGCTGCTGCGCCTCCGGTCCCGGCAGCAGCATGCAATAGTTCAACGCATGCAGAAACCGCTCTTCCGACATCCAGCGCCGCTCCTCCACGACGGCGCGGTGCATGAGCGAAATCTGCCCCGCCGGACCGCCAAAGCTGAGGCAGCCGATGTGGGCGAAAACCCGCAGCAATTGCCCGAAACTCGGGGCAGTCTCCGGCACCTGGATGTGAATATTTTGCGAATCGCGGCTCATGCCGCAGTCTTAACCAATTTTTCTGAAATTTTTTCGACGGCCCGTTCTTGACTCGCCAAGGAAGCGTCCTTACCTACGTCGCTGCTAGCACTCGCAAATGAGGAGTGCTAACAACCTTTCAGACGGACCTCTCACCGGTTCGTTCAGTCATTTGATCGAGGGATTAGACAATGACAGCCATCAACTTCCGCCCGCTGCACGACCGCGTCGTCGTTCGCCGCGTCGAATCCGAAGCCAAGACCAAGGGCGGCATCATCATTCCCGATACCGCCAAGGAAAAGCCGCAGGAAGGCGAAATCGTCGCCGTCGGCACCGGCACCCGTGACGACAAGGGCGCGCTCGTCGCTCTCGACGTCAAGGCCGGCGACCGCGTCCTGTTCGGCAAGTGGTCGGGCACCGAAGTCAAGCTCAACGGCGAAGACCTTCTGATCATGAAGGAAGCCGACATCATGGGCATCATCGGCTGATCGCCGGTTTTATCCTTTCCCGACTTACGCAGACACCTCTTCAGGAGTTCTCACAATGGCAGCCAAAGAAGTCAAATTCGGCCGCGGCGCGCGCGAAAAGATGCTGCGCGGCGTCGATATCCTCGCCGATGCCGTCAAGGTAACGCTGGGCCCCAAGGGCCGCAACGTCGTGATCGACAAGTCCTTCGGCGCTCCGCGCATCACCAAGGACGGCGTTTCGGTCGCCAAGGAAATCGAACTGGACGACAAGTTCGAGAACATGGGCGCCCAGCTCGTTCGTGAAGTCGCTTCCAAGACCAACGACATCGCCGGCGACGGCACCACGACCGCAACCGTTCTCGCCCAGGCAATCGTTCGCGAAGGCCACAAGGCCGTTGCCGCCGGCATGAACCCGATGGACCTGAAGCGCGGCATCGACCTCGCCGTCGGCGAAGTCGTCAAGGATCTCCAGGCCAAGGCCAAGAAGATCAACACCTCGGAAGAAGTCGCCCAGGTCGGCACGATCTCCGCAAACGGCGACAAGCAGGTCGGTCTCGACATTGCCGAAGCCATGCAGAAGGTCGGCAACGAAGGCGTCATCACGGTTGAAGAAGCCAAGACCGCCGAGACCGAACTCGAAGTCGTCGAAGGCATGCAGTTCGACCGCGGCTACTTGTCGCCCTACTTCGTCACCAATGCCGAGAAGATGGTCGCCGATCTCGACGACGCCTACATCCTCCTGCACGAAAAGAAGCTCTCGAACCTCCAGGCCATGCTGCCGGTTCTCGAAGCCGTCGTTCAGACCGGCAAGCCGCTGCTCATCATCGCTGAAGACGTCGAAGGCGAAGCCCTTGCAACGCTCGTCGTCAACAAGCTGCGTGGCGGCCTGAAGATCGCTGCCGTCAAGGCTCCGGGCTTCGGCGATCGCCGCAAGGCCATGCTCGAAGACATCGCCATCCTGACGGGCGGCACGGTGATCTCCGAAGACCTCGGCATCAAGCTCGAAAACGTCACGCTCGACATGCTCGGCCGCTCCAAGAAGGTTTCGATCTCCAAGGAAAACACGACGATCGTCGACGGTGCCGGCCAGAAGTCCGACATCGAAGGCCGCGTTGCCCAGATCAAGGCGCAGATCGAGGAAACCACCTCGGACTACGACCGCGAGAAGCTGCAGGAACGTCTTGCCAAGCTCGCTGGCGGCGTTGCCGTCATCCGCGTCGGCGGCTCGACGGAAGTCGAAGTCAAGGAAAAGAAGGACCGCATCGACGACGCGCTCAACGCGACGCGCGCTGCCGTTCAGGAAGGCATCGTCCCCGGCGGCGGCGTAGCGCTCCTGCGCTCCTCCACCAAGATCTCCGCCAAGGGCGAGAACGACGACCAGGAAGCCGGCATCAACATCGTGCGCAAGGCTCTCCAGTCGCTGGTTCGCCAGATCGCCGAGAACGCAGGTGACGAAGCCTCGATCGTCGTCGGCAAGATCCTCGAGAAGAACGAAGACAACTACGGCTACAACGCCCAGACGAGCGAATATGGCGACATGATCTCCATGGGCATCGTCGACCCGGTCAAGGTCGTCCGCACCGCTCTGCAGAACGCCGCTTCGGTTGCCTCGCTGCTGATCACCACGGAAGCCATGATCGCCGAACTGCCGAAGAAGGATGCCCCCGGCGGCATGCCTGGCGGCATGGGCGGAATGGGCGGCATGGACATGATGTAAGGCATCCTGCCTTACATCTGAGCCATCCGGTTCAGGTTACGGAAAAGGCGGGTCGCGAGGCCCGCCTTTTTTGTTTGCGGAAATTCCAAAGCTTTTTTCCATCGAGCATTTTTTCACCTAAACCCGCCAGAACACGTCTACATCGCAACGAAGAGGGCGCCTATCGCCACTTCGTTTCAAGTGACGGGCTTTGCATTTTTTGACGTATCGGCGTATGGATGTCACAGCCTTGTTCCCTGAACCTTCGGGATGTTTTACGCCGACCATGTCGTCGTCGGATGAATAGAAAAACGAGATCGCAGCACCGATAGCTTTCGCTTTCCGTCGTATCAAATCATGTGCCTGCCGATCGTTCGTCCATTTTGTGAACGATATGTCTCCAATCGTTTATCTTTCCAAAACAGTAAAAATGGGCAAATTGACGCAAGACAGTTTTTCGTGGCCGATGCCGTGCCGCAGACCCCAACAGGAGTTTCCCGATGTCTTCGCCCAATAGCGCCCTTCTCCTTCTCGCGCGCGTCCTGCTTTCGTTCATGTTCATCTATTCCGGCTTCGGCAAGCTGATGGATGCCGCCGGGACGGCGGGGATGATTGCGGGCGCCGGCCTGCCGGCCGCGACCGCGCTTGCCTATCTCGCCGGCCTGTTCGAACTGGTCGCCGGCCTCGCCGTGCTCGTCGGTTTCCAGACGAAGATCGTCGGCTGGGCGCTGGCCGTGTTCTGCGTGTTCACCGGCCTCGTCTTCCATAGCAGCGCCATCAACGTTCCGGATTTCCCGGCCGCCGCCAATGGCTGGCTGACCGTGCTCAACCAGATCATGCTGATGAAGAACATCACGCTGGCCGGCGCCTATATCCTGCTCGCCACCGTCGGCGCCGGCGCTTATTCGCTGGATGCCCGCCGCGGCGTGGCAACGCTCGCCTGATTTTCGACATTCCAAGCAAAAGGCCCGCCGGAGCGATCCGGCGGGCCTTTTGCTGTTTTGGAAACCGCAGCGTTCACAAGGCGCGGCGCACTGCTTCGACGATCCGTTTCACCCGTGCGTCCGCCTCGTGCTCCCGCTTGCGGGCGCGCACCAGGCAGGCCTGCGAGCGCAGGATGACGCCGTCGGAGAGGATTTTCAGGTGGTTGGCGGTAAGCGTCGAGCCGGTGGAGGTGATATCGACGATGATATCCGCCTGCCCTGCCGCCGGCGCGCCCTCGGTAGCGCCGAGACTTTCGACGATGCGATAGAGCTGGATGCCGTGGCTGCCGGAAAAATGCTGCTGCGTCAGCCGCCAGTATTTCGTGGCGATGGTCAGGCGGCGATGGTGGCGGGCGCGGAAATCGGCGGCGACATCGCCAAGATCGGCCATGCTGTCGACATCCACCCATATCTCCGGCACGGCGACCACCACATCCGCATGACCGAAACCGAGGCGGGCGCAGAATTCGACGCGGCTATCCACTTCCGCCATCTGCTCGCGCATCAGATCCTCGCCGGTGACGCCGAAATCGACGCTGCCATTACCCAGCTCGCGCGAGATTTCCGAGGCCGAAAGGAAAGCGATCTCGATATCGTCGAAACCTTCGACACGGCCGCGATAGGAGCGCTCATTGCCGACGGCGACGATTTTCAGGCCGGCGCGCTCGAAGATCGCGGCCGAATCCTCCTTCATGCGCCCCTTGGAGGGCACGGCGATGGTGATGGTCATGAGCGCGCCCTTTCCGCCTCGATCCGGTCCAGCCACAAGGCGAAGCCGACCGCCGGGATATGGCTGGAGGCGCCAAGCAGCGTCATCAGCCGGTCAAAGCGCCCGCCGCCGGCAAGAACGGCCTGGCTTTCGCCTGCCGTCACCTCGAAGACGAGGCCGGTGTAATAATCCAGCGGACGGCCGAAGGCGGCGCGGTAAACGATCGGCGCGACATCGATGCCGGCGGCTTCCAGCGCGCGCAGCCGCGCCTCGAAGGCGGCGACCGCCGGGCCGAGATGCAGGCCGGCGGCATCGGCAAAGCCGGCAAGGGCTGCCGGCGCTTCGGCCAGCGGCAGTTCCAGCGACAGGAATTCACGCAGAAGCAGCAGCACGGAGTCGTCCAGCTTCGTCTGCGCCAGCGACAGTTTTTCACGCAGGCGGGCGGCGATTTCGGCGGGCGCGCGGCTGGCATTGGTGGAATAGCCGGTCGCCTGCATGGTCTCGTCGAGATGGGCGATCAAGCCCGCATCGTCGCCGGATTGCGCCAGTTCCAGTGTCTTTGGGTCGATGCCTGATATCGGCAGCGGGCTGGCAAGCGTTTGCAGCCATTGCTCGATTCTATCAGGGTTGCCGAAGGCATGGATCAGCCGCTTCTGCCAGCCGAGAGGCAGACCGAGTGCCTTGACCACCGCTTCGAAAACCGCCTGGTCGCCCAGCGTTACCTTGAGCGCCTTGCCGGGCAGCAGCAGTTTCAGGATGCCCATGGCGTCGCCGATGGCGCGGGCATCGGCCGCGGCGGTGTCGCCATCGCCGAGATCCTCGATACCCGCCTGAAAGAATTCGTTCGGCCCGTCGCGGCGCTGGCGGAAGACTTCACCGAGATAGGCATAACGCTTCGGCGTGCCCATGGCGCTTTCGATATGGCGCAGGCAGACGGGAATGGTGAATTCCGGGCGCAGGCAGAGGTTTTCGCCGGTCTCGCTCTCGGTGAGGAAGATGCGGCGGCGGAGATCCTCGCCGGCCATGTCGAGAAAGGGTTCGGCCGGCTGGATGATGGGCGTATCGACGCGCTCGGTGCCGCGCGAGACGAAATCGGCCAGCAGCGCAGCGGAGAATCCGGGCAGGTTGATCAGCGCCATAGGAACATCTCTTTGTTTTGACGCATGTCGTTCTCACAAAACCGCATCACACTTTTGCGCAACATGCGTCAGCCTGCCCGACGCCGGTCTTCGGCCTGCGCTTCGAGGATTTCGCGCACCTTTGCGACCAGTTCGGCCTCCGGCACGATCTCCTGCGCCACGCGCGCCTCGCGCCAGGTGGCGTTGTCCTCGATCTCGCCGGCGAGACGCTTGCCCTCGATCAGATCCTTGATCTGCACCACACCCTGCGCCCGCTCGTCGCCGCCCTGGATGATGGCGACAGGGCAATCGCGGCGGTCGGCATATTTGAGCTGGTTGCCGAATTTCTTCCAGTTGCCTTGATACATTTCAGCGCGAATGCCCTCGGCGCGCAGCGCCTGCGTGAAGCGCTGGTAGCGGCCCATGCTCTCAGTATCGCCATCCATGACGGTGATCAGCACCGGGGCGATCACCTGGTCCTGGCCGAGCTTGCCGAGGTTCTTCAGCGCCGTCATCAGGCGCGACACGCCGATGGAGAAACCGGTCGCCGGAACGGGCTGGCCCATGAAACGCGAGACGAGGCCGTCATAGCGCCCGCCACCGCCGACGGAGCCGAACACGACCTTTTCGCCCTTCTCGTTGGTGACGTCGAACAGCAGTTCGGCCTCGTAGACCGGGCCGGTATAATATTCGAGGCCGCGCACGACAGAGGGGTCGATCTTGACGCGATCGGAGGCGTAGCCGGCGCCGGTCACCAGCGCGCCGATCATGTTGAGTTCCTCGACGCCTTCGCCGCCCTTGGAGGTGCCGGCCACCAGTTCGGCGAGAGCGCCGGCGCTTTCCGCATAATCCTTGATGCCGACGAAGAACAGCACCTTGGCGATCTGGTCGTCGTCAAGGCCGGCGCCCTTGGTGAAGTCGCCGGACTCGTCCTTGCGGCCCGGGCCGAGCAGCAGCTTGACGCCTTCGGGGCCGAACTTGTCGAGCTTGTCGATGGCGCGCAGCACATTGAGGCGCTGGCCGGCCTTGTCCTCGCCGCCGAGGCCGATGGCTTCGAGCACGCCATCCAAAACCTTGCGGTTGTTGACGCGGATGACGTAATCGCCGCGCTTGATGCCGAGCGCTTCCAGCGTATCGGCCATCATCATGCACATTTCGGCATCGGCCTGCACGCCGGCGGCACCCACCGTATCGGCATCGAACTGCATGAACTGGCGGAAGCGGCCCGGGCCCGGCTTCTCGTTGCGGAAGACGTAGCCGGCGCGATAGGTGCGATAGGGAAGCTGGATTTCCTGAAAGTTTTCCGCGACATGGCGGGCGAGCGGCGCGGTCAGGTCGTAGCGCAGGCTCATCCACTGGTCGTCGTCGTCCTGCAGCGAGAACACGCCTTCGTTGGGGCGGTCGCTGTCGGGCAGGAATTTGCCGAGCGCATCGGTATATTCGAACAGCGGCGTCTCCACCGGGTCGAAACCGTAGCGTTCGTAGACCTCGCGGATCTTGCCCGTCATCTCGTTGACGGCGCGGATATCGGCAGCCGACCGGTCGACGAAGCCGCGCGGCAGGCGGGCCTTGAGTTTTTGCGGTTTCTTCGACTTGTCGTTCATGATGCGCAACCGGTCCGTTCTGGTCTCTCAAACTGTGCCGGTGTCTTAGAATATGAAGGCGGGAGCGGCAAGGGCGAAGGCTGGCGACGGGGCTCCCCGAGTGCTATATTCCGTCGCAAGCCAGCCAGGATTGATTTTGTCCGTGAACAAACGCGTCGCCATCGAGATCGGCCATCGCTCCGCCATCTATCGATAGAAGCATGATCCTCGAAGCGCTCAATTATCTCGCCAGCCTGCCTGTGACCGCGTCGATGCATCGCGGTTTCGTGCGTGGGTCGGTCAATCTCTGGTCGCGGGCGCGGCGGTGTGCTTCGGACTGGGCGGAGCATGAGCGGCACTGCCATGACGCGGTGCGGGCGGAGGTTGCCGGGTTGCGGCAGCGGCGCACCGTCGTCGTGCTCGGCTCCGGGCTGTTGCGGGATGTGCCAGTCGAGGAATTGTCGCGGCAATTCGATACCGTCGTGCTCGTCGATCTCGTGCATCTGGCTTCGGTGCGGCTATGGCTGAGGGCGAAGGGGTTTAAAAATGTGCGGCTGATCGAGCGGGATATTTCCGGCTTCGATGCCGTCGTCGCCGGCAAGGAGCCGGAGCCGCTGGCATTTCTGCGGCAGGTTCCCTATCTCGATCTGGTGGTTTCGGCCAATGTGCTGTCGCAGATCGGCATCGGCGCGGGGCGCAAATCGGAGGCGGCGGGATTGCCGCAGGCAGTGGTGCCGCGGCTGATCGCGGCGCATCTCGAAGGTTTGAGCGCCCTGCCCGCTTATGTCTGCCTGTTGACCGACATCGGTTTCCGGGTGGTGGATCGCACCGGCAAGCTGCATCAGGAGGCCGACCTGCTGCATGGCATCGCGCCGCCTGCGGAAACGGCGCGCTGGTCCTGGCCGGTGATCCCGACCGGCGAGGCCAGCCGCGACTATCAGGTCGTCCACACCGTCATCGCCAGCCGGATGCAGCCCGCACCAAAGGCGGCGGACAGGGCGGACGCAAAGCATGGAGACAGAGCATGACCGCACGCAACCTGACGGCCATCGGCTTCGACGCCGACGACACGCTGTGGCAGAACGAGCAATATTACCGGCTGACGGAGCAGCATTTCACCGAACTGCTGTCCGATTTCGCTGAGGGCGAGCAGATTTCCAGCCAACTCCTCGAAGCGGAAAAGCGCAACCTCGATTTTTATGGTTTCGGCATCAAGGGGTTTACATTGTCGATGATCGAGACGGCGATCGAGATCACCCAAGGCAAGGCGCCGGCCGAAATCATCGAAAAAATCCTCGGCATCGGCCGCGACTTGCTGCGCCATCCGGTCGAGACCCTGCCGCATGTGCAGGAGACGCTGGAAAGTCTTGCCGGGCGCTATTTCCTCGTCATGATTACCAAGGGCGACCTGTTCGACCAGGAGCGCAAGCTGGCGCAATCCGGCCTCGGCGATTATTTCGATGCGGTTGAGATCCTCTCCGACAAGTCCGCCGTCACCTATCGCCGCATCTTCTCCAAACTCGCGGACGGCCCCGAGCGCTCGATGATGATCGGCAATTCACTGAAATCCGACATCGTGCCGGCGATTGCCGCCGGCGCCTACGGCGTCTTCGTGCCGCATGAGCTGACCTGGGTGTTCGAGCATGTGGAGCCGCCGGCGGATGCGCCGCGCTTTCGGCGCATCGTTCACCTCGGCGAACTCGGGCCACTGCTCGACGGGATCGAGTAGTATATTTTTGCGCAATTCCGGACGCAAAGCCGCTTCACACCTTTGCTGGAATTGCTTTCAAGGCCTGATATCCAGCGTCACCGTATAGGGCGCGCCCAGCCCACGGCGGCGGGCGACGCGGGAATAATAGGGGCGGATCAGCCAGGTGGTGTTCTTGGCCACCGGCAGCACCTTGACGTTGCCGTCGTCGTCGCTGCTGTAGAAGGCGTCCTCGTCGGTCTTGGAGACGTCGAACATCACCAGATAGGTGAAGCGGCTCGGCGTCCAGAAATTGACGCCGACCTTTTCGCCGGCGCGCACATGCAGCGAATAGACCAGCCCCTTGCCGTCGCGCGTCCAGCCTTTCAGCTGCACCGGCTTGCCGGGCAGCACCTCGATCGGCACGAGACGCTCGCCCTTGTAGAGATTGGGATGCGGCGGATCGGCCAAGGCCGCTCCGGCAAGGCAGGCAAAAACGGCGGCGACGGCAAGGCGGATGAGGTGATGCATGCGGCGATCAAACCAGCTTTTCACGGCCGCTGCAATGCATCGCGCAGCGCCTCCACACGCAAGCGGCAGATGCAGCCGTCGAGATGGTCGTTGACCATGCCCATCGCCTGCATGAAGGCATAGACCGTGGTCGGGCCGACGAAGGTCCAGCCGCGCTTCTTCAGATCCTTCGACAGGCGCACGGAGGTCTGCGACGTCGGGTTGGTGGCGATCCAGGCGCGGGTGACGCTTGCCGGCCGCTCTTCCGTCCCTGGCTCGAAACCCCAGAAATAGCGGGCGAGCGAGCCGAATTCCGCCTTCAGCGCCTGTGCCCGACGGGCATTGTTGACGGTCGAGACGATCTTGCCGCGATGGCGGATGATGCCGGGATCGGCGACGCAGCGCTCGATATCGGTGTCGGCGAAGGCGGCGACCTTGTCGAAATCGAAACCGCAGAAGGCGGTGCGAAAATTCTCGCGCTTGCGCAGGATCGTCAGCCAGGAAAGGCCCGACTGGAAACCTTCGAGGCAGATTTTTTCGAACAGCCTGGTGTCGTCGGTCACCGGCCTGCCCCATTCCTCGTCATGATAGCGGCGATAATCGTCGAGATTGCCGTGCCAGGCGCAGCGCGGCTGCCCGTCCTCTCCGATCGCGATGCCTTCGGTCGTCATTGTCAAGCCTTCCTGATCCACTCGGAGGGCTGCTTTACCATTTGCTGACTCTCTTTCCAAACCCGGCGATAACCCTGACGAAAGGTTTATCCGGCGCGGGGCATTTTCATTAGGGACGTTTACCTTTGACTCAAGAGGCGGTGCGAGCATCGGGCCAACGGGGTTATCGAAACCTTGCTTCCCCAGGTCAAACGTAAAGAGTCCCGACCATGTTGAAGATGCACTTCTCACTCGCCATCGCCTTCGCGATGCTTTCCGCCACCGTTGCCGAGGCCAATGACGGCCGCTACGGCACCCGTCCGCCGGTCACCGTCAGCGCCGATCTCTCCGCCCCTTGGGTGATGCAGCTCACCAACGGCTCCATGCCGCGCGTCTATGCGCCGCGCCGCGTGGTCAGCCAGCCGCAGGTCTATCAGTATCAGCGCCAGGTGGTGCGCCGCGGGTTGTTCGAGCAGCGCCAGCCGGTGATGCGGGCGCCGGTGCAGAATGTCGGGCTTGCTCCGGCGCAGCGGCCGGTGAGAAGCCGCTTCGACCCGATGTACCTGCCGCAGATGGTCGATTACGACACCAAGGAAAAGGCCGGCACCATCGTCATCGACACCAACAATCGCTTCCTCTATCTCGTGATGGGCGGCGGCAAGGCAAGGCGTTACGGCGTCGGCGTCGGCAAGCCGGGCTTCGAATGGGCCGGCTCCCACAGGATCACCCGCAAGGCCGAATGGCCGAGCTGGAATCCGCCCAAGGAAATGATCTCGCGCGAAGCCGCCAAGGGCCATTACCTCCCGGCCAGCATGGAGGGCGGGCCGGAAAATCCACTCGGCGCGCGGGCCATGTATCTCGGCTCGACGCTCTATCGCATCCACGGCACCAATGCGCCCTGGACGATCGGCTATGCCGTTTCCTCCGGCTGCATCCGCATGCGCAACGAGGATGTGACCGATCTTTACGAGCGCGTCGACGTCGGGACACGCGTCATCGTGATCTGATTGCAACGATATCCGGAAAAATTTCGCAAGACGCCGGATTTCGGCGAGATCGGCGGGTTGCGCCGTTCCCGATCTGAATTACCGTATCGCAATTGCATTTTCATAAGGGGACATGAATGAACAAGACGCCGACCCGGCTGGCCATGGCGCTGGCCGTTTCGCTGACGCTCGCCGCATCCGTCGCCCATGCCGCCGGACCGATGGCGCAGGCGCCGGCCCGCCCGGCCTCCGACGTGACGCGCATTGCCATGCCGTCCAAGCAGGTGGCGCCGGCCTTCAAGCGCAAGAAGGTGCGCCTGGTGACCGACGAGACCGCCGGCACGATCATCATCGATACCAACAACAAGTATCTCTACTATGTCGAGGGCAACAACCGCGCCACCCGTTACGGCGTCGGCGTCGGCCGTGACGGTTTCGGCTGGTCGGGCGTCGTCAAGATCGGCCGCAAGTCGGAATGGCCGGACTGGCGGCCCCCGAAGGAGATGATCGCCCGCGAAGCGCGCAAGGGCCACAAGATCCCGGCCTTCCAGGAAGGCGGCATCGACAATCCGCTCGGTGCCCGCGCCATGTATCTCTACAAGGGCGGCCAGGACACCATCTTCCGTATCCACGGCACCAACCAGCCCTGGACCATCGGCCTCAACATGTCCTCGGGTTGCATTCGCATGATGAATGCCGATGTCGAGCACCTCTATGCTCGGGCGCCCATCGGCACGAAAGTCATCGTCGTCGGTCCCGGCAACCGCCAGGGCAAGGTCGCCTTCGAGGATCGCGGCGTCGATATCCTGCGCAACCTGTTCGGCGGCGGCTGAACCTGCCTTTCACGCGAGCCCTCTCCCCGTACGCGGGAAGAGGGGACTTGCCCACCGGCCGCTCGCTCCTGCCTGATCCAAACGGCAGGTGAATGAGGAGCAGCCACCCGTTCAATTCGCCAGGGCGAATTGCTGGCGGGGCGAGCAGGCGATGGCCGCCGTGGCGCTGGCCAGTGGTTGCGGCGCGGCATTGCCGCGGGCGGAAGGCGGCACGCGAAAGGCGGTCAGGTCATAGCGGCCGCGATAGAGACCGGCGTCGCCGGCCTGCCGCTGAAGCACGGCGGCGATTTCGACCACATCCATGCCGAGATCGCCATAAGCACGGGCGAGGAGGCGGATCTTCATCGTCCGGTCGTCGGTCCAGTATTGCGACAGCATCTGCGAGGTCAGGTCCAGATGCCGCAGGCTCTCCGGCACCCCGGCCTGGCGGGTATCGATGGCGCCGCGAATATGCTCCAGCCGGCCGCCATCCTGATCGTTGAACTGCAGTTCGAACGAGGCCGACAGCGCCGCGTCATCGGCGGCGCAACTCAACCGGTCGCCGGCCAGCGCCGGGGACAGGCCGGCGGCGAACAGGCCGGCGGCAAGAAAAATGGCTTTCCGACTGCCCATGGCGACCTCCGGTTCATGGTGCTTGAACCGCCATGATAACAGCGACCTTCCTCTCTTCGATTAAGCCGATCGTTCGGATCTGATTAAGTTCCGAGCGATTTTTCCGGCAAGGCGGCGGGGCGCGGGCCGCCATAGGCCCAGTCGAGAAGCTGGACGGTGTGCAGGATGGGCGTGGCCGTCGCCGAGGCGATCTGCGTCATGCAGCCGATATTGCCGGCGGCGATCACATCCGGGCGTGTCGCCATGATGTTCTTGACCTTGCGCGCCTTCAGCCGGTCGGAAATCTCCGTTTGCAGGATGTTATAGGTGCCAGCCGAGCCGCAGCACAGATGCCCCTCCGGCGGATCGCGCACCACGAAGCCGGCGGTCTTGAGGAGTTGCTTGGGCAGCGTGGTGATCTTCTGGCCGTGCTGCATCGAGCAGGCGGAATGATAGGCGACCGTCAACCCCTTGGGCGGACAGACGGGCAGGTCGAGCGTCGCCAGATATTCGGTGACGTCCTTCGCCAACGCCGAGACCCGCGCCGCCTTTTCGGCATAGGCGGGATCGAGGCGCAGCATATGGCCGTAATCCTTGATCGTGGTGCCGCAGCCCGACGCCGTGATGACGATGGCATCCAGCCTGCCCGCCTCGATCTCGCGCGTCCAGGCATCGACATTGGCCCGCGCGAAGCCGAGCGCCTGCTCCTCCCGGCCCATATGATGCACCAGCGCGCCGCAGCACCCCTCGCCTTGCGGCGCCACCACCTCGACGCCGAGGCGGGTGAGCAGCGCGATGGTCGCGGCATTGATGGCGGGATCGAGCACCGGCTGGGCGCAGCCGGTCAGGATCGCCACCCGCCCGCGTTTTTCGCCCCTGGCCGGATGGCCGTCGGCTCGTGACAGCGACGACGCGGCCGGCACGCGTGCGGGGGCCAGCCGCAGCATGGCGGCGAAGGGTTTGAGGCCGGCGCGGTCGAACAGCGGCGCGAGCGGGCGGCCGAGACGGGCAAGCCGCAGGGCGGCGCGGAAGCGCGCCGGATAGGGCAGCACCATGGCGAGCACGCCGCGCACCAGCCGGTCGGCGAAGGGCCGCCTGTAGGTCTTTTCGATATGGATGCGGGCATGATCGACCAGATGCATGTAATCAACGCCCGAGGGACAGGTGGTGACGCAGGACAGGCAGGAGAGGCATCGGTCGATATGTTTCGTCACCTGCGCGTCCGCCGGCCGGCCGTTTTCCAGCATGTCCTTAATGAGATAGATGCGGCCGCGCGGACTGTCCAGCTCGTCGCCGAGCGTCACATAGGTCGGACAGGTGGCGGTGCAAAAGCCGCAATGCACGCATTTGCGCAGGATCTTTTCCGATTCCGCGACCTGGGGATCGGTCAGCTGGGCGGCGGTGAAATTGGTTTGCATCGTCTCTCGCCTTCGACTCGTCAGCCCATCTTGCCCGGATTGAAAATGCCCTGCGGATCGAGCGCGGCCTTGACCCGGGCCGAGAGCAGCGCCACGCCCGGGGCCTGCGGCTCGAAGGCCGGGGTGGCGGCGCGGATGGTGGGGGTAGCGCGCAGGAGGGTGGCATGGCCGCCGCCGAGCGCCTTCATGTAGCCGCGCAGGAGCGCCGCTTCCGGGTCGGCCTCCATGCGCATCCAGACGAGGCCGCCCTGCCAGTCATAATAGGCATCGACGCCGGTTTCGAGGCGGAGCGCGGCGACAAGCTGGTGGCCCGCCGAGGGGGCGACGGACACGCGCCAGAGGGGACGCGACGTGCCGTCGGCATAGGGGTGGATATCGCGGACCTCCCGCCAGAGGCGATGGCTCGCCTCCCCACCCAGCCGCGAGACCGGGCCGTAGGCGGCCATGGCAGCGGCCAGTTTCTCCATGCGCAACGCCACCGAGGCGGCGAGGCCCTCCAGGCGCAGCACGGTGGCCGCGCCATCGGCCAGAACACCGCCGGCGAAGCGGCCCTTGACACTTTCCGGCAGGTGGGCGGCGCCGGAGACCTCGACCGGCAGCGCCATGGCGGCGGCCATGGCATGAGCGGCCTCGGCATCGTTGAGGCAGGAAATCACCAGCGTTTCCACCGCCTTGGCCACCGGCAGCACGCGAAAGGTGACTTCGGTGAGGAAGCCGAGCGTGCCATGCGAGCCGGCAAGCAGTTTGACCAGATCAAGGCCGGTGACGTTTTTCATCACCCGGCCGCCATTGGCGATCGCCTCGCCGCGGCCGTTGACGAAGCGGATGCCGAGAAGGCTGTCGCGCGCCGCGCCGGCCACGAAGCGGCGCGGGCCGGAGACGTTGGCGGCAAAGACGCCGCCGATGGTCGGCTCGCCCTCGGTGCCCATGGCGGCGCGGTGATCGGCGGGCTCGAAGGCGAGCATCTGACCGTTTTCGGCAAGTGCCGCCTGCACGTCTTCGACCGGCGTGCCGGCCTTGGCGGTCATCACCATTTCGGCCGGATTATAGGCGGTAATACCGGCCGTCGCGCGCGACGAAAGCACCGTTTCCGCTGCCACCGCATTGCCGAAGCCGGCGCGGGTATTACCGCCGCAGACGGCAAGCGGGGCGGAACGGGCGGCGTGGTCACGGACGATGTCGCAGGCTTCCGCCTCGGTTTGCGGACAAAGCATCATGCCGCCGACCGGCCGTCGAGCGGGAACACCTTGGACGGATTGAGCAGCCATTGCGGATCGAAGGCGGCGCGCACGGCCATCTGCTGGTCGAGATCAGGCTTCTTGTATTGATGGGTCATCAGGTCACGTTTTTCGATGCCGACGCCGTGCTCGCCGGTCAGGCAGCCGCCGGCATCGACGCAGAGCTTCAGGATCTCGTTGCCGGCCTGTTCGGCGCGGGCGGCGTCTTCGGGGTCGTTGGCGTTGAACAGGATCAGCGGATGCATGTTGCCGTCGCCGGCATGGAAGACATTGGCGACGCGCAGGCCGAGACGGTCGACGATCTCCGACGTCTTCTTCAGCACATGGGAAAGCTGGCTGAGCGGCACGGTGCCGTCCATGCAGATGTAATCGGCGATGCGGCCCGTCGCGCCGAAGGCGGATTTGCGGCCTTTCCAGATCGCCGCCGCCTCGGTCGCCGACTGGCATTCGCGCACCGTCTTCACCCCATGGCGGCGGGCGATCTCGACGATGCCGGACAGCATCGCTTCCATTTCCGGCTCCGAACCCTCGACCTCGACAATCAGCAGCGCGCCGACATCGAGCGGATAGCCGGCCTTGGCGAAGGCTTCGCAGATCTCGATCGCCGGCTTGTCCATGAATTCGATGGCGACCGGGATGATGCCGGAGCCGATGACATCGGCGACGCAGGAACCAGCCTCCTCCGAGGTCTCGAAACCGAACAACACCGGCCGCGCGCCCTCCGGACGGGCGATGAGGCGCACGGTCGCCTCGGTGACGATGCCGAGCTGGCCCTCATGGCCGCAGACGAGGCCGAGAAGATCGTAGCCGGCGCTATCGAGATGCTTGCCGCCGAGTTCGATCACCGTGCCGTCGATCAAGACAAGAGTGACGCCGAGCAGGTTGTTGGTGGTGACGCCGTATTTCAGGCAATGGGCGCCGCCGGAATTCATGCCGATATTGCCGCCGATGGTGCAGGCGAGCTGCGAACTCGGATCCGGCGCGTAGAAGAACCCCTCCGCCATCACCGCCTCGGAAATATTGAGATTGGTGACACCCGCCTGCACCGTGGCGCAGCGGTTGGCGAAGTCCACATCGAGGATGCGCGTCATCTTCGACAGGCCGATCACCACCGCATCCTCTTGCGGAATGGCGCCGCCCGAAAGCGAGGTGCCCGCGCCGCGCGGCACCACCGGAATGGCATATTTGTGGCAATAGCGCAGAACCGCCGCCACCTCTTCCGTGGTGCGCGGCAACGCGACGGCCAGCGGCAGACGGCGATAGGAGACGAAGGCGTCGGTCTCGAACGGCACCAGCTCGCGCGGCTCGTGAATCAACCCATCCTTCGCCAGCAAATCGGCGAGATCCGCGACGATCTGTCGGCGACGCGCCAGGATGGCCGGCTGCGGCTCCAGAAACCGAATGAAACCGCTCATCTGGCCTCCCGCCATAGTCCTTGAGCCAACTGGTATTTTTCCTTTACCACTTCACCCACGGCGGCGCAAATGCTAAACACTTTCAACCATGCGGAATAAATGGAGCGCCGGCTATGACGAAATTCGAGGATCTCGACGTCTTCGCCCGCGTGGTGTCGCTGGGCAGCATGTCGATGGCGGGACGCGCGCTGAACCTTTCCCCGGCGGTGGTTTCCAAGCGCATCAAGCGGCTGGAGGACCGGCTGGGCAGCAGGCTCCTGCAGCGCACGACGCGGCAGATTTCGCTGACCGAGGCGGGACAGGGGTTTTACGAGCGGGTGCTGTCGATCCTCGCCGGCATCGACGAGGCCGAGTCCTATGTCTCCGGCCGCTCGGCGCGCATCCAGGGCATGCTGAAGGTGACGGCGCCGACCTCCTTCGGCCGCATGCATGTCGCGCCGCATCTGAAACCCTTCCTGGAAACCCATCCGGACCTGTCGCTGCACATGGTGCTCTCGGACGATTTCACCGACATCGTCGGCGGCGGCTATGACCTGGCGATCCGCATCGCGGAGCTTGGCGATTCCAGCCTCGTCGCCCGCAAGCTGGCGCCGGTGCGGCGTGTGCTCTGCGCCACGCCCGACTACATCTTCGCCCATGGCATGCCGGAAAGCGTCGAGGATCTGCGCCACCACCTGTGCCTGCGCCCGCACAATAACGACGTCTGGAAACTGGAGGGACCGCGAGGAGCGGTGACCTACCGGCCGCAGGAACGGCTGATCACCAATTCCAGCGAAGTGATCCGCGAGGCGGTTCTGGCCGGCATGGGCATTGCGCTGCGCTCCACCTGGGATATCGGCCCGGAATTGAAGAGCGGCCGGCTTGTGCGGGTGTTGCCGGAGCTGGAAAGCTCGCGCAACGTCGCCGTTTTCGCCGTGTATCCCAGTCGCCAGTTCCTGCCGGCCAAGGTGCGGCTGTTCATCGATTATCTCAGCGCTCTCTACAGCCCGGTGCCGAACTGGGAGCGTTAGCGATCTCGCTTCGGCTGGTCATGCCCTAAGCGGCGGCTCGACCGCGCGTTTTCACCGGGCTGAACAGGCCGTTGATCGCCCTGGCCGCCGCCGGTTCGAACCAGCGGGACGAGGCGATGGACAACCCCACGGCGGCAGCGATCGCCACCGGCAGGAAGACGTAGAAATTCATGACCTGCATCGGCTCCAGCACCCGTCTCCAGCCGATATTGAGCAGCAGCGAGGCGACGACCGGGTGAATGAGATAAAGGCTGAAGGACGCCAGCGACAGACCGTCCAGGAAACCGAGATAGCCGGAAGCCAACGGAGCCTGGCGCTCGGCGACCGCCGCTAGGAAAATCGCCAGGGACAGCAGGGCCAGGGCCGGATATCCCGCCGCCATGCCGTTCCACATCATAACGATGACAAGCGTGAACACGCCCCAGACCACGGCATGATTGGCCCAGGCAAGCCGTACCCGGCGCGAGCCCATGGCGATGACGGCGCCGATGGTGAAATCCACGAAGGCGCGATAGGCGCCCCAGGTATCGGCCAGATACCATTCGTCGAAGGGCATGACGCCCGCCGCCACCATGCCTTCGACCATCAGGATCGACAGGGCGGCCAGCGCGACGAGCCCCATCAGTCCGCCAAAACGCCAGGCGAGAATGGTGACCGGCAACAGCAGATAGCAGAACCATTCCGCCGAGAGCGTCCAGCCGACATAGTTGAAGGTGAGTTCTTCGGTGAAGCCCCAGCCTTGCACGAGCAGGATATTGGCCGGCAAGGCGGCGAAATCGTAACGGCCGGGCGAATGCGAGGTGACGACACCGAAGTGAACGAGCATGCCGATGCCGACGAAATAGACGAGCGTGGCCGCATACAGCGGATAGATGCGCACAACGCGCCGCAAAAGGAACTGCCAGTAGGAATTGCGCTCGACAAGCAGTCGGTCGCTATAGCGCTCCATGATCAGAAAGCCGGAGACGATCAGGAACATGTCCAGCAAAGGCATCAACGACAACAGCCTGACGGTCCCCGCGAGCGCGCTCGGCGGGCCGTAGCTGAGGAAATGGAATATCATGACCAGAAGGGCCGCCATGACCCGCCAACTGCCGAGAATACGAAACTGCACGCCACACGCACCCGCGAAATACGATCTTCGACAGGGCATATCATTCTTTCTCGCCGCCTTTGCAGAAATCGCGCCGCAACGTTAACGTGGCGAAGCGGCAAGGCCCGCCGCTGACGCACGGCCGATCCGGGCCGCCATTGACATGGCTGCCGGAATGCTCTTGTTTCCGAACGACTTCGGGCGCAAAACGCTGGCTTGATGGCCATCACTATCAGAGGTAACGGCGTGACCGATGAGAACCATCCGCTTTTTTCCCGCGTCGAGCACAATCGCACGGCCGACGGCGTGGTTCACCAGATCGAGACGCTGATCCTCGATGGCGTGCTGCGCGATGGCGACCGCCTGCCGGGCGAACGTGATCTGGCGCAGCGGCTCGACGTCTCCCGCCCGATCCTGCGCGAGGCGTTGAAGGAGCTGGAAACGCGCGGCCTGCTCGCCAGCACCCATGGCGGCGGCACCTTCGTCGCCGATATCGTCGGCCAGATATTTTCCCGGCCGCTGGCCGAGCTGATCGCCCGCCATGAACGCGCCACCCAGGACTACCTCGACTATCGCCGCGAGATGGAGGGGCTGACGGCGGAGCTTGCCGCCCGGCGCGCCACCGCCACCGACCGGGCGATCCTCACGGCCATCGTCGAGCGCATGCGCGCCGCCCATGAAAGCGGCAGCTTCGAGGAGGAATTGGCCACCGATATCGAGCTGCACAACGCCATCGGCGAGGCCGCCCACAACATTATGCTGATGCATACGCTGCGCGCCTGCTACCGGCTGCTGACGCAGGGCATCTTCTTCCACCGCCAGATGGTGTTCAACACGCCAGGCGCACGCGACCGGCTGCTTTGCCAGCACGTCGCGATCCACGACGCCATCCTTGCCGGCGACCCTGCCGCCGCCCGGCGGGCGGCCGAGGCTCACATCGACTATATCGTCGAGACGATGCGCGAGACGCAGCGCAACGGCGAATGGGCGCGCATCGCGCGCCTGCGTCTTCTCCAGCGCGAGACCCGCGCCTGACGCCACCCGGCCCGACCGTCGCTCTCATCCGGCCTTGCGCGGCGATGTCGCAAAACGGACAGCGGCCAGCGGTGCCGACTTGCCCTCGGCGATTTACAGTCTATACAGAGAAACCGGTGCACAATTAAAATTCGCGACATTCTGGCGACCACGCCAGCTTGACGCATATTTACCACAAGATCATGACAGAGGATCGTCCCGAACCGCCAGTGAAAGGCCTGACCTGAATTGACCATTCTGACCCGCATCGCTTCCGATGTCCGACTGATGTTCCGGCGCCCTCCGAGACAGCAATACGGCGCGCTGTGCTATCGCCTGAATCCGGAAACGAACGCGGTCGAGGTTCTGCTGCTGACGAGCCGCGACACCGGCCGCTGGGTCATTCCCAAGGGCTGGCCGATGGCCGACAAGGCAGCCTATGAGGTCGCCGCCCAGGAAGCCCTGGAGGAAGCCGGCGTACTTGGCACGGTCGGCCACGATACGCTCGGGCATTTCGACTACAGCAAAGGCATGAAGGATGGCTTCGCCGTCGATTGCCGGGTACAGGTCTATCCACTCGCCTTCGAGGATTTCGCCAAGAAATACAAGGAGAAGGGCCAGCGCAAGCGCGAATGGTTCCGCTTCGACACCGCCGCCGGCAAGGTCAACGAGCCGATGCTGCGCCAGATCATCCTCAATTTCGGCCGGACGCTGACCCCAAGCCCGGCCTGACCCCCCTTCCGGAACCCGCCGGCCTTTGATACCGGTGGCATCATCCGCGGCGGCGCGGCGGGCGGTTTCTCCGTCCGTATTGCAACGCCGTCGCTTCCAGACAGTTATAACGACCGGACGGCACGCGCCCTTGCGTGCCCGTTGTCGCCGGAGGGCGAACGGATGGCACCGAAACCCGTTGAGCGCACCAAGAAGACGCTGGACAAGGATCTCGACAAGCTGACCTTCGTCGACGACGCGGCGCGATTCGCGCTGCGCCGCTTCGGGCCGCTGGGCGCGGCCGTGCTGTTCACCGCCTTCGCCATGCTGGTCGCCGGCGTCTATGTCTTCCATCAGCCCGCCGCCGTCGTCGTCGTCGCCGCTTCCGCCCTCTGCGCCTACATGGCGATGAACATCGGCGCCAACGACGTCACCAACAATGTCGGCGCCGCCGTCGGCGCCCGCGCCATCACCATGGCCGGGGCGCTCATCATGGCCGCCGTCTTCGAGATCCTCGGGGCGACGCTGGCCGGCAGCCGGGTTGTGGAAACCATTTCCGGCGGCATCGTCTCGCATGCCTCGGTCATGGATGCGCAAACGCTGACCTGGATCATGATGGCGGCGCTGGCGGCGGCGGCCATCTGGCTCAACTTCGCCACCTGGCTGAACGCGCCGGTCTCGACCACCCATTCCATCGTCGGCGCGGTGCTCGGCGCCGGGATCGCCGCCGGCGGCGTCGATTTCATCAACTGGCACGGTATGGCGATGATCTTCGTGAGCTGGGTGATCTCGCCGCTGATGGGCGGCGTCATCGCCATGGGCTTCCTGTTCCTCATCAAGGAAACGATCATCTATCGCGACGACAAGATCGGCGCCGCCTGCCATTGGGTGCCGATCCTCATCGGCGTGATGGCCGGCAGTTTTACCGCCTTCCTGGCGATCCAGACACAATATCTGCATGGCCTTTCGGTGATCGGCGCCACCGTGACCGGCATGGCGGTGGGGCTGCTGAGCTGGGTATCGGCGAGACCCTTCGTGCGCGCCCAGGCGGCGGGGCTGGAAAACCGCAACAGCGCGCTGCGCGTGCTCTTCCGCCTGCCGCTGATCGGGGCTGCGGCGCTCTTGTCCTTTGCCCATGGCGCCAACGACGTGTCCAACGCCATCGGCCCGCTTTCGGCGCTGGTGCATGTGACCATCGAATCGCGCGACATCTCCGCCGCTGTCGGCGTGCCGGCCTGGGTGATGGCGATCGGCGCGCTCGGCATTTCCGTGGGGCTTTTGCTGTTCGGGCCGCGCCTCATCCATCTGGTCGGCGAGCAGATCACCAAGCTCAATCCGGCCCGCGCCTTCTGCGTGGCCCTGTCCTCGGCGGTGACGGTCATCGTCGCCTCCTGGTTCGGCCTGCCGGTCAGCTCGACGCATATCGCCGTGGGCGGCGTCTTTGGCGTCGGGCTGTTTCGCGAATGGTATACCCGCCATTCCCGGCGGCGGCTGGAATACCTGCGCGCCAAGGCCGGGGCGGTGGAACTGGTCGAGCGCGAGGAGCGCAATCCGGACGAGACGCGCCGCCGCCGGCTGGTACGCCGTTCCTACCTGGTCGGCATCGTCGCGGCCTGGGTGATCACCGTGCCGCTTTCGGGTGCGCTTGCGGCGCTGCTATATTGGATTATGGTGGCGCTGTTTGTGTGAGTTTGTTTTGACGCATTTCCGGACGGAAAACCGTTTTACACTTTTCCTGGAAATGCTCTGGCCGGAAAGTCTTTTATGCGTGCCAACTTCAGAATGCAGCGGCTTCATGTCGAGACGGACCTGCGCAAGGACGCGCCGGTCGAGGCCGACAAGGAGCAGTTCCACTATCTCGCCAATGTGCTGCGCGCCGAAGCCGGACAGGACGTGCTGCTGTTCAACGGCCGCGACGGTGAGTGGATCGCCAGGCTCGCCTTCCCGACCCGCAAGCGTATCGAGATGACCCCGGTCGAACTGGCCCGCCCGCAGCCGCAGCCATCCGACCTGCATTATCTCTTCGCGCCGCTGAAGGTCGGGCGGCTGGATTATCTGGTGCAGAAGGCCGTGGAAATGGGCGCCGGCCTGCTGCAGCCGGTGATGACCCAGCATGTGCAGGGCAAGATCACCAGCCTGGACCGGCTAGAGGCGAATGTGATCGAGGCGGCAGAGCAATGCGGCATCCTGTCGATTCCGCGCGTCGCCGCTCCCGTCAAGCTGCGCGACCTGCTCGACAGCTGGCCGCAGGACCGGCGCATCATCTATTGCGACGAGGGCGATGCCGGGCAGAACCCGCTGCCGGTGCTGGCAAACGTCAAGGAGCGCAAGCTGGCATTGCTGATCGGGCCGGAAGGCGGCTTTTCCGAGGAGGAGAGGCAATGGCTTCGCAGCCTCGATTTCGTCACCGCCATTCCGCTGGGGCCGCGCATCCTGCGCGCCGATACCGCCGCGGTCGCCGCCATGGCCGTGGTGCAGGCCGCCATTGGCGACTGGCGCTAGCTTTCCTATCTATGCGCCGGGATGGCTTCGCGCCGAGGGCCCAACCCATCGTTTTTTTTGAACATCTGTTGAAGGAATTTCACTTGCGCCGTCTATCGATCCGGTCCAATCACCGTCACGGTCTCTTCCTGCGGGAAGCGATGAAGGCTTCCGCATCTCTTCGTTCACCGCAACTGCGCACGCAAAACCGTTTCGCACTTTTGCCGGATCTGCTCTAAGGTTCCCCCATGGCCCGCGATACCACCGACGATACACCGATCAGCACGACCAGCGAACTTGCCGCCTATTTGGCCTCGGGCGCAAAACCGGAAACGCAGTTCCGTCTCGGCACCGAGCACGAGAAATTCGCCTTCTTCATGGCAGACAACAGCCCTGTCCCCTATTTTGGCGAAGCGAGCATCTCGGCGCTGCTGAACGGCATGCAGGCCAGGCTCGGCTGGGAGCCGATCATGGATGCCGGCCATATCATCGGCCTCGCCGCGACCTCGGGCGGCGGCGCCATCTCGCTGGAACCGGGCGGCCAGTTCGAGCTTTCGGGCGCGCCGCTGGAAACCCTGCACCAGACCGCGGACGAGACCGTCGAGCATCTGGAGGTGCTGCGCACCGTCGCCGAGCCGCTCGGCATCCGCTTCCTCGGCATCGGCGGCAGCCCGAAATGGACGCTGGCGGAAACGCCGCGCATGCCGAAATCGCGCTATGACATCATGACCCGCTACATGCCGAAGGTCGGCCGTCACGGTCTCGACATGATGTACCGCACCTGCACGATACAGGTAAACCTCGACTTCTCGTCCGAGGCCGACATGGCGAAGAAGATGCAGGTCGGCATGAAGCTGCAATCGCTCGCCACCGCACTCTTCGCCTCCTCGCCGTTCACCGAGGGCAAGCCGAACGGCTATCTCTCCTGGCGCGGCGAAATCTGGCGCGACACGGACAACCAGCGTGCCGGCCTGCTGCGCTTCGCCGTCGAGGACGGCTTCACCTTCGAACATTACGTCGAATGGGCGCTGGATGTGCCGATGTATTTCATCGTCCGCGACAACACGTATCACGACTGTACCCATGTCACCTTCCGCCAGTTCATGAACGGCGCGCTGAAGGGCGAAGTGGCCGAGTGGCAGCCGACGCTCGGTGACTGGACCAATCATCTCTCCACCCTGTTCCCCGATGTGCGCCTCAAGCGCTTCCTCGAAATGCGCGGCGCCGACGGCGGTCCGCTCTCGCATATCAGCGCCCTGCCGGCCTTCTGGGTCGGGCTGCTCTATGACGGAGCCGCGCTCGAAGCGGCGCGCGAGTTGACGAAGGGCTGGGATTTCGAGGCCGTTGCGGCGTTGCGCGACGCCGTACCGACGCAAGGCCTGACGGCCGTGATAAACGGCCGTCCGCTGCATGCGGTCGCCGCCGACGTGCTGGACATCGCCCGCGCCGGTCTCAAGGCGCGAGGCCGCCTCGACGCGCAAGGGCGTGACGAGACCATCCACCTCGCTCCCCTCGACGAAATCGTGGCGACAAAGACCAGCCTCGCCGACAGCCTGCTTGCCAGCTATGAGGGCGACTGGAACCGTTCGGTCGACCCGGTCTTCAAGACCTGCCAGTATTGAGGCCGAAGCGGCGGCAAATTGCTGTGTCCCGTCCACAAAAAAGCAGGGCGGGGGCATTTCCGCCGTGGTCTTTCCCGCTATAGTCGTTTCTGTAACCGATATTGCGGGAAGGACATTCCGATGCTGCCTCTATTCGACCTGATGATGCGTGCGCAGAACGGCGCGGCGACGGACGCGATGGCGCAGCAGTTCAATCTCGCGCAGGAGCAGGCCGCCAAGGCGATGGCGGCGCTGATGCCGGCCTTCTCCTCCGGCCTGAAACGCTCCGCCGCGACGCCTTACGATTTCGGCGCGCTGATGAAGACATTCGCCTCCGGCGACTACACCCAGTATTTCGAGGATATGAGCCGCGCCTTCACGCCTCAGGGCATCACCGCCGGCAACTCCATCCTCGAACAGATCTTCGGCTCCAAGGAGGTGTCGCGCGCCATCGCCGCCCAGGCCGCGCAGATCACCGGCATCGGCCAGGAGATCCTCAAGCAGATGCTGCCGGTCATGGCCGATATGCTGATGGGCGGGCTGCAGAAGCAGACCGCTGGCCAGATGAGCGCCGCCAATCCGTTCGGCGAGGCCATGCAGCAGGCGACCCGGAAATGGCTCGAGGCCACTGGCTTCGCACCGAAAAAAGCGGAGCCGACGATCTTCGACAATCCCTTCACGCAATCCATGCAGGCGATGTTCTCCGCCGCCACCGGCCAACCGCGGCAGGCCACCACCAACCCCTTCACCGACAATCCCTTCGCCAAGGCATTCCAGGAGTGGATGACCCCGCCCGCCGCCGCCAAGCCGGCCGAACCCTCCGCATCCGCGTCCGAAGCGCCGAAACAATTCACCGACCTCGTCAACGCCATGTTCGATAGCGGCCTGGAAGTGCAGAAGAACTACCAGAAAAGCTTGGAATCGATCTTCGACACCTATCGCGCCAAGGACGGCGGGGAGACGTAAGCCTCTCCTCCGATAGGCATAAAAAACCCGGTGAAGGCGGGATACCTTCACCGGGAAGAGGCAGGGTTTATTGGCTATCACCCTGCGGGGAAACGATGGGCGGCCCGAAGGATGGCCGGAGTTTTCGGCTCAGCGCGGGCGTTCCATGCGGCGGGCACGCGCCCGCGCCGAGCCTGCGAGGTCCGCGATGGGATCCTCGAAGAAGGTGGACGTGCCGGCGCGCACGAGATCGTGGCGCGTCAGGCCGATGTCCAGAAGCTGATGGTCGTCCAGTTCCTGAAGGCGATTGAGTTCCAGGCGGGCCTTCACGGCGCGGACAATGGCATGGGCCAAAGCCCAGGGGCTCTGTCGGCGGATTGTGGTCGACGCCCGGCTCAGGGAGGGAGACAGGATCCGTTGTGTCGTGCGCATCGCAATCGTCCTTTCGTCAAGGCATGAGAAATCGGTCTCCCCGGACGCGGTGCATCCGGGGAGTTCAGACCGGGGCGGCGCAGGCAGGGTTGCGCCGCGACTGTCCTTTTTGATTTGTCCCGATGCTCTCAAAAAGCCATTGATCAGTCCAACGAATGTTTCTAATATCAATCATCAACCGCTCTGATAGGTAACCCCGATGTCCGCCCCGCTCGATATCGACCAACTGCAAACCTTCATCGCCATCGTCGATACCGGCAGTTTCACCAAGGCCGCCGAACGGGTGTTCAAGACGCAATCGGCGGTGTCGATGCAGATGCGGCGGCTGGAAGAGCGGGTCGGCAAGCAGCTTTTTGCCAAGGATGGCCGCGGCGTGCGCCTGTCAGGCGAAGGCGAGAAGCTGCTCAACTATGCCCGCAAGATGATCCGGCTGAACAACGAGGCGATCGCCGCCTTCGACGACAACCGGTTGGAAGGCACGCTGCGCATCGGCACGCCCGACGATTATGCCGACCGCTACATGCCGGAAATCATCGGCCGTTTCGCCAAGACCCATCCGAATGTCGAACTGTTCATCGTCTGCGAGCCTTCAGTGGATCTGGCGGAGAAAATGAGCCGCGGCGAACTCGACATCGCGCTCGTCACCCACAATCCGCGCGAGCGCATTTCCGAGGTGGTGCGCACCGAGCCGCTGTGCTGGGTCAGTTCCGCCAACCACCCCTTGAGCGAAGACGCCCCGGTGCCGCTGGCGGTCGGGCGGCGCGATTGCCAGTGGCGGCAGCTTGCCTGCTCGGCGCTGGACGGCGTCGGCCGCGATTACCAGGTGTTGTTCACCAGCTGGTCCTCGACCGTCGTCGCCGCCGCGGTGCTGGCCGGCATGGCGGTGTCGGTGCTGCCGGAATCGGCGCTCAGGCCGGGCATGCGGGTGCTGAGCCAGGCGGACGGCTTTCCGCCGCTGCCGCCGGTGCAGATCGGCATCATGAAACGGCCGGGTTTTTCCTCATCGCTTATGGCGGCGATCACCAACCACATCACCGCCTGCCTCGACAACATCACCCCGGCGGCAGTTAATGACGATCTCGACGGCGGGCTCAGGATGCGGATGCGGGCCGGACAGTTGATGCCGGGTTGGTAAGGCAAACTTCATGAGCGACACGATGATCTATCGTGGCGGTTGCCTGTGCGGCGCCGTGCGTTTCGAGGCGACGGGACCAGTGGAAAAGCCGCATAGCTGCGCCTGCGAATTCTGCCGCCGCCATACCGGCGCGCCGGCCGCCTATTGGGTCGAATTTCCTCGAGCGCGGGTCGCCTGGACCGGCGCGGCCGGCAAGCCGGCCACGTGGCGCTCGTCGGATTATTCCAGCCGCGCTTTCTGCCCGACCTGCGGCAGCTCGCTCGGCGCCATCGACGACGCCCCGGTCGTGGCGTTGCTGATCGGCGCCTTCGACGATGCTTCGCGGCCCGAATTCCTGCCGGAATACCACGCCTTCGAGGACGACCGCCCTGCTTGGTATGCCGCCGGCAAACATCTCGGTTGAGTCCCGTTTCCATCGTATTTCCGGACGGAAAACCGGTACCCACTTTTTCTGGAAATGCCTTAGCTGAAGGTGATCCACACCAATAGCCACAGCCACATCAGCCCGAGCATGGCATAGCCGAACAGAAAGGCCGGCATGCGCCAGCGCAGGCGGTTGCTGGTCACATGCACATAGGCATGGACATAGCGGCTGACGACGAACAGCCAGGCGAGGATGAGGGCGACCTCGTTGTCAGCCTCGGCGATGAACAGCGCCAGGCAGCCGATATGGAACAGCACCGGCAGTTCGAACTGGTTGGCGATATTGTTGCGCACGCGCAGGCTTTCGGTCGGCTCGTCGCGTATGTCGCGAAAGGCGGAGACTTCGACCTCACCCGCCTTCACCAGCGCCGTGCGGCGGCGCAGCAGCAGGAAATACAAGCCATAGACCAGGCCCACATGGGCGATCATCGGCGCGAAAATTGCCGTGGTGAATGTCACGTAAGCCTCCGGAATCACATGGCGCGCGATCGCGCACGGCGATCCTTATCGAAAATCGCGCCACGGGGAAACCGTCTCCCTTCGCAAGAGCCAGAGAAACCGGACAGGGGCGGATGCTCGCATCCCGTCCCTGCCCTTCAAAGTGCCGTTAGAGCGTTTTCGCTTTTCTTCGAATCGCGAAGGCACTCTATCTATTTGTTTTTACGCGGTTCCGAACGCAACCGATATTCACTTTTCCTGGAATGCTCCAAACTTTATTTCTCTTCGGTCAGGGTCTCGGTGCCGCTGCCGTCCTTGCCGGTCAGCGTCCAGCTTCCCTCGAGAACGCCGCCGCCCTTGACCTTGTAGACGATCAGGCCGATCTGATCCTCCAGCATGTAGGCGGCGGCAAAGGCGTCTTCATGCAGCATGCACACGCCTTGCGAGGTGGTGCCACCGGTCTTCCATTCGATGACGCAGGTGGTCTCGCTGGCGAGCGTGATCGTCGCCGTGCCCTCATAGCTCGATCCGTCGAGATTGGTGCCCTTGACGGTGTAGGTGCCCGCATTCACCGTCTGCGCGGCGGCCGGAGCGGCCGCGCTCACGGCGAGAAGCGCCGCGAACAAAAACTTCTTCATCGATTTCCCCTTCAAAGCCCGCGCGCCACGCACGAGCGCCCGGATGCTAGCGGGTTTCCGGCGCTTTGAAAGGAACATATTTGGATCTGACAGGAATTTCGCGGCGGCTTCAAGCCGACGCTTAACGCCGCGACTCCGGCCGGGTCACGCCGAGCCATCGCAGCAGCACGAACCGCAAGGTCAGCAGCAACGTGATGCAGAGGAAGGCCATCTTGAAGCTGGCGATCCAGGGCAATGCTACCGGCGCGTTTTCCATGATCCAAGCGGGCGGCTGCGCAATGCAGAAATAGGCGAGGCTCAGGGCATTCTCGGCATAATCGGCCAGCGCATAGACCAACGGCACGGCCAGAAGCGCGCGCATGTTGGCCGCCGTCAGCGGCTTGCGGAACAGGGTGCCGCCGGGCGCGAAGCGCTTGAGCAGCAGCATCCCCAGCCCGGCCAGCACCGCCGGCATGATGAGGTCCGGTCCGGCATAGATCCAGAACAGCAGCACGGCGGCCTGTGTCCGGTCCGGCTGCAGCAACAGATCCTTCAGCACATGCAGGTCGACGGGCGAGACGTTTCCGAACGGCACCAGCCAGATCGGATAACCGCCCGACGCCTGATGGAACCGCCAGCCGAGCCAGCACGAAGCGGCAAGGCAAGCGAGCGCCAGGCCGGCAAGCAGGAAAACCTTGCCGGCGAAGGACCTGTCGCCTTCCATCTTATACGGCACCCGGATAATTCGGACTTTCGCGGGTGATGGTGACGTCATGGGCGTGGCTTTCGCGCAGGCCGGCGCCGGAGATGCGCACGAAGGTCGCCTTTTCCTGGAAATCCTTCAGCGTCGCGCCGCCGACATAGCCCATGGCGGCGCGCAGGCCGCCGGCGAGCTGGTGCAGCACGCCCGAGACCGGCCCCTTGTAGGGCACCTGACCCTCGATGCCTTCCGGAACCAGCTTCAGCGTATCGCGCACTTCCGCCTGGAAATAGCGATCGGCCGAGCCACGCGCCATCGCGCCCACCGAGCCCATGCCGCGATAGGATTTGAACGAGCGGCCCTGGTAGAGATAGACCTCGCCCGGGCTTTCGTCGGTGCCGGCCAGCAGCGAGCCGATCATGGCGGCGGAGGCGCCGGTGGCGATCGCCTTGGCGAGATCGCCGGAATATTTGATGCCGCCATCGGCGATGACCGGTATGTCGGACTGGTGCGCAGCCTCGACGGCGGCCATGATCGCGGCAAGCTGCGGCACGCCGACGCCGGCAACGATGCGCGTCGTGCAGATCGAGCCCGGGCCGATGCCGACCTTGACGGCATCGGCGCCGGCATCGATCAGCGCCCTGGTGCCATCGGCGGTGGCGACGTTGCCGGCCATGATGCGCACGGAATTCGACAGCTTCTTCACGCGGGAGACGGCATCGAGGACGCGCTGCGAATGGCCATGGGCGGTATCGACGACCAGCAGGTCGACGCCGGCATCGATCAGGCGCTCGGCGCGCTCGAAGCCGTCATCGCCGACGCTGATGGCGGCGGCGGCGCGCAGGCGACCCTGCGCATCCTTGGACGCATTCGGGTTCAACTGCGACTTCTCGATGTCCTTGACGGTGATCAGGCCGACGCAGCGGCCGTCGCCGTCGATGACCAGCAGTTTTTCGATGCGATGGGCGTGCAGCAGGCGCTTGGCTTCCTGCTGGTCGACGCTTTCCTTGACGGTCACGAGATTTTCCCGAGTCATCAGCTCATAGATGCGCTGCTCGGGATTGGAGGCGAAGCGGACGTCGCGGTTGGTGAGGATGCCGACAAGGCGGCCGGGGCGGCCGCTGGCGCCGTTCTCGACCACCGGAATGCCGGAAATGCCATGCGCCTTCATCAACCCAAGCGCCTCGGCCAGCGTCGCATCCGGGCCGATGGTCACCGGGTTGACGACCATGCCGCTTTCGAACTTCTTGACCTGACGGACTTCCTCGGCCTGCTCGACGGGGGTGAGATTGCGGTGGATGACGCCGATGCCGCCGGCCTGGGCCATGGCGATCGCCAGCCGGCTCTGGGTGACGGTGTCCATCGCGGCCGACAGGATCGGCAGGTTCAGCTCGATATCCTGGGCGATGCGGGTGGAGATGTTCGTCTGGCCGGGCATGACCTCGGAATGTCCCGGCTGCAGGAGGACATCGTCAAAAGTCAGGGCTTCGAGCCCGGTTGCCGTTTCGATGATGCGTGCCATCGCCAAAATCCTTCATGGAAAAAGCCGATCCCCCGGAGCGAATCCTCGACCGGCGATCAACATTCGTTGCTTGGAAGTTGGCGAGGGCAGGTAACACGACTATGACAGGAAGGGAATAGCAAATCGGCTTTCCCCTTCGCAATTGCACCAAAGCGCCGCGCGCGCCGTCTTGGGCGGGTTCGGGCATCACGGCCATGCAGGCCGATCGGCGGGAACTGCGAGGAGCGTCTCCCGTATTTTTCTTCCAGAATTGCGGCCGGTCAAGTCCATTCGGATTCTTCCGAAATATTTACCGTCCCGATTGGGCGTTTCCTTAAGTGCCCGCCTGTAAAACCTCTCTCGCAGGCCATGAAGGACACTGGACCTGACAAGACAAAGCAGAACAAGCAAGTAAACGGGGATGAAGCCATGACCGCATTGAAGCAACGCGCCCGCGCGCTCGAAGATAAATTCGCCCACGATCAGGATTTCATGTTCCGGGCGCGCGCCCGGCGCAACACGCTTCTCGGCCTCTGGGCCGCCGCCGTGCTGCATGACAAAGATCCGCAGGCCTATGCCCGCACGGTCGCCGCCGCCGATATCGACGATGCCGACGGCGCCTTTGCCCGCCTGCGCCGCGATTTCGATGCTGCCGGCATCGCCGTTCTCGATGACGAACTGCGCGGCCGCATGAGCAACATGCTGCGCGATGTCGCCAACGAAATGTACGATTACGCCTGAGAACCGGCATCTCGACGGCGCGCCGGACGGGCGCGCCATTTTTCGTTTGTTGTTTTTGCGTATTTCCGGACGCAAAACCGCTGCACACTTTTGCTGGAAATGCTTTAGAGATCGAACTGGTAGGTCTTCGGCACGAAGCGATAGCCGGCACCCATCTTCTCGACGAAACCGACCGCCGGGAACGGCATGTGATAGCCGAGGAAGGCGATCTTCTCGCCAGCGATCATGTCGAAGACGCGTTTGCGGGTGGCGGCGGCCTGGGCCTTGTCCATGTCGAAACGCACCTCCCAATCCGGCCGCTGCAGCGACAGGACGTAATGATTGGCGGTATCGCCGGTCATCACCAGATGCCGACCTTCCGATTCCAGACGGAAGATCATGTGGCCCGGCGTATGCCCGACCGCCAGCATGGCAGTGATGCCCGGCAGGACGGTGGCGCCGTCACCGATGAAGGTGGTCTTTTCAGCAAGCGGAACGACATTCGACAGCACCATCTTGTGGTTGCCCTCGGCAGGCGTGCCTTCTCGGGCCTTGTCCTTCCAGAAATCATATTCGGCCTGGCCGGCGACATAGCGCGCCTTCGGAAAGGCCGGTTTGCCGTCCTCCATCAAGCCGCCGATATGGTCGCCATGCATATGGGTGAGCACGACGAGCGAAATATCCTCCGGCTTGTAGCCGGCTGCGGCCAACCCTTCCAGCAGCCGGCCGCCGCCTTGCGCCCGCGCGCCGGCTCCGAGCCCGGTGTCGAAAAGCACGATCTCCTTGCCGGTATCGACGACGACAGGCGAAAAGGTGTTGACGAAACGGTCCTCGGGCAGGAAATTTTCCTTCAGCAACGCGGCGACATCGCCCGGGGGCTGGTTGAGGCCATAGGTCTCCTGCGGCTTGTCGGAGGGGCGCGCGCCATCCTTGATCACGGTGACCTTGAAGCCGCCGAGCTTGAAACGGTTGATATCGGGCGGGAGGCTCATGGCCTTGTCTTTCTCGTCGGCGGCCGCGGCCGCGGGGTTCGTCAGAAGTCCGTTCGAGACGAAAGGCGCGGCCAACAGGCCGGCGCCCACGGTGCCGAACAGGGTGCGGCGCTTCATCGGCAACGACAGGGGCATGGACAATCCTCCGGGCAAATGCGCGACTGCGGGCATCAATGGCGAGGCCTTGACGAAACGCAAGATAGGGTCGCGACGACGGCCGTAAACCGGTTCACGCAGACGTGATCGCTCTCGATGGCGCCCGATTTGTCATCATACGTTTTAAGGATTACAGCGGGCGCATCGTACCGCCTGCCCGCGTCGAAACCGTTCCAAGCCGATGAATCGTATCGTTCCGCTGATCCTCGCCGTCGCCCTGTTCATGGAACAGATGGACTCGACGGTCATCTCCACCGCCTTGCCGGCCATCGCCGCCGATCTCGGCGTCGGGCCGATCACGCTCAAGCTGGCGCTGACCGCCTATATGGTGGCGCTCGCCATCTTCATTCCGATCAGCGGCTGGATGGCGGACCGCTTCGGCGCCAAGCGCGTCTTCCGCCTCGCCATCATCGTCTTCATGGTCGGATCGGTGCTCTGCGCCATCTCCTCCAGCCTCGTCGGCTTCGTGCTGGCGCGCTTCCTGCAGGGCATGGGCGGGGCGATGATGACCCCGGTCGGCCGCCTCGTGCTTTTGCGCACCACCAAGCGCAGCGAATTGGTCAACGCCATGGCGCTGCTGACCATTCCGGCGCTGGTCGGGCCTCTGGCCGGGCCGCCGCTCGGCGGCTTCATCACCACCTTCTTCACCTGGCACTGGATCTTCCTGATCAACATTCCCGTCGGCGTGGCCGGGCTGTGGCTGACCGGCGTCTACCTGCCGGAGGTGCCCGCCACCTCGCCGCCGCCGCTCGATATCGGCGGCCTGATCCTGACGGCGCTGGCGGCGGCCGGCATCGTCTTCGGCCTGTCGGTCATCAGCCTGCCGGCGCTGCCGCCGGCGGTCGGCATCGTCTCGACGCTCACCGGCTTCGGCTGCGCCATCGCCTATGTGCTGCACTGGAAGCGGCATCCGGCGGCGATCGTCGATCTCGGCCTGTTCCGCAACGCGACCTTCCGGGTGGCGACGCTCGGCGGCTCGATCTTCCGCATCTCGATCGGCGCCATCCCGTTCCTGATGCCGCTGATGCTGCAGCTCGGTTTCGGCCTCAATCCCTTCGAATCCGGCACCATCACCTTCGCCGGGGCCATCGGGGCGATCACCACCAAATTCATCGCGCCGCGCGTTTTCGCCCGCCTCGGCTTTCGCACGACGCTGCTGTCGGCCGCCGGCATCACCTGTCTCGCCACGGCTGCCAACGGCTTCTTCACGCCGCAGACGCCGCATCTCGTCATCATCGTTTTCCTGCTCGTCGCCGGCTTCACCCGTTCTTTCTTCTTCACCGGCGTCAACGCGCTGTCCTACGCGGATATTCCCGACGACAAGGCGAGCCAGGCGACCTCGCTCGGCTCGGTGCTGCAGCAGATCAGCCTGGCGCTCGGCGTCGCCTTCGCCGCGCTGGTGCTGGACGCCGCGACCGTCTTCAACGGCACGACGCTGCAACTGGCCGATTTCCACATCGCCTTCTGGGTGATCGCCATCATGGCGCTGCTCGGCGCCGTTCCCTTCATCACCATGGACCGCCAGGCGGGCGCGGCCGTTTCCGGCCATCGCCGCGCCGCCGCCGAACCGGAAAAGGTGGTCGCCGAGTAAGTTTACTCAGGCCTCTCGCAGACGGCCGAGAGCTTGTTGCCATCGGGATCGCGGACATAGCAGGCATAGAAATGCGGGTGATAGGGGCGCAGGCCCGGCGCGCCCTCGTCCGTGCCGCCATGGGCCAGGCCGGCGCGATGGAAGGCATCGACCGCCGACCGGGTTTCGGCGACCAGCGCCACCATCGAGCCATTGCCGATGGTCGCGGGCCTGGTGTCATAGGGTTTCGTCACCCAGAGACGGCAGCGGTCGTCACCCTCAGCGGCATAACCGAACTCGTTCTCGTCCGCCTCGCGGCAGGACAAGCCGAGTTCGGCCAGAACGGCATCGTAAAACGGCCGGGCGCGCGCCAGATCGTTGGTTCCCAGCGTGATATACAGCAGCATGGCGGTCTCCCCTCCCCTCGGCCGCGCCCCGGCAGCCGGTCTATTCTTCCACGGCCTGTTCCGGCTCCTGCACCTCGGCATCCGGCGCCTGCGCATCGCGGCCTTTGAAACCCTTGGCGAGCAGGAACATCTCCACCGATTCCGCCCGCGACGAGGCCGGCTTGATGTGGATGACCTGGCGGAAATTCTTCTTCAGCATGTCGAGCAGTTCGCGCTCGGTGCCGCCCTGGAAGGTCTTTGCAAGGAAGTGCCCGCCCTTGACCAGCACGTCGACGGCAAAATGGGCCGCGACCTCGCACAGATGCATGGTGCGGATATGGTCGGTCTTCTGGTGGCCGGTGGTGGGCGCTGCCATGTCGGAAAGCACGACATCCGGCGCGCCGCCGAGCGCTGCCATGACCGCATCCGGCGCTTCATCCTCGAGGAAATCCATCTGAAGGAAGGTGACGCCCGGCAGCGGCGCGATTTCGAGAAAATCGATGCCGGCGACGCGCACGTCCTCGGCCGTCGAGCCGGTGACCTTGGCCGCGATCTGCGACCAGCTTCCGGGCGCGGCACCCAAATCGATGATCCGGCGCGCACCTTTGAGGATCTGATGCTTCTCGTCGATCTCCAGCAACTTGAAAGCAGCGCGGGCGCGATAGCCCTCGAGCTGGGCGCGCTGCACATAGGGATCGTTGATATGGCGTTCGAGCCACCGGCGCGACGACGCCTTCAGCTTGCCTTTCTTGACCTTCTGGCCAAGCTTGCGGCCGGTGCGGTTTCCGCCGATCGGGGGTTTGGTCATGGATGTCTCGAAGCTCCGTCACGCCGCATCTGCTGGCGGCGCTGGCGATTGCGGCGCCACACACCGTCATCGGCCATCATGTCGGTCAACAGGCCTTCCCTCAAGCCCCTGTCGGCAACGCGCATGCGCTTCGACGGCCAGCGGCGGCGGATGGCCTCCAGAATGGCGCAACCGGCCAGCACCAGATCGGCGCGATCCGGTCCGATGCAGGGATTGGCGGCGCGACCGGCGAAATCCCAGGATAGGAGCCGCGCCTGCATCTCGCTGACCTCGGCATTGCTGAGCCACAGCCCGTCCACCCGGCGGCGATCGTAACGCGGCAGGTCGAGATGGACGCCGGCCAGCGTCGTCACCGTGCCGGAGGTGCCGATCAGGTAGAAATCGTCGGTCACCGCGACGCTGTCGAGCGAGGGGCAATCGAAGCGGGCGAGCATGCCCTCGACTTCAGAGACCATCGCCTCGAAGATATCCGGCGACACGTCGCGGCCGCCATGGCGCTCCGACAGGGTTACCACGCCGACCGGCAGCGAGGTCCAGTGGGTGATGTGGTTGGCCAGCCGCGGCGAGCGGTTGTCGCCGATGCGCAGCACGGCGATCTCAGAAGAGCCGCCGCCGATATCGAACAGCACCACCGAGCGGGCATCGCGCCCGACCAGCGACGAGCAGCCGGACACGGCAAGCCGCGCTTCGGTCTCCCGATTGATGATTTCCAGGTTCAGCCCGGTTTGCGTCGTCACCCGGCTCAGAAATTCCTCGCCGTTTTCGGCGGCGCGGCAGGCCTCGGTGGCGATCAGGCGCATGCGCCGGATCTGGCGGGACTTCAGCTTGACGGCGCAGACGCGCAGCGCCTCGACCGCGCGCTCCATCGCCGCATCCGAAAGCCGGCCGCTGGCGCCCAGCCCCTCCCCCAGCCGCACGATGCGCGAAAAGGCATCGACGACCCGGAACTGGCCGGGCCGCGTCGGCTGGGCGATCAGCAGGCGGCAATTGTTGGTGCCGAGATCGAGCGCGGCATAGAGATCATCGGACACCGGCTCGCCGTCGCGGTGATGGGCGCGGGCCTCCTGGGCGTCGCGATCCGGCCGCTGCGGCCCATCCGGCCGGCCGGATTTCGGGCGCACGGAGGCCGGCGTCGGCGGCGCCGGCATATGCACGGGGGCCAGCGGGCGCGCATGCTGCGCCTTCTTGCCGCCACGCGCGCGCCGTTTGTGGCGCCGCTCGCCCTCCGGCTTCGGTGGCTCGGAGGCTTTCGGCTCGACCGATCGGGATTGAACTTGCGCAGCCTGTCCGGGCTCGCCACTCTTGGAGCGGCGGCGGCGCTTGCGCTTGCGGACCGGCTCTGCCGGCTCCGCGCCTGTCGGGCGTGCTGCCGCCTCGGCTGCGCCGAGAGGGCTCGCTTTGGCAACAGCAGATGCGTCACGGGGAGCCCCGTGGCGTTTCTTCTTGCCGCGCCGGGAGCTCTTGCTGCCCTTGCGGCCTGTCGCCGACGCCCCGTTGTCCAGCGGCACCGGGCCGCGTTCGGGGTCTGTCACGTTTTTGATCCGGTCGCCGCGCAAGACCCTGACGGGGTATGCTGCTGGCGCGCTGTCCATGAGTTTCGTTGGCGCGATGATACCAGCAGGGGCGGGTTTCGACAATTTGTTTTTGCACTGCCCTCGCCGCAAAGGCGGCCGAAAGCGGATGACGGACCTGAATTTACGGGGAAAAACTTCGAAGACGGCGCGACTGCGCCGGATGCGGGGGACGCTCAGCGATCGGCAGTCGTCAGGACCTGGGCAAGCGAGATGAGCTTTTCGCGGTCGCGAACGCCCTTCTGCAGCGAATGAACCAGGATCACCGCCAGAGCTTCGCCATCAGGGCTGTCCTTGCGGATGCCATGTTCGGCACAAGCGGCGTCGAAAACATCGCGAAGCAGGGAGAGCTGATCCCCGCTGATCGGCGTTCGAACGGTCTGCATGGGCATGATCCACCTCCAGGAAACACGCAACCGGCAAGGAGCCCCAAGCCCTCGGAAGCGCCATGTTCGACGCTCCGCAGCCTGCCCGGTCCTCCCCAAGCCGCGATAACGATCCGGCTATGTTCGGAATGGACAGGGGAATTTATGGCAAATTTATCGGCAAGCGTCAAATTTCTGTCGAAGAAAGCCCGCGCATCCAAAAACCCATCCTTTTGAACCGCAGCGCAGGTTCCAAAGGGAGTATGGCCTGCCGCAGGCGAGCGGCTTCCGGTATCAAACGCGTGAGAGCCGCCCCGTGATTCCAGGCGAATCACGGGGCGACTCGATGCTGTTTCCGCTATCAATTGAGGACACGGACCACCGTATAGGTTTCCGGGTCGACGATGACACGCTGCTCGTTGACAACGGTGTATGCATAGCGCGGGTCTTCCGGCACCGGCGTCAGAACGACTTCGTGCGAGATCGCCTTGCCGACCACGACGGGCTGCTCGACGACGACGGAACTGCTCATCGGCTGCTGCTCGACATAGGTCACGACCCGGTCCGGCGGCGGATCGAGCGCTGTGCCGACGATGGCGCCGGCGACGCCGCCGACAGCGGCCCCCACCGGTCCGCCGACGATGGCGCCGGTGACCGCGCCGCCGGCCGCACCGGTGGCAGCGCCGTCATCCGCATAGGCGCCGCCCGCAAAACCAAGGGCCGCCACGGCCGCCCCGACAATCATGATGTTACGCATGTTCGATCTCCTCGTTTGATCTACTCATGTTCACGCAGAGGCAAACGTCCGCCGGCAAAAAGGGTTCCCAGCCGTGGCGCACCTGTCGTCCGGCGAGAATTTTGCAAGGAAGGCATCACAGCGCTAAACTGCCCGCGCTTGAGAAGGAGAAACAGGGCATGGATCGTTTTACCGGCGGCTGCCTGTGCGGCAATATCCGCTTTGTGGCTGCGGGGCGCCCCTACCGGGTGGGTCTGTGCCATTGTCTGGATTGCCGCAAGCATCACGGCGCACTGTTCCACGCTTCGGCGATCTTTCCCGAGGAGGCGGTGACGGTATCGGGCGAAACCCGCGATTATGCCGGCCGCTTCTTCTGCCCCCGCTGCGGCTCGTCGGTCTTCTCCCGCAGCGCCGACGAAATCGAGGTCAGCCTCGGCTCCCTCGACGCCCCCGACCAGTTCACCCCTACCTACGAACTCTGGACCACCCGCCGCGAATCCTGGCTACCGCCCTTTCCGCTCAGCAAGCGCTACCACCACGATCGCGAGAATAGCGACCGTTCGGAAGACTGAGGACATGCGAAATTTCACGCGGAAAGTAACGTTTTCGAACAGTTGAAAACTCAAGGAAAATTTGGCTGGGGAACCTGGACCCTGCACAGCCGGCTCTTCAGCCTGAAAAACTCAATGAAATCAGTGCATCACGATAGGAAATGGTTTGAGAATTGTAGCAGTCAATTGGATCGCCGCAAGAGGCTGGCTGATCCATCTGCCTCGTCTGGAACCAGAGGGGTGAAGGATCGCTTCACGATCCAGCCCAGCACATCGGTAATGATCAACGGCTACTCGCTCTTGCGAAGGATGTCGTGGCATACGTGCCATATTTCCTGAGATGCTGGCCAGTCGGGCTCGGTTGAGCACATGCCTCGCTCGTACAGGAATCCATCAAGCAGGTCACGCTTGGCACAAGCAATGTCTGACTCCGGGGAGCCCAGCCCTCTACAGTCGGCATTCGCCTCTATCGCCAGCTTGACCAACTCAGCCGTTGTGGGGATTTGCGTATCTTTCGATGCATCCGAACCGCATCTGTCGAAACGTTTGCCGTCAATCACGAAGCTGTCGCGGGAAACGGCTTTGAACTCCAGGATTGTACGGCTGTCGTCGCCTTCTCCCGAGCACTCAGCGACCGCTTTGACCCTTTGCCCTGTTCGGGAGACTTTTTGTATTCCGCAAAGAAGCTCAAAATTGTTGGTGTAGGTGCTCTTCGAGATTGATCGGGTCCAAACCCCGATCCAACCGCTATAAGCTTCACCGGCCTGATCGTCGCTCAAAAGGCAAAACCTGGTGTCTGCGGCATAGAGGCCGTCGTTGAATGGCAGTTGCTCCATCGCTGTGCTCGGACCGCCCATGAACACGCTGGCTAGCAGGGCTCCCACCAAGCCGGTCGCTTTGGCCGGTAGCATTCTTGTCATCGGGTTCCGTAGCAAACTCATGTTAACTCGCTCGTTGCAATGGTTTCTCGTGGTATGGCTCGTTCAGGCAATGCCCGCGCCCACGTATTCACGTCCGTCTTGTTTGAATTGCCGTGTATGCGCATGTCGTTGATCGCTATCCCAAAGGTCTGGCTCCCTTGTCGTAGAGGTAGACGGTGACGGCAAACTGCCAGTCTCGTTCGGCTCTCAGCAGCGCCTCCCGCACCGTCGTATCGACTGAATCCAGCACATGGAAATAGGCAGGGTCGGCCTCCGCTTCCTCTAACACGAACCAGGGGTGCCCGTGCGGGCCTTTGGCGTTGTCATGGGCAGAGGGCTCAAAAACGGCATCACATTCTGGGGTGCTGCGATCCGTTCGGTGATCGATGATGTTGCCAAGCATGATGCTGTCCTATTGGAGCGGAGCGGGTGAGACGCCGGAAACGACCGATAGAAGGAACTGGACGATTTCTGCTTCCGACATGATGGCCCGATTATAGGCCATCCCCTCGACCCCAACAGCGGGACCGTTAAATGACCCGATGACCCGCCCGTTTTTCGTCGGTCCGTCCAGGGCAATGAACTGGATAGAAAACTCTTCGTTTTGCTGCGTCAGAGGGTCCTTGCCGCCTGCTCGCATCACGAAAATACCCACATCGACGGGCTCCCAGGAAATTTCGTAGTTCAGCCCTTCCAGATACTGCGTCATCTGCCGAAGCGTGATGCGCGCACTGACATAGGGGGTCGCCGCCGCAACCTGTCTGCTGAACATTTCCTGCGTCGGCTGACCTCCGGGAAGCATATTGGAAGCGCGAACCTGGGCGATGCGCGTAGCAGCATCCGGACCGAAGACGGCCTTATAACCGGAAGCACCAATGGTAACGATGGCGGCGATGAGCAAAGCCCCGCGCCAGGACTGAATAAACTGGGCGTTCATGGAAAATCCTGCGATGAAAGAAGTTAGGCGGAAATCGGTTTCCAGTGGTCGATACGAAGCCAGCGATTGCCGGGAATGCCTTTGGTCGACGCCCGCCCGCTGTAACGCGTGCCATCGCTTGAGCGCGCTTCGACGGTGTAGATGACCAGAAAGTCCCCGTCGAAATAGACGTCGTAAGCTTCGATCAGTCTACCGGTGCCGAAAGGAACGCTGTCGATTTCCTTTCTCGACGGCGTAGTTTCGACGTGATCGCCGTCCATGACCGTCGTGCCGATGCCGGATATCGTCACTTCAAACAGCTCATTTTCCGTGGCATTAGCGAAGTAGAGCGGCACATAGCCATGCGTCCATTGCTTGCCGAAATACAGGGCGACGGGGAACGGGCAATGATCCAGCGGGATCGTCTCAGGCCACTCATAGGCTTTCCGATAGGCGACCTCATAGGGGACATCGGTGAAATCCGGCGTGAATGCCTCGCCGTCTCCGACGGCGTCCGTCGTGCCGATGAAAAGCCGGGCCTTTTGTTCGCGGCAAAGCGCGAGCGCTTGTTGGAGTTGAGAGCGCTCTGCCGAAGCAAGCGGTTCGGTTTCCACAAACTCGGCCAGCACACTGACGGATCGCAGCATTTTGCCGATTTCACGTTGCTGCTTTACCAGAAGGGCTTGCGCTTCATCGGGATTGCCGACTGCACGAAGATAAACCACGACATTGCGCGACCGTGCCCAGCTTTCGCGAGCAGCTTCTTCCGGGTCTTCCAGGCGAACGACTTCCAGCCCGTCTTGCGACATGGGCGAGAAAGCTTGTCCGGCTAGTGTCTTGGTCGTGGCAATCAGCACAGCCGCCCGCTCGCGGCCTGCTGCCTTCCGGGCAGCGCCATAGGAAGGGCGGCGGCCTGAGCCATCCTCCATTTCCGTAAAGGACGCGACGACAACACCCCGCTTTTCTTCTAGCCACCGATTGGCCGATTGAAGCTGGATGAGAATTTCCGGTGCCGCATCTGCCATCGCTTCAATATCGAACTGGCTGAACAGGGGAACCGGTTGTTCGTCCTCGTTTTCGGCCCAATGGGTGATGAGCGGATATGTACCGGCGGTGGTTGCGCCTGCCTGACGAAAATAGACGACAACTTTCATGGACTCCCCATCGTGATTTCTCATAATGCGGCTCCCTCGGGCGATGAACCGCCCCACGTATTCACGTCAGCCCCGTTTGAATTGACTCGAAATTGCAAGAAAGTCCCACTGTTACCGATTGAACACAGTCGCTCGGGTTGGATTGCCGATGGCCCGGACCCTTGAGCGCGAAAGAACCTTCTCCAGTTTCCCGAGATGCACTTGCCATGTATCGTCATCCCGCTGCGCCCTGTCGAACCCGTAGATGATGAGATGGGGAAGCGTGTCGACAACGGGTGCTTGTCCGGTCTCGGCAATCTGGTGGATCACCGGTGCAAGGCTACGGACGGCGCTATCCGCGAATGCCTGGGCGCGCATCTCGTTGAAGCGAACAAGCGCCTTTGCCGTTTCGAGATACCCTGCTGAAAGCTGCGACCGGTATGCTTCTAGCGCCTTTGCGTAATCCGTTATCTGACGAACCACGTCGGGAAGATTGTCACCGCTGGCCCGCAGCGCCGAGTTGGTGAAGTGCTTGGCTTCGTAAAAGCGGATTGTCGGGACACCGTTCGTATCCGTCAGTGCGATTGCCGCATCGACGCGATCCTGCCTACGGTCGGATGAAACGACCTCTTCATCGCCACTATCATCCGGCGAGGACAGGCGCGTGAGGGCGATCTCTGCATCGATCACATCGGGGTTTCCAGTGAGCATGGGATGAAGGCCAGCCTTTTCCACCCCCGCATACCGTGATGCGGCCTTGCACATCTCGTTCAGAGTTTCCCTGCCCAAGTACGTTTGTTGAAGCAGTTCGCGGGCATCGAAGTGGAACTCACCTCGCTCCAGCGCAACATAGGTCTGCGCGGGTTTGACGAGATATTTCGCGTGGGTGAACGGGATAACCTGTCCTGCTTTCCAGTCGATACGAAAGATGGACGCGCCTCTATGATACGCATTGATGGAGTTGCGCCGGACGGCAAGAACAAGGTCGGGATGCTGGAGCACGTCACGCCACCAGTTGCCTGTGCTATCGTTCGCCAGTTCTTCCAGAGCATCCAGGAAGGCCGGTTCGAGGATGCGGTGCGGAGCAACAACAGGCGTCATGCGGCGATCTCCCACCAATCGCCGTCGTTCTTCTGTTGTGCGACGGTTCCGAAGTGTTCAGGGAAGCGGTGTGGTTCGAACGTATGGATCGGCACCAGCATCCGGGGGTTTATTGCTCCGACGAGGCGCTTGAGGTCGGAGATACTGGCATGGCCTGAAGTGTGGGCATGTTCGAGGCGGATGCCGCGCGCATTCAGCGCTTCGGATACCTGCATGCCCTTTTCTTGCTTCAGATATCCATCCCACTGCGACCAGACGGCGACCGCCCCTTCCAGGCATTCGGCCCGGTCAAGATCAGACAGCATTGCGGGACGAAACAGGAAGGCGGCTTTAGGAGCGAGCGCTTTCAAATCCTCCGCGAAGATGCGGTTGGCCTTGTGAGGTTCGAGGAGGTCGAAGCGCTCGGTCTGCTTGATGCGCACACGCTGGTACTGCGGCACATAGACGGCGATGTTCGGCCAGTCCGATTGCGGTATGTTGGCATTGCCGGTCGCGCGCAGCACCTCGGCGGCATAGAGGTCGATGACCAGAGTGCGGCCCGTCCGCTTGCAGGCGCGGTAAAGGCTCACCATCCGGTCGATGTTCTGCGCGGATGCCGCCACCAGCGCCATGCCGGGTGTTGCTCGGAAGATGTCGATGAACTGCGTCTCGATCTCGGCTTCAGTCGGAAATTTGTGGTCGGCGTCCAGCCGTCCCAGCGTGGAACCTTCCATCAACAGCAAATCGACGTTGCGGGGTGGGTTTGCGACCAGCTTTTCGAATAGCGCGGCTTTCCGCCCGTGAGCGCGGAAGTCGCCGGAATAGAACAACTTCTTGCCGTTCGCTTCGACTTCCAGAGCATAGGCGTCGTAGGCCGAGTGATCGACCAGATAAGGCGTCACCTTGAATTGGCCGAACGACATGGGCGTCCGGTCGCGAAGCTCCAGGTTGTTTTCGGGGACATAGGCTCGCGGCAAGAACGGTGCCGCCGCCTGAAAGATGCGGTGGGTTGCGGCTCCCAAGGCGACGGGCAGTTCCTTGCCCGCAAGATGCGCCAGCCCCCAGTGATCGAGATGCCCATGCGACAGGACAAGCGCCCGAAGAGAGTCTTGCCCGTCCAGGCCGTCGATAGTGGGGTGAACCGAAACATCTTCCGGATCGCCGTCCAGGGGCAAACCCAGATCGAGCAACAGCCTTTCGCCGCCAGCCTCAAGCTCAATGCATGAACCGCCGATTTCCTTGGTTCCGCGATGAATCCTGACCCGCATTTCTCCTCCGGCTCGACCAGGGAGGATGTGGCTTTGCTATGGTTCGCTCCGCTTGGTTTGGCGCAACCTAGAATATTCATGTGGCTATAGCCAGTGGTTTCTTGGGCCACATGGCTGTTGTCCTCGTTTCATGAATGGAAGGGCTCTAGTCGCATGGAATCTGAGGCGCATAAGAGTCGGCCAAGGCATCTCGCAAGAGAAGCTTGCCGCCGACGCTGGCGTTGATCGCGCTTATCTTGGTGGGTTAGAGCGGCAGGCGGAAAACCCGACCGTTGACCTGTTGGACAAGGTGGCCGCTGCGTTGGCGGTGTCGGTCAGTGAGTTCTTTGCTGTGCCGGGGCCGAGCGATGAACCGCCGAAGCCCCTGCGGAGTGGGCGGCGCAAAGAGTGAGCCGTGCTTATAATGCTGCTTGAGCTAGAAAGTAGCTCATCGCATTGAATGCCGACCCTTTTCCCGAGTGTGCCGGAGATGAAAAGACAGCGGTTCTGCCGTCGTAAACCAGCGATCCCGCTCGACCGGAAGCCCAAGACGGCCCCGGATGCCGGCAATTTCCGAAAGTGAGACGTAGCCGAGTTCGGGCGATCCCAGGCCAAGATCGCAGAGACCGAAGGCGAGGTCGGGATCGTCGGGGCTGAGTTCGGTGAGGAGCCAGGTGGCACTGGCGTCGGGGGTGAACAGCTTGACGATTGGAACCGGATCGAAGTCCGGCTGGCTGCGGCTCTTGTGACCGTTCAGGAGAAGCTGACGACGAAGGGCGGCGGTAAGCAGTGTGGGACGTGGAATGGCGATGCTCCGGGAAATGGGGCGAGAATGTGGCGTTGGACGAGGGGAGTAGTGGAGCCGGTTGGGCTCCACCGAGTTGCGGTCAGGCGGCAGCCGTGGCCTCGGCTTCGCTTCGGGCTGAAACAGCCTCCGGCGTCGTCAGCAGTTCGATCCCGGCCTGATCCTCGGCGTCGAGATAGGCGTCGATCAGCTGATCGATCCGGGCGAAATCGGCGTAGCGTTGATGAAGCCGCTGGGCGTAATCGGGCTCCCCGGCAGAGCCGATGGCTTCAATGAAGCGCTCCAGGAAGATGTTGGTGAACGCGGGCTGGCCCGGTTCCGGTTTCTTGAGGTGGCGGGCATAGGCCGTGATCCCGTTCTGGGCATGCCAGTTCAGGCGCGGGGCGATGACGACGAAATGGCCCTCGTCATAGTGGCCGCGCTGGATCATGCTGGCGGCAAGCAGGTGCTCGCGCCAGAGCTGCTGACAGGGGCTGGACCTTAAACTGGGAACATGAGGGTCTTTGTAGAGGCCGGATTGCTCGGACAGCCGGTCGAGGTGGGGCCTGGTCGGCTGCGTCGTTTCCTGGAGGGTTTCGGTGTATTTCTGCTCAACGAAGACGAAGCCGCGTCGGCCATCCTCGGTGCGGTAGCGGACCAGAGCATCGGCTGCGGTGTAATCGGCGGAAAAGGTCGGGTTTCCCCGTCCGGGGCTGTGCTCGAAGAGGATCTTGGTCACCGTTCCGGTGAAGCCCGGAAGGACGAGCCGCATGACACGGGTCGCAAGCTCCAGATCGCGTTTGAGCGGTCCGAAGAGATTGAAGACCAGGGGCATGGATGAAAGTAGGTTGCGGAAGAGGCGGTCAGCGTCGATCAGCGCACCAATTTCCCGGTACACCAGTTCACGACGAACCAGGGAGGCGATGGCCGGATCGAGGAAGTTGGCCCCGGCGCGGCCTGCCGATTTGGTGAGGCGGGAGCCGATCTGGCGTGTTTCCCCTGATGGGCTGCGGTGGCGACCGACGGGCAGGTTCTGGTCCTGCCGCCAGAGGGATTGCAGTAGCCGAGCGGCGGCGGTGAACCTTGAGGCATCGGGCTCTAAGCAATGATGCTGGCGCAGGATGTCCTCGGGGATGAGCGGGATGGTTTCGTTTACGTCGTCTTGGTCGAAGGGCGTGGGATGGGCGTTGGCCTGGGGCATTCAGGAAAATCCTCGATCTCTGAAATGAACGAGGATGATTCAGACGAGCCAGATGCAAGTTGCTATGAATTGTTGATGAAGTAGCCGAATTGACACTAATCGAGTACGCTACGATTGAGCAGTGAATAGGTATCTGATGCCAGTAAGCCGGGACAGCAATAAGCCGAAAAAGCCGCGTCGCGATGGCCAATCAGGAACCTTTGGCATGGGAAACTCCGGCATAAGACGGAGCGATTTTCTTTCGAATGATGATTATGCGCGGGCGGTCCACGAAGCCGGAGGACCTGGGCCAAATGAACGGTTTGTTGCGGATGGATTAGGAGAACATACACGGCTTTTGCAGGCGATCCATGGGGTTAATCGCGATGACAGGCAAGAGCTTTTCCAAGCCGAGTTCTCCAGTGAAATAACTGAGCGGCCACATATCTTTGTAAAAAAATGGAAGGGGCGTCTCCGAAGCGGCCACTTGAAGGCGAGTGTGCCGGAAATGAAGCCTCCTGAAGTTCAGATTGGTCCCGATGGAGTTGCCAGACACGTGCTCGTTCAGCGAAAGGCGGGTCAGGCATCCAGGCTGATCGGTGAGGCCGAGTTTGCAGAGTTATATTCGGCCTGTGAATTCGCTCATGAGTTTGGGTTGCCACTCGATACGATGATCACCGTCACGTGGTCACTACTGGGGTGCCAGAAGGACGACGACGTGAAGAAAGGATTTCAGTCGCTGCTGAAGTGTATTGGGGATTGGTTGGCGCAGCGCGAGTGGCCGTGCGTTTACATTTACTGCCACGAAAATAGCGCAGCGCTCGGCCTGCATTCACATATAGCAGTGTTTGTGCCTGGCGGCTCGGCGGCGGGACGCTGGTTACCAGGCTTGGCGCGTTTGTCCGGCAAGGAGCATCCCAGGCGGCAGTTTAAGGCCTATGTCAGGAAGTGGACCGAGCGGCGGTTTGGGGCTGTTGTGGCCGGGTCAGTTCGGGTCACCGGAGGCCTGGTGGAGCAGCCTTGGCTGACTTTCCTTCGGCTCGGATACATGACGAAGGGTTTCGAGCGTGGTGTCTTGGTCCAATCTGCGAAGTATGCCCCCGATGGTCGTGATGTTTTCCTGGGAGACCTCATTCCTTTCAGATGGCGAGACCCCGGTCCTGTCAGCGTGAAGCGGTGCGGCGTCTCGCAAAGTTTGGGGCCAACCCAGCGACGAACGGGTGTGCCAGGTGGCCTGGAGCGGTTCTATGCCGATCCGATGAAACCTGGAGGCGACTTGAAGCTATCGGGGGTATCTGCTGTTGATCTTGGCACTGCACGTTCCGATCTGGAAATTTGGATGAAAGCGGATCGACGCCCAGCGAAGCCAAAGCGGTTTCAATCTGCCTATGAACGGGGGAGCCGCGACGTTCGCGAGCTGTATCCGCAGGATTTCGTAGACCGATTGAACCTGTACCGTTGACGAACTGATCATCACGACAGGTAGCCTTGGCTGCTTAGTCTGCCAGTTTCATTTTTGGCAGATCAAGAGGTTTCGACAAATAAAAATAAGCGTTTATTTATAGGTGTTTAAGCGGTTTCCTGAATCGAGCATTTGTGACTATCTGCGCGATCTCATCCCGCAGGATGAAGGTGCCTGGGATGGCTGACGGGCATACATCCGATTTGAGACTGATCGCGGCTTGAGCCGGCTCTCAGATTTCCGAGCCTCAATAGGTCTCGAAGCCGGGTTCTTGCGGCGGGCGCTGCACGATGAAGGCGGCGGGATCGTCAACAGAATTGAGGGGCTGGGCGGTTGCCAGTCCGGCCTCGTTCAGCAGGCGGATGAAGACGGCGAGGCCGAGAGGTTGGGCTGGCTTGCGGTCGTCGTCGTGACGAACATTGCCGGTCGAGGGCCAGAAATTGAAGGCCTGGACCTTGAGATGAAAATCCGAATGGCGCTTGAACTTGGCCCCGGCGCGGGTGAGTGCGGCTTCCGCCTCGGCCATGGCCTGGGAGGGGTCGGTGCGGCGTTTGGCGGGCATAGTATGGTCTCCTGGTCGTAGGCTTGCTGATCCCAGTCCGGGGTATTGGAATGGGTATGGAGAAGGGAATGCAGAGAAGGGGATGAGGATAGGGAAAGGAAAGGTATCGAATGGAAGGGGATGATAGATTAGATGGATTGATCGATGGGATCGATCGGGAGAGATTTTGATAATAAAGCCATGAGCGCCCAGCTTTGCCAGTTCAATTTAGGGCTAGACCCAGAGCGTTTGGGGCCTTGTGTAGTGGCCCCCACGCTGCCGGAAGACGTGTCCTATCCTAAGCGACAAAGGGTGAAGCCATGCAAAAGGGAAGCCTGTTGGCTCGCAATGATCCTTTTGAAAATATAGCATCAACCATAGGCCGACGAAATCCGATGGTTTTCGCGGAGTTAGTCCGTTAAAGACAGGGTCGTTTCAACAACAAAATTGATTAATATCAGCCGCTTGTAGGCTGACCGGTAAGATTGATGTCAGGAATGCAGCATGAGCACCGATGAGACGTTCGGACGGACGATCCAGCTTTTTCTGGTTGATGGAAAACCAACGGGACTCCGAAAAGCGACGATCCACGGCTGGACGGGCCTGTTATTCGTCAGCGGTGCCTCAGCCTTCGGCGATCTGACCGCACGCCGCGAGGTGGACCGCACCGGGGTCTATATTCTTTCCGGCCCGGACCCGGAAAAGCCTGGCGTGACACGGGCCTATATCGGCTCTGGAAACTCGGTAGCCGAACGGATCGAGCAAAGCGCAAAGAAGCGCGACTTCTGGGAAACCGCGATCACCGTAACAACCAGCGATGACGACCTTTCAAAGGGGCATGCCGAATATCTTGAAGCGCGGCTGATACGTATTGCAGCTCAGGCGGGCCGGGTATCCTTAGACAACGGGACGCATCCTGACACTGACCGCCGCCGCCTGCCTGAGGCCGATATCGCCAACATGGAACAATTCCTGTCGAACCTGAGGATCATCCTGCCGGTTATCGGGCTGGACATGCTGAAGCCTCAACCTCGGGCCGTAACGCAACTCGCGAAGCCTGCTGAAGAGCGAACGGATAATGAGGTGCATTTTGAAATCCGCCACAAGAGCGGCGTGCAGGCGACAGCCGTTGAGGAGGATGGAGAGTTCGTGGTGCTGGAAGGGTCGGAAGCGTTGATTGGAACCGGCTACGTGCAGCAAAGCTATGGCGGGCTGAAGGACAAAATGATTGCAGACGGAGTCCTCGTGCCTTACGCCGCAGACCGAATGCGTTTTGCGAGGCCGTGGCCCTTTAGCAGCCCGTCGGCAGCGGCTGCTATCGTGCTGGATCGCAATAGCAACGGTCGGCTTGAATGGAAAGTCCGAGGGTCGAGGTTGAATTACCACGAGTGGCAGCAAGAGCAGGCCGGTGGAGAGATCGAACTGGGGCAATAGGCAACCACTCTAACCATAGTCCAGGCGGGCTTATGCAGCTACTCCGCTTCATACAGGTGCTGAAGGTTCAGTTCCGGCCTGATCGTTTCGATTGCGGCTGACAATTGTTGAAGCGTTGATCTTTTGGTGTAACGAGCGGTCTCCCCATCTCTTGAATGGCCGAGAATGTGGGCTCTTACGGCATCTGACACGTCTGCTTGGTGCATCAGAGTGTTAGCGGTATGGCGGAGAGAGTGAAAATCCAGCTTGGCCCGATAGACATTTATTTCCCTGCGATAGCGCGTGAACCATTTGCTGAGCGAATGCCCTAACTTGTTGTCCGCGCCTCCAGGCGTCAAGTCGGGGAAGAGCTGTCGTGAGCCCTTGGCCGATTGGCGAGCTTTCTTCAAAATTCCGAGTTTTATCAGCTCGCTATGGATGGGCACCTGTCTTACTGAATTCCTGTTTTTCAACTGACGGTCTTTGCCAACCTTAATGTCGAAGAAGGAGATTCCGTCTGCTGTACAGATGTCCTCTGCATGAAGCTGGCAAATTTCTTCCAGACGCATTGCGCTGAAGATGCCAATCAAAGGCGCCCAGAACTTTTCGTCGCGTATGATTTCAACTCCTGGCTGGGATCGATGAACCGATGATAGGCAACCTGTCCATACAGGTGACTGGAATAGCGCTTTAAGCTCGTCGGCGGACCAATCCTTTCGTTGTTCAACTGCCCGTACTCCTGACGAGAATTTGAAGCCGCCGAAGATGTTCTCCGAGACTTCACCAGCGACACGGGCATCGTCCCAAATTGCTGAAAGAGCAGAAAAGTGTCTCTTGATCGTCTTTTGACTGAGCGTTGCTTGATCTTGTTCACGCACTCGCTTTTCGAAAATCGCAATGATCTCCTGAGGCGACTTGTTTCGGTAAGCTGCTGCTTTTCCATAATCCCAGGGCATGCGTTCTGCTGTTTCACGAAATGCCTTGGCGTCACCGCGACCGTACATTTCGATTGGCTTATCACCGCATATTCCGATGAAAAGGCGATAGGAAGACACTGCCTGGCTGGCTGTTTGTTGTTTCCAGCCTCCGCGCCGCAATTGGGTCGCTATGAAATCTGGAAAGCGCTCTGACAGCAGTGGCCTTGCACTTTCCGAGATCGGTCCGTCGCACACCGGCGGCGGTGCTGCCACTGCCACTTCAAGGAGCGATTGCCGAAGCAACTTGCTCTTGGGCTCGAACTCGAAGTCGCCTTCATATCGGGCTTTGAGCGCTTCTGCCAGATCGATGCCGGCGCGAATAACCGTCTCCTTGCATTGACTGCGCTCGGCTTCGTTGAGATCATCCCATTTTAGGCCGGCCAATCGGGCTGAATTTCGCGCGGTGTCCGCCCCATGATCCAGAGTATTTCCGCCCAACGACTCACGAGCTTGCGCCGCGACATTCTCCCAGTAGTTCGCGCGGGCGATGCGACCGTCATTGGTGAAATAGACGCCGGATGCTCGCACCGCGCTCTCCCGTTCCAGGATGTGGTTGTAGAAACTCTGGGCAAGACGGGCGAGTTGATCCTGAGTAAGCATGGGGTTTGCGCGGGCCGTTTCGAAAAGTTGTTCGGAGAGCCAGTATAGCTCATCCGCTCGTAGCCGCGCGACCTTCGGTCCGCAAGCACCAAGGCTGCGAACCAGTTCGCGCCGTTTCAGCCTTTCGCGCAAATCTGCCGGAACCGCTCGTCGGAAATGAAATATGCGTCCGCGTCGAACGATATTGGAAGTAGCTGCCACTTCGCTTTGCTCGCTCTTTGTAGCAGCGGTTTGTAGCAAAACGCTTCATCCCGCCTGGGGTGGCGCGAGACACTTTAACGATTTCAGCTAGTTAGGAGAAAAATGGCTGGGGAACCTGGATTCGAACCAAGATCGACGGAGTCAGAGTCCGCTGTTCTACCATTGAACTATTCCCCAGCAGGGCCGAGGTGATTGGCTCGGCTGGTGGGGCGGCTTATAAACAAAAGGGGGGCGATTGCAAATAGTCTTTTTCAAAAAAATGCGAGAATTCCCCATTCTTGGCCGCCCTGTCTTCCATGCCGGCGGGACGTCTTTGAAAGAGCGGGAAAATCGCTCGCGACCGGGGCGGCGACGGGTCAGCGTTTGCCGGCTTTCCTCTCCCGATGTCATTTCGCTTCGGCGGCGGCGCTCGCCTCGACCTCCAGGAAACGGGTGCGGCCGAGATGGCCGGCACCGTCCTGGATATCGGCGGCAATCGCCTGGCGCAAAGCCTCGGTATCGCGGGCACGGATTGCCGCGAGCGCTTCGGCATGGCGGTCGACGCGGTAGCTCTCGTGCAGGTTTTCGGTCGCCTCGCGCATGAACGGCCCCAGCCGCAGCCACAGCGTTTCGATCAGCGGCAGCAGCACCATCGCGGCATGCACCTCGTAAAGACAGCGATGGAAGGCGAAGTTGCGCTCGATGCCGAGTTCAATATTACCGGACTCGTAGGCGGCGTCGATCTCGGCATCGAGCTTTTCCAGCCGTGCCAGCCGAAGATAATCGATGTGCGGCATACAACGCTCGGCCGCCACCGTCTCCAGCGCGATGCGCGCCGCGATGACCTCGTCGAATTTCTCCGGATCCATGTCCGGCACCCGCACGCGGCGATTGTCGAGATGTTCGAGCGCGCCATCGGCCACCAGCCGGTGGATCGCCTCGCGCACCGGCATGGCGCTGACCGACAGACTTTGTGCGATGCCGTGGATGGTTACCGGTTGACCCCGCGGGAACCGACCTGACATGATGGCTTGCCGCAGATTGCGATAAACCCATTGCTTGACGGATTCGAATGTCTGCCTGTCATCGCAAGCCCACATCGCCTCGCTCCTTCCGGCAGCCGCCCCCCGGCCTGCCCGCCCCCAATGTTGCATCCTCTGCCAATAGCCTCGCGGGCGTGCTTGCCAGTCGTCCTGTGAAATGCCACGTTTCGATCAGCATGCCGATCGACCAAAAGCGCCCTTCCCAATTTGATCAAATTGTGTTTTGATATGATCAAATTCAGGCCAGTGTAGAGCGGCGCGATCATCTGTCAACAAAGATCGGTTCTCTTTGCACAACCGAACGGAGAAGGGCAGAAGTCCCTTCCCGCAACAACAGGGGGAATGAATGCACCAACAGCCTGCTGGGACCACCCGGGGCGGCGATATCGACATGCAGAACGTCGTCAAGGACTTCGGCCATTTCCGCGCCGTCGACAACGTCTCGCTCAAGATCGCTTCAAACGAATTCTTCACGCTGCTCGGTCCATCGGGCTGCGGAAAAACCACTCTTCTGCGGATGCTCGCAGGCTTCGAGATGCCCACGGGCGGCAAGATCCTTCTCGACAAGGCCGATATCTCGCTTCTGCCGCCGAACCGGCGCCCCATCAACACCGTCTTCCAGAACTACGCGCTCTTCCCGCACATGACGGTGGCCGAAAACATCGGCTTCGGCCTCAAGATGCTCGGCCGCCCCAAGGCCGAGATCGAGAAGGTCACGCAGGACATGCTGCGCCTCGTCCAGCTCGAGGCGCGGGGGAAACACCTGGTCACCCAGCTTTCCGGCGGCCAGCAGCAGCGCGTGGCGCTCGCCCGGGCGCTGGCGCCGCAGCCGAAGGTGCTGCTGCTCGACGAGCCGCTCTCAGCCCTCGACCTCAAGCTGCGCAAGTCGATGCAGATCGAGCTCAAGCGCCTGCAGATGGAAACCGGCATCACCTTCGTCTTCGTCACCCATGACCAGGAAGAAGCCTTGACCATGTCGGATCGCATTGCGGTCATGTCGGAGGGCAAGGTGCGCCAGGTCGGCGCCCCCGACGCGATCTACGATCGCCCGGCCGACCGCTTCGTCGCCGATTTCATCGGCGAGACCAATTTCCTGGCCGCCGACGTCGTCTCGGTCAACGGCAACGTCGCCCGCGTGCGCCTCGCCTCCGGCAAGGAGATCGCCGCCCGCTTCGCCGAGGGCACCCAGCCTTCCGGCAAGGTCACCGTCGTCATCCGCCCCGAGCATGCGCGCGCCGCCGCCGTTTCGGCCGAGGCCGACCTCAAGGGCACCATCCAGACCATCGTCTACCTCGGCACCGACACGCATATCCATGCCGTCCTGGAAGACGGCACGCATTTCACCGTGCGTCAGCAGAATTCCCGCAGCGGCCCTTGCGGCTTTTCGACCGGCGAGCAGATCGGCATCCACATGAGCGACGACGTCGCCCAGATCTTGAGGGATTGAGATGACGATCAGCGCCGCAGAAGCAAGCGAGCAGGTGCGAAGGAAGGATATCCGGGACCGGTGGCTGCTCAGCGCCCCCGCCCTGATCCTCATCGCCGTGGCCGGTGTCGGCCCGCTTCTCATCGTGGTTCTCTATTCCTTCCTGGCGCCGGGCAATTACGGCGACGTGAAGTGGCAGTTCTCCACCGACGCCTGGTTCAGCGTCCTGTTCACCCGCGATATTTTCGACGACACGCTGTCGATCGCGGATGCGCATCTTTCGATCTTCTGGCGCAGCATCAAGCTTGCCATCGCCACCACCGGCCTGTGCGTCGCCTTTGGTTTCCCGACGGCCTACTTCATCGCCACGCGGCCCTCGCATAACCGGCAGATCTGGCTGTTCCTGATCACCATCCCGTTCTGGACCAACATGCTGATCCGCGCTTTCGCGATCCAGGAAGTGATCCGCAACGAAGGCATCGTCAATACGTTGCTGATGAAGCTCGGGCTCATCGCCGCGCCGATCCCGATGATGTTTTCGGATTTCGCCATCCTGCTCGGCATGACCTATGTCTTCCTGCCGCTGATGGTGCTTCCGCTCTATGCCAGCATCGAGAAGCTGGATTTCCGGCTGATCGAGGCGGCCTATGATCTCTATGCCAGCCGGTGGAACGTGCTGTTCCGGGTCATCGTGCCGTTGGTCAAGCCTGGCCTGATCGCCGGCGCCATCCTGGTGTTCATTCCCGCCCTGTCGTCCTATGTCATTCCGCGCGTCCTCGGCGGCGGCAAGAACCTGATGATCGGCAACCTGATCGAGCTGCAGTTCGGCCAGGGCCGCAACTGGCCGCTCGGCGCGTCGTTGTCGGTGACCCTCGTCATCATCGTGTTGGTCGCCATGCTGTATTACGTCAAGAACGCCAGCAAGTCGGGAGGCGCCCATGGCTAAGCCGTTTTCGGTCCGGCGCGTTCCGGGCTTTTCCACCATCGCGATGATCTGCTTCATCGGCTTGTACCTGCCGATCGTCACGCTGGTCATTTATGCCTTCAACGCCGGCACCTCGATCGCCATCTGGGAAGGCTTTTCGCTGCGCTGGTTCCAGAGCGCCTGGAACAATGCGCAGGTGATCGATGCCTCGATCCGCTCGCTGCAGATCGCCGTCACCGCCTCGGTGGTCGCCACCGTCGTCGCCACCATGGCGGCGATCGCCACGACCCGCACCGTGCAGTATCGCGGCCTGACCTTCAAATATGCGTTCATCAACCTGCCGCTGCTGGTGCCGGAAATCGTCACCGCCGTCGCGCTTCTGATCTTCTTCTCGCGCGTCAAGGTGTGGACCGGCTATTCCGGCCTCGGTTATCTGATCGCGGCCCATGCCGCCTTCTGCGTGCCCTTCGCCTACCTGCCGATCCGGGCGCGACTGGAAAGCATGGATCTGACGCTGGAGCGGGCCGCGGCCGATCTCTACGCAACGCCGTTCCAGGCCTTCCGCTATGTCACACTGCCGCTTTTGTGGCCGGGCGTGCTGGCCGGCTTCATGCTCGGCTTCGTCATCTCGCTCGATGACGTGGTCATCACAGAATTCGTGAAATCGGGCGGTCAGGACACGCTGCCGACCTACATGCTCGGCCAGCTGCGCCGTGTCGTGACCCCGGAAATGAATGCGATCTCGACGGTGTTCCTGCTGCTGTCCTTCGCGATCGTGACTATCTTCTTCTTCCTCAGCAGGACCGAAAAGACATCATAACCGGAGAACAGCCAATGCAGAAGAAACTGGGATTTGCCGCGCTTGCGCTTACCCTTCTCGGCTCCGCCGCCGTGGCGCATGCCGATGGCGAACTGAACATCTACAACTGGGGCAATTACACCAGCCCGGACCTGATCAAGAAGTTCGGCGACAAGTTCAAGGTCAAGGTGACCGTCACCGACTACGATTCCAACGACACGGCGCTCGCCAAGATCCGCCAGGGTGGCCATGGCTTCGATATCGTCGTGCCCTCCGCCAGCGTCATGCCGATCTGGATCTCGGAAGGCCTGCTCCTGGAATCGCGCCCCGACCAGATGGAAAACTTCAAGAATATCGATCCGCAGTGGGTCGACGTGCCCTTCGACCCGGGCCGCCACTATTCTGTTCCGTGGCAGTGGGGCACGACCGGCGTAACCGTCAACCGCTCCGCCTACAAGGGTGACATCAACACCTCGGCCATCTTCCTCGATCCGCCGGCCGAACTCGTCGGCAAGGTCAACGTCGTGCCGGAAATGTCCGACGTCATGCATATGGCGGTCACCTATGCCGGCGGCCAGCCCTGCACCGGCGACAAGGAAGTGCTGAAGAAGGTTCGCGACACCCTGATGGCCGCCAAGCCGAAATGGGCTTCCATGGCCTACGGCAATGTCGAGCAATATGCCAAGGCCGACCTGATGGCCGGCGTCAACTGGAACGGCGCCTCCTTCCGCGCCCGCCTGCAGAACAAGGACGTCGCCTACGGTTATCCGAAGGAAGGCTACCCGGTCTGGATGGACAACGCCTCCATCCTCGCCGATGCCAAGAACGTCGACAATGCCAAGCTGTTCCTGAACTTCATCATGGAGCCGGAAAATGCCGGCCTGATTTCCACCTTCGCGCGCTACGCCAACGGCATCAAGGGCTCGGAAGCCTTCATGCCGGCCGATATGAAGGATGCGCCGGAAATCGTCATCCCGGAAGAACTGAAGGCCGCCGGCAAGTTCAACCTCGCCTGCCCGCCGGAAGTCCAGGCAATCTACACCAAGATCTGGACCGAACTGCAGAAGTAAGGGTAGCCTTCCAGAACTATTGTGGCCGGAAGCCTTGTCTTCCGGCCCATCGTCCACGACGCGCCGGGCCCCATCCGCGAGCCCGGAAAGAGAATTGCGTCGTCAAGAACAGGCGTCGGATATCCGCTTCCCTGACGGACCCGGAGCGCCCGAGGAGGAAAACATGATCCGCAGTTTCGTCGAGACGCACGGTTTTTCGCGCGCCGATGTGACGCTCTCCAACTGGCGCACCGCGCCTTACAATGTCTGGGCTTTCCAGAATGTGCGCGACCTCGTGCCGACCGCCGAGATTTCCTGCGCCCGCGTCGAGCTGGAAGCGCCGCTCGCCAGCCCGGATTTCCTGTCGACGCGCATCAGCACCGGGATCGACGGTGCCGAGACCGTCGAGGATTTCCTGCGCCATGCCCATACGGATGGTTTCGTGGCGCTGCGCAAGGGCAAGGTCGTCGCCGAATATTATGCGCCGCATGCAAACGTCAACGCCCCTCACCTCGTCTTCTCGATCAGCAAGTCACTGACGGCGATGCTGTCGGGCATTCTGGAGGCGCAAGGCCTTCTCGATCCCGATATGCCCGTCACCCATTACGTGCCGCAGGCCGCCGGCAGCGCCTATGGCGACGCGACTTACCGCGACGTGCTCGACATGCGCGTCAGCCTCGATTTCGAGGAATCCTATCTCGATCCGCAGAGCGCATTCGCCCGCTATCGCCGCGCCATGCTGTGGAACCCGCCAATCGAGGGAACGCCGGTCGAAACGCTGCCGGCCTTCCTGATGACGCTGCAAAAGGCCGACCGACCGCATGGTGGGCCGTTCAACTATCTCTCGCCGAATTCGGATCTGCTCGGCCATATCATCGAGACCGTGACCGGCGCGCGTTATGCCGATCTGTTGTCCGATCTTCTCTGGAAGCCGATGGGCGCCAGGAACCACGGCTCGATCACCGTCGACGCCATCGGCTCGCCGCGCACGGCCGGCGGCATCAGCGTCACCGCCCGCGATCTGGCGCGCGTCGGCGAACTCCTGCGCAATGACGGCGCGGTCGAAGGCCGGCAGGTCGTGCCCGCGGCGTGGGTCGCCGACATGCGCGAAAACGGCGATCGCCAAGCCTGGCAGGAAGGGCGCAATGTCGACCTGCCGAACGGGCGCTATCGCAGCCAGTGGTATCAGTCGGGCGATGCCGACGGCGCATTTGCCGCGATCGGCATCCACGGCCAGTGGCTGTGGGTCGATCCCTCCACGCAGACCGTCCTCGTCAAGCTCTCCTCGCAGCCCGATCCGCTCGGCGACGAGGAAGGACAGGATGTCTTCGCCTTCTTCCGCACGATCTGCGGCATGTCATTCTAACAAACGGGGAACAGGTCGCGATGTCGACACAGGCTGATATCATCATCCGCAATGGCAAGGTCCTGACGATGGACGACGCCAATCCGCGGGCCGAAGCGCTGGCGATCGCCGGCAACAAAATCGTCGCGGTCGGCAGCGAGGTGGATGTCGCCGCCCTGTCCGGCCCGGCCACCAGGGTCATCGACGCCGGGGGCGGCACCGTGCTGCCCGGCTTCAACGAGGCGCATCTGCACATCTTCGGCGGCTCGGTGGAGTTGTCGGAACTGTCGCTGTTCCGCGTCAAGGGTTTTGACGCCCTGAAGCAGAAGGTGCTCGAATACGCGGCCGCCAACCCGGATCTGGCGCTGATCATCGGCCAGAGCGCCGACTACACCATCATTTCCGACGAGGAACGCGTCACCCGCCATCATCTCGATGCCATCCTGCCCGACCGACCGCTGCTGATCTTCGCGCCCGATCATCACACCGCCTGGGCCAATACCATCGCGTTGACGAGGGCCGGCATCCTCGAGGGGCGCGACGTCGGCATCGGCAACGAGATCGTCATGGCCGAGGACGGGCTGGCGAGCGGCGAACTGCGTGAATCCAACGCCATCCGCCCGGTCTCGGCGCTCGGCAAGACCGGCGGGCGTGAAATGCTCGGCGTCGGCACCGGCGGCGAGCCGGAAAACATCACCGCCGCCGACCGCGCCGCCGACAAGGAGGTGCTCAAGCAGGGCATGGCCTATTGCGCCTCGCTCGGCCTCACCTCAATCCAGAACATGGACGGCAATCTCTACCAGCTCGAACTCATGGACGAGATCGAGAAGGAAGACGGCCTGCCGGTGCGCGTGCGCATTCCCTTCCACATGAAGAACTTCATGCCGCTTTCCGACCTGGAGACCAAGGCCGCCGCCTGGCGCGCCCGCTTCCAGACCGACCGGCTGAAATGCGACTTCGTCAAGATGTTCATGGACGGCGTCACCGAAGGCGAGACCGCCGTCTTCGTCGATGACTACAGCCACAAGCCCGGCTGGAAGGGCGAGCCGCTGTTTTCACAGGAGCATTTCAACGAGATCGCCACGGCCGCCGACAAGCTCGGCCTGCAGATCGCCGTCCATGCCATCGGCGACGGCGCGGTGCGCATGGTGCTGAACGGCTACGAGGCCGCCGCCGAGGCCAACGGCAAGCGCGACAGCCGCAACCGCGTCGAGCATGTCGAGGTCATCCATCCCGATGACATCCCGCGCTTCGCCGAGCTCGGCGCCGTCGCCTCGATGCAGCCGGTGCATCCGCCGGGCAGCGCCGGCCTGCCGACCGAGCCCTATCTCACCTATATCGGCGAGGAACGCTGGCCCTACGCTTTTGCCTGGCGGACGCTGGTCGATGCCGGTGCAGCAATCGTCTTCGCCACCGACTGGCCGGTCTCGCCGCTCGACCCGATGAACTGCATCGAAGCCGCCATGACCCGCGACGTCTGGAAAGAGGGCATGAAGGACGAGCGCCTGTCTCTGCATGAAACGCTGGCGGCCTATACCAGGGCCGGCGCTTACGTCGAGTTCATGGAAGACCGCAAGGGTGTGCTGAAACCCGGCTATCTTGCCGACGTCGTCGTCCTCGGCGGCGATGTCGAGGCGGTGGCTTCCGCCGATCTCGCCGGCGTTCGCCCGGTGAAGACCATCTGCGACGGCCGGATCACCTTCGAGGCCTGAGCAAAGCCTGAAACAGGAGCCGCCCCCTCAAGCGGGGGCGGAGGCACTTCAATGTTACGATTTCTGATCTTTCACGCGGAGCAGCCCCCCGGACCGGGGTAGAGCGCCCGCGCGCCCTCATATCCGCCGTACGGATGGCGGACGGCGCGCAAACCTTCGCGTTTTTCAGAAATCGAGTGCGATTTCCGGCCCTGGCAAGGGCCACTCATCCGGGGCGGGCGTGACGAGACCCCGTGCCCGACAGGGACAATCGGACTTTTCAAACTGGTGCCTTATGGACAACATGACCTATGCGCAGGAATTCCTGCAGGATAATCCCGATATCGAAGTGCTCGAAGCCTTCGTGATCGACGTCAACGGCGTGCCGCGCGGCAAGTGGATCCCGCGCGAGCGGGCGCTCGACGTGCTCACCAAGGGCATGGCCATCCCCCGCTCCGTCTACGCCCTCGACGTCTGGGGCCGCGATGTCAACGCCGCCGGCCTGGCCGAGGGCACGGGCGATCCGGACGGGATCTGCTATCCCGTTCCCGAGACGCTGTCGCGCGTTACCTGGCTCAACCGTCCCACGGCGCAGGTCATGCTGTCGATGAAGAACACCGACGGCACAGGCTATTTCGCCAATCCGCGCCAGGTTCTCGCCGACGTGCTCGATCGTTATGCCAAGCTGAAGCTGACGCCGGTCGTCGCCACCGAGCTGGAATTCTACCTGATCGACCATGTGCGCTCGGCGCTCGATCCGGTGCGTCCGCCGAACACCCGCGAAGGCCGCTGGCACACCGGCCAGACGCAGGTTCTGTCGATCTCGGAACTGCATGATTTCGAAAACGTCTTCCACGACATCTCGCTCGCCTGCCGGGCGCAGCAGGTCGCCGCCGATACGACGCTGCGCGAAAACGGCCCCGGCCAGTACGAAATCAACCTCAATCACGTTCCCGATGCGCTGCGCGCCGCAGATTTCGCCGTGCTGCTGAAGCGCATCGTCAAGGGCGTGGCCCGCAAGCATGGCTATGACGCCACCTTCATGGCCAAGCCCTATGGCCAGCAGGCCGGCAGCGGCATGCATGTCCACTTCTCCGTGCTCGACGAGCATGGCAACAACATCTATGTCGGCCAGGACGGCCCGTCGGATGCGCTGATGCATTCGGTCGGGGGGTTGCTCGCCAACATGGGCGAGAGCATGGCGGTGTTCGCGCCGCACGCCAATTCCTATCGCCGCCTGCGCCCCAGCGAACACGCGCCGACCTATGCCTCCTGGGGTTTCGACAACCGTTCGGCGGCCGTGCGCGTCATCACCACCCCGAAGGCCGCGACCCGCATCGAGCATCGCGTGGCCGGCGCCGACACCAATCCCTATCTGGTGCTCGCCATGATCCTCAACGCGGCGCTGGCCGGCATGAAGGAAAAGCTCAATCCCGGCGGGGCGATCACCGGCGACGACCATGCCATCAGCCATCAGCCGCTGCCGACCAACTGGGATTATGCACTGCAGCAATTCGCCAGGTCGACCTTCGCCTATGCAACGCTCGGGCCCCGCTACCGCACGCTCTACACGGCCTGCAAGCAGCAGGAACTCTCCGAATTCTCCTTCCGCGTCACCGATGTCGAGTATGACGCTTACATCAGGACGGTATGACATGAACGCCCCCCTTTCCGCCACCAGCATCAATCCCGGCCACGCCGCCTCCTGGTATGCCGCCAGCGCCAACGACCACACGCCCCGCCCGGCGCTGGAGGGCACGCTGGAAGCCGATGTCTGCATCATCGGCGCCGGCTTCACCGGCATTTCCGCAGCCCTCGAACTCTCCGAGCGCGGCTACAAGGTGATCGTGCTCGAAGCGACCCGCGTCGGCTTCGGCGCGTCCGGCCGCAATGGCGGCCAGATCGTCAACGGCTACAGCCGCGACCTCGAAACCATCGCCCGCCGTTACGGCCCGGAAAAGGCCGCCCGTCTCGGCGAAATGTCGCTGGAAGGCGGCAATATCATTCGCGAGCGCGTCGCCAAATACGATATCGCCTGCGATCTCGTCGCCGGCGGCTTCTTCGCCGCGTTTACGCCCAAGCAGGTGCGCGAGATGGCCGAGCACAAGGCCAATTGGGAAAAGCACGGCCATACCGGCCTCGAAATGGTTTCCAAGGCCGATGTCGGCACATATGTGAAGAGCGACCGCTATGTCGGCGGCATGATCGACACGCTCGGCGGCCATATCCACCCGCTGAACCTGGTGCAGGGCGAGGCGCAAGCCGCTGAAAGCCTTGGCGCGCGCATCTTCGAGAACTCGCGCGTGGCGTCGCTCAAGATGGGCGCCAATCCCGTCGTTACCACCGAGCGCGGCTCGGTGAAGGCGAATTATGTGCTGGTCTGCGGCAATGCCTATCTCGGCAAACTGCTGCCGGAAATCGGCGACCGCATGATGCCGGTCTCCAGCCAGGTGATGGCGACCGAGCCATTGCCGAAGGATCTGATCGAAAGCCTGCTGCCGGCCAATTACTGCGTCGAGGATGCCAATTACGTGCTCGACTATTATCGCCGCACGGCCGACAACCGGCTGCTCTATGGCGGCGGCATCGGCTATGGCGGCCAAGATCCGGCGGACCTCACCAGCGTCATCCGTCCAAACATGCTGAAAACCTTCCCCGAACTGTCGCGCTTCCGCATCGAATACGCCTGGAGCGGCAATTTCGCGCTGACGCTGACGCGCATTCCGCATATGGGCAAGCTGTCGGACAATGTCTATTTCTCGCATGGCGACAGCGGCCATGGCGTGACCACCACGCATCTGCTCGGCAAGATTCTCGGCGAGGCCGTTGCCGGCCATTCCGGCCGCTACGATGTGTGGAGTTCGCTGCCGAACTACCCCTTCCCCGGCGGCAAGACGTTTCGCGTGCCGCTCACCGTGCTCGGCGCATGGTGGTACGGGATGCGCGACAAGCTCGGCATCTAAGCCTCACATATGCGAGCGGACCTCGACGGTCCGCCGCAAGCCCTCATCCAGCGAAAAGGGCGGAGCCCAGCCCAGCACCCGCTTCGCCTTGCCGGCATCGACGACCAGCGAGCCGAACAGGCGGCGGGCGAGCGCGCCTCGGCCGATGAGGCCAGCGGCAAGCCGCATCGCGAAAAGCGGCACCGGCAGCAGTTTCGGCGCCGGTTTTCCGGCGGCGCGCGCGATGCGGGTGACGAGCGCGCCGGTCGAGGGCGCTTCGTCGTCGGCGGCGAGGAAGACGGCATTGGCGGCGTTCTCTTGCGTTGCCGCGCGGCAGAGAAGATCGGTCAGGTTTCCGACATAGATCAGCGAGCGGGCATTTCTGGTCCGGCCGAAGGGTAGCGGCCAGCCTTTCAGCGCCAGCCGCATCAGCCGTTCGAAATTGGCGCCGACGCCGGGTCCATAGACCAGCGGCGGGCGGATGACGGTGATCTCCATGCCACTGCGGCGGCCAAGCGCGAACAATGCCGCTTCCGCCTCCAGCTTGGTCTGGCCATAGGCATCCTCGGGTGCGGGCGGCATGTCCTCGGTGAACGGCCTGCCGGGCGGCGTCTCTTCACCATTGACCTTGATGGAACTTAGAAAAACGAAACGGCGCACGCCTGCAAGCACCGCCTGTTCGGCAAGATTGACCGTCGCCTCGACATTGAGGGCGCGATAGGCGGCAAGCGGATCGCTTTCCGTCTCGTGCATGACATGGGTGCGGGCGGCGAGATGGATGACGGTGTCGATGCCGGCCAAGGCCTCGCGCCAGTTGGTAGCAGCGGTGAATTCACCGACGTCGAGGAAACCATCCAGAGGCCTGCGGCTGACGGCGCGGAACGCCAATCCCCGCGCGGCGAGATCGTCCAGAAGGGCGCGGCCGACAAAGCCGGTCGCGCCGGTGACCAGGATCATGCATCCGCCTCCTACTACATTTCCACCCCTGCATAGATATAGGCGGTGGAAATTGTCGAGCGGAAACTACTCCAGGACCGGTTTTTGCGCGCGCTTGCCGCCGATGCCCGTCGCCAGCAGCGGGCCGCCGATGACCAGCAGGGCGGCCAGGCCGAGCGTGATCGTCGCGGGCGCCGCGCCGGTCGCCACCAAAAGCGCGGTGGAAATCAGCGGCGCGAGATAGGAGAGCGCGCCGAGCAGCGGCAGATGCCCATGCTTGGTGGCGTGGTCCCAGGCGAGAAAGGCCAAGCCGACCGGGCCGAGGCCGAGCGCGACGATGGCCAGCCATTGTTTTGCATCCGGGGCGACCGTGGCTTCGAACAGCAGATGGCAGACCCCGCCGGCCAGCGCCACCGCGCCGCAGATGCCGACGATCATGCCGCTTGGCGTACCCTCGAAACGACGATTCAGCACCGAATAGCCGGACCAGGTGAGCGCGCAGGCAAAGGCGGCGAGATAGCCCGTGATCGCCCCGGTGCCGCCGGCACCGCCGTCGCGGCCGGTGATGATCAGCACCGTGCCGGCAAAGCCGAGCACCGCGCCGATGACATGCCGCGCCCGCAGCCCTTCGCCCGGCAGCAGCGCCGAGAACAGCACGATGAACAGCGGCCAGAGATAGGCGACGAGGCTGGCCTCGGCGACCGGCGCCGTTTGCAAGGCATAAAAATACAGCGCGTGATAACCGAAAATGCCGATGAAGGCGGTGAGCCACGGCGCCAGCGGCTGGCGCATTTCTGCAAGGGCCGCGCGACCGCGCAGCGACAAGAGCGCAAAGCCGCTGACGAAGGCGACGGCAAAGGTCAGCGCCATCAGTTCGAAGGGCGGCAGCGCCCCCGCCGTCGCCGTCAGCAGCGCCAGGGCCGCCCAGAGAAGAATGGCGACGATGCCGATCAGGGTCGCGCGCGACCGTCCCGCCTGTGTCATGGATGCTTTCCGTTCGTTTTCGCTTCCCTCAGCCCATAGGCCGGCTGCGCCGCGGCGGCTAGGCGAAAACTGCCCGATCCTATGCAGAACCCGCCGATTGCACGCGGCGGAAAGCAGCGGGTGTGAGGCCACGCGACTGGCGCAGGCGGCGCGTCAAGCCGCTCTGGTCACCATGGCCGGTCAGGAGGGCGATTTCAGCGACCGGGAGCCCCGTCGTGGCGAGAAGCTCCAGCGCCCGGTCAAGGCGTATCTCGATCAGCGCCGCATGCGGGGCCATACCGTGTTCGGCGCGGAACAGGGCGTGCAGCCGGGTTTCGCTCAGGCCCGCCTCGCGAGCGATGTCGCGGATGGTGATCGGCTGGTCGAGCCGGGCGCGCATGAAAGCAAGCGCCCGGTCGAGCGCACCGCTTTCATTACCCGCCGGCCCGCCCGTCAACGCCGCATGGAACAGGCCGCACCAATGGGCGCGCAGCGGACCCGCGACGGCATCCGCCGTCATGCTCCCAAGAAAATCGATGAGGCTCAGCACTGGCTGGCCGATGGGGAAGAAGGTGGCGCGCGCCAGCCGGTCGAGGGCTGCCTCGCCAAAGGCGGGATCGTTGGTATCGAGCACCACGAAGCGATTTCCGCCCTCGGCGCGAAAGGCATGGCGGGTGCCGGCGGCGATGAGGGCCGCCTGCCTTCCCTCGACCCGCCCGCCCCGTCCGCCGATTTCCAGCTCCAGCGCGCCGTGGCGCGGCAGCACGATCTGGTGGAAATCGTGGCAATGCAGCTTCGCCTCGCCGCCGTAGCTGCGGAAGCCGAGACTGTCCTGATCGGGCGTCGTTGGGGTCATCATGGTGTCGTCGGGTTGAGGTTGGCGGGTTCTATAGCATGGCAGGCGGATGCCGTAAAATTCCGCCCCGCCGCATTCAGTTTTCAGTTGGCCTGTCCTACATAGAGTGCAGCAACGCAGAACGAAAAGGCGCATCCATGACCTCCTCTCCCGTCGATCCCCAGAAACTGGACAAACTCGCCGAAGTCGCCGTCAAGGTCGGCCTGCGGCTGGAAAAGGGGCAGGATCTGCTGATCACCGCGCCGATCGCCGCCCTCCCGCTGGTGCGGTCGATCACCAGGCACGCCTACAAGGCCGGCGCCGGTCTCGTCACCACCTTCTATAATGACGAGGAGGCGACGCTCGCCCGCTACGCAAACGCGCCGGACGAAAGCTTCGACCGCGCCGCCGGCTGGCTCTACGAGGGCATGGCCAGGGCATTCGAGGCCAATACCGCGCGGCTCGCCATCGTCGGCGACAATCCGTTGCTGCTCTCCGGCGAGGATGCCGCCAAGGTGGCGCGCGCCAACCGCGCCAATTCGACCGCCTACAAGCCGGCGCTGGAAAAGATCGCCAATTTCGACGTCAACTGGAACATCGTCTCCTATCCCAGCCTTTCCTGGGCGCGGCAGGTGTTTCCCGATCTGGGGGAAATCGAAGCGCAGCAGGCCTTGGCCGATGCGATCTTCGCCGCCTCACGCGTCGATGTCGCCGATCCGGTCGCGGCCTGGGAGGAGCACAATGCCGCACTCGCCAGGCGATCCGCCTGGCTGAACGGGCAGCGCTTCTCCGCCCTGCACTTCACCGGCCCCGGCACCGACCTGACGGTCGGCCTTGCCGACGGCCATGAATGGCATGGCGGCCAGTCCACCGCCAAGAACGGCATCACCTGCAACCCCAACATCCCGACCGAAGAGGTGTTCACGACCCCGCATGCGCTGCGCGTCGAAGGGCATGTGTCGAGCACCAAGCCGCTGTCGCATCAGGGCACGCTGATCGAGGACATTCGCGTGCGTTTCGAAGGCGGTCGCATCGTCGAGGCGCAGGCCAGCCGTGGCGCCGAAGTGCTGAACAAGGTGCTGGATACCGACGAAGGCGCCCGCCGGCTCGGCGAAGTGGCGCTGGTGCCGCATTCCTCGCCGATCTCGAAAAGCGGCGTGCTGTTCCTCAACACGCTATTCGACGAAAACGCCTCCTGCCACATCGCCCTCGGCCAGTGCTATTCGAAATGCTTCGTCGACGGCGCGCATCTGACGCCCGAACAGATCAAGGCGCAGGGCGGCAATTCCAGCCTGATCCACATCGACTGGATGATCGGCTCCGACAAGGTCGATATCGACGGCGTCAACGCCGATGGCAGCCGCGTGCCGGTCATGCGCAAGGGCGAATGGGCCTGATCGAAACAGCAACGCCGCCGCCTGATAAAAGGCGGCGGCGCATAGGCTTACCGGGGAATGCGGCTCAATGCTGCAGCATTTCCTCGACGACCTGCTTGCCATCCAGCGAGGCCGGATAATAGGTCGGCCAATTGGTGACTTCCTTCAGCAGGGCGGCGCGATCGTCACCCCAGTAGAGATGGTAGTGATCGGCCTTTTCCGGCGCAATCTTGTGGTCGCTGAACTGGACGAAGGCAGGCGCGGCCGCGTCGCCGCCGGTCTTCTTGAAGACGAAACGGACGCCGCGATTGCCCTTTTCATAGGTCAGGATTTCCTGGCCGTCGCTGGCATATTGCCCCGTGATCGGCTTTCCCTCGCGGGTAAAGGTCATCTTGTCGCCGTCGATTTCGATGCGGTCGACATCCGTCTTGTAGCCGGTTTCATAATAGGCGCGGTATTGCGCAGCGGTCTTTTCGCCGCCCTCCGCCTTGTGCTCCATCACCGGATCGAGCGTACCGTCGACGAGATAGGGATAGACCGACTGCCACTGTCCTTGCCAATCGGAGAGAGGGCGGGCCTTGACCTGATCGTCCTCGAAATAGCCGTGATACACGTCCTTGGCGTTTTCCGAATGGCTGTGGCTGTGGGAGGCGGCGTGGACGCCTGCCGCCGGCAGCGTCACGACGGCTAGCGCCAGCAGAGCGTGGAGGGCAAGAGCTTTGGCACGGCCGGGCACGGGTGGATTTTGCATCGTCAACCTCGTTCGTTATCGGAAGAGAAATGGTTATGATTCGTAATGTAATACCATTACAAATATTCGACTAACGATCTTCGCCGGCAACTGCAACCCTGCTGCCATGATTTTTCGATATATGCGAACGCATCCGCGTTGGGAGAGGCGACCCCGAAAGCGCCAGAGCCATCCTGGGGAGTCCGCGGATGCCTTGGCCTTCAGTATGATGAATTCGCGCGGCCCTAGCTTCGCAGGCCCGGCGCTTCCTGCCCGGTGCGCTCGACATATTCGGTGTAGCCGCCGCCGTACTGATGGATACCGTCCGGCGTCAGTTCCAGCACGCGGTTCGACAGCTCTGCGAGGAAATGCCGATCGTGGGAGACGAACAGCATGGTTCCCTCGAAATCGCTGAGCGCCTTGATCAGCATTTCCTTGGTGTCGAGGTCGAGGTGGTTGGTGGGCTCGTCGAGGACGAGGAAATTCGGCGGGTCGAACAGCATGCGCGCCATGACGAGGCGGGCCTTTTCACCACCGGAGAGCACCCGGCATTTCTTCTCGATATCGTCGCCGGAGAAGCCGAAGCAGCCGGCGAGCGCCCGCAGCGGCGCCTGCCCGGCCTTCGGAAATGCCTCTTCCAGCCATTGCAGGATGGTGGCGTCGCCGTCGAGCAATTCCATCGAATGCTGTGCGAAATAGCCGAGCTTGACGCTCGCGCCGATATTGACGCTGCCCTCGTCCGGTTCGGCAAAGCCGGTCACCAGCTTCAGAAGCGTCGACTTGCCGGCGCCGTTGACGCCCATGATGCACCAGCGCTCCTTGCGGCGCACCATGAAATCCAGGCCTTCATAGATGGTGCGGCTGCCATAGGCCTTATGAACACCCTTCAGGCTGACGACGTCTTCACCCGAGCGCGGCGCCGGCTGGAATTCGAAGGCGACCGTCTGGCGGCGGCGCGGCGGCTCGACGCGGTCGATCTTTTCCAGCTTCTTCACCCGGCTCTGCACCTGCGCGGCATGCGAGGCGCGCGCCTTAAAGCGCTCGATGAACTTGATTTCCTTGGCGAGCATCGCCTGCTGGCGCTCGAACTGCGCCTGCTGCTGGCGTTCGTTCTGGGCGCGCTGCTGCTCGTAAAAACCATAATCGCCGGAATAGACGGTGAGCGACCCGCCGTCGATTTCGACGATCTTGTTGACGATGCGGTTCATGAACTCACGGTCGTGCGAGGTCATCAGAAGCGCGCCGTCATAGGTCTTCAGGAATTGCTCCAGCCAGATCAGGCTTTCGAGATCGAGGTGGTTGCTCGGCTCGTCGAGTAGCATGACGTCGGGGCGCATCAGCAGGATGCGGGCGAGCGCCACACGCATCTTCCAGCCACCCGAAAGTTTGCCGACATCGCCGTCCATCATCTCCTCGGTGAAGGACAGGCCTGCCAGAACTTCCCGCGCCCGTCCCTCCAGGCCGTAACCATCCAGTTCCTCGTAACGGGCCTGCACCTCGCCGTAGCGCTCGATGATCGCGTCCATCTCGTCGAGACGGTCGGGATCGACCATCGCCGCTTCAAGCTCGTGCAGTTCGGCGGCAACCTCGCTGACCGGACCGGCGCCGGCCATGACTTCCGCCGCGGCGCTGCGACCGGCCATTTCGCCGACATTCTGGTCGAAGTAACCGATGGTCACGCCCTTGTCGACGGAGACCTGGCCCTCGTCCGGCTGGTCCTCGCCGGTGATCATGCGAAACAGCGTCGTCTTGCCCGCGCCGTTCGGGCCGACAAGGCCGATTTTCTCGCCGCGATTGAGCGCGGCCGAAGCCTCGATGAACAGGATGCGATGGCTGTTCTGCTTGGAAATATTCTCGATGCGGATCATGGGCGACGGGTCCCGGAATGTTGCGGCGCGAAAGCTTAAACCGGCCGATAGCATCTCCGCGCCGCAAGCGCCATGGCTCGCCGGCATCGCGGCTGAAATGATGTCCCCGAAAATGCTTAAAGCTTAGACGATCTTTCTACATCCCGGCGGTCATCGGGTGGCGATTGCCTCGCATCGCCTCTCCCGGGCCGTTAGGGTGCGGCACCATATGCTGTTGCTTTCCCTGGAGATTTTTATGAAGCGCCTTTTGCTGATCGGTGTCGCCGCGCTCGCCCTTGCGGGTCAGGCGTTCGCGCAAGCGCCTGCCACCCTTCTCAACGCCTCCTATGACGTGGCCCGTGAGCTCTTCGCCGCCGAGAACGAGGCCTTCGTCAAGCAGCATCCGGGCGTCACCGTCGACCAGTCGCATGCCGGCACCTCCAAGCAGGCGCGCGCCATCGTCGAGGGACTGGAAGCCGACGTGGTCACCTTCAACCAGGTCACGGATATCGATTTCCTCGTCAAGAACGGCTTCGTCGCGGCCGACTGGCAGAAGAATTTCGCCAACAACGCCTCGCCCTTCTATTCCTTCCCCTCCTTCCTGGTGCGCGCCGGTAACCCGAAGCATATCAAGGACTGGAACGACCTCGTGCGCGACGACGTCAAGGTGATCTTCCCCAACCCGAAGACCTCCGGCAATGCCCGCTACACCTATCTGGCGGCCACCGCCTACGCCAAGGAGGCCTTCAAGGACGATCCGGAGAAGGTGCAGGCATTCGTCAAGAAGATTTTTGACAACGTGCCGGTGTTCGACACCGGCGGCCGCGCCGCCACCACCACGTTCGTGGAGCGCGAAATCGGCGACGTCATCATCACCTTCGAGGCCGAGACCCGCTCGATCGCCAAGCAATACGGCACCGACAAGTTCGAAAGCGTCGTGCCCTCTGTCAGCCTGCTCGCCGAATTCCCGGTCGCCGTGGTCGACAAGGTGGTGGACAAGCGCGGCTCGCGCGATCTCGCCAAATCCTATCTCGATTTCCTCTATACCGAGGAAGGCCAGCGCATCGCCGCGCAGTTCGGCCATCGCGTCCACAATGAAAAGGTCGCAGCCGAGTTCAAGGACCAGTTCCCCGAAATCCGCCTCGTCAATGTCGACGACGTCTTCGGCGGCTGGAAGAAAATCCAGGCCGAGCATTTCGCCTCCGGCGCCACGCTCGACACGCTCTACGGCGCGCGCTGAACCGCAAAAAGCCGTTGACACAGGCAAAGCCCGGCGGCCAAAAGCGCGCCGGGTCTTTTGATGTTTAAAGCATTTCCAGCAAAAATGTGACGCGGTTTTGAGTCAGGAAATGCGATAAAACAAAGACATATGAGAAGGAAAGCGTCTTGAGACGGAATGTTCTGCCGGGGCTGCGGCTGTCGCTTGGCGTTACGCTGTTCTATGTCGGGCTGATCGTGGTGCTGCCGCTGGCAGCGCTGGTGTTCAAGGCGGCAAGCCTGGGGCCGGCGGACTACTGGGCAATCGTCTCCTCGCCGCGCGCCGTCGCCACCTATCGGGTCACCGTGCTCTGCGCTCTGGCCGCCACCGTCTTCAACCTGTTTTTCGGGCTGGCGCTCGCCTGGGTACTGACGCGCTATCGTTTCCCCGGCTGGCGCTTCGTCGATGCGCTGGTCGACCTTCCCTTCGCGCTGCCGACGGCGGTGGCCGGCATTGCGCTGACGGCGCTGTTTTCCGCAAACGGCTGGTTCGGCGCGGCGCTTGCGCCGCTCGGCATCAAGGTTGCCTATACGCCGCTCGGCATCATGATCGCCATGATCTTCACCAGCCTGCCGTTCATCGTGCGCACGGTGCAGCCGGTGCTGGAGGATCTCGACCCGGCGCTGGAGGAAGCGGCGCAATCGCTGGGGGGAAGCGACTGGACGATCTTTCGCAAAGTCATCCTGCCGCTCCTGAAACCGGCGCTGCTCGCCGGCCTATCCCTGTCCTTCGCCCGCTCCTTGGGGGAATTCGGGGCGATCATCTTCATCGCCGGCAACAAGCCGTTCGAGACGGAAATCACGGCACTTCTGATCTTCATCCGGCTGGAGGAATATGATTACCAGGCCGCCGCCGCCATCGCCTCGGTGCTGCTGATCACCGCCTTCTCCATGCTGGCGCTCACCAACTTCATGCAGGCGCGCGCCCTGCGCTATACGGCGAGGGGCTGACCGATGCACGCAACCCGCTCGAAAAAACCGCCGCGCGTCGGCGATGCGCCGGCCATCCGCCGCACGCTGATCGCAATCACCCTCCTGCTCGGCGCACTGCTGATCCTCGCGCCGCTGCTGGTCATTGCCGTGCAAGCTTTTTCAGAGGGATGGAAAGTGTTTGCCGCGGCCATCGCCCATCCCGATACGCTGAGCGCCATTCTGCTGACGGTGGTGACGGCGCTGATCGCCGTGCCCATCAACACCGCCTTCGGCGTCGCCGCCGCGTGGTCGATCACCAAGTTCGATTTTCCCTTGCGGCGGCTGCTGCTGGTCGTCACCGAGATTCCCTTCTCGATCTCGCCTATCGTCGCCGGCGTCGCCTATCTCTTCGTCTACGGGCTACAGGGCCTGTTCGGCCCGCTGCTCGATGCCTACGGGATCAAAATCCTGTTCGCCCTGCCCGGCATCGTGCTCGCCTCGATGTTCGTCACCGCGCCTTTCGTGGCGCGCGAGTTGATTCCGCTGATGCAAGCGCAGGGGCGTGACCTTGAAGAAGCGGCGACCTCGCTCGGCGCGTCCGGCTGGCGCACCTTCTTGTCGGTGACGCTGCCGAATATCCGCTGGGCGATGCTTTACGGCATCATCCTCTGCAATGCGCGCGTGATGGGCGAATTCGGCGCCGTCTCGGTGGTCTCCGGCAATATTCGCGGCCAGACCAACACGCTGCCGCTGCATATCGAGCTGCTCTATCACGATTACCAGACGACCGGGGCGTTTGCCGCCGCCTTCATCCTGACGCTGCTCGCCGTCGTCACCATCATCGCCAAGGTGGCGCTCGAACGGCGCGGCGCCGGCCGCCGCCGTCGCGCGCCTATCGTCACCCCCGCCCCGGAGGTCGCCAAGTGAAAATCCGCCTCGAAAACGTCGTCAAGACCTTCGATACCTTCCGCGCCGTGCATGGCGTCTCGCTCGATATCGGCAGCGGCGAGCTGGTGGCGCTGCTCGGCCCCTCGGGCTCGGGCAAGACCACTATCCTGCGCATGGTCGCGGGGCTCGAATATTCCGATGGCGGCCACATCTATTTCGGCGATCAGGACGCTACCGACATTCCCGTCCGCGACCGTGGCGTCGGCTTCGTTTTCCAGCATTATGCGCTGTTCCCGCATATGACCATCGGCGAAAACATCGCCTTCGGCATGAAGGTGTCGAAGCTTAAGCGCAGCACCGAAGAAATCGAGGCGCGTGTCAAGGATCTGCTGCGGCTGGTCAAGCTCGACGGGCTTCAGGACCGGTTTCCGGCGCAGATCTCCGGCGGCCAGCGCCAGCGCGTGGCGCTGGCGCGTGCGCTCGCCGTCGATCCAAAGGTGCTGCTGCTCGACGAGCCCTTCGGGGCGCTGGATGCCAATGTCCGGCGCGATCTTCGCCGCTGGCTGCGCGAAATCCATGCCGAACTCGGCATCACCACGCTGTTCGTCACTCATGATCAGGAAGAGGCGCTGGATCTGGCCGACCGCGTCGTCATCCTCAATGGCGGGCAGATCGTGCAGGAAGGCACGCCGGAACAGGTCTGCCGCCAGCCGAACTCCGCCTTCGTCATGCGTTTCCTCGGCGATACCAACAGCCTGAAAACCACCGTCGCCAATGGCAAGGCGCAACTTCCCGCCGGCGAGATCGATGCCCCCGGCTGCCCGGACGGACCGGCCGAGGTCTTCGTGCGGCCGGGCGATCTCGACTGGGCGAGCGACGGCGCCGGCATTCCCGCCGACGTGCATCAGGTGCTCGACCGCCCCGGCAACCGCCGCATCCTCGCGGCAACAGTGCAAGGCGACACGCTGGAATTCGACGTTGCCCCGGAAACGGTCGTCAAGGCCGGCGATCGCGGCATGGTCCGTATCATCAGGGCCAAGGTGTTTGCGGCCGGGTGACTACGTGATGGTTGCCATTTCGCTGCGGGTCACGGCCGCCGTGGCGTTGCCCTGGCAGAAACTGGAGCGGCGCGGGCGGCCGATCGGCTTTTCCAGCTCGCTCAGCGTCACGAACAGCGGCGGGTAAAGATAATCGACGCCGGGCGAGGCGCGATAGGAAAGCCCGCTGATCTGGTATTTGAACAGCGAACGGGTCACCGTCTTTCCCTTGATGGTGTCGGAAATACCCCAGCCGGGCTGCACGGGCGGCGAAATAACGTTCGCCTCCTCGCCGGTCTTGAGGAAGACGTGGAACGTGCCCGCGACGCCGCTCGATATCTTGACGTCGAAATGGACCTTGTCGTCGCGCTGGTGGATGCCCTTGGTGATCGTCACCGTGCCGCCGGTCAGCGCGGCGGACAGATCCTTGAAGCATCGCCGGGTCGAGGTCGGCAGGGCCTTCATTTCGGCGAGATCGATGATCGCCTCGCCGAGCGCGATCATCTCGGCTTCGCCGAGATTGCTTTCGTGATTGTCCCACTTGCCATTGGTGGAAGTGCCCTTCCAACCCGGATCGCAAACCACTGCCATTCCCGTTCTCCCCTTGGGCAACACGCCGTCTGAGTTGTAGAACAGGAAGGCAGCGTTGGCAAAGCGGTTCAGGCGGCCATTGCCTCGTTTCGCAGTTCGTCACCGAACAGCAGCATGGTCGGCCCGTCATTCTTCGCCGCGCGTTCCAGCGCGGCGGGCAGGTCGGCAAAATGGGCGACGACTTCCGTCTGCCAGCCATAGGCCTTGCCGATCGCTTCCAGGTCCGGCGTGTAGATGTCGACGCCGAGCGGCGGGATGTTCTGGGAGACCATGTAGGACTTGATCTCGCCATAGCCGTTGTTGTTGTGCAGCATCATGATGACCGGCACCTTCGCTTCGGTGGCCGAGGCCAGTTCCGAGACCGAGAACTGCAGGCCGCCATCGCCGACCAGCGCGACCACGGGGCGCTCCGGCGCGCCAAGCTTGGCGCCGATGGCCGCCGGCAGGCCGTAGCCCAGCGTGCCGTAGCCGGTCGCCGAGTTGAAATAGCTCACCGGGCCGCCGGAGGCGAAACCGAGATTGCCGGCATAGACGAGCTGGGTGGAATCGCCGACGAACAGCACGTTTTCCAGCGTGTCGCGCACCTTGGCGAGGATCTTGAGGTCGCCGATCATCGCTGGCGTCAGGTCGGCGGCGCCTGCCTTGCGGGCGGCGACGACGCGGGCGGCGCCATCGCGCTTGACCGGAGCAAGGCCGCCGGAGATCAGCGAAAGTGCCGTCGCGCTATCGGCGACGATGCCGATTTCCGGAGCGCGGGTACGCATGATCTGGGTCGGATCGATATCGATGCGGATGAGCTTGCCGGGGATCGAGAAGCCGCCATCCTCATACATGTCGTAATCGGTCGGGCCGAATTCGGTGCCGACGGCGAGAACCACGTCGGCCGATTCGACCAGCTTGCGCGAGGACGGGCAGCAGGGCGACAGCGCGATGTTGAGCGGATGCTCGGGCGGCAGGATGCCACGGCCGTTGGTGGCGGCGACCAGCGGCGCATCCAGCGCCTCGACGACCGCGCGCACTTCATTTGCCGCGCGCGCCGCGCCGCCGCCGACCAGCACCACCGGGGCCTTGGCCGAATTCAGGAGCGCGACGGCGTCGCCGATGGCGGCTGCATCGCCGCTCGGGCGCTTCAGGCGCACGACCTTGTGCGGCACGGGCAGGTGATCGGCCGGGGCGAGCATGACGTTGATCGGCAGCTCGATATGCACCGGGCGCGGGCGCTCGCTGTCGAAGACGGCGAAAGCGCGGGCCAGCGCCATGGACAGTTCTTCCGGCCGGTTGACGGTGTAGCTGAATGCGGAAACCTGCGAGACCAGCGCCTGCTGGTTCGGCAGTTCATGCAGCCAGCCTTCGCCCGAGCCCATGCGACCATGCTGGTTGACGGTGGAGATGACCAGCATCGGCACCGAATCGCCATAGGCTTGGCCCATGGCGGTGACGATATTGGTCATGCCCGGGCCGGTGATGATGAAGCAGACGCCCGGCTTGCCGCTGGCGCGGGCATAACCATCGGCCATGAAGCCGGCGCCCTGCTCGTGGCGGGGCGTCACATGGTTGATCGAGCTGCCGGCGAGACCGCGATACAATTCCACCGTATGCACGCCCGGAATGCCGAACACCGTGTCGACGCCATAGGCCTCCAGCAGTTTCGTCAGATACATGCCCGTACTGATCATCTCGCGTCCCCTCTCCATGCCGCAATGTTATTGTTATACACGCGTATAGTAATTGCCGAAACAATGCAAGCAAGCGGAGGTTTCACAGCCCCGCGAGGCCCTCCACGGCGCGCGCGACGATGGTGTCGATATCGGCATCGATGGCGACGGTGACAACGCCCGGCTCGCCAGTCGGCACCTCCAGCGTCGCCAGCTGGCTATCGAGCAAGGACAGCGGCATGAAGTGGCCTTCGCGCGCACCCATGCGCGCGCCGAGAAGTGCGCGGGAGCCGTCGAGATAGACGAAGGCGAGCCGGCCGCCGGCAGCCTTGCGCAGGCGGTCCCGATAGGCGCGCTTCAGCGCCGAGCAGGACAGGACCAGCCCCTCGCCTGCCGCCAGATGACGGCCGATCTCGGCGCCGATGGCATCCAGCCACGGCCAGCGGTCGTCATCAACAAGGGGAATGCCCTTCGACATCTTCTCGACATTGGCGGCCGGATGCAGCCGGTCGCCCTCCAGGAAGGCATACCCAAGCCGCGCCGCCAGCCCCTCGCCGATGGAGGTCTTGCCGGAGCCGCTGACGCCCATGACGCAGACAGCAAGAAAACGGGATGCGGACATGGCGTTCCTCTCGGGTTTCGGCGGCGACTCAGGACGTCTTGTCCTTTCGGTCGCGCACGACCAGCGGCATGAAAACCGAAAGGAAGAGCAGCCGCAAGACATGATGGCTGCCGACATAGGTGGCATCGACATGCATCATCACCGCCATCGCCGCCATGGTTTCCAGCCCGCCGGGGGCGAAGGCGATCAGCACCGCATTCAGCGGCACGCCGGTCAGCCACGACACCAGCCAGGAGGCCAAGCCGGCCAGCAGGGTGACGAGCAGCGTCGTCACCGCGCCGGCGACGAAGGCGCGGCGCATGGCGAAGAAGGACAGGCCGGAAAAGCGCGTGCCGATGACGCAGCCGAGCACGACATAGACCGGTATCGTCAGCCAGGCCGGCACGCCGCCGGAAACGAGGCCGCTGATATGGCTTGACACCGACACCGCGACGCCGCCGAGCAGCAGGGCCGCCGGAAAACGCCAGCGCAGGAACAGCATACCGACCGCCACCGAGGCGAGGATCTCCGCCGCCAGCACCGCCAGCGGCATGTCGGCGAGCAGCAGCGGCGGCGCGACGCTGACGAGATCGAAGACCTGCACGATCAGCGGCACCATCAGCGTCAGCGCCAGGACGCGCACGCTCTGGATGATCGAGATGGCGGCGACATCGCTCCTGGTATCGGCGCTGAGGCTGATGATGAAACTCAGATGGCCGGGCGAGGCCGCCAGCATCGCCGTGCGCCGGTCGTAACCAAAGCCGCGCTCCAGCACGGCATAGGCGCCATAGAAGATCACGGCGATGGCCGGCATCAGCAGCAGAAAACTGGCCGGCCAGGTGCGCGCCGCCTCGATCACGGCGGGCGTGACGCTGGTGCCCATGGTGATGCCGATCACCACGAAACAGACATTGCGCAGCGCCATCGGCACGCCGAGCCGCAGGCCGGCGAAGCTGGCGATGGTCAGCGCAATGGCCGGGCCGAGCAGATAGGGTGCGGGAAAGGCGGCGAACAGCGCGATGACAGCGCCGACCGCGCCGATGGCAAGGGTCAGCGCCGCGCGGCGCGGATCGACGTCTGATATGATAGCCATGCCGCCTCAAGCATTTTTGGGACAAAGCGGCCCGAACGGGTCCGCGTTCCTTTTATGGCAATGGCTTGAGCGGTCAACCGTCAGCGCGGCTGATTATTTCGGAAGGCCCGCCGGAACGGGCCTTCCCTTCGTCTCAGACCTCGCTGCCATCCAGCGGAAAGTGGCAGGCGTAGCGGTGATTACCGGTGTCGCCGAGCAGCGGCTCGACCTTGCGGCAATGGTCCTGCACCTTCCAGCAGCGCGGATTGAAGTGGCAGCCGATCGGCGGCTTCAGCGGCGACGGCAGTTCGCCCTGCAGGCGGATGCGGTTCTTTTCCCGCTCCGGATCGGCAATCGGCGTCGCCGAAAGCAGGGCTGCCGTATAGGGATGGCGCGGATTGGTGAACACCTCGTCGGAGGTGCCGACCTCCACCGGGCGGCCGAGATACATCACCATGACGTCGTCGGCGATGTGGCGCACCACCGACAGGCCATGCGAGATGAACAGATAGGCCAGCCCCATCTCCTTCTGCAGGTCCATCAGCAGGTTCAGCACCTGCGCCTGGATCGAGAGATCCAGCGCCGAGACCGGCTCGTCGAGCACCAGCACCTTCGGCCGCAGCATCAGGGCGCGCGCGATGGCGATGCGCTGGCGCTGGCCGCCGGAGAACATGTGCGGATAACGGTCGTAATGCTCGGTGCGCAAGCCGACGCGGGTCATCATCTCCTCCGCCTTGCGGCGGCGGGTGGCGGCATCGTCACGGGTGTTGATCTTCAGCGGCTCTTCCAGGATCGAACCGACCTTCTGGCGCGGATTGAGCGAGCCATAGGGGTTCTGGAAGACGATCTGCACCTGGCTGCGCAGCGACGCATCGCCGATGCGGGCCGGCTTGCCGTCGATCAGCAATTCGCCGGCGGTCGGATCCTCGATCATGGTCACGAGGCGGGCGAGCGTCGACTTGCCGCAACCGGATTCGCCGACGACGGCCAGCGTGCGGCCGGAATAGAGGCTGAAGCTGACGCCATTCAGCGCCTTGACCGTCGCCTCGGGTTTGAACATGCCGCGCTTGACGGAATAAAACCGCTGCAGGTCGCGGCCTTCGAGAACAGCCTGGCTCATGCGTCACCTCCGGCTTTCGCCAGTTCGACAAGCCCCGGATGGTTCTTCGGCTTGCCCTGAATCAGGGGATAGTTGCACAGCGCCAGACCGAGCGAGGCATCCTGGCGTACCACGCCGCGGTCGCATTCGGCGGTCGCGAAGGAACAGCGCGGCGCGAACAGACAGCCCGTCGGGCGGTCGTGCTGGCCTGGCACCACGCCGGCAATCGACGGGAGGCGCTGGCCGATCTCGGCCCGCTCCGGCAGCGCCGCCAGCAGCGCTGCGGTATAGGGATGATGCGGATCGCGGAACAGGTCGCGCACCGGCTGTTCCTCGACCTTCTGCCCGGCATATTGCACCTGAACGCGCTCGGCGGTTTCGGCCACCACACCCATGTCGTGGGTGATCAGCACCAGCGCCATGCCGTTTTCCCGCTGCAGGCGCGCCAGGAGATCGAGGATCTGCGCCTGGATGGTGACGTCGAGCGCGGTGGTCGGCTCGTCGGCGATCAGCAGCTTCGGATTGCAGGCAAGCGCCATGGCGATCATCACGCGCTGGCTCATGCCACCCGACATCTGGTGCGGGAAGTTCGACAGGCGATCTTCCGGCGCGGGAATGCCGACGAGGCGCAGGAGTTCGATGGCACGCTCGCGCCGTGCCTTGCGGTCGAGGCCCATATGGACGCGTAGCGTCTCGCCGAGCTGATAGCCGACCGTGAAGCACGGATTGAGGCTCGACATCGGCTCCTGGAAGATCATGGCGATATCCTTGCCGATGATCTTGCGCCGCTGACGCGGCGACAGCCCGATGAGATCCTTGCCGTCGAAGGACAGCTTGTCGGCGGTGATCTTCGCCGTCCACGGCAGGAGACCCATCGTCGCCAGCATGGAAACGGACTTGCCGGAGCCGGATTCGCCGACGATCGACAGGATTTCGCCCTTGTCGCAGGTCAGCGACACGCGATCGACGGCGCGGAACAGGCCGGAGGCGGTCTGGAATTCGACCGTGAGGTTTTCGATTTCAAGAAGCGGCATCACGACCTCTTCAGCTTGGGATCGAGCGCATCGCGCAACCCGTCGCCCATCAGGTTGATGGCAAGCACGGTGACGAGGATGGCAAGACCGGGGAAAGTGACGACCCACCAGGCGCGCTGGATGAACTCGCGCGCTTCGGCGAGCATGGTGCCCCATTCCGGCGTCGGCGGCTGCGCGCCGACCCCGAGAAAGCCGAGTGCCGCCGCATCGAGGATCGCCGCCGAGAAGGCGAGCGTCGCCTGCACGATCAGCGGCCCGAGACAGTTCGGCAGGATCGTCAGGAACATCAGCCGCATCGTGCCGGCGCCAGCGACCCGCGAGGCGATGACATATTCCTTCTCGCGCTCGGTCATGACCGAGGCGCGGGCCAGGCGCACGAAATGCGGCTGGTTGACGATGGAAATGGCGATCATCGCATTCGTCAGGCCAGGCCCCAGCACCGCGACCAGCACCAGCGCCAGCAGCAGCGACGGGAAGGCGAGGATGATATCCATCACACGCATGATGACGATATCGATGCGGCCGCGGAAATAGCCGGCGACCATGCCGATCAGCACGCCGGACAGAACCGAAAGTGTCACGACGACGAGGCCGATGAACAGCGAGAAACGCGCGCCGTAGATCAGGCGCGAGAGAATGTCGCGGCCGACGGCGTCGGTGCCGAGGACATAGCTCCAGCTGCCGCCCGCCATCCAGGCCGGCGGCGCCAGCAGCCTGTCGCGCAACTGATCGCTCGGGCTGTGCGGGGCGACGATGGGCGCGAAGATCGCCACGAACAGCACCAGCAGGAAGACCGCGAGGCCGAGGACGGCGCCCTTGTTGCGCGAGAAATAATACCAGAATTCCGCCAGCGCCGAAGGGTGGCCGGTTTTTGCAGTGACCGTGCTCATGGAAGCGCTCCTAGTGGCGAATGCGCGGGTTGACGAAGCCATAGGCGACGTCGACGAGGAGATTGACCAGCATGATGACGCCGGCGATCATGAGCAGGCCGCCCTGCACCACCGCGTAGTCACGCTTGAACACCGCATCCACCATCCATTTGCCGATGCCCGGCCAGGAGAAGATCGTCTCGGTCAGGATCGCGCCGGCGAGCATGACGCCGACCTGCAGGCCGATGGTGGTGATGACCGGGATCATCGCATTGCGCAATGCATGGACGCCGATGACGCGCAGCGGCGTCAGGCCCTTGGACCGTGCGGTGCGCACATAATCCTCGCCCAGCACTTCCAGCATCGCCGAGCGCGTCTGGCGGGCGATGACGGCGAGCGGAATGGTGGCGAGCACGATCGTCGGCAGGATCAGATAGGAGAGCGCCGATTTGAAGGCCCCCGCCTGCCCGGACAGCAGGCTGTCGATGAGCATGAAGCCGGTGACCGGCTTGAAGAAATACATCAGAGAGATGCGCCCCGAAACCGGGGTCCAGCCGAGATAGCCGGAGAAGAAGATGATCAGCAGCAGGCCCCACCAGAAGATCGGCATGGAATAGCCGACGAGGGCGACGCCCATGACCGTCTGGTCGAGCCAGGTGCCTCGCTTGACCGCCGCCAGCACGCCGGCGGGGATGCCAAGACAGATCGCGACGATGATGGCGCAGAGCGACAGCTCCAGCGTCGCCGGGAACAGCGCCTTGAAGTCGTCGAAGACAGGCCGCTTGCTGACGATGGAAGTCCCGAGGTCGCCTTGCAGGACGGAACCGAGATAGTCGAAATATTGAACATACATCGGACGGTCGAGGCCGAGATCATGCATGATCTGGCTATGCCTTTCCTCCGACATCACGCGTTCGCCGGACATGAGCATGACCGGGTCGCCTGGAAGCATACGGATGAAGGAGAAGGCTATCAACGACACGCCCAGGAACGTCGGGATGAGAATCGCGAGGCGTCCGAGGAGAAAGCGCATCATGGCTTTGGTTACCTGATAAAGTCCGGCGGTCAGGGCTATCCCGACCGCCGGTTAAGCCCGGCAGGCCGGGCAGTTTCCGAGAATGATCGATTATTCGGCGATATCGACGCCGTCGAAGCGATGAATGCCGAGCGGATCCATGTGATAGCCGCTGACCTTCTTGCTGACCGGGCCGAAGGCGATCGAATGGTCGATCGTGACCCAGGGGGCTTCCTTCTTGAACACGACCTGCGCCTCCTGGTAGAGCTTGGTGCGCTCGGCCTGGTCGGACGACTTCTTGGCCGCCTTCACCAGCTTGTCGAATTCCTGGTTGCACCACTGCGCGCGGTTGTTGCCGCCGACGGCTTCGCAGCCAAGCAGCGTATCCAGGAAGTTGTCCGGATCGCCGTTGTCGCCGGTCCAGCCCATGATGGCGGCGCCATCGCGGTTCTTGTCCTTCGACAGCTTCAGGTATTCGGCCCACTCATAGGAGACGATCTCGACGGAGACGCCGACCTTGGCCAGATCCGACTGCATCAGTTCGGCGGCGCGGCGGGCGTTCAGCATGTAGGGACGCGAGACGGGCATCGCCCAGATCTTCATCTTCAGATCCTTGACGCCGGCGGCTTCGAGAGCCTTCTTGGAGCCTTCCGGATCGTACTTGTCGTCCTCGACCTTGTCGTTATACGACCACATGGTCGGCGGGATCGGGTTCTTGGCGACAGCGGCGGCGCCCTGGAAGACGGCGTCGACGATGGCCTGCTTGTTGATCGCCATGTTGAGGGCGCGGCGCACCTCAGGCTTGTCGAACGGCGCCTGCAGCGTGTTGTAGGCGAGATAGGCGACGTTGAGGCCCGGCTGCTCCAGAACCGTGAGGTTCTCGTCCTTCTTCAGCTCGGCGACGTCGGCCGCGTTCGGGTAAGGCATGATATGGCATTCGCCGGCCTTGAGCTTCTGGGCGCGCACGGCGGCGTCGGTGGTGATGGCGAAGACGAGATCGTCGATCTTTTCCTTGCCCTTGTAGTAGTCGGGATTGGCCTGATAGCGGATCACCGCATCGGCCTGATAGGCGACAAAGGTGAAGGGGCCGGTGCCGAGCGGCATCTGGTTAAGCTGGCCCATCTTGCCGTCGGCGGCGAGCTTGTCGGCATATTCCTTCGACATGATCGAGGCGAAGTCCATGCCGAGGTCGGCGAGGAACGGCGCTTCCGGATGGTTGAGCACGAACTTGACCGTCAGGTCATCGACCTTCTCGACCGACTTGACCAGTTCCGGGAAGCCCATGCCGGCAGCATATTCCCAGGAGGCGCCATCGACATACTTGTTCCACGGATTGTCGGCCTTGAGCTGGCGCTCGAAGGAGAAGATCACGTCGTCGGCGTTCAGCTCGCGTGTCGGGGTGAAGTATTCCGTCGTCTGGAACTTGACGCCCTTGCGCAGCTTGAAGGTGTATTCGAGACCGTCGGGCGAAATCGTCCAGCTCTCGGCGAGGCCGGGCTCAAGCTCGGTGCTGCCATGCTTGAATTCGACGAGGCGGCTATAGGCGGTGCGCGAAGAAGCGTCGAAGGTCTGGCCGCCGGTGTACAGGCCCGGATCGAAACCTTCCGGCGACGCCTCGGAGCAATAGACCAGCGTCTTCGACCATGCCGTCGTCGCCATGACCGAGGCGAGCGCGGTCGCGGCGAGCAGGAAAGAGAGCTTTTTCATGATATCGTTTCCCAGATTGTTTTTGTTTTGATCGCACAGATACCGAAGGCCTCGGAGCCGGATCATCTGGGGATGGAACGATATTTGCCCGTCGAAAGCAACAGATGCGGGCGAAATTTTGTCCACACGGACAAAATTAGAAATTTTTTAACACGAACCTCTGTGAAATCGAAATAATCGTAATCCGAAAGCCGCTTGCGACCGCTTTTGGCGCAAAATGAATATGGCCCCGGAGCAAGTGCGCGGGGCCATAAAAAGCAAATCGATTAGAAAGGGTTCGATCAGGCGGCCGGAGCGGCGGCCACCGCGCCGTTCTTTTCCATGCGCTCTGGCAGGCCCAGCAGGAAATTGATCTGCGGGCGCGCCTTGACGAGATCGTCGATGGAATATTCCGCCAGCACCCCGAAAAACGCGTTCAGCGCCTTGCGCAGCGCCGAATTGAGGCCGCAGCTATCGACCAGCGGACACTCGACCACACCTTCCTCGAAGCATTCCGCCATGGCGAAATTGTCTTCCGTGACCTTCACCACGTCGAACAGGCTGATGGCGTTCGCGGCGCGACCCAGACGCACGCCGCCGTTGCGGCCCCGCACCGTCTCGACGATGCCGGCCTTGTTGAGCGGTTGCAAAATCTTGAAAAGGAACAGTTCGGAAACCCCGTAAGCCCTTGCAATCTCGGGGATTCGGCTCAATCGTCCTTCATTGGCCGCGCAGTACATCAACATGCGGATGGCATAGTTGGTCTGCTTCGTCAAACGCATGTCGTTCTCCCTGAATCGAGACGTCCGGCACGTATATAGGACGTCTCGTAGATTTGAACAATTCCAAAAAGATGAATTCCAGGATCAACTCCCGACACAGATAGCGCGTAACGCCTTGAAGCGCTACGGCTTTTCATGAATGCAATACTCAAGAAAATTTTTTTACCCGTTGCCGGTCCGGCGGCCTTACTGCGGCAGCGGCACGATCGCGGCGTTGCCGATATCCGACGACGGCGCAGGCATTTTCGCCGGTGCGGTCATGGCGGCCGGCCTTGCCGAAGCTTCGCCCGGCAGCGGCACGGCGACGGCGTCCGCCTGCTCGACAGGGGCGGCTATGTTCTGGCGCGGGCGGCTGCGGCGTGGCAAGACCGGTTCGGCGGTCACTTCCGGCGCAAGGCTTGCCGGCATGACATAAGCGCGACCCGGCGCCTTGCGCAGCATGGCCACGGTTTCCTTCGACACCGGCAACAGGCGCAGGCCCTGCATCAGCGACACCAGTTCCGCCTCGCTCATCGACGGGTCGCAGAAGCGCAGGCGCAAGCTGGCCGCATAGGGGCGCTGGACGGCCGCGCCGCTCTTGACCACCTGCCAGCCATAAAGGCAGTGTGCGCCCCCGCTGGTCCCCAGCGCATAACCGAAGACGCCCTGGGCATTGTCGCCGATGACGCCGTCGATGCGCATGGCGATGCCGGGCAGGGTTTCGGCAATCTCCTTGCGGATCTCGCCGCGCGTCGGGGCGCGCACCGGTCGCGTCGCGGCATCGGCATTCGACACCTCGATCGTCAGGGCATTGTCGCCGGAAAGAGCGGTGCGGTTGGCATAGACGACGGTCTGGCCGAGGCCGTTTTCGCGGGCGACCTGCTGCACCGAGACGATGCGCCCGGCCGATGGCGGCAGGGCCGCGAGCGCGAATTGCGGCGAAACCTCCGCCGAGATCGGCGGCGCGGCGGCAAGGCCGGTCGCCGCCGTCAGGAACGGATCCTGCGTCGTCGAGGTGCAGGCCGCAAGCAGCAAAGCGAGGGCAGTGAGCGTGAGGAAAACGCCAAGGGATTTCATCGTTGCGATTGCTCCACCGCCGTCAACCCTTGCGCGACGGCGCGGTCGGACAGGTGCATGCTCAGGCGCTCGAAGATCGCCTTGGCTTCGGCCTTGTGGCCGAGTTTCTGATGCGCCCAGGCGCGCAACTTGCTCATGTCGGTCGGCTCCGGCACCAGTTGCATGCGGGCATTCAGTGCCGCCAGGGCCTGATCGTACTGGCCGATATCGAAGGCGGCGCGGGCGCGCTGCCAGTAGATTTCAGCGCGAATTTCCCGGTCGCGCACCGCAGACAGCGGCGTGGCCGAAAGCGCGGCTTCGGCCTGATCGGTCAGCTTGTCGCGCAAGGCGGCGAGCGCCAGCCCATAGGCCGCGTCCTGGCGGGTTACGCCGCGCCCCGCCAGCGCCGCATTGAAGGCGGCGCGGGCATCGGAGGAGCGGTTCAGGCCCATGAAGCACCAGCCGCGCACCAGCGACGCCTCGGCGGAGAGGCCGCCGCGATCCTCCTGCCGCTGCAACTCGCGGATGCAGGCATCGTAGCGCTTGTCCCGGAGGGCGGCGGCATAACCGGAGGCGTCGCCGGCGGCCGGCTTGCCGACGGTGGCGCCCGAAAGGCCGCGCGGCGGCGGGGCGCTGGCGATTTCGGCCCAGAGATCGGGGTAGCGCTCGCCGTAACGGCTGCGCAGCGCGGCGAAATCCTTCTTCCTGTTTTCACGCAGATAGCTGAGCGCCAGGCCCTTGAGGCGCTCCGGCTTCTCCTGCCATTCGAAAGCCTTGGCAAACCAGGCTTCGGCGGCGGCGAACTGCTTGGAATTATAGGCATACCAGCCGAGTATCTCGGCATGGTCGGCCGATTGCGTCTCGCCGATCGCCGCCGAATAGGCGGCAATCGCCTGCGGCTCCAGCGCGCCCAGCTCCGGCTTGGACAGGCGCGGCGCCAGCGCCGCCATCAAGAGTTCCGGCTCGCCGGCAAACAGGTCGAGATGGCCTGCGGCCCATCGATAAGCGTCGGCGTCGCGGCCCTGCCGGGAAAGGCTGAGATAGAGGCCTTTGGCGGCCTCGGCGCCGGGCGCCCTCTCCATCGCCTTGCCGAAGGCCTGTTCGGCGGATGGCAATTGCTTGACCTTGAGGAAATACCAGCCGAGCAGGATGTCATCGCCGGCCGTATCCGATTGCGCGGCGAGACGCTGGAGATCGGCCTCCGGCAACGGCGCGGTCAGGGCGTCGTTGGCGGTGAAATCGGCGACGCGGCGGCGCAGCAGCGCATCGGTGACCGGCGCCAGCGCCGCGACCCTGGCCGGCTGAGGCCACAGTGCCTTGATGACCGCGTCGATCTCCTCGGCGGAAAAATCCGGCGCGGCCTTTTGCAGCGTCACCGCGAGAAGATCGTCGGGAAAACGCGCCTCTCCCTGCCGGAACAGGATGGCCTTGCAGACCTCGGCAATCTGCTCGCGCATGCCGGTCTCGTGATAGGCGTCGACCAGCATCCACAGCAGGTCAATTTCGGTTTCGCCGGCCGGATCGATGGCTTCACCGGCGGCAATCACGCCCGCCCAGTCCCTGGCGGCGACCGCGGCGGTCATCTGGACACGTATTTTCCGCCGCGCCAGCTTTCCGGAAAAATCCTCCGAGGGACTCCAGCCGGGATTGGCGGCCTGCAGGCGGGCGATTTCCGCCTCAATGCTGGAAAAATCGTTCTTTTCGTAGAGCGCCCACAGCGGCTGCTCGTCCATCGAGCGGCGCGCGGCCGGCATATACAGGTTCTTGGGGGGCTCGAAACCGGGGAATTTGAGCTGGAGCCGGGCAAGCTCGGCCTGCACCCGCTCCTCCTGCCCCTGGTCGGCGTAATAATAGAGGGCAGCGAGATCGACCTCGTCCGGACCTGTCGCCGTGACGGGGACAAAGGGCGCTGCCGGCTTTTCGGTGACCGGGGCGGCGAAATCGGCGAGGCTCACCTGCCCGGCGCAGACCGGCAGCGGCGCAGCAAGGCAGCTTGCGGCAAGAAGCGCGGCAACGGATTGACGGAAACGCCTCATTGATCGGTCCTCACGCCCTTCTTCGGCACGGCAAGGCCGAGCCAGGCGCCGAACCCGCCCATCAGCACAAGGACGAGCACGACATAAATCTGGAAATTATCGGAGAACCAGGCGGCGGCGAGCCGGCGCAGATTGCCGAAGCTGGAATCGGGAAAGGCGGTGATCACCCGGTCGACGGCCGCACGGCTGACGAGGACGCCATCGCCGCTCTGGATGACGGCGCGACCGCCCTCCAGCCGCGGCCAGACGCCGGGTTTCGACAGCAGGGCGACGCCCTTTTCCAGCTCGCCCGCCGAGGCGGCGCGCAGCGTCGTCCAGTTGGACAGGCCGGACGGCGACAGGCTCTGCGAGACGGTGAGCAACGCCCCGGTCTCGGCCGAGGCGTCGGCGGCGGAGGCATCCTCGTAGTTCAGCCAATGACGGAAGCGGCTGAGCAGCGATACCACCTGCGTCTGCGCCTGTGTCGTCCAGCCGGTCTGCGACTGATCGACGGCTGTCGATTCCTGGAAGGCTTGCAGCAACTCCTGCGTATCGGCAACCGGCGTGGCCGGTGCGGCGCTGACGGTGGCGGTGGTCATGGCATCGGGTGCCGCAGCGCCGAGGCTGGCAAAGGGATCGCCATCCTTGGCCGGGCCATCGGACGGCAGCGGCGTGGCCGGGGCTGCACGGGTGGCGATGACCAGCGCATTGCGGCCTTCCTCTTCCGCCGGAGCGCCGAAGCGGATGTCGGCGCCGAGCGGCTTGCGGGCGGCCAGACTGAGATGCGCCAGCGTCGTCAGCGCGCCGGCGATGGCGGCCGGCTCCTGGCTGTCGATGAAGACGTCGAAGGGCTTGCCGTCGCCAAAGGGATAGGCCGAGCCGGAGAGCGCCCCGAGATCGGGCAGCCGGCCGAGGCGGGCAAGCGCGGGAATTTCAATCGTGGAATCGTCGAGCAGGATGAAGCGCGGCTTTTCCTGCGCCGCCATCTGCGGCGCGCAGACACCATCCGCCGCCACCGGCAGCTCGGCCATGATGTCGATGCGGTTGACGCCCGGGCGGAAGGCGCGCATCGGCAGCTTGACGCGCTTGCGGTCGAACTGCTCGCCGTTGGAATCGCGAAGCGGCAGGCTGGTCACCACCCGCTCGTTGACCCTCACCAGCAGCTTCGCGCCCGGCAGCAGCCCCGGCGCGGTCGCGCCATGCAGGTAGAAATCGATCGTATCGTAGTCGGCGGGATAGAAATCGGCGGGCATGCGCAGGTCAAAATCGGTGCGCGCCAAGCGGCCGGCGAACGGCGCCGTCACATAGCCCGCCTCCTTGAGTGTAAAGCGGCTTCCGGCTTCGCCGGCGACTTCGCCCCAGCGCCCGGAAATGACGCCGCTTTCGAGGCCCGCGCGCATTGGCCCGCGCAGCGCCGAGAGCAGGTTGGCGGTTCGCTCCGCCCCCGTCGCCCCCTGGAGCAGCACGATGGCGCGCCCGGGAACCGACCCCGCACGCAGCGACAGCCCGGCCGGAGCCGCCGACAGCAGCCGCCTGCCCTCCTCGGTCTGGAAGTGATCGATGGCGGCGCCGACATAGAGATCGATGCCCGATCCCTGGCCTCCGGTCTCGCCTGTGCTGACGACGAGATCGTCGCGATTGAGAAACAGGGCAAGCGCCTGCACGACCCTGGCGCTTTCGCTGAGGGCGGCGGCGCTCGCGCCTCTGGCGACGACGAGGCGGATATCGGTGACCCCGGCGGCATTGCGGCCAAGGCCCATCAGTTCGTCCAGGGCCGAGAAGCGCGCCGGCGCACCCGCGAGAAAGCCGCTCAGCGCCGGGTCGAGCCGCGTCCACAATTCATAGGTGGCATCGATGCTGCAATCGACGCGATGGCGCTGGCGGGCGCGCAAGCTCACCTCGTTGCGGCCGATCCTCAGGCTGCCGGCAGAAAGCGGCAGGGTTTCGAGCTTCAGCCCGTTCGGCGAGCGGATGGCGAAGGAACCGGCCGGGCGGCCGTTGACGCCGACCTCGACCGTTCCGGTATCGGGCAGCACCGAAACGGCGTTGCGATAGGCGATCTGCAGGCTGCCGCCGGCGGCGACCTGCTCGGCGCTCGCATAGAAGCTCAGGATCGTGGTGTCGTCCTCGCCGGTCAGTTCCAGCCGGTTCGCGCCCTGCTCGAAAGGCACGAGATTGGACGGCGCGGCGGAGACGGCAGCTTTGGCCGGGGCTTGCGGCATGGCCGGCAGCAGCGAGACGGCGGGTTTTTCCGGCGCAGCGGGGACGACCAAGGTCGATGCGGAGGGGGTCGATGCGGAGGGGGTCGATGCAGCGGCGGTCGGTATGGCCAGGGCCGGCGCGGCGGGTGCGACCGGGGGCGTCTCGGCCTCCGGCAACAGGCGGAAACTGCCGGCGAAAGCGGCGGGCGAAAGCGCTCCGGTCAGCAGCAGCGTCAGGCCAAGGCGGCGGATCGACATGGTCTCAACCATAGGCGCGAACTCCATCGACGGCAGGAGCAAGAGGAGCGGCGACCGGGGCCGGCATGGGTTCGGGCATGTCCTTCGCGGGAAGGACCATCGGCGCATCGTCCACGGATTTGACCGCCTGCTCGCGAATGAGGCCGATGGCATAGCGCATGGCGCGCAGGGTTTCGCCGATCGTCCAGCCGGCAAAGCGAAATGTCCCGGCAAAGAAGCCGAGCCGCACCTGGCGACGGGTCAGCCGCTCCTGCAGCACCGTCTGATCGGAATACATCAGTTCGGCGATCGCCAGGAAGGTGCGCGGCGAACGCTCGGCATAGGCAAAGCCGTAGTGGATTGCGCCGTCGCTGCCGCGTGTGCCGCGCTGCACCACGTCGAAGGTCAGCTCCTGGCCGTTGCGGCGCAGCTCGACCATGCCGGCCAGCGGCGCGTCGGCCGTCGCCTGCGGGGCATCGCCCTCGATGAACTCGACGGAAATGCCGCCGCTGGAGGCATCGTGTATCAGGATCGAATGCAGCCTCCCGCCGATATGCATCAGCGCATGGCGGCGCACCGGCAGGCGCTGGTTGCGGCGCAGCTCGCGCCGTTCGGCAACGACGCCGAGCGCGGCACCGGCGAGGCCGAGATTGATGAGGTTCCAGCCGGCGACGATCAGCAGCAGTTCGGAGGCGGCCGGCTCCGTCACATATCGCCAGGCGGAGTAAAGGGCGGCGGCCAGCAGCAGGAAGAAGATCAGGAAATAGGGCCGCGCCACCGCCGAGAGACCGCTCTTGTCCAGCGTCTGGCCCTTGGCGGTGACGTTGAAGGTCGGCTTGCGCGGATTGCGCACGACACTGAGGATCGAGCCGAACAGCATGACCGACTGCACATATTCATAAAGCTCCGACACCCAGGGCCAGCGCACCCGGCCATAAAGATAGCTCTGCATCGCGAAGGAGGAGACCAGATAGGTCAGCGCATAGGAGGCGAACTCCATGATGTTCGCCTCGTAAATCTCCAGCGAGAAGAAGATGTAGAGCAGCGGCGCGAACATGAAGACCAGCCGCGACAGCGGAAACAGCCAGAAGAGATTGATGCCGGCATAGCAGATGCGCTGCGCCATCGTCAGGCCACGCGCCAGGAAGGGGCGGTTGAGGATGAGGATCTGCAACATGCCCTGGCACCAGCGCGCCCGCTGGCCGATGAAGGAAACGAAGGTTTCCGGCTGCAGCCCGGCGATCAGCGGCTTGTCGACATAGACGCTGTGCCAGCCCTTCGAATGCAGCGCCAGCGCCGTTTCGCAATCCTCTGTTATCGACTGACCGGCGAAGCCGCCCGTCGTTTCCAGCGCCTTGCGGCGCAGCACGGCGGCCGAGCCGCAGAAGAAGGCGGCGTTCCACTTGTCCAGCCCGCGCTGCAGGATGGAATAGAACATCTCGTTCTCGGACGGCATGCGCGCGAAGGTCCTGAGGTTCTTTTCCAGCGGATCGGGATTGAGGAAATAATGCGGGGTCTGGACGAGGAACAGTTTGTCGTCCTCGGCGAAGAAGCCGACGGTCTCCTTCAAGAATTCGCGCACCGGCGCATGATCGGCATCGAAGACGACGACCAGTTCGCCGGTGGAGACGGCCAGGCCCTCGTTGAGATTGCCGGCCTTGGCGTGTTCGTTGCGCTTGCGGGTGTGGTAGCGCACATCCATGGCGGCGCAGAGCGCCTTCAGCTTCTCATGCCGGCGCTGGGCGGCCATGGCGAGCTTGGGATCTTTCTGGCTGCGCTTCTGCTCGGTGCCGCCGTCATCCAGCAGGTAAACGGTGAGTTTTTCCTTCGGGTAGATCATCGACTTGGCGGCGGCGAGCGTCAGCGCCAGAAGCTCGGGATCCTCGTTGTAGCTCGGGATGAAGACGTCGACGGTCGGCAGCGCCTCGCGCGATTTCGGCACCGGCGCCACGCGGCGCAGCGGATCGGCAAGCATGAACAGGCTGACCGCCAGCATCGCCAGGCAATACATTTCTGCGAGATAAAGAATGATCGCCGGCACGAAGTTCAGCGGCTCGGATATATCCGGCAGGGTCTGCGTCGTGCGCCAATAGGCATAACGCAAGGCGATGATGCCGGCGAAGACGAAGGTCATCATTCTGAGCGGCTTGCTGTCCGGGCGGGTCATCGCCAGGAACATGAAACCGAGCACCGCAAAGCTGAGGATGAGTTGCGCCTGAAGGCTGAGGGGCAACCAGAGTACGAACAGTCCCAGCATGCCGGCGCCGAGCGCCAGCCACTTCACGCACATCATGTGCAAACCCCGTTTTTCTGCACCAGCCGACCTCATGTCCGCCGGGTCTGCAATCTCAACTCAACCGTTACGGGGGAATCCTGAATCAATCGCTAAAATATGCCCGGCCCGGCCCGGCATTGGTAAAGGAAAGGTTGACGGCGAATGGCGAAGTCCTGCGGTGCAGGGATCGACAGCGGGCACGCTCGCCTGGGCCGTTCCAATTCGCGACAGAACCGACGAGATCGCCGCCGGTGCGTCGCGAAACCGGACGGTCGCGCCCGCCGACGTCGAAATCGCTGCGCATTCGCCAGCGGATGGTCTTAACTGGCGAGCGACGAATCAAAAACCAACCCTTACGGATGTTCGGACGGAAAACCGTTTCATCCTTTTCCTGGAAATACTCCGGCGGAGCCCCATGTTCGACACGCTCAAAACCCTCGGCTTCCAGATCGAAATCCACTCGCATGCGCAGGCGATCCTCAGCGTCGATTTTCCCGACGCGGTGGCGGAACTGGAGCGGGTGATCGGCGGGCTGACCATCCCGATCGAGGAGATCATCGGCTCGGGCGGCGGCGAGACACAGGGCACGCAGCGGCTGCGGCGCGGGCTTGCCGATATCGGCTGGACCAAGATGAATTTTGTCGTCGAGAAACGCATCAACGGCGTGGCGCGCGAGGCAATCTCGCACGAGATCGATCATGTCAAGCGTTTCGCAAACGGCGTCATCGCGCTGGAGATCGAGTGGAACAACAAGGATCCCTTCTTCGACCGCGATCTCGAAAACTTCAAGCGACTGCATGCCGATGGCGCCATCTCTGTCGGCATCATCGTGACGCGCGGCACCTCGATGCAGGACGAGATGCGCGCCATGGTGCTGCGCTTTGCCCGTGACCGCAAGATCGGCTGCAATGCCGATCTTGAGGCGCTCGGCATGACGCGCACGCCGCGCCAGAAGAAGGCGGTGGACAAGCGGGTCGCCGCCGGCGGCCAGTTCGCCGATGCCTGGTCGGCGCTGTTCGTCAGCGACAAGTTCGGCGCCGCCACCACCCATTGGAGCAAGCTGGAGGACCGCGTGCATCGCGGCGTCGGCAATCCCTGCCCGCTGGTGCTGATCGGCCTGCCGGCGCGCATCGTCGCCTTCGGCGAAGGCCTGTCGCTGGAGGAGATCGCAGACCGGGAAGAGGCGATGGCGCGCGACGGAATCCTGCCGTTTCTGTAAGCTTCTGCTTACTCTGCGGCGATCTGGTCGCTGGCGGAATTATAGGCGTAGGTCTTCCACGAGGGTTCGTAATCCGCATCCGCCTGGTTACCCCAGGTCGCCCAGCCGGGACGCACGCCGCGGCCGAACATTTCCAGATAAGGGCCTGGCGAGCAACTTTCGATCAGCGGATATTGCTCGTCGGGTTTACGCGAATGCTCACGCTTGCGCGAGGAAATGTAGTTTACCTGCGAACGCCCCGGCGGCAGCGTGCGGGCATTTTTCCCGCGCGTGCCGAACAGGATGATTTCGGTAACGTTGCGGAAATAGAAGCCGACGCCGCGTCCGTCCGAGCCGCCGTCCTTGCGCACCTTGTGCCAGACGATATTGGCCTTGTACTGGAAGCCCCAGGCGCGCATCACCTCAAGGCCTTCCGGCAGCAGCGCGTTCGGCACCCAGAGATAGAGATGGGCAGTGGCGGCGCAGGCGTCGGCCACGGGCAGCGCCATGATGTCGGGCAACGCCATGGTGCCGTAGCGCGACAGGCGCTTGTGCTCGGGCGCGACCTTTCCGGTGCGGTTGACGAACTGCCATGGCGGATCGGCCATGATCGTCGCGAAGCGGCGTCCGTCCACGAACTTGCGGAAATCGTCCGCCGGCAGGTTTTCGGCTTCGGCCTTGTCGAGCATCCGGTCTCCGATCGTTTCGGCGCCGGCTACATCGGGACAGGGTCCGTATGTCGTTCTGGCGCGCGACCTGCATAGCAGACTCGCAAGCCCCCGTCCCTCTCCAATTTCCCGCGTCCCCAACTTGCTGCCCTTCCTTTGCCGGCTTGACTCTTTGCGTGATTTGTTCTTATTTTGTTCCAAAATAAACCAAAGTCAAGCCGGATCGGAAAGGAAAAACTCAGACGGTAAACGAGGAAAACCGCTCAACAGCGTGTCGAGAAAGGGAATATCGCCATCAAGGGGAAATGGTACGGTTGGGGGGTCTCGAACCTCCGACCTCAGGTGCCACAAACCTGCGCTCTAACCAACTGAGCTACAACCGCACAGAACGCCTGCCGGCGCCGTTGGACCGTCACATACGGCGAGTTTTCGGGATTTGCAAGTCCCTGATGCAGATTTAATGCAAAGCCGGGCTAAAAAGCCCGGCCGCATCGTCAAGGTGGGGGAAAGGAGGATCAGTTGGCCTTGAAGCCGCTGATCGCCTTTTCGGCAGCGTCCTTGGCCGGCTTGGAGACGGTTTCAGCCAGGCTACGGGTGGCGGCCTGCATGGCCTTGGTCTGCTCGACGGCGACTTCGGCCTGCTTGCGCAAAAAGGCGGTCTGCAGTTCGAAGAACTCGGAGACCGACTTGACGCCGAGCAGGGCTTCCATGTGCGAAAGCGAGTTTTCGGCATTGGTGCGCAGGGCGTCGATGGCCTTCAGGCCGAGGTCGATCGAACCGGCCTGGGCCGTCTGAACAGTGGCTTCGACAGTCTTGGCGGCTTCGTCGGCGGCGGTCTTCATCTTGGCGAAGGCGTCCTTGGACTGCGAGACGCCCTTTTCGGCGAATTCGCGGAAGCTGTCGGTGAACTTGGACGGGTCGATGGAGGAGAAAGAGAATACGTCGTTGGTCTTGGTCATGGCACGCTCCTTGTTGTTTCGCTGGGGATACCCGTTCGGCCGGGCTTATCGGTCGTTATGAGGATCATATAGATCATTTTATTGTGCATTGCAACATAATTTTGCAACGCACAATGCATTAACCTTGTTTAACGGAACAACGGCCGGCGACTGGACCGGGCACCGGCTGCGGGAGTATTAAAAATCCGTTAAACACCATATTTCCGACACCCCGGCGCGTTACAGGTATCGTCATGCCCGCAGTCCAGTATCCCTTCATCGATATTGCCGTCCATGAACGGGTCAGAGACGGATTCGCGCGCGGCGAAGCCATCGTCCTGTTCAGCGCCGGCCTGGACCATGTCCTGTGGGCGAACGGTGCTGGCGCCCGGCTGTTCGGCAATGCTGCGATCTACGATTTTCTGGAGGAAGGCCCGAACGGGCACGACGTTACCTTCCGTCAGGTCGAGGCGAGCGCGCGTCAATTGACCGAGGACGGCGATCGGCGGTCTCTGACCATCCGCATCGCGCAAGGGTTCCGCCGTCTCGGCGTGCAGGCCCATGTCGAGCGCATTTCGACGCCGGCGGGGGAGCCGGCTGTGCTGTTTTCCGTTCCGCTGTGCGCCGAACCACTGCCGCTTACCGAACGCGCCCGGCAAATGCTCGAGGGTTTCGACGACGACGATACCCATATGGCGGTGCTCGGCCGCGACGGTGAGATCGTCGCCGCTTCCAAGGGCTTCGCCTCGCTCGGCGTCACCAGCCATACCGCCCACATGCTGGTGACCATGGTCGGCCACCATCCCGACCGGCTGATGAAGCGGCCGATTCCCACCGGGCGCGGCTACCTGCCCGCCGCCATCGGCCGCCTTTCGGACGAGCCGGGCCTCAACCTTCTTTTCGTCGTCGAGATGGTGATCGGCAATCTCGATCCGACCGAGGATTTTGCCCCGACGCCCGCCAGGCCGGCGCCTGCTCCGCTTCAGCCGGAACCGGCAATGCCGGCGGCCGATTCGCTGGACGCAGCGCTCGACGCCGTCTCCGGCATCGTCGAGGTCGAGGAAGACACCGAAGATATGGACGAACCGGTGGCGCTCGCCGAGGCGCCTGTCGCGCCGCTGACGGCGGAGCCCGAGACCGTCTCGGACGCCGAAGCCCAGCCGGAGATGGTCGAGTCCGCGCCGGAAGTTCCGGCCGCCGCTGTTCCCGAAGTTGCCGCCGGGGTCGCACGCGAGCCGGTCGAAACCCCGGCCCCGCTCCGCTCATTTGCCCCATCGGAAAACGGCTTCGTCTTCAATCCTGCTGCACGCGCCATTCGTTTCGTCTGGAAGATCGATGCGGAGGGACGGTTCAGCGACGTATCGGGCGAATTCGCCAAAGCGGTCGGCCCGCATGCAGCCTCGGTGCGCGGCGCTGCCTTCACCGATATCGCCCACCTGTTCCAGCTCGATCCCGACGGCACTATCGCCGAACTGCTCGGCAAGCGCGACACCTGGTCGGGCAAGACCATTCTCTGGCCGGTCGAAGGCACGAGCCTGCGTGTCCCGGTCGATCTCGCTGCCCTGCCGACATATACCCGCAACCGCGAATTCGACGGGTTTCGCGGCTTCGGCATCGTGCGCCCCGCCGATGCCGTGCCGGATCCGCTCGAACTCGGCGTGACCCTGGCCGGCAGTGCGCCCGCCTCCGACTGGCTCGCCGATCTCGCCGCACCCGTCGAACCGGCCGAACCGCAAGCGACGGACGAAGCCACGCCGCTGCCCGAGCCATCAGCGGAAGCCGGCCTGCCGACCGAAATCGAACCCGACGCTCTTCTGGTGGACACCGTGCGCGAGGAGAACCCGGAGCCGGAGGACGATGGCACGCCGGAAACCGAAGGCACTGAACAGAGCTTCATGCGCATGCCCTGGGGCGAGATCCCGGCGCTAAAAATCAGCGAAACGGCCAATCGCCGCCAGTCCGACAAGGTGGTGATGCTGGAGGAGCGCCGCGCCCGCGGCGAGCCGCTGACCGCCGGCGAGCAGGCCGCCTTCCGCGAAATCGCCCGCCGACTGGAGACCTTGACGCAGCCGCCGCAGGACGGCGGAACGGAGCCGCCGACGGAAGCGCAGGTGGAAACCCCGGTCCTGGAAGACGAAATCCAGCCCGTCGAAACCATCCCCGACGAGAGTATGGACGAGACCCCTTTCGTGGACGAAGAGACCACTGTGGAGCCCGAAGCCGAGATCGACGGCGAGGCCGCCAGCCTTGACGCGCTCGCCGGCCTGGTGCCGCCGCGCTCGCAGATGAACGAAGGGCTGACGCCGGCCGAGATCGACGACCTGGCGGTGCCGATGCTGATCCATGCCGGCGACCGGCTGATGCATGCCAATCCTGCCTTCCTCGCCCTGACCGGCTATTCCTCGCTCGCCGAGCTGATCGAGGTCGGCGGTCTCGACGCACTGCTGCAGCGCGAGGATCTCGGCCATGCCAATGGCGGCCTCACCCTGCTGCGCGCCGATGACGAACTGGTGCGGGTGACGGCGAAGCTGCAATCGGTGCGCTGGCAGCAGGGCCATGCGCTGATGCTGGCGCTGATGCCGATCGATATGCCGATGCCGGCGCTGCCTGAAACCGGCGCGCTCGAACCCGCGCCGCAGCCCGACATCGTTGACGAGATGCCCGAAGCACCTGTCGCGGCGGAGGCGCCGAAGACCGTTCCGTCCGAGCCGGCAGTCAACGCGCCGGAACCGGCGGACGCCGAGCCGGAAACAGTCCTCGATGCGGTCGAACCCGCATTGCCGGCGGAAGCGGAAACAGAAGTCGACATGGACGAGGCCGTCCCTGCTCCGGAAGGGGCCGAACTGGCTGACATCCTCCCGACTTCGCAAGACGCTGAACCCGCCAGCGACCAGCTTGCAAAGCTGAAGGGCGAGGTCGAGGAACTGCGCTCCGTGCTGGAGACGGCGACCGATGGCGTGGTCATCCTCGATTGCGACCATACGATCCGCTCGATGAACCGCTCGGCCAGCGCCCTGTTCAACTACGACAACGCCGAAACCGGCGGCAAGCCGTTCGTCATGCTGTTTGCCCATGAGAGCCAGAAGTCGGTGCTCGATTATCTCAACGCTCTGTCCGGCCATGGCGTCGCCAGCGTGCTGAACGACGGGCGCGAGGTGATTGGCCGCGAAGCCTCGGGCGGCTTTATTCCGCTGTTCATGACGATGGGCCGGCTCAGCGCCTCGGACGGTTACTGCGCCGTCATCCGCGACATCACCCAATGGAAACGCACCGAGGACGAGCTGCGCAACGCCAAGCGCGCCGCCGAGACAGCCAACGCCCACAAGAGCGATTTCCTCGCCCGCGTCAGCCATGAGATCCGGACGCCGCTCAATGCCATCATCGGCTTTTCCGACATGATGGCGACGGAGCGCTTCGGCTCCATCGGCCATCCCCGCTATATCGAATATGCCAATGATATCGGCCGCTCGGGTCGGCATGTGCTCGACATCGTCAACGACCTGCTCGACATTTCCAAGATCGAGGCGGGAGAGATGGATCTCGATTTCACCTCTGTCGGTCTCAACGAAACCGTCTCGGAAGCCGTGGCGCTGGTGCAGCCGCAGGCAAACGGCCAGCGGGTGATCATTCGCACGGCCTTGGCGACGACAGTGCCGAACGTGGTCGCCGACCTGCGCTCGATCAAGCAGATCGCGCTCAACATCCTGTCCAACGCCATCCGTTTCACGCCGTCGGGCGGGCAGATCGTCGTCTCGACCTCCTACGAGGCGAATGGCAGCGTTGTGCTGCGCATCCGCGATACCGGCGTCGGCATGACGCGCTCGGAGCTGGAACAGGCGATGAAACCCTTCCGGCAGGTGACGACCGGCACGCGCAAGCGCGGCGACGGCACCGGCCTTGGCCTGCCGCTGACCAAGGCGATGGTCGATGCCAATCGGGCGCAGTTCTCGATCAACTCCGCGCCGAACGAGGGCACGCTGGTGGAAGTCACCTTCCCTCCCCCGCGCGTGCTTGCCGAATAGACGGCGCAGCAAAACGGCGACCCGGCAAAAAAGAAGGCGCCCGAAGGCGCCTGTGTGGAGGTAATGCTGTTCAAAACAAGAGCCTGAGCCGATATGCGTCATGCCACGGGAGCCGGTAAAGGCCCCTGCCACCCTGTCATCGGGCGGCCCCAAGTGAAGCCACCTTGGACCCTGGCAAATTAACGAAAGGTTACCGCGCGAGGCCATATTTCCCCCGTGATTTCTGGGGCTTGCGCCGGTTTCACGGGCGTTCCTCCCTTCCGCCGGGGGATATGTGGCTCTATATCCTGTTGCAGCGCATGATAAGGGCGGGTGGCGGCAATGCCGGGTGCGCCATATTTGCGTCGATGTCACAAATCCGTTACGTCCGCGACGAAGCGACCGGGAACGGATTATCACAAGCGTGCCGAGCCATGACCGAATTTCGCATCCGCCGACCGCGCAAGCTCCTGAACTGGTTTCGCCGCTTCTGGCGCAAGCTGGTGTCGGCGGCGGTCGTCGCCATCGGGGTGCTGGCCTTCGCATTCGTGCTGGCGCGCGTCGCCGCCCCCTTCATCATCTCCACAGGGCTGGTGCGCAACGGCATCGAGCGGGCGATCTCGCAATGGACGGGCCATCAGGCGGTCATCGACGGCGCGCCGCAGGTGGTGTTCTGGCCGAACCCGCGCATTACGCTCGCCGACGTCACCATCGAGGATCCCACCGCCGATCCGCCGCGCCGGGTGGCGCATATCGACAGCATGTCGGCCTCTTTCAACCTGGTGAAGGCGCTCGTCGGCAATCTGAAATTCAACAATTTTCGCTTCCAGCGGCCACATCTCTATCTCCGGCGCGATGAAAAGGGCGCGCTTGCCTGGGCCGGGCGCGGTCTGTTCGGCGCGGCGCTCTCCGCGGTCCGGCCGGGGCCTGACGGCACCCAGACCCTTGATGCGACCTTCAATCCCAGCATCGGCGCCCTGACGGTGGAAGACGGCACGCTCGATATAGACGATGCCTTCGGCGGCCGCGTCACGCTCGGCGGCATCAGCGCCGATATCGACTGGCCCCGGCTTGGCGACCCAGCCAAGGCCTATGTGCTGGCGCGGCTCGGCAACCAGGACGTCAAGCTCGACCTCGCCTCGTCGCAGCCGCTGATGCTGCTTGCCGGGCAGAACGGCAACCTGATGGTCAAGCTGCAATCGCAGACGCTCTCCGGGCGCTTCGAGGGTGTGGCCAACCTGGCGCAGGAAGCCTATCTCGCCGGCGCGGTCGAACTCAGCACACCGGATATTCCAGGGCTGCTCGCCTGGCGCGGCGCGCAGTTGCCGGCGGCGACGCATCTGAAAGCGGCCTCGCTGACCTGCAATGTGCTCGCCAGCGGTGGCGGCGTGCGCCTCAACAATCTGAGCTTCACCATAGACCAGACCAGCGCCACCGGGGCGCTGGAATTCAACGTCAACGCCGGCAAGGCGCCGAAGCTGACCGGCACGCTCGCCTTCAACCAGATGGACATCCGTTCGGCGCTCTCGGCATTGTCGATCACCCTGCCGAACGGCGCGCGCCCGCATCCCGCCCCCGAGGGCAACGGCCTGATCGAGCAGGTGGACATCGACCTCCGGCTTTCGGCGCAGACCGCCAGCTTCGGGCCACTGGAGGCGCGCCACATCGGCGCCAGCATCCTCTCCGGCGGCGGCAAGACCAGTTTCGACATCGGCGACAGCGAATTCGAGGGCGGGCAACTCATCGCCCATTTCGGTACGACGCGCGGGATCGGCGGCGGCGGCGATCTCGACGTCACCATTCGCGACGCCGATCTGGCGGCGACGGCTGAAAAACTGGCGATATCCGGACCGCTTCCCCTGGGCACCGGCTCGCTCGATGTCGACCTCAGCACCAGCCGGCCGCTCTGGGAGACCACCGCCACCGACGTCTCCGGCTCGGCCAAACTCTATGTCACCTCCGGCACGATTCCGCGGCTCGATGCGGCCGCCTTCCGCACACTGGCGGGCACGAAACCCTTCTTCCGCATCGCCGACGCCAGCGGCGGCGATCTCGATTTCGACACCGCCGAGATCAAAGCCGAGTTTGCCAAGGGCTCGGCCGAGATCCGCAATGCGCGAATCGGCGGCCGTCACGGCATCCTGACGCTGACGGGCATGGTGCCCTACGGCACCAGCGGCATGGCGCTGGCCGGCACCTGGAAACCGCCAGCCACGGATACATCGCAAGCCGCGCTGCAATTCTTCGCCGGCGGCTCCTGGCCCGATCCGGTGATCTCGCCGGTCTCGACCTTTCGCAACGGCGAACCTTGAGTCTTATTTATTACGCATGTCGCGCAAACCGCTGCACACTTTTGCGCGACATGCCTACGCCGCCGTCGTCGCCAGATGCTCGTCGCGCTGGCGCTGGTATTCGCGGCGCTTGGTGGCGACCGAGGCGATGATGACGCCGATGGTGACGATGCCGATCAACAGCGTACAGGCTGCGTTGATCTCCGGCGTGACGCCGAGACGCACCTGGCTGTAGATCTTGATCGGCAGCGTCGTGGCCCCCGGCCCCGTGGTGAAGCTGGCGATGACGAGATCGTCCAGCGACAGGGTGAAGGCCAGCATCCAACCGGCGACCACGGCCGGCATGATCAACGGCAGGGTGATCGCGAAGAAAGTCTTCACCGGCGGGCAGCCGAGATCGAGCGCCGCCTCTTCCAGGCTGCGGTCGAAGGTGACGAGTCGCGACTGCACGACGATCGCCACATAACACATGGTGAAGGTCGTATGCGCGATCACCACCGTCCAGAAACCGCGATCGACGCCGACGGCGACAAACAGCAGCAGCAGGGACAGGCCGGTGATGACCTCGGGCATGACCAGCGGCGCATAGATCATCGCCGAAAACAGCATGCGCGCCGGGATGCGCACGAAACGCACCAGCGCCAGGGCCGCCAGCGTGCCGAGCACGGTGCCGATGCTTGCCGACAGCACGGCGACGCGGATCGTCACCCAGGCTGCATCCATCAGCGCCTCGTTGTGCCACATCTGTTGATACCACTGCGTGGAAAAACCGCCCCAGACGGTCACCAGCTTCGAGGCGTTGAAGGAATAGATCACCAGGATGAGGATCGGGATATAGAGGAAGGCGAAACCGATCGTCAGAACGGTCGCATCGAAACGGCCGGGCTTCATGCCTTGCCTCCTTCCGCCTTGCGCTGCTGGTTCTGGAAGATGACGATGGGGATGACCAGCACGATCAGCAGGATGACCGCCACGGCCGACGCCAGCGGCCAGTCTCGGTTGCCGAAGAATTCGGTCCACAGCGTCTTGCCGATCATCAGCGTCTGCGCGCCGCCGAGCAGGTCGGGAATGACGAATTCACCCGTGATCGGGATGAAGCAGATCATCGAGCCGGCGATGACGCCCGGCAGCGACAGCGGGAAGGTGATCTTCCAGAAGGCTTTCCATGGCGGGCAGCCGAGATCGTTGGCGGCTTCCAGCAGCGTCCCGTCGAGCTTTTCCAGCGCAGAATAGAGCGGCAGGACCATGAAGGGCAGGTAGGAATAGACGATACCGATATAGACGGCCGTCTGGGTGCGGAAGATCTGCACCTGCTCGTCGGGACCGTAGAGATGCAGGCTCTGCAGCAGCAGCGTCAGCAGCCCCTCGGGCTTGAGAATGCCGATCCAGGCATAGACGCGGATCAGGAAGGAGGTCCAGAACGGCAGGATGACCAGCATCACCAGCGTCGGGCGGATACCATGGTTGGCGCGCGCCATGCACAGCGCCATGGGATAGCCGACCAGCAGCAGCAGCAGAGTCGAGACCACGGCGACGCGCAGCGACGACAGATAAGCCTCCGAATAGAGCGGATCTTCGGTCAGGAAGAGATAATTGTCGAAATCGAGCTGCGAGATAAAATCGCGTAGCGTCGAAAAGCCCTGGAAGACGGGCGTATAGGGCGGCATGGAAATCGCCGTGTCCGACAGCGAGATCTTCACAATGATGACGAAGGGCATCAGGAAGAAGAGGATCAGCCAGACATAGGGCACGGCGACGACGAGCCAGCGGGCCTTTCCGGGCGATGTGGCGGAAGCTTGCGACATGGCCCGCCCCCTATCGCGTCAGCACGAGGCCGGCATCCGCCGACCAGTGCAGCCAGACCTGGTCGCCGAAGGTGATCGGCCGGTCGACGAGGCGCGAGACGTTGGCCTGCGCCGCGCGCAGCACGCGCCCATCCTCGGTGCGCACCAGGAACAGCGAGAAATCGCCGAGATAGCCGATATCCCAGACCTCGCCGCGCACGGCGTTGACATCCGTCTGGGCCGGCGTGTCGAGGCTGATGCGCACTTTTTCCGGACGGATGGCGAAGGCGACCGTATTGCCGGCGAGTGCCGGGCATTCCTGCTCGACGGCGACCTTCAGGCCGTCGCAATCGAGCGCCAGCCGGCCGGCCTGGCCGGCGGCGGCGCTGGTCGAGACCACCTTGCCCTCGACGAGGTTGATGTCGCCGATGAAGTCGGCGACGTAACGGCTGTTCGGCGCCTCGTAGATTTCCGCCGGCGTCGCCACCTGCACGATAATGCCCTTGTCCATCACCGCGATGCGGTCGGACACGGTCATCGCCTCTTCCTGGTCATGGGTGACGATGAGGAAGGTGAGGCCGAGCGTATGCTGTATGTCCATCAGCTCGAACTGGGTTTCCTCGCGCAGCTTGCGGTCGAGCGCGCCGAGCGGCTCGTCGAGCAGCAGCACCTTGGGGCGCTTGGCGAGCGAGCGGGCGAGCGCCACGCGCTGGCGCTGGCCGCCGGAAAGCTGGCTCGGCTTGCGCCTGGCGAACTGCTCCAGCTTCACCAGCTTCAGCATTTCCTGCACGCGGGTCTCGATCTCGCCCTTGGGCAGCTTGTCCTGCTCCAGGCCGAAAGCGATGTTCTTCTCCACCGACATATGCGGGAAGAGCGCATAGGACTGGAACATCATGTTGGTGGGGCGGCGATAGGGCGGCACGCCGGAAATATCCTTGCCCTGCAGCAGGATGCGGCCTTCGGTCGGCTCCTCGAAGCCGGCGAGCATGCGCATCAGCGTGGTCTTGCCGCAGCCGGAGGGGCCGAGAAGCGAGAAGAATTCCTTCTCGTAGATATCGAGGGTCAGGTTGTCGACAGCGACGAAATTGCCGAAACGCTTGGTGATGTTCTCGAAGCGGATGAAAGGCTGGGCTCCGGGGTCGGTCCAGGGCGTGAATTTTCGTTTCACAGGTCCAAGAGATTTCGCCATTCCCCGCTCCAGTCGTGTCTGCTTTGTCGTTGTCGAGTTTTTTGGGATTGGCCCGGCAAGCGGGCGGACATGAAAAAAACGGGGCGATAACGCCCCGTTTTCGTTTGCTGTCTCAGCTTCCCGTCTTGATCTGCGTCCAGATCCGGTTCAGCACGCGCTGCTCGCGCGGGCCGTAGGGGGAGATGGTGAAGAGTTTCTTCATCATCTCCTCGCTCGGATAGACGGACGGATTCTTGAGGACCGATTCGTCGATGAATTTCTGCGAGGCCAGGTTGCCGTTGGCATACTGGACATAGTTGGACGCTTTGGCGATGACCTCTGGCTTCATCAAATAGTTGATGAAGGCGTGCGCCTCCTCGACATTCTTGGCATCGGCCGGGATCGCCAGATTGTCGAACCACATATAGGTGCCTTCCTTGGGGATGACGAAATTGACGTTCACCCCGTTCTTGGCTTCGACGGCGCGGTTCTTGGCCTGCAGCACGTCACCCGACCAGCCGATGCTGATGCAGCTGTCGCCATTGGCCAGTTCGTCGATATAGGCGGACGAGTTGAAGGTCTTCACATTGGGGCGGATCTTGGCATAAACCTCGCCGCCGGCCTCCAGATCGGCCGTTTCCTTGCTGTCGGGGTTCTTGCCGATGTAGTTCATCGCGATGGCGAAGGTCTCGTCGGAGGCATCGAGAATATTGATGCCGCAGGCCTTCAGCTTCTCGGCATTCTCCGGCTTGAACAGGATGTCCCAGCTGTCGACGGGCACGTCGCCGAGGGCTGCCTTGACCTTCTCGACATTGTAGCCGATGCCGGTCGTGCCCCACATATAGTTGACGGCATATTCGTTACCGGGATCGTATTTCGCCAGCCGCTCCATCACCTCGGGCCACATGTTGGAGAGGTTCGGCAGTTTCGACTTGTCGAGCTTCTGGAAGACGCCGGCCTGGATCTGGCGGGCGAGGAAGGGCGCGGTCGGCACGACCACGTCATACCCCGAGCCGCCGGCCAGCAGCTTGGTCTCCAGCAGTTCGTTGCTGTCGAAGACGTCGTAGACGACCTTGATGCCGGTTTCCTTGGTGAAATCTTCAAGGATCGAGGAATCGATATAATCGGACCAGTTGTAGACATGCACGACCTTTTCCTGGGCCAGAACAGGGCCGGAAAGGATAACCGAGCAGCAGGCCGCAGCGGTCATGCGAAGCAATGTGGACTTCATGAAAATCTCCTGTTCGGACAATCGGGCGAGCACCTGCCCCGTTCCCGTCTCTTGTTTTTGCGGCAGACTAAACAAGGAACCGGCAGCTCGACAAGCGGAAATTGCTAATTTTCTGCAAGAGTTAACGCGAACGTGTTTCGTTTTTCTTCGGAACATGGAAAGACCATAACCCGTTCGCAGCATGCATGGAACGGAAACCGGTCTGGGCGCGCGTCACACGGGCCTCTACTGAAAATCGAAGACGCTGAGGCCCGCGACCATCTCGTCGAGGCCGAGCGGACGGGTGACGGGGGGCTCGGCGCGCGACAGACAACCCTGACGCTCACAGAAGCGGCAGGCGCTGCCGACCGGCACCGGCCGGATTCCGGCAGGGGCGACCTGTCCGTAGACCACCTCGTCGCGATGGCTCAGATCGCATCCCAGAAGCAGCGCCGTGCGGCGCAGGCGCTCGCCGAAACCGGCCATCGGGCCTTCCAGCGTCCGCGACACCGTCAGGAAAACGGCGCCATCGGGCAGTTCCACCGCCTCGGCCAGCACCTGGCCGGCTTGCGCGAAGGCGGCATGGACGGAAAGCCGCGGACATTGTCCGCCGAAACGCGCCTGCGGAAAGCCTTGCGCGCCGGCGCGGCGCAACCGGTTGCCGGCGGTGTCGATCTCCATCAGGAAGAAGGGAATGCCGGCGGCCCCCGGCCGCGCCAGCGTCGTCATCCGCGTCGCCGCCTGCTCATAGGATACCTGGAAGCGGGCGGCGAGCGCCTCGACATCGTAGCGCAGGCGCTGCGCCGCCGAGAGATACGCGTCATAGGGCATGATCAGCGCATGGGCGGCATAGCGCGCCAGCGCGAAACGGGCGATGCGCCGCGTCTCCGAGGTCGAGGGCGACAGCGCCTCCAGTTCGGCATTGATCGCCTCCGGGAAGGCGAGCAGGCAGGTTTCGGCGGCGATCTCGCGCAACTGGTCGGCCGGCGACAGGCGCTCGGACAGGAAGAGCCGCATGGAATGGCGGTCGTAGCGCCGCCGCAGCGTCGGCATGGCGTGCGCCGGCAGGCTGCGCACGGCAATGCCGTGCTGGCTGCGCAGCCAGGTTTTGAGCGCAGCACCACGCTCTTCGCCGGCGGGCAGGCCGGCATAGAAGGTTTCGGCGGCCTCCTCGATCAGGCCGAAATAATGCGGCCGGCGCTCCAGCAGGTCGCGCACCTCGTCCGCCGGTAGGCGCGCCGCCGACAACGCCGTCACATGGCCCTCGCGGGCGAGGAGCTCGGAGAGATCGGTCAGCCGCGCCGCCTGCTCGCGATAGGCGCGGTAGAGCTTGACCACGGCCCCGGCGGCATTGGGGGCGGCCTCGGAAAGTTCGAGAAGCTCCTGCTCGCCCGGCACCTCGCCTGAGAGCAGCGGATCGGAAAACACTTCCTTCAGCGCCGCCATGCCGCCGCCGGCCTCGCCCTGCAGCGCGTCGAGATCGACCTTGTAGACGGAGGCGAGCTTGAGCAGCAGCTGCACGGTCAGCGGCCGCTGGTTGCGCTCGATGAGATTGAGATAGGAGGGCGAGATGCCGATCGCCTCGGCCATCGCCGTCTGCGTCAAAGCAAGGCTGTTGCGGATGCGGCGCACGCGCGGGCCGGCGAAGATCTTGTTTTCAGCCATGGGTCTTTTCAGCCCTTTGTCACAGTCTCGACAGGAACGGTCCGAGATGTGGATTTACAGTTTTTACAAATTTACACCACCCACCTGTCACAGGCAAGACAAGATAACCCGTTTCCATCGGCGATTTCCGTTATTTTTCTGGTGTATTTTGCGACGCAATGTAAATTCAGTCACATCAAGAGCCGACGCAGCAATGACCGCAAACGCTCTCACCGCCAGAAGGAAACAGTATTATGACCGATTTTTACAACCTCGTCCCCAGCGCGCCGAAAGGCCGGTTCGACGGCATCCAGCGCCCCTATACGGCCGAGACGGTCGAGAAGCTGCGCGGCTCGGTCCAGATCCGCTACACGCTGGCGGAAAACGGCGCGAACCGTCTCTGGAAGCTCGTTCATGAGGAAGACTTCGTCAACGCGCTCGGCGCGCTCTCGGGCAACCAGGCCATGCAGATGGTCCGCGCCGGCCTGAAGGCGATCTATCTCTCCGGCTGGCAAGTTGCCGCAGACGCCAACACAGCCTCCGCCATGTATCCCGACCAGTCGCTCTACCCGGCAAACGCCGCACCGGAACTGGCCAAGCGCATCAACCGCACGCTGCAGCGCGCCGACCAGATCGAGACCGCCGAGGGCAACGGCCTTTCCGTCGATACCTGGTTCGCGCCGATCGTCGCGGACGCGGAAGCCGGCTTCGGCGGTCCGCTCAATGCCTTCGAGATCATGAAGGCCTTCATCGAGGCGGGCGTTGCCGGCGTTCACTTCGAAGACCAGCTCGCATCGGAAAAGAAGTGCGGCCATCTGGGCGGCAAGGTTCTGATCCCGACCGCGGCCCATATCCGTAACCTCGACGCCGCGCGCCTGGCCGCCGACGTCATGGGCACGTCGACGCTGATCGTCGCCCGCACCGACGCCGAGGCGGCCAAGCTCCTGACCTCCGATATCGACGAGCGCGACCAGCCCTTCGTCGACCGGGACAAGGGCCGCACGGTCGAAGGTTTCTACCAGGTCAAGAACGGCATCGAGCCCTGCATCGCGCGCGCCATCGCCTACGCGCCGCATTGCGACCTGATCTGGATGGAAACCGGCAAGCCCGACCTCGAACAGGCGCGCAAGTTCGCGGAAGCCGTCCACAAGGCGCATCCGGGCAAGTTGCTCGCCTATAATTGCTCGCCGTCGTTCAACTGGAAGAAGAACCTCGACGACGCGACGATCGCCAAGTTCCAGCGCGAGCTGGGGGCGATGGGCTACAAGTTCCAGTTCATCACGCTGGCCGGCTTCCACCAGCTCAACTACGGCATGTTCGAACTCGCCCGCGGCTACAAGGATCGGCAGATGGCCGCCTATTCGGAGCTGCAGGAAGCGGAATTCGCCGCCGAGATCAACGGCTACACCGCCACCAAGCACCAGCGCGAAGTCGGCACCGGCTACTTCGACGCCGTCTCCATGGCGATCACCGGCGGCCAGTCCTCGACGACCGCAATGCATGAATCGACCGAGCACGAACAGTTTCGCCCGGCCGCAGAATAAGACATCGCTGCGGGAGCGTCCCTCCCGCAGCCCTTCCCCAAGATCATCAGTCAAAGCAATTCCAGCAAAAGTGTGAAGCGGTTTTGCGTCCGGAATTGCGTGAAAAAACCCATCAAGAACCCCGCTAGAGGAGAAATGCCATGAACGTCCAGACCCGTGTCAAAGAGCGTGCCGAAGAACAATCCTCGGCCATGAACGACGACCAGCAGGCCGCCATCCGCATGCTGGCCAACGACCTGCACCGGCTCAACCATTCGATCATGAAGGCGGTCGAGGCCGGCGTCTCCGTCGAACTCGTCCGCTCCGGCCGCCACCATAGCGGCGAGGGCAATTGGGGCGACCTGATGATCCCGGTCATCGTGACCCAGAAAGGCGCCTGATACCGCCCTGTCCGGCGGCGGCGCACAACCCGAAACCCGGATTTGGAGAGGCCATCCGGGTTTCGGTGTTCTTTTGAAGCAGGGACGCGCGGCAAAATTCCAGGGGCCGCACCCGATTTGACGCAAAAAGCCGCGCACCCTCCGATGCGCGGCTTTTTGCTTGTGTCGATGCCGGCCGCTCAGGCGGCGCGGGCAACCTGGCCGTGGAGGGCGGTGCCGAGCTTGAACTGGCTGACCAGCGCCAAGAGCGCATCGGCCTCATTGGCGAGTTCGCGGCTGGCGGCGGTGGTTTCCTCGACCATGGCGGCGTTCTTCTGGGTCATCTGGTCCATCTGGTTGACGGAGCCGTTGACTTCGGCGAGCGCCCGCGACTGGTCCTGCGCCGCCGTCGAGATGGTTTCGACATGCTGGCTGATCGTGGCGATCTGCTGGCCGATGCGGGTCAGAACCTCGCCGGTCTGCTGCACCAGGCGCGCGCCGCTGGAGACTTCGGCGGACGACTTGTCGATCAGGCTCTTGATTTCCTGCGCGGCCGAGGCCGAGCGCTGGGCGAGCTCGCGCACTTCCTGCGCCACGACCGCAAAGCCCTTGCCGGCTTCGCCAGCGCGCGCCGCCTCGATGCCGGCATTCAGCGCCAGGAGGTTGGTCTGGAAGGCGATTTCGTCGATGACGTCGATGATCTGCTCGATATGGCGCGAGGCATCCTCGATGCGCTGCATCGCCTGGATGGCGTCGCCGACCACGACGGCGGAATCGTCGGCGCTGCGCTTGGTGTCGCGCACGATGGCGTCGGCCTCGCGGGCTCGCTCGGCCGAGGAGCGCACCGTAACGGTGATCTCTTCGACGGCGGCGGCGGTTTCCTCCAGCGAGGCGGCCTGCTGCTCGGTGCGCTTCGACAGATCCTCGGCCGAATAGGCCATCTGGTTGCCGTTGCCCTGGATCATCCGCACATTGTCGCTGATGCGGCTGATGGTCGATTGCAGGCGGGCCAGCGACTGGTTGAAGTCCTGGCGCAGGCGCTCCAGCCGGCCGGTGAACGGCGTGTCGATGGTGGTCGAGATGTCGCCCTGGGCGAGACGGCCGAGTCCGGCGGCGAGCTGATCGACGGCGAAGCCGATCTGGCGGTCGATCTCCTGCTTCTCGGCATCGTTGCGGCGACGCTCGTCGTCGGCTTCGCTGCGCTGCTGCTCGCCTTCGGCCTCGATGCGGATCTTGGCGAGCGCGTTCTCCTTGAAGATGCCGAGCGCGCGCGCCATGTCGCCGATCTCGTCGCCGCGGGCCTCGCCGGAAATGCTGGTGTCGAGGCGGCCTTCGGCCAGACGGCGCATGGCGCCGGTGATCTGGCCGATCGGACGCTGCAGGGTCAGCACCAGCGCGATGCCGCCGGAGATGGCGAGGATGATGCCGAGCGCAGTGGCGAGGATGGAGATGCCGTTCGCCTCCTGGCGCTCGTTGCCGGCGGTCTGCTTCTGCAATTCGGCAAAGGCGGTCAAGCCGTTCCAGATGGCGTCGATCTCGACGCGCGAGGCCTTGAACTGCTCTTCGCGCTCGGCGTCGATGGCGATCAGCTGGTCGGCGAGCTTATGCAGGCTGTTGACCTGCGGCATGGTGGTGCCGGAGAGGTCGCGGTAGAAATCGAGGTCGGAGGCATTGCCGCCGAGAACGGCGATGGCGCCGGCGACATCGCTGGCGGCGTTCTTCAGCAGCGTCAGGTTGCCGGATGAGCGGTCGTTGAGGAATTTTCCGGTGATCGATTCCAGCGTGTACACCGCGTCGACGAGCTGGCGCGTATCGGAGAGGATCGATTGCGCCGTGACGACGCGCTGGTCGATGGAGCCGAAGATGCGGGTCGCCTCGCGCGCCTTGGCCTGGGCGACGAGCTGGAGTTGCGACGACGTCTGCATGAAGCGGGACACGAGATTGCCGATTTCGGCGGCGCGGTCCTCGACCGGCTTGTCCGTGGCGCCGAGCGCGGCGTCGAGCGCCTTGACCGTGGTCTCCAGCGATTGACCGAGATTCTTCTTGGTCGGCGGCAGCGAGGCGGAGACGGAGCGCTGGTAACGGCCAAGATCGGACATGCGCTCGCCGACCAGCTTCAGCTTGGCATCGGGATTGAAGACGTTGCGGAAATCGTTGCCGAAGGTGGCAAGATAGTCGCTGCCCTTCCACAGGTTGTCGGCGTCGCGCAGCACGGCCTTGGCCTTGCCTTCGTCGGCGCGGATCGACTGATCCATCTGGTTGACGGCCATGGTGACGGCGATGCGGCGGTTGATCACCTCCTGGCGCACCTTGTCGATAGCGGCGGTGGTGTCGTTCTGCTGCGATTTCAGCGTCCAGAGCTTCTGCACGATGCCGTCGACAACATTGACGTGCTGCACGGCCTCGTCGAGCGTAACGGCGCCGACGCCGCCCGCGCCGATCTGACCGCGCGTGACCGCAAGAACCGCTGCCTGATCGGCGAGATCGGCATGCACCTTGTCACGGTTGGCCTCGGTCGTGTCCTTCAGGAAGGCATCCAGAGAGGCATACAATTCCTTGAAGCCGGTCAGCGACTGCAGCACGTTGTTGGAAATCTCCATGCGGCTCTGCAGCATGCCGGAGGCATAGAGCCCCGTCAGGCCGACGGCCGAGATCGAGATGACGAAGGGCAGCACGAACAGCACCACCTTTGTCTTGATCTTGAAGCGGGAAAGAACCTTGTCGATCATCGCGCCCTCACCTTGTCCTGCATCCGCTTTCCCTTCCCAGACATCCTACGCGCCCGTTGCTCGCAGCCGTTCGCCCTGGCCATTTGCTGTTTGCTTGCGCCGCCACGCCGTCATTTCCCGAGGCCGGGCGAGGCGACGGATGGCGGGGCGCTCCAAATGGGACCGATGATTGGTTTTCGGGGTTAATATTCTGATAACGACGCGCCGGGATTGTCGCAGGGCGGGTCAATCGCCCGCCGCGGGCACGGCGAAACGCGCGAAGGCCGGTGCAGGGCCGGCATCTGGAAAAGGATCGGTCTTTCGAGAAAAATCAGACCGGATCGATGCCGGACAGGCTCAGAAGGGCGACGCTGGCACACAGCGCGCTCACCAGCGCCCGGGCGATAAACACCAGGCGGGCATGGCGGTCTTCGGCAATGGCGATGGCAGTGGCACGACGCGACGGCGTGTTCATAAGCGAAGCCTTTCAGGAATGACGAAACCATGCCGGTCCTCCGGCACGCCAGCCAGACCTCATGTCGGCAGTCCTCGAACTGCGCCGGCGTAAACCCCAGCTTGCGCCCGGTATATTAACAAGATCTGAAAACCCTATGGCCGGAACTACCGGCGACCCGACTGTCCGGCGCATATGATGAAGAATGGATTACAGCGCCTCGCCCGCCGCATGGCCAGACGCCCAGGCCCATTGGAAATTGTAGCCGCCGAGCCAGCCGGTAACGTCGACGCATTCGCCGATGAAATGCAGGCCGGGCACGGTCTTCGCCTCCATCGTGCGCGAATCGAGGCCGGCGGTGTCGATGCCGCCAAGCGTCACTTCCGCCGTGCGATAGCCTTCCGAACCGGCGGGGCGGATGGTCCAGTCCGACAGGACCGAGGCCAGCGCCTGCAGCGCCTTGTCGGAGCGGTCGGCAAGCGGGCCGGCGGCGGCATTGGCTTCGGCGATGTATAACGCCAGCCGTTTCGGCAGGTGGTCGCCGAGCGCGGTCTGCACTGCCTGGCGGCCGTTGGCCTTGCGGGCGGCCTTCAGCAGGTCGAAGAAGTCCAGGTCCGGCTCGATGCGCAGGCGGATGTCGTCGCCCTCGCGCCAATAGGAGGAGATCTGCAGGATCGAGGGGCCGGACAGGCCGCGATGGGTAAACAGCAGCGCCTCGCGGAACGAAGTCTTGCCATGGCCGACCTCGGCGAAGACCGAGACGCCCGCCAGTTCCGAGAGTTTTGCCAGCAGGTTCGGCTCCAGCGTCAGCGGCACGAGGCCGGGGCGCGTCTCGACAAGGCCGAGGCCGAATTGCTCGGCGATGCGATAGGCAAAGCCCGTCGCTCCCATCTTCGGGATCGACTTGCCGCCCGCGGCGATCACCAGCCGCCCGGCGGTGAAGACGCCCTCAGAGGTTCTGACGGTAAAGCCGCCCTCCCCCTTCTCCACCGCTTCGATGGCGCAGCCGAGCCGCAGGGAGACGCCGCCTTCGCGCATCAGCTTCAGCAGCATGGCGATGATATCCTTGGCGCTGTCGTCGCAGAACAGCTGCCCCAGCGTCTTTTCATGCCAGGCGATGCCGTGGGCCTCGACCATGCCGAGGAAATCGCGCGGGGTGAAGCGGGCGAGCGCTGACTTGGCGAAATGCGGATTGGCCGAGATAAAATTCTTCGGCCCGGCATGGATATTGGTGAAGTTGCAGCGACCGCCGCCGGAAATGCGGATTTTTTCGCCCGGCGCCTTCGCATGATCGAGCAGAATCACCTTGCGGCCGCGGCTACCTGCCCTGAGCGCGCACATCATGCCGGCGGCGCCGGCGCCGATCACGATCGCGTCGCCTCGTGTGGTCATGTCCGTCTTTCCCGTTGAATGGTCCTTGTCTTTTCCATGGTTTCGCAAAAGTCAATGCTTTTGCCCCCTCGCCAATTGCGCGAAGCTGGTTATGATGCCGGCGTTATCAACATCCAACCGGTGAGACATGCCCCCCAAGAAGAGAATGCCCAACGCACTCGGCGCCGCATCGAATCTGGAGAGTGTCCCCCCCGATCCCATGGACTCCAAGCGCGGCGTCGCCGCCTGGGCCGATGCCGCCCAATGGCTGCGCACCCGCGGCATCGAGGATATCGAATGCATCACGCCGGATCTGGCCGGCGTGCCACGCGGCAAGATGATGCCGTCGTCGAAATTCACCTCGAACACTTCGCTGGCGCTGCCGTCGGCGCTCTATCGCCATACGATCTCGGGCGAATACCCGGAGGAAACCGGCAATTTCCGCTATGAGCCGCGCGACAGCGACCTGAAGCTGCTGCCGGATCTGTCGACGCTTTCGGTTGTGCCGTGGGAAACCGATCCGACCGCGCAGGTCATCTGCGACATCGTCGGCTCGACCGGCGAAAGCGTGCCCTATACGCCGCGCAACGTGCTGAAAAACGTCGTGCAGATGTATCGCGACCGCGGCTGGAAGCCGGTGGTCGCGCCGGAAATCGAGTTCTACCTCGTCGCCATGAACGAGGATCCGGACTATCCGCTGCATCCGCCGAAGGGCCGTTCCGGCCGCTCCATCCAGGGCGGCCAGGGCTATTCGATCGCCGGCATCAACGAATTCGACGAACTGATCGACGACATCTATCATTTCTCGGAAAAACAGGGCCTCGAAATCGATACCCTCATTCATGAGGAAGGCCCGGCGCAGCTTGAAATCAACCTGCGCCACGGCGATCCCGTGGAACTGGCCGACCAGGTGTTCCTGTTCAAGCGCACCATCCGCGAGGCGGCGCTGAAGCACGGGATCTATGCGACCTTCATGGCCAAGCCCATGCAGGGCCAGCCGGGTTCGGCGATGCATATCCACCAGTCGGTGGTGGATATCGAGACGGGCAAGAACGTCTTTTCCAATCCGGATGGATCGGCCTCGAAGGAGTTCTTCCACTTCATCGGCGGCATGCAGGCCTATGTGCCGAAGACGCTGGTGATGATGGCGCCCTATGTGAACTCCTATCGACGCCTGACGCCGGACATGTCGGCGCCGGTCAACAATGCCTGGGGCTACGACAACCGCACGACGGCCTTCCGCGTGCCGGTGTCGGATGCGGCGGCGCGGCGCGTCGAAAACCGCCTGCCTGGGTCGGACGCCAATCCGTATCTGGCGCTGGCGGCCTCGCTCGGTTGCGGCCTGCTCGGCATCATGAACCGGATCGAGCCGACCGCGCCGACCGAAGACACCGCCAACGAAGGATCGATCGACCTGCCGCGCGGGCTTCTCGAAGCCGTGTCGCTGCTGGAATCCGATCCGGCGCTAACGGATGTGCTGAGCGCCGAGTTCATCGGCCTCTATGCCGGCGTCAAGCGGGGGGAATTCGAGACCTTCATGCAGGTCATCAGCCCCTGGGAGCGGGAGTTCCTGCTTCTCAACGTCTGAGGGGAGCTTGACCATCATGACATGGCAGAGCCCCATCGCGCCGGGGATTTCCTGGTATCAGGCGTCCGTGGGGGAAAGGCCCGCCTATGCCGTTCTCGACGGTTCGCGCCATGTGGACGTCGCCGTGATCGGCGGCGGCTTCACCGGGCTGCAGGCGGCCTATCATCTGGCGAAGGCGGGCGTCTCGGTCACCCTGATCGACGGCGCGCGCTTCGGCGACGGCGCTTCCGGCCGCAACGGCGGCCAGATCGGCACCGGCCAGCGCTGGACCCCGGAGGAGATGGAAGCGAAATACGGCTATGAAGCGGCAAAACGCCTGTTCGACATGGCCGAGGACGCCAAGCGCCATCTCCACGCCTTCGCCGCCGAGCATGGTATCGACATCGACTACCATCCCGGCCAGATGAACGTCGCTCACAAGCCGGGCCACGAGAAGGAGTATCGCGACGAGGTCGAGATCGCCGCGACGCGCTACAATTATCCGCACATGCGCTTCATGGATACGGTGGAGACGGCAGAGCGGGTCGGCTCCAAACGCTTCCATTGCGGCCTGTTCGACAGCGGCACCGGCCATATCCACCCGCTGAAGCTGGTGACCGGCGTGGCGAAGGCAGCGCAGGCCGCCGGCGCCTCGCTGCACGAGCTGACGCGGGCAAAATCGATCGAGCGGGTCGGCGGCAAGATCGTCGTCGAGACGGAGCGCGGCAGCATCACCGCCGACCGCGTGCTGATCGCCACCAATGCCTATATCGACGGGCTGGAGCCGGTCACATCAGCGCATGTGATGCCGATCGGCTCGTTCATCGGCGCCACCGCGCCGCTTACCGATTTTCCGAACATCATTCCGGGCGGGGAATCGATTGCCGATTCGCGATTCGTCGTGCGCTATTTCCGCAAGACGAAAGACAACCGGCTGCTGTTCGGCGGCCGCGAGGCTTATACCAAAGATGATCCCGGCGACATCTCGATCCATATCCGCCGGCAGATCTGCGAGCTCTATCCGGAGCTGGAGAAAATCGACATCACCCATGCCTGGGGCGGGTTCGTCGGCATCACGCTGCCGCGCCAGCCCTTCGTGCGCGAGGTGATGCCAGGCGTCACCTCGATCGGCGGCTATTCCGGCCATGGCGTCATGCTGTCGAACTATTGCGGCAAGCTCTATGCCGACGAAATCCTGGGGGCGAAGACGGATCTGGACGGCCTGCGCGCCCTGAAGATCCCGGCCTTCCCCGGAGGGCCGCGTTTCCGCTCGCCGCTCCTGTTCCTGGCGCTCACCTGGTACGCGCTGCGCGACCGGTTCTGAACCGGGAACACCGACCTGAACAGGCCTGCGTCCCGCCCGTCAAACCGGCGGGACGCGCCGTTTGAGACTCTTTTTCACCAAAGGGGCTGGTGTTTTTAAATCGATTAGATTACAAGACCGGCAAACAGCCTGATTGAGAGACTCTTCATGAGCAGCCAAATCATTCCAGTCGAGCCGTTCGATTACGTCGTTTTCGGCGGCACGGGCGATCTTGCCGAGCGCAAGCTTCTGCCCGCCCTGTATCACCGCCAGTTGGACGGCCAGTTGACCGAGCCGACGCGCATCATCGGCGCCTCGCGTAGCCACCTCACCCATGAAGAATACCGCAAATTCGCCGACGAGGCGCTGAGAGAACACCTGAAGCCCGGCGAATACGATGCCGACCAGGTCAAGGCCTTCTGCAACCGCCTTTATTACGTCTCCGTCGACGCCAAGTCCGATAACGGCTGGAAAGAGCTCAAGGATCTGCTCGACGAGGGCAAGGAGCGTGTGCGCGCCTTCTATCTGGCCGTGGCACCAGCGATCTTCGGCGATATTTCCGAGCGCATCCGCGACAACAAGCTGATCACCAAGTCCACCCGCATCGTCGTCGAAAAGCCGATCGGCCGCGACCTCGCCTCGGCGCTGGAGCTGAACGACACGATCGGCAAGGTGTTTCGCGAAGAGCAGATCTTCCGCATCGACCACTATCTCGGCAAGGAGACGGTGCAGAACCTGATGGCGCTGCGTTTCGCCAATGCGCTCTACGAGCCGCTGTGGAACTCCGCCCATATCGACCATGTGCAGATCACCGTCGCCGAATCGGTCGGCCTCGAAAGCCGCGCCGGCTATTACGACAAGGCGGGCGCGCTGCGCGACATGGTGCAGAACCATATCCTGCAGCTCCTCTGCTTGGTGGCCATGGAAGTGCCGCCGTCGATGAACGCCGAATCCGTGCGCGACGAGAAGCTGAAGGTGCTCAGGGCGCTGAAGCGCATCGACGCCTCCAATGTCGAGAAACTGACCGTGCGCGGCCAGTACAAGGCCGGCGCTTCCGCCGGCGGCCCCGTCAAGGGTTATCTCGAAGAGCTGGAAGGCGGCGTTTCCAACACCGAGACCTTCGTCGGCATCAAGGCCGAGATCGACAACTGGCGCTGGGCCGGCGTGCCCTTCTACATCCGCACCGGCAAACGCATGGCCGAGCGCATGTCGGAAATCGTCATCACCTTCAAGCCGATCCCGCATTCGATCTTCGACGACGCCGCCGGCCGCATCTCGCAGAACCAGCTCGTCATCCGTCTGCAACCGAACGAAGGCGTCAAGCAGTCGCTGATGATCAAGGATCCCGGCCCCGGCGGCATGCGCCTGCGCAACGTCTCGCTCGACATGAGTTTTGCCGAGGCCTTCAACGCCCGCAGCGCCGATGCCTATGAGCGGCTGCTGCTCGACGTCATCCGCTCCAACCAGACGCTGTTCATGCGCCGCGACGAGGTCGAGGCCGCATGGCGCTGGGTCGATCCGATCCTGAAAGCCTGGGACGAAACCGGACAGCCGGCGCAGGGCTATACCGCCGGAACCTGGGGACCGAGCCAGGCCATCGCGCTGATCGAGCGTGACGGCCGCACCTGGCATGAAAGCTGACGCCATGACCTCACGCCTGCACACCTTCGCCAACGGAGCGGAACTTGCCGAAAACCTCGCCGATGCGGTGGCGGTGGCGCTGGCCGCCGGCATCGCCGCCCGCGGCAAGGCAAGCCTTGCCGTCTCCGGCGGCTCGACGCCGAAAACCTTCTTCAGGACGCTGTCGACGCGGCCGCTCGACTGGACGAAGGTGATCGTAACGCTCGTCGACGAGCGTTTCGTGCCCGCCGACAATCCGCGCTCGAACCATCTTCTGGTCGCCGAAAACCTGCTGCGCGATGCCGCCGCCGATGCGGTCTTCCTGCCGCTCTACCAGCCGGTGGACGATGTGGAGATCGCCGCCGCCATAGCCAGCAAGGAAGTCGCCGAAATCGAGCCGCCTTTCGACGTCGTCATCCTCGGCATGGGCAATGACGGCCATACCGCCTCCTTCTTTCCCGGCGGCAACAACCTCGAGCGCGCCATCGATCCGAAAACGCCGCGCGGTATCGTGACGATGGAAGCGCAGGATGCGGGCGAACCGCGCCTGACCTTCACCTTCGCCAGCCTCGAAGACGCCCGCCTGCTGGTGCTGCATATCGAGGGCGAGGCCAAGAAGACGGTTCTCGACCAGGCGCTTGCCGATGGCGACGAACGCGACATGCCGATCCGCGCGATGCTGCGCCGGGCCTCGACGCCCGTCGATATTTACTGGGCGCCTTGACAGCCAGGACGCCCGAACCGATCCTTGCCTGACCGGGACTCCCATCCGTCCGGGCTTGCGATCCCATGACGATAGGATGAGAACGATGAGCGCAGATTCCCGAATCGCTGCGATAACCGCACGCATTGTCGAACGATCCAGGCCAACCCGCGAACGCTATCTGGAGAGGGTGCGCGCCGCCGCCAACCAGGGGGTCGCCCGCACGGTCCTGTCCTGCGGCAATCTTGCCCATGGTTTCGCCGTCTGTTCCCCCGCCGAGAAGCAGGCGCTTTCGGGCGACCGCGTGCCCAATCTCGGCATCATCACCGCCTATAACGACATGCTGTCGGCCCACCAGCCGTTCGAGACCTATCCGGCGATCATCCGCCAGGCGGCGCAGGAGGCCGGCGGCATCGCCCAGGTCGCCGGCGGCGTGCCGGCCATGTGCGACGGCGTCACGCAGGGGCAGCCGGGCATGGAGCTGTCGCTGTTTTCCCGCGACCTGATCGCCATGTCCGCCGGTATCGGCCTGTCGCACAACATGTTCGACGCCGCCGTCTATCTCGGCGTCTGCGACAAGATCGTGCCCGGCCTGATGATCGCGGCGCTGACCTTCGGCCACCTGCCCTCCGTCTTCGTTCCGGCCGGTCCGATGACCACCGGCCTGCCGAACGACGAGAAATCGCGCATCCGCCAGCTCTATGCCGAGGGCAAGGTCGGCCGCGCCGAGCTTCTCGAAGCGGAATCGAAATCCTATCACGGCCCCGGCACCTGCACCTTCTACGGCACGGCCAATTCCAACCAGATGCTGATGGAAATCATGGGTTTCCACATGCCCGGCGCTTCCTTCATCAATCCCGGCACGCCGCTGCGCGAGGCGCTGACCCGCGAGGCGACCAAGCGGGCCCTGGCGATCACCGCCATGGGCAACGAATTCACGCCGGCCGGCGAGATGATCGACGAGCGCTCGATCGTCAACGGCGTCGTCGGCCTGCACGCCACCGGCGGCTCGACCAACCACACTTTGCATCTAGTCGCCATGGCGCGCGCCGGCGGCATCCAGCTCACCTGGCAGGATATTTCCGATCTCTCCGACGTGGTGCCGCTGCTTGCCCGCGTCTATCCGAACGGGCTCGCCGACGTGAACCATTTCCATGCCGCCGGCGGCATGGGTTTCCTGATCAAGCAGCTCCTCAAGCGTGGCCTGCTGCATGACGACGTGCGCACCGTCTACGGCCAGGGGCTCGACGCCTATGCCATCGACGTCAAGCTCGGCGAAAACGGCACGGTCGCCCGCGAACCGGCCCCCGAGGTCAGCGCCGATCCGAAGGTGCTCGCCACCATCGAGCAGCCCTTCCAGGCGACCGGCGGGTTGAAGATGCTGGCCGGCAATATCGGCCGCGCCGTCATCAAGATCTCGGCGGTCAAGCCGGAGCGGCATGTGATCGAGGCCCCGGCCATCGTCTTCAACGACCAGCAGGAATTGCAGGAAGCCTTCAAGGCCGGCAAGCTCAACCGCGATTTCGTCGCCGTCGTCCGCTTCCAGGGGCCGAAATCGAACGGCATGCCGGAACTGCACCGGCTGACCCCTCCCCTCGGTGTCCTGCAGGATCGCGGCTTCACCGTGGCGCTGGTCACCGACGGGCGCATGTCCGGCGCTTCCGGCAAGGTGCCGGCCGCCATCCACCTGACGCCGGAGGCCAGCGAAGGCGGCCCGATCGCCCGCATCCGCGACGGCGACATGATCCGCCTCGATGCCGTTTCCGGCACGCTGGAAGTGCTGGTCGACGCCGCCGAATTCGGCGCCCGCGCGCCTGCGGTCGTCGACCTCGACGGCAATGAATACGGCATGGGCCGCGAACTCTTCGCCCCCTTCCGCCGCGCCGCCGGCACCGCCGACATGGGCGCCAGCGTCCTGTTCTAACGTCCGACAAAAAACCCGGCGAAAACGCCGGGTTTTCTTATGCGAAGCTGAAAGTGTTGCGCCTTACCAGGCGCGCACATCCAACACCCGGTCACGATGAGCAGGATGGGTGGAATAGACGAAGATGCGGTTCATTTCCTTTTCGCTGAGAACGCGCAGGAAACGGACCTCGATGGTGTTGTTGGCGTTGACGCGCATCAGAAGGCAGCCGACTTTGGTGATGCGCGCGTCGGGAATGTCGAGATAGAACTGCTGCGGCAGGCTATACTGGGTCAGCAATCCGAGCACCGCCTGGCTGCGCGAGATGCGGATGATGTCGCAGCGGCGCGACGCCATGTTCATGACGCCCTTTTCCGTATATTCGATACGCGCCGCGTTCATCGTGTCTTCCATGGTGAATCGCGTTTCGCGATCATACATGAACGACTCTTCCTTGTTCAGAAAATGACCACGACCCGCAGACAAAGACACGACATATACTCCCGACTCCGATGTCGGTTCAGGGTAGCGGCAAGCGCTTAACAGAGTGTGTTAGCGCCCGCCCGAGCCGGGATTTTTAACGGCGATAGCTGCGGCCCTCGCCGTCGAAGAGATGCATCTTTTCGGCCGGCGCGGAGAAGCGCAGCCTCTCGCCCTTCTCCGCCTGGACGATGCCGGGGATCTTGACGATGATCGGTTCGCCCGGCACCAGCCCCTCGATATAGAGCAGGGTCACTTCGCCCAGCGCCTCGACGATGGCGATCTCGCCCTCGAACAGGTAGTTCTCGCCGCTGGCGATCTGCAGGTCTTCCGGGCGAATACCGAAGCTGGCGTTCCTGCCCTTCTCCGACGCGGGCGTGGCGATGCCGACGCGCACCGATTTGCCCCCGGCCAGCGTCACTTCGGTCGTCTCGCCGGTCTCGCGGATGGTCGCCGGGATGATGTTCATCGCCGGCGAGCCGATGAAGCGGGCGACGAACAGGTTGGCGGGACGCTCGTAAAGCGTGAGCGGCGCCCCGACCTGCTCGATATGGCCGGCCGAAAGCACGACGATGCGGTCTGCGAGCGTCATCGCCTCCACCTGGTCATGGGTGACGTAGATCATCGTCGTATCCGGCATCGACTGCTTGAGCTTGGCGATCTCGATGCGGGTGGCGACGCGCAGGGCCGCGTCGAGGTTCGACAGCGGCTCGTCGAACAGGAAGACTTTCGGATCGCGGCAGATGGCGCGGCCGATAGCGACGCGCTGGCGCTGGCCGCCAGAAAGCGCCTTCGGCAGGCGTTCCAGATAATTGGTGAGTTGCAGGATGTCGGCGGCGGCACGCACGCGGCGATCGATCTCTTCCTTGCTCTCGCCGGCGATGCGCATGCCGAAGGCCATGTTGTCGTAGACCGTCATGTGCGGATAGAGCGCATAGGACTGGAAGACCATGGCGATGCCGCGCTTGGAAGGCGGCACCTCGTTCACCCGCTGGCCGGCGATCTGCATGTCGCCGGAGGTGATTTCCTCCAGCCCGGCGATCATGCGCAGAAGTGTCGACTTGCCGCAGCCGGACGGACCGACGAACACCACGAATTCGCCTTGGGCGACTTCGAGATCGATGCCGTGCAGAACATGCACCTGCCCGTAAGACTTGCGGATGTCCTTGAGAACGACTCCGGTCATTTTCCCCTCCCTAACTCATATCCCGTTCGCATTCCGGGAAAGCGCCAAGCCCTCCCGGATTCGGTTCTGAATAGTCTATCCGGCCAGCCGTGCAAAGAACGCGCCCCATGCCGGCAATTCGATGGCCTCGACGCTCTGCCGGCTTTCAAAACCGTGATCGGCAAGCGCCTGCCAGTTGCCGGCCGGCAAGGCGATGGCGCCCGGTTCGCCGCTCATGTTGAACAGGCAGAGCAATGTTTCACCCTCGTAATGCCGGGTAAAGGCGAGAATCGAGTTTTCCGGTTCGAAAAACGCAATCGTTCCCTTGGCAAAGGCCGCATGGCGTTTGCGGAACGCGAGGAAGCGGCGATAGAGCTCCAGCACCGAGCGCGGATTGCCGGCCTGGCGATCCACCGCCTTCGGCAAATGTTCGACCGGTGTCGGTAGCCAGGAACGGCCGGCGACGGTGAAGCCGCCATGGGTGGCATCGGCTTCCCAGACCATCGGCGTGCGGCAACCGTCGCGGCCCTTGAATTCCGGCCAGAATTCGATGCCGTAGGGATCGCGCAAATCCTCATAGGAAAGATCGGCCTCGGTCAGGCCGAGTTCCTCGCCCTCATAAAGGCAGACCGAGCCGCGCAGCGACAGAAGCAGGCCGGCGAGCATCTTGGCGAAACCGTCCTTGTCTTCCACCTGACCGCCCCAGCGGCTGACATGGCGCACGACGTCATGGTTGGAGAAGGCCCAGCAGGCCCAGCCCTGCGGCGCGGCCGCCTCGAAGGCGCGCTGCACCTCGGCGACGCGCCGGGGGATCAACGGATCGGGCGCCAGGAATTCGAAGGCATAACACATATGCATCTTGTCGTTGTCGGAGGTGTATTCCCCGACGATTTCCAGTCCGCGCTGGCTGTCGCCGACCTCGCCGACGGCGGCGATCGCCGGAAATTCCTCCATGACGGCGCGAAAACGCTTGAGGAAGGCGAGGTTTTCCGGCCGGTTCTTGTCGTAGAGATGTTCCTGGAAATTATAGGGGTTCACGGCCGGCGCCGTGTTGGCGTTGCGGGCTTCCGGAGCCAGCGCCGGATTGTCGCGCAGTTCCAGATCGTGGAAATAGAAGTTGATCGTGTCCAGCCGGAAGCCATCGACGCCGCGCTGCAGCCAGAAGCGGGCAATGGCGAGCAGCGCGTCCTGGACCTGCGGATTGTGCAGGTTGAGATCCGGCTGCGAGGTCAAAAAATTGTGCATGTAATATTGCATGCGGGTCGAATGCCACTGCCAGGCCGAGCCGCCGAAGATCGACAGCCAGTTGTTGGGCGGCGAGCCGTCCGGCTTGGCGTCGGCCCAGACATACCAATCCGCCTTGGGGTTGAAGCGGCTGGAGCGGCTTTCGACGAACCACGGGTGCTGGTCGGAGGTGTGGGAGATCACCAGGTCGATCATCACCCGGATGCCGAGACGATGGGCCTCGGCGATCAGCGCGTCGAAATCGGCAAGCGTGCCGAAGATCGGATCGATATCCTCGTAATTGGCGACGTCGTAGCCATAATCCTTCATCGGCGAGGTGAAGAAGGGCGAGATCCAGATGGCATCGGCGCCGAGGGACGCGACATGGCCGAGCCGTGCGGTGATGCCCTTGAGGTCGCCGACGCCGTCGCCGTTCGAATCCTGGAAGGAGCGCGGGTAGATCTGGTAGATGACCGCGCCGCGCCACCAGTCCTTGTCCGGCGTCAGGGGAGAATCCGGGGAAATGTTCATGCCTATCGAATCCAATGAGTCGTGGGAGGAGAGAATCAGCCGCCCTTGACCGATCCCGCCAGCAGACCGCGCACGAGATAGCGCTGCAGAGCGAAGAAGACAATCAGGGGAACGATGATGGTGATGAAAGCCGACGCCGTCAGGATTTCCCAATTGCCGCCGCGCGAGCCGAGCAGCGCGTTGAGATGGCCGGTCAGCACGAGCTGCTCCTTGGCAGTGCCGAGGAAGACCATGGCGACCAGCAGGTCGTTCCAGACCCAGAGGAACTGGAAAATGGCGAAGGAGGCCAGCGCCGGGAAGGAGAGCGGCAGGATGATCTTGACGAAAATCTCGAAATCGCTGGCGCCGTCGACGCGGGCGGATTCGATGATCTCCCTGGGTAGGCCGACCATGTAGTTGCGCAGCAGGTAGATGGCGAGCGGCATGCCGAAGGCGGTGTGCGCCAGCCAGATCCCGGCATAGGTCTTTGAGGGCACGCCGAAGATGGTGCCGATCTCGTTATACATCCTCAACAACGGAATGAGCGACATTTGCAGCGGCACGACGATGAGGCCGACCACCATGGCGATCATGAAATTGCGCCCCGGGAAATGCATCCACGACAGGGCATAGGCGGCGAAGGCGGCGATCAGGATCGGGATGATCGTCGCGGGGATGGCGACCGTCAGCGAATTGATGAAGGAGCGGCCGATGCCTTCCGAATTCAGCACCGTGTTGTAATTGTCGGTGGTGAATTCCGGCGGCGTCGAGACCGTGAGATAGATGCGCTTGCCGCGCGCGCCGTCGAAGGCGGCCGCCTTGGTGTAGCGGTAGCTGCCATCGGCATTGACCTGCAACTGCTCCCCCTCGCCGAGATCGGCGGTGTCGCCGGCCTTGTAGGCGGCCGGCTCCTGGATGCGGGTGCCGAAGCTTTCGATGGTGCGGGGCGTGGCGCCCTCCCAGACATTGCCGGAGATTACGTAGAGCGTGCCCTCCTGCTTCTGCGCCGTGGCATCGGCAAGGCGCGCCACCTCGGTGCGCTTGGAGGTGGAAAACGCCGTCCACCAGCCGGAAACGGCCAGTTGATCCTTGTCGCGCAGGGCGCTGACGAAGATGCCGAGCGTCGGGAACAGCCAGAGCAGCACGATGACGAGCACGCTGACATGGACGAAGAGGCGCGGCAGGCCGATACGGCGGATTTGCATCATTGCGGCGGCCATGTCAGTGCCCTCCCATCTCGCGGTTGGCGCGGCGGATATTCCAGACCATGATCGGCGTCACCGCCAGCATGATGATGACGGCAATCGCCGCACTTCGGCCGCTGTCGCCGCCGCCGCGGAACATCCAGTCGAACATCAGGTTGGCGAGAACCGTGGTGCTCCACTGGCCGTTGGTCATGGTCAGCACGATGTCGAACACCTTCAAGACCAGGATGGTGATCGTCGTCCAGACGACGGCGATCGTGCCCCAGATCTGCGGCACCATGATCTTCCAGAAGATCTGCCAGCCATTGGCGCCGTCAATGACGGCAGCCTCGATGGTCTCTTCCGGGATGCCGCGCAACGCGGCGGAAAGGATGACCATGGCGAAACCCGTCTGGATCCAGATCAGGATCGCCATCAGGAAGAAATTGTTCCAGAAGGGCAGCGCGATCCACACCTGCGGATTGCCGCCCAGCGCCTGCACGACGGCATTGAGGATGCCGATCTGCGTCTCGCCTTCGGCGCGGTAGTCGTAGACGAATTTCCAGATGACCGAGGCGCCGACGAAGGAGATCGCCATCGGCATGAATACCAGGCTTTTCGCGATGTTGCCCCACCAGATGCGGTCGGTCAGAACGGCGACGATCAGCCCGAAGAAGGTGCAGGCCGCCGGCACGACGGCGAGCCAGAGGATGTTGTTGAAGATCGACTGACGGAAATCGCGGTCGCCGAGCGCCCATTGATAGTTGGACAAACCGATATAATTCTGGCCGCCGCGATCGTAGAAGGACAGGATCAGGGTGGCGACGACCGGATAGACCAGATAGACGACCAGCAGGAACAGTGCCGGGCCGACGAACAGCCAGGGCCGCACCATGGCGCGGCGGCGCAGGCTCTGCGACGCAGCCATCACATCGCCGTCCCGCACGGGGAAAGCCATGTCGAGCATCTTGTTCGACAACCAGAAATAAGCAATGCAGGCGAGAACGCCCGCCACCATGACCCCGACAGCAGACGCGATCTGCTCAAACATGCGCCCCTCCCCGATATTTTTTGATGCCCTTCCCCGCCCGCAGGCAAGGCATGCCCATGTGAAACGAAGCCGTCCCGAACACCCCTTCTCCCCTCGGGGAGGAGGGCGCGGCAGCGGATGAGGGGGATGCCGAAGGCAGAAAGCCAAGCGTTTCCATGCGCTCCGCGTCCCTCCTCAGCCGATCCTTCGGGCCACCTTCTCCCCCGAGGGGAGAAGGTGTTTTCGCGGCAAACGGCAGAGGAGAAACGGCCTCTACGTTACTTGATCGCGTCCCAGGCCTTCTGGATGTCGGCTGCGACGTCTGCGGCCGGCTTGCCGCCGACATAGTCGATCATGCCGGTCCAGAAGGCGCCGGCGCCGATCTTGCCGGGCATCAGGTCGGAACCGTCGAAGCGGAAGGTGGTGGCGGTCGTCAGGATTTCGCCTTCCTTGCGCAGCGTGTCGTTGCCATAGGCCTTGACGTTCACTGCCTTGTAGGGCGTCAGGAAGCCGGATTGCGCCATCCAGATCTCATGGGCGATCGGCGTCTTCAGGAAGTCGAGGAAGGCGCGCGCCGTCTTGGAATCCTTGGTGACGGTAACCAGCGTGCCGGCGCCCAGCACCGGACGACCGAGATCGGGCTTGGAGGCATAGGGCGGCATGTAGAAGAAATCCGCATCCTGGCCGAGCTTGGTGCCCTCGGGGAAGAAGGACGGGATGAACGAGGCCTGATGGTGCAGGTAGCACTTCGGCGGCACGCCGAACAGGCCCTTGGGGCTATCGCGGAAATCGGTGGAGGCGACGCCGGCTGGGCCGCCATCGGCATATTTGGGCGTCAACGCGAACTTGCCGAATTCCTCGATGGCGCCGACAACGGCGGGATCGTTGAACTTGATCTCGTTGGTGACCCACTTGTCGTAGACATCGGGCTGCTGGGTGCGCAGCATCATGTCCTCGACCCAGTCGGTGGCCGGCCAGCCGGTGGCGCCGCCGGAACCGAGGCCGATGCACCAGGGCGTGCCGCCATCGGCAACGATCTTGTCGCTGAGCGCGATCAGATCTTCCATGGTCTTGGGCACTTCGTAGCCGGCTTCCTCGAAGTTTTCGGGCACGTACCAGACCAGCGACTTCACGTCGGCCTTGTAGGGGAAGGCGAAGAAATCAGCCTTGCCGTCCTTGCCCTTGTATGTGCCGAGATCGACCCAGGACTGGCCTGCGCCATAATTCTCCTTGACCCAGCCGGCTTCCTTTTCGCCGAGCGGCGTCAGAAAACCCTTGGCGGCGAGATCGGCGAGAAGGCCGGGCTGCGGCAGGATGGCGATGTTCGGCGGCGAACCGGCCTGCGTGTCGATGACGATCTGCTGCTCGTAATTTTCCGAGGACGAATATTTGACGTCGATGCCGGTCGCCTCGATGAAATAGGCGAGAACGCTCGTGAACAGCGTTTCGTCGTCGCCGCGCCAGGGGCCGAAGATGCTGACGCTTTCGCCCTTGAGGTCGGAATGCGCCGCCTTGAAGGCGTCATAGCTCGCCCAGTTGAACCGCGAATCCTCGCCCGGCTTGAATTTCAGATCGGCGCCGTTGGCCGCAGACGCCAGAAGAGCGGCCGCGGCGACGCCGAGCCAGAAAGACTTCGTCATGATGTAAACCTCCCAAACCCACAGCGAGCCCGAATACTTGCGATGACGGCAAGATTGCCGGCATTCTTCAAAGCGCTTTGGTTTTTCTTTCATCTCATTGTCGGCGAAAGCGAGTCAAGCGAATTTCCCGCAGACCGCGCAAAACTTTTGTTTTCGCAGATGCATCAAGGTTTTGCTGCGCAGCGACACATTTTTCGGTTTGACACTTTTCCCATGACTGTTACATCCTCCGCAAGCGCTTTGAGACAGGCGACTGGACATTCGGTCGCAGCCTCGACCCGATCAAACGCATGTGCGATCCCCTTGCGGACCAACGGGTTGAAGCGTCGCGGAAGCTTGCGGGGAATGCCGGAATGAACTTGAAAGAACTGTCAAAGCTGCTCGGCCTGTCGCAGACGACGGTGAGCCGCGCCCTGAACGGCTATCCGGAGGTGAACGCCCAGACCCGCGAACGCGTGCTGCGGGCGGTCAAGGAAACCGGCTACCGCCCCAACAAGGCGGCGCAGCGGCTGGCGACCGGCAAGGCCGGCTCCATCGGCATGGTCATGCCGACCGCGCCGGGACACGAATCCGATATCCATTTCGGCGAATTTTTGAGCGGCATCGGCGAGACGGCGCTGCGCCACGATCACCATCTGGTGATGATGCCGGCAGACCCCGAGGACGAGGTCGGAGCGCTGCGGCGTCTTGCGGTAAGCGGCAATGTCGATGCGCTGATGATTGCCTATATGCGGCCCAATGACGCCCGTCTCGACATGCTGCGCAGCCTGTCGCTGCCCTATATCGTCCATGGCCGGTCGCTGCACGCGCTCGAAGACTATCCTTACGTCGACATAGACAACGAGGCGGCGTTCTACGATGCGACGAAGCTGCTGCTGCAACTCGGCCACCGGCGCATCGCGCTGATCAACGGCCAGGCGCATTATGATTTCGCCGTGCGCCGCAAGGCGGGCGTCGAACGGGCGCTGGGCGAATGGGGGCTGACGCTCGATCCGGCGCTGGCAAGCCATTCGCCGATGACCGACGACAACGGCCTGATCGCCACCGAGCGCTTCCTCGCCCTTGCCGCGCGGCCGACCGCCCTGCTCTGCGCCAGCACCGTGCTGGCGCTCGGCGTCGTCAGGGCGCTGAACGGCGCGGGGATGAAGCTCGGCGAGGATATGTCGCTGATCGCTCATGACGACGTGCTGCCGGTGCTGCGGCCGGAGAATTTTTCGGTACCGCTGACCACCACCCGCTCGTCGCTGCGCGCCGCCGGCATGCGCATCGCCGAACGGCTGATCAACCGCGACCGGCCGTTTGCCGACTATCCGCTGCAGGAATTGTGGAAGGCGGAACTGATCGTGCGGGCCTCCACCGGCCCAGCGCCGGGCTGACGGAGCGATTTCGCTCCGGCTCAAAATGCGCTATCTTTTTGTTTTTTCGCATTGTCCGACGCCGAAACGATCACGCTTCGGCTGGAAATGCTCTAGCCGACCTTCCCGGCGGGATGGCCGAGCTCCTGCGCGAGCCCGATGAGAAGCCCTTCGGGGCCACGGATATAGCAGAGCCGGTAAACGTCCTTGTAATCGACGACTTCGCCCACGAGTTCGGCACCGCGCCTGCGAAGCCTTTCAAGCGTATCGGCAATGTCATCGACCGTGAACATGGCGCGGAGGTAGCCGAGGGCGTTGACCGGGGCGGTCCGGTGATCCGCCACGACGGCCGGCCTGAGGAAGCGCGAGAGTTCGAGCCGGCTGTGTCCATCAGGCGTGCGCATCATAGCGATCTCGACATGCTGGTCGCCAAGCCCCGTGACCCGTCCGGCCCATTCACCTTCGATCGTGGCCCGTCCCTCGAGGTCGAGGCCGAGTTCGCGAAAGAAATCGATTGTCGCGTCGAGATCTTCGACGACGATTCCAATATTGTCCATCCGCTTGAGCGCCATGCCTGCGATCCTCCTCCAGACGGTCAATCTACAGAGGGATGTATGGCCGAACAACCGGCGCTCAAGCCGCGTGTTCAGAATTTCGGGGCCGGCTGGCCGGCGGCGCGGTGGGCGGCGATGACGGTGTTGGCCATCAGCATGGCGATGGTCATCGGACCGACGCCGCCGGGGACCGGCGAGATCACCGAGGCGATCTCGGCGCATTCGGCAAAGGCGACATCGCCGACCAGGCGGAACTTGCCCTCACCGCGCTCCGGGGCCGGGATGCGGTTGATGCCGACATCGATGACGGTGGCGCCGGGCTTGACCCAGCTCGCCTTGACCATTTCCGGGCGGCCGACGGCGGCGACGAGAATATCGGCGCGGGCGCAGACCTCTGCAAGGTTCTTCGTCTTCGAATGCGCCATGGTGACGGTGGCATTGGCGTTGAGCAGCAATTGGCCCATCGGCTTGCCGAACAGGTTGGAGCGGCCGATGACGACGGCGTTAAGGCCGGAAAGATCAGTGCCATGCGCCTGGCGCACCAGGAGCATCGAACCCGCCGGGGTGCAGGAGATCAGGCCGGTTTCGAGATCGCCGGTCGCGAGCTTGCCGGCATTGACCACATGCAGGCCGTCAACGTCCTTTTCCGGCAGGATCGACTGGATGATCGGATCGGATTTCAGGTGTTTCGGCAGCGGCAGTTGCACGAGGATGCCATGGACGGAGGGATCGGCGTTGAGGCTGGCGACCAGCGCCGCCAGATCTTCCTGTGTCGTTTCTTCCGGCAGGGTGTGCTGGACGGAGTTGAAGCCGCATTCCTTGGCCATGCGGCTCTTGGCGCCGACATAGGCGTGGCTGGCCGGGTCGTCGCCGACAATGACCACCGCCAGCCCGGTCCTGACGCCGGTTTCCGTTTCCAGCGATGCCGTGGCTGTCTTGACCGCATCGATCACCGAGGCGGCGACCTGCTTCCCATCCAAAATCACTGTCACCTGTGTCGCTCCCGCTCATGTATCTCGCCACATTTCCGCACGGAAACCGTTTCACACGTTTCCTGGAAATGCTGTGGCCTGCCGATCCTGCCGGGCAGTTTAAGGCGAGTGCGTCGCGAGGATTTGCCTGCGAGCGTCCCGAACTGTCCGAATGCGGCATTTGCGGAAGCGTTCTTAGTCGTTTTTATCCATCGTGGCGATAACGCGTTTGCGAAAAATCCTGCACCCGCTGCTTCAGCGCTGCGACCTGACGACGCAATTGCACGAGATCCTCGACGGCCGGTTCCGGATGCCAATCCTCCTGCGTGAAAGAATCCGGCTCGGCGCGGGTGTGGACGGGAGCCCGCCAGTCCATCGCACGGCTCTCCTCGGCCATATCCTCATGGTCGTCGACGGTCGTGCCGGCCAGCTTGCGGCGGGCGAAGCGTGTCAGCCCGATGACGCCGGCGCCGGTGGCGACGGCCAGCGCCAGGATGGCCATCAGGCCGGTCACTGTGGTTTCCGCGCCTGTCTCGCCTGAAAGCGGCGGCATGGCCGGCCGCTCGATGCGCTCGACCATGCCGGTGACCGGCTTGGCGGCGGCGGCGGGAATGGAGGCGGTGGTGATCGAGTCCTGCCGGGCCTCGCGGGCGGCATCGACGGCGGCCTGCAATTGCTGCAGCTTATCGACATCGACGCCGGTGGCGCGCAGCTTTTTGGCGGTGTCGGCGGATTTGACGGCCAGAGCCTGCGCCTTGTCCTGCGCCTGCTGCAGCGCGGCGCGGGCATCGGCAAGCACGCCGCGGATTTCCCGTTCGAGATCGGATTTCAGGGCGTCGGCCTGCCCCTGCGCCGTCTGCAGACGCGGATGGCGGGGGCCGAGCGCCTGCGCCATCTGCTCCACCGCGAGCTTGGCGCTGACATAACGGCCACGCAGGTCGTCGAGCGTGGGCGTCAGCAGTTCCGGCGGAAAGCTGCCGTCGAGCAGGCTTGCCAGCGTGCCGGCATCGCTCTTGCCGCTTTCTTCCAGCAGGCGTTTTTGCGCGGCGGCATTTTCTGCGTGCAGGCGGTCCAGCTCGGTCTTGAGGCGGGTGGCTTCGGCCAGCTTGTCGCCGCCGGCGGCGGTGAAGGCGGCAAGCTCGGCCTCGGCCTTGTCGAGCGCCGGCGCAGCCACCCGCGGCGCCTCGGCATAGACGGCCGGCTTGGGCGGATCGACATTGCGCACCGGGCCGCTTGCGGCTTCCGCATAGGAGGCGGCGATTTCCTGGGCGATGGCATCGGATTTCGCCGCATCGCTGGAGCGCACGGTCAGCAGGATGGCATTGTCGCGGGCATCGATTTCGGTGGCGACGACACGGCGCAAGCGATCCTCGGCGCTGCGGCCGGGATCGCCATTGCCGGAAACGAGATCACCGAGCATGCCCAGCACACCGCCGGATGCGCCGGAAAATTCGGGGTCTCGGTCGAGATGGGCGCGCTCAACGACGCGAGCGAGATTGGTCGGGGCGACGAGGACACGGGCCTGGTCGCCGAGGATAGCCCGTTTTTCGGCGATATCGGTGATGCCGTCGAGCGACAAGGCGATCTTCGCCTGGGCGGGCGCGCCCTCCTCACGCGACAGCATCGCCCACAGGCCGATCGCAGCGCAGGCGCTCAGCGCCGCGCCGAAAGCGACCAGCCCCCAGGCGAAGCGGCGCGCCGGCCTGGCGCGACGCGCGGCGCGGGGCGGCCGCTCTTCCTCGAAATCAGCCGGTTCGTCGTCATAGGCGGCCATCTCGATGCGCGACAGCGTGGCTTCATAGCCGTCATGCCGGGTGAGGATGGCGCCGATGCGATCGGTCAGGCGCGGTTCGCGCGGCTGGACGACGTCCACCCGGCCGCCTGCCCGCTCCTGCCACCAGGCCGGATCGGCATCGGCATATCCCGTCTTTCGCGATGCAGTCTGATGAAACGCCATGGCCCTGTCCGCCCGATGCCCGATCCGAAGTCGATACGAGGATTCGGATTCCTTAAGACAGCCTAAGCAGACATGGCAAACAAAGGGTTAATGCCGGCCCCGCACCGCAACGCAAAATCCGCCCCCGAGGGAGGCGGATCGCATGAAAATCAGAGCATCCGGCGGGATCGCCCGATCAATGGGCGGATGCAGGCGCGGGTGCAGCCTCGGCGCCTTCGGCGGGCGTGCCCTCGACGATCTTGACCGGTTTCTTCATCTCGTCGTTGCCGCCGCCGACACGGGTGTCGGACTTGGCGAGGAAATCGAGCTGCTCGACCAGCACGTCATGAATGATCTCGTCGCCGAGGCGCTTGTTCATATCCTCCTTCACCTTGGCGCGGAAATCGTCCAGGTTGAAGGAAGCGGTGTCGGCGATGTCGACCATCCTGTTGCCGACCAGCATGGTGTAGAGTGCGTCGGTCAGATATTCCGTCATCGGCACCTTCAGCTCTTTCGCCTTCTTCTGGTCGAGCATGAAGGAGATCTTGCTGAGGAAATAGCCGGCCACCTTGCCCTTCGTGATGACGGGCACGGTGATCGTCTCGCCCTTGGACAGTTCGAGCGCCGGCTTGTCGGCCTCGGCATGATCGGCCGGGGCCGTCGCCATGACGACGGAGAAATAGACCGTCACCAGCGTGACGATGCAGACCCAGGCGCCGGTGAGGATGAGCTTGACCATCAGATCTCGCTGTAGCGGAACTGTTCCTGGGAATAGGTGCCATCGGCGTCCGCTTCCTGGACGGCACTCTTGAGGATGTCGGCGACGGCGCGCACGGCTTCCAGATGCGCCTCGACGCGCTGGGCGTTGACGGCAAGCTTGCCCTTCAGGCCATGAAGCTGGTCGATGTAGCGGCTCGACATCTCGCGCGGATCCGTGTCGCGGATCAGCATGGTCAGCTCGTACAGGCAGCGGCTCTTATGGGCATTCGACACCTTGAGATCGAACTCTGGATCGGCGCCGATCCGGGTGTTCTCGTTGTCGATGATCATTTCAAGCCGGCCGAGCACCGATTTGATCCGGTAATCGCTGGAAACCGTTTCCACATTCACTGCGCCGCTCATGAGTTATCGGACCTTTCAATATCTGCTGTCACCGTGCCGAAGGTCTTGCGCTGGAACTCGTCAATCGCGCTCAGAGCCATTTTCCGGCTGTTTTCATCGGTGGACAGATTGCTGACCTCTTTGTTCTGTGCCCGAGCGAGGGCTTGCGAATACATCTGATCGGCGATGCCGACACCGCCACTCTTGGCGATCGCACCGGCGAACTGTTCCGCCATCATGCTCTTCCACATTTCGCCGGCATTTCCTTTGCCGTAGACTTCCTCATTTTCCGGAAGCATGGAGCTCACGAAGTTCTGCAGCACCATGGCCTCGAACTTGTGATAGGCTTCCGGAATGGATTTCGATTTTTTCGACTGGGCATTGCCGAGACCCGAGGCGGTGCCGTCGAGCCGGTCGAGCGTGGTGTCGAAACCTGCGCCCTGTTCCGTCAGGCTGCGCGCCGCCGTTGCCGCGCGCGAGGCCCTCAGCTTGTCCTGGGCCGCCTGGACGCTCGCCGGATCGGCTGCCTTGACGACATCCAGAACGAGATCGCTCGGGGGTGAAATTGCCACGTCTCATGTCCTCTCGATAAGATGAACACAGTTATGGCTCCTCAAGCTTGCTGGAGGCTGGCGTGGCCAACATGTTCTGCATGTCGATAAGATCATAAATGGATTCATCGGCTTGCAGGCGATCTTCATCCATACGCGCCTCCTTCATATGGCCCTCCAGGCGGTCGCCCTTGGTGCGTTCGCGCAGCACGCGGATCTCCTGCATGCGCTGGACGCCGGTCAACTGCTGGTCGCGCAATGTCAGCCGGCCGAATCGCTCCGCATAATTCTGCGCGAACAGCCGGTGCACCCCGTCCATCGCCCCGATCGCCTCGATGACGACCTCCATCGATTCGGCAACCTCCCGACGCTGGCGGGCAGTGGCGGCAAGATCGCTCTCGGCCATCTTTTCGAGCTGGCGCTGCACATTGACGAGGCGCTTCAGTTTCTTGGATCGGCTTTCGGGGCCCATGGGTCCGTTTCCCGTTGCTGGAGATTAGTGTCCGATGAAAACGGTCGGGAACGCGTCGGCGAACTGCCGAAGCATCGCCGCCACCGACAGATACAGCATGAACAGGCCGCCGGTGATCAGATAAGGCGCCGAAATGAAGTAGACCGGCACTTGCTGCGCCAGCTTGTTGATCAGGCCGATGGAGACGTTGAACATCAATCCGTAGAGAATGAAGGGGCTGGAGAGGCGCAGCATGATGCGCGTCGTCTCCACCAGCGTATCGGTGAGCGTGATCAAGGATTTCTGGGAATTGAACATCACGCCGGCCGGCATGGTATCGTATGATTCCATCACCGCGCGAAAGACGACGTGGTGGAAATCGAGCGAGAACAGCACCATCAGCGCCGCGAAGCTCAGCATGTTGGTGAGCTGGTTTTCGGCGGTATCTTCAAGCACATCGCTGGCGGGCGGCGCATTGAAGCCGATCATCATCGTCACGACCGTGCCGACGAACTGCACGCCGAGCGTAAAGAAACGGGCGATCATGCCGTACATCACACCGATTGCCATTTCCGAGACGACCAGGGCGACGAAGGTCGCCTGATCGCCGGACACTTTCGGATAGACAGCATCCCAGAGCAGCGGCAGCAGCGCCATCGACAACGCCAGCGCCGTCATCATGCGAACCGTCACCGGCAGGCGCGCCGACGAAAACCCCGGCAGGACCATGATGCAGCCTCCGATGCGGCACAGGACCACGAAGAAGGCAAGCACAGTCCCCTGGGGATCGTCGATCATGAAATGGAGCCCAAAATCTTGATCTCGATGCCCTTTGCCAATTCCACATGCGACAGCACCGGAAGGGTGGCGAACAGGCGCTCGATGATCATCCGCACATAGGAGCGCGTTTCGGGCGAAGTGACAAGCACGAACGGCAGGCCGCGATCCATGAATTCACGAATAACACGGCTTGCCTGTTCGCTGAACTCCTCAAGGCTGCGCGGATCGATATCGAATTCGACCACTTCGCCCTTGTTGTCGCGCTTGAGCGCCTGGTGGAATACCAGATCCCACTTGCTGCCGAGGCGCAGCACGCGCAGCGTGCCGTTATCGGCGAGATCGCCGCAGAGCTGCTGGGCCATGCGCACGCGCACATGCTCGACGATCTGCTCGGTCTTGCGCACATGCGGCGCAAGCTCGGCCACCGCTTCGAGGATGAGATGCAGGTTGCGGATCGAGACGCGCTCGGCCAGCAGCAGCTTCAGCACCGCCTGCAGGCCGGAATAGGACATGTGCGACGAGCAGATCTCGTCCGCCAGCTTCTTGTATTCCGGGTCGAGCCGGTCGATCAGCACCTTGACGTCCTTGTAGGACAGAAGCTGCGGCAGGTTGTTGCGGATGACTTCGCTGACATGGGTCAGCACCACCGACACGTTGTCGATCGGGTGGAAGCCCTCGCGCCGGAGATCTTCGGCGAAGGCTTCGAGCACCGAGACCGCCGGCATGCCGAAGGCGGGTTCGCGAATCTCGTCGCCCGGCACCGAAGGCTTGCGGCCGGAGCCGGTGACGACCAGAACTTCGCCGACGCGCAGCGTATTGGAAGCGACCGTCGTGCCGTGGATGCGGATCTGGTAGGATTTTTCCGGAATGGCGATGTCGTCGCTGACCTTGATTTCCGGGACGACGAAGCCGTACTGGCTGGCGAACTTGCGGCGCATCTTACCGACGCGGAAGGCCAGTTCCTGATGGGCGCCGAGCAGGCGGGTGGAGACCAGCTTGCCGAGCGCCAGCTCGATCTCCGCCGTCTTGAGCACCGACTTGACCGAATCCTTTTCCTGTTCCTTGGTCTGGACCGCCTCGGTCTCCGCCTGCTCGCGGATGAGTTGATCTTCCTGCGCCTGGCGGCGCGGGATGTACCAACTGCCGAAGGCCATGATCCCGCCAAGCGCCATGAAAGGCAGCATCGGCAGGCCGGGGATGAGCGCCAGCAGCACCATCAGCGCCGCCGCCACGGACAGGGCGCGCGGATAGCCGCTGAGCTGGTTGACGACCGCCTGGTCGGTGGAGCCGGCGGTGCCGCCGCGCGACACCAGCAGGCCGGCGGCGAGCGAAACGATAAGGGCGGGAACCTGCGAGACGATACCGTCGCCGACCGAAAGCTTGACGAAGACGTCTGCCGCCTCGCCGATCGGCATGCCGTGGCGGAAATAGCCGATGATGATGCCGCCGAAAATGTTGATGGCGGTGATCAGCAGGCCGGCGACGGCATCGCCGCGCACGAATTTCGAGGCACCGTCCATCGAACCGAAGAAGGAACTTTCCTCCTCCAGTTCGCGGCGGCGGCGCTGCGCCTCCTTCTCGTCGATGATGCCGGCCGAAAGGTCGGCGTCGATCGACATCTGCTTGCCGGGGATGGCGTCGAGGGTGAAGCGGGCGCCAACTTCGGCGATACGCGTCGCGCCCTTGGTGATGACGATGAAGTTCACCGTCACCAGGATCAGGAAGACGATGACACCGATGACGAAGTCACCGGACATGACCAGCGCCGAAAAGCCGGCGATGACATGGCCGGCGGCGTCGTGGCCCTCGTTTCCGTGCGAGAGAATCACGCGGGTCGTGGCGATGTTGAGCGCCAGACGCGTCATCGTCGCGATCAGGAGAATGGTCGGGAAGGACGAGAAATCGAGCGGCTTCTGGATCCACAGGGCCACCATCAGGATCAGCACCGAGAAGGCGATCGAGAAGGCCAGCCCCAGATCGATCAGGAAAGCCGGAATGGGCAGGAACAGGATGCAGAGAATTACGACGATGCCGAGCGCGAAGCCGATGTCGCGGGCGCCGCCGGCGAATTTCGGCATCGAGAGTGCATTTGATTGCGCCATGTCTTTTTCCATCTCCTCATGAGAGGCGGACGATACCGGCGCGAAAACGCCGGGTTCACCCAATTCGAACCCGACCCATAAAGATCGAAGCTTGCGCGAAAGTGGGCATGACCGGATTACGACGACAAACGGCCCGCACGGGAACGTGAGGCCGCATTCAAAAACATCGAAGGAATTGGCGCGCGGTCAGAAGCCCGACTGGACGCGGGAGAACACCAAATTGGTGAACAGCGAAATCTGGCCGCCGATGAACGGCGCCGTGATCCCGACGGTGATGAAGATCGCGACGATCTTCGGCACGAAGGTGAGCGTGATTTCCTGGATCTGGGTCAGCGCCTGGATCAGCGCGATGACCAGGCCGACGACCATGGCCACGAGAACCGCGGGGCCGGCCGCGACGAGCACCGTCCAAATAGCCGCCTGCACGATATCGAGGGCGTCGGCTTCATTCATCAGGAGTCATTCCCATCGGTTTGCGGGCCCATCGGTTTGCGGGCCGCATCCGCGCCGAATCGCCGGCGCGGATCGTTTCATACCATCATTCTACCGCATGGCGGGCCGGCCTGCCAGCCCGCCGGGGACGGCGTCAGCCCGTGGTGTCGCTATCGCCGGTATTGCCCGAGCCGGTGCCGGTGCCGGTATTCGTCGACGAGCCCGCGCCGGACGTCGCGTCGGCGGCCGAGGCGGAATCGCTCTTGGAATCGCTGGAGCCGCCGAGCGGGGTCGGCTTCGAACCATCGGTAATGGTGATGCCGGGCTGGATCAGGATCTTGCCGCCTTCCTTGGTCAGGGCGACGAGACCGTCCGAATAGACCTGCACTTCCTGGACGACGCCGACGACCTTTTCGTCGGCGCTCATCATCGTCTTGCCGATATAGCTGGAGGCCTGGGTCAGCGACTGGGAGCGGATCAGGCTTTCCAGGTTCTTGTTCTGCTGCACCGATTGCTCGACCTGCGAGAAGGTGGCGAGCTGCGTCACCTGCTGCGTTGCGTCCATCGGGCTGGTCGGATCCTGATTCTTCATCTGGGCGATCAGCAATTGCAGGAAGCTGTTGTAGTTCAGCGAAGCGGCCGATGCCGCCTGCGTCGCCTTGCTGCCCGTCGTCGTCGGTGTCGTCGTATTGTTGGTGACGCCGCCTACCGCCATGGTGCGATCTCCTTGCGGATCTGCTCGATGGTCGCCGGCGCCATCTCGTGATTGTTGAGGATGCGATCCTCGGTCGGATAAAGCGAGCGGATCGCCTTGAGGGCGTCGAAGGCGCGGCCGGAGGAGACGAGGCCGTCGATACGCTTCAGCTCGGCCAGCACTTCCTCGTCCTTGAAGCAGTTGAGCAGCATGATGACCGACTTGCGGAACATGGCGAGCGACTGCTCGGCGCCTTCCGGATTAATCAGCATCATCTGGGCGATGAAGTAGAGCTGACGCAGCGGCGTCGTCGCGTCCTCGGGCTGGAGCACGTGGTTTTCCAGAAGGAAGGTGACATCGTTCAGGAATTCCAACGCAACCTTGCGGTCGACCCGCAACACCGCTCCATTGATGAAAATGCGCTCGCCGGATTTGAGCGAAATGCGTAGGGTACTTTTCATTTAAGTCCATCCCTGATGATGGTGGTTACGTCGATAATGCCTTGAAAATTGTCGGACTGGCGTTTCCTGATCCGGTCGCATTCCTTGAGAATCCAGATGGCGATGGATATCAGGTTGGCCCGAAGCTCGGTATCGAGCTGGTTTTCAGGCTGTTTCAAGTCTTCAATAAAACGAATCCAGATGCGGCGCGTATAAAACAGGGCCTCGATCGCTTCCCGCGAATATTCCCGCTTGTCGCGCGCGGCGCCCAGCAGTTCAATCGAGCGGTTTAGGACCTGCCGTTCACGGTCCTTGGCGTCGGCGACGCCGTCCTCCATGATCTCGGCATATGAAAACTGGTACATTCATGCATCCTTCATTTTCACGTTCTTTCCTTTTGCATCAAAGGAAATTGACCAGGCTCAACTGCTGTATTCTCGCTGTCAGCGTGTAGGAGGCATCGACCAGCGACAGAAGGCTCTTCAGGCGCGAGGCCACCTCGACCGTATCGACGCCTTCGAGATCGCCGAGATATTTGGTGATGATCGTCTGCTGGGATTCGAGCGAATCGCTGGCCTTCTTGACCCGCTCCTCGGACAGGCCGAGCTTGCCCTGCATGGCGGTGATGCCATTGGTGCCCTGATAAAGCTTGTCCTGGGAAAATTTCTGAACCGCGTTCCGCGCGCTCGGAGGCAGGGATGCATCCATGAATTCCAGCGCGACAGCCGATCCGAGCACCAGCTTGCGCATCGATTGCTCATTGGTGTTGACGGAGGTCTGAACCACTTCGCCCTGCGTGATGCGGCTTTGCGTGTTCGTATCGCTGGCGTTGGAGATATTCGCCTTCCAGTACGCGTCGCTGGTGAACGTCGCCTCGACCTGCGACAGGAAGGTCGACATCTGGCTTTCCGTGATCTGCGACTTGCTGGCGATGCCGTTCGCCGTCATGAAACTGGCCAGCTCACTCTGCAAGAAGGACGAGGTGCTGGAAAGGGCGGTATCCTTGAGAGGCTTCACATCGGTGTTGATGCCGGAAAAAAGATACTCACCGTTGCTCGAAAAATTGGCCTTCTCCACGATGGAATTCAGGTAATTCTGAATGGACGTCTTCGACGTCGCGAGGCTCTGGCTGTCTTCGTTGCCGCCAAAGGCGAGAACGGTGTTGAGAATTTCCTGTCCCGAAGCCGCCATGTCCTTCAACGCCGCCTGGGAGGCGCCGAGGCGCGTCGTCACCAGGCTGTTGGAGGTGTTCAACGCCTTCAGGCGGTCGACCTCACGATTGAGATCGAGGCTCTGGGCCGTCTTGGCGCCGAGCGAAATGCCCATGTCGTAATGCTTGCCGGAAACGGATTCCGCCTGGGCAACCACCAGTTCCTTCTGCGTCTGCGTCATCGTCATTCGCAGCGCATTGGTTATCGACAGGTTCGAAATTGTAGAAGTCTTCATGACTTAACTCGCGATGGATAGGAGTGCCTTCAGCATTTCGTCGACGGCATTCACCAGCTTCGCCGACGCCTTGTAGGATTGTTCGATGTCGAGCATCAGCGACATTTCCTCGTCGAGGCTGACGCTGGTGACGCTGGAATAGGCTTCCGTCGTGCGCGACAGCAGCGCGGATTTGCTTTCGGCCGCCGCATTGGCGCCGCTGCGGTACGTTTCGAGCCAGCTCACCGAGCGGGTCGCAAACTTCATGATGCTTGTGTTGCTATCAAGACCAGCGGCAGGATCAAACGATCTGTTTGCATCGAGCCCAGTTTCATATTTGTCGAGCAGCGTTGAGTAGCCAGCGTTACCCGCGGAGTTCTGACTGACACTTCCAGTGAGCGGATCGATACCATCGCCACCGTTAACGGTACCATCGCGCAACCGCTTAGGGTCATCAATAGCGTTTTGAGCGACACGGATTGATGCCGCAGCGCTGACGCCAGACCAAGTAAAAAGTCCAGCTACCGTCGCACCATAACCATCAACTTCAGCAAAGCTAGTTGTCAGGGCGCGGGCGATTTCGTCGAGCTGTTTCTGGAAGGTCGGCGCGATTTCGTCGCGCACCTGCAGCAGCGCCTGAAGCGAACCCATGGCCGAGGTGCTGGACCCGCCTCCCGCCGTCAGCGTCACGCCATCGATCTTGATGGCGTTGCCAGCCGTATTCGCGTCATAGGCGGGCCTGGGCGTGAATTCGACCTTGCGCGGCGTCTTGTCGAACAGGGCGATGCCGCTGGTGGTGTAGAGCGCCTGGCCGTTGTTCTCCACCGCCATGGTGGAGACGCCGACGATTTCGGAAATCTGCTTGAGCAGGCCCTCGCGCACGTCGAGGCCGTCGCTCGGGTCGTCGCCGAGCGCCGTCGCTCGCGTCACCGCCTCGTTGGCGACCTGGAACTGGGCCAGCAGGCCGTTCAGCTTGTCGACCTGGGTGGCGATCTGCGAATCGGCATCTGTGCGCACCGCCTGCACCGCCTTGGAGACGGTGTTCAGGGAGTTGGCGACATCCTTGGCGGCGTTGATCGCCGCCGCGCCGAGAATCTGGTCGTTCGGCTTGTTGGCATAATCATGCAGTGCGGTCTGGAACTTGCCGAGATAGGCCGACGGCGCCGATTCGTTGTCGTTGCCGCCAAGCACCGATTTGATGTCGGACAGGCCCTTCAGCAGGGCCTGCTGTGCGCTGTTCTGCGAGGTCGACGACAGGATCTGGCGCAGAAGCATATCGTTCTGCGCCCGTGTCGTCGACATGATCTGGGCGCCGTATAGCGACGTGGTGGTGACAGACGAACGTCGCACATAGTCCGGGTTCTGGGCATTGGCCATGTTCTTCGAAACGGTCTGCGTCTGCTTGCCCGTATTGTTGAAGATGGCCTGGGCCGTATTCATGGCCGAAGTGAGCGACATAATCTACCTACCAATCGATCCGATTAACGCTTCAGGTTCACGAGAACGTCGAGAATATCGGCGCCGGTCTGGAAGACCTTGGAGTTTGCCGTGTAGGTGCGCTGGGCTTCGATCATCTCGGTCAGCTCGTTGGCGAGGTCGACGTTCGACGCCTCCAGCGAACCGGAGACGATCGTGCCGACGCCGGCCTGCTGCGGGATGCCGAAGGTGGCGTTGCCCGAGCCGGACGTCGCCGAATAGACGTTGCCGGTCGAGACTTCGAGCTGGTCCGGGCTGGCGAAGGTGGCAAGACCGACGACGCCGAGCGATTTCTTGGTGCCGTTGGCATAGACGGCGTAAACCGTGCCGTCCTTGTCGACGCGCACATCCTGCAGCGAGCTGGAAGCGCTGCCGTCTGCGGCGATCTTGGAGAAGCTGTCGGAGGCGAGCTCGGTGACCTTGCTCATGTCGAACGTGATGGCGTTTTCACCGGTTGCGGCAATGCCGCCGACGCCGATCTTCTGATCGTTGCTGACCGTGCCGGCCGCGTTCGTAATCGTCTTGATCTTGTTTGTGGTTGGATCAAATTCGATCGTCAGCGTATCGACCGCGGTACCGCTGCCTGCAACGGCGGGATCTACCGCAGTGATCTCAGGATCGTAGCCAGGCTTTTTCAGATCGATCGAGGACTTGATCTCGGCGGTCCACTTGCTGCCGGTCGTGGCGGTGGCGTCAGCGATCTTCTTATAGGTAACCGTATATATGCCCTTTTCACCGTAATTCGCCTCATAGAAGCTGACGGTGGAGGTAAATTCGGGGTTGTCGGCCGTCAGCAGACGCGAATCGAAGTTGGCGTTCATCGTCGCCGAGGTCGAGGCAACCTTGGTCAGCTTGTCGGCTTCGACGATGATCGGCTGGTACTGACCGGGATCGCCGGCGGCTGCCGCATCCGGGGCTGCGAGCAGCGTGAAGCCGGCCGAGTTGATCAGTGTCGATTTGTTGCCATCCGACTGCTGGATCGTGAACGAGCCGTTGCGGGTATAGTAGCGCGCGCCGGTCGGATCCTGGACGTAGAAGAAGCCATCGCCGCTGATGGCCAGATCGGTCGTCGAGCTGGTGGAAACGAGCGCGCCCTGCTGACTGATCGAATTGACGACGCTGGTTTGCACGCCGCCGGAATTGTAGACGCCATCGGTCGAGGGGAGGACGAACGAGGAAAACGCGGTGGTGACCTTCTTGTAGGCCGTGGTGTTCGAGTTGGCGATGTTGTCGCCGACAGTGCCGAGACGGTTGGCCTGGGCGTTCATGCCCGAGACGGCGGTCTTCATCGTGCCGAATATGCTCATTTGGGATCCTCGTTTCCTTATGATTTTCGAGTGTAAGGAGCGGGCCTTGCGTGAAGCTGTCTGTTATCCGCAATTCGCAACATCTCGGAAAACGCGCTGCGCCGGGGGAAACCGGCGCACATTTCATTCCCAGTCGATGCAGTAGCCAAGGAACCGCTTGGAATCGATGGGATCGAAGTCGAGCTTCTTGCGCAGCTTCTTGCGCAGCTTGCTGATATGGCTTTCGACGACGTTCTCTTCGACTTCCTCGTCGAAGATGCCGTAGATGGCGTTGAAGATCTGGGTCTTCGAGACGCGGCGGCCGCGATTGGCGACCAGATATTCCAGGATTCGGCGCTCACGGCGCGGCAGGGGGAAGACATCGCCCTTGATTTCGGGATCGCGCCCGTCCGAAAAGACGCGGATCGGGCCGATATCGGTGAAGCTGGTGATCGCCTTCAGGCGACGGCGGATGGCCGCAGCGCGGGCCAGGATCTCACGCGGATGTACCGGCTTGCGCACGACGTCGTCGACGCCGCAATCGAACAGCGCCAGCGTCGCTTCCAGCGACGGATGATCGCTGACCGCGATGACCGGCGCCATGGACCGGTCGCGAATGGCGCGCGGCAGTTCCAGCGCGCGTTCGCCCTGGCCGATCAGGAAGGCTTCGACAGCCGCGATATCGGAGTCGGCGGCGGTGTTGACCCACTCGCCGAACTCACGGGGATCGAAGCCCGTCGAAGGAATGCCTTCTCTGCCAAAAAGGGAAATGTAACCGTCTTTTACGAGCTCACGCTCATCAACCACTACGATCATTCGTCCGCCTCCGAATCATTGTGGTACCTCGATGAGGAAGACCGTACGGAGCGGGAGACTCACCAACAATTCTAGGAATTGAGTGGCGGGAATTAATAGTAGATTAACCCTATCGCTGCGATTTGCCCTATATCTAGTGGGAGCAGGAAGTTATGCACACAAATTTTTATCGGAAAGGTTAACGTGCGGTTAATTGTCCCTTTTTGGAACGAAAAAGCAACATCGCAAACGGCTCTCCGTAGCGGTCCGGGTCAGCCGTCCGGCATACAGCTTAAAATTGTTACGCCTTGCAGAATTGCCGTGCCGGTCCCGTCCACTGGCCATAGCCCGTGGCGACCAGATTGGCGATGACGCGGCAGACATATTTCTTCTGCGCCGGGTCGTTGTTCGGCCCTGCGTGATAGCGCGCCACCGCCATCGTCCAGGTTTCATGCCGGTCGTGAAGCTGCCGCAGGAAGCGGGCGGCATAGTCGACATTGCGGCGCGGATCGAGCATGGCGTCGACCGAGCCGAACTGGTCGCCGTGATAGCGATGATTGATCTGCATGCATCCGAGATCGATCAGGGTCGCGCCTTGCGCCTGCGCGGCCGCGAACTGGCGGAGTGCCTCGCTACGCGACGCCGGGAAGGAGGCCCTGCCCTCGACATTGAGGGCATAGGGCTGGAGGGATCCGCGGCGGCCCGTCTCGGTCAGGCCGACGGAATAGAGAATGCCTTCCGGTATGCCGTAGCGGGCGGCGGCGGCCTGGATTTCGCGCTCGCAGGCATTGCCGCCGGCGCTGGCCGGATCAGATGTAGAGAGCGCCAGTGCCAGCGCCGCCAGGGCCGGCGACAGCACGCGTCTGCGTGTCATCGCCCATAGCGTCGCCGCCACGCCAGTTCTGTTGCGCTGCATGTCTGTCATCCCTGCGGGGTGAGGCGCCGCCGTCCTGAGCGGCCTGCTGGCCGAAGGCGGCATTCTGGCCGTTGGTCTGCGTGCCGGAGGAATCGGTCTTGTCGGAGGGCGAAACCAGCGTCACCGTCACCTGATCGACGGCAAAACCCTGGGCGCGCAGCGAATCCACGAGACCGCGCTGGTCGTCGGTGAGCTGGCGATAGGCCGCCACCGTCTCGACCGCCAGATCGACGCTCAGTTCGTCGCCGGCCAGCCGCATGGTGGCGGTCACTGTGCCAAGCGTCATCGGATGGATCTGGATCTTCAGGGTATTCACCACCTTGCCGGTGCTGGCCATGGTGGCGGCGTTGGAAAGCGCACTGCTGGGTTGCATGGCGCTGGTCCATTCGGCATCGCCGCCAAGCGCGCTGACGATGGTATTGCTGTTCTGGGACAGGGCGAGATAACGCCGGGAATCGACCACGGTGACGGCCTCGACGGGGCTGTTGCGCGGCTCGCGCGCGGTCTCCTTGCCGCCGTCGCCAATCACCATGTCGAGCCGCTGGCCACGGCCATCGGCGCGGCTGAAACGAAAGGTGCGTCCGCCCGGCGCGGGCGCATCGGTCTTTGCCTCGCCTTCCCCGTCCTCGGTGGCTTGCGGCGTCGCGCCCCCCTTGCGGGAGCCGACATATCCTATGCCGTCGTCCGGCTTGGCAGTACCCGCTTCGGCTTTGTCCGGCATGACGTGGGCGGCAAGCGCGGCGAGCGGCACATCGGACTTCGCCGCCGACTGCAGGGCCTTGTCTACAACGGCGGCTTTGTCGTCCGTCGGCGCGGCCTCGGCACCATCGGCAGCTTGTAGCAATGTCAGGGCATCGGCCTCGGCGGAACCCGGCGCGCCGGCAGACTTGCCGGCGGCGGCTTTTCCATGTGCCGGGTCTGCGCCCGCAGTCTTCTGGCCCTTGCGGACACGGCTGGTCTTTTCGTCGCCGGCCGCATGTGGCCGGGTCTGGACGGCCTCGTCGGAAACGCTGTCCGCCTCGTCGCTCAGCGGCGCACCCTGACCTGCCGGCCTCAGGTTCTTCGGCAGCCTGGCGATGCCCGCCTGACCGGCGGCAAGGCTTTCCGACGTTTCCGGCTGGCCGGTCGCGGTGGCCGCGCCCGTCTGTGCGCTGGCGCGACCGGTCATGCGAATATCGATGGCCGGGCGGCGGCCGGGCATCGCCGCGTCCCTATCGTCCTCGGACGCCGATTTGCGCTTGTCGGTCTCGGTGGGGCGGGAGCGGGCGTCGTCGGCGTGGCGGGCGTCGGCGGGCGACCGGTCATTGCCGTCGCGGGCGCGCTCCAGCGCGCTGCCGAAGCTGGCCTTGTCGCCGGCTGCATCCTGCCTGTCCGCGGGCGCTCCCCTGCGGGCCGCAGCCGATGCATCCACTGCCGGTAACCCGGCGCCTATTCCCGTATCAGCCATATTATTTGCCCTCTTGCAAAAGACTGTCGATCTGGGCGAGCTTCGATCGGCCCTTGCTGACGAATTCATCGATGCCGGCATTGGCATCCTCGGCCTGCGCCACAGACTTTTCGTCAACCTTCGGCTGCCCGGCATGCGCCGTTTGCGAATCGGCGGTTGCCGGCCCCTCCCCCGGCGTTGTCGCAGCATCGACTTGCGCGAGGCTATTCGGATCCGGTTTGCGCAGAACCTCGTCGCCGACGAATTTCGCGGCTGCCCGCAGCGCCTGGTCGCGCTGCGACAGCTTTTCGTCGGAAATGCCGACGAGATCGTTGACGATGCGCCCGACCTCGGGACTGGCGAGATTGGCAAGCCCGCTATAGAGATCGACTTCGCCGATGCTCTTCAGTCCCGGCGCCAGGGGAATCTCCTCGGCGCGCGCAGACGCCATCCTGGCGAGCTCGGACTTGCCGACAATCGCCGCCTTGCGGGCGATACGCAGATAGGTTTCGCGCTTGCGGTCATTGTCCATCGAAGCGAGGATGCCTTCGATATCGGCGTCGGCGACCTCGCCGTAATTGTCCACCGCCAGCATCACGAAAAGGTCGGCGAACTGGCTGGCATAGGGCGAGTGCAGGAAGCGGCGGGCATAACGATTGGCATAGCCCAGACCCGCCTCGACCATGCCGCTGCCGGCAGCGATCGCCAGGGAGCGGCGTAGCGCCGCTTCCTCGACATTGGTACCGGGCGCCGCCAGCCGCGCGAAATCGTAAAAGCCAAGCGCCGCCTTGGGGTCGCCGGGCAGCGCCGCACTGGCGCTGACCAGCGCCAAATAGGGACCGATCCTGCTATCGCGATATTCGGGCATCATCTCGGCCAGCGGTTTGGCGACCAGCGCCGCCTTGCCGCCCAGATATTTGCGCAGGGCATCGGCAACGCGATTGTCGAAATAACCCTCGACATCCTTACCGACGAGGAATTCCAGCGTCGCCGGATTGCCGCCGCTCATTGCATAGATCAGTGCCGCGTCGACATTGCGCGGATCCTCGAAGACATCCGAGCCAGCGGTGCGCAAGCGCCTGTCGAGCGAGGCGAGCATGAATTTCTGCATCTCGGCTGCAGCATGATCGCCGCCGACGACGGAATCCTGCACGAATTGCAACGAGCGCAGCATCTTGTAGGGCGCCAGATCCTCCGACGCCTGAGCCTGCGCCATCGTCGCGCCGACAAGACCGAAAAGCGTGGCGGCCAGCAAACGAAGCGTGTGGGTTCGCCGCATCCTCATCATCCCTGGGGTGCCTGCAACAGGATCTCGATGCGGCGGTTGGCATCCGCCAACGGATCGGCCGGAACCTGCGGGCGACGGTCGGCGAAGCCGGAAATCTGCTGAACGCGCTTCTCCTCCAGTCCGCCACGCACCAGCATGTAGTAAGCACTCTGCGCACGGCTGCTCGACAATTGCCAGTTGTCCATGGCGCCACCCTTGAAGGGACGCGCATCGGTATGGCCGCGGATCAGCACCGCGCCCTTGCGCTCGTTGAGCAGCTTGCCGATCTTTTCCATGGCGACCACCATTTCTTTGCGCGGCACCGCCGAGCCGATGTTGAACATCGGCGTGTTCTGCTGGTCGGAAATGGTCAGGAGCAGGCCGCCTTCGGTCGGCGTGACCAGCAGGCCCTCAGCCAACTTGCCGCCGGTGCCGCCGACGGCATCCTCGATGTCCTTACGCAGGTCTGCCGCCTGCTGCTTGCGCTCGTCGGAGATCTTGCTCTTCCTGGCGTCGGCTTTCTCGGTCTTGTCCGCCGGCGCCGCCTCCGCTGCGGCGTCCTTGTCTTTATCTTTATCCTTGTCCTTGTCGGCCGGCTGGGCGGTCTGGTCCTGCTGCGCTTTTTGATCCTCAGACTTCGTCTGATCCTTGGGCTTGACCGCAACCTCGGGCTTCACGTCGGCCGGCTTGACCTCCGCCATCGCCGTCTGCTGCTCCTTGGCGTCGCTCTGCTTCGCATCCGTCGCCTCGACCTGCTTCGACCAGAAGTCCGGATCGAAGGGATCGCGATAGGCGTCGCCGCCTTGCGCGCCGGTGGACGGGCCTGAATCGGCCGCCCCGCCCTCGCCCTTGGCGCTGACATTGGCCTGCTGCCCGACTTCTTGGGCGATTTCCGCGAGCACCGCGTAAGGGTTTTCGAAATAATCGGCTTCGGAATAATTCTTCTGCTCGCCGGAAGCGGCCGTCTGGTCCTCGCCGGTGGCGGCGGCCGCGCCGATCGTCGTGCCGTCGGCCTTGACCTTCGAGCGCTCGTTGCTCTCCTCGCCATCGGACTGCTCCGTCGGCTTCTTCAATCCCTTCTGGGCCGGCTTTTCATCGGCCAGCTTGATCGGGTTGAAATAGGTGGCGACCGAGGCCTTGGTCTCCTCGTTGGCGGCATTGACCAGCCACATCACGAGGAAGAAGGCCATCATGGCGGTCATGAAGTCGGCATAGGCGATCTTCCACGCGCCGCCATGGGCGCCGTCGTGGTCGCCACCATGCTTCTTGACGATGATGATCTCGTTCTTGCCGTGGTGATGGTTCTCGCCGTCGCTCATTCAAGCACCTTCTTCAAACTGGCGGCCCAGGCCGAGATACGCGTCACCAGAACGCTGCCATCGATCTCCACCGTCAGGTCGAGATCGGCGCTGTCGATGTGACGCAGGAGAGCGGCCTTTTCGCCCATCCGCGCCGTAAGCATGTCAAAAAGTCCGCTCGGGCCGCGCACGACGATCTGCGCCACCTCGTCGTCAAGCAGGGCCTTGCGGATCGCGTCGGCGATATCGGCGACCGCCCTGGCGGCGATCGCGTCCGACAGCAGCGGCGCGACAATCAGACCGGTCTGCTCTGCGATGGTCTTGGACACCGCGGCCGCCATCTCGTTCACCTTGACGACGATCACTTCGGCGGTCTCAGCGCCGTGCGCCTCGCGCAGCGCCTCGATTTCAAGGCGATGCGCCTCGGCGAGCTCTTCGCGCTCCCTCGCGAACCGGGCTTCCAGATCGCGCACCGCCGCCTCGTAGCCTTCGGCATGGGCCTCACGCCGGATGGTCTCCGGGTCGGGCGCCGCCGGCTCGGGAAACGACAGCGACAGGTCGTCATCGAGGCCGCCGTCGAAGCCGGACGGGATGTCCGCCACCTGCGGCGCACTGAAGTCCTTGAGATAATGAGCGAGAGAAACCGTCATCTTTCCCCACCACCCCTGCTCTGGCCGTCGCTGCGCTTCGCTCCCGCAACGAGAGCGGCGTCTCGCCCCATTTCAGCAATCATTCCCATCCGCTCATCCGGCCTGTCTCGTTCCCGGGCTTCGCTTCATCGCCCGGGTCTTGTCCCATATGGTCCTTGTGACCTTAGGCAGCCAAACTTGTGCGAGGATAAACGCGTTGGACCGCGCCAGGGCAGTGCGCGGTCCAACTTTTCCACCCATGCCGATGACCGGTGACATGGGAGAAGCCTTTGTTTCCGCCAGAGCCCTCACACGTACCGGTTAACGTGTGGCGCCCGGCACGGCTCCGGTCAGCCGCGGCTCGTGCTACTTGAAGAGCTGGAGGATGTTTTCGGCATTGGTATTGGCGATCGACAAGGCCTGGATGCCGAGTTGCTGCTGGGTCTGGAGCGCCTTGAGGCGGGTCGACTCCTCGTTCATGTCGGCATCGACCAGCCGGCCCACGCCCTTCTCGATCACATCCATCAGCGTGGCAACGAAACCTTCTTGCAGATCGACGCGCTTCGTGATCGCGCCAAGCGTCGAGGCGCTGTCGGTAAGCTGCGCCAGCATCTTGTCGACGGCCGAGATCATGTTGTCGATATCGGCATCGGTGCTCGCGCTCGTCAATTTGACTTCGGTGGCGCTCGGGGTTGCCGTAGAGCCCGGCGGCAGCATCAGGTACCAGTTTGTGGTGGCCGTTGCCGTGCCCGTACCGGTGGTGATTGCGTAGGCCTTGGTCAGCAGGCCGCGGCTGACATCCTGCTTGTCGACCAGCACCGAGGTCGCGGTGTCATAGGCAAGGGTGGTCACGGAGACGCTGCCATCGGCAGAACGGTTGAATGAGGCGACGATTTCCTTGGTGCCGGGCGCGGTGGCGGCCTCGTTATAGAGCCAGTTTTCGCCGGAGAAGGAGGCCGATTGCGCAATCGAGAGAATCTGGTTCTTGAGCTCGGAGATTTCCTTGTCGATCTTGGTCTTGTCGACACCCGGCTCGCGGGCGGCGACGAGTTTCGACTTGATTTCGGTGACGACATCGACGGCTGACTTCAGGCCGGTATAGGAGACGTCGGTCTTGGCCGCACCGAGACCGAGGGCATCCTGGACGGTGGAGAGCGCGCTGTTATCGGAGCGCATCGTCGTGGCGATCGACCAGTAGGCGGCGTTGTCGGCAGCGGTCTCGACCCGGTAGCCGGAGGAAATCCGGTTCTGCGTCGTGTCCATGTTCTTGTTGATCGCGCGGAGGGTCTGCAGGGCCGCCATTGCGGCCGTGTTCGTCAGAATGCTGGTCATCTTATGCCCCATCTGGATTTCGGGACATACCGGATTTCAAGGTGGGACCGGTAACGGCGGAGTGCCTCATGCTTGCTGGCCGCGTGTTTGCCCTGGCGGCCAGCCCGACGCTGTTAACGAAGTCTTAAGGAAGATTTGGTTAACAAATGGTTAACGTCAGATGGTTTTGCGCATTGCACTTGGAAATAACGCGGAAAACCGCGCCCCCCACGAGGGAGGCGCGGCCTTCGAGATCGGCGGATGGCGGCGGTTTATGCCGCCATGGCGCGCTTAGCGGAACAGCGACAGGATGTTGTCGGCGCTGGTGTTAGCGATCGACAGGGCCTGGATGCCGAGCTGCTGCTGAGTCTGGAGCGCCTTCAGGCGGGTCGACTCTTCGTTCATATCGGCATCGACCAGGCGACCGACACCCTTGGTGATGGTGTCGCTCAAATCCTTGATGAAGTCGTTCTGCAGCGACAGGCGGCTGTTGGTCGCGCCGAGGGTCGCGGCCGAGTCCGTCATGGTCTTCAACATTGCGTCGACTGCAGACGTCATGCCATCGAGATTGTCGTTGGTCGTAGCCGAGGTCAGGTTGATTTCCGTACCCGAACCGGCCGTACCACCCGACTTGACGAGGTAGTAGGTCGCCGTGGTCGTCGTCGTGCCGCTTGGCTGCGTAACGGTCGTGCCCTTGGTCAGCAGGCCGTTTTCACCGGTCTTGTCATCGATCAGAACCGACTTCGAGGTGTCGTAGCTGATCGTCTTGAT
>JAFKJU010000066.1 GCA_017305935.1 Hyphomicrobiales bacterium | reverse complement strand
CAGCGCATAGGTCCGATCAATATATTGCTTCTGCACCACCGCGTCGGGAGTGATCGACTTTAGGCTCGTGATGAAGTTGCCGAGTGTCGCGCGAACGACGCGGGCATCAGCATACTCGATCTGCTGGGGGAAGCCCGCTGTCACTGACGTGCCGAGTTTGTCCACCTCAACGATGTAGGGCACGAGCTTGACCTGCGTGCTGAGATACATGGCATAGGTGAAGCCGATCACGGCCATCGAAAGTCCGAGAATGCCGACGATCCGCCATGCGCGCGCTGCCTGGACATAGGATCCATATCGTTCCGTCCATTCCTGCCGCGCGGCAAGGTAAGGGCTGTCGGGCGGCCGGTTTGCTGCCATCGCTTGTCGCCTTTCTGATGCTTATTTGCCGTTTCTTTCGGGTGGCGTCTTAGGGCCGCTTTGTCCGGTTCGGCTCTGGTCGAGCTTGGCGTTGGCCAGCCCCATGATCGAGCCGGCATAGGCCCCGGGCGAACCGATTGCCTTTTCCTTCGCGGCCGAGCCGGCAGCCTTTCCGGCGGACCCTATCCCCGCTCCCATGCCGCGGAGAGCTGCGCCCGCAAAAGAGGATCCGGCCGCGCGTGCTGACTGAGCCGCCGCGGCGCCGGCTCCGACAGCGCCGGCCGCAAGCGATACTGCTCCAAGCGCGAAGGACGCGGCCTGTCCACCATGACGGATCGTCTCCATCCCGCCCGTGACCGAGGCCCCTTGAACAACGCCTTGAATGATGTTCGGGACATACATGGCGATAATGAAGACCACGACCGCAATCCCGGCGATCGCCAATGCGGTTTGAAACTGGTCCCCGACGTCAGGGCGGTTCGCGAGGCCAATCAAGACCTCGGACCCGATCCGCGAAATCATGACCAGGGCCATCAATTTCATGCCGACCGAGAACGCATAGATGAGATAGCGGATGGCGAAGTCCTTGGTGAAGGACGAGCCTCCGAGTCCGAGCATGATCATTCCCGCCAGCAGGCCGAGATACATCTCGACCATCACCGACACGAAAATCGCAGCGACCAGCGAGAATGCGATCACGGTGACGACCATCGCAAACGCGGCCGAAATCGCGAGCGTATTGTCCTCGAATAGCCCGAACTGCACCTTCTCTGACATCTTGGTCGCAACAGCCAGTCCAGCATTGAACACATCCGCTGGCGAAGCCGTGCCTCCACCAGCGCCGATCTGAAACAGGCTATCGACTACCGCCTTCGCGAAAGTCGGTCCTTGCGCGAGAACGAAGGCGAAGAAGCCAACGAACATGATCCGCCGGACGAGTTCGGCAAACCAGCTGTCGAGCGACGCGGCCTGAAGCGCCAGCCAGACCGCGGCAATACCGATTTCGATCCCTGCGAGAATCCAGAACAGGGATCTTGCCGCATCCATGACGGTGGTCTCCCAACCCTTGGCGGCAGTGGTGATTTCGTTCTGGAGGGCTGTCAGGACCGACCCTTCCTGCGCAATCGCGGGCTGGAACGACACGACGATGAATGCGACGAGCACCGCAATGCCCCTGATCTTTTTGAGCTCAGAGATCATGCGATTACCACTCGATCTTCATCTTCTCTCCGCCCGACGTCGGATACTCCTTTGTCGACCCGAAGAATTTTTCGTGCCGCTTTTGCGCTTCCTGTCTCTCGGAGATCAGGAACCACAAGCTTGTTGCACTGAAGGAGATGACTACGGCGATGATGGCCAGGATCAACTTTGTTCTCACCATTCCACCTTCATTTTCTCGCCGCCGGATGTTGAAGGGGCAGTTGATTTGAAGAATTCCTCACGGCGCGCCTGGGCGAGGTCCTTGTCCGTTTGCTCGGTCTGGAGCCACGTGCCCATCATCGTCATCTGCTGGGAAACCAGGCCGCGCAGCTTCTGCATCTGGGAAACCTGCTGGGCGGCAATCTGATGTCCGACCTGGAGGGCCTTCATCTGGCCGTCGGCCGACTCCGACATCGATCGCAGCGAACTCATCGTGCCCTCTTCCGTGTCGAACTGATCCGCTGTCAGGCTCGCAGCCTTCAGCGTGCTGCCGATCGTGTCCCGGTTCGTGTCCGACCAGGATTGGTAGGTGCTCGAGAAGGATTCGGCATTTGGCAGATTGGTTTTCAGATCCGCATAGCTCTTAAACCGCTGCTGAAGGACGTCATCTGCATTCCCCATCGAAAACGAGATGCTTTGTCCCTGGTCGACAATGCTGCGCAGTCGGTTGAGATCGCTCTCGACCTGACCCCAGATATGATCAGGGAGCTGCGCCGTGTTCTGCAGCATGTTCTCGTAGATCTTCAGCTGGTTTTGAATCTGCTCGGCCAACTGGGTGATCTGCGTGAGCTGGTTATCGACCTGCAGGCCGGAGCTTTTGAGAAGGTCGATGAGCTGCGCATTGTTGGCGAGCTGCGTCCATTCGGTGGCAGCGCCCGTTGCAGACCCCGCATGGGCGGACGCTACGGGGTACAGCGCCATTGCCGCAGACATCGTTGCGACGATCCAGCTACTGGACGTTGAGGTGCGACGTGGCATCGTGAACTCCTCTCGATTCAAGCCAAAGGGTGGGCCAGTGCTGGCCATGTTCCGCCTTCAGCGCGCGGATGCGCTTCAGGTCTTCCTTCCCGGATGCTCCGACAAAGCTCAGTGCCACCGGCCCGAGCGACATATCGAAGAGCCGCCGTCCGTCTGGCGTGGCGACGTAATATTCGCGCTTTGGGATGGCACTCGAGACGATCTCGATCTGGCGTTCGTTGAACCCGATCCGCTCATAGAACTCGCGCGTTCCTGGCTCGCGTGCGGCGCCGTTCGGGAGGCAGATTTTCGTTGGGCACGACTCCTTCAGCACGTCGATAATGCCGGAACGCTCGGCGTCGGAGATGGACTGCGTCGCTAGAACAACGGCGCAATTGGCCTTGCGGAGAACCTTCAGCCATTCCCGGATCTTGTCGCGAAACACCGGATGCCCGAGCATCAGCCAGGCCTCGTCGAGGAGGATCAGGCTCGGCGAGCCGTCCAGCCGTTTCTCGATCCGGTGGAAGAGATAGGTGAGGACGGGCACTAGATTTCGCTCGCCCATATTCATGAGCTGCTCGATCTCGAAGCACTGAAACGCCCTGAGTGTCAGTCCGTCCTCTTCCGCGTCGAGAAGCTGACCCATAGGGCCGTCGACTGTATAGTGATGGAGCGCATCCTTGATTTCGCGCATCTGCACGCCGCTGACAAAGTCCGAGAGCGACTTTCCGGGCGCGCTCGCCATTAGCCCGATCTGGCGTGAGATCGCATTGCGATGGTCGGGCGTGATGGTAACGCCCTGCAGGGCGACGAGCATTTCGATCCACTCTGTCGCCCAGGCTCGATCGCCATCTGTAGAAAGATCAAACAGCGGGCAGAACGCCAGCGCTCTCCCCTCTCCGTTCTGATCATTGCCGATTTCATAGTGATCGCCGCCGGCAGCAAGCGTCAGGGGAAGGAGTGAGTTGCCTTTGTCGAAGGCGAAGATCTGCGCAAACTCGTACCGACGGAATTGCGCAGCGATCAGCGCGAGCAGCGTCGACTTGCCCGAACCGGTCGGTCCGAAAATTAGGGTATGGCCGACATCATCGACATGCAGGTTCAGGCGAAACGGCGTCGATCCCGACGCAACCTGCATCAACGGCGGCGAGTTCGGGGGATAGAATGGGCACGGCGCCACCGGATTGCCCGACCATACCGAGTTCAGCGGAACGAGGTCCGCCAGATTGCTCGTATTGATCAGTGGCTCACGGATATTGGCGTACCAGTTTCCCGGCAGGCTGCCGAGAAACGCATCCGTCGCGTTCAGGGTCTCGACGCGTGCTCCAAACCCCTCTGCTTGGACCAGCCGACGGATGGCCTCCGCCTTCTCCTGCAGGGCGTCGCGGTCCTCATCGAACAGGACGACGACCGGGGTGTAATAGCCGTAGGCAACAAGTTGGGAGGAGGCCTGGGCGATGGCGTCCTCGGTCTCGGCGACCATCGTCATGGCATCCTGATCGACCGATCGGCTTTGCGTCTGGAAGAGCTGATCGAAAAAAGGGCGGACCTTCTGCTGCCATTTCTTTCGCGTGCGTTCGAGCTTCTGGCGCGCTTCTTCCGCATCGAGGAAAATGAAGCGGGACGACCAGCGATAAGTCAGTGGCATCAGGTCGAGATTGTTGAGGATGCCGGGCCAGCTCTCTGCCGGCAGCCCGTCGATAGCGACGACAGCGAGAAAGCGGTTCTCGACCTTTGGCGTCAGGCCATGCTCCAGCTCCGCGGTGGCCAGCCAGTCGAGGTACATCGGTACCTCGGGCAAGCGAACGGGATGGCTCTCCCCCGTAATGCAAAATCGCACGAACTGCAGGAGGTCGTCATAGCGCGCGACCCGCTCCCCTCCCCTTTCGCGGACGTCGCGGGTCTGCATACGGGCAATCGACAGAGTGTTGGCAAGGTATTGTTCGATTTCCCGGATCGCATTGCGGAACACGAACAGCACAGTGTCCGCATAGGATTTCTTACGGCTCTCCTCGTCCGAATAGATGTATTTGCTGAGCGCCGTCTTCTTCGACTCGAGTGGCCGGTAGGTCAGAATGATCGCGTGCTTGCTCTCGAAATGTCCCTGCTCCCGCCCGAAATGAGCACGGCGCTCGGCATCGATCGCTCGGGTGACGGGGTCCGGAAAATAGCTCTGGTCCGGCGTAGGATATTCGACCGTCGGCACCCGGATCGCCTCGACTTGGATCATCCACCCCGTCCCCAGTCGTGACAGAATGGAATTGATCTGCCGGGAGAGCTCGTTGCGTTCGAGGTCGGTCGCGCTTTCGGAGTCCGGACCCGCGAAGTACCAGCCGGCCATCAGGCTGCCGTCCTTCAGGAGCAGGACGCCATTATCGACTAGGCCTGCATAGGGAACGAGATCTGCGAACGAGGGACCGGTTGCGCGGAAACGTTTGAGGGCAGCCATTTTGACTCCTCTAGTATCTTCGCCACGGTGCGGCCGTTGGCCGGTAGTGGGGCTTGTAGGAAATGTGACGGGCATAGACTTGCCGCATCAGCGGGTCGGACTTGGCCATCATGCGGAGCAGGCCAACGATGACGATCCAGACAGCCACACCGAAGAGCGCCGAATAGATCGTCAGCACGACGAAGATCAGGATCACGGCGGCAAGCCCGGTGATCAGCACCAGTTCGCGGTCGGCGCCCATCAGGAGGTTTGGACGCGACAGCGCGCGATGAATGCGATTGCGGTGGAGGCTCACGATGCCCCCTCCCCCGCTTCATCGTCTGAAACAAATTGCGTGACTTGATCCGTTGACAGGCCGATGGCTGCACCGGTGGCGCCAAAGAGGCCGACGATCGTCGTCGCACCGAGCAGAATGCCGGCGACCAGGACGACATACATCAGCCTGCGGGCGAAATCGTTGAGCTCGCCGCCAAAGATCAGCATACCGCCAGCGATGGCGACAGCGGCGAGCGCGATATAGCCAGCGACCGGACCAGTGATGGATTCCTGGATCTGCTCAAGCGGTCCCTCCCACGGGAGGCTTCCGCCAGAGCTGGCGAAAGCCGGCGAACTGGCGGCGGCGACAGAAAGGGCCATCACGGCAAGTGTCAGGAGTGGTTTCTTATGCTGCATCACGGCTTTCCTCTGCGTAGGGTTCCGTTTGGTACTGGCCACCTGCAAAGCGGGTGACATGAAGGATCTCGCTGATGCGCCGGCCCTTAGCGGTTCGTTCAATCGAGATAATCAGATCGACCGCATCTCCGATGACCGCCTGCATAGGCTGATGACTGGCCTCGGCGGTCAGCTGCTCAAGACGCTGGAGTGCGGAGCGCGCGCTGTTCGAGTGGATGGTCGCTACGCCGCCAGGGTGTCCGGTGTTCCATGCCTTGAGCATGGTGAGCGCTGCACCATCGCGGACCTCCCCGACGATGATTCGATCTGGTCGAAGGCGCATCGTGCTTTTCAGGAGACGCGACATGTCTACGGAATCACTTGTGTGAAGGCTGACGGCATTGTCCGCGGCGCACTGGATCTCGGCGGTGTCTTCCAGAATGACGAGGCGGTCATCAGGAGAGCTCGATACAATCTCGGCGAGGATCGCGTTGGTGAGGGTCGTCTTGCCCGATCCCGTGCCACCGGCAACGAGGATATTGAGCTTCGAGGCAATCGCGCTGCGGATGATCTCGGCATGCTTTGCGGTCATCACCTTGCTCGCCACATAATCATCCAGAGGGACGAGGCGCGACGCGCGACGACGGATGGTGAACGATGGTCCTGAGACCACCGGCGGGAGCAACCCCTCGAAGCGGTGCCCGCCGATCGGCAACTCTCCCGAAACGATCGGTCGATCATCATCGACCTCAGAGTTCAGAACATGGGCAACGCTCCCGATCACGGTTTCGGCGGCCGAGCGTGTCATCTCTCCAGCTGCGGCCATGCCGTGGCCGAGTCGCTCGATGAACAGACGACCATCCGGATTGAGCATGATCTCAACGACGCTCGGGTCTTCGAGCGCGACGCACAAATGATCTCCCAATGCGTTTTGCAGCTTGCTGACGAGACGTGGGAGTGAGCGGTTTTGGGTGCTGAGCATGATCAGGCCGCTTCCTTGTGATGGAGTGAGAAACTTGACGAATAGGTGCTGGGGCGAAGGCGATCGAAGCTCACCCAGTCTGCCGGGAGCAGGCCGGCGACGCTCTTCGTCTCGTTGATTTGGGCAGGTGAGCCGAGGCGGGTGAGAGGCCAGCCAGCGCGACGAAGGATACGCTCAAGTCTGACATCTGTGGCGGTTACGATTTCCCGATAGCCATTCAGGATGCTCCACTCGACGATGCCGGCGAACATGGCGAGTGTCGCTGAGTGGAGGCCCGCTTGCTCCCGTTCGGCAGCCGCGTTCGTATCTACACAAAATCGGGAGCTCTCGATCATCCGATGATGGCTAGCCAGATGGTCCATCTCCAGGAGTTGAGGAAATACCTTCTCCAGCATCGTGCCGCCGGTTGCCGGCAGGAGCCGCGCGCATCCGATCACAGCATCGGCACGGTCAATGCAAAGGAGGTATGTCGGGCTTAGCTTGTCGAAACCGTCGATCTCGAGACCGGAGGTGCAACGGACTGTCCATGCCAGGCGATCGCGGAAAATGCGGGCGCGGAGCCGGTGCATCTCGTTTATGAGGCGGCGCTCAACTTCGCTTTTTGGGTTCTTGATAGCGACGACGCGCATCGAGCAAATCTCCCTTGCGTTGGTGACGCAAGGAGGTTTGCCGGGGCTGAGGAGTTCGATCTACTGCCAAAAGTGTTAGCGAGTGATTCTGCGTACCAGCTCCTTCGACCGCCTTTTTGCAAATGGAACAGTCATCGAAGCACTAACAAAAGTGTTAGTGGCGGCGTGTTCCCAACTCAGCATTGTTCAGCACTAACCTGCCGATTCATAAACAGAAACGGTCGATTTTCTCGCTTCGAACTGCGGCAGGAGAAGGCCGCGTTAACTATTGATTAACTTTAAATATCTTGCAAAACCGAACGGAATCGGTTGACCTATCCACGGCAAATCGCTGTGTTTACGAAAATTACCGTGTGTACGAGAGGACGTCGTGGAGAATCCCGCTCAGCTTCAGAAGGCTATCCATAAACTGATAGCCGCCCATGCGCGAGATCTGTCGGGCGCGCTTCACGAACATCGCGTGAAGTTGTACCCACCTGAGGCTCGAAAGACGCTTCGTTCGTTTTCGTCGACCGAGGCCGCAAAGCTGATTGGCATCAACGACGGCTATCTCCGCCATTTGTCGCTTGAAGGAAAAGGTCCACAGCCTGAAATCGGCAACAACAATCGCCGATCCTATTCAGTCGAGACGATCCAAGCTCTCCGCGAGTACCTCGATGAGAACGGAAAGGGCGATCGCCGGTATTCCCCTCGCCGTAGCGGACGCGAACATCTCCAGGTCATAACTGCCGTTAATTTCAAGGGTGGCTCCGGCAAGACGACGACCGCAGCACATCTCGCTCAATTTCTGGCGCTGAACGGATATCGCGTACTCGCGATTGATCTTGACCCGCAGGCCAGTATGTCCGCGCTCCACGGTTTCCAACCTGAGTTCGACGTCAAGGACAACGAGACACTCTATGGCGCGGTTCGCTACGACAGTGAACGGCGCCCATTGAAGGAGGTCATCAAGAAGACCTACTTCACCAATCTCGATCTTGTCCCGGGAAATCTCGAGCTGATGGAGTTTGAGCACGATACCGCCAAGGTTCTAAGCTCCAACGATCGGAAGAATATTTTCTTCACTCGCATGGACGACGCAATCTCTTCAGTGGCCGATGACTACGACGTCGTTGTCGTGGATTGCCCGCCACAACTGGGCTTTCTGACAATATCGGCTCTTTGTGCCGCGACGGCTGTTCTCGTAACCGTGCACCCGCAGATGTTGGACGTCATGTCGATGTGTCAATTCCTGTTGATGACCTCGGAGCTCCTTAGCGTCGTCGCGGATGCAGGTGGCAGCATGAACTATGACTGGATGCGCTACCTTGTGACCCGCTACGAGCCTGGCGATGGCCCCCAAAACCAGATGGTCTCGTTCATGCGAACGATGTTCGGCGATCACGTTCTCAATCACCCGATGCTCAAGAGCACCGCGATTTCCGACGCTGGTATCACCAAACAGACCCTGTACGAGGTTAGTCGCGATCAGTTTACGAGGGCGACATATGACCGAGCGATGGAATCGCTCGACAACGTGAACAATGAAATCGAGCAGTTGATTCAGACGTCGTGGGGGCGAAAATAATGCCGACCTTGACCAATGTTACCTGCGCATCTGCTGCAAAGTTGCCAGCCGGAAACTTCGCGCTCAATCGCCTGGAAACCATAGGTGTCTTGGCAGTTGACGCTGAGAAGAGAGGGAGAGAAAATGGCTAGGAAACACCTTCTTTCCGATCTTGCGGTGCCTAAGGCACAGAGCACTGGCGAGGGTGAGGCTACGGGTCAGGATCTCGTCGCGCCTCAATATGCTCCACGTGGAGCAATCGGCGCTGTTTCTCGTTCGATTGAGCTTTTGAAGTCTCAGTCGCTCACCGATCTTGATCCGGATCTCATTGACGCTCCGTCTGTAATCGACCGGCTTGACGAAGATGGGGAGCAGTTCGAGGAGTTTGCCCGGAACATTCGGGAGAACGGCCAGCAGGTCCCAATTCTCGTCCGCCCTCACCCGACCAGCGACGGACGCTATCAAATCGCTTACGGACGTCGGCGACTTCGTGCGGTCAAGGCTGCAGGGCTCAAAGTGAAAGCGGCCGTCAGGACGATGACGGACGATGAGCTTGTTTTGGCTCAAGGCCAAGAGAACAGTGCTCGACAGGACCTATCGTTTATCGAACGTGCGCTTTACGCAGCTGAGCTCGAAGCAAAAGGGTTTCAACGGCTAGTGATCATGGCTGCCCTTGCCGTCGACAAAAGCAACCTGTCTCGCTTGATCCAGGCCGCCACGCAGTTGCCGGCAGATATCATCCGTGGCATTGGCGCTGCCCCGAAAACCGGCCGCGACAGATGGTGCGAACTTGCCACACGGCTGGGTAAGGATGACGCCGCGGACAGAGCTCGAGCGCAGCTGTCCGATGAGGAAGTGAAAGCCCTCCCCTCTGACGAACGCTTCGCGCGGGTCTTTGAGCTTGCCGCGCCCAAAAAGGTCAAGAAAGAGAAATCCGCTGCGACGACTTGGCAGGCTGATGACGGCGTAAAGGCCGCGAGCTTCCGCCAAGACAAGCGCACACTGACATTGATGATCGACAAAAAGGCTGCTCCAGAATTCGGGGACTACCTGATGTCGATGCTCCCTGAAATCTACGCCTCGTTCAAGAAAACGAAGCAGTAGGTCAGACCCAACGAGGAAAGGATCGTTAGAGCAAAGAAAAAGCCCTCCGAAACGGTGTTCCAGAAGGCCTCTCTCAGTTTGGTCGCTTAGAGAATCGCACTTCCCGGAATCACAGTCAAGAGTCAGCGCCACACTGGCGTAGCCTTTTCTTTGCCTTTTGAAAGGTGAGAACATGGAAACGGGATATATAACGACGCCCTTTGGGCGGCGGCCGATGACCCTTGCCTTGGTGAAGAGGCAGGTCGAGACGGAACAGGCCGAGTTGGCGAGGTCAATCGACAAGTGGAGAGTGTTTCGCGACGTCGGTGACGCCCGCTCGCGCCTTGGCCTTCAGGACCGTGCGCTTGCGGTATTGAACGCCCTCCTTTCCTTCCATCCGGGAGCCGAGCTTTGCCACGATAAGAATCTTGTCGTGTTTCCGTCGAATGCCCAGTTGTCTGCCCGTTCCAACGGCATCGCGGGAACGACGCTTCGTAAGTGTTTGGGAGCGCTCGTAGACGCCGGGATCATCATCAGAAAGGATAGCCCAAACGGCAAACGTTACGCCCGCAAGGGAAACGAAGGCAGTATTGAGGACGCTTACGGTTTCAGCCTGGCGCCTCTGATCGCGCGAGCGAGCGAGTTCGCATCCCTCGCTCAGGATGTTGCCGCAGAGCAGCGCCGTTTCCGCATCACGAAGGACCGTCTCACAATCGTTCGCCGAGACGTTCGCAAGCTCATCACTGTAGGGATGGAAGAAAATCTCCCTGGTGATTGGGCGGCCGCAGAGGCCTGTTTTGTCGAGATCATTGGACGCTTCGTTCGTCGCCCGACGTTGAAGGATTTGACTGCAAGTCTCGACGAAATGGCTCTGTTACATGAAGAAGTCTCCAGGATGCTGGAAACGCAGGAAGAAACCAAAAAATGCGATGGCAATGACATCGCATTTGGATGCCACAAACAGAATTCAAATACCGAATCCTTCGATGAACTTGAATCTCGCTTGGAAAAAAAGCAGGGCGAAAAGTCAGAGCCAGCCAACCGGCCGGAACGGAAAGTCGAACCGGAGGTGTTCCCGTTATCGATGGTGCTACGCGCCTGCCCTGAAATTTCAAGCTTTGGGCCTGGCGGGTCCATTGGAAGTTGGCGGGAACTGATGTCCGCGGCGGTTACGGTTAAATCCATGCTTGGTGTCAGTCCGTCCGCTTACGAAGAATGCTGTGAAGTGATGGGGCAAGCTGGCGCCGCGATAGCGATAGGCTGCATCTACGAGCGGGCTGGCCATATCAATTCGGCCGGGGGCTATCTGCGGGATCTGACCGCGAAGGCGCGGCGCGGGGAGTTTTCGCTTGGGCCGATGCTGTTTGCTCAGTTGAGGGCAACCTCCGCTCATGGGAAGGCCATGGCGTGAAAAGTGGGGTTCGAATTATATAAGTAACGGAAATCATTCGATAATATTGAAAGTTTCCGGCTGGCAACTTTGATGGAGCGTTACGGGCATTTTGCCAACCTAGACAGTCGCGTGTCAGAGGAAGGCGACGGTGCACATGACGTAGGCCTTGTTGAATTGCCTGGAACCGCGAGTACCGGAGGATTTTCTAGCGCAATGGACCATAGCTCGTTGAAGAAATGAAATGTTCCCAATATCTTGCGGCAACGCTGCGGTCAGGTCAGGGGTGAGGGATGGGCGCTGTAACATCATCGACGGTTGAGGTTGACGACGACGTTACCGGGCAATTGTGGAATGTGAACGACACCAAGTCGCTTGCGCAACTGATAGCGGTGATCGCACTCGGTCAAGCACAGCACGCGGTTCGAATAATCGAGGAGCTTGAGCCTCTCGCCCCTGCCCTGACAGCTGCGGAGCTTTTTCGAGGAGCCCGGGGGCAAATGTTTATCAGAGGGACGACCGAGGCACAGAAAGATACATCGCGCTACCATCGAGATGGCTTTCTGTTTGAGTGCATATCATGGATTGTCGCGCGCCAGTCGAGCTCACCGCGCACTTTCATGAAAGATCCGCATATCGCAGCGACGACGCAGGGTTTGGATGGTCTGGCGATTGAGATGGACCCCGAGAAGGACGAAATGATCGGGGCAACCATAGGCACATCGGCAACCGCTTCTCGCAATGAAGGAAGTCCCCCATTGAGAATGAAGGCTGTAGCGCCATAAAACTGGAGGATGAACCAGACCCTCGCCGCCTCAGTCATTCGACCATCGTCGTAAACGATCCATGGGACATCGGGATCGAGACCAAGAGCCGAGATCGCATTTTGCCAGTAATCAACGGATTCGAACGAAGTCTCTTCCGCCTTTGCTGCAGCTTCCCAGACCTCTATCGGGACACGTACGGCGTTCGCCACGTGTCCCTCGTCAAAGCTTTGCGGATCGCGGACGTCGAGAAGGTGAAAGCTCGCAAGGTCCCGAAGAGAGGATGGCTCGATGATCGGATCGTGGTTCATAGTTATGCTCCGACGGTTACATCACATGAAGAAGGGTGCCACCTGCTGCCAACAGCACGACGACGATCCATGGCGGCGCCTTCCAGACGACCAGCAGGATGAAACCTGTCAGAGCGAGCGCGAAATCGTATGGGTTGAGTACGGCACTCGTCCAGACCGGACTGTAGAGAGCCGCTCCGAGAATGCCGACGACGGCTGCATTGGCGCCGCGCATCGCAGCCTGGGCCGTGGGGCGTTTGCGAAAGCTGTCCCAGAAGGGCAGGGCACCGAGCAGCAGCAGGAAGCCGGGCAGGAATACCGCGATCAGACAGATGCTTGCCCCGAGGAGACCGTTTGGAGCGGGTCCCACGACCGCGCCGAGATAGGCCGCGAACGTGAACAGCGGTCCCGGAACTGCCTGAGCGGCCCCATAGCCTGCAAGGAAGGTGTCATTGGTCATCCAGCCGGGATTGACCACTTCGGCCTGCAACAACGGCAGCACGACATGACCACCGCCGAACACCAACGCACCAGACCGATAGAAGGCGTCAAAAAGCGACAGTCCCTGGAAACCTGATGCAGAGGCGATAACAGGCAAGAGGCCAAGCAGAGCGAAAAAAGCGATAAGGCAGGCAACGCCGAAGGATCGGGAAACCCGAAACGAAAGATGCGTCTCGCCCGTGACCGGGCCGTTGCGGTAAAGTACGAGACCTGCGAGCGCTCCTCCTGATATCGCGGCGATCTGTCCGATTGCCCCTGCCGAAAAGACGACGATGAGGACAGCGGCCAGCGCGATGCCCGCGCGCTCCCGATCCGGCGTCAGACTCTTCGCCATTCCCCACACCGCCTGAGCAACAACGGCGACAGCCACGATCTTCAGCCCATGTAGCAGGCCGGATCCCACCGGTCCGTCGAAAGCGGTCGCGGCCATGGCGAAGATAACAAGCAGGATTGCAGACGGCAATGTGAAGGCCACCCATGCGGCGAGTGCGCCGAGAGGACCTGCCCGAAGCAGGCCAAGCGAAAAGCCGACCTGGCTTGAGGCGGGCCCGGGAAGGAATTGGCAGAGAGCTACGAGATCGCCGTAGCCGGCCTCGTCGATCCATTTGCGGCGAACCACCAGTTCGTCGCGGAAATATCCGAGATGAGCGATCGGGCCGCCGAAGGAGGTGAGCCCGAGCTTCAGGAAGGCTGCGAAGACTTCTCCCAGTGTACCGCCTGGGCGCGCAACAGCGTCTTCATGAATTGCTTCCGCCGACGACTTCACGAAACAGCTCCTTCGCCTTTTCCCTGGCCAGTTCGAGAGCTGCAACGCCGTAAGGCGTCGCGTTGTAGATCCTGCGATGCGTGCGGCCAACCCGTTCGGTTCGCGAGGTGAGATATCCCTTCCTCTCCATGGAATGCAGCATCGGATAGAGTGTCCCGGCCGATACCTTGTAGCCGTGATGTGCGAGTTCCTCGATCATCCAGAGACCGTGGAGATCGCCTTCGGCCGCATGATGCAGGACATGAAGCCGGATGAAGCCGGAGAGAAGGTCCTGATGTTCCATTTATCACCATAAATACAAACCTCACTCTCGAAAAACGATATCGGGAACCGAGACTAGAGGTAAAGAGTTTTGCCTGCAACCGTCAAACGGATTGGCGGTTCATCGAAGCACAAACCATAGGAGAATACCGATGGTCAGTGAAGCCGATCGTGATCCGCGTCACCATACCCAGAAAATGCAGACCCGCCTGCAGGAAATCATGGATCATCTGCGGGAAGACGTCGAAAAGGTCGACGAGCCGCAACTGAAGGCGATGTTCGAAACCGCAGCCGAGGTGCTCGGCGGCCTGAAGAAGGCGTTCGGCGACTATGAAAAGAAGAACGAGGCCGCATGGCAATAGTACGACCTGATTGGCGAGAGCGGTGGTACGAATGAGCGACGCCGCCAGCACCGACGGCATCGCCAGCCTGCTCCGCACTCTGCCGGACAGGTTGCCGCGGGCTGTAACCGTGGGAGACCTTCTACGCGCGATGGGCGATCAGGGGATTGCCGTCGTGCTGCTGATGTTCGCCGTTCCTGCGATCATTCCAACGCCGGGCATTCCGGCAGGACTCGTGTTTGGTGTAGCTCTTGCTCTGTTGTCGATGCAGATCATCTTCGGCGCCGAACGATTGCGGCTTCCTGGTCGATTGGCAGCCGTGGGCATACCTCGAGCCGTTGTTGAGCGGACGGCCACACATGGCGCTCCAATCCTCGCCAGGGTGGAGCGACACATGAGACCACGCGGCAGACTGCTTTCGCAGGTTGCGATGCGGCCAGTGCTCGGGCTCGTCATCCTCACGATGGCTATCCTGATCGCCCTGCCCATTCCCTTCGGCAATATGCTGCCGGGCTTGGCCGTTCTTATTACGGCGCTGGGAATGGCACAGCGCGATTCGCTGGCAATCGGCATAGGACTGCTGGTCGCAATGATCGCCGCGACCGTCAGCTTCGGCATTCTTGCTGGCAGTTGGTGGCTGATCACGGATTGGATAGGTCTCGACACCGCTTCCAGCCACCCAAAGAACTAAATGTCCTGCGCCTCGCCAAGACCCCTGATCTGGTTCTGGAGACTCATCCGATCCAGCGAGGTGAACGGCAGACTGATGAAAATATTGAGGCGACGTTCCAGTCCGGTCAGCACCTGCGTAAACGCTTGTTTGCGCTCCCAGGCTTCACCCTCGACAAGGATCGGGTCGGGGCACCGCCAGTGCGAGGTGATGGGCAAGCCCGGCCACTCCGGAAGTGGCTCTCCGGCGGCGGTGTCACTGAGCGTGAAGACGAAGTCCAGGTCGGCGGCGCCTGCCTCCGCGAACGCCCCAAAATGCCGTGGCGTCAGATTCTCTATCGGATAATCTGCACTCCGCAACAGTTCCAAGACCGTCGGCTCGATGACCGGCGCAGGATCAACGGCCGCGCTCACGGCCTGGAAGCGACCCTTGCCGATCTTGTTCAGAATAGCTTCCGCCATCACGCTGCGAGCGGAGTTGCGGCGTGAAAGGAACAGTACGCGATAGATCCCGTGTTGCATCAATCCCCCTCGGATAACGATATCGGAAATCGATAGAGCTATGCCAATGTTGGGTGACAGTTTTATGAAGGCGACGGGAGATCTGCGACGCAGATCCTCTGTGAAAATCTGCAGGGTGGATGTCCTGGCAGAACATTGAAATTTTTATGCCGGCCTGAACCTGTTCGTGTGCCTGCGATCCACGGCTGGCTCGCTCATTGCGCCACGCACATTCGGCGGTCAAATCGGCGCCGCCGCGGGTCGCGGGGATATTGTCACCCAAACAACGCCGCCTCGGCTTTGCGTCGATGGTCACGGCGTTTTCGCTGCTGTCCGGCCTTGGCCTATGGACCTTCGCACCGACCTCCCGGCTGGCAACGGTCTGCTGATCATCGTTGCCGACGCGCTGCCTCTCAATCTGTTCGGCAGTGACGGCTCTGGCAAGCTGCAGGGGAGGAGGATGGCCTCCGAGCTGGTTCTTTTGGCTCTGGCACCCTAGGGTCAGGACTCATTGCTCATAGCCAGAAGATAACGGTCGCAGCGAGAGCGATGGCGGAGAGAAAGGCCATTGGGCACCGGTCGTAACGCGTAGCGACACGCCGCCAGTCTTTGAGACGCCCGAACATGATCTCGATCCGGTTGC
>JAFKJU010000015.1 GCA_017305935.1 Hyphomicrobiales bacterium | reverse complement strand
GGCGATCCGCCGATAGCCATAGGTTGGCTTTTGATCCACCAGCCTGCGGATGATGGGCAGCAACTCTGCATCCTCGGCCTTGCGATAGGACCCGCGCGGCTTTGATCTGCCTTTCAACCGCTCGACGAGGTTGGAACGGGAAACGCCCAGCGTGTCGGCGACGGTCTTCATCGGGAACCGTCCTTCGGCAACAAGATCGGCCGCGATATCCGTTTTTTTGAGTCCGCTTTGGACAGTGCTTCACGGAGGATTTCGACCTCCATCGTCTTGCGGCCGAGCATGCGCTCCAGATCGCGGACGCGATCCTCAAGCTTCTTCACTTCCGAATTGCCGACAACCGGCTCGTCAGAATCCACGGCTGCAGCACCTCCTTCGCTCAACAGCCTGCGCCACCGGTAAAGCAGATTCGGCGCAACGCCATGGCGGCGAGCGGTCGAAGATACCGTCTCGCCTGGCTCGAAACTCTGCTCGATGATCGTCAGCTTCTGCTTGGTTGTCCACCGCCTGCGGCGGACATCACCCGTCAGCAATTCAACGTGTCGATACGCGTTAGACATAAGCCTGTCCTCAAGCCTGTGCTTGAGCCTTTCTGCTTATGCCGACTGTCCGGTCGAAAGTGGGGGCAGTTCACAGCCGTTGCTGGCTGCACTGAGAACCGCCTTCACGGAAGCCGTTGCGATATCGTCATCGATACCGACGCCGAACACCTTGCGACCGTCACGGGTCCGGCACTCGAGATAAGCGACAGCCCGAGAATCCGTGCCGCGTTTCAGGGCGTGCTCGTGATAGTCGAGCACCTCCAGCGCGACGCCGCAGCTTTCTTCGAGCGCGGATACGGCACTGGAGATCAGCCCGTTTCCACGGCCGGTTATCGCAATTTCACGGCCTTTGTGGCGAATGCGTCCGGCAAAGATGCGTTGGTTCCCGGTTTTACGCGAGCCTCCACCCTGATAGCTGCCCAGCTCGAACTCTTGTGGGCCGGTCAAATGGTAGGCCTGTTCGAAGATCGACCAGATCATCGCGGCCGTGATTTCCTTGCCGCTGCTGTCGGCGAATTCCTGGACACGGCGGCTGAGGTCGACCTGGAGTGACCGCGGCAGTTTCAAGCCCTTGTCCTGTTCGATCACCCAGGCGACGCCGCCCTTGCCGGACTGGCTGTTCACGCGGATTACCGCCTCATATGTCTCTCCGATGTCTGCCGGATCGACAGGCAAATAAGGCATCTCCCAGAGGCCGTCATTGCGCTGTCCATGGGCGGCGAAACCCTTGCGGATCGCGTCCTGATGCGAGCCGGAGAAGGCGGTATGCACCAGGTCGCCGGCATAGGGATGGCGCGGATGGACCGGCAACCCGTTGCAATACTCCACGGTCCTGACCACCTCTCGGATGGCCGGAAAGTAGAGTTTCGGATCGATCCCCTGCGTGTAGAAATTCAGCGCCAGTGTCACCAGGTCGACATTGCCGGTACGCTCGCCATTGCCGAACAGGCAGCCTTCGACGCGATCCGCGCCGGCGAGCAAGGCCTGCTCAGTTGCGGCCACGGCGGTTCCCCGGTCGTTGTGGGGATGAATGCTGATGACCACGGCATCGCGACGGGAGATATTGCGGCAGAACCATTCGATCTGGTCGGCGTAGACATTGGGCGTCGCCACCTCGACCGTCGCCGGCAGGTTCAGGATCGCCGGGCGCTCCGGCGTCGGCTGCCACACATCGAGCACGCGTTCGCAAATTTCCAGCGCGAAGTCTGGCTCTGTGAAGCAGAAGGTTTCCGGCGAGTATTCGAAGGTCCAGTCGGTCCCTGGCCGCTTCAGGCTTTCCTCCAGCATCGCTGTGACGCCGATGACGGCCAACTCGACGATCTCATGGCGTTCCATACCGAAGACGACGCGGCGAAACAGCGGAGCCGTTGCGTTGTAGAGATGGACGATCGCTTGCCGCGCACCTTCGAGAGACTCGAAGGTGCGCGTGATCAGGTCCTTCCGGGATTGAGTGAGCACCTGAACCGTCACGTCATCGGGAATTCGACCGCCGTCGATCAGCGCACGCACGAAGTCGAACTCGGTCTGGGAGGCCGATGGAAACGCGATTTCGATTTCCTTGAATCCAATCGCGAGCAGCATGTCGTAGAAGCGCAGCTTGCGCTCGACATCCATCGGATCGGCGAGCGCCTGATTCCCGTCGCGCAGGTCAGTCGACAGCCAGCGGGGCGCTTTCGTCAGCCGGTTGGACGGCCAGCGGCGATCCGCCAGTTCGATAGGAGATACGAAAGGACGATATTTTATTTCGGGATTGGTCAACATGATGAAGCCTGTTGCGATGTGCGAAAGGTTGAGCACGGCCGACTACGGTCGCCAGGAAGCCGTCAGGCCCGACGACCGCCGGTAAGTCGCAGCGCAAGGAAAATCACCGGGCAGCGAAGCGGCTGGGTCACAAACGCGCCGGCAGCGACCAAGCGAAGCGCCGCGGAATGCGGCGCTTCGATGCGGTCAAAGGGGCGATTGCGAACGGGCACCTGACAAAACTTCCTGCTGTTGGACGGCCTACCTTAGCCGCCAGCAATTTGATAATCTAACGCCATGCGATCAGGAATCGTCGTGAAAGGATCAATTTCTTGAAGAATGGTGTCCGTCTCACGGAAGAAATCGCGGTCATCGCACACGACGGACATCGATATTCCAGTCCGAAGCATAGCCATCAAGAAGCCCAGCTCCTCTACGCGGTGAGCGGAGTCGTCTCGATCAAAACGGACGTCGGAAGCTGGGTTGTGCCGCCAAGCCGGGCTGTCTGGCTGCCTCCCAGGCTGGAGCACGAGACGACGAGCCGCGCGGGTGTTCAGTTCCGTTCACTATTGATCGAGACGGGCGGAATCCAGGGGCTTCCCGAAGAGTGCATGGTGGTGGAGATCACGCCTCTTCTTCGGGAACTCATCTTGAAGCTTGCAGACCTCGCCATAACGCCGGGAAGTCGCGAAAGAACAGATGCAGTCGTCCAGCTGCTTCTGATGGAGTTATCGTTTCAGCCAGCCCAGTCTCTCAATCTGCCGATGCCGAGGCGACCCGATCTGGTCCGATTATGCGCGAAGATGCGTGAGGATCTGACGGAGGCGACCTCCGTCGAAGCCGCCGCCGCGATGCTGCACATAAGTCGCGCGACCTTCATGCGGCTCTTCAAACGGGAAACAGGCATGAGCTTTGGTCACTGGCGACAGCAGGCGAGAATGCTCGACGCTCTTGAGTTGTTGGCCGATGGCCGAAGCATTCTCGATGTTGCCCTGGAATGCGGCTATAGTAGCCCCAGCGCCTTTTCCGCGATGTTTCGTCGGACCCTAGGTCGACCGCCAAGCGCCTATTTCTGAAAAATGCGACATTCGGGTTTGGGCGTTCGCTATCCCGGAAGCGGTTATCGCAAGGGAGTCGACCCTGAGCGCATGAGACGGACTCGGGCTTACGCCACCCACAATCGCAACTCCCGGTGTTTGCCCAACTGCCACGACAAGGAACCACCCTGAACGATGCCGCTGATGTACTTGCTTAGCTGACGGTCGATGACCGGCCGCCATGGGATAGAGGTGAGGCAGACCGATGCTTTCTTCCGCCGTATATGTCACGGCAAGATTGAAACCGCTTTCCGGCCCACTTTCAAATCAATCTCGCGCTGTCCTCCTCCGGTTCATGCCCGGCGTCATTCGGCAAGAGACTGCTGGTTTCCACTCGGGGCCGGAGGCTATTTCTACTTTCGGACAACCATCGTTCCATAGCCAAACCGGAATGCCGAGCCACTCGGCCCCGGTCTCTACAGTTCAAGCTGCGAAAATAATCAACGAAATTACAATCAGACTCCGAGAATATCTGACGTCAAAAACTAAAAATTGACATACCTGTGGAAATTACCTATACATTAATTTGACGATATTTGCTTGCTTAGCTTTGGTTATCGCGCGTCTGGCACCGTGCCCTGAACGAACCTTTTCTTTCAAAAATCGCTATCGCATCTGTTGCGCCGCGGGCGCAGCGGTTCTCTTATTGCTATGAAAGGGTTCATCATGACCACTGGCACAGTTAAATGGTTCAATTCCGCCAAGGGCTTCGGCTTCATTCAGCCCGACAACGGCGGCGCCGATGCGTTCGTCCATATCTCCGCCGTCGAACGCGCTGGAATGCGCGACCTTGTTGAAGGCCAGAAGATTGGCTACGAACTGGAGCGCGACAACAAGTCGGGCAAGATGTCGGCCTGCAACCTGCAGTCCGCTTGAAGCATCCCGGTATCCGCTCTCCGTTGACCACGGATGTACTGGCACTGTCGAGAGCATGATACCAGCAAGGTCAGGCAGATCGCTTGGCCTTTTTTATTGCCGCGTCATCTTGCGGCGTCCAATCCGGAAAAGACCATGTCCCAGACACACAGCAAAGCTCGCCAGAAGGCGGAGATAGCCTTCGCCAATGCTCAGTCGCAATTCTTCGCCCGCAATAGCGCCGTCGAGGAACTCGATTCCCTCATTCTGGCCCGCGAGGAAAAGACCAGGCGGCTTCGCGAAGCCCGCCTTGCGAAGGAAATGAACGACCGCGAGGCGGCAACCGCCTCTCTTCTTGCCAGACGGGCCAAGTCCGTCTGACCTGCCGCAACACTTTCTCCAGGATAATGATTTGAAGAACGCCAGAAACAACGACTTTTCCGATCGCCGTACCGCGGCCGCCGAAGCGAAGTCCGCTCTCCTGAATGCCTATCGCGCGGCAAGGGCCGCTGACGAACCCGCCAGACTGGCGAGGCAGGCAGAGCGGGTGAGTATAGCGGCCGCGAGAGAAGAGCGGCGCCTAGAGCGCGAGCGGATAAAGCGCGACGAGGCTGAGCGCCGGGTAGCCGAGGCCGACGAGCGGAAGGCGGCCGCAGAAGCCGCAGCCCGTGCCGAAACCGAGGCGCGCGAGGCGACGGAACGAGATCACATCGCGCGGCTGCTCGAAGACGAGGCCGCCCGCAAGGCTGAGCGCGACCGGCGCTATGCCAACCGCAAGGCCAGGCGCGCCTGAATTCCAGGTATCTGAATGAACCTGACAGTTCATGTGATCCTGCCGCACAGGGTCCGCCGATCGCGTTCGGCAGCTTTTCGGCGGGGTCGCAATCCGCAACCGCCATCGTAGCGTAAGTCGCCGCCAGGATCCGTCACACCGAAAGAAAACTCCATGCCAGAAAATTCCGCCGAGCTCCAGGCAATCAACACAGCTTGGCAGATCGCGATCCAGGAAATCCTGCGGATGGTTATCCGCGACATGTACCTTGCGGCCGGAGAGGAGGCCTTCCTGGCAAATCTCAAGCGTATCGAACAGGCCGCGGTCGATAGCATTTATACGGACTTGCGGCTGCGTGGAACAAGTGAATGGACGGAAGTGCTTGTCAAGGACAATGCGAGCAATTTCGTCACGTCGCTGCTGACTTCGTTTACATATGATCGCGCCTGATGAAGACTGAGATGTCAGATCCTCTCTGGCGTATGTAGTGGTCCGAACGAGTGGCTGGTTTCCGATAGCGACGAAACCTCCCCAAACGGCAACAATAAGGGTCGAAAGCAGTCGCTCTCTTGTCGTGAAACTCGTGTGGATTGCTCGCATATTATCGCCGGGGCGGCCCGGAGGATCTGATATAATCTGCGCGATTTCTGCGGCTGCCTGCGGCGAACTGGCTTGCGCCGGCCAGCAAACCATAGCCGGCACGCAAGACTTCACCGCCAGAAAGTGGAATGTCGGAGTTGCGAACGAACCGGAAACAGAGTTCATTCCGGATCATGAACCTGGCCCTCCATGATTCGCCGCAGCTGGCGACCCTTGCCGACGACTATCTGGCCGCGCTGAATGCCGAGCAGCGGGCGGCCGTCGAGCATGGTGACGGCGGCATTGCTGCACCATTGCTTGTGATCGCGGGCGCCGGCTCGGGAAAAACCAACACGCTGGCGCATCGCGTCGCGCATCTGATCGTTCGCGGCGCGGACCCCCGCCGCATTCTGCTGATGACCTTCTCACGGCGCGCGGCAACGGAAATGAAGAGCCGGGTCGAACGGATCGCGGCACGCGTGATGGGCGACAAGGCCGCGACGCTGACGGAGGGATTGACCTGGGCGGGCACGTTCCACGCTGTCGGCGCGCGGCTGCTGCGTGACTACGCGCTTGAAATCGGTCTCGATCCGGCCTTCACGATCCATGACCGCGAGGATTCCGCCGACCTGATGAACCTCGTCCGGCATGACCTCGGCCTGTCGAAGACCGAAAGCCGCTTTCCGGCAAAGCGCACTTGCCTGGCGATCTATTCGCGCGCAGTCAACGCGCAGGCCGAGCTGGAACCGGTTCTCGCGAAAAGCTTTCCGTGGTGCGCCGGTTGGGCGGAGGAGCTCAAGCAGCTTTTTGCGGCCTATGTCGACACCAAGCAGGCGCAAAACGTCCTCGATTACGACGACCTCCTGCTATGGTGGGCGCATATGTGTGCCGAACCCGCCATTGCCGAACATCTCGCCGCCCGTTTCGACCACATCCTCGTCGACGAATATCAGGACACCAATCGCCTGCAGGCGTCGATCCTCCTGGCGCTCAAGCCGGATGGACGCGGCCTCACGGTGGTTGGCGACGACGCGCAGTCGATCTATTCCTTCCGCGCCGCCGAGGTCCGCAACATACTCGACTTTCCGGGGCATTTTCCGATCCCCGCCCAGGTCGTCACGCTCGATCGCAATTATCGCTCGACCGACGCGATCCTCGACGCGGCGAATGCGGTGATCGGTCAGGCGCCGGAGCGCTTCACCAAGAACCTCTGGACCGATCGGCGCTCGGCCGAAAAGCCGAGGATCGTCACCGTGCGCGACGAAGTCGAGCAGGCAAACTTCGTCTGCGAGAGCGTGTTGGAGGCGAGGGAGGAGGGCATCGCGCTCAAACAGCAATCCGTCCTTTTCCGCGCCTCGCATCATTCCGCGCCGCTCGAGATCGAGCTGACACGCCGCAACATTCCCTTCGTCAAATTCGGCGGATTGAAGTTCCTCGACTCCGCCCATGTGAAAGACATCCTTGCTGTCTTGCGCTTCGCCGAAAATCCGAAGGACCGGGTGGCCGCTTTCCGTGTGATGCAGATCGTTCCCGGCATCGGCCCATCGGCTGCGGCGTCTGCGATGGAGGCGATGGCGCGTTCGCTCGATCCGGCGCTCGGCCTGCAATTCTTCCGCGCGCCGGCTCGCGCGCAAGTCGATTGGCCGGGCTTTGTCGATCTTTTCGCGGCTCTCCGGTCGCGTGGGGCCTGGCCCGCCGATCTGGAGCAGGTCCGGCTATGGTATGAACCGCATCTTGAGCGCATCCACGAGGATGCGCCGACCAGACGTGCGGACCTCCTGCAACTGGAGCAGATTGCATCTGGATATGCGTCGCGCGAGCGCTTCCTTACCGACCTGACGCTCGACCCGCCGGACGCGACCAGCGACGAGGCCGGTCCTCCGCATCTCGACGAAGATTACCTCATCCTCTCGACCATTCATTCGGCGAAAGGTCAGGAGTGGACCAAGGTCTTCGTGCTCAACGGCGTCGACGGCTGCATTCCGATCGATCTGGCCGTGGGCGAGCGCGACGAACTCGAAGAAGAACGTCGCCTGCTTTACGTGGCGATGACGCGTGCGAAGGATGGATTGTACCTGATCACGCCGCAGCGCTTCTTCGTGCATGGGCAGGCATCGCGCGGCGACAGGCACGTCTATGCGTCCCGCACGCGGTTCATCCCCGATAGTATCCTCGACCGTTTCACGCCAGTATCCTGGCCGCCGCCATCCGCGACCACACGCGATCGCGCGCCGCAACCCGGTATCCGCGTCGACCTCAAGGCAAAGATGCGCGGCATGTGGCGGTAGCGCGTGACGACGCCGACACGTTGAACGCCGATGAAATCGTCAGTACCGGTACGCCGTCCGGCATCCCTTCGAAACGGGTAAGGCTGGAGTAGCGTTTCCGTCGCCCCGAACGCGCCAGAATTCCGCCCAGAACTCCGGGCGGACGAAAACGAAGCGGCCTGTGTAGAGATCGTTGCCGCAATGATGTTCGATCCGCTGGCTTGAAAACTCCGTGAAGGTCATGAAAGGCCGGCCATCAGGGAAGAAGACCTCGGTCGCGGCCTGGCCTCGCCGCAACCTGTACCGTCGCACAGTGGAGAGTTTGCGCGCGTCGACCAGAGCTTCGTCCCGTTCGGCAAATGTGTCCCTGGTGATGGTCGCTGTTCCTTCAAACGCAATCCGTTGCCCGGCGACATGATCGATGACCTTGCGCCGGACGGACCAGACCCCGGCGGGAAAAGCGGATGCTGCCTCTGCCGGATGCGAAACCAAAACGACAAACCTGCTTTTGCGAAGCCATTCCAGAGAGATTCCGTGACGAGCCCTATTCGCCGATTCCCACTTTTGCGACAAGGACCGGATCACTCCGGAAGTCCGCCGGGAACAAGCGCTTCAGGTTGTCGATCTTGGGCATGTCGTTGTAGACGATGTAGGGATAGGTCGGATTGTTGGTCAGGAAATCCTGATGATAGTTCTCAGCCGGATAGAAGACTTTGTCCGGCTCGATCGTCGTGACGATGGCGGCGTCGTAGATGCGGGCCTTGTTCAACTGCCCGATATAGGCTTTCGCAACGCCGGCCTGTTCCTCGCTGGTCGGGAAGAGTGTCGAGCGGTATTGCGGGCCGGTGTCGGGACCTTGCCGGTTGAGCTGGGTCGGGTCGTGAGCAACGGAAAAATAGACCTGCAGCAGCTTGCCATAGGTGACCTTGGCGGGATCGAAGGTGACACGGACCGCTTCTGCATGGCCCGTATCGCCATTGCCGACCATTTCGTAATGCGCGGTCTCCTGCGCGCCGCCTGCATAGCCGGAAACGGCGTTGCTGACGCCCTCGACACGCTGGAAGACGCCCTGGACGCCCCAGAAGCAGCCGCCGGCGAAGACGGCGGTTTCCCGGCTTGCGGCGTTCTCCTCGTCGAGGACGGGTGCGGGAATGGCGAGACCCTCCTGCGCGCCGGCGCTTGTTGTCGCGGACAGCAGCCCCGCAAGGGCGATGCCCATTCCGGCGAAAAGAGTGGAAATCCTGGCAATGCGTTTCATGGCGGTCTCCTCAACCGAAGATGAATGCGTAGGCTTCGAAGCCCGGATCGGGAAAGCGGATCTCGACTGTGTGGTCGGTGATCGGCCCGTCGCGGCGCGCAAGCTGGTAGAGCGCTGTTTCGTCACCGGGCCATTGTCCTCCGGGCCTGTGTCGAGACCGTGGTCGTCGCCCGGCGCCTTGCCGTCGATGGTTACCTGGAAGCGGACCTGCTTGTCCCCGCTGCCGGAGCCGGGCACGAGATGCAGGTCTCGGGCGCGGAAGCGATAGTGGATGCCACCTTCTTTCGTCAGATCGGCGCGTTCTGGGGCGACCTTCCAGCGCCCGGTGAGGCCCCATTCGTTGCGGCGCGCATCCTCTGCGACATAGACGTGAACGGTATCGTTGACGATTCCGTCGGCGCCGAGGAATTCTGTGCGCCGAGGGAGACGATCGGGCGCGTCACACGCTCGACAATGGCTGGAAACAGGAGGATGATCCCGAAGCCGGCGAGGATGATCATCGCCGCCAGCCGGCCATATTCGGTGGCCTCTGCCGCCCAGCCGCCACCGAGTGCGTCCAGCGATGCGACGAGGGCCAAGGTCAGCGCCATGCCCACGAGCATAGGCAAGGTGCCGCGCAGGAAGGGCTGTCCAGCCCGCGCGAAGACAAAGGGCAGGGCCGGCAGGATGCAGGGGCTGAGGATGGTGAGAGCGCCCGCGAAATAGGCCAGGACGGCAAGGGTCATGGGTCAGCCTTTCCGGATCACGCCGCCGCCGGGGTGAAGGTCATGGCAAAGCCGTTCATGCAATAGCGCAGCCCCGTCGGCCGCGGTCCGTCGTTGAAGAAATGGCCGAGATGGCCGCCGCAGCGGCTGCAATGCACTTCCACCCGGACCATGTCATGGGACGTGTCGCGTGTCATGCCGACGGCATTGTCGAGCGGCGCCCAGAAGCTCGGCCAGCCCGTGCCGCTCTCGAACTTGGTGTCCGAGGAAAAGAGTGCCTGGTTGCAGCCGGCACAGGAGAAAGTGCCTTTGCGATGCTCGGCCAAAAGCGCGCTCGAACCCGGCCGCTCCGTGCCTTGCTCGCGAAGAATGCTGAACTGTTCCGGTGTCAGAAGGCTTCGCCATTCGTCCTTGCTTCGGCTGACGGTGAAACTCCCCGGCGTCGCTGCGAGCAATGGGCCTGTCCCGCGAGCCAGGAACCCAGCCGTAAAGGTTGCCACGCTTGCTGCCAGAAGCCCGCGTCTGTTCATCCTGATGCACTCCTTCAATGGCGTCCTGCCGATGAATACGAACGCCGCTGCCCGATTGTTACATGACCCTCTTCGGATGGCGCATGACAGGCAACTCGCTTGGGTTGCCGGAGGTGCTGGGCGTCTCCTCCGGGGCAATGCTCGGCGTCATCTGGCTGGTTGTCGGGCTCGACCTATGCGGTGCGGCGTGAGGAAGCGACCCTGTGGATGGTCGTGCTGGCGATTGCGCTCGGCGGCGTCGTGCTTGTCGGCCGGTGGCTTGATATCCTGCCGCTCGGCGCGACCATCGCGGTGGGAAGGCGAGTGAACCTGTCCGTGGTGAGCGCAGCCCTTCTCGCCTTCTCGGCGGTTCTCACGGTTGCGGCCAACCGCTGGGTTCGAAGCGGTGCTGTGGCAGCGGAAGGGGTGTGGCTTTTTCGGCACCCGTCATTCCGGAACACTCCCAAATCAAAGCCGACTTGAAACAGGTCGCCAAATCCGGCGTCACAATCAAGAAAGCTGGAAATCTGCCGATGGAGCGACCGGATCCAGGCGCGCCGTTCCTGACCGTCAGATCGTTCGGTGCAGCGCGCCGACGGCCTCAAAGCCAAGCAATGGTGGCAAACGGCCAGGGCGCGGAAACCATGCGGGAGATGTTCTCGAGATCGCGGCTCAATTCCCGGTCTTCCTCCAACGGCGCAACGAGGTCGCGGATGGCGTCGTGAAGCTGGCGCATCTGCGGGCCGAGCCTGCCTGTCACCCCGCGCAGCTCGATCGCCGTCGCCGCGCACATCATCTCGATCGCCACGAGATAGCGCAGCCGCTCGACGATCGCCGAGGCCTTGGCGACCACGCGCGGCGCCATGGACGACTGGTCCTCTATGCTGTCGGAAACGGCCAGCGGGCTGATCGACATCGGATTGGCGAGATGGCGGATTTCCGCCTCCAGCGCCGCCAGCGGCTTTTGCAGTTCGGCATAGCCCGCCCGGCTCTGCCCTCTTGCCGACAGAAAGCGCGGCAGTTCGGAAGCGGCGGGCGACATCAGCCGGAGGCAGCGATTGGCGATGCCCGCCGCACAATGCGCAAGCGCTTGGCCGAGTTGTTCCCAGCACAGGGTAAAGCTCGTCAGGTCGAAATTTCCGTTTGAAACGATGCGCCCGCTTTCCGCAAGGACGATCGGATTGTCGCCGGAATGGTGAAGTTCGATTTCCGTGGCCGCGTGCGCCTGTTCCAGAACATGGGAAAGCGCGCCCCAGACCTGGGGCACGCATCGATAGCTGAGCGGATCCTGAAGGCGCCGCGCGGCTCCTTCCCGCCACAGATCGCTACCGATGAGCAGCGCGCGCAGGCGTGCTCCGATCGCCTGTTGCCCGAAGGCGGGGCGGGCGGCCAGCGCTTGCGCATCGATCACGCTCAGAGGTGAGCGGAACGCCTCATAGTTCAGTGCGACGGCTGCCAGCGACCAATCGATGAAAAGGCGAACGTCTTCGATCAGCAGGCAAGCCGTTCCCGTCGACAGGCTGTTGGCGACGATCAGCGCATGGCCGTCCTTCTCGCGCAGGTCGAGCGGCGGCAATCCGGCCAGGGCGAGTGCCTGCGCTGCGGGCATGACGCGCCCTTGATAATTCACCTCGCCCTCGCCGCCGAGCGCGCGCCCCAGATGCCCGAGCGGCAGCAGGTCGGCAGCACCGATCGATCCCCAGGAGGGAATGACGGGATGGATGCCGGCGTTCAAAGCCGCCACCAGCCCGGCAGCGACCGCTTCGGAAGCCCCCGTTCCGCCAGCAGCCATGCCGCAGATGCGGGCCGCGAGCATCGCCCGCACGGCCTCGACGGGCAAGGCCGGGCCGATGCCGACGCTATGGCTGTGGGTGACGCTGCGCTGGAAGGCTACGAGATCGGCGGCGGACAGGGATGTGTCGACGCTGGCGCCAAGGCCCGTATTCAGCCCATAGGCAGGCTTTCCGGATGCTGCGAACCGCTCGATCAGCGCGCGGCCTTCGCGAATTCTGTTGAGCGCCGCCGGTCCGAGTCCCAAGCGGGCGCCGCGTCGGGCAATGGTGGCGATCGCATCCGCATCGAGCGGCTTTTCGTCGAGGAGGATGGTGGGGGAGGCGGTCATATGTCTTCTTCTCGCTGCATTTGCCGGCGGGCATCAGGCTGGTCCGCTCCGCCGCGGATGCGACAGGCGCAATCGGGCAGGACCATGCGGGCGCGGACCTTTTCAGTAGTCGTCCAGAGCGCGACGCACCCGATCGTATACGTCTGCCGGCGGGCGGGCGAACTCCGCGCGGCCGCCGGCTTCGCCGTCGCCGGGCCGCGTCGTCGCCACCATGCCGATCTTGGTCACGGTCAGGGCTTCATGGAGCGGATCGCAGCGATCGGCCTTGACACCCGGCAACACGACCAGATCCTCATGGCCGCGAAAGCGCGCGGCGAGTGACCATTCCACCTGCCGCGGATCCTCGATATCGATGTCATCCTCGACGACGACGACATGCTTGAGCAGATTGACCAGACCCATGGCGAGGATCACCGCTCTCTTGCCCTCCCCAAGGCGTGGGCGATGCATGGAAATCACCGCATGCAGGCGCCCCATGCCGCCTTCGGTGACGAGCACGCGCCGTACCGCCGGGATCGAACGCTTCAGATCGCGGGTGAGGGTGGCGCCGATGGCGACCGCACCCAGAAGGCAATGTTCGGCGGCATAGCCGGGCAGGATCGCCTGATAGATCGCATCGCGCCGGTGGGTGACGCAGCGGATTTCCCCGCCGATGCCCGGTCCGTAATAGACGTAGAAGCCCGGAAATTCCGAAACCGCCCCTTCCTCGATCAGGTCTTCTGGAAAAAGCACGCCTTCGAGGACGATCTCGGCATGGGCCGGCACCTCCAGATCGACCGTGCGGCATTTGACCAGCTCGACGCCTTCGCCGAGGAGACCGCCGACGATATCGAACTCATCGTCGCCCAACCCCACATACATCTGCGATCCGAGCAGGACGGCGACATGATTGCCGATCGCCACCGCGATTTCCAGCGGGTGGCCGCGCAGCCGGGCCTTCTCCGCCAGCATGGCCAGATGGTGGTTCTTGGCGATCCCGGCCATGATCCTGCCGCCGCCTTCAAGGCGCAGCCGGGCGATGGAAACGTTGCGGCGGCCCGTCGCCGGATCTCTGGCGACGATGACGCCGGCGGTGATATAGGCGCCGGCTTCCTTCTCGAACCAGTGCGGGACGGGCAGCAGCGCCGAAAGCTCGAAAGGCGCTTGATGGACCACGGCCTGCACCGGGGCATCGGCAACGATGACGGGCGGGATCGGGTGTTGCAAGGCATGCTGGCAAGCATCGTCGAGTGCTTCTTGCGCGATCCCCAGGCCTTGCGCGAAGCGCCGCCGGCTGTTCCAGAGATTGCCGACAACAGGCATGGCGCTGCCGGACACATGATCGAAAAATTGTGCCGGGCCCCGTTCGCGCAGCGACAGAACCGAGGCGATCTCGAAACGCGTGTCCACTGGCCGCGCGATGCGTCTGAGATCACCTGCCGTCTCCAAACCGGCCATGAAACCGCGCATGCTCTGATCGACCACTGCCCCGCCCTTTGCGTCATTCCTGCCCGTCCGCTCCGGTCTTGCCGGTCTTCCCATGTTGTTCCATCTGCCGTTGCCCCTGACAAGAGGCTTCTCTATTGCATTTGTCGCACAGATGATGCCGGATACGCGCCGGGTCACGACGAGATGGAATTGTCATGGATGTGTTGACGCTGTGTCTGGCACATGAGGTCCTGACGCTGCAAAGCATCCGCAAGGTTGCGCGCCAGACCGGATGCGCACCGTCGACGGTCAGCGGTGCTCTGTCACGCCTGGAGGCTGCGGTCGCCGTGCCGCTGGTGCGCCGGGATCGCGCGGCCAGCTTCGTGCTGACGCTGGAGGCGCAGCATCGACTTCCCGCATTGACCGCGCTCGTCGGCCGCATCCGGGATTTTCTGCGCGAGGCGGGTCGGCCGGTCGGAGAAAGGCCGCCGGCGGTCGGCATCAAGGCTCTGCTGCGCTTCGCCGCCATCGCCCATTCGGGCAGCATCCGCGGTTCCGCCCGGAGCCTGAAGATCGGTCAGCCGCAACTGACGCGGCAGATGTCCGATCTGGAACGCATGCTTGGCGCGACGCTGCTTACCCGCTCCGCCGCGGGCGCCTTGCCGACCGCGCTCGGCGAACGCCTGCTGCCGATCGCCGAAGGCATCGTCATGGAATGGGAGGCATTGTCGCATGCAGCCTCGGAACGGTTTCGCAAGGAACTGGCGACATGGCGCATCGGCACGGTTGTGCCTCTCGGCCATGAAAGCAGTATCGCAAGAATGCTGGCCCGACTGACGATCAACTGGGCGCCGCATCAGGCGCGCCATCCGCTGCACATCTCCAGCCATAGCGCGGAAGAACTGATGGCAGGGCTGAAGAGCCGGCGCTTCGACCTGATCGTCGTCGATCACACCCGCATTCCCAGCGATTTCATCAGCACAACGCTATCCACCACACCGCTCGCGCTGGTGGGACAGCGCAGGCTGATGGCGCGCACATCGGATGTCGCGGCGCTGCTGACCGATCATCCGGTGGTGCTACCCAGCCAGCGCAACGGTATACGGCAGGAGGCCATGCATTACATGGAAGGCAGGCTCGGCCGGGAACGACTGGCGGCAATCCCGATCGTCGAGATCGATTCCATTCCGGTGATCATCAATCTCGTCGCCGAACACGGCTATCTCTCCGTGTTGCCGCAAAGCGCGATCGCTCGGCTTCCCTTCGATCTCGGCCATGTCAGCCTCGCACCCGGCCATATGCTGACCCTTGCCATGGCTTGGCGGCGGGGAGGTCTGCCGGAGGCTTTGTTGAACGCGGTCCACCGATCGCTCGGCGGCGACCTGTATCAGACCTGAGCGCATCCGCGCCGACGAACCGTGTGTTGCGGATTCGTCGTGCGCCTCGGTGAAGTTGGCCGGAACGGCGCGCGCCGGGATGCGGAATATGTCCACCATGGCGATGTCGAACCGCCTCTGTATCAGCGACGGGATGATCCTGAACCAGATGGCGTCGACGGTGAACCTGATGACGACCTGCGGGCGCTCCTCCTTCAATCAGAGAACATCACCAGCCCTCTCATCAACTGGAGCAACTGCCTTGCCGGGACCGCAACCCGATCATTCGCCGCTTCGCGACCTACGATGGCGCTGGAGGCTGCCTGTGGAAGAGCCTCGCAGCGACCGGAAGTTTCTGGTGATCAGGCCGGGTGCGGTGCGCGGTGAGCGATCGCCCTTTGCCATGCCGATCTTCCGGGGTTCGTCCCGTTTTCCGACATGGCAATACCGTCCTGTGGGTTGGCAATTCGCGGTGCTTTATCGTTTCAGCAAAGCGATTCGTTGGCACGAGGGGTTTTTCGGGATGTGCGAACCGGACTTCGGGGACGTGGCAGAGGTCGTCGATATCCCGCATTGCTCTCGCCAATCTTGCGCCGGAGATGTACATCCTGAGCCGACGTCAAGAAAACGGATGCGCCATGATCACCCATTCGAACCGGATCGACGAACTCGACCGTAACATCATTCGCGAGCTGCAGAGCGACGGCCGTCGCCCCTTGCGCGAGGTCGCCCGCAATCTCGGCATCGCCGAAGCGACGGTGCGGCTGCGGCTGAAGCGGCTGCAGGACGAGGGCATGTTGCAGGTGGTCGCCTTCGCCGATCCCACCAAGCTCGGGCCGTCGCATATGGCGCTGCTGTTCCTGACGGTGACGCCGGCGCGCCATGCGGATGTCGTGCGGGAACTGAGCGACTGGATCGAGGTCTCCTACCTTTCCACGACGCTGGGCGATGCGGATATCTGCGCCCAGGTCGTCTGTGCCGACCAGCCGGCGCTCTGGGACATGCGCCAGAAAGTCTGCGCACTCGAAGGGGTGACGGCAGTGCGTATTCTCAGCGAGGTCGACGTGCATAAAATCCGCTTCGCGTTACCGCTTGATATTCCTCAATAATTTTCAAATGCGCAGAAAATAGGCGCTTTTTATGCGCAAAAATAATTGATAAACGCCAAAAATAATTGACATGCGCAGAATTCGTCTGCAATCTTCACGCATTCCGACGGCCTGGGAGTGGCCGTCCGAAAACGACGGAGACCCGCATGCTCGATATGGTCCGCAAACCCTTCAGTGAACTGCCGCCGCTCACCGGCCCGAAACGCGAGGCCGCCGAGCGCGCCATGCGCCGCCAGTGGTGGGCCGTCGCGCGTTCCGCCGATCTCGATACGCCGCAGCCGGCCGTGCTTCTGGGCGAAAGGCTGGTAGTCTATCGCACGGCGTCCGGCCAGGCGGTCGTGCAGTCGCGCCGCTGTCCCCATCGCGGTGGGGATTTCACGCAAGGCAAGGTGCATGGCGAGGCGATCGCCTGCCCCTATCACGGCTGGCAGTTCGCCGCCGCCGATGGCAAATGCACGCATATCCCCTCGCTGGAAGACCAGTGCAAGATCCCGCCGCGCGCCGCCATCGCCACCTATCCGGCGGTCGAGAAATGGGGCCATGTCTGGACTGTGCTCGAACAGCCGGCCATGCCGCTGTACGAGATGGAGGCCTGGAAGGGGCTCGATCTCGAATGGCTTGCCGGCCCGCCGCTCGATTCCGAAACCGGCGTTGCCGTGGCCATCGAGAATTTCCGCGATGTCGCGCATTTCCCCTTCGTGCATGAAGTGTCGATGGGGCCGTCGCCGCATATCGTCGAGCCGCTGAAGGTCCGCCGCGAAGGGCTGGAGATCTTCATGCAGCGCACGTTGCATGCCGGCAACGGCGACTGGGCGAACGACGGCGATTGCGAGATGTATTATCAATGCACCGCGCCGGGGCTGGCCACCATCACCTATGATTATGCCCGCTACGGCAAGCGCATCGTCGCCGGTTTTCCGTCACCTATGGCTTACGATCATGTGATGATCTTCTGGGGCGTGGCCAACGAACGGACCTATACCGGCGCGGATCTCGAAGAGTGCCTGCGCGTCGAGGAGATGGTTTATCGCGAGGATCTGCCGATTGCCGGCGCGCTGGAGCCGCGCGAGATCGACTGGGACGGCACCTATGTCGAACATTCCGTTCCCGCCGACCTGTTCACCCTCAATTATCGCCGCGCCTTCAACGAGTTCGTCGAGGCGGCGCTGGCGGAGGAGGGGCGGTGAGGGTGGCCGCCTTGGCGATGCGGGCGCCGGAGGAAGCGGCCATGCCCGCCCGCCTCGAAGCCCGCATCGTGCAGATCACGCTCGAAGCCGATGCTATCGTCTCCTTCACCATGCGCGCCGCAAATGGCGGCGACCTGCCGGCCTGGACGCCGGGCGCGCATGTCGATCTCTGTCTGCCTTCCGGCCTTGTCCGGCAATATTCGCTGTGCGGCGATCCCGCCGACCTCAGCCACTACCGCATCGCGGTGCTGCGGCAGGAGGAGGGGCGCGGCGGCTCGCGCGAGGTGCATGAGGCCTTGCGCGTCGGCCAGATGGTCGGCCTTGTCGGGCCGCGCAACGCCTTTGCGCTGGCGCCGGCCGAGCGCTACCTCTTCGTCGCCGGCGGCATCGGTATTACGCCGATCCTGCCGATGGTCCGCCACGCGGCGGCGCGGGGCGCGGAATGGCGTCTCATTTACGGCGGGCGCAGCCGTCAGCGCATGTCTTTTCTCGATGCGCTCCACGGCCTCGACCGGGGTCGCATCGACCTCCGGCCCGCCGATGAACAGGCGCATATCGATGTCGACGGCATCGTCGCGGCGGCACGCGGTGGAAGCGAGGTCTATGCCTGCGGTCCGCGCGGGTTGCTGGATGCGCTGGAGGAAAAGTTTGCCGCGAGCAACCTTGCCGGACACCTGCATATCGAGCGTTTCGGCGCATCCGCCCCGCCGGTGCTGCACGGCGATGGCGCGATCCGTGTCTTCCTCGCCCGCAGCGGCGGCCATGTCGATGTGCCGGCCGATTGCAGCATTCTCGAAGCCGTGCGGCAGGCGGGCCACGACCTGCCGTCCTCCTGCGAGCAGGGGTTCTGCGGCACCTGCGAATGCCGCGTGCTCGACGGCACGCCCGATCATCGCGATGCATTGCTCACCGAAAAGGAGCGCGCCGCCGGCACGGTCATGATGCCCTGCGTATCGCGGGCGCTGACGCCGACCTTGACGCTCGACATCTGAGCCTTCGGCAATAACCCGGCGGGGGTATGTCCCGCCTCAAGCACTGGTGACAACACTATGAATGCTTTTTCGACTGTTCTGGAAAGAGATGCGCCGATGAACGCAGGACGGGGATGGGTCGAGGGAAAGGTCGCGGTCGTGACCGGAGCGGGCTCCGGGATTGGACGTGCCGCCGCCCGCCTGCTCGCCGCCGAAGGTGCGACCGTCTACCTGACCGACATTGACGGCAAGGCGGCGGAAGCCACGGCCGAGGCCATCGGCGGCTCGGCCCGCGCCATGGCGCAGGATGCGCGCGACGAGGCGGCCTGGGAGGCGGTCATGGCCCGCGTTCTGGCCGAACAGGGCCGGCTCGACGTGCTCGCCAATTGCGCCGGCATCCAGTTGACGCGCGGCCTTCTGGAAACCTCGCTCGACGATTTCCGCCATGTCTTCGGCGTCAACGTCGAATCCGTCTTTCTCGGCACCCGCGCGGCGGTGAAGGCCATGCTGCCGCAGAAGACCGGCTCGATCGTCAACATCGCCTCCAACTTCGCCAATATCGCCGACGGGCTGAACACGGCTTACTGCGCCTCGAAGGCGGCGGTTGCCCATTTCACCCGCGCCGCCGCCCTCGATTGCGCCCAGCGCGGCACGCGCATCCGCGTCAACTCGATCCATCCGGGCTGCATCGATACGCCGATGCTGGAGCGCGAGATCGTCGATGTCGCAGCCAAGCGCGGCGATGCCGACACATCGGCGGTGCGCGCCGAATGGCAGACGCTGGCGCCGCTCGGCATCGGCGCGGCCGAGGATATCGGCTGGGCGGTGGTCTATCTCGCCTCCGACCGCAGTCCCTACACGACCGGATCGGAAATGGTCATCGACGGAGGGCACATCGTCCGCTGACCGCGCCAGGAACAAACGCTGAAAAAAGGGGAACGACCATGACAAACCATCAGCACAACGCCTCGAAATTCGCCAGTTCGCTCACGGTCAGCCGCCGTCATTTCATGATGGGCGCGGCGGGGCTTGCGGCCGTCGCCGGCTTCGGCATCCGCCCGGCCGCCGCGGCCCGGGACGTCGCCTTCCTCGGTTGGGAAGGATACGACCTTGCCTTCAAGTCGACGGACCTGCTCGGCAAGGCCGGCGTCAACATGCAGCCGACCTATATCTCGGCCATCGAGGACATCATCACCAAGCTGCGCGGCGGCGGCATCGGCTCCATCGACCTGACGACGCTGATCTATCAATACGTCTCCTTCTGCGGCCAGAGCGACCTGCTCGGCGCCATCGACGAAAGCCTGGTGCCGAACCTCTCGGCCATGCACCCGCGGGTCAAGGCGCTCGACAAGTTCCTGCGCGTCGACGACAAGCTCTACGGCGTGCCCTTCACCTTCAGCGCCATTCCGCTGCTCTACAATCCCGATCTCGTCGAGGAGCCGAAAAGCTGGCTCGATCTGCTGAAGCCGGAATACAAGGGCAAGGTCGTCGGTTATCCCGATGTCATGAGCATGATCGTCACCTGGTCGAAGGTGGCGAACGGGCTGGAAGATCCGAGCCGCATGACCAGGGAACAGCTCGACAAGACGGTCGAGCTGATGATCAAGGTTAAGCAGAATTCGCGCACCATCCCCTCCAGCCTCGGCGAAATCTCCGACATGTTCAGCCGCAAGGAGATCGTCATGGGCATGGGCTGGGAGCCGATGATCAAATGGGCCGGCGACAAGGGCGTCAATCTCAAGATCGCCTCGCCGAAGGAAGGCACGTTCGCCTATTTCGACACGGTCAACATCGCCAAGGATGCGCCGAACCGCGAACTGGATCATGCCCTGATCAACTGGGGCCTTTCGGCGGAAAACCAGAAGACGTTTGCCGAAGGCAATATTCTCGGTATCGTCAACCAGGATGCGATGAAGGCGGTGACGGACAAGACGGTGGCCGGCATCTACCACTTCGACGATCTCGACGCCTATTTCGCCGACAAGTTCCTGCCGGGCATGTTCCCGCTCGAACAGGAGGGCGAGTTCGTCACCTGGGACGACGTGCTGGGCGCCTTCGAGAGCTATCAGAGAGCCTGAGGTATGACCGTGAACGTTTTACCCCCAACAATCGCCGCCCTCGGGAATGGAGTGGGTCGTGTGAACGCTGAGCCGCTTGTCCGCCTTCAGGGGCTTGCCAAGAGTTACGGGATCTACCGGGCCGTCCATCCGCTCGACCTCGATTTCCACGAGGGGGACTTTCTGGCGATCCTTGGCCCTTCGGGTTGCGGCAAGACCACCCTGCTGAAAATGCTCGGCGGCTTCGTCGAGCCCTCGGAAGGGGCGATCCTCATCGGCGGCCGCGATGTGACGCGGCTGCCGCCGGAAAAGCGGCCCACCAACATGGTGTTTCAGGGCTACGGCCTGTTTCCGCACATGACCATCCGCCAGAATGTCGGCTATGGCCTGCGCATCGCCGGCACGCCGCGCGCCGAGGTCGATGCCCGCGTGCGCGACATGCTGGCGCTGGTGCAGATGGAGGCCTTCGCCGACAAGCTGCCGCCGCAGCTTTCCGGCGGCCAGCAGCAGCGCATCGCACTGGCCCGCGCCCTGATCATGCGGCCGAAAGTGCTGTTGCTCGATGAGCCCTTCGCCGCCCTCGACCTCAAGCTGCGCCAGGCGATGCAGGAGGAACTGCGCCGGCTGCATGCCGAGATCGGCGGCACCTTCGTCTTCGTCACCCACGACCAGGCCGAAGCCATGCTGCTCGCCACCAAGGTGGTGGTGATGTCGCGCGGCAAGGTCGAGCAGGTCGGCACGCCGGAGGAAATCTATCTGCGGCCGAAGACGCATTTCGTCTCCACCTTCGTCGGCGAGGCCAATTTCCTGAAGGCCTGTCGCAGGCTCGCCCGCGTCAGCATCGAGGGCGCCTTCGCCTTCGACGATGCGGGGCCGGACGGCGACGTACTGGTCGGCGTCAGGCCGGAAAAGGTGCGCCTCGGTGCTGCCGCTGCCCGCTGCGATCATCGCTTTTCGGGAACGGTGACGCAGCGCATCTTCCTCGGCGCGCAGGTGCAATACACCGTGCGCCTGCAAAACGGCGAGACCTTCATCGCCTGTCTGCAGGAGGGCGATCTTCTGCCGGGCGACAGCATCGATGTCGGCTGGATGTCCGCCGACCAATGGGTGGTGACGCCATGAGCGACGGCGCACCGCTTTCCCTGAAACGCGACGGGGCGCTGCTGCTGCCGGCCGCCGCCGTGCTCGCCGGGCTGTTCATCGGCCCGATGCTGTATTTCCTCGTCGTGTCCTTCTTCAAGGTCTCGCTGTTCAAGATCGTGCCGGGTTTCGATCTCGGCAATTACGCCAAGGTGGTCGGCTCCTACGGCCCGCCCATCCTGTTCACCATGGGCATCGGCTTCCTGATCGCCAGCGTCACCACCGTGCTCGCCTTTATCGTCGCGCATCTGATCTGGACGCGCGGTCGCCGCTTCAGCGGCATCCTGCTGGCGGCGACGCTGCTGACGCTGTTCGGCGGCTATCTCGTCAAGATCTATGCCTGGCGCACCCTTCTCGGGCGGGACGGCATCGTCAACAACACGCTGGTCGGCCTCGGTATCGTGCGCGAGCCGATCGAGGCGCTGCTCTATAGCCCGGTCGCCGTGGTGCTGGTGCTGGTCAGCTACCTGCTTCCCTTCGCCATCCTGCCGCTCTACGGCGCCTTGCGCTCCATCGAGGAGAAGACCATCGAGGCGGCGCGCGATCTCGGGGCCTCGCCCTGGGCTGCGGTGCGCGATGCGGTGCTGCCGCGCTGCGTGCCGGCGCTGGTCACCGCCTTCGCGCTCTGTTTCCTGGTCACGGCGGGGGATTACGTGACGCCGCGCATGGTCGGCGGCACCCGCACGATGATGATGGGCAATTTCATCGAAAGCCAGTTCGGCCTGCGCATGAACGTGCCGCTCGGCGCGGCGATGACCTATCTCACCATTACGGCCTCCATCGCCGTGATCGCTTTCGTCTGGCTCGCGCTCAAAACCGTGTTGAGGCCCAAATGAACATCGCCTATGGCCGCCTTGCCAATACCACGATCGGTATCCTGTGCATGATCTTCATGGTCGCGCCGCTGGTGCTGGTCGTCCTGTTCTCCTTCGGCTCTTCCAGCCTGATGACCTTCCCGATCCGGGGCTTTACCTTCGGCTGGTACGGCGCGCTGATGGCGCGGGACGATTTCTGGAGCGCGCTTGCCAACAGCGCCACCGTCACCGGCGCGGTCGGTGTGGCGGCGACCGTCATCGGCACCGCCGCCGCCATGGTGATCGTGCGCCTGCGCCCGCGCCAGTCTGCCGCCGCCTTCTTCCTCTTCGGCCTGCCGATGATGATGCCGCCGCTCGTGCTGGCGCTGGCGTTGCTGTCGCTGTTTTCGGTGCTCGGCGTGAAGCTCAGTCTGGTGACGGTGGTGCTGGCGCATCTGACCTTCACCATGCCCTTCGTCATCCTCATCGTCACGGCGCGTCTTCGGGATTTCGACTATGCGGTGATCGACAGCGCCCGCGACCTCGGCGCATCGCCGCTGAAGACCTTCCTCACCGTCACCTTCCCGCTGATCCGGCCGACGCTGTTCGGCGCGGCGTTGATCGCCATGGCGCTGTCGCTCGACGATTTCGTCATCACCTTCTTCCTGATCGGCGGCGGTAATACCCTGCCGACGCTGGTCTGGGGCATGTTGCGCACCGGGCTCGATCCGTCGATCAATGCGCTGGGCACGCTGATCCTGCTTTTGACCATCGGCAGTTCGGCGCTTGCGCTGCGCCTGACACGCTACCGGGGATAAACGCCGAAACGGGAGGGAGCCCGGCATGACACGAAGCAATTGCACCGTCGCGGACACCTGGCCCGACAATCCCGCCCGTCAAACGCAGGCGCCGGAGCCAGCCTCCGGCGCCCCCGGCCTTTCCGAGCCGGTGCTGCTGGCGCGGCTGGTCGATTCCATCGAGACGGAGTATTTCTTCGCCGCGCTCCGGGATTTCATCAATGCCTCGGTGGCGATCGACAATTGCGTGGCGCTCGTCTTCGCCGTCGACAAGCCGCCGCTCATCCTGCACCAGTGGTCGCCGCAGGAGCCGAACTATTTCCAGATGCTCTACTGCCAGGGCGCCTATGTGCTCGATCCCTTCTACCGGCTGTGCCTCGAACAACATGGCGGCGGTGCCTTCCTGCTCGACGAGATCGCCCCCGACAGTTTCAACGAAAGCGATTTCTACCAGACCTACTACCGCAAGGTGCAGATGATCGACGAGATCGGGCTGCTGTTTCCGGTCGATGGCAAGCGGGTCATTCACCTCTCCCTCGGGCGGCGGGCGAAATCCGAGCACTACACGCCGGCCGATGCCGGGCGCATCCGCCACATCGCGCCGCTGCTCGAATCTCTCCTGAAGCGCCATGTCCGGAGCCGGCTGGAGCAATGGGCGGCGGGGGAGGCCAGCCAGCCGGCCGCATTGCCGATCACCGTTCGATGGCTTGCCGCCTACAATGTCACCAGCCGCGAGGCCGAGATCGCCGCCATGGTGCTGCGCGGCCATTCCAACACCTCCATCGGCCTGACGCTGAACATCAGCATCGAGACGGTGAAGGTCCACCGGCGCAATCTCTACGGCAAGGTGCGCATCTCCTCGCAGGCCGAGCTTTTCCTGCTGTTCATCAACCACATCCTCGATGCAGGCGAGCCGGCGATGCAGGCGGTGCATTGACCATGCGAAAAGCGGTGCAGACGAGACCGTCCGCACCGCTTTCGGAACAGGAAATTCCTCTCAGGGCTGTCCTTTGAGGACGGTCAGTTCGCCGTCGGCAAGATCGAGGATAACGGTCGCCAGCGTCTGATAGGCCGTGGCCGGGTCTTCGCCGGGCTCGGGACGGCAGCAGACCGCGCCTTCGAAACCCTCATGACGGCGCATCGCCGCAAGCACATCCTCGACGCCCGGCCGGCCGATGCCGCCGAGTTCGCGGCGCAGCAGATCGCGGCGCAGCAACGTGTCGGGGAAGGCGCGCGGCTCGGTGTCGTGCGCGGCCGGGCCGGGGGCGAGGAAATGGTTGGTATGGACGATCAAGCCCTCGGCATCCGGCAGCACGAAGCTGGGTCCGCCCGGATGCATTTCCACCGTCATCGCCTTGCCGACGCCGCCCTCGAAGCCGGCGAGGTTGAGGGAGCTCGATGCCGACACCTTCGCCGTCCCCAGCATCTGCGCCGCGCGAAAAAGATTGGCCGCGCCATCGAGCACGGCGCGCGCCGCCACATGCACGGGCACGCCGATCTCCGCGCCATCGGCCGTGTGATGCAGGATGGTGAACAGCAGGCCGAGGCCGCGCGTGTTGAGGCCGGCCTTGCCGACGATGCCGTATTCGGTCATCGTCTTGGTGACGCTGCCGTCGGCCAGCGGGATTTCCCAGACCAGCCAGGCATCGTCAAAACTGTAATACCAGTCCCAGGTCTGCACGGCCACCGGGGCCGTCAGTTCCGGCGTCAGGTGGATGACGGCGGAGCATTCGCCGCGTGTCGCAGCCTTTGCCATGGCCAGGATTTCGGTGCGGGCGTTGAGCGCGCCGATCAGCACAGGATCGACACCGGCGCCTTCGGCGATGCCGAGCATTTCCTCGTGCAGCGCCGGTGCGAAACCGGCGGTCGCGGCGAGCGCTGTCTTGCCGGCGGCCGGGATATCGATGCCGCCCCCGGAAAAGCGCGTAAACAGCGCGCCATAGGTTTCCACATTGGCCTTCACCTTGGCCGCGAACCGGTTGCCGAATTCCCGGCCGCGGGCGCGCGGCTCCATCTCGGTGGAGCGATAGATCGTCACCATGAATATCTGCCTTGATTTGAAGGATTAAAGCGCGTCGCGGCCGCAGGCCGATTGCGCCTGCGGCGCACCGGATGTCAGCCATTCGGCAAGTGGGTTTTCCGCGCGCCAGCGTTCGGCATAGGCGCCCATGGTGGAGAAGGTGACGCCGTCGCGGCGGGAAAAATCTTCGATCAGCCGCTCCAGCATCATCAGCCGGTGGCCTCGGCCGATCACCTGTGGATGCATGGTGATGGAGAACAGCGCATCCGGAATGTTGTTGTGAACATAATCGAATTCGTCCCGCCAGATCTCTTCGACCTTGGAGGGGGCCGAGAGACCGTAGGTGTCCTTGTCGACGAATTCGAAATGCGGGAAATCGTCCATCACCCAGGCGACCGGCAGCTCGACCAGATCGACGTTCGGCCCGAAATGGTAGGGCGTCTTGTCGTCGAAACGGTCGTCGATGCGGGCATAATAGGGAATGAAATCCGACCCCATCAGGCTTGAATCATAGCTGAAACCGTAGTCGAGCAGGATCTTGATGGTGCGCTCGGAAAAATCCCAGGAGGGGGAGCGATAGCCCTTCGGGCGCACGTTCGCCGCCTTGTGCAGCGCCTCCAGCCCCTTTTCGATATTCTCGCGCTCGCCGGCCTCGTCGAACTCCGCCGGGTTTTCATGCACCCAGCCGTGATGGACGATCTCGTGGCCCTCGTCGCGGATGCGCTTGACGATATCGGGATAGGCAAGCGCGGTATGGCCGGGAATGCAGAAGGTTCCCGGCAGGCGATGTTTGCCCAGAAGATCGAGGATGCGCGGCACGGCGATGGCGCCGAACTCGCCGCGCGATACCATTGAGGGATTGCGCGTCTTGTAGGAGCCGAGCCACACGGACATGGCGTCGAAATCGAAGGTCAGGGCACAGCGTGTCGGCATCGTCGTTCTTCCTTTCGTCGCTTGCGTTCGGGATTGCCCCGCCTCAGGTGGAATAGTCCGGGTCGGTGGTGATGTGTTCCTTGAGGATGACCCACTTGCCGTCGCGCTTTTCCATCGGAAAGGTACACCATTGGCGCAGTTTCGCCGGGCCGCTGGCCAGCATGCCGCCGCCGCGCAGGATGAACGAGGCGCAGGCGATATTGCCGTCGACCCAGATCTGCACCGATTCCTCCTCGGCCTTGATCGCCCATTCGACCATGTATTGCTTGACCATCTCGCCCCAGATGCCGACATAGTCCTTATGGCCGTAGAGCAGCGAAAGCTGCCCGCCATAATCGTCGATCACCATGGCGTCCTTGTCGAGGATGCGGGCGAATTTCTCGATGCTCCACGGATTGCTGGGGCTGAAGGTCCAGCCGTCGAGCCATGCGTCGATGGCGGCGCGTACCCCTGTTACGTCCTTTTCCGACATGTCGGTCTCCCTTTGCGCTGTCGATGGGGGCACTCTGGCAAAGGCGGTGGCGGGGGTCACTACCTCCGCCGGGTTATTCTCCACCCCAGCCGGGGCGGCTAGGGATGGAGGAAAGGCGCTTCGACCGACGCCCGCGAATCTTTCCCCAAGGAGTATATTATGCTCAACATCGATCTCGCCGGGCGCCACGATGCCCCGGCGACGGACAAGGCGGGCGATCCCTACGCGCTTGCCGCCATCTGCGACATGAACGGCATTTTTCGTGGAAAGCGCGTGCCGGGGGCAAAGCTGGCCAAACTCGGGAGCGAGGGCATCCGCATGCCGCTCTCCTCCGTCGGCGTCGATATCTGGGGCACGGACGTCGCCGGCACGCGGCTGACGCTGGAGCGCGGCGATCTCGACGGCGTCTGCGAGGCGACCGGCCGGGCGGCGCTCGATCTCGGTTTTTCCGGCGCGGGCGGCCTTCTCCTGCCGATGTGGATGAAGAAGGAAGACGGCGCGCCCTATTTCGCCGATGGGCGCCGGCTGCTCGTCGATGTGCTCGCCCGTTTCGACCGGTTGGGCCTGACGCCCGTCGTGGCGACTGAAGTCGAATTCTACCTGATCGATCCCACCGAGGCCCACCCCGCGCCGGCACGCGGCAGCGCATCCAGCCCTTCGCGGCATGTCGACAATATCTATTCGCTGGCCGAGCTCGACGATTTCGCGCCCTTCCTCGACGAAGTCTATGCCATGGCGGCGGCAAACGGCATCGCTGTCGATGCGGCGATTGCCGAAGGCGCGCCGCGGCAGTTCGAGTTCAACCTGCAGCACAAGGCGGATGCGCTGCGCATCGCCGACGACACGCTGTTCTTCAAGCAGATCATCCGCAGCGCCGCCCGCCGGCACGGCCATCTGGCGAGCTTCATGGCGAAACCCTATCCCGACCATGCCGGCAACGGGTTGCACGTCCATTTCTCGATCCTCGACCGCGACGGCCGCAACATTTTCGACGACGGCAGCGCGCGCGGCTCGGACGCCATGCTGCATGGCGTCGGCGGCCTTCTCGCCGCCATGGCCGAGATGACGCTGGTCTTCGCGCCGCACCTGAACTCCTATCGCCGGCTTGCGCCCGGCGGCCTTGCGCCGACCACCGTCGCCTGGGGCTACGAGAACCGCACGGCGGCGCTGCGCATTCCCGCCGGCCCGCATGCCGCCCGCCGCATTGAGCACCGCGTCGCCGGCACGGACGCCAACCCCTATCTGGTGCTGGCGGCCATCCTCGGCGCTGTCCTCGACGGCATCGAGAATCGGATCGCGCCCGGCCAGCCGGTCGGCAGCAATTCGCATGAGGTCGCAGCGCCGGTGCTGGCGCGCGACTGGCGGCAGGCGCTGGACTGGTTCAGGTCCTCGGAGCGGGCGGCGCGGCTGCTGCAGCCGGAATTCGTCACCGCCTTCGCCGCCTGCAAGCAGCAGGAGCAGGATGTTTTTGCCGCGCGCGTGACCGATTTCGAAATCGAAACCTATCGCCTTTCGGTATAAGCCATTCCAATCGATTCAGGACCGAGTGCCCGATCATGGCCGAGAGCTACTGCAAATCCTATTACGCCGCCACCGCCAATCCCGTCCCGCCGTTTCCCAAGCTTCAGGAGAGCATCGATGTCGATGTCGCCATCGTCGGCGGCGGTTTCACCGGCATCTCGACGGCGGTGGAGCTGGCCGAGCGCGGCGTGCGGGTGGCGGTGCTGGAGGCCAATCGCATCGCCTGGGGCGCATCGAGCCGCAATGGCGGGCAGATCACCGGCTCGCTCTCCGGCGACCGGGCGATGGAAAGGCAGTTCGCCCGCAAGCTCGGACGCGATGCGGCGGATTTCGTCTGGAACCTGCGTTGGCGCGGGCACGAGATCATCCGCCGGCGGGTGGAAAAATATGCGATCCGCTGCGACCTGAAATTCGGCCACATGCAAGCCGCCTATCAGCCCTCGCATGTCGCCGAGCTGGAAGACATGTATCGCGCCGCCTGCGCGCACGGCATGGAGAGCGAGGTCGAATTCCTGCGCGGGCCGGCGGTTCGCGATCTCGTCGGCACGGATATCTACCATGCCGGCCTCGTCAACCGGCGCAACATGCATGTCCATTCGCTCAATCTGTGTCTCGGAGAGGCGGAGGCGGCCCGCGGCCTCGGCGCGCAGATCTTCGAGGATACGAAGGTCGAGGGGATCCGCCATGGCCGGCGGCCGGAACTGGTGACGGCGGCCGGGCGTGTGCGGGCCGACAAGATCCTCATTGCCGGCAATGCCCTGCACCGGCTGGCGCCGATGAGGCTCGCCGGCATGCTGTTTCCCGCCTCGCTCGGCATCGTGACGACCGAGCCTTTGTCGGCGGATGTCGCACGCGCGATCAATCCGCAGGATCTGGCCATCTACGACACGCGCTTCGTGCTCGATTATTACCGGCTGACGGCGGATCGCCGCCTGCTGTTCGGCAGCGGCACCAATTATTCCGGGCGCGAAACCGCCGATATCGCCGAGGTGCTGCGCCCGGCGATCGTCAAGACCTTTCCGCAGCTTGCGGACATGCGCATCGCCTTCGCCTGGCAGGGGCAGGACGGGATTTCCATCAACCGCATCCCGCAGCTCGGCCGCGTCGCCCCCAATGTCCTTTACGCGCAGGGCTATTCCGGCCACGGCGTCGCCACGTCGCATGTCGTCGGGGAGATCATGGCGCGGGCGATGACCGGCGACACCGGCGATTTCGACGTCTTCGCCGACGTTCGCCACTGGCGTCTGCCCATCGGCCGTTTCCTGGGCAACCAGGCGCTCGCCATCGGCATGTGGTATTTCCAGCAGCGTGAAAAGCTGCGCTAGAGGGTAGCGCGTTAACGATGGATGCCCGGTCGCACAGGCTACAGCTCCGCGCCAACATAGTCATGTATTCGTCCTCCCCAGACAGCCGGCCAAGGCGGCCGCGAAGATGCCGGCCGGTCCTGGCGGCCGATATGGAAAATGACGGGATAAGTTTGGGAGTGATTGACAATGCTGCGTTTCTATCCAGCCGACAGTGACCGGACGGGCGGGAAGGGAGCAGGGGGAACCAAGCCGCCGCTATGGATAGACGTTTTCGATCCCAGCGCCGATGAGGTCGCGCACATCGAGAAAATGACCGGCGCGGTGCTCCCATCCGTGGGAGCGCTCAGCGAAATCCAGGCTTCGCGTCGCCTCAGGAACGAACATGGCGTCCTGTATATGAGTACGCCATCCGCCGCGATGCATCCTGAACAAAGCCAGGTGACGCCGCCGTTGGGGTTTGTTCTGTCGCGCGATCAGCTGATCACGGTTCGATTCATGGCACTGGCCACCTTCGACGCCGTTGCCGACAAGTTTGCGTCGGGGCGGGAAGCGCCGAAATCGAGCCTCGATGTCTTTGTTCTTCTCTGCGAAGAGATCGTGGACCGGGTCGCAGACATCCTCGAACACCTGGCCGGGGAACTGAATGTCCTGGCCGTCGACACATTTCAAGCCGAAGATACGCGCGGCCGGCATGCGGCTCGTTCCAACAGGCTTTTGCGGGTGCAGCTTCGCCAGGTTGGCCGGCTCGGCGACAGACTGTCGGAGGTTCGAGACGGCATACAGGGTCTGGCGCGGGTCGTCGCCTATGTCGAGCAAAACTGCGGTGTCTGGTTCACGGAAGCGCCGAAATCCGCCATTGCCAGCCTGCATCAGGACATTCATTCGCTGACCGAGTATGAAGAGCAACTCGCAAACAAGGTCCAGTTCGTTCTCGACGCTCTCGTCGGGCTGATCGGCATCGTCCAGAATGATGTGATCAAGGTCCTGACGATCGTCTCCATCGCCGGTATTCCGCCCACGCTGGTCGCCGGGATCTATGGCATGAACTTCAAGTTCATGCCTGAATATGACTGGGCCTGGGGCTACCCCTATGCCTGGGCTGTCATCATCCTGAGCACCGTCATTCCCTTGGTCTGGTTCAAACTCAAGGGTTGGTTCTAGAGCATAATCCGACCGGAGTGAAACGAGGATCGACAAGATTATGCTTCAGACAAAAGCGTTCCAGCGCCGGCTTCGGGGTGCCTGATCTCAATCCCATGTCGAGAAAAAGCGACACCAAGTCTCGCTTATGCTTACCTCGACGGTGCAACAGGATGGCGGCCGCGTTCCTTCGCGCGGGCCCATTGATGTTCTTTGGCGAGGGTGTATATCCCGGAACAGAGCTTTGCGTTTACAGGCCAGGATGCCCGCCATGCTGAAAACCGATACCCGCCAGGCCAACTGGCGTCGCGCCAATCCGGTCAAATATGATGCCCACCTTGCCGTGCAGCGAGCCGTGAAGGCCGGCGAGTTGGAAAAGCAGCCATGCGAGGTCTGCGGTCTCGAAGCGGTGGATGCCCATCACGATCAATATGACGACCCTTTGAAAGTGCGGTGGCTGTGCCGCCGGCACCACACGAGACTTCATCACTACGGAGAAGACATGTTCCCGGTCAGGAGAGCGCGCTGAGTTCTCGCAGCCTGCTGCAAGTTTTCAGCGATGCCGGAATGCCCATATCAGATAGGGGCCGCCGGCCAGGGAGGCGAGGAGGCCGGCGGGGATTTCGTAGGGAAAGACCAGCAGGCGGCCGGCGGCGTCGGCAAGGATCATGATGCCGCAGCCGAGCAGGGCCGAGAGTTTGAGATGGGCGCGCGCATGGCGCATGCCCATGGCGCGGGCCATGTGCGGCGCCATCAGGCCGACGAAGCTCAAGGGGCCGATGGTCAGGCTGGCGATGGCCGAGAGCGCGCAGGTCAGGAGCAGCAGGCAAAGGCGGGCCGACATGGCGATGCCGAGAGAGAGGCTTGCCGCGCCGCCGAGTGGCAGGATATCCAGCCAGCGGGCGGTCAGGAGGGCGGCGACAAGGCCGGCGCAGGTGCCGGCAAGCGTCAGAAGCGCCGCGTCGGGTGAGACGAGGCTGGTCGAGCCGAGCATCCAGGTCTGCAGGCTTTGCAGCCGTGGATCGGGCAGCAGCGCCAGCAGGCCGGAGACGGCACTGAGGATGGAGCCGAAGCCGATGCCGACCAGCAGCATCCGGTTCGACGACAGGCCGCAACGGCGGCCGATCGACACGATCAGGCCGAATGCCGCCGCTGCCCCGGCGATCCCGCCGAGCATGGGGCCGGCGGCGAAGCCAGCCGGCAGGGCGAACAGGGCGAGTGCCGCCCCGATAAGCGTGCCGCTGGAAATGCCGAGCGCTTCCGGGCTCGCCATGGCATTTCCTGTCATGCGCTGCAGGATGGCGCCGGCAAGGGCAAGTGCCGCGCCGCCGGCGCCGGCGCCGACGATGCGTGGCCAGCGCCAGGGAAACGCGGTGGCGAACTCCCGCATATCGGGCAGGCGCCAGCCGCCGGCATCGGCGGTGACGGTCGCGGAGAGGGCGATGATGAGCCCGATGCCGATCATGAGCAGGGTGGTTCGAGCCCGATGTCCTCCGGTCGCCATGCTTGCCGGCGTGCCGGCCGGCGGCATCGCCATCGGGAGCGGCTTGCGCAGCAGCCAGAACAGCAGCGGCGCGCCGAGACATGCCGTGAAGGCGCCGGCGGGCAGGGCGCGGGCGAACGGCCCGAGCGCGATCAGCGTCTGGTCGGCGAGGAGCAAAAGAGCGGCGCCGAAGAGTGCCGACAGCCATAACCGGTTTGCCAGGCCGGCCGCGCCGAGCCGGCGCGCCAGCCACGGGGCGGCAAGGCCGACGAAGCCGATCATACCGATGCCGGCCACGATGACGGCCGCCAGCCAGGTGGCGAGCCCCAGGCCGATCAGCCCCAGGCGGCGGATATCGGCCCCCAGGCTGGAGGCCGCCTCGTCCTTCAGGTTGAACAGCGTGAGGGCGCGGGCGGAGGGGGCGAGGGCCAGAAGCGCAGGCAGCATGCCGAGCGCGAGCCAGCCGGTGACGCTCCAGTCGTTCTGGCGCAGGCTGCCGGATCCCCAGAAGGACAGCGAAACGAAGCCGTCGCGATGGAAGGTCACGAGAATCGAGGCGAGCGAACCGAAGACCAGATTGAGCGTCATGCCGGCAAGCGACACCGCGACCGGCGAAAGCGCCTGCCGCCAGGAGGCGGCGAGAACCAGCGCCATCGCTGTGCCGGCTCCGGCAATCGCAATCGCGAACTTGCCGGCGAGCAGCAGGCCGGGCCAGAAAATCGCGGATGCCACCACCGCCAGATAGGCGCCGGAGGAAACGCTAAGCGTCGAGGGTTCGGCAAGGGGATTGCGCAGGATCTGCTGGAACAGCGTTCCCGACAGCGCCAGCCCCGTGCCGCAGAGCAGGGCGACGGCGATCCTCGGCAGAGCGCTGTAAAGGGCGATCACCGCTGGCAGTTCGCCCATCCCGGCATGTCGCACGAGCGCGCGCCAGGCAAGGCCGGGAAAGGCCGCATCCAGATTGAACGCGGTCAGCAGCAGCGCGACAACCATCGCAGCGGCGGTCGCGGACAGGGCGATTGGAAGCTGGCGGCTTCCGCCGGTTTCAAGGGGTGCCAGATTGTCAGGCGATGGCATTGGTCAAGGCTTCGGCAAAGCGCAGCGCCGTCGGTAGTCCGCCGAAGCCCCAGAGCGAGGCAAGACGATGGCTTCTGCCCGCCCGCACGGGAGGCAATGCCTGCCAGAGCGGGCTGCCGGTCAGGGTTTCATCGGGCGCAAGGCCGGGAGAATCGATCAGGATCAGCGTGGCATCCGGATGCTCCGCCAGTTGCTCCAGGCCGACGACCGCCCCGCCCCAGAGAAGGCTCGGCGGCCCCGGCCATGCGTTTTGCAGGCCCAGCCGGGTCAGCGCGCCGTCGAACAAGCTGCCCGCGGTGAAGACGGTGAGGTTGGTTTCATCGATCATCTGGACGAGGAGGCAGGCGGTATTCGCCCCGGGCCGAAGCCGACGGCGCAGCATCTCCAGCCGGGCGTCGCATTGCAGCACCAGCCCGTCCGCCCTTGCCGGCATGGCTGCGATCGTTCCCAGTTTCCGTGCTGCGTCGCGGGCATGGGCGAAGGCATCGCCCGCGCCGGTATAGATATCGACCGTCTCGACATCGGCGCATCGCTCCAGCGCCGGCCGCAGATTGTCCTGCCAGGACTGGATGATGACGATATCGGGCGACAATTGCGCCAGATATTCGAGGTTCGGCGCGCCCTGCAGGCCGATGTCGACGGTCGAGGCCGGCGTTTCGGGCTGCCGGACGACGGAATCATAGAGAGCGGTTTCCGCCGCCGCGACCGGTGCGACGCCCATGGCATACAGAGTCTCGCTGACGGCCCAGCTTAAGGATACCAGCCGCGGACCGGCGGCCTTCGCCGGGTGGGGCCGCAGGGCCATGGCCGCCGCGGCGCCGGACAGAAACTGCCGGCGCGCGATGTTGCGAAGGCCTGCAGGGGCCGCCTGGCTCACCACTTCACCGAAATCGTCCCGACGACGGCGCGACGCTCGCCATAATAGCAGAAAGTGTCGCCGTCGCAGGTTCCGACATATTTCTTGTCGAAAAGATTGGTGGCGTTGAGCGCGAAACGCCAGTCCTTGTAGTCGTAATGCACGGCGGCATCGATGAGCACGTAGCCCGGAATTTTCAGCGTATTGGTGTTGTCGCCGTAGCGGTCGCCGACATAGCGCAGGCCGGCGCCGAAACCGAGACCTTCCGCAGCCCCCGTCTCGATGGTCTTGTCGAGCCAGAGATTGGCCATGTGGCGGGGAACGTCCTTGGGACGATTGCCGCGAATGGTCTCGTCCTCGTCCCTGGTGATCTCGCCGGCATTCAGCGAATAGTTGGCAATCAGCTTCAGGCCGTTGTCGAGATCGGCGACGCCGGAAAGCTCCATGCCGCGCATACGCACGCCGCCGGTCTGCGTCTGGGTGGCCGGCGGGCCGGGATTGGTGGAGGTCACGTTCTCCTGGTCGATCGTATAGAGCGACGCGGTGAAATAGCTGTCGGAGCCGGGCGGCTGGTATTTCAGACCGATTTCATATTGCTCGCCGGTCGTCGGCTTCAGAGCTTCGCCGGTGGTCGCGTTGAGGCCGGGCGTCGGCTTGAAGGAGGTCGCGTAGCTGGCATAGGGGGCAAAGCCGTTGTCGAACAGGTACAGCACGCCGACGCGGCCCGTCAGGTGGCGGTCGCTGTTTTCCACGCCGGTGCCGTCCTCGGCCAGCAGGTCGGCGTCGCGCGTCGAGGCCCAGTCGTAGCGCAGCGCCCCGGAAATCCGCCAATTGTCGAAACGCATCTGATCCTGCACATAGACGCCGGTCTGGCGCAGGTGGTCCTCGGTGGCGAAGTCGACGTCAGGAACCGTGAAAGGCTGGCCATAGACGGGGTTCAAGACGTCGAGCGGCGAGGCCGTGCCGTCGCGCTCGTACCAGCGGCTGTGCGAGCGCATATGATCGATGCCGGCGAGAAGAGTGTGATCCACGGGGCCGGTGTCGAATTTCGCCTCCACCTGCGTATCGACGGCAAAGTCATGCAGGCTGGCATCGGCGCCAAGCGTCCAGCGGTCGAGTTCGGTCGTATCCGGAAGATAGCCGGCAGTGCCGATCTGCTCGATATGGGTGCCGGTGTTCGAATACCGCAGGTTCTGGCGGACGGTCCAGACGTCGTCGAAGCGATGTTCGAAGGCATAGCCGATCGACTGGCTGGAGCGGGCGATCGTGTTGAAATCGGGCTCGCCGATGAACAGATCGGTGGGGATCTTGCCGAAGGAAGCGTCGTAGAGGGTTCCGAGCGCCGGCAGGTTCTGGACCAGCACGCCGTCGTCCGAACGCTGGAATTTCGGCAGGACTGTCAGGGTGGTGTCCTCGTCCGGCTTCCAGGTGAAGGCGGGAGCAAGATAGTAGTTGCGGGTATCGACCGAATCGACCTGGGTATCGGCGGCGCGCGCGACACCCGTCAGGCGATAAAGCAGGGTGCCGTCATCGGTCAGCGGTCCGCCCAGATCGAAGGCGCCGGAAACGCCCTTCGGCGATTCCACCTGAAGCTGGAATTCATGCAGCGGCGTCTCGGTCGGCCGCTTGCTGACCGCGCTGACGAGGCCGCCCGGCGTGTTGGCGCCATACAGCGAGGACGCCGGGCCGCTCAGCACCTCGATGCGCTCCAGGCCATAGGTTTCGAGTTTCGCCGACAGCAGCGTGTAATAGGTGTTGGTGGTCAGGCCGTCGAGATAGGGATTGCTGTCGGCAAAACCGCGCACCATGAAGCGGTCGATGCGCGAGTCGGTGCCGCCATATTCCTCGGCGACCACGCCCGGCGAGTAGCGCAGCGCTTCGCCGACGCCTTTCGCCGCCTGGTCGCGCACCTGCTGCGCCGAGACGACAGAAACGGATTGCGGCGTTTCGATGAGCGGCGTCGCCGTCTTGGTGCCGGTCGCGCTCTGTGTGGCGACGATGCCGTCGACCGGCCCGAGCGCATTTTCCTGTCCGCCCTGCACGATGATCGGCGTAAGTGTGGTGGCATTGCCGATATCCGCCGATCCGCTTGCCGGCTGGCCGGCGATCGTCACCGTCGATGCGCTGGTGAAGCGGTAGGTCAGGCCGGTTCCAGCCAGCAGTCTCTGCAATGCCTGCTCGGGGCTCAGCCGGCCGGAAAGCCCGCCGCTCTGGCGTCCGGTCACCAGTTGGGCTGGAAACAGCAGCTTGAGGCCGGCGCGATCGGCAAAACTGGTGAGCGCCGAACCGAGCGGCTGCGCCGGAATGCTGTAGGCCGTCACCCGGGATGATCGGCCTGCCGCATCCTGCGCCATCGCCGGCGCCTGTGCCATGACCAGCAACGCCGTCATCGCGACCGAGGCCATCAGCACCGTTGCGGGCCTTGCCCCGCGCCCCGTTTCAACTTTCTTCATGCAACGCCTCTTCGACCGTGACTGTCCTGGCCGGACGGGTCGGGTCCGGCAGCTTCTATCGGTTAGACGAAGCCAGGCCGGCGATCTTGCAGCGAAAGATGAAGAGAATTTTCAAGATTTTTGTAGTGGATTGATATCACTTGCCTATCAGGCGCTGCGGATGATCGTGACCAACGGCAATTCGGTCACGCGCACCGGCAATGTTTGGCGAATGGTGGTCAGCACCGATTGCGGATCGGTGAGATCGAAGACGCCTGACACGGAAAGGCGCTGCAGCGCGGCGCCGACGAGAACGATCCTGCCGTAGCGGTAGCGCTCGACCTCGGCGACGACATCGGTCAGGCGGCGATCGTTGAAGACCAGCTTGCCGCGCCGCCAGGCCGTTTCGGTGTCGGCATCGACATCCGCCACCTTGGTCAGCCCGCCCCTTCCATCGTAGAGGATGCGTTGGTTGGTCGTCGCGGTGACGGCGCGCCCGGCAGCCTCGGCGCTGACCGAGACATCGCCATGCAGGATGGTGACGGCCACGTCATCGGGGCGGATATCGACGTCGAACTGGCTGCCGGCGGCCATGGTCTGCCCGCCGGCGGCCGAGACCAGAAACGGTCTTGCCGGATCGTCGGCGACCGAAAAAGTGGCCTGTCCCTCGGTCAGCGACACCAGCCGCCGCGTCCGATCGAAGCCGACCGAAAGGGCGGAGCGGGCATTGAGCTGTACGGTCGATCCGTCGGAAAGGGCGATGGTCTTCCATTCGCCGATGCCGGTCGCATAATCCGAAAGGAAGGTCAGCCGCACCAGGCCGGACTGCAGGAGGCCGCCGCCGACCAGGCCGACCGCCCCCAGGCCGAGCATGGCGCGGCGGGTCATTCTCGCCCGGCTCTTGCCGCGGGCGTCGCCGCGGATCGTGCGGCCGGCGGCGCCGATGCCCTGCCAGATCGCCTCGGCCTCGCGCGCGGCCATCTCATGCCGGCGGTCGATCGCGCGCCAGCGGGCGAAAGCCTCATGGTCGGCTGGCGTCTCGTGGCCGGAATGCAGCAGCACCACCCATTCAATCGCCTTGTCGCTCAAGGCTTCGTCGATCCGTTCGGAAGAAGTCATGCGGGCGTTCCAGGCGGGGCGTTGCAGTTCGTCATCTTACAGGACGAAACGGGAAGGCGGAACTTGCAGCCCGGCCGTCGATATCATTCCGAAAGCGCCCGAAAGACATCGCGGCAATGGCGCAGCGATTGCGCCAGATACTTTGCGACCATGCTTTCAGAAACGGCGAGCCGCCCGGCGATCTCGCGGTGGGAAAGCCCGTCGCAGCGGCTCATCAGCAGCGCGGCGCGCGGCTTTTCGTCAAGCTGCATCAGCGCCCTGACCAGCGCACCGAGCCGCTGCCGGTCGATGAGGACGGTTTCCGGCGATGGCGCCAGATCCTCGATGGAGGCCAGAATACCCTCGTCATCGACACAGCGGTTCTGATGGCGCCGCTCGCGGCGGATGAGATCGATGGCGATATTGGCGGCGATGCGCATCAGAAAGGCATGGCGATCCCGGATCGCCGGCGGCTCGCCGAGATTGGCGACCCGGATCCAGGTTTCCTGCAGCGCATCGTCGGCAAGCTCGTCCGAACCGGTGCGCTTGCGCAATTGTGCACGCAACACACGCCATTGGCGCAGATAAAGCGCCATGAGATCGTCTCTGATGCCGTCCGCCGCAGCGTTCATTGCGCCCACCGACCCCTTTAGCCCCCTGTTCGCCGTTATCGGTCCACATGTCGGATACAGAGATGGCAATCGCAAAACATGTATATGGTTGTCAAGTTATATGGGGGATGAATGCTTGCGGATCGTTTTGCACAATTCGATTTTCCGAGCAGGTCGATGCAAATCGCGATCATCGGTGGCGCTTCTGGCCGGAAAATCCGAAGGCGAGCGTGCTCTTCGTAGAGGAAAAATGGAGAATTGAAGCTCGAAGTCCATGAGGCGTTCCTTTTTTCTGGCAATGACCATCGGCCCCGTAAAGCGCGGCGGCGCATGCGGCTGTTGTTGTTTGCGGGTTTGTGCCGGTTGCGCCGCCTTAGCGGTGGTCAGTTCCAGGCGGCTATAGGCGCCTTGCCGGCGCTCAGCGCGACTCCGGCGCGAGGTCGGCTATTGCCTGCTGGAAGCGCGCATGCACGCCGTCGAACCATGGCCAGCCGGCCGTGCGGATCGTATTGCGAACCAGGTAAGCGGTGCGCCGGAAACGCGGCGCCGCCTTCACCTCGAACAGCCGCCCGGCCTCCATCGGCTCCCGGGCGATCCGATAGGGCAGGTAGGCCGAGCCGCCCCATCTCAGGATATGGTTCAGGGCAAAGACGCCGTTGGTAAAGGTCACCACGGCGGTGTCGTCGACGGGAAAGGCCTCTGCGTGCCAGCGGCGGAATTCCTCGCCGTAATCGACATAGACATACATCGGATCCCAGCGCATCAGGTCGCGCTCGACGGTCGCCACCTCGATGAAGACGTCCTCGAACAGCGGGCTGATCGAAAAACCCGTCGCCGGCAGGGGCTCGTAGGCGATGGCGACATCGACCATCGAATTGGCAATCCAGGGGCGCATGTCCGCCTCGCTGCCGCTTTCGACATTGACCGCGACCGAGGGGCAGTCGGAGCGGATCATGTTGAGCCAGAACTCGCCCGCGCCGCTCCACAAGGGATCGGTGCAGCCGAAGTTGCAGACGTCGTCGAAGCCGCGCGGTAGCGAGGTGTCGTGGCGCGCCTGATTCCAGACCTGGACGAGGATTTGCGCGTGCTTGACGAATTTGGAGCCGGTCGCCGTCAGTTCGGCGCCCGACTTGATGCGCCGCAGCAGTTTCTGGCCGAGCATGTCCTCCAGGGCGTTGATGCGCGCCGTCACCGTCGATTGCGTCACATGGAGCTTGGCGGCGGCCTTGTTGAGGTTGCCGGTTTCCACCACGACGAGAAATGTCTGCACATGCGAAAGGTTCATCGGCTCCTATCTCCCCGTCATGGCTAAATTCGAAAAATCCGAATATTATTGCCATAATAATTTGATTTACAGGATTGTTGCATTCTGTCAATTTTTTCCTGTCGTCGTGGCGGGGAGATCGCCCCGCATCTCGGGACGGCGCGAAAGCTTGAAGACGATCGTCGTATCCGACCCGCCGGCCGATGCCGGAGGCGGGATCGAGGCGACATGCGCGGAGCGCGCCGGCGCCCTGCTTCCAGTCATCGGTGAGGTTGAATGAACGCGGTACCCAAGATGCTATTCGAGACGTCTCCTGCCGCCGGGCTGTCGAAACCCGTCGTTTCCTGCCGCGATGTCTGGAAGGTGTTCGGGCATCGTCCGACCGTCGAGCGCATCCTGGACGACCTCCGGGCCGGCCGGATCGACGGTGAGCGCGCCCGCAAGGACCATGGCTGCGTCGTCGCGGTGAACGGGGCGAGCTTCGACGTCTATCCAAGTGAAGTCTTCTGCATCATGGGCCTGTCGGGCTCCGGGAAATCGACGCTGATCCGCCATGTCAATCGCCTGATCGAGGCGACATCGGGCGATATCCTGATCGACGAGCGCTCGATCAACGCCCTTGATGCCCGGGCGCTTCGCGATCTTCGCGCCCGCCGGATCGGAATGGTGTTCCAGAACGTCGCGCTGCTGCCGCATCGCACGGTGGAGGAAAACACCCGCCTGCCGCTGGAACTGCGCGGTGAAACCGAGGCGGCGACCGATGCCGCCGTGCAGCGGGCGCTTGCCATCGTCGGCCTTTCGGGCTGGGAGGATCGTTTTCCGCGCGAGTTGTCGGGCGGCATGCAGCAGCGTGTCGGTCTGGCGCGGGCGCTTGCCGCCGATGCCGACATTCTGCTGATGGACGAACCCTTCAGCGCCCTCGATCCGCTGATCCGCAAGCAGTTGCAGGATGAATTCCGGCGGCTGGTGAAGACGCTCGGCAAGACCGCGCTGTTCATCACCCACGATCTCGACGAGGCCATCCGCATCGGCGACCGCATCGCCATCATGCGCGACGGCCGGATCGTCCAGACCGGCACGCCGGCCGAGATCGTGCTGGCGCCGGTGAACGACTATGTCGCCCAGTTCGTCGAGGGCATCTCGCCGGTCCATTTCGTCGATGCCCAGCGCATCATGGTGCCGCCCGCCCGCTACGCCATCGACACCGCCACGGGCTTGCCAGTCGCCGGGCGCGACACCCGGCTCGACCGGCTCATCGAATTGCAAACCGAAAGCGGCGGCCCGATCGCCATCGTCGAGGGCGCAACCGTCGTCGGCGCGATCGGGGCGCGGGAAATCCTCCTCGCCATGCGCGGGCGCGGCGAGCGACAGAAGGAGACCTGCGCATGACCTTTCAGCCAGCCGGGGCGGCGACCATCGCTGCGAAAACACCGGCGTCGGAAACCGCCCGGCGAAACCAGCCGCTCCAGTCCTTCGACCTGCTGGTCGGCCCTCTGTCGTTTTCGCAGGCGGCGCGGCGCGGCCTTGCCTTCTATCTGCTGAGCGACGGCATCGCCGTCTGGCTGGCGACAACAGGGCTGGTTGCCCAGGCGTTTGTGCTTCTCGGCCTGTCGCGCCTTCTTGCCATCGCCTTCGGCTGGCTTGCCGTCGGGCGGCGCTCCGCGCGGCGCGGTCTCGGGGCCGTGCGCCGGCCGTGGCTAGAGGCGCTGCTCTATCTCTTCACGCTTGCCGTCGTCGCGGCGGCCAACGGCACGGGGTCGTTTGCGGCCTCGCTCTCCGGCTTTCCGGCCTCGCAGGCCCTGCGGGTGAGCGCCGCGACCGCCATCGACGCGGCGGTCGGTTATCTCACCGTGCAGGGCGACGGTTTCTTCCGCGTTGTGACGCGCGGGCTCCTGTCGCTGCTCAAGGGCCTGGAGGCGCTCCTGACGCTGACGCCCTGGCCGGTGCTGTTTGCCGTGATCGGCTTCGCCGCCTGGAAACGCGGCGGCCCGATGCTGCTCGCGGTGGTCTGGGCGGCGCTCGGTTATCTCGGCCTGTTCGGATATTGGGCGGAAGCCCTGCAGACCTCCGCGCTGGTGCTGGCGTCCCTATGCGTCTGCCTCGTCATCGGCATTCCCGTCGGCATCCTGCTGGCGAAAAGTCCGGTGAGCCGCGCCATCGCCTCGCCGGTCCTCGACCTGATGCAGACGATGCCGAGCTTCGTCTACCTGCTGCCGGCCGTGGCCTTCTTCTCCATCGGCAAGCCGCCGGCGCTGATCGCCACGGTGATCTTCGCGCTGCCGCCGCTCGTCCGCCTGACATGTCTCGGTATCGAGCAGGTGCCGCTGCATGTTCGCGAGGCGATGCAGGCCCATGGGGCGACGCCGCTGCAGACCCTGCTCAAGGCGGAGCTGCCGCTGGCGCTGCCTTCCATCCGCACCGGGATCAACCAGACGATCATGATGTGCCTATCGATGGTGGTGGTCGCGGCGCTGATCGGCGGCGGCGGGCTTGGCTACAACGTGCTCTTCGCGCTTCAGAACGTCCAGTATGGCGAGGGCATTCTCGCCGGCCTCGGCATCGTTTTCTGCGCAGTGCTGTTCGATCGCCTCGCGGGCAGCGGCCGCAAGGGCGGCGCTTGACAATCACTTCCATAGAACAAGGGGAACTTTGCAATGCAGATGAAAACATGGATCCGCGCGCTGGCGATGACCGCCGGGCTGACACTGTTGCAATCGGCTGCCAGCGCCGGTGAGAAGATCGTGCTGGCCGACCTGACTTGGGACGAGCCGCGGGCGGTGAATGCGGTTCTCTCCGAAATCCTGACCACCACCTACGGCGCCGATGTCGGCCTGATCGCCGCCGACCAGACGGCCGTCTTCGCGGCGATGGCCAAGGGCGACGGCTCCGTCGACGTGCATCCGGCAGTCTGGTCCGGCGCACAGCAAAGCAATATCGACCGTTTCGTGACCGGCGAGGGCAAGGTTCGGCTGAATGCAAAGCCCTACAACGCGACCGATGGCTTCTACATCCCTCGCTTCTTCGCCGAGAAGCATAACATCAAATCGATCGAGGATCTGAAGAAGCCGGAGATCGCCGCCCTGTTCGACATCAACGGCGACGGTCGCGGCGACTACTGGCCCGGTGCGCCGGGCTGGGGCGTCACCAATATCTATCGCATCAAGGGCGTCAGCTACGGGCTGGAAGCGCTCTACGATCCCATCGTCGCCTCCGACGCCTTGCTGAAAACCCAGCTTGCCAGCGTTGAGGCGAAGAAGGAGGGTGGGTTGCTGTTCTATTACTGGAAGCCCGAAGCCCTGCACCAGGCCTACGACCTGGTACAACTCCAGGAGCCTCCCTTCGACGGTTTTGCGATGGACAGCAAGAAGGGCACGCCGGAATACAAGGCCGACGGCTGCTACAATTATGTCGACCCGAAGGAATCGCCTGACTGGCTGACGAAAAGCCGCATCACCTGCGCCACCCCGCCGCAGCCGATCTACATCGCCTATTCCGCATCGCTGGAGCAGCGGGCGCCCGATATCGCCGCCTTCCTGAAACGGGTGGCCATCGAACCGGAGGATGTCGGCGCCTGGATCTACGCCATGACCATCGAGAAGAAGGAACCGGCGGCGGTGGCCAAGGAATGGGTGGCGGCCCATGCCGAGCGCGTCAAGGCCTGGACGGAAAAATAACGTAAAATCATGACATTGACATTGTCCGGCTGCCGGCCGGGCAATGCTGCCCTCAAGACATGCGACGAGGAATTGCTCCCGTGGATTTCAATTATTTCCTGACAAGTTACCTGCCCACGAAGGAATACGGGGGTGAGCGGCTTTATAGCGACATGGTCGAGCAGGCGGTGCTGGCCGACCGTCTCGGCTTCCGGTCCGTCTCGATCCCCGAGCATCATCTGGTCAACGTCCTGCTGGTGCCCTCGCCGCTGCAACTGGCGGTGAAGATCGCGGCGCTGACCAGCCGGGTGGAGATCGCGACGGCCATCGTCGTCCTGCCGATCCGGGACATGCGGGTTTTTGCCGGCGAGGTGGTCCAGGCGGATATCCTGTGCAAGGGACGGTTGACGCTTGGTGTCGGGCGCGGCGCCTTTGCCTATGAGGTGGACCGCCTCGGCACGCCGATTGCAGAGACGCGACAGAAATTCGACGAATCCTTCGACGTGCTCTGCGCGCTGCTGTCGCGGGAAGAGGTTTCCTGGGACGGCAAATATTACCGCTTCGACCCGATCACCGTCATGCCGCGCCCGGTGCGACCGATCCCGATGATGGTCGCCGCCATGGCGCCGGAGGCGATCTACAGCGCCGCCAGCCGCGGCCTCAGCGTACAGACCACGCCGTTGCAGGAATCCCATTCCGTGCTGCTGGAACAGGTCGATGCCTTCAAACGCGGCAAGGCGGCGGCCGGCGAAAAGGGCAGGGGCAGCCGGCTGTCGCTGCAACGCGTCGCCTATGCGGCGCGCGACGAGGCGGATGCGAAGCGCTGCATCGCTCTGATCCATGACTATTACAAGCGCTTCGACAATGTCTTCTCCGGCCCCGGCAGCGTGCGCAACGGCCTGATCGAGGCCCTGCCGCGCAAGCAGACGATCGAGGAACTGACCCGCAACGTCCTCGTCTGCCCGCCGGGCGAGTTGGTCGACCGGCTCGGCGCCTATGAGGAGGCCGGCATCGACGAGGTCATCCTGAGCGGCGGTTTCGGCCAGAGTCAGGCGGAGATGCTGGAGATGATGCATCGCTTCGCCTCGGACGTCGCTCCGCATTTCGCCCGCAGCGGGCTGACCGCCGTCGCCTGAGCGTGAGGGTCGGCGATGGCGAGGTCGTCACTCCGCCGGCATGACGGCGTTGACCAGACGGACGCATCCGTCGAGGCCGTTGCGCATCGCGCCGTCGTCGTGGCGGCGCTCCCAGTCGAGCCAGAGGCCGTCGAGCGTCGCCATGATCGTGTCGGCGAGCAGCGTGACGTCCGCCGCGCGGCCCCGGCGCTCCTCGCGCACCTTTTCGAGGATCTCGATCAGGCTTGCCCGGTAACGCTCGTAGAGTTCGCGCTCGGTGAGCGCGATCTCCTCATGCGACAGGGCCGCCGACCACAGGTCGATGCGCACCCGAAGATAGTCGCGCTTGAGGAAGGCCGGGCTGAAGCCGGTGCCGAGAAAGGCTTTCAGCTGTTCGATCGGCGTTTTCGACGAACGGCTCAGATCCTGGAAGGTCGCGTCGAGGAGGATGCGCGAGGCATAGCGGTAGGTCTCGACCAGGACCTCGTTCATGTCCTTGAAGTGGTAGGTGATATGGCCAAGCGAAATATGGGAATGTTCGGCGATCTTGCGGGCGGTGAGCCTGGCATAGCCGACCTCCTGCAGGCAGCGGAGCGCCGCCTCGATGATCTCCGCGCGCCGGTCCTGCGAGGAACGGAAGGTGCGGGGTTTCCTGGTGTTTTCCGTCACGCCGAATTCCCTTCGTCTGTCCGCCCCTATCTACAGGCCGCCCGGTCGGCGGCACAACCTTTGGCATTGCCGTTTCGATCCTGCGCGTCTGTGCCAGTATCGAGAATCCCGCTTGACAGCGAAATTAGTACAGATGTACAAATTTGCATATCGTACGAATGTACAAATACACTCGACGATACGCCGCGAATAAAGGAGGAACAGCGATGACGCAGGACTGGGTGGAGTCGAGCAAGTGCGACCGCCGGCTCTTCAGGGATATGCTCGGTTCGTTCATGACCGGCGTCACCGTCGTGGCGACGCGCGCGGCGGACGGGTCGGTGCGCGCCTTCACGGCGAATTCCTTCACCTCCGTCTCGCTCGATCCGCCGCTCGTGCTGGTCTGCCTTGCGAAATCCTCCGGCAGCCTCGATGTCTTCACGCAGGCGGAAGGCTTTTCCGTCAGCGTGCTCGGCGCCGGCCAGCGCGATGTGTCGAACGGCTTTGCGGCGCGCGATCCGGCAGTCAAGGCGGCGGCGCTGGCGCGCCTTGCCGATGGGCCGGTGCCCTATGTGGAAAATTGCCTCGCAACCATGCTGTGCGACCGCGAGCGGGTGATCGATGCCGGCGACCATGTCATCCTGCTCGGGGCCGTACGGCAGTTCCAGGCGGCCGGCGGCCAGCCGCTCGGCTATTTCCGCGGCGCCTATGTCGGCTTCGGCCTTGCCGTAGGCGAACTCGAACAGCTCGGCGCGCCGCTGGTCGTTGGCGGCCTGCTGGAGCGCGACGGCAAGGTGGTGCTTTGCCGCCGGCCAGGCGCGAGCGATTGGGAATTGCCGAGCCGGCCGCTGGCCAGCGGCGAACGGCACGGCGTCGTGTTGCGCGATCTTTTCGCCCGGCTCGGCATCGCCGCCGAAGCCTCGCTTCTCTATTCGCTGTTTCAGGAAGACGGCGAACGGCGCACCACGATGATCTTTTCCGTCGAGGCCGACGCAGAGATCGCACCGAAAACGCTGGCCGACGGCACGCGGGTCGAAAGTTTCGGCGTCGAGGCCCGTCCATGGGAGATGATCGAGGGCGAGATGAAGCGCGGCATGGTGCAGCGCTTCTTCCGCGAGCGCGAAGCCGGCTGCTTCGGCATCTATTACGACACTGCCGAAGGCGGCCGGGTGGCCGCGCTCGACGGCAAGCCGCGCCCCTGGGCCGATTGGCACCCTGACTTCCCCGTGAAGCCGACCGCCACCCGGATCGCCTGAGACCGATAAGACACAGCGTCTTCGCGCTTCGAGGAAAAGCGCAAGAAACAAGGATTTCACCCATGGATTTCAATCACTTCCTGTCCAGCTACATGCCCGACCCTGGTTATGGCGGCCGCCGGCTCTATCGCGACATGGTCGAACAGGCGGTGCAGGCCGAAAAATGCGGCTATCGCGGCGTTTCGATTCCCGAGCATCACCTGATCAACATCCTGCTGGTGCCGTCGCCGCTGCAGCTTGCCGTGAAGATTGCCTCGGTGACCTCGCGCATCGATCTGGTCACCTCGGTCGCGGTGCTGCCGATCCGCGACATGCGGGTTTTCGCCGGCGAGGTGGTGCAGGCGGACATTCTCTGCGACGGTCGCCTGACGCTCGGGGTCGGCCGTGGCGCCTTCGCCTATGAGATCGAGCGTCTCGGCCTGCCGATGGCGGAGACCAAGAAAAAATTCGAGGAATCGCTGGCGGTGCTGGAAGCGCTGCTGACGCGGGAAGAGGTCTCCTGGGACGGCGATTATTACCGCTTCGACCCGATCACTGTCATGCCGCGCCCGGAGCGCACGATCCCGCTGATGCTGGCGGTCATGGTGCCGGAGGGCATCTATCACACGGCACGGAAAGGCTATCACGTGCAGACGACGCCGCTGCAAGCATCGCATGCCGTGCTGCTCGACCAGGTCAACGCCTTCCATCGCGGCAAGGCCGAGGCCGGCACGGCAGCCAAGGGCAACCGCCTGGCGCTGCAGCGCGGCATCTATCTCGCCTGCGATGCGGCCGATGCGCGCGCCAAGCTGGAGCTTGCCTCCACCTATTACCAGCGTTTCGACAACGTCTATACCGGCCCCGGCATCGTCGACAACGGCTGCATCCGCCCGCTGCCGCGCAAGCAGACGATCGAGGAACTCGGCCGCAGCCTGATCATCTGCGAGCGCGCCGAGATGATCGACCGCCTCGCCGCCTATGCCGAGGCCGGCATCGACGAGGTGATCGTCACCTCGAATTTCGGCCAGGAGCAATCGGAAACCCTCGACATGATGGCCCGGCTCTCGGCCGAGGTCATGCCGCATCTCTCCGGCATCCGCCGCAAATCCGTCGCCTGAGGCGACAGCCAACCCCACCAACGGAGGAAAGACCATGCCCGTCATCAAGATCGAAATGTTTCCCGGCCGCACGCTGGAGCAGAAGCGCGCCATCGCCAAGGCGGTGACCGACAGCTTCGTCGCCGCCGCGAACGCCACGCCGCAATCGGTGCATATCCTGTTCAGCGAGATTGCGCAGGACGACTGGGCCGTCGCCGGCCAGCTCTGCTCCGACCGGGCCGCCGCCGCGCAATCGGACAAGACGTGAGGGCGGCCGGCATGACCAAGGCAATCGACTGTGCCTATACCGTCGAAGGGCAGGGGCCGGCGCTGTTCCTCATCCATGGCATCGGCGCGCGCAAGACCGGCTGGACGAAGCTCGTCGAGCAACTCAAGGACGATTTCACCTGCATCTCCTATGACCTGCGCGGCCATGGCGAATCGCCCATGCCCGAGGGGCGCTTCGGCCTCGAAGACCTCGTCGCCGACCTGGAGGCGCTGCGCGCCAGGCTCGGCATCGAGACGGCGCATGTCGCCGGCCATTCCCTGGGCGGCATGATCGGCCCGGCCTATGCCCATCGTTATCCCGAACGTGTGCTATCGCTCGGCCTGTTGTCGACGGCCGCTTTCCGCACCGAGGACGACAGCGCCAAGGTGAAGGCCGTCGTCGCCGCCATGCGTGAAAAGGGCATTCCCCAGGTACTCGACACGCTGACGGCGCGCTGGTTCACCGACGATTTCGCCGCGGCGCGTCCCGATGTCATCGAATGGCGCAAGAAGCAGGTGGTCGACACCGATGGCGACGTGTTCCTCAACGTCTTCGACATCTATGCCGAGACCGAGATGGGCCCGTGGCTGCACGAGGTCACGGCGCCGTCGCTGGTCCTGACCGGCGAACTCGACGGCGGCTGCAATCCGCGCCTCAACAGGCAGATCGCCGAGGCTCTGCCGAATTCCGAGCTGGTCATCCTCGATGGCCTGAAACACGCCATCCTGATCGAAGCTTCGGATCGTGTCGGCCCGCCGGTAAAGGCTTTTCTGCGCAAGCACGCTTGAACTCGCTGCACGATAGATGATTAACCGACCCGCTGGCCGTTGCCTGCACAAGGCAACGGCCCATTTGAGGCCGCCGCTTTCGACGGTGTCGAGCTGTTCTGGTGCCGGATCGCGTCGGCCAGGAAGCGGTTACCCGAAACACCGGCCATGGCGTTTTGCGGATGGGCGGTTGTGGAACGCCGTTGCCGTGGACATGGCTGGAAATGAATCGGTTGTCATTCACAGGCTGGCAATCCACGTTCCGGTCTCGCTCGTTCCGGTGTGAAGGTCAGGTTTCGATCGCGATATTTCGACGGGGCCGAGCCCCGCTTGATGTGCTTGCTGTTCCGGGACTAGAAATGAACCCGATGAACGAGCAATCGCCCAAATCGGTCCGAGACGCACTGGCGTTCATCGGAAGCTATATCGAGACCGCAGCGCTACCTGTGCGGGTGGCGCTTTCGATGTCCCATGGCCATGTGCTGGCCGAAGATATCCGCGCGCCGGTCTCCTTGCCGCGGTTTGACAATGCCGCGATGGATGGTTTTGCCATCCGGGAAGCGGACCTCAGCCCGGATGGGACGACCCGCTTGCGTCTCGCGCAGACAATCGCCGCTGGCGAAGCTTCCATCCGTGAACTGCAGCCCGGAGAGGCGGCGCGGATCATGACGGGCGCGCGCCTCCCGCCCGGTGCGGACCGCGTGATCGTGCAGGAGGCGGCGCAGCTATGCGGCAACGAGGTCTGCCTGACAGCCACGCCCACCGCCAAGCCGCATATCCGCAGGACCGGCGATGACGTCGCGCGCGGAACCGTGGTGCTGGAGACCGGTACGCGCATCGGCCCGGGCCAGGCGGCACTGCTGACGGCGCTCGGCCTCCGCTCCGTTCTGGTCATGCCGCGCCCGAAGGTGGCGCTTCTCTCCACCGGCGACGAATTGATCGACAGTCCCGGATTCCTCGAACCAGGCCAGATCTACGACACCAACAGGCCGATGCTCGCACAAATGCTGAAGGCAACCGGCGCCGAAGTGACCGACCTCGGTATTGCGAGGGACGATCCCGAAACGATCCTTGCCAGGCTGGTCGAGGCGGCGGGAAGCCATGATCTTCTCATATCGTCCGGTGGCGCATCCGCCGGGTTCGCGGATCACCTGACGCAGGTCATCGCCCGTCGCGGCTATCTCGAATTCTGGCGGCTCGACATGCGGCCGGGCAAGCCGATCGGCTTCGGCGATGTCGACGGTTGCCCGATCCTGCTCCTGCCCGGCAATCCGCTGGCCGCGGCCGCCGGTTTCGCCCTGCTCGGGCGTTCGATCGTCGCCAGGCTTGAGGGCAGGACGGTGGACGCTGCGCAGGTTCGTTGCCTGCCCGTCTCCCGCGCGCTTTCCAGGCCGGCGGGCCGGACGCAGGTTCTCCTGGGCCGCCTCGGCAAGGATCCCGCCACTGGCATGACGGTTGTCGAGCCTTTGCCCGACCAGGGTTCCGCGAGCCTTCGATATCTGGCGCTGGCCGATGTCATGATCGTCTTGCATCCCGGACAGGCCGAGATCGGCGCAGGCGACGCCGTCGAGGTGCTGCCGGTCTGGCAAGGTTTTCTCGGGCAATAGGAACAGCAGTCGCGGCGCGGCAGTTGCCATGCGGACGCGAAGCAGCGATATATTTCTGGAAATATATCGTTGGAGAGTCTCATGCCGGCCCTGCGTAGCGTCGTCGTCCTGGTCGCCCTGCTTTTATCGTTCCTGCCGGCTGCCGCCCGCAGCATCACCGATGCCGCCGGGCGCGTGGTCGAGATCCCCGACAGGGTCGAGCGGGTGCTTGCCGCAGGCCCGCCAGCCTCGGTGCTCGTCTATGTGCTGGCGCCGGACAAGCTTGCCGGCTGGGTGCGGGAGCCGAAGGCGGAGGAAAAGGAATTCCTTCTGCCGGCCGTGCGCGATCTTCCCAGTTTCGGTCAACTCACCGGCAAGGGCGGCACGGCCAATATCGAGGCGGTGCTGGCGGCCAAGCCCGACATCATCATCGATGTCGGCACGATGAACCCGACCTATGCCTCGCTGGCCGACAAGGTGCAGGCGCAGACCGGCATTCCCTATGTGCTGATCGATGGCGCCTTTGCAAAGAGCGGTGCGACGCTGCGCGAAACCGGTGCCATTCTCGGCGTCGAGGTAAGGGCCGAAACGCTCGCCGCCTATGCCGACCAGACGCTCGCGGCGCTGGAAAAGGGTCTCGCCGGCATCCCTGGCGAAAAGCGCCCTTCGGTCTATTACGGTCGCGGCGCGGAAGGCCTCGAGACCGGACTCTCCGGCTCGATCAACATGGAAATCCTCGAGGCCGTCGGTGCGCGCAATGTCGCGGCGGCTGCCGGCAAAGGCGGTCTCACCCAAGTCTCGCTCGAACAGGTTCTGTCGTGGAAACCGGATGTCATTCTCGCGTCGTCGCCGAAATTTGCGAAGGCCGTGAAGACCGATCCGCTTTGGGCGGGACTGGATGCGGTGAAAGCCGGGCGTATCCATACGGCGCCGAGTCTGCCGTTCGGCTGGATCGATTCTCCGCCCGGCATCAATCGCCTCATCGGCGTTTCCTGGCTGGAACACCTGCTCTATCCGGAGGCTTTCCCGGCAGCACTCGATGAAAAGGTGCGGACGTTCTTCAAGCTGTTCTACCAGGTCGAACTCGGCGATGCGCAGCTTGCAACCCTGCTCGGCAAGGGCGCGGCGAAGTAGATGCCGGCGCGTGCCACCCGTACTGGCCTGTTGGTGGCGGTTGTCGGCATTCTGGGTCTGGGCACGCTCGCACTCGTCTCCATGATGGTCGGCAAATATGGCGGCGGTCCGCAGCCGCTGCTGGCGGCGCTGCGCCAACTGGTGACGGGCGAGACGTCGGACCCGCTGCTGGCGACCGTGCTGTGGAACGTGCGCCTGCCGCGTGTTTTCGCCGCCATCGTTGTCGGGGCGGGGCTTGCTGCGGCGGGCGCGACCTATCAGGGGTTGTTTCGCAATCCGCTGGTTTCGCCGGACCTGCTGGGCGTGTCGGTCGGCGCGAGCCTCGGGGCGGTGCTGGGTATCTTTCTCTCGCTGCCGGTGGTTGCGATCCAGCTGGTCGCCTTTGCCGGCGGCCTCGTTGTGGTGGCCCTGGTGATGTCGGTGGGCGCGCTGGTGCGCGAGCGTGATCCCATGCTGACGCTTGTGCTTGCCGGCATCGCCTCCAGGCACTCGTCGGCGCCGGCATATCGCTGATCAAGGTGCTGGCTGATCCCTATGATCAGCTTCCGGCCATCACCTATTGGCTGCTTGGCAGCATGACGGCGATTACCCGTTTCGACGTGCTCTCCATCCTGCCCGCCGTCGTCATCGGTCTCGCTCCGCTGGTGCTGCTGCGCTGGCGCATGAATCTCCTGACGCTTGGCGAGGAGGAGGCGCGGACGCTGGACATCGATACGACGAGAACCCGTTTCGTGCTGATTGGCGGCGCGACGCTGGTGACGGCAGCGACTGTCTCCGTCACCGGCATCATCGGCTGGATCGGCCTCGTTATTCCCCACATCGCCCGCATGCTCGTCGGCCCGGATTTCCGTCGGCTTCTACCCGTCGCCATGCTTATCGGCGCGGCCTATCTGCTCGTCGTCGACATGCTGGCGCGCTCCATCGCCGATATCGAGGTGCCGCTCGGCATCCTGACGGCAACGGTCGGCGCGCCGTTCTTCCTGTGGCTGCTGATCGCCGGAAGACGCGGCTGGTGATGCACCTGGGGCCGAAGGCGCTCCGATCCCGTAACGCCAACGCGCCAGCCAAACGTTATCTGCCTGCGGATCGATGCCTCCGCGCCGGCTTCGATTTCCTGAAATCCGCCGCTCATCTCGCATTCGGAGGTCATCCAGGCACCGATGCCGGATTAGGAAGCGCTTGCCGCGCTCCATGTCGTGGCAAGCGATTCTCCCGAGCGACCTTAGTCGACCGCGACCATCACGTCGGACGCCTTGACGACCGCATAGGCTTCGCCGCCGACGGCAAGGCCCAGTTCGTCCACGGATTCGTTGGTGATCGATGCGGTGACGACGGCGCCGCCGGCGACTTCGATACGCACATGCGCGGTGGTCGCGCTCTTGGTCACTTCGACGATCTTGCCCTTGAGGCGGTTGCGAGCGCTGATCTTCATGGAACTCTCCTGTGTGGCGTCTGTAGAGGCAATGCCATAGCATGCCAGCCCGCCTCGGCACCACCGTCCGAACCGGGAGAACTGTTGCAGATCGGCGACGATATCCGAGAACGTGCGATGGCATCGCGGCACATAGCGAAATATTCGATGGAATATAACGTTGCCGCCATCGGCGGATCCCTGCTCTCCCTTAGCCGTAACGGGAGGACCATCATGTTTGCACGCCTTGCCTCAGCCTCGACCATCGCCCTGACCCTTGTGGATCTGCTGCTTGCCGCACCCGCCTGGGCGGATCGGGTCCTCACCGACCAGATCGGCCGCGAAGTGCATGTTCCCGATCAGGTGAACCGCGCCGTCATCCTAAATCGCCACCGCATTCGAAAGGGATACGGGTATTCCCCTATCCCTGACGTTCGGGCCGGCCGGGCTGCTGCGCGAGCGGATCGAGGCGGGAGACCGCTTCGATCTCTTCCTCGGCTACGCGTCCAATGCACGTCTTCACGAAACAGATCCGCGGTTCAGTGTCATCGGGCTTCCGCCGGCGCTTTCGCCATGCATCCAATATGGGATGGCCCTGCGGAACGGCGCGCCTGATGCGGCCCGCAGGCTGCGGGACTTTCTGCTGGCGCCGTATGGTCAGGGCATTCTCGAAGCCAGCGGTTTTCAGCCGATCTCGCAGGTTTCTTGATGCGAAGCCGAGCCTGCCCGGCCGAGATTTAGGTCGCCTCCGCTGTCGGCCGGTTCCGGCAAAGAGGCGCCCGGGCAAGGTCGAGCGCTTGTCTTGCCAGGTCGAGCATGGCGGGCTGAGGCTGAGTGTCGTCCAGGCCGCGCACCGTCCTCAGATGGTCGAGCGCTGCCTCGAAAGCCGGAAATCGTTCGGCATGGAAAAGGTGGAGATAGAGGGCGACGACGGTGACGGAGCGGCTGCGCCCGCCACGGCAATGGACCAGGATATTGCCGCTCCGATGCGCCGGGTAATGGCTTTTTCCGGGGCTTGCCTGTTCGGCTATGCCGTGAAGCGCAAGCACCGCGCCCAGAAGATGCTGCGCGACATTGCCCGGACCGTCGATCAGGCCGATATGGGTGCGGCGGACATGCGTCCCGTCCGGCAGCATGAGCGAGGGCATCTCGATGTTCACGGCCAGGTTCATGGTCGAGGTAATGCCGTGGCGGAGAAGCAGTTGCGCATCATCGGCGGCAATGCGGTTTCCGATATGGAGGATCGCGCCTTCCGCATTGATGCCGTCGACGACGGGCAACAGAACGGGGGTGGCGTCCTCCTGCGCGTCTGTGAGGAGAGGCTTGGTATTGGTGGCGATCATGAGTCCTGTCCGTTGCTATGCCCGGCAACTGGCGAAAGCGTGATCGTCCGGTCGGTGATGAGCCGCTTGCCGAGGCTTTCGCCGAGTTGCGGCATGGCGTCGGGGTCCACGAATGCGGCCATGATCCGGCTTGCGCCGGTCCGGTCCGCGAGGTCGAGCACGTCTTGCCGGCGGGGATGCACGTTCCAGGGCAGCCAGTCGGCCCTGCCGGATGCTAGCAGCCTGTGGGCCGGCGTGTTGCGCGGCACATGGCTGGTGAAGATGAAGCGGAAACCCTCCTCCAGCCGGCGTAGAAGCGTGGCGGAAAGCCCGGCCTGCGCATTGGCCTCGGTCGCGACGATAACGTCCGTCGGGCGCCAGTCGCCATCGACCGGATTGGCGAGAAAATTCCGCATAGCCTGCCGTCCACCCGCATCCACCGAGCGGCTGTCTTCGGCGAGGGCCTGCATTTCGCGCCCGATCTGCGGGCAGGCACGTGGCTGCAAGCCCCGGGCGGCAAGCGCCACGATCATTTCCGGTCCGCGCCCACCGCCTGGAACCGGCAGGACCGCGCCCGCCGCAGCCATTCGGGCAATGGCGTCTATCTGGTCGGTGAGGCTCGTATCCCGATCGCCATAGGATGCGTCCGTGACGAGAAGATGCGCGGGCGGCGGCGGATCGAACGGCAGGAGCGCGGATTCGACGCTCCAGTCCCCCGTATAGAGGATGCCGCCCGCATGGGCGAAATGAAACCAGACCCCGCCCGGCGCATGTCCGCAGCGGCCAAGCGAGACCGTGACGCCGGCAATCTCGGCAGGGCCGTTCACCGGCAGGATGCGGCGGCGGGTGGCCGCTGGCGCGAGTGCCCCGAGATTGTCGAAGGTTGCCTGCGTCGCGTAGATCGGCGGATTGCCGAGATCCTCCGCCAGGTGCAGCGCGCCGGCGTGATCCATATGCGCGTGCGTGAGGCAGATGGCGTCGACCGCGCCGATACCCTCCACGGCGGGGAACACGCCGGGCTCCGGTCCCTCGCCGAGATCCAGCATCAGCCGCTTTCCTTCGATTTCGAGCAGGAAGGCGGCCGGCAGCTTACCGCCGACACCACTGATCGCGGTCAATCGAGCCAAGGCAACGCTCCCTTGGGAAGCCGCGAGGAGAAGAGCGAGGCGACCGACATCAGCACCAGAACGATGAACACCATGAGGCAGCCCACGGCCGCGGCAAGCGTCGAGGAGCCACCTTCCTCGAGGAACACGATCATCGGCCCGATGGTGCGCGCGCTGGACGATACCAGCAGGATCGAGACCTGGATTTCGTTGAGCGCCGACATGAAGACGATGATGGCGCCCGCGACCATGGCCGGCGCGAGCAGCGGCATCACGATGTCGCGCATGCGCTGGAGGAAGCCGGCGCCGGCGATACGGGCGGCGTCTTCCAGAGAGCGGTCGATCTGCGTGAAACCGCCGAGCAGCGGTCGTAGCGCCAGGGCAAGGAAGTTGGAGAGATAGGCCACGAGGATGATCCAGACCGTGCCGTAGATGGAAACGCCGACGAGCGGCAGCGGCTTCAGAAAGAAAAGGATCATCGCCACGCCGAGGACAATACCGGGCAGGACATAGGACAACTCCGCAGCCATCTGCAGAACGCGCACCACCGGCCCGCGCCGCCAGCTCAGGAAATAGGCGAGGAAGAGCGAGATCACGCTGAGGATCAGAACGGTCGTGACGGTCAGCACGAAACTCGTGGCGAAGGCGTCGCGAATCGAGGCTTGGCGGAGAAGGGCGCTTGCATAATTCGCGAGCGTCACGGTCGTCCATGTCAGCTCCTGCCCGAAGCCCTTCACGAGCGAGGTGGCGAAGAGCGCGGAAAGCGGCAGCAGCAGCGTGGTGATCAGGTAGAGCCATGCGCCGGCTTCGATCCAGCGCTTCGCACCGCGCAGGTCGATCTCGGCCGGACGCCCGAGGCTTTCCACCCGCAGGTCGCCGCGCCGACCGAGCCAGCTGGCGAGCGCGATGCCGCTGACGGTGATCAGCGCCAGCAGGAGCGACAGCAAGGCCATGTCGGACAATGCGGCCGGTCCATAGCCGTTGAGCGTCTGATAGATGAGCGTGATGAGGGTGGGAAAGCGCGCCGGGATGCCGAGCATGGCCTGGATGCCGAAATTGCCGATCGCCGAGACGAAGGCGATCGCCGCGCCGGCGAGAATGCCCGAACGGGCGAGCGGCAGGAGGATCGTCCAGATCACGCGCGACCTTCCCGCGCCGGCCGCGCGCGCGGCTTCCGAAAGATTGGCCGGAACGCGGTGCAGGGCGGCGCGGACGGTGAGGAAGACGAGCGGCGCATTGTAAACGCCGAGCAGGAGGATGATGCCCCAGGCGGAAAACAGTGGATGCCGGCTGCCGGGCGTGAGCGCCATCCCGAGCAGGCCGAGCACGGGGCTGGTCGGGGAAAAGGCCTGCACCCAGGCGAGCGCCGTCACCTGCGGCGGGATCATCAAGGGCAGCACGAAGCCGAACACCCAGGCAGCCTTGAAGCGCATATTGCAATGCACGGTCAGGATCGCGGCAAAGGCGCCGACCACGACGGCGAACAGCGTCGAAAGCAGCGCGACGTTCAGCGAATTGAGCGCGGCGACAAAGACCTTGGGCCGGGCAAGGACGTCCCACGCATGGGAAAGGTCCAGCGCGCCCTGCGGCGCCAGCGCGGCGAGAACCAGTCTGGCGAGCGGCGCGATGGACATTGCGGTGACGAACGCCACGAGAAGGACCAGCGCCAGCGTCTCGGCTTCGATGCGGAACGCCGGCAACTGCCGGCGCTCCCCGGGCATGGCGGACGCAAGGTCGGTCATCGCTCAGCCACCGAAGATTTCAGCGAAGCGTGCGCGCACCTGCGCGTCGGTCTCCACCGCCTTGTCGGCGTCCATCGGCAGCAGCTTGATCTCGGAAAGCGCCGGGAAGCCCTTGGGCGGCGCGACCTTCGGATCGATCGGCATGTTGCCCTGGGTCACCACGAGTTGCTGGCCTTCGGGGGACAGCAGGAAGTCGACGAAGGCCTTGGCCGCCTTGGGCTCCTTCGCCGTGGACATGATCGCCACCGGCTCGGTGATGAAGGAAACGCCCTCCTTGGGGAAGATCAGATCGACCGGCGAACCGCTCGCCTTGGCGCGGATCACATCCGCATCCGCGATGATGCCGTATTTCGCAAGGCCGCTGGCGACGGCCTTCAGCGCCGGGCCGTTGCCGCCTTCGGGCGCGATGCCGAGTTCCGCAAGCTTGCGATAGAAGTCCCAGCCGATGCCCTGAACGTCGATGACGCTGTGCAGATGGTTCAGGGCCGCGCCGGAATAGAGCGGGCTCGGCACGGCGATCTGCCCCCGGTTGTCTTCGACGAGCAGGTCCGACCAGCTCTCGACGGGCTTTGCCGTCTTGGTGTTGTAGGCGATGCCGGTGGAGATGATCTTGGTGCCGAAGAACATCCGGTCCTTGTCGTAGGTGGCCGGATCATAGGCTTCCACCTTGGCTTCCGGATAGGCCATCAGCCGGCCTTCGGCCTTGAGCTGGCCGAGATTGATGGTGTCGGCCACCAGGAGCACATCCGGCTTGACCTCGCCGGCGGCGATTTCCGCGCGCAAGATGTTGAGCAACTGGCTGGTGCCGTTGCGGGACCACTCGACCTTGATCTCGGGGTGCCTGGCCTGGAAGGCGTCCACCGTCTGCTGGGCGATCTCGGGAGATTGCGACGTGTAGAGGGTGAGCGTTTCGGCATGGGCGGCGCCGGCCAGAAGCACGGCTGAAAGGAGGGTGAGAAAGCGCATGGAAGAACCTCTTGCTTGCGGGGGAGGAAGGGAAAGCTCAGGCAGCGCCGGGAAGAACCCAGCCGTCGCCGACGCGGACGGAAATGAGCGCACCGGGCTCGAACACCCGGTCATGCGGTGCGTGCAGGCTCAGAGAAAGATCCGGTGCGCGGCGCGGGTGGAAATGCACTTCGACATGGCTGCCGCGATAGATGATGCACTCGACCTCGGCATCGAAGCCGGAAGTCTCGTCGCCGGCGAGCAGCAGATCGTCCGGATGGACGCTGAGACGCGCGGCCGCTGCGGCGGGCTGGCCGTATCGTGCCCGCACCGTGTGGCGCCGGCCGAAGACATCGACCTCGACACGGCCCGAACGGGTATCCTCCCGCAGATCGCTGACCGGCAGGACCAGCCCGTTGCCGATGAAGCGCGCGACCATCTCGCTCTCGGGCTCGCGGTAGAGATCGCGCGGCGTGGCGAACTGGACGATCCGGCCCGCATCCATGACGGCAATGCGGTCGGCGAGCGCCATGGCTTCGGACTGGTCGTGCGTGATGTAGATCATGGTCGCGCCGGTGCGCCGGTGGAATTCGGAGAATTCCCGCTCCATCGAGGCGCGCAGGTGCACGTCGAGATTGGCGAGCGGCTCGTCGAGAAGCATCACGGAGGGCGCGGCGGCCAGGCAGCGGGCCAGCGCCACGCGCTGGCGCTGGCCGCCGGACAGGTCGGCCGGCGAACGATCAGCCAGCCTGTCCATGTCGACGGTGGCAAGCGCCTCGACGCTGCGCCGACGCCGCATCTCGGACGATACGCCGGCGACCTTGAGCGCATAGCCGACATTCTCGGCCACGCTCATATGCGGCCAGAGGGCATAATTCTGGAAAACGATGCCGACATTGCGCTTTTCGGGCGGAACGCTCCTGCCGGGCGCGGCAATGACATCGCGTCCGAAGCGGATGGCCCCGGCGTCGATCTGCTCGAAGCCCGCGATCAACCGCAGCATGGTGGTCTTGCCGCAACCCGAGGGACCGAGGATCGCGACGAATTCACCCTCCGCCACATCCAGCGATACGTCGTCCAATACCTGCTTGCGGTCATAGGCCTTGGAGACGCGCTCAAGGGAAATCGAAGCCATCGAAGCGGCCCTCGTCCTCGTCTGCGGAGCGCCCGGACGGCGTTCCGTTGTCTTGGGATGCGCAATATCGGCAGCATGATTCAGTTTTATGACGTTGCCCCGTATGTTGCGGTCATGGTTACGCGCTTGGCCCGGCGCGATTGACGCTGGCTTGGCGCCTTGATGTGCCGGAACGGAAGCAAACAGACGCGATGAATTTTTTCGCACAGACGGTTCGTCGACGAGGCCGCGCCCGCTTCCTGTCGCTTTATTGATCAGATTTCAGCCGTTGCGCAGTGTCGCATTCTTGATTGTGACACCGGAATTGGCGACCTGTTTCAAGTCGGCTTTGATTTTGGAGTGTTCCGGAATGACGGGAAAAATTGACAGGATCTACGAGGCTCTCATCACGGGTGCGGAGCGGGGGTTGGTGGACGAGGCGCTTTACCGCCATGTTCTTGCGGAATGTCCGAAGGCCAGCAGCAAGAAGATCGTGAAGGCTTCGCTGCTTGCCTTGAGTGATCCCGATGTGAAGGATGCCCAGATCCTGCAGGTGGTCTATGCGTTGGCCATCAGGCACCGCCTCGATCCGGTGACCGAGAACGATCTCGAAGCTGTCGGTGAGCCAAGTGCCGATAAAGCGCTGGTCAAGAAGCGCAAACGGGCAAAGGCCTGAGAGAGCGCGACGGTCGACGGCATCGTCCGTTCCGCCAGGCTCCGGAGAACCGCACCGACTTCCCGGGCCTGAAACCGTCATCCAACTGTCATCCAAGGCGAATATTGCACCGGCAACTGTTGCAAGAAGCCTTTGCCGATGTCCAAGAAAACCGATCAGGATGCCGATGCGGTATCCGCCCATGACCTGGCGCTGCATTACGGCGACACGATCGTCCTCAAGGGCATCGACCTTTCGCTGTCGAGGGGCAGGACGCTTGCGCTGCTCGGCCCCTCGGGTTGCGGCAAGACCACGCTTCTCAGGCTCGTCGCCGGACTTCTCCAGCCAAACCGCGGCACGGTGAGGATCGCCGGCCAGCCGGTCGCTGATGCGAAGACCGGCTTCTTCGCACCGCCGGAACGGCGCAATCTCGGCATGGTCTTCCAGGATTACGCGCTCTGGCCGCATCTTACGGTGGGTGGCAATGTCGCCTTTCCGCTCGAAATGCGGGGTATCGCCCGGGCGGAGCGCGAGGCGCGCACGATGCGCGCCCTCACGCGCGTCGGCCTCGAAGCCTATGCCGGCCGGCGCCCGAGCGACCTCTCCGGCGGCCAGCAGCAGCGCGTCGCCATTGCCCGGGCCATTGTCGCCGAGCCGCAGCTCATCCTCTTCGACGAGCCGCTGTCCAATCTCGATCGCGAGCTGCGCGAAAACATGGTGGGCGAGCTTGCCGGCCTGATTTCCGAGCTCCGGCTCACCGCCATCTACGTCACCCACGACCATGCGGAGGCGTTGACCCTTGCCGACGAGGTCGCCGTCATGCGCGCCGGCGAAATTGCCCAGCTCGCAGCGCCGGACGATCTGGTCGCACGCCCGGCGAGCGCCGAGGTGGCCGATTTCCTGCGGCTCGGCGGAACGGCGCGGCTTTCCTGGCGCGGCGGCACCTGGTTTCTCGCCGGCAGCGACCAGGCGGTGGCGCAGGAGGTCGCGCCATCGCGCGGCCCCGAGGCGCAGGTCCTGCTGCCGCTTGCCGCCGTCTCGCTCGGCGCACCGTCCCACAAGACGCTTCCGGCCAGGGTCGTGCGCTCCCAGTTCCGCGGCGACGGCCATCTGGCGACGGTGGTGCTCGCCGGCTCGCCGGATGTCGAGCTGCAGCTTCTCAGCGCCGTGCGGCTGCGCCCCGGTGAACAGATCGGGCTTTCCATAGACCCCGGCCGGATCCGCTGGTTCGGGGAGGAAAGCCATAATGCGCAAGAAAAGAAGGTTGTGACATGTTGAAATCGATCAAGGGGCTGGTCGCCGGCGCCGTATCGACGCTGCTTCTGGCTGGCGTCGCCCATGCCGACATCACCGTCTACACCGCCGGCCCGCAGAGCCTCATCGACAAGCTCGCCGAGGGCTTCACCGCCGAGACCGGCGTCAAGGTGAACGTCTTCCAGGCCACGACCGGCAAGGTCATGGCCCGCATCGAGGCGGAAGCCGCCAATCCGGTGGTCGATGTCCTCATCTCCGCCTCCTGGGATACGGCGACCGATTTTGCAAAGCGCGGCTGGCTGGTGCCCTATGCCAGCCCGAATGCCGAGAAAGTCCCGGCCTTCCTGAAGAACGACACCGCCGTCGCGCAGGGCGTCTCCGCGCTCGGCATCGCCTGGAACACCAAAAGCGGCACGCCGAAGCCGGCCGAGTGGAGCGACCTCACCAAGCCGGAATTCAAGGACCTCGTCAACATTCCCGATCCGGCGCAGTCCGGCTCGTCCTTCGAACTGACCGCAGCGCTGGCCGGCCAGGACGATTACAGGCTCTTCAAGGACCTGAAGGCAAACGGCGCGGTCATCGCCGGCGCCAATGCCGAAGCGCTGAACCCGGTGCTGCAGGGCGCCAAGGCCGCCGTCTTCGGCGCCGTCGACTACATCACCTTCGGCAACAAGGCCAAGGGCGAAAGCATCGACGTGATCTTCCCGCAATCGGGCACGGTCATCGCGCCGCGTCCGGTCATGATCCTCAACTGGTCGAAAAACCAGGACGAGGCGAAGAAGTTCGTCGACTACATTTTGTCCGACGCCGGCCAGGCACTCGTCGCCAAGACCTTCCTGATGCCGGCCCGCAGCGATGTTCCGGCCGACCGTCCGCTCATCGCCGACCTGAAGCTGCTGAACTACGATGCGGCCGCCGTTCAGGGCAAGCGCAAGGAGATCTTGCAGCAGGTTTTCGACATCTTCGGCGCCAACTGAGTGTGATCGTATGAATGCGAAGGATATCGGCGGCGTCGCGCCAGCGGCCTGGTTCGCCTTGGGTGGTCTCGTCGTCGTCGTCGCCGTGCCCTTCGTCGCGATCCTCTGTCAGGCGATTTTTCCCGAGATCGGAACGGGCTCCTTCGCGAAGCCCTTCTCGCTTATGGGGACGACGCTCGCAGATGCGCGACTCCTGCGCATGACCGGCAACACCGTGCTTTTGGGAACCTGCGTGGTGATCGCCTCTTCGCTTCTGGCGATCCCGCTCGGCGTCGCCCGGGCGCTCTACCGCGTTCCCCTCGCGCCGGTCTGGGACGTGCTGCTGCTCGTGCCTTTCATGATCCCGCCCTATATCGCCACGCTCGGCTGGATCATGACCCTGCAGCCGCGTGGCTATCTCGAGCAGCTTTTCGGCTTCAACCTGGCGTCCGTTCTCTTCTCGCTGCTCGGCATGACGCTGGTCATGACCTTCAACACCTTCCCGGTCGTCTATTTTGCCGTGTCGCGGACCGTGGAGGCGGTCGGCGCGCGCTATGCGGATGTCGGCCGGGTCTTCGGCGCAACGCCGGCCCGGGCCTTCCGGCGCATCACGCTGCCGCTGTCTGCGCCGGGGCTGGCCGCGAGCCTGCTGCTCGTCTTCGCCGCCGCGATCGAGGAATACGGCACGCCCGCGGCGCTCGGCCGCCGCGCCGGCTTCGACGTCCTCGTCACTGGCATCGATACGCGCGTCGGCGACTGGCCGATCGATCTGCCGGGAGCGGCCACGCTGTCGCTGCTGCTGGTCGCCCTGTCGCTGGCGGCCTTCCTCCTGCAGCGCTGGATCCTGGCGCGCCGTTCCTACCAGACCGTGAACGGCAAGCCGCAGAATGCCGACAAGCGCCCGCTCGGCTATCTCAAGTTGCCGGTGCTAGCCCTCTTTGGCGCGATCGCTTTCCTGTCGACGGGCGTTCCCATGCTGGCGATTCTCGCCACCGCTTTGTCGCGAACGATTTCCGGCGGGCTTTCCCCCGGTAATCTGACGCTCGACAATTTCGCCGCCGTCTTCGGCAATTCCGCCGGTGCGCTGGGCGCACTCGCCAACAGCCTGACGCTCGGCGTCGCGACCGCGCTGCTGACGGGCCTGATCGGGATCGTGTCGGCCTATGTCGTGGTCAAGACGCGCATGCGCGGCCGGGCGCTCATCGACATCATGACGGTGCTGCCCAATGCGCTGCCCGGCATCGTCGTCGCCGTCGGACTGATCCTTGCCTGGAACATGCCGGGCCTGCCCTTCACGCCCTATAATACGGGTTTCATCCTGCTGCTCGCCTATTGCTGCATTCTCGTGCCTCACACCGCGCGCTATGCCACGGCCGCCTTCGTGCAGATCGGCGACAATCTCGAGGCGGCCGCCCGCGTCTTCGGCGCCACCGGCGCCGTCGCCTTCCGGCGCATCCTGATCCCGCTGGTCTTCCCGAGCCTTGCCTCGGCAATGCTGCTCGTCTTCGCGCTCGCCTCGCGCGAGCTCGTCGCGTCCGTCGTGGTCGCGCCGGTCGGCATGCAGACCATCGCCACCTTCATCTGGCGTCAGTTCGAACAGGGTTCGGTGGGTCTCGGCATGGCCATGGCCTTCGTCACCATCTTCCTGACGACACTCCTGCCGCTGCTGTTTCTGAGCCTCTTGCGCCGGAGTAGCCTGATCAGGGAATAATCCGGTCGGACGACGAGGGTGCACCGCATGGCGCGGTCGGAAAAGAAGCCGGAAAAGTGAAGCTCAGGCGGCGGCGGGACAATTCCCGGAAGAACTCCATTGCCGAAGAAGCGGTTCGGTCGTTGACTGACCGGCGGTCATATTCCAGTTTGCCGCATGCACCCATTGGACGCGGCCGCTTTTCGCTTGCACGACAATGCGAGAGCCGCCGGCTATCGACTGTCAAGGGCAGGAAAAGGATCGGCCATGGCAGACGCGTGCGTGGAAACTTCCGGCAGGACACATGGCAATCGAGCTCACCGTGAGCTTATGATGGCGGAAACCCGCTGCCGCATCAGCCACAGGACCGAAGACAAATTGCGGCGGTTTTTCGATTGCGCGAAAGCTCCCGGCCGTGAGACATGTCGTTCAGCAGATACAGAAACACGCCGCCACAACAGATCGGCCTGCTTGAATGGCAGGATCGTGTTCGAACTTTGGTGCTCTTGAGCGTGAGCATACGAGCCGAGGCCGATCTTTGCCGCGATGGCCCGCAGCTATGATTTCTGCCTCAGCAACGTGGTCACCACGAACAGGGCGCCGATCGAACTGGTCACCACGCCGACCGGCAGTTCCTGGGGCGGCAGCAGGGTCCGCGCGATCAGGTCGCTGCCGAGCAGAAGCGCTGCGCCGAAGAGTGCGCAGGTGAGCGCGAGACGGCCGTGCAGCGGGCCGGCGAGGGGCCGGGCGACATGCGGGATCATGAGGCCGATGAAACCGATGACGCCGGCGATGGAAACGAGGAGCGCCGTCGAAAAGCTGGCGACGAGGAAGGTCGCGGTGCGCAGGCGCACGACCGGGACGCCGAGGCTTTCCGCCGTTTCCTCGCCGCCGAGCAGCGCGTCGAGCTGGCGGTGGCGGACGAGCGCGTAGCAGAGCACCAGGGCCGCGCCCGCGATGCCGATGCCGATATTGCGCCAGCTTGCCAGCCCCAGCCCGCCCATCGTCCAGAACAGAACGGAATGGGCGGCGCGCTGATCGCCGGAAAAAACGAGGTAATTGGTGAGCGCCGTGAAGAGAAAGGAGACGGCAAGGCCCGCGAGGATCAGCCGCTCCGGCCCGTAGCCCTGGGTGCGGCGGATGAGGATCAGCACGACGGCGGTCGCGCACATGCCGCCGACGAAGGCGGCGAGCGGCAGGGTGAAGATGCCGATGCGGTCGCCGACCCGCGTGATGACCGCGACCGCGCCCGCCGCCGCCCCGGCCGAGAGACCGAAGAGGAAGGGGTCGGCGAGATCGTTGCGGGTGACGGTCTGGAGCAGGAGACCGATGACGCCGAGCCCGGCGCCGACCGCGATGGCGAGGATCGCCCGCGGCAGGCGCAGGTCGACGACGATCCGGTCGATCGGCCCGGCAGAGCCGGGCGCGAGCCCCAGCGCCCGGGCGAGCGATGCGATGACATCGGCAAACGGGATGACGGTCGACCCATAGACGACGGAGGCCGAAGCCAGCGCCGCGACGGCGAGAAGAGCCACCGCGACGCCGATGCCGAAACGACCAGGCACGATCAGAAGGCTTCCGGGTGGAGCGCCCTAGCGATCTTGTCGATCGCCGTGATATTGTCGGGGCCGGGCGTCAGCTCTTCATAGCGCAGCGCCACGAAGCGCTCGTTCTTCACGGCGTCCGTCTCCTTCATGGCGGGGTGCGCCTTCAGGAAATCGAGAAGCTTTGCATAGCCGCCGCCGTCCTGATAGTCGAGCAGGACGAGGAACTGGGGATTGCGGGCGGCGACGGTCTCCCAGTCCGTATTGCCCCAGCTCGTCTCCATGTCGTCCATGATGTTCTTGCCGCCGGCCGCCGTGATCATCGCCGTGGTGATGGCGTATTTGCCTGCGGTGAACGGCTTGTCGTCCCCGGAATCGTAGAGGAAGACGCGGGTACCGCTCCTGTCGCCCACCTTCTTCTCGATATCGGCGAGCTGTGCCTTCCAGCCTTCGACAAGCGCCTTCGCCTCGGCCTCCTTGCCGAAGATCTTGCCGAGCTTTTCCGTGTCGCCGTAGAGCAGGTCCATCGAGGCCGCCGGACGGTCCTTTTGCAGGTGGACGCAGCTTTCGGTGAGGACCAGCGTCTTGATGCCGTGCGGGGCGAGCGTGTCGGGCGTCACCTCGCCGCCGGGCTTCATGCCGTAATACCAGCCCGCGAAGAAGAAGTCGGGATCGGCGGCGACGAGGTTTTCCATCGTCGGATATTTGGGTGCAAGCTCGGGGATCGAGCCCTGCTCCTTCTTGAAGGCGTCGTCGGTCTTGTACCAGCCGGTGATGCCGGTGACGCCGACGATCGAGGGCTGGAGGCCGAGGGCGAAGGCCATCTTGGCCATGTTGATATCGTGGATCACCGCCCGCTTCGGCGCGGCGTCGAAGGTCAGCGGCGTGCCGCAACTGTCGACCGTGACGGGAAAGGCCAAGGCGGCGGAGGCCGCCAGCGACAGAAGGGAAGCGAGGATCAGGCGTTTCATGGAGAGGCTCCGGTGCTGCGGGTGAAGGGGATATCGAAGACGGTAAGCTGGCGGTCCTCGTGCGGATGGGGCACGCGCAGGAGGTCGATGCCGAAGACGTCGCGCACGACATGCCGGTCGAGCGTTTCCTCCGCCGGCCCGCAGGCGACGAGCGCGCCCTGCCTCAGCACGGCGATCCGCGTGGCGAAGCCGGGGACGAGATGAAGGTCGTGCAGGACCGCGACGATGGTGAGGCCGAGATCGGCCACCAGCGCGAGAAGCGCGCCGCGGGCGCGGGGATCGAGATGGTTGGTCGGTTCGTCGAGGAAGAGGATGCGGGGTTCCTGGGCAAGCGCCCGGGCGATCTGCGCCCGCTGACGCTCGCCGCCCGAAAGCGAACCCATCTCCCGCCCGGTGAGGGATTGCAGTTCCGTCCGCTCGAGCGCGTTCAGGATGATCGCGGCGTCCGCCGCGCCCGGCCGGCGCGCCATGTGGGGAATGCGGCCGAGCGCCACGTAGTCACGCACGCAGATGCGCCGGTCCGGCTGGTCCGTCTGGCCGACCATGGCGACGAGGCGTGCGCGCTCGACGGGCCGCATCGCCGCCAGCGACGCGCCGAAGAGATGCACCGTGCCGGCGGTCGGTTGCAGCGTGCCGGCCAGCAGGCGCAGCAGCGTGGTCTTTCCGGCGCCGTTCGGCCCGATGATGGCAAGGCGGTCGCCCGGTTCGGCGTCGAGCGAGACATGATCGAGAAGCCGGTCGCCGGAGCGGGTCTCATAGACGAGCCCCTGGCCGGAAAGGATGCTGCGGCTCATCCGGCGAGTCCCCCGATATGCGGGATGCGGGCAAGCGTCTTGCCGCGCAGGCCGGCCGGCCGTTGACCCTCGTTGCACCAGCCGTCTGCAAGCTCGCGGTACTGGCGGCCGAAGGCGAGCAGGGCCTCCACGTCGCGGGCCGGATCGATGTCGCCGAAGAGGAACGACGCCTTGGCGGGGGCCGTGAAGGCGACGGCGAGCGGCCGCCCGCAACCCGCAAGGCAGGCCACGGCGTCGACGCGAAAACCGCCGGCGGCCGTATGGTGCGCAAGACGGGCGACAAGGTCGGGCGCAGCGGCGCCCGCGTGGCAGCGGCTGCAGACGACAATGGCATAGGCGGGCGTTTCGGTCATGTCATCCTTCGGCGAGCGGGCACTGGTGAAGGATGATCGGCCGTCGCGCAAAGAGGCGCGAAGGCGTCACAACGCTTCCCGGTACACCCCGTCCGGTTGCTGTGGCGAATGACGGCAGGTCTCCTGGCTCACGGGTCGAAGGGCTTGCCGGCCTTCCCGGTCCGTGGACCAGTGGCATGGATGACAAGCCCTCACCGCTTACAGTTGCGGGGGCAGCCACGGTTTCGGCCCCGTTCGGGTCATCCTCACCGTGTTCCCTATTAATCCCTCCGGCTTTGCCTCGGGAACCGTCCGCCCCAGATAGGAGCCGATCCGACAGGCTGTCAAGCACGAGCCGTGCGTTCAGCGACGATCCCGCACCCTGCTCCACCGCCGATCAGTCCGATTGTACCGGCATTCAGGCTGCCTTTCTGTCCCAGCTTGCGAACGGGTCGGGCAGATTGCGCCAGAGATCCGGTCTGAACGTCTGGGCGTCCAGCAGGCAGGCGTCCAGTTCGGCCCGGATTTCCCTCTCGGCCATCGGATCGGCGCCGATGAAGACGATCTCCTGCCGCCGGTCACCCCAGACCGGATCGAGATGGGGTTTCATCATGTTCAGGAAGGCGGGATCGCGGGGCCATTGCTCCTTCGGCACGGAGGACCACCACAGGCCCATCTTGCCGGTGCGCACGAAAGCACCGGCCTGGCTGATCTCCCCGACATGGTGCGGCCGTGTCGCCAGCCAGAAGAAGCCCTTTGCGCGCACCACGCCCGGCCAGGACCGGTCGATGAATGTCTGGAAACGCACCGGGTCGAAGGGGCGCTTCGCACGATAGACAAAGGACCGGATGCCGTATTCCTCGGTTTCGGGCACATGGTCCTTGAAGCCATGCAGCTCCTTGAACCAGAGGGGATGCTGTTCGGCCTTGTCGAAATCGAAGCGGCCGGTGCCGAGCACATCCTTTAGATCGACTTTCCCGAAATCGACCTCGATGAGCCTGGCATCGGGATTGAGGGAGGCGATGATCTTGCGCGCGGCGTCCCGCTGCTCAGGCGTCGCCACGCCGATCTTGTTCAGCACCACGACATCGGCGAACTCGATCTGCTCGACCAGAAGATCGACGAGGGTCCGTTCGTCGCCGTCTCCCGCCGTCTCGCCGCGATCGGCAAGGAAGTCCGTCGAGCTGTAGTCCCTGAGAAGATTGGCGGCGTCGACCACGGTGACCATGGTGTCGAGCTTGGCGACGTCGGAGAGGCTGCGGCCGTTCTCATCCCGGAAATCGAAGGTCGCGGCGACGGGAAGCGGCTCGGCGATGCCGGTCGATTCGATCAGCAGATAGTCGAAGCGGTCCTGCTCGGCGAGCGCGCGCACCTCCGTCAGCAGGTCGTCGCGCAATGTGCAACAGATGCAGCCGTTCGTCATTTCGACGAGTTGCTCCTGCGTTCGAGAGAGGTTGGCGCCGCCGTCGCGGACGAGCGCGGCATCGACGTTGACCTCGCTCATGTCGTTGACGATGAGCGCGACCCGCATGCCCTCGCGATTGGCAAGGATATGGTTGAGCAGCGTGGTCTTGCCGACTCCGAGAAAGCCGGAGAGGACCGTGACGGGAAGTTTCTTGGCCATTCGATACCTTTCTTAATGATATAACGTAACAAAATCCATGTAGAGAGAGCCTTGCTTCGGCGGGATAGCAGTTAATGGCAGTCAGCGCACAGGCCGTGGACCTCGATCGCGCTCGCCCTGATCTTGAAGCCGCTGCTGCGTGCGTGCTGTATCAGCGCGCTCTCGACTTTCTCGTCGTGGAACTCGTTGACCTTCCCGCAGCTCTCGCAAATCTCGAAGGCGGTGATCCTGGGGTGGATTTGCCCATGCCGGGAATGACAGCAGACGACGAAGGCGTTCATGCTTTCAAGGCGATGAACCCGGCCCGCCTCAAGAAGTTTCTCCAGGGCGCGATAGACCTGAAGCGGCGCTTTCAACCCGTGTCCACGAAGACGGTCCAGTATGCTGTAGGCGCTCAGCGGCTGCCGGGACGATTCCAGCACCGAGAGCACGAGGTGCTGGTTTTTCGTCAGCTTGAGATCGTGAGCCTGGGCCGCCTGCGTCATCCAGCTTCTCCATCGCGTGGCGAGAATGCGATCCAAGGCCGCGGCCTCAACCCCCCGATCCTGGAGTTTCGCCTTCAGGACGTTGCGCCCGAACCGCCGACGGCAACGATCGCGAAGGGCATACGGCTCAAACTCGGCGCGCATGTCATCTTTCAATAATGTTATTACATAACTTTCCATTTGACGAACGTAATAACATTACCTATCCAGTCGTTGTCAACCCCGGAGTGGCCATGACCGGCACAAGCCTGCATTTCGAAAATCTGACCCTCGGCTATCAGGGCCATCCCGCCGTACATCACATTCACGGTGAGGTGGCGCGTGGTGCATTGACGGCGATCGTCGGCGCCAACGGCTCTGGCAAATCCACGCTGATGAAAGGGATCGCCTCCATCCTGAAGCCGATCGAGGGGCGGTGCAGGGTCTCATGCAACCGTCTTGCCTATCTGCCCCAGCAATCCGAACTCGACCGCAGCTTTCCCGCACGCGTAATCGACCTCGTGTCGATGGGCTTCTGGCAGAGGAGAGGACTGCTCGGACGCATCACAGCGCAGGACAGGGCCGAACTGGCGGCCGCCCTGAAGGCTGTCGGATTGACCGGCTTCGAAAAGCGTCCGCTCGACAGCCTTTCCGGGGGTCAGATGCAGCGGACGCTGTTTGCACGAACCATGCTGCAGGATGCGGACCTCATCCTTCTGGACGAGCCGTTCAACGCCGTCGACAGCCGGACGGTGCGCGACCTGATCGACCTCATCAAACGCTGGAGTGTCGAAGGACGGACCGTCCTCTGCGTCCTGCACGACCTCGACCTCGTCCGCGAACATTTTCCGCAGGCATTCCTGCTTGCGCGCTCCCTTGTTGCCGCTGGGCCAACGGCACAGGTTCTGACGGCGAAAAACCTCGCTCTTGCCCGGGACTTCCAGGAATCCTGGGACGAGCAGGCCGGCTTGTGCGTGGCAAACCCGGCAGTGGCCAGCGCGGATAACGTCAGAGTTGGCTTACATGTATGAGTATCTGATCGAACCCTTCATCCGCTACGGCTTCATGCAGCGCGCCTTGCTCGGCTCGCTGTTCCTGTCGGCCAGCTGCGCGCCGGTCGGCGTCTTTCTGATGCTGCGCCGCATGAGCCTGACCGGCGACGCCATGTCCCATGCGATCCTTCCCGGCGCCGCCATCGGTTTCCTTCTCTTCGGTCTGGAGATCATCCCGATGACCATCGGCGGGCTTGTCGTCGGGCTTCTGGTGGCGCTCGGATCGGGGGTCGTGTCTCGCCTGACCATTCAGAAGGAAGACGCCTCGATGGCGGCCTTCTACCTGATCTCGCTTGCCGTCGGCGTCCTGATGGTGTCGTGGCGCGGATCGAGCGTCGACCTGATGCATGTGCTGTTCGGCTCCGTCCTGGCGCTCAACAACGACGCCCTGATCCTGATCGTGAGCATCGCCGCCGTCACCTTCCTGGCGCTCGCCGTCTTCTGGCGCGCGCTCGTGGCGGAGTGCCTCGATCCGCTCTTCCTTCGGTCGGTCAGCCGCATCGGCGCGCCGGCGCATTTCCTGTTCCTGACGCTTGTCGTGCTCAATCTCGTCGGAGGGTTCCAGGCGCTCGGCACGCTCCTCTCCGTTGGACTGATGATGCTTCCCGCCGCCGCATCCCGGTTCTGGTCGAACCGGGTGGGGCCGATGTGTCTCATCGCCGTTGCAATCGCGGCCGTGTCCTCGTTGGGCGGGCTCCTGCTTTCCTACCATGCGTCGATGCCGTCCGGCCCAGCGATCATCTTCACCGCCGGCGGCTTCTACATCCTTTCCACCCTGGGCGGATCGAGAGGCGTTCTTCGCAGCGCCTTCGCCTCCTCCCGCCATAAGACAGCCTGACAGCAAAAGGAGATTTTCATGTTCAGGACGTTCCGCATCGCAACCTATGCCAGCCTGCTTGCGCTTTCGGGCGGTTTCGCCGCATCCGCGACGGCTGCCGAGCTCAATGTGGTGGCGAGCTTCTCCATCATCGCGGATCTCGCCAAGAATGTCGGCGGCGAGCGTGTCGAGGTGAAGACGCTCGTCGGCCCCGATGGCGACGCCCATGTCTACGAACCGCGCCCGGCCGACGCCGTGGCGCTCGAAGCGGCGAATGTCGTCCTGGTCAACGGTCTCGAACTCGAAGGCTTCATGAAGCGGCTGATCGAGACGAGCGGCACAAAGGCCCCGGTCGTCGAGGTCACCAAGGGTATCGAACCGCTGAAGGCCGAGGAGGAGCATCACCATGATCATGAAGGAGGAGAAAAGAAAGAAGCCGGTCACGAAGACCATCACCATCATCACGGTGAATTCGACCCGCATGCCTGGCAGTCGATTCACAATGGCGAGATTTACGTGAAGAACATCGCAGACGCCTTCTGCGAGACCGACAAGGCAGGTTGCGCCACCTATACGGCGAATGCCGAGGCTTATCTCGCAAAGCTCGAAGCGCTTGAAAAGGACGTAAAGGCGGCGATCGCGGAGATTCCGGCCGACAAGCGGACGATCATCACGACCCATGACGCATTCGGCTATTTCGAACACGATTATGGTCTCAAGTTCATCGCGCCGGAAGGCATCTCCACCGAAGCGGAGGCATCGGCCGCGGACGTCGCCAAGCTGATCGATCAGGTGAAGGAAGACAAGGCATCGGCGCTCTTCCTGGAGAACATCACCAATCCGCGCCTCATCGAGCAGATCTCGGCAGAAACGGGAATCAAGGTCGGCGGCACGCTCTATTCCGACGCGCTTTCCGGCGAGGACGGTCCTGCGTCCACCTACATCGATATGTTCCGTCACAACGTCAAGACCCTCAAGGCCGCCATCCTCGGAAGCTGATCCACCGGGCCTGCCCGGCGAGAACCGGGCAGGCCCCATTCCGCCGACGGTTCTCTTTTGTTTGTCACACAAGATCTTCGGTCGGCGGCCATGCGGTTCCTGCCTTTCCCGGATCGTGAAGGCAGCAAAATCGGATGATCATGGATTGGATCGGACTGGAGGGCGAGCGGCCGCGCCAATTCACTTTCGAGACTCGTGCGGAACCCGAAACGCATCTCACCGACCTTGACGGCTTCTTCCACCGGCGTGGAACCAAAAGGAAAAGTGCGCGTTACCCCAGCACCTGTAAAAGGGCTAACACGAGGAAACAATTATGAAAAAGCTTCTTCTCGCCGCCGCGTTCGTCGGCGCTTCGACTTTTGCTGCCTTTGCGCAGACCTCGACCGCTCCGGCAACCGACGGCGATACGCCGGCCGTAGCGACACCCGACAGTTCCAATCCGACCGCTCCGGTCGAAGGCGCCAACAGCTTTACCGAGGCCCAGGCCAAGGATCGTATCGTCGAAGCCGGCTATGCCGACGTCACTGGCCTGAAGCTCGATGACAAAGGCGTGTGGCGCGGCACGGCCATGAAGGACGGCAAGTCCATGAACGTCGCCCTGGATTATCAGGGCAATATCGTCGCCAACTGACACCCAATACGAGGAGCACGCCAATGAAAACCGTTACCGGACTGTTCGACGACTATTCCGATGCCCGCGCTGCAGTCAGCGCGCTGGAGGCGCGGGGCATTCCGTCCGACGATATCAGCATCGTTTCCAACAATGCGGACGGCCGTTATGAAGGCGAGTCGAACGCTGCCGAAGGGGCTGGCACGGGCGCCGGCATCGGCGCGGCCGTCGGCGGCATCGGAGGCCTGCTGACCGGCCTGGGCATCATGGCCATTCCCGGCGTCGGGCCGGTCGTCGCCGCCGGCTGGCTGGCTGCGACGGCGGCCGGGGCTGCTGCGGGTGCCGTTGCCGGCGGCGCTGCCGGTGGCCTGATCGGCGCATTGACCAATTCCGGCGTGCCGGAAGAAAATGCCCATGTCTATGCTGAAGGCGTCCGTCGCGGCGGTACGCTGGTCACCGCCCGCGTTGCCGACGACCTCTATACCGAAGCCGAAAGCATCCTGCGTCAGTCCAACTGGGTCGATCCGGTCGAGCGCCGCGCCGCCTATAACGAACAGGGCTGGACGCGCTTCGACGACACTCTGCCGCCCTATGGCCCGGCCGAAATCGAACAGGAGCGTCTTCGCTATCGCCGTTGATCGGAAAGAGAAAACCGAGGCCGGCGCTTGAGCCGGCCTCCATCGATTTCCCGCGCGGAGAGACGTGCATGCGTATCAGTGAAGCGTTCTGCCAATTTTCAAATCTGGTGGCGGAAACGAGCGGCAAGCCCGCAACCTTTGTCCTGGCCTTCATCGCCATCGTCGTCTGGGCGATCACAGGCCCGATTTTCGGCTTCTCCGAAACGTGGCAACTCGTCGTCAATACCGGCACGACGATCATCACATTTCTCATGGTTTTCATCCTGCAGAATTCCCAGAACCGTGATAGCAAGGCTCTGCAAGCCAAGCTCGATGAACTGATCCTCACCACCGCCACGGCTGAAAACCGCTTCATCGGCATTGAAAAGCTGAACGAGGAGGAGATTGCTCGTTTGACGGAAATGCTGCGCCAAGCCGCCGATAGCGAGGGCGACCGCGATGTCGAACGCAAGGTGACCCATCTCTATGACCGCAAGCGCTCGGAAAGCTGACGGGCGGCGCGGGATGCACATTCCGCCAGGACAATGGGATTGCAGGAATCTGCCACCGCGCGAAGCGAGCGCGTGTAAACGCCGATGCATCGCGTCTGAAGTCTTTCCGTGTTGGCGGCGGACTAATCCGGCTGCATGGCCGCGCTCTCAAGGTGAATCATGATGCAGAATATGCAACGCGATCCTGCCGTTTTCGCAGACGTTCTTTCGGCGATGGCCGAGGAAGAGCTGTACGAGGCGATGCGTGATCTGGAGACGAAGAGCGAGGAGCTCTCGCGGGCAGGGCAGGACACAAGCGATGTCCTTGCCCGGATCGCGCAGGTCGAAACCGAAATCGAAACACGGTTTCCCGGCCAGAAACTGGCGCCTTACAAGAATTGGAAGCGTCAGGCTGGGTGACGGTCGGCCCGATGCCGGACGGTGTCGTCACGCTTCCCGACGAATGGCTTTCGGTTGAGAAGGACGACATCATGGTCGGGCAAAGGCCCATTTCCTCAAGCCGTCGGCAGCGGTGCCGGCGCGGTTGCCCTGCCGCCTGCCTTCAGCGGGGCAACGGTTTGAAGTTCACCAGCAGCGACTTCAATTCGATCTCGCGTACGCGCCGTGCCGCCTCGTCCGGGCTGACCCAGGCGATGACGCGTTGGCCTTTTTCCTTGAAATCCGCCTGGGTCTCCGTCACCTCGACCTGATACATCTCGACGATGACTGGAGCGACATCGCCGTCGTCCAGTTCCTTGAGATAGACATAACTGCCGACCGGCGTCTTGTTGGCCTTGCCGCGGACACCCGCTTCCTCCCAGGCCTCGGTCGCTGCCGCTTGATGCGGCTTCTTCTTTTTCATCGGCCAGCCCTTCGGAATGACCCAGCGCCCGGTGTCACGGGAGGTGATCACCAGAATGTCGATCTCCTCGTCACTCTTCCTGTACCGGAAGCAGAGAGCGCCGTATTGCTTCCGAAATGCACCGGTGAACAGCTTGTCAGGATGTTTCGCAAGCTGTTGAAACAGGGTAGGTGGGGTGACCGGGCGGGACTTGCCGCCCTTTCTCTTTGACTTCATGACCGATGCAGGCTGTCAAGAATCCCATTTCAAATCAATAGGCTTCGGGATTTTATGACAGATTTATGACACTTCTCCGCTTCAAGCTGGCAAATGCCGGCCACAGAGAAGATCATCGTATAGTCGCCGCAGAGACGGCGACGGTTGAGTTGCGGCGGCTTGAGACCCGTCTGCCTTGCATCCAGGTCGTCGCGATGCCGCAATCGACAATCTGTATCAGCGTGTTCGCCGTCGTGAGAGACGGGAGGAGGTCCGATACGTGGAAAATAGCCCGAATCGTTGACCGAGGCGGCGGGTAGCGGCGGCCTCCGGGTGCTCAATGCTGTGGACAAGGTTGCGTGCGCGCGTTTCCGGTGCGCACGCCAGATGACAGACTCACCGACCCGCGCCAAGATTGGCGGTCCAATCAGGAGGATCATGATGACGACGACCAATGAAATCGCCGACAAGATCGCAGCCGAGCATGGACTGTCCAAGTCTCAGGGTAAGGCTATCGTTGAGGCGGTGCTCGCGCAGATCACCTCGGCTGCCCTTGGCGGCGCCGAAACCTCCCTTCCCGGTTTTGGAAAGTTCAAGGTCAAGGACGCGCCCGAACGCGAAGCGCGCAATCCGGCGACAGGGGCGATGATCAAGGTGGCGGCATCGAAGAAGATCACCTTTACGCCGGCAAAAGCGCTCAAGGATGCCTTGAACAAGTAGCGGCGCGGACGACGAAGGAAACGGCGCTATTGGTTTACCGTGGCGCCGGTCGATGTTCCGGCATTCCGCACGGATCGTCGCGGTCGCGGGTGCCGGTATCCATGCGTATGAAAGAGAACCGCAGCCGCCAATAGGCTTGCTGTCGAAAGCGTTCGGCCGCGTCCATGAAGCCGATCAGGGCCGCCAGACAAGATTCTTGTCGATGGCATCGGGCCTTGAGCAGCCGGCCAGCACCATCGCGACTTCCAGTTCCGTGCGCAGGATGGTCAGCAGATGGGCGACGCCGCTTGCGCCGGCGATGGCGAGCGCGTGCAGTTGCGGGCGGCCAATCAGCACGGCGCTCGCGCCCAGCGCCAGGGCCTTGACGATATCCGTTCCGCGCCGGATGCCGCCGTCGAGCAGGAGCGGAACCCGGCCCTGAACGGCGGTGGCGATGGCGGGCAGGGCGTCGAGCGTCGCTGGCAGCGTGTCGAGCGTGCGCCCGCCGTGATTGGAGACGACGAGGCCATCGATGCCGCAGGCGAGCGCACGCCGGGCGTCGTCGGGGTGGAGGATGCCTTTCAACAGGATCGGCAGCGGCGTTTCGCGCCTGAGCCATTCGATATCGCCCCATCCGGGTGCATGATCGAGCAGGCCGGAAAACACCGGGCTGCGTCCCGGCGCGCCGGCCATGTCCAGCATTGCCATGCCGTCGAGATTGACGGCGCGCACAGCCGCCGGCAGGCGGAAGCCGGCGCGCTGCTCGCTGTTGCGCAAGCCCGTGACCGGCGCGTCGACGGTGACGACGGGAAGGCCCGGCCTGTCCTGCGTCATGTCAGAGATCCGCAAAGCGGCGCAGCAGGTTGTGATAATGGTTGACCAGGCCGAGAACGGCGTGATTGTCATCGCCGAGCAGGTTGCGGGTCTCGATGATCGACAGGTCGAGATCATAGAGCATCGCCCGCATGGCATCGTCGCGGACCATGGATTGCGCCCAGAAGAACGATCCCCAGCGGCTGCCGCGCGTCACAGGCTCGACCCGGTGCAGGCTGGAGGAGGGATAGACCACGGCGTGACCGGCCGGAAGCTTGACGCTGTGGCAACCGAAGGTGTCCTCGATAAGAAGGTCGCCGCCGTCATAGTCCTCGGGGTCGTTGAGAAATATCGTGGTCGAGACGTCGGCGCGCATGCGCATGCCGCGGTACCCGGCACGCTGCGAATGGCGTTGTCGACATGGGCGCCGAAGGCCATGCCGATCTCATAGCGGTTGAACATCGGCGGCACCTGGTCGGGCAGGGCAGCGACGACCTGATGATCCTCGATGGCAAAACGGGAAAACTGCTGCATGATGTCAGCATCGGCGGCGGCCCGCTCAGCGTCGCCTATGATCCGGTGTCGAAACTCGCCTATGTCAGCAGCCGCGATGCCGGCACGGTGACGGCCGTGGATGCGGAAGGCAAGATCGTCGGCAATCTCGACCAGTCGCCTTTCCCCAATCATGTGTTTGCCAATGGCAAGGGCGGGGTCTATTCGCTCAACAAGTCCATGAAGCCGGACGATCCCAAGGGCGATCGGATCACCCACATCCAGTTCGCCCAATAACGGCCGATTGGAACGAGAGTGCCCCGTGTTGCGACGAGCGCGGGACGGGGCATCGCGATTGGAGCATTTCCAGTTGAGGCGGGATCGCTTCGGCGTCGGGCAATGCTATGAAAATAAGCGATGGAGCATGTTCGGCGAACCCATTCCTCGCCGGCCATGTTCCGGCAACAGGCTTGCGCTCGCGCAGGAGTTCGCAATAGACGGTCTATGCCGTCTGATAACCGTCATTCGGCTTTCTTCATCGCAGCCCGCAGCGCATCGTTGATGCGGTCCTGCCAGCCCGGCCCGCCAGCCTGAAAAAATGCCAGCACATCGCTATCGATCCTCAGCGAAACAACTTCCCGGGCGTTCGGGATCGCAGGTCGTTCGACGGCGGGTGCTGCGACTTTCTTTGCCGGCTTGAAAAGAGCTTCTGCGGCCTCTTTCGGGTTTGTGGGTCTTCGGGGTGTCGTCGCCATCATCGATTTCCTTTGCGATCGGCTGGTTATGCCGTCCGACGATGTCGTAACGGTCGAGGCTGGCCGGGCCATGATCCACGGTCTCCCCGCCGGGGGAGATCGTGGGTCCGAGAGCAGGTCTCCAATGGAAATTGCTTCCGGCGTTCCGGATGTCGGCGTGCGGGGAGGGGGCGATTTATCGCGGCCCGAGATGGCTCAAGTCAAACCGCAGCGCTGCGGCAATCCTGCGAAGCCGCGCCTCGTCGACGTCGGTTTCGTTCTCGACCTGTGCGATTTCGGCTGACGTCAAGCCAGTCGTTTCAGCCAGATCGTCTATGCTATAGCCGACATTCTCCCGGGCTTTCTTCAGAATCTGCCCGATGCCGCCGACGTCGGCGGTCTCGATATTCGAACCATTGAATTCACGTATGGATAGCGTCAACGCGCTACTCCTTCCAAAAACCGCGCAACAGGTCGCGCGTTGGGTGTTCAATCACCGTTTGGGAAACTCGGCGGCGAAATCCGCCGAACACTCAATATAGTTAAGCGCGGGCGTCGTGCAAGTTCGACGCCGCCTGACATGGCGGTTCCATGCCATTGGACTGGAACAACGTTTGCGTACATCCGTTTCGTTGTGATGAATAGAGGCGATGGCGATGGAAAACAATCATTCTTCCGATATCGGCGATCTGCACGAGATCATTGACCAGAAAATCACGGCAATCATGCGCGAGATGGAAAACGCGGGATATAATGCAAGGGAAACCGCTCTAGCGATTGTCGACGTCGTCAAGGCTGGCTGGCTGGATCGGGACGATGCGCTACGCGAGGCTCGCAATGCCATGCCGGACAACTTCATATCGGACGGCAACGAGGGTTAGGGCATCCGAGGAGAGTTCCATGGCGACGACGTTTCAAATCATCGCGCTCAGTTCGCTCGATCCGGAGGGACGCGATACCCGTGACGAGCCGAAGCTGCTTTATCCCGACGCGCTGAAGACCGCGCAGGAACTGAAGTCGCAAGGCAAGGCATTCCGGGTGTTTGCGGCGGGCGATTATACCGAAGAGCAGCATCGGTCGTTTGTGAATCTCGGGGCGGTCTTCGCATCGTGACAAGGTTGAAGGCGACGTCACCGAGGTGACGCCGCCAATGCCAGGCGAGGGTTGAAGACGTTCAAACGGAGATGACACCGTTCTCCTCACCGTCCCAGTATTGCACCCGGTTGCCACGCACATTGATCAGCACGAGGCCGGGGGTATCGATCCCTTCTGGGAACCAGCGCTCCAGATCGGACATCCAATGCCGTTCGAATTGCGCCTTGTCGCGGATGAGGCGGGCCTTGCCTTCGATGGAAATGAAAATGCCAGGCTTGCCGAGAAGGCCCGGCGGCTCCGTAAAGGAAAGCGAGACCTGCGGGTCACGCCCGATGTCTGTAACCTTTCCGGTGTTTTCATACGAGAAGAACCAGGAGTCGCCATCATAATCGACATCGCCGTTGTTGCTCATCGGACGGTTCGAAATCCCCGACCCTCCGAGCGTGGACATCATGCAGAAATCTATTTTCTTCAGCTTGTGGGCGATGTCGGCGAGTGTCAGCGAGGGCATGAACAGGCACCTTCAGAAGCAGGGTTGCGGATGCGGCGCGCCGAACCGCTTTGCACGGCCCCGCGTCCGTCGAGGGAATGCGCGGGAAACGCAAATGTTCCTGATCGGCGTAAGTCGCCGATGCCGTCATGCGATTCAGAAACTGTTAGCCATGCTGGTTAAGACGCCGGAACTTGCGAATTCGTGGGAGAGTTGTCGAGCCAGCAGGAGGTGACAGAGATGACCCAGCGGTTTGACGAACTCTACATTCCACGGCGCGAACACCAGCAGATCGTGACCTATTACAAGAAGCTGGTGGTTCACGTCTATCAGAAGTTGCGGGCTTTGCAGGCCGAGCGGGGGGACGCCACACCCGTCGCCCAGGCTGGCAATCCCGAACCGAAGACGCGGACGATTGACGCGGACGCGCCGCCTGATTGCGGTAACGTCGTCCGCGTCGATTTTCGCCGCCAGCGCCGTTCAGGCCGGTAGGGCGTGGCCTTCCTCCAAGGGCTCGGCGAGCTTGCTTGCGCGCTGGAGGAGAAGGCTTCACGCGACCATGCTCCATCTGCTGCATATCGCTCGAGAGGCGGATGCAGCTATCCGATGAAGCAGACACCTTCGCCGGCCTCTCAGGCAATCGCCATTTCGACGGCGGCTTCGGCATGGATGGCGGTGGTATCGTAAAGCGGAACGGCGCTGTCTTCCGGGCGGACCAGCAGCATGATTTCCGTGCAGCCGAGGATCACCGCCTGCGCGCCGCGTTCGGCAAGCCTTGCGATGACCGCGCGATAGGCCTGACGCGACGCGGGCTCGATCCGGCCCTGCACCAATTCGTCGTAGATCACCCGGTGGACGGTGCGACGGTCTTCCTCCTCGGGAACCAGCACCTCGAGGCCGTGGCGTTCGGCAAGCCGTCCCTTGTAGAAATCCTGCTCCATCGTGAAGGCTGTGCCCAGCAGGCCGACCCGCGTCAGGCCCGCCGCCTTGATGCGTTCGGCGGTCGGATCGGCGATGTGAAGCAGCGGCAGGCCGATCGCCGCCTCGACCTCCTCGGCCATCCGGTGCATGGTGTTGGTGCAGATCAGCACGAAATCCGCGCCGCCGCGCTCCAGCCGCCGGGCGGCCGCGATCATCTCGGCGGTGGCGTCGTCCCAGCGCCCGGCATGTTGCAAGGCCTCGATCTCGCCGAAATCGAACGACCACATCAGGCATTTCGCCGAGCGCAAGCCGCCAAGGCGGTCCCGCACCAGTTCATTGATAATGCGGTAGTATTCCGCCGAACTTTCCCAGCTCATGCCGCCGATCAGGCCGATGATTTTCTGCACCATGTTTTCTCCTCGCGTCACGCTTGCCTAGCGGATCGCGGCGGACTTGGAAACAGCGCGCGGAGCCGGCACTTGCCGATGAGGCGCGAAAACGCCATATGGGGCCTTAGCATGGGAAATGATCGTCGGATCGATCGGCACGCAGAGAAAAAGAGTGGCACGACGGGCAGGCAGCGCTGATCTACCGCTTCATGGCGGTCGGGTTCCACCCTGGCTCGGCCAGCGGATGACGCGGCTTGGCGCCGTGATCGCCGAGGCGATCGTCCAGCATTACGGGCGTGACGAATTCCTGCGCCGGCTGGCCAGTCCCTTCTGGTTCCAGTCCTTCGGTGCGGTCATGGGCATGGACTGGCATTCCTCCGGCATCACCACCAGCGTCATCGGCGCGCTGAAGCGCGGGCTGGCGCCGCTCACCGGCGAGCTTGGCATCCATGTCTGCGGCGGGCGCGGCAATCAGTCGCGCAAGACGCCGGACGAGCTGACGGCGGTCGGCGAGCGCGCCGGCATCGACGGGCTGGCGCTTGCGACCACCAGCCGGCTGGTCGCCAAGGTCGACAGCGCCGCGCTGCAGGACGGCTTCGATCTCTACCTGCACGGCTTCATCGTCACCGACGACGGCAAATGGGTCGTGGTGCAGCAGGGGATGAACGGCGACCGCCGCCAGGCGCGGCGATATCACTGGCTGTCGGAAGGCCTGACCAGCTTTCTCGATTCGCCCCATGCCGCGATCGAAGGACGCGACCAGGGCCGGATCGTCAACCTTGCCGATTGCCGCGCCGACGCCTCCCGCAAGGGCCAACTGGATCTCCTGGCGACGCTCGGACCGGACAGAATCGTGCGCGAAGTCTGCGCGCTGGAGAAAGCCGCAGCGCCGCCGGAAGCGGACCCGCAGCCCCTGCTTCCGCATCTCGTCATGCCCGCCCATCACGATGTCCGCGAGACCGATGTCGACATGCGCCGCCTGCACGGCAACATCGCCGCCGCCGCCGAACGCGGCCCCGTCGATTTCGAGAACCTGTTGTTGACGCCAGGCGTCGGCGCAAGGACGGTGAAGGCGCTGGCGATGGTCGCCGAAGTCGTGCATGGCGCTCCCTATCGCTTTTCCGATCCCGCCCGCTTCTCGTTGGCCCATGGCGGCAAGGATCGTCATCCGTTTCCTGTACCGCTCAAGGTCTATGACGAAACCATCGGCGTCATGAAATCCGCCGTGCGCAAGGGCCGCCTCGGCCGCGACGAGGAATTGCAGGCGCTGAAGCGCCTGGACGACCAGGCCCGCCGGGTCGAACGCTACGTCACCGGCCCCGACCTGAAGGAAATCATCGCCGGCGAATTCGACCAGTCGCCCCTGCTCGGCGGCCGCAGCGTCTTCGGATGGGAAAAGCAGGGGAAATAGCGGCCGGCCTTCCGGCGCGCTGAAAACGCATCCGTATCACGGCCACAACCAGCTGTTTCCTTCGAAACGCAAATCCACGTTAAAGGGGCTGTTTTTACGTCCGGAAGTGTGATTGAATTTTCACAATAACAATCATCATGCCGGATATCGAAGGCAATTGTGTGAAACGGGGAACTGGAATGAACAGGGAAAAGACCACGATGCGCATTCGTCCGCTGCTCGTCAGCGCTGCTTTCTCGCTGCTGTCCGTCGCGGCGGGCATCGCCCCGGCCTATGCCGGCACCCCGGCCGATACGCTCGTTCAGGCCTGGGCGATCGACGACACGATCACCCTGGATCCCGCCGAATCCTTCGAACTGAGCCCGGCCGAATTCATCGGCAACGGCTACGACATGCTGGTTCGGCTCGACATCGACGACACGACCAAGGTCAAGGGCGGTGTCGCCGATAGCTGGACCGTATCCGACGATGGCCTGACCTATACGTTCAAGCTGAAGCCGGGCATCAAGTTCGCCTCCGGCAATCCGCTGACCGCCGAGGACGTCGCCTGGTCGTTCGAGCGCGTCGTCAAGCTGGACAAGAGCCCGGCCTTCATTCTCACCCAGTTCGGGCTCACCGGCGACAATGTCACCGAGAAGGCCAAGGCGATGGACGCGGGCACCTTCGTGCTGACCGTCGACAAGGCCTATGCGCCGAGCTTCGTGCTCAACTGCCTCACCGCGACGGTGGGCGCCGTGCTCGACAAGAAGCTGGTGATGGAGCATGCCGAGGCCAAGACGCCGAATGCCGACTACAAATACGATACCGACTTCGGCTATGCGTGGATGAAGACCAATTATGCCGGCTCCGGCCCGTTCAAGATCCGCGACTGGCGCGCCAACGAAATCCTCGCGATGGAGCGCAACGACAATTATTACGGGGAAAAGCCGAAGCTGGCCCGCGTCATCTATCGCCATGTCAAGGAAAGCGCGACCCAGCGGCTGATGCTGGAAGCCGGTGATGTCGACGTCGCCCGCAATCTCGATCCGGGCGATCTCGAAGCGGTGACCAAGAATGCCGATCTCGCCGTCACCAGCGCGCCGAAGGGCACCGTCTATTACATCAGCCTCAACCAGAAGAACGAAAAGCTCGCCAAGCCGGAAGTGCGCGAGGCAATGAAATATCTCGTCGATTACGATGCGATCGGCGCGACGCTGATCAAGGGCATCGGCGAGATCCGCCAGACCTACCAGGCCAAGGGCGTGCTCGGCGCACTCGATGCCAGCCCCTACAAGTTCGACGTCGCCAAGGCCAAGGAACTGCTTGAAAAGGCCGGCCTGAAGGACGGTTTCTCCGTCACCTTCGACGTGCGCAACACCCAGCCGGTAACCGGCATTGCCGAATCCTTCCAGCAGACCGCCGGTCAGGCCGGCGTCAAGGTCGAGATCATTCCCGGTGACGGCAAGCAGACGCTGACCAAGTATCGCGCCCGCAACCACGATATGTATATCGGCCAGTGGGGCATGGATTACTGGGATCCGAACTCGAATGCGGAAGCCTTCACCTCCAACCCGAACAATGCCGACGACGCCGCAGTAAAGACACTCGCCTGGCGCAATGCCTGGGACATTCCGCAACTGACCGAGCAGGTCAAGGCCGCCCTTCTGGAGCGCGACAACGACAAGCGCGCCGACATGTACAAGAAGCTGCAGCAGGAGGCGCTGGATACCAGCCCCTTCGTCATGATCTTCCAGCAGACCGAAGTGGCCGGGATGCGCGGCAGCGTCAAGGGCTACAAGCTGGGGCCGAGCTTCGATTCGAACTTCCTCGCGCCCATTTCCAAGGAATGAGCCGGAAGGACCGGTTCCTTGACCCAGTCTGACCCACGGATGCCGGCAAGGCGCGCCAGGCGGGGCGCCTCTGCGGCCTTGAAATCGATCGCCGGCTTCGTGGTGATCGTCGCCACCACCTATCTCGGGCTTCTCGCCGTCACCTTCTTCATCGGCCGCGTCGTGCCGATCGATCCGGTGCTGGCGATCGTCGGCGACCGCGCGCCCGCGCGGGTCGTCGAGCGCGTGCGGCAGGAAATGGGTTTCGATCTGCCCTATTACCAGCAGTTCATTCTCTATGTGAAAGGCGTGCTGCACGGCGATTTCGGCACCTCGGTGCTCACCACCAATCCGGTGATGACCGATATCCGTCGTGTCTTCCCCGCCACCATGGAACTGGCCACGGTCGGGACGATCATCGGCGCGGCCTTCGGCATTCCGCTCGGCGTTCTCGCTGCTGTCAGGCGCGGCAGCGTCGCCGATCAGGTCGTGCGCATCGTCGGCCTCATCGGTTATTCGGTGCCGATCTTCTGGCTCGGCCTGCTGGCATTGCTGGTGTTTTATGCCCGCCTCGGCTGGGCTTCCGGCCCCGGCCGCATCGACGTGGTCTACGAATATACCTTCACGCCGATCACCGGCTTCTATCTGCTCGACGCGATCCTCGCCCGCGATTGGGCGATCTTTCGCGACGTCTTCTCGCATATCGTTCTGCCGGCATCGCTGCTCGGCTACTTCTCGATGGCCTATATCAGCCGCATGACGCGCTCTTTCATGCTGAACGAACTCGGCCAGGAATACATCGTCGCGGCCCGCGCCAAGGGATTGTCGGAAACCCGCATCATCTGGGGCCATGCGCTGCGCAATGCGGCGGTGCCGCTGGTGACGGTGATCGCGCTCGCTTATGCCGGCCTGCTGGAGGGCTCGGTGCTGACCGAAACCGTCTTCGCCTGGCCGGGCCTCGGTCTCTACATCACCAATTCCCTGCAGAATGCCGATATGAACGCGGTGCTCGGCGGCACCGTGGTCATCGGGTCCGTCTTCATCGCCATCAACCTGTTGTCCGACGTGCTTTACCGCATGCTCGATCCGCGCACGAGGGCAAGATGAGCGAGACCGCCATGACCCGCCGCGAATGGCTTTTGACCGATCGGCCGCAATCGCGCCTGCAGGCCCGGCTCGGCCGCGCCTATGTCGCCTGGGGGCGGTTCGCCGCCAACCGTCTCGCCCTGCTCGGCATGCTGATCATCATCGGGCTGGTGGCGCTCGCCATCTTCGCGCCGCTGCTGGCGCCGGCTTCGCCCTATGTCGGCGATCTCGCCGGGGCGCGGTTGCTGCCGCCGGGGCAGGGGCATTGGCTCGGCACCGACGACCAGGGCCGCGATATCCTGTCGCGGCTCATCTACGGCTCGCGGCTGACGCTGCAGGTGGTGCTGCTGGTCGCCGTCATCGCCGCGCCCATCGGTCTGCTGGTCGGCACCGTCGCCGGCTATGCCGGCGGCTGGGTGGATGCGGTCTTGATGCGCATCACCGATATCTTCCTGGCGTTTCCCAAGCTGGTGCTGGCGCTCGCCTTCGTCGCAGCACTCGGGCCGGGCATCGGCAATGCCATCATCGCCATCGCCATCACCTCCTGGCCGCCTTACGCCCGCATTGCGCGGGCCGAAACGCTGACGGTGCGCAATTCCGATTATATTTCAGCCGTGCGGCTGATGGGGGCCTCGCCCTTCCGCATCGTGCTGCGCCATATCATGCCGCTTTGCGTTTCCTCGCTGATCGTGCGGGTGACGCTCGACATGGCGGGCATCATCCTGACGGCCGCCGGGCTCGGCTTTCTCGGTCTCGGCGCGCAGCCGCCCCTGCCGGAATGGGGCGCGATGATCGCCTCCGGCCGCCGCTTCATCCTCGATCAATGGTGGGTCGCCGCCATGCCCGGCTTCGCCATCCTCGTCGTCAGCCTCGGCTTCAACCTGCTGGGCGACGGTTTGCGCGATGCGCTCGATCCGCGCGGGAGCGGCCAATGAGCGCGCTGCTGGAGGTCGAGGGGCTCAGCGTTTCCTTTCCCACCCGCACGGGGCTGGTGGAGGCGGTGCGCGGCGTATCCTTCACGCTCGGCCGCGAGCGGCTCGGCATCGTCGGCGAATCGGGCTCCGGCAAGTCGCAGACCGGCCGCGCCATCATGGGCCTGACGCCGGAGCACGGCCGCGTCGACGCCAGGAAACTCGCGTTCAACGGCATCGACCTGCTCAAGGCCTCTAAGACCGAGCGGCGGCGGTTGCGCGGCAAGCGCATCGCCATGATCCTGCAGGATCCGAAATATTCGCTCAATCCGGTGATGACCATCGGCCGCCAGATCGTCGAGACCCTGCGCACGCATGAGCCGCTCGGCCGGGCGCAAGCGCGCCGGCGCGCCCTCGACATGCTCGCCGCCGTGCAGATCCGCGATCCCGAACGGGTCTTCGATCTCTATCCGCACGAAGTCTCGGGCGGCATGGGCCAGCGCGCCATGATCGCCATGATGCTGGTGGCCGGCCCCGAGCTGCTGATTGCCGACGAGCCGACCTCCGCGCTCGACGTGACGGTGCAGCTCGACGTGCTCGGCATTCTGGACCGGCTGGTCGCCGAGCGCGGCATGGGCCTGATCTTCATCTCGCACGATCTCAGGCTCGTCTCCTCCTTCTGCGACCGGGTGATCGTCATGTATGCCGGCCGTATCGTCGAGGAACTGCCGGCCGCGCAACTGACGCAGGCAAAGCATCCCTATACGCAAGGGCTGCTCGACTGCATGCCGAAGATCGGCGCGGACCGGCACCCGCTCCCCGTGCTCGATCGCAAACCGGAGTGGGCGCTATGATCCCGGCTCTCGCCATCGATGGATTGCGCGTGACCTTCGACGATTACGACGCGCTCAAGGATGTGAGCCTGGCGGTCGCCTCCGGCGAGTCCTTCGGACTGGTCGGTGAATCCGGTTCCGGCAAGTCGACGCTGCTGCGCGCGGTCGCCGGGCTGGCGCCAGTGTCTGGCGGCACGATTTCGGTAAACGGCAAGGCGCTCAGCGAAAAACGCGACAAGGCCTTCTACCGTCAGGTGCAGATGGTGTTCCAGGATCCCTACGGCTCGCTGCATCCGCGCCAGACGGTCGACCGGCTGCTGCTGGAGCCGCTCGCCATTCATGGTTTCGACGATACCGAGGCCCGCATCGTGCGGGCGCTGGACGAGGTCGGTCTCGGCGCCGGCTTCCGCTTCCGCTATTCGCACCAGCTTTCCGGCGGCCAGCGCCAGCGCGTGGCGATTGCCCGCGCCCTGATCCTCGAACCTTCGATCCTGCTGCTCGACGAGCCGACCTCGGCGCTCGACGCCTCGGTGCAGGCCGAGGTGCTGAACCTGCTCGAACAGGTCCGCGCCGCGCGCGACCTCACCTTCGTCATGGTCAGCCACGATCTCGCCGTCGTCACCCATATGTGCGACCGCCTGATGATCATGCAGCACGGGCAGGAAGTCGAGCAACTCACCGCCGCCGATCTTGCGGCGCGCAAGGTCGCCAAGGATTATACCCGCGGCCTGCTTGCCGCCAGCGAAGGCTTCAAGCCCGCCGCGGCAAATTCACGCTGACATGCTTTTAGTCATGCGTCGCGAGAAAGGTTTCGATTGCGTCCGCCCCGAGCGGCGTGCTGATCAGGTACCCCTGAATGCGGTCGCATCCCAGTTCGCGCAGCCATTGTGCCTGGGCAGGCGTCTCGACGCCTTCCGCCGTCACCTGCATGTCCAGGTCGTGAGCGAGGACGATGATCGAGCGGACGATGGCCTGGCTCTTCGCGTTGGTTTCCAGATCCGAGACGAAATATTTGTCGATCTTGATCGTATCGAAGGGGAAATTCTTCAGGTAGCTCAATGATGAATACTGGGTTCCGAAATCGTCCAGCGAAATCCGGATGCCGAGGACGTTCAGCGTGTTCAGCGTATCGAGATTGTTCACGGTCCGCTCGAGGAGAACGCCTTCGGTGATTTCCAGTTCCAGCCGCTCGGCTGGCAGGCCGACCTCGTCAAGCGTCTGCGAAATGCGGTCGGTCAATCCGTTCGAGAGGAATTCGGCCGGGGAGACGTTGACCGCGACGGTGAAATCCGCCGGCCAGTTGAGCGCTTCCCTGCAGGCGCGCTCCAGAACCCAGGAGCCGATCTCCGGCATCAATCCGTCGCTCTCGGCCATCGGAATGAAGGTGGACGGTGGGATGGCCCCCATGAGCGGATGCTCCCAGCGCAGCAGCGCCTCGAAGCCGACCACCCGTGACTCCGCCACGATCGGCTGGTATGCGATGGAAAACTGCTGCTTCTCCAGCGCCATGCGCAAGCTTCGACGCAGCAGCTCCCGCTGCTCGATGATTCGCAGCATGTGGGGATCGAACGTGCTCGTGCGTCCTCTGCCATCGGTCTTTGCCGCATAGAGCGCGACGTCCGATGCCTTCATCAGGGTTTCCGGGTCCCTGCCGTCCTCGGGCGCGAAGGATATGCCCACGCTCAACCCGACGAATACGGCGATACCGTCCAGCGAGAACGGCTCCTTGAAGGCGAGAACCAGCTTCTCGCCAAGTTCGCGCCCCCGCGCGGGATGACCGTGTCCGCGCGAAATAATCGCGAATTCGTCGCCGGCAAGCCGATAGGCGCGGTCCTTGTCCGTCAGGCAGCTTTTGATGCGATCGGCGGCAAGCTCGAGCAGCTTGTCGCCGACGGGATGACCGAGCGTGTCGTTGACCGGTTTGAAATCGTCGAGATCCAGCTGCATCAACGAAATCACGTCGCCGCTGCCTTCGAGGCCTTGCAGGGCATCGGAAAGGTCGCTGCCGAACTGCCGGCGATTGGGCAGCCCGGTCAGCGGATCATGCGTCGCCAGGTGCAACAGGGTCGTGCGTTCGTCATGGTCCGACATGCGGTGCGCCTGCACCACGCCAAGCAGGTCGCCGATCGCAAACACGGTGAGATCGCGCACATGCCCGTCGCCGAGGTCGTGCAGGAGGCGCAGCGGTTCGGGATCGCTCGCCTGCATGTAGTCGAGGAGAACGGTCCTATCCAGGTAAGGATGCACCTGTTCGAGGAATATGTCGGGATCGGGTGCGGATGCGCCGGCGATGGTCGACGGGGGTGTGACCAGTTTGAAATTGCGGTCGAAAACGAAAAGCCGGTTCGAGCCCCTCTCGGTCGGCGTGGCCGGCTGTCCGGAAGCCGGCCAATTGGTTCGAGGTTCTCTCATGGGTCACGGCCTCGGTTGGTGGCTGCCAGCCTGAAGGAAGATCTCCGACATGCACGCTTCAAGGCGATCAGAGAGTATCAAGTGTTTAGTACCGGCCCTTTAAAAATATGGAAACGGCATCGCTAAAACACATGCTATTCAGAAATATGGCAATTTGGCCGTTGGTCCATACACAATTACCGACCCGGCCACCAACCCTTGGACGGCGGTCCCAAATCCAGTATGACGGCCTTGCCGCCATTGGTCTATTCGATCGATCCTTCCCGCATGTCCTGTTCCCGGATCGGAAGAGCGTTCATTTGGGAAACCGCTTCCTGTCGCCCGCCGTCGACACTGAAGGCCAGGGGCCGGCGTGGCGTCTCGTTCACGGTTAGTTCGAAGATGTCGGGCCGGGCATAATGGCCCGCGACGTCGAGATCGTATTTGCCGCGGATCGTATCGCAAAGATCGATTTCGGCCGTGATGATCGCCTCCTTCCCGTAGACGGGGCCGGCCAGAACGTCGCCCATCGGGCCGACGATGACGCTGCCGCCGCGAATGAGAACCGTGGAAGGATCCTTGCCCTGAATCCCGTCATAGTCCTCTGGCGCATCGGCCCGGGTGAGATACTGGCAGGCGCTGAGCACGAATGTCCGGCCTTCATAGGCGATGTGGCGCATGGAGGATTGCCACATGTCGCGTTCGTCCACGGTCGGCGCGCACCAGAGATTGATTCCCTTGCCGTACAGGGTCTGGCGCAGGGCCGGCATGTAGTTTTCCCAGCAGATGGCGGCGCCGATGCGGCCGACGGGCGTATCGAGAACCGGAAGGGTGGAGCCATCGCCCTGGCCCCATACGAGGCGTTCGCTGGCTGTCGGCATCACCTTGCGATGCTTGGCCAGAAGCGAGCCGTCCGGTGCGAAGAACAGCGCGGTGCAATACAGGGTCGCGCCGTCGCGCTCGATGACGCCGACCACCAGATAGGCTTTCATCATCGCGGCGAAGGAGCCGATCCGCCCGGTTTCGGGACCGGGAACCTCGATGGCCGATTTCCAATAACGCAGGAAATCGTCGCGGCCTTCTGGCGTGCGTATGCCGACGCGCGTTCCAAAATCCAGCCCCTTGGGATAGCCGCCGATATAGGCTTCGGGAAAGACCACCAGGTCGATCGCCTGCTCGGCCGCCGCTTCGCAATGCGCCGCCATTCGCTCCAGGGTGCGCGGCGTGTCGAACAGGCTCGATCCGGCCTGGATCACGCCCACATGATGCTTTGTCATAGTGACCTCCTCCGTTGTCCGGCCATCTTGACGCCGCGAGCATCATTCATCAAATTGAATGATTGAATGCAGAAAATCGATTTGAAAGATATTGCGCGCCTCGATTTCAATCTGGCGGTCACCTTTGTCGCGATCTGGCGCGAACGAAGCGTTTCCTTGGCGGCGCAGCGGCTGTCGCTCAGCCAGTCGGCGGTCAGTTCCGCGCTGGCGCGTCTGCGCGAGATCGCCGGCGACCCGCTGTTCGTACGCATGCAGGGAAGGATGCAGCCGACACCCCGCGCCGAGCGCATCGCCGAGGAGATCGAGACCGGCCTCGCCCTTCTGAAGGATGCCTTCCTGGCGGTGCCGGGCTTCGAGGCAGCAACCAGCAATCGCCGGTTCACGCTGGGCATGTCGGACGATTTCGAAGTTGCATTCGGCCCGGAGATTGCGCGACGGATGGCAGGCGAAGCGCCGGGTGCATCCATCGGCATTCGCCAGAGCAATCGCCAGACGGCCGGCGCCATGCTCGAGAGTGGCGAGATCGACCTGGCGATCGTCGCCTCCTGGCCGGCGCGTTCGGTGCTGCTCCACGAGGATGTGGCGGAAAGCGGTTATGCCTGCCTGCTGGATGCGGACGCCTGCGGCGTCACCGGCCCGCTGACGTTCGAAAAATATCTCGATCTGCCGCATGTTCTCGTCTCTTTTTCCGGGCGGGAGGGCATTGTCGACGAGGTGTTGCGGGCAAATGGTCTTGCTCGGCACGTTCAGACGGCGCTCACGCATTTCTCCGCGCTGCCGGCCTTTCTCGTCGGCAGGCGTGCCATCGCTACGCTTCCGGCCCATGCGGCGATACGGATCGCGCAGTATGCCTCCCTGAAACTAACCCCGCCGCCCCTCGATCTCGGGCGGTATGCCATCTCAATGGCATGGCGTTCCAATCATGACGCCGATCCCGCCAATCGCTGGCTGCGCGCGATCGTAAGAGAGGTGATTCAAGGCATTTTACCGCCGTGATAAGCGGGACCGCGTCCGGCGCTACCCGGACGAAAAGGCTTGAGCATGGAGAATGGTCGCAGCAGTGGTTTCATTTCCTGAGATTATGCAGAGCATTTTACATATCTATTTGCGAAATGCATGGTGCCGCCGACATAGTCCTCCCGAAGGCCGCACCGCTCGGGTGGTGGGGCCGTAAAACAAGGGGAACGATCATGTTGAAGACCATTCTTTCCTACGCCGTGGCCGCAGGCCTTGCCTTTTCTGCGATTGCCCTGCCGATCTCCGCGAGTGCGGACGATCTCGACACCGTCAAGGCGGCGGGCGAATTCAAGTTCGCCAACAGCGGCGCCTATCCGCCCTTCAGCTTCGTCGACGACGGCAACCAGGTCGTGGGCTTCGATGTCGATATCGGCAACGAGATCGCCAGGCGTCTCGGCGTGAAGGGCGCGGGCGTCTCGACCGCCTGGGACGGCATCATCGCCGGCCTGCTGGCCGGCAAATACGATTCCATCATCGGAAGCATGACCATCACCCCGGAGCGTGAAAAGGCTGTCGATTTCGTCGGTCCCTACTACAAGTCCGGTCGTGGTATTTTCGTCACCCAGGGCTCTCCGATCAAGTCGATCGACGATCTCAAGGACAAGACCATCGGCGTGACGCTCGGCGAAACCCACGAGAAATGGGCGCGCGAACGCGGCGGCTGGGACATCCGCACCTACAAGGGCCTGCCGGAACTCTTCCTCGAACTGAAGGCCGGCCGCATCCAGGCGATGGTCGTCGACGCCGTTCCGGTGTCGATCGCTGTCAAGGAGACGGGCGAGAAGGTCGTCAAGCTCGACGTGCCGGAATTCGCCGGCAGCGAGGACAAGATCGGCATCGCCATCCGCAAGGGCAATCCGGAGTTGAAGGCCGCCATGCAGAAGGCGCTGGACGACATGATGGCCGACGGCACCTATGAGGCCATCGCCATGAAGTGGGTCGGTTCGGATATCCGCTGATCTCTCCCTGCCTTGCAAAGGGCCGGTCCGGCAGTTTTCTGCCGGCCGCCTGATCGATCGCCGGGGATCCGGAAATGGATATCGCTCTCATCGGCCGCATTTTTCCAGTCTTCGTCCAGGCGGCCTGGACGACCGTCGAACTTTCGCTGCTGTCGCTCGCCATCGGGCTTGCCATGGCCGCGCTGGTCGCGACGCTCCGCCTGTCGCATGTTACGGCGTTGCGCTTCATCGGCGCGGCCTATGTCAGCGTCTTCAGGGGCACGCCCGCACTCATCCAGATCTTCTTGCTCTATTTCGGCGGGCCGCAGATCGGCATCCAGCTCGAGCCTTTCGCGGCCGGCGCCATCGCGCTCGGGCTGAACATCGCGGCCTATATGGCGGAATCGATCCGCGGCGGGGTGCGTTCGGTCGATCGCGGGCAGATGGAGGCGGCGCGCTCGCTCGGTTTCGGCGAAGGGCAATCCATGCGCTGGATCGTGCTGCCGCAGGCGGCCAAGCTGATGATCCGCCCGCTCGGTGTCAATGCCGTGGCGCTGGTCAAGGGCACGGCGCTCGTGGCCACCATCTCGGTGGTGGAACTGACCTATACGGCGCAACGCTTCATCGGCTCTACCTACAAACCCTTCGAGATCTTCGCGGTGACGGCGGTTCTGTACATGATCATGGTTTACGGGCTGACCGTCGTCATCGACCGTCTCGACCGCGCCTATGCAGGGGAAGCGTGAGGATGCAGGGTCTCGATTTCAGCATCGTCCCGGAATATTGGCCGCTGATCGGCAAGGGCCTGTGGTGGACCGTCGTCATCTCGGCCACCTCGGCCGTGCTCAGCGTCGTCGCCGGCATCGGTTTTGCTCTGCTGGTGCTCTATGCCCCGCCGGTGCTGCGCTATCCGGTTCGTGCCTTCATGTGGCTGTTCATGGGCACGCCTCTGCTTCTGCAACTCTTCCTCATCTATTTCGGCCTCGTGCAGGTCGGCATCGACATCCCCGCGCTCTGGTCGGGGATCATCGGCCTCAGCCTGCATTTCGCCGTCTACAATGCCGACATTTTTCGCGCCGGCATCGCCTCCCTGGACAAGGGGCAGACGGAAGCGGCGCGCTCGCTCGGCTTCGGGGCCTGGCGAACGCGGGTCTACATCCTCGTGCCGCAGGCGCTGCGCAATACGGTGCCGGCCATCGGCAACATGATGATCGCGCTGTTGAAGGAATCCTCGATCGTCTCGATGATCGGCATTGCCGAACTGGTGCATAGCGCCCAGCTCGTCATCAGCGAGACCTACCGGCCCTTCGAATTCTACCTGACGGCGGCCGCCCTGTATTACGTTCTCAATCTCGTCCTCGAAGCGATCCTCAGGGGGATCGAACGGAAAGTGGAGCTTTCGCGATGAACGATATCCGTCCGATGATCGAGGTGCGCGGCGCCCAAAAATTCTTCGGGCCGCTGGAGGTGCTGAAAGGCATCGATTTCAGCGTGGCGCGCGGTCAGATCGTTGCCGTCATCGGCCCCAGCGGTTCCGGCAAGAGCACGCTGCTGCGCTCGCTCAACCATCTGGAAACGCTTGATGGCGGCGAAGTCTGGCTCGATGGCGTCAAGGTCAACCAGACGCTCGGCCGCCGCGCCTTCGAGCGCCACATCAATGGCGTACGCCAGCAGATGGGCATGGTGTTCCAGCATTTTAACCTTTTTCCGCATCTGAGCGTCTCGGAAAACATCACCATCGCCCCGATCAGGCTGAAGGGCATGGCCAGGGCCGAAGCGCGGGCGCTCGCCCTGAAAATGCTCGACAAGGTGGGCCTCGCCGACAAGATCGACGCCGTTCCGGCGCGGCTCTCGGGCGGCCAGAAGCAGCGCGTGGCGATTGCCCGGGCGCTCGCCATGCAGCCCAAGGTCATGCTGTTCGACGAGGCGACCTCGGCGCTCGATCCGGAGCTGGTGGACGAGGTCAACCTGGTCATGAAGCAGCTTGCCGGCGAACACATGACCATGGTCATCGTCACCCATGAGATGCGGTTCGCCGCCGAAGTCGCCGACCGGGTGATCTTCATGGCGGATGGCGCCGTCGTGGAAGAGGGCAGCCCGGCCGAACTCTTCCGCAATCCGAAACAGGAGCGCACCCGCAGCTTCCTGAAGAAATTCCTCAACGGCTAGACTGTCTCCGGCCGCCGCACTTTGTCTTTCTCCAATGGACCGATCATGAGCCAGCAACCGACTGCACCCGGCGAACGCCCGGCATCCCATCTCTTCTACCAGTCCCGCATGCGCCGGCCGCTCGCCGACCGTGCCGAGGGCATCTACATCTGGGACGAACATGGCCGCAAGGTCATCGACGGCTCCAGCGGGGCGATGGTCGTCAATATCGGCCATTCCAACCGCAACGTGCTCGACGCCATGAAGCGGCAGATGGACAAGGCGACCTTCGCCTATCGCCTGCATTTCGAAAACCAGCCGGCGGAAGATCTGGCGCGCCGTCTTGCCGGCCACATGCCGGAAGGGCTCGACCGGGTGTTCTTCGTCTCCGGCGGCTCGGAGGCGGTGGAATCCTGCCTGAAGCTCGCCCGGCAATGGGCGCTCGCCACCGATCAGCCGCAGCGCTGGAAAGTCATTTCGCGCTTTCCCTCCTATCACGGCTCGACGCTCGGCGCGCTCGCCGTCACCGGCTATGATGCGCTGAAAAAGCCCTTCCTGCCGATGCTGCGCGACATGCCGCACATCAAGGCCCCGACCGCCTATCTCGACCGCGACAATTTTTCGATGGAGGAGCGCGGGCTTCGCTATGCCGACATGCTGGAGGAAAAAATCCTGGCCGAGGGGCCGGAAAGCGTGCTCGCCTTCATCATGGAGCCGATCGGCGGCGCGTCCACCGGTGCGCTCGTCGCGCCTGACAGCTATTATCCGCGCATCCGCGAGATCTGCGACAGATACGGCATCCTGCTGATCCATGACGAGGTGATGAGCGGGGCGGGCCGCACCGGGCGCTATCTCGGCGGCGACCACTGGAATTGCCGGCCGGATATTATTGCGCTCTCCAAGGGGCTGGGCGCCGGCTATTGCCCGCTCGGCGCGATGATCGCCCATTCGAAGCTGGTGAAACCCGTGCTCGATCGCGGCGGCTTCGCCCATGGCTATACCTATGCCGGCAATCCGCTCGCCTGCGCCGCCGGCCTTGCCGTGCTCGACGAGATCGAGCGGCAGGATCTGCTCGGCAACGCCACCCGCATCGGCGCTCTCATGAAGGCGGAACTGGAGGGACTTGCCGAACGCTACCCCTTCATCGGCGACGTGCGCGGCAAGGGCCTGCTGCTCGCCGCCGAATTCGTCGCCGACCGCGAAACCATGGCGCCGTTGCCGAAGGCGCTCGAGGCGCACCAGCGCGTCGTCGACATCGCCTATGAGCGCGGCTTGATCATCTATTCGCGGCGCACGCGCGGCGGCGTCGAGGGCGATCATTTCCTCGTCTGCCCGCCGATGATCACCACGCAAGAACAGGTCGGTGAGATCGTGGCGATCCTCGACGCGACGCTCGACCAGCTTGCCGGCGAGCTTTCGCTGCCGGTGCGCAAATAGGAGCCGGCGATGAAATCGAAAAAGGTCATCATCACCTGCGCGGTGACGGGCTCGGTGCATACGCCCTCCATGTCGCCGCACCTGCCCTACAGGCCCGAGGATATCGCCGCCGAGGCCATCGCGGCGGCGGAGGCCGGGGCCTCGATCCTGCACTTGCACGCCCGCGATCCCGACGACGGCCGGCCCACGGCCGACCCGAAGGTGTTCATGCGTTTCCTGCCGGTCATCAAGCAGGCCTGCGATGCGGTCATCAACATCACCACCGGCGGCTCTTCGGTCATGACGCTGGAGGACCGGCTGGCGGCGGCGCTGGCCGCCGAACCGGAAATGTGTTCGCTCAACATGGGCTCGATGAATTTCGGCCTGTTCCCGATGCTCGACCGGCCGCGCGACTGGCAGCACGCCTGGGAACCCGAACTGCTGGAGGCGACGCGCGGCACGATCTTCCGCAACACCTTTGCCGATATCGAGGCGATCCTGACGCGCCTCGGCGAAGGCTGCGGCACGCGTTTCGAGTTCGAATGCTACGATGTCGGGCATCTCTATACGCTCGCCCATTTTCGCGATCGCGGGCTCATTCCCGGCACGCCTTTCCTGCAATTCGTCTTCGGCGTGCTCGGCGGCATCGGCGCCGATCCGGAAAATCTCGTCCATATGAAACGCATTGCCGACAAGCTTTTCGGCGACGATTATCGGTTTTCGGTGCTCGCCGCCGGGCGGGCGCAGATGCCGATGATATCAATGGCCGCGACCATGGGCGGCAGCGTCCGCGTCGGGCTGGAGGACAGCCTTTTCGATGGCCGCACGCTTGCCGCCTCCAACGCCGATCAGGTGCGGCGCATCCGCGTCATCCTTGAAGGGCTTTCGCTGGAGGTGGCGACGCCGGAGGAGGCGCGCGCTATGCTCGGCCTCAAGGGCGGCGACCGCGTCGCATTCTGAAGAGGGAAAACCATGAAGACCTATTTTGCCGAAGAACAGAAGCGTCACGATCCGAGCTTCTTCCTGTCGAGCGGCGCGCCGAGGCCGAACCCGGAGCAGCCGGAACGCGTCGAGCGCCTGTTGGCCGGCGCGCGGGCGGCGGGCATGGAGATCGTCCGTCCAAGGGATCATGGACTGGCCCCGGTCTCCGCCGTGCATACGCCGGAATATCTGGATTTCCTGAGCCGCATCCATGAGCGCTGGCAGCATATCGACGGCGCCTCGGCCGAGGTGATCCCCAACATCCATCCTATCGCCCGCAACGGCAGCTACCCGGCCTCCGCCGTCGGACAGGCCGGCTATCACATGGCCGATACCTCCTGCCCGATTTCCGAGCATACATTCGAAAGCGCCCGCTGGAGCGCATCCACCGCCGTTTCCGCCGCCGAGGCCGTGATGGCAGGCGAAAAATGGTCCTATGCCCTCTGCCGTCCGCCGGGGCACCATGCCTTCCGCGATGTCGCCGGCGGCTTCTGCTTCTTCAACAATTCCGGCATCGCCGCCCAGCACCTGCTGGGGCAGGCGAAGCGGGTGGCCATCCTCGATGTCGACCTGCATCACGGCAACGGCACGCAAGGCATGTTCTACGCGCGCGCCGACGTGCTGACGGTCTCGATCCATGCCGATCCCGTGCGCTTCTACCCCTTCTTCTGGGGATATGCCGACGAACGCGGGGAAGGGCTCGGCCTCGGCTACAATCTCAACCTGCCGCTGGCGCGCAAATCCGGCGACGAGGTCTATCTGGAAGCGCTCGGCGCCGCCATCCGCAGGGTGGAGGCGTTCTCGCCGGATGCGCTCGTGGTGGCGCTCGGCCTCGATGCCTTCGAAAAGGATCCCTTTGGCGGCCTTTCGGTCTCGACTCCGGGTTTTGCGCGTATCGCCGAGGCCATCGGCCGGCTCCGCCTGCCGACGGTCATCGTGCAGGAGGGCGGCTATCTCTGCGAAGAACTCGGCGACAACCTGACATCCTTCCTCAACGGTTTTGGCGCGAAAATGCTCTAGCCGGGATAGGTCCGCTGTTCGAACGGGATCGTGTCGATCGCCTTGCGCAGTTCGGTGAGCAGGATCGTTTCGGCGCGGTTGCGGCGGGCGGCGCGGTCATAGACGAGATGGACGTCGATGACAGGCGGATCGTGGTAGGGCGGCAGGCGCCAGAGGCGGCCGGCGCGCACGTCCTCCTCCACCACATGGATCGGCAGCGGCCCGAAACCGAAGCCGGCGATGATCAGCCGTTTGACCTCCTCCAGATGCGAGGAGGTGCCGACCGTCTGGCCTTCGAAACCCTGCTGCTGGCGCAGCAGCGCGACCGGCCAGAGCGCGCCGGACATCTGGTCCGTCTTGAAGGAGACGTAGGGTTCCTGCCGCAAGGCCTGCAACGGCAGGTCCGCCACGCCGAACAGCGGATGGCGCGCGCCGCAGAAATAGCCGAAACTTTCCCGGTAGAGCAGATCGTATTCGAGCTTCGGATGCCGCTCCTGCATCAGGCAGACGCCGAAACCGGCATCGCGGTTGAGCACCGCCGCCATCACCTCCTGGCTGGAGGCGACGGACAGCGACAGCGTCACCTGCGGAAAATTCGTGTGGAAACCGGCCAGCACCTCGTCGAGGAACGGGCAGACGACGTGGCTGGCAAGCGCGATCTCGATATGGCCGGTGAGATCGCCGGGCTGCTCCTCCATGTGCTGTGGCAGGCCGGAGACGATCTCGAACAGCGCGACGCATTCGTTGAACAGCCGCTGCCCGGCCGGCGTGACCGCGAAATGCGACGCGTTGCGCTCGATGAGCCGGCAATCCATATGGATTTCCAGCCGCTTCAGCGCATTGCTGACGGTCGGCTGTTTCAACGACAATTTTTCGCCCGCCGCCGTCAGCCCGCGCTCCTGCACGATGACCATGAAGGTTCTCAGCAGGTTCCAGTCGATTTCCCAGACGAAACGGCGTCTTTGGCGTGCCATCCGCATCATTCCCCAAATTCATGCTTCGGGTCGCCACTATTGCACAGAGCGTGTCGTCCTTTAAGCTCTCGACCGGACAAAGGAGATTCGTCGTGGAATTGCTGACCTATCAGGGTGTCGTCTATCCGGCCCAATGCGATGCGATGGGACACATGAACGTGCAATATTATATCGCCGCCTTCGATCAGGCATCCTGGCATCTCGTGGCGGCGGCCGGCTATTGCCCGTCCTGGATCGAGGAGCGCCGCGAAGGATGGGCGGACCGCCGGTATGAAATCGACTTCCGCAGGGAATTGCCGGTCGGCAGCCTGTTCGAAATCCGCAGCGGCATCGTCAGGATCGGCAACACCTCGCTCACGGCCCGTCATCGCCTCACCAGCAAGGCCGATGGCGGCCTCTGCGCCGAACTGCTCGCGGTGACCGTCTATTTCGATCTTGCAGCGCGGCAATCGCGAGCCTTGCCGGAGGCGATCCTGCGTGGCGCGGCCGAGCACCTGATCTGATCCGGGATCAGCACGAGGGCAGCGACACGCCATGGCTTTTGCGCGTCACGGCGCTTTCGGCGTCAGGCGCAGGAGGCGGCCGGGGTTGGCGTCTTCGACGAGCCAGACCGCACCGTCGGGAGCGATCGCGACATCGCGGATGCGGGCGCCCATTTTCCAGCGCTCGGCCTCGTCGGGTCGGCCGTTCGCATCGAAGCCTATGCGAACGAGCGCGCGAGCCGCGAGGCCGCCGATCAAGGCCGAGCCACGCCATTGCGCAAACATCGGGCCTTCATAGAAGGCAAGGCCGGCCGGGGCGATGACCGGTGTCCAGTAGACGGCCGGGGCGGCGAATTCCGGCCGCGTGTCATGATCGGGGATCGGCGCGCCGCTATATTCGTCGCCGTTGGAAACGAGCGGCCAGCCATAATTCCGGCCCGGTTCGATCAGGTTCAGTTCGTCGCCGCCGCGCGGCCCCATTTCATGCAGCCAGAGGCGGCCATCGGGGGCGAAGGCGAGGCCATAGGGGTTGCGGTGGCCGGTCGTCCATGTCTTGGCCCTGATGCCGCCTTCGGCGGCGTGCGGATTGTCCGATGGCGTGCCGCCGTCGAGCGTGAGCCTCAGCAGCTTGCCGCGGGCCTGATCGGGATCCTGCGCGCTCGCGGGCCGCATGCGATCGCCGACCGTGAGAAACAGATGTTTTCCCTGTGCGTCGAACGCGATGATGCCGCCCGGTTGCCCGCCGCCGCCGCCCGGCCTTTGCCGCCAGATCACCTCGGTATCGGCAAGCGACGCATTGCCGCCGTCCTCCCGCAGCCTGGTGCGCGACAGCACCAGACGGCCGCCGCCGGCCGGCTCGACAGAGGTGAAATAGATGGTCGAGCTGGTGGAAAAATCCGGTGCGACGGCGATGTCGAGCATGCCGTTCTGGCCGGAAGCGGCGACCTCGGGCACCTTGGCGAGTTTCACCTTGCGGCCATCCTGTCCGACGATGAAGATCCGGCCGGGCTTTTCGGTGACGAGCATCCGGCCGTCCGGCAGGAACGCGATGGCCCAGGGCGTATCGAACCTAGCGATAGCCTCTACGGCGAAAGGCGTTTTGGCGCTCGCCGGCCGCTTGCCGGCATTGATGCTCTGCGCCTGCGCGGCGCCATGGGCAATGAGCGCCGACATCAGCGCCGTGAATAACAGTCCTGCTTTGCGTCGAGCCATAATGCCTCCGGTATGAGGCCGATTTCCGAATGCCGCGCTGATGCGGCTCATCGGCCGGTTATCGACAATATAGGGGAGGCGGCGGCCATGGTCAGGTGGCAATTCCCCGGCCTTGCCATTGCATTGGCGGGCGCCGTTCCTATCTGATGCGGCTGAACCCGGATGGAGCGCACGCCGATGGCGGGACCGATCACGCATAGTTTGTTCGACGATACGGTTGAAATCCTGCCGCCCGAGAGGGCCGCAGGACGAGGCGTCGGCAAGATGGCTTGCCTGTGCTGTCAGCGCGAGCGACAATCGATGGAAGATGACGGCTGCGGCATCTGCGACGATTGCCTCCGGCCGTAGCGATAAAGGAGCCTCCGCCATGCCTGTCCGCAGCGCCGGCCTGATGATCTATCGCTGGAGCGCGGGTGAACCCCAGATTCTGCTTGTCCATCCCGGCGGTCCCTTCTGGGCCAGGAAGGATGAAGCGGCCTGGTCGATCCCCAAGGGTCTCGTCGATGGCGGGGAGGATGAATTTTCGGCGGCATTGCGCGAAACGCAGGAGGAAATCGGCATCGTCATCCAGGGCGCCTTTTCACCCTTGGGCGAATTCCGCCAGCCGGGGGGCGGCAAGATCATCGCCGTCTGGTCTGTGAAAGCCGATCCCTCCGTGACCGTCGACAGGATCAAAAGCAACGAATTCGAGATGGAGTGGCCACCCGGATCGGGACGGCGTCAGACATATCCCGAGGTCGACAGGGCGGCATGGTTCACCATCGCGCAAGCCGCGATCAAGATGCACAAAGGGCAGCGGCCGATGCTGACCGCCCTGAAGGCGCAACTTGATGCGGAAGAACCGGAATGACCGCGCCGAGGGCGGTCGTGCGCCGTATTTCGAGATCGGAAGTGACGAGCAGTTTCGAAACGGATGCCCGCCTCTGGGCCCTTGCGGCGCCGATTCTAGCCATTTGTTTTGACGCATTTCCGACCGCAAAACCGCTTCGCACTTTTGCTGGAAATGCTTCTAGAGCGCGGCGGTGATGCCGCCGTCGACGTACAGAATATGGCCGTTGACGAAAGACGACGCATGGGACGCGAGGAAGATGCAGGCGCCGGTCAGTTCTTCGACTTTGCCCCAGCGGCCGGCGGGGGTGCGTTTTTCGAGCCAGGCGGAAAAATTCTCGTCGGCGACGAGCGCGGCGTTCAGCGGCGTGGCGAAGTAGCCGGGGGCGATGGCGTTGCATTGCAGGCCGTATTTCGCCCAGTCGGCGGCCATGCCTTTGGTGAGGTTGCCGACGGCGCCCTTGGTCGCGGTGTAGGGCGCGATGCCGGGGCGGGCAAGCGCGGTCTGGACGCTGGCGATGTTGACGATCTTGCCGGCGCCGCGCCTGATCATATGGCGTGCGACGGCCTGGCCGACATTGAAGACGCTGGAAATATTGGCCTTCAGCAGGTTTTCGAAGGCGTCGGCGGGAAAGTCTTCGAGCGGCGCGCGGTGCTGGATGCCGGCATTGTTGACGAGGATGTCGATCGCGCCGGTTTCGGCTTCGAAGCGATCGACCGCCTGGCGGACGGCCTGGTGATCTGTGGCGTCGAAGGCGAGGATATGCGCGCCGGCAAGGTCCCGGGCGGCGGCCTCCAGCCTGGTTTCGTCGCGGCCGTTGAGGATGACCTCGGCGCCGGCTTCGGCCAGACCGCGCGCCAGGGCCAGGCCGATGCCCTGCGAGGAGCCGGTGACGAGAGCGCGCTTGCCGGTGAGGTCGAACAATCGGATGCTCATAATTCCTCCGCGGGAGTGTGTCGGGGAAATGCTCTAGCCAAGCTTCACGCCATTGGCGGTAAGATGGACGGCGTAGAGGGATGTGGTGGCGGTGATGAACAGGCGGTTGCGTTTTTCGCCGCCGAAGGTGAGGTTGGAGACCAGTTCCGGCAGGCGGATCTTGCCGATCAGCGTGCCGTCGGGGTCGTAGCAATGCACGCCGTCGCCGGCGCTGGTCCAGATGCGGCCGGCGCGGTCGATGCGGAAGCCGTCGAACAGGCCTTGCGTGCAGACGGCGAAGACGCCGCGATCTTCCAGCCTGTTGCCGTCATGGACGGCGAAGCGGCGGATGTGGCGCGGACCGTCGTCGCGATGCGAGCCGCCGGTGTCGGCGATGTAGAGCAGGCTTTCGTCGGGAGAGAAGGCGAGGCCGTTCGGCTTGTCGAAATCGGTGGCGACGGCGATGGTTTCGCCGGTCGCCGGATCGTGACGATAAACGTGGCAGCCGCCGACTTCCTGCTCTGCGTAGTCGCCTTCGTAATCCGAGAGAATGCCGTAGGGCGGATCGGTAAACCACACGGTTCCGTCCGACTTGACCACGACATCATTGGGCGAATTCAGCCGCCTGCCGTCGAAACTGTCCGCCAGAACGGAAATGGAGCCGTCGAAGTCGGTGCGGGTGACACGTCGGGCGAGGTGCTCGCAGGTCACCAGCCGTCCCTGGTTGTCGACGGTATTGCCGTTGGCGTTGTTCGAAGGCTGGCGGAAGACGGAGATGGCGCCATTGGTGTCGTCATGGCGCAACATGCGGTTGTTGGGGATATCGGAGAAGACGAGGTAGCGGCCGGGCGCGAACCAGGCGGGGCCTTCCAGCCAGCGGCCGCCCGTCCACAGCCGTTCCACCTTCTCATGGCCGACGAAACAGGCCTTGAACCGCGGATCGAGGGTCTCGAAGCCGGTGCCTTCCACATGTCCGATCACGCTTGCCTCCTCACGCAAGGGCGGCGCGAAGCGCCATCGCCTTTGGTATCGGGATCAGGCGTTGACGGCAAGCGCCGTCGGTTGCTCGTCCTCGCCGCCAAGCATGCGCTCGATGATGCCGGCGGACACGGCGGTCGAGAAGAAATGGCCCTGGGCGTGGTGGCAGCCGGCCTGGCGCAGGAAATCGAGCTGCCGGCGCGATTCCACGCCCTCGGCGACCACGTCGAGATCGAGGCTGCGGCTGAGATTGACGATCGCCGACAGGATCGCCGCGTCCTGGCCATCCTCCGGCACATGCTCGATGAAGGACTTGTCGATCTTCAGCCGGGTCAGCGGGAAGGATTTCAGCGTCGCGAGGCTGGAATAGCCCGTGCCGAAATCGTCGAGCGCAAGCTGGATGCCCATGCCGGTCAGGGCCCGCATCGCCTTCACCGAGGCGGCGATATCGGTCATGATCAGGCTTTCCGTCAGCTCGATTTCGAGGCGGCGCGGTTCCAGCCCGGTTTCGGCAAGGGTGGACGCGACCTGGGCCGTCATCGACTGATCGCGGAACTGCCGGGCCGACATGTTGACGCCGATGCGGATGGGAGGCAGGCCCTTGTCCTGCCAGCGCCTGCCGTCGCGGCAGGCCATTTTCAGGACGGCGGCCCCAAGTTCGACGATGATGCCGATTTCCTCGGCCAGCGGAATGAAATCATTCGGCTGGACGAGGCCTTCACGCGGGTGCATCCAGCGCACCAGCGCCTCGACGCCGGTCATCTCGCCGGTCGCCAGATTGTATTGCGGCTGATAATGCAGGATGAATTCGTCGCGCTTCAGCGCCCGGCGCAATTCCTCGGCGCGGGCGAGGCGGCGGCGGGCCTCGGCGGCAAGCCGGGGCGAGAAGATCTGCAGGTCGTTGCGGCCGCTGTCCTTTACCCGGTACATCGCCATGTCCGCCGCCGCCAGCAACTCGCAGGCCGTGGCGCCATGGGTCGGGAAATAGGCCATGCCGATGCTGCAGGTCACATGCAGGTCGATGGTGTCGAGCGTCACTGGCTGGCCGATCAGCCGGCGGATATCTTGCAGGCGCGGCTCGAAACCGTCACTGTCGCCCTGCAACACGAGGATGAACTCGTCGCCGCCGATGCGCGCCACCAGCCCATCCGGGCCGATGGCGGCGGAAAGCCGGGCGGCGACCGTCTTCAGCAGGGCGTCACCGGTGCCGTGGCCCTGCGTATCGTTGATCAGCTTGAAATTGTCGAGATCGAGGAACCCGATGGCGATGTGGCGGCCGGCAGCCTCCGCCTCCCGCAGGAGGGACGCCAGCCGTCTCTCGAGGAAACCGCGATTGGGCAGGCTGGTCAGGGCGTCGTGTTCGGCGAGGAAACGGATGCGCTCCTCCGCCCGCCAGCGATCGATGGCGATGCCGGCCATGCGCGTGGCGACGGCGATGAATTCGCCGAGGTTGCGATCCAGCCGCTCCTCCGGCATCGAAAAGCCGATGGCGCCATGCGTGCCGCCATCGGCGGCGGGAATGGGAAGCTGGAGACAGCCGTCGCTTTCCGGCTCGGACAGCGCCAGGGAGCCGGACTGGAACGGCTGCCCGCGCTCGCAGGCCTCGATGCGGATGCAGGCGCGGGCGCCGGTCGCGAGCCCTTCGAGCAGGCCGGCGAATTCATCGAAAAAAGCGGGAAGCGGCACGCTGCCGACGATCATTTCGAGAATGCGGGCCTGGGCGCGCATCAACCGCTCGGAGCCCTTTCGCGCGGTGATGTCGCGGGAGGCGCCGACGACGCCGATGACGTTGCCGTCCTTGTCGCGCAGCGGCACGCGCGACATCATCATCCAGCGATCCGGGCCGCCGCGCAACGCCCGCTCCTCATAGCCGAGGTCGGGCTCGCCGGTCTCCATCACCCGCTGCTCGATTTCGGCGATCTTGGCGTCGGCGGCAGCCTTGCCGTGCAGGTCGGTATCGGTGAGGCCGATCAGATCCTCGACGCAAGACAGGCCGTTGGCATTGACGATCGCCTGGTTGGCGAAGAGGAAACGTCCCGAGCGGTCCTTGGCATAGATGAAATCGGGAACGTGATTGATCATCGCCTCCAGCCAGTCGAACCGGCCGGCAAGGCGCAAGGCCGGCGGATCGGGCTGCATGGACGCCTCCGGCAAGGCGGCACGCGGCGCGGCCGTGCCGTCCCTCGCATCGCCGCATTCGGCCTGCCTTTCGAGCATCATGCTGTTCCCCATAGAGTCCGTCAGGCAAGCCGGGGCTTCCTTCGCCATTCCGCGTGTGGAATGCTTCACTGTCTATGCCGAGGCGCCAAACCTCAAGATGCAGCCGGGGAGACCGCTGCCGATCAGGGCGATCCGTCCGTCGTTGTTCAAGCCTATACAACCCGAGGGATAAGGAACATTTAAGAGCTTGACGAAAATCAACTGCATCCGTCCGCCAGCGCCCGGAAACGAGACGGACGAATGCGCCGGCGACGCCGGCCGGGGACTGCCGGCGTCGCGCGGTTTGCAGGGCCGGGAGGGTTATTTTCCGGCGTAGAGATCGCCATAGGTCTGGCGCAGGATGTTCTTCTGCACCTTGCCCATGGTGTTGCGCGGCAGGTCGTCGACGAAGAGGACGCGCTTGGGCTGCTTGTAGCGGGCGAGCCGGTCCTTCAGGCCATCGAGCACGGCCTTTTCATCCAGGGTCGCACCCTTTTCGCGCACGACGACGGCGGTGACGCCCTCGCCGAAATCGGGATGCGGCACGCCGATGACAGCGCTTTCGACGACGCCGGGCATGGCGTCGATCTCGGTCTCCACTTCCTTGGGATAGATGTTGTAGCCGCCGGAAATCACCAGATCCTTGCCGCGTCCGACGATATGGACATAGCCGCGCTCGTCGATCTTGCCGAGGTCGCCGGTGATGAAGAAGCCATCGGCGCGGAATTCGGCCGCCGTCTTTTCCGGCATGCGCCAGTAACCCTTGAAGACATTCGGGCCCTTGACCTCGATCATGCCGGTCACGCCATCGGCGACCGGGGTGCCGCTGTCGGGATCGGTGACGCGCACCGAGACGCCCGGCAGCGGAAAGCCGACGGTGCCGGCGATGCGGTCGCCGTCATAGGGGTTGGAGGTGTTCATGTTGGTTTCGGTCATGCCGTAGCGTTCGAGGATGGCATGGCCGGTTTTTTCCGAGAAGCTGCGATGGGTTTCGGAGAGCAGCGGCGCAGAGCCGGAGACGAACAGGCGCATCTTCGCCGTCGCCTCACGCGTCAGGCCGGGATGCTGGACGAGGCGGACATAGAAGGTCGGCACGCCCATCAGCGCCGTGGCGGTCTGCATCAGCCGCAATGCCTCGTCGGCGTCGAATTTCGACAGGAAAAACATCGAGGCGCCGGAGAGCAGCGTCACGTTGGAGGCAACGAACAGGCCGTGGGTGTGGAAGATCGGCAGGGCGTGGATCAGCTTGTCGGCGCTGGTGAAGCGCCAATGGTCGCGCAGCGTCGCGGCGTTGGAGAGCAGGTTGTCATGGCTCAGCATCGCGCCCTTGGAGCGGCCGGTGGTGCCCGATGTGTAGAGGATGGCGGCGAGATCGTCCGGGCCGCGCTCGACATCGACGAATTCGGCATTTTGCGTGCGGGCGAGATCGAGCAGAGAGCCGCCGCCGGCGTCGTCCAGCGTCTCGACGCGGGCGCTGTATTTTTCGGCGATGGCGGACACCCCGTCGCGCGATTTCGGCGCGACGACCACCAGGCGCGGCTCGGCGTCGCCGATGAAATAATCCAGTTCGGCCAGTGTATAGGCGGTGTTGAGCGGCAGATAGACGGCCCCTGCACGCACGCAGGCGAGATAGAGCATCAGGGCTTCCGGGCTCTTTTCGACCTGCACGGCGACGCGATCGCCGGGGGTGACGCCAAGGGCTGCGAGCGCGCCGGCCAACTGGCCGGAGAGGCCGAGCATGTCGCCATAGGTCCATCGCCGGCCGTCGGCCGTCTCGATGAACGGTGCCTCAGGGTCGGCGGCGGCGCGGATCGCGTCGAAAAGATGGTTGCTCATGGGGTCGTCTCCCTTTTGGCCTTATTCTTTGTCGTGTCCCGCTTGGCGGCGGTGGATGCGGTGAAGGCGCCGAGACCGCGCCCGTTGCGGCTGGCGGCAACCAGTTGCCGGATCGCCGGCGTGGTCACCACTTCGGCGCGGCCGGCAAAGGCCTCGTGATTGGTCTCGATTTCATCGAGCTTGTAAAGATAGTTCACCATCAATCCATGGGCCTGGCGCATGGCGCGGGCGGAGCGGTCGCCGAGGAAATTGATGCGTTCCAGCCGCGCGCCGTTGCCGAGATGGAAGCGCCCGACCGGATCGACCAGCCGGCCATTGGCGGTCCGCGCTTTCAAGAAATACCAGGCGGCGGCGGTCATCAGCGCGGGCTGGAGGGCGGCGGCGGTTTCCGCATCCTCGGCCCAGTCCTTCCGTTCCAGCGCGTTGAGCGCGTCGCGTTCCGCTTCGGACAGGAGCTCGGCGAGCACGCCGTCGCGCTCGCGCGCCAGCCAAGCGGCAAAGCCCGGCACCGGCGACAGGGTGACGAAGGTCGAGAGTTTCGGCAGCTCGCGCTTGAGATCCTCGACCACCTGCTTGATCAGGAAATTACCGAAGGAAATGCCGCGCAAGCCGTCCTGGCAGTTCGAGATCGAATAGAACACCGCGCAGGCAGCGTCGCGGGCGTGGATGCCGGCGCGATCCTCGCGCAACAGGTCGTCGATGCTGGCGGGGATGTCGGCGGTCAGCGCCACCTCGACGAATATCAGCGGATCGTCGGGAAGCTGCGGATGGAAGAAGGCGAAGCAGCGCCGGTCCTCCGGCTCCAGCCTGCGGCGCAACTCGTCCCAGCCGTCGATATGGTGGACGGCCTCGTAGCGGATGATTTTTTCGAGAATATTGGCCGGCGTCGACCAGTTGATCGCCCGGAGCACCAGGAAGCCGCGATTGAACCAGGAGGCGAAGAGATGGGCGAAATCGGCATCGACGGCTTCGAGATCGCTCTCTTTCGCCTTCAATTGCAGCAGGGTTTCGCGCATCCGCACCAGGGTGGAAATGCCATTCGGCGCCAGGTTCAGGCGGCGCAGCAGCTCCTGCCGGCGCGGCTCGGCGGCATTGTGCAGTTCCAGCAGCGCGCCGGCGCCCGGTTCCGTCCGGTAGGCGTCGATCGCCGCCTCGACGCGGTCGGTGGAGGGGCCGAAGCGATCGAGCAGCAGGTGCATGAAATCACGCTTCTCGGCGGCGTCGCACGCCTGCCATCGGTCGAGGATATCCTGGGCCAGCGCCACGCCCGAGGCCTCGCCACGGCTGGAAAGCAGCGCCTCGCACAGCGCCCCCAACCGTTCAGCCGGCGAAACGTCGGCGGCGACCGGTGCGCGCGAAAGGAAGCGCTTGCCCTGTTCGGCAATGGTTTGCAGCATGTCGCTGAAGAAGGATGTCGTGTTCATCGCGGTCTCCTTCGAAGTGCGGCGGGAAGGCGGAAGCCATCGCGTCGCGGGACATTGCATTTGCGTATCGCCATGTGACCATGGTGTTATGGCGCGCACGGAAAAGGGCGACAGGTCCGCCCTATCGTTGTTTGGCAGAGTCCCATCGTTTGAAAACAATGTCAATAATATTGTATGCAATTCATGCGGATGTGCATCGTAAGCCTTGAAGTTTAGGCACAATCCGCGCAAGATGCCTGCCATGAGCGACAGCCAATCCAATCGCCTGCGGGCACAGATCGAGGAAGACATCGCCACCGGCCTGCTGCGGCCGGGCGAGCGGCTGGACGAGGTGTCGCTGGCCGAGCGTTTTGGCGTGTCGCGTACCCCCATCCGCGAAGCCTTGCAGCAACTGGCGATATCGGGCCTTGTCGAGCATCGGCGCCACAAGGGGGCCATCGTCAGCGCCCCGGAACCGCGGCAATTGCTGGAGATGTTCGAGCTGATGGCCGAGTTCGAGGCGATCTGCGCCCGGCTGGCGGCGCGGCGGCTGCTGGCCAGCGACGAGACCGAACTCAAGCAGGCCATGGCCGCTTGCCGCGCGGCGGCGCAAGCCGGCGATACCGACGCCTATTACTACGAAAACGAGCGCTTCCACCGCGCCATCTACCGCGCCGGCGGCAATGGCTTCATCGGCGAGCAGGCGATGGCGCTGCACCGGCGGCTGGCCCCCTTCCGCCGGCTGCAATTGCGGGTGCGCAACCGCATGGGGGTGTCGCTGGCCGAGCATGAGGGCATCGTCGAGGCGCTGCTCCTGGGCGACAGTGCGCTGGCGGCGGAGCGCGCCTATGCGCATGTCGTCGTCCAGGGCGAGCGTTTTGCGGACCTGATCGCGACGCTCAGCCGCGCGGCGGCGGAATAGACGCCGCTCTTCCCTCGATTTAATAGTTGAAGCAAAATATCATATTTAGTAGGAGCAGGCTTCCGAGTTTTCCAGAAAAACCCATTGTCGAGGAGCCCGCCGATGTGCCAAGACCAGACCCGGCCCGCCGCCGCCCAGCGGTCCGGCGCCTTTCGCGTCGAAAACATCCGCCTCGATATCGGCGGGCGCAAAATTCTGGACGACGTCACCCTCGATTTTCCGGGCGGCGAGATCACCGCGCTGGTCGGCCATAACGGCTCGGGCAAATCCTCGCTCTTGAAGATCATGGCGCGGCAGGTGCCGCAGACGGCAGGAAACGTGCTGTTCGACACGCGTTCCGTCTCCAGCCTCGAATCCCGGGAATTCGCCCGCAACGTCGCCTATCTGCCGCAGGATGTCAGCACGGGTGCCGGCATGACGGTACGCGAACTCATTGCCTGCGGGCGGTATCCCTGGCACGGCGCGCTTGGCCGCTTCACGGCGGACGACCGGCAGAAGGTGGAGGAGGCACTGGCGCTCACCCATCTCGAGCCCTTCGCCGATCGCCTGGTCGAGACGCTGTCCGGTGGCGAGCGCCAGCGCGCCTGGATCGCCATGCTGGTGGCGCAGGACAGCAAATGCCTGCTGCTCGACGAGCCCACCTCGGCGCTCGATATCGCCCACCAGATGGAGGTGCTGTCGCTGGTGCGCCGCCTCTCGCATGAAAAGGGCTTGAGCGTCGTCATCGTCCTGCACGACATCAACATGGCCGCCCGCTTCGGCGATGGCATCCATGCGCTAAGGCAGGGCGTCGTCGCCGCCAGCGGCCGCCCCGCCGCCATCATGCGCGGCGAGACGCTGCGCGAGATCTACGGCATCGCCATGGACGTCATGCCGCATCCCTCGCTCGACCTGTCGCTCGCCTATGTCTCCTGACCGGCTTGCCGGGGCGATCCTTGCCCGCCGCCGCCTGCTGCAGGGGGCGGGCGCGATGGCGCTGCTGTCGCTGCCGGTCCCGGCTATCGCGGATAGCCCAAAAATCGTCAGCCTCGATTATGGCCTCGCCTCCACGCTTCTGTCGCTCGGCATCGTCCCGGCCGCCGTCGCCTCGCTGGCGGATTGGGGCAAATGGGTGATCGAGCCGGCAATGCCGGAAAGCGTCATCGATCTCGGCAGTTCCTGGGAGGTGAATCTCGAGATTCTTATGGCGCTGAAGCCCGACCTGATCCTGACCACGCCCTATCTCGATGCTTCGCTGCCGCGCCTGCAAGGCGTCGGCAAGGTGCTGCGCCTCGAAACCTATCGCCCGGATGGCGGCGCCATCCTGCCCTCGGTGATTGCGGCGACGCGCCGGCTGGCGGCGGAGATCGGCCGGGAGGCGGAAGCCGAGCGCTTTCTCGCACAGGCGGACGCCTTCTTCGACGAATGCCGCGCCCGCCTTGCCCGCAGGCCGCGCCCGTCGCTGGCGCTGGTCAATTTCATGGATGCCCGGCATGTGCGCATCTTCGGCGCTCCCGGCCTTTATGACGCGGTGCTGACCCGCATCGGCCTCGCCAATGCCTGGACGGGAGCGGCCAATTACTGGGGCTTCGAAATCGTCGGCATCGAGACACTGGCGCGGATCACCGATCCCGACGCTCTGTTGATCGCCTTCGAGCCGGTGCCCGGCGATGTCCTGCCGAAACTGGCGCGAAGCCCGCTCTGGCAGGCCTTGCCCTTTGCCCGGCCCGGCCATTTCGCCGTTCTGCCCGCGCGCTGCTGTTCGGCATGGTCAACGAGGCCATGCGCTTTGCCCGGCTGATGACTGCGCGGCTGGAGGAAAGCGCATGACGACCGCCCGTCTCGGCCATCACGCCGGCCCGGCGGCCATCGCGGCGGCGCTCGCCGTCATCGCCGCACTGGTCGCCTGGCTGCAAGTCGGCCCGGTGCTGCAGGCCGCGCCCGCCGAAGGCTATGACATCGCCCGCATGGTGCTGCTTTATGCGACGCTGCCGCGCATGGCGACGGCACTGCTGGCCGGCGCGGCGCTGGCGCTTTCAGGGGCGCTGTTCCAGCAGGTGCTGCGCAATCCGCTGGCCTCGCCGACGACGCTCGGGATTTCGGCCGGAGCCAATCTGGCGCTGGCGGTGGCGACGCTGTTCTTCCCGGCGCTGCTCGGCTTCGGGCGCGATCTGGTGGCGCTCGCTGGCAGCGCGCTTGCGGCCGGCGTCGTCTTTGCCATCGGCGCGCGGCGTGGCTTCTCGCCGTTTTCGCTGGTGCTGTCGGGGCTGGTGGTCGGGTTGTGGTGCGGGGCGTTTTCGGCGGTGCTGCTGCTGCTCAACGAGCGTTACCTCGTCAGCCTGTTCATCTGGGGCGCGGGCTCGTTGTCGCAGCAGAGCTGGGATATTCCGCTGTCGCTACTGCCGAAGCTCGGCGCGGTGGCGGTGGTCTCGGGCCTGCTGATGCGGCCGCTGTCGCTGCTCGATCTCGGGGAGGGCGGGGCGTCGTCCCTCGGCGTCTCCGTGACGCAATTGCGTTTCGTCGCCGTGGCGGCGGCGGTGGCGCTCGCCGCTTTCGTCACCAGCGCCGTCGGCGTCATCGGCTTCATCGGCCTCGTCGCGCCGACGCTGGCGCGGCTGGCCGGCGCCCATCGTCCGCGCGAATTGCTGGTGTGGTCGAGCCTGATCGGCGCGGCGCTGCTGTGGCTGGCGGACGGGGCCGTGCAATATTTCGCCGGCGCCTTCTCGGATTTCCTGCCGACCGGCGCCGTCACCGCCATTTTCGGCTCGCCACTGCTGCTTCTCCTCCTGCCGCGCCTGAAAATCCGCCATCGTGGTGTCGAGGCGCCGCGCCAGCGGGTCAGGCGACGCGGTCTCGACCGCCGGCTGGCGCTGCCGGTACTGCTCGCCCTTCTCCTTGCTTTGGCGGTCGGCCTGCTGCTTGGCCGCGGACTGGACGGCGGCTGGACGTGGCTCGATCCGCGCGCGGCGAACGACATCCTGTCGCTCAGGGCGCCAAAGGTGTTTGCGGCGCTCGCTTCCGGGGCGGCGCTGGCGGTGGCCGGCACCATCCTGCAACGCCTCACCGGCAACGAGATGGCGAGCCCGGAAGTGCTCGGCATCAGCGCAGGGGCTACCTTCGGCGTCGTCGTCGCCGTCTTCGTGGTCGCCACGCCCGGGCTTTCGGCGCAGCTCGGCTTTGCCGCGCTCGGTTCGCTCGGCGTGCTGGCGATCATCTTTCTCATGGGCCTGCGCAGCGGCCTTGCGCCGGAGCGGGTGCTGCTGGCCGGCATCGCGCTTGGCGCCATGGTCGATGCGGTGGTCGGCATTCTCTCGGCGACCGGCGATCCGCGGGCGATCTTCCTGATGCGCTGGATGAGCGGCTCCACCTATAATGTCGATGCCGCCACGGCTGGCGCCGTCGCCGTCGTCGCGGCGGTGCTGATCGGCATCGCGGTCTCGGCGCGCCGCTGGCTCGATATCCTGCCGCTCGGGGCTTCCGCCGCCACGGCGCTCGGCCTGCCGCTGACCGTCGCGCGGCTGATGCTGTTCGGCCTTGCCGGCCTCCTGAGTGCTGCGGCGACGTTGAGCGTCGGGCCGCTCAGCTTCATCGGGCTGATGGCGCCGCATCTGGCGCGGGAGGCCGGTTTTATCCGCGCCCGCCCGCAGATGATCGCGGCTGCGGCCTTCGGTGGCGGCTTGATGGTGCTGGCCGATTGGGCCGGGCGCGCGCTCGCCCATCCCTACCAGATCCCCGCCGGCCTCGTCTCGGCGCTGATCGGCGCGCCCTTCCTGATGCTGATGTTGCGGCGGAAGGCGTGATTCCCGCTGCCGGCGAACGCTTTGGCGATTTGCGCGTTTTGTTTTCACCGAAGACGGAACGATCGCAAGGAGGCGAAACGATGACCAATATCCGGACCCACGGTTTCGATACAGAGGCGCAGCTTCAGGAACATCTGGCGGAAATGGAGGCGGAAACCAGCGACGGGAGCGACCTGGCGGTGCGCCCCGTCGATCTCGCCCAGATGCGCGAGCAGCGCAGCCTCGCCCGCTTGCGCGACGAGATCGAAACCCTGCGCCGGCAGGTGGCGCTGGTCAAGGAGGAGGCCTCGATGCTGGCGAAGAACAGCGCCCGCCGGGTCGACCGCGGCGCCCATCGCCAGCTCGGCGATTACCCCTGGGCGAAGCTTGCCGGGGCCATGGCCAGCAGTTTCGTCGCCGGTCGTCTGTTGCGGCGCCTTCCCTTCGGCACGTTGGCGACCGCCGCCCTGCCGCTGGTTACCGCGCGCCTGGCGAAATCCCGCTGACAAAGAAAAGCGCCGCATGGAAACCATGCGGCGCTTTCCGTCTGCCGGGCTAAGCCCGCTCAATAATAGGGCGAGCGGCATTCGGCGCGAACGCCGGCGCGCGGCACGTAGGTATTGTCCGAGGCGCGATAGGTGCGATAGCGCGACTCGCACCACTGGTAATGGCGTGAACTGAGGCCGGCATGTGCCGGACGCGAGCCGGAGATAGCTCCGCCGATGATGGCCCCCGCGCCGAAAGCGGCCATCGGATACCACCAGCCGTCGGAGTGACGACGATAGCCGGGACGATGGTGACGATAACCGCGATGGCCATGATACCAGCCGCGGCGGTCGCGATACTGCACCGTCTCGACATCTGTCGATTTCTGAACCTGCGGCGCGACGAGCGGCATGGCGCCGGCTGGGATTGCGGAGGTCGCCGCCATCAGCGTCGCCAGGGCGCCGGCCATCCAGGTCTTTGTCAGGACATGCATATCATTCTCCTTTGCAACATCAGGTATTAATCCATTCGGGTGGCGATGGTTCCATGCCCAGCGCGCAAAACGGCAGCGGCCGCCCCATGAAACAGGGACGGCCGCAGGCTATTCCGGTGAAAACGGGATCAGGCAGCCTTGGCCTTGCTGTTGGCGGAGGTTTCGGCAAGCTGGGTGAGCTTCTTGTCCGTGGCTTCCTCTTCCTTCAGCGTCGCCTGCAGCAGCGGCACGGCATCCTTGAGGCCGAGCTGTTTCGCCCAGGCGATCAGCGTGCCGTAGCGGGCGATTTCATAATGCTCGACGGCCTGAGCGGACGAGATCAGGCCGGCATCCAGTGCCTGCGTGCCCTTGAAGTCGTCCATGATTTCCTCGGCCTCGGCGATGATGCCCTGGATGGCTTCGCAAGTCTTGCCGCGCGCCGGCTTGCCGATGATTTCGAAAACCTGCTCCAGACGCTCGATCTGGCCTTGCGTTTCGTCGCGATGTTTCAGGAAACCGGCCTTGCCTTCTTCCGACTGGGCGGCGCGGGCCATCTTCGGCAGGGCCTTCAGGATCTGTTTCTCGGCGTAATAGATGTCCTTGAGCGTGTCCAGGAACAGATCGTTCAGCGTTTTTTCAGTGGCCATGAATTCCTCCTGTGGGATGGGATGATGCACGGCGAGTCAAACACCCGGTGCCTGCCTTTGTTCCACGCCCGGGAAGGCGGCACGGCATTCACACCGGATGGCGTAACCGGGTCTCGCGGGCGCCGGATCGCCCTTCGGCGGGTGCCGGACCGACAGAGCCGCGGGCAATCAGCGTGGTGTCGAGCACCACATGCGCGGGCGCGTTGCCTTCGCCCTTCAGCCGCCCGATCAGCAGCCGGGCGGCGGTCTCGCCGATGCGGTAGACCGGCTGGCGGATGACGGTGACCGGCGGCGAGGTCACCGAGGTCCAGTCGGCGTCGTGGAAACAGACGAGCGACAGATCCCGCGGCAATTGCAGGCCGAGTTCACGGGCGAGGCGAAAGACTTCCAGCGCGATCAGGCTGTCCGAGGCAATGATCGCCGTCGGTGGCAAGGCCGCCTCGAAGAGGTCGCGCGCCTGTGCGCGGGTCCGCTCCGCGCCGAGGGCCCCGAGCTTCACGAAGCCGCCCATGGCCTCGATGCCCGCCTCCGCTCCCGCCTTGAGGAAGCCGGCGACGCGGGCGCGCACCGAGCCGGTATACAGATCGTCGAGCGTCTCGAAGCGGTGGCCGGGCGTATCGCAGGCGGTGAGATAGACGATGCGGCGGTGGCCCTCGTCGATCAGCAGCCGCGTCACCGCCTCGCACGCCTGGAAATCGTCGGCGGTCACCGCATCGACTCGGAGGCTCTCGACGGCGCGGTCGAGAAGGACGAGCGGGCGGCCGGAGCGTTCGATGTCGCGCAGATGCTCGATGTCGCTGTCGCGGGCCGGCGAGACGATCAGCCCGTCCACCCGCTTGGCGACCAGCGTCTTCACCGCCGCCTTTTCCGCCGCGATCTCCTCGCCGGAATTGGTGAGGATGACGTTGAAGCCGGCCAAGCGGGCGACATCGGCGATGCCGCGCACCGCCGAGCTGAAGAACGGGTTTTCGATATCGCCGACCACGACGCCGATGGTGCCGGAGCGGCCGGTGGTCATGCTGCGCGCCAGCTCGTTCGGGCGGTAGTCGAGCGCCTTGGCGGCGCTGAGGACTGCGGCGCGCACCCGGTCGCTGACGGTGCCGTATCCGCCAAGCACGCGCGCTGCGGTTGCTTTCGAAACGCCGGCGGCCCGCGCCACGTCGGCGACGGTCACGGAGGCTGCCTTTCCATGATCCTGTTCCATGGCGCCAAGGTGTACAAGACATATTGACGAGCGGTCAATGCGAATATAACAATCGTCAAATCTGAAAGAGACCGGTCTCATTGAGGAAAGAAACCGGTCTCATGAGGGAGACGAGACTCCGGACGGCATGCGCACGCCAGACGGACGCCCAGGCGGAATGCCTGGCGTCCGCCGGGAGACCCGTTGCGTCTTTCCGTCCGGCAAACAACCACCGGAGCAGGAGAACGAGACTGATGACCACTGGATCTGCAACCCACGGGATTTTCGGCCGGGTGCGCGCCGCCGCCCTTGCCCTGACGCTCGCCGTCACCGGCGCCACGGCGACGCCCGCGCTGGCCGACGACAATCCGCTCGGCCTCATCGACGCCAAGACGATCAGCGTCGGCACGATGGGCGATGCCAAGCCCTACACCTTCACCACCGCCGACGGCAATTTCACCGGCTTTGACATCGAACTGTTTCTCAACGTCGCCGAGCGCATGGGCTTCAAGAAGGACCAGGTGATCTTCACCGGCCAGGAATTCTCGGCGCTGATGCCCTCGGTCGCCAATGGCCGCTTCGATGTGGCGGTGGCGGCCATCGGCACCACGGAGGCTCGCAAGAAGACGGTTGATTTCTCCGACGGTTATCTCGCCGGCTATCTTTCGGTGCTGACGCCGGATGCGGCGATCAAGGATGCCGCCGGTCTCAAGGGCAAGCGTCTCGGCGTCGTGCAGGGCACGCTGCAGGAAATCTACGCCCAGAAGAATTTCACCGGCACCGACCTCGTGAAATTCCCTGACAACAATTCCGCCGTCGTGGCCCTCAACAACGGCTCGATCGACGCGCACTTCCTCGATTACGAGGCGGCCAAGGATTATACCGGCCGTTACCCGACGCTGAAGGTTGCGATCAACATTCCGAGCTTCGACGCGCCGGCCGGCTTCGTCATCCGCAAGGGCAACGACGCGCTGAAGGCCGCTCTCAACAAGGCGCTGCACGAGGCCATGCAGGACGGCACCTGGAAGACGCTTTATGAAAAGTGGTTCCCGGGCTCGCCGATGCCGGACGAATATCTTCCCAAGAAGTAAGCCGCGCGGCCCCGGCGCTTGACGGGCCGGGGCCATCCGTTGCCGACGTGAGACCGTTGCCGCGTCGGCTGCCTGCCCTTGAGGGAAATTCTTGATGAACTGGCTTGAAAACCTGCGTCGCAGCTTCCTCGACTGGGATGCGATGGCCGAGGTGCTGCCGGCCATGATCATGGTCGGCCTGAAGAATACGCTGATCCTGGCCGCCGCATCCACCGTGCTCGGCGTGGTCATCGGCATGCTTCTGGCGATCATGGGCATTTCGCGCTCGCCCTGGCTGCGCATTCCCGCCCGCGTCTATACCGATATCTTTCGCGGCCTGCCGGCCATCGTCACCATCCTCTTGATCGGGCAGGGGTTCGCCCGCCTGGGTCGCGAACTCTTCGGCCCGTCGCCCTATCCGCTCGGCATCCTGGCGCTTAGCCTGATCGCCGGCGCCTATATCGGCGAGATTTTCCGCGCCGGCATCCAGAGCGTCGATCGCGGCCAGATGGAGGCGTGCCGGGCGCTGTCGATGAGCTATGGGCAGGGCATGCGCCTCATCGTCGTGCCGCAGGGCATCCGCCGGGTTCTGCCGGCGCTGGTCAACCAGTTCATCGGCAATGTCAAGGATTCGAGCCTCGTCTATTTCCTCGGCCTGCTCGCCTCCGAGCGCGAGATCTTTCGCGTGGGGCAGGACCAGGCGGTGGTCACCGGCAACCTGTCGCCGCTGCTGCTGGCCGGCATCTTCTATCTCGTCATCACCGTGCCGCTCACCCATCTGGTCAATTATATCGACAACCGTCTGCGCATCGGCAAGCAGCGACCGTCCGCCATTACCAGCGGGCTGGAGGAAGTCAGCGAGCTGGAAGGTGTCGATCGCGCCGAGACCGGCCCGGTCTTCAAGGGCGGCAGCCTCGACGTGCGCAATCTCGGCATGGCCTATGGCGAGCTGGAGGTGCTGAAGGGTGTCGATCTCACGGTCAAGCCCGGCAGCGTCACCTGCATCATCGGTCCCTCGGGCTCGGGCAAGTCGACGCTGCTGCGCTGCCTCAATCGCCTCGTCGAGCCCAGGGACGGCGATATCCTGATCGACGGCGAGAGCATTCTCGCCATGAAGCCGGAAAAGCTGCGCCGCCGCGTCGGCATGGTGTTCCAGCACTTCAACCTGTTTCCGGACCACACGGCGCTGGAAAACGTCATGCTGTCGCCGAACCGGGTCAAGGGCCTGTCGAAGGAAGAGGCCGAGCGCATCGCCAAGGCGCGGCTCTCCGATGTCGGGCTGGCGAGCCGCCAGCATCATCGCCCCGGCGGCCTCTCCGGCGGCCAGCAGCAGCGCGTCGCCATTGCCCGCGCTCTCGCCATGGAGCCGGAAGTCATCCTCTTCGACGAGGTGACCAGCGCCCTCGATCCCGAACTGGTCAAGGGCGTGCTCAACCTGATGGCCGATCTCGGCAGCCAAGGCATGACCATGGTGGTCGTCACCCATGAAATGGGCTTTGCCCGGCGCGTGGCCGATCAGGTCGTGTTCATGGACGAGGGTCGCATCGTCGAGGCCGGTCCGCCCGACCGGATTTTCGATGCGCCGCAAAGCCCGCGCCTCAAGCGCTTCCTCGCCGAAGTGCTGTGATCATCCTTCGCAATCCCGAATGAAAGTGCAAACCATGTCCGCAACGAAAATCTCCCAGGTCGTCGTCATCGGCGCCGGCATCTTCGGCGTCTCCACCGCCGTGCAGCTCCAGCGGCGCGGCATCGCCGTCACGCTTCTCAATGACGGCCCGGCCGGCAACGGCGCGTCCGGCCGTTCGCTTTCCTGGCTGAACTCGGCGCGCATGCGCTCCGACGACTATCACCGGCTGCGCATGGCCGGCATCGATCGCTACCGCACGCTGGCCAACCGCGTCGGCAAGGTCGACTGGCTGTCCTTCGAGGGCGGGCTGACCTGGGACGCGGACGATGCGAAGAACGAGATCGCCGCCGCTTATGCGCATGAAGTCTCGCTGGCTTACGATGCGCTGCATCTGCGGCCCGACGATGTCGCCGGCGTCACGCCCGGCGTCGATGCCGCCACGATCACGCCGCAGGGCGCGATCTTCAATCCCGGCGAAGGCTGGGTCGACCTGCCGGCGCTGATCGCCCATCTGCTGAAGGAATTCTCGGCGAATGGCGGCACGCTCGTCACCGATCAGGGTGCGGCGAAGGTGATCGTCGAGAACGGCCGCGCGGTCGGAGCGCACACCGCCGCCGGAAACCGTTTCGCGGGCGACGCCGTGCTGCTCGCCACCGGACCCTCGGTGCCGGCCATGGTCGCGGAGGCCGGCCAGCGCATCGACGACGGCACGCCGGTGGCGCTGCTGATCATGACCAAACCGCTGCATCACCCGCTGAAGGCGGTGCTGAATACGCCCCGCGTCGCCGTCCGCCCCGCGCCGGATGGGGGTTTTTCCGTCGATGCCGATTGGGCGGCGGACGAGGTTTCCACCAACGCCGACGGGTCCTATGATGTCCGGCAATCAACCCTGGACGCCCTGCTGGCCGAAGCCTCGAAAATCCTGGAAGGGCACCCGAAGCTCGAAGTCGCCGCCTATGGCGCCGGCCGCAAGCCGATCCCCGGCGATGGCGAACCGGTCATGGGCGAACTGTCCGCCATACCGGGCTATTACGTGGCCTTCAGCCACAGCGGCGCGACGCTTGGCTTGATCGTCGGCGAATTGCTTGCCTATGAGATCGCGACCGGCGCCCGTCACCCAATGCTTGCCAGCTTCCGGCCGGAGCGTTTTTCGGCGTGACGACGCGGGGGAGGGTGCGCACCGCATCTTCCCCAGCCGTTTTTCACTGATAAGTCATTTCATTTCTGCCGATTCTGTGGTGTCTATTGTCGCCGTCCGTCCGGTCGTCGCAGTGCCGGATGGACAGGCAAAAGACGAAACGCGACGGGAGAACAGCATGCTCGACAAGCGCAAATTCTACATCGACGGCCAGTGGGTGGATCCGTTGAAGCCCCACGATCTCGAGGTGATCAATCCGGCGACGGAACAGCCGATCGCCGTCATCTCGATGGGGACGGCTGCCGATATCGATCGCGCCGTCGCCGCCGCCAAGAAGGCTTTCGCCACCTACGGCCAGACCAGCGTCGAGGAGCGCATCGCGCTTCTGGAAAAGCTGATGGAAGTCTACAAGCGCCGTTACGAAGAAATGGCCCAGACGATCACGCTGGAACTCGGCGCGCCGATCACCATGAGCCGCGAGCAGCAGGCCGATGTCGGCGTCGGCCATCTTCAGGGCTTCATCGACGGGCTGAAGCGGCTGAAGACCCGCGAAGTGCTGCCGAATGGCGACGTCCTGCGCCGGGAGCCGATCGGGGTCTGCGGCCTCATCACCCCCTGGAACTGGCCGATCAACCAGATCGCGCTGAAAGTGGTTCCGGCGCTGGCGACCGGCAGCACCTGCGTGCTGAAGCCCTCGGAATTCACGCCGCTCAACGCCATGCTCTATGCCGAGATGGTGGATGAGGCCGGCTTCCCTGCCGGCGTCTTCAACCTCGTCAACGGCGACGGCATCGAATGCGGCGCGGCACTCTCGAAGCACAAGGATATCGACATGATGTCCTTCACCGGCTCGACCCGCGCCGGCATTGCGGTCAGCAAGGATGCGGCCGACACCGTCAAGCGCGTGACGCTGGAACTCGGCGGCAAGTCGCCGAACATCGTCTTCGCCGACGCCGACCTGGAAGGCCGCGTCGCCGGCAGCGTCTTCGAATGCTTCAACAATTCCGGCCAGTCCTGCGACGCCCCGACCCGCATGCTGGTCGAGCGCTCCGTCTATGACAAGGTGCTGGAGATCGCCGAACGCGCCGGCCGCGAGGCAACCGTCGGCAATCCGCAGGAAGAGGGCGGCCATATCGGCCCGCTTGTCTCGCATATCCAGTTCGGCCGCGTGCAGGCGCTGATCGAGGCGGCCGTCGCCGAAGGCGCGCGCGTTCTCGTCGGCGGCCCGGGCAAGCCGGAAGGTTTCGAGACCGGCTATTTCGTCAAGCCGACGATCTTCGCCGACGTCAACAACGGGATGCGCATCGCCCGTGAGGAAGTGTTCGGCCCGGTCCTGGCGATCATCCCCTTCGACACCGAAGAGGAAGCCATCGCCATCGCCAACGACACGGCTTATGGTCTCGCCGCCTATCTACAGACCGGCGATGCCGAGCGCGCCGAGCGCGTCGCGTCGCGCCTGCGCGCCGGCATGGTGCATATCAATGGCGGCCCACACCGTTACGGCAGCCCGTTCGGCGGCTACAAGCAGTCTGGAAACGGCCGCGAAGGCGGCCTCTTCGGCCTGGAGGACTTCCTGGAAGTCAAGACCGTGCATCGCCCCGACGCGGCCTGACCGGCGCAATCGAAAAAGGCCGGCGTTTTGAACGCCGGCCCTGAAAGTGACGGCGCCGGAAAATCCGGCGCCGTTTTCGTTTGTATTACTGCGACAAGGCCTTGGCGATGTCGTCCTTCAGCGCCAGGCGGCGCTTGCGCAGCATCACTTCCGCCTCTTCGCTGATGGCGTCGATACGTGTCTCGGCCCGGTGAATCTGATCGTTGACCGTATCATAGTCGTCAAGGATGCGGGCGAAATGCGCATCCGTGGCCTTGAGGGCGTGAATGGCGTCGAGCTGGCCGGGAAATTCCTCTCCCAGCGTGTGCGGCGTGTTCGACATGGAGGCCTCCTTTCTTGTCGTTTCATGGCAAGTCTGTCAGCCTCCTTCCATCCGCTCCTTGATCGATCTCAAAACAACGGCAGAAATCTTGGAGTTTGTCAGTGAAAAGTGGAAACCGGTTTTCCAGAAAAGGCAAACAAAAACAAAGAAGCTTAAGGTCTGTCAGGTTCAGAGGAAACCTGGCAGACCTTAAGCCGGCCGCAGATTGGCCTCCTTCACCGATTCCATCACCACGAAGGTGGAGGTGCTGGCGACATGCGGTAGCGTCGAGATATATTCGCCGAGCACCCGGCGGAAGCGGCGCATGTCGGCGGTGCGAACCTTGAGCAGGTAATCATAGGAGCCGGCGATCATCTGGCATTCCTCGATCTCCCGGATATTGCGCACCGCCTCGTTGAAACTGTGCAGCGCCGCCTCGCGGGTGTCGGAGAGTTTCACCTCGGTATAGGCGACATGGTCGAGCCCGAGTTTCTGCGGATCGAGTACGGCGCGAAAGCCGAGGATGTAACCATCCTTGATCAACCGTTTCAGTCGCTGGTGGCAGGGTGTCTTCGACAGGCCGACCTTTTCCGAGAGGTCGGTGATCGACAGGCGTCCGTCATCGACGAGCGCCTGGATAATCTTGATATCATAGCTATCCAATTCGCCTGAAATCGAAGTCTGAGCCATCTTTTTTCACTCCAATTGGCGAATAAATAAGACTAAATGCGCTGAAAATTGCCGATCTCCAGTACGCATATCGCGTGGCGGCGTGATATACAATGCCGCAGAGCCGGAAAGAGGGAGGATGGCGCGCGGCCTTGCGCAAGCGTCACGCGAGGGCCATGCTCCCGTTCCGGAAATCACGCCATTTGCCTCGAACTTCGACGGAGACCTTTCTGTGTCGACCCCAAGACCCTTTGCCGATTTCGCGCCCTCCATCCGCCCGCAGACGCCGCTCAGGCAGGCGATCACCGCGGCCTATCGCCGGCCCGAGGCCGAATGCGTCGCGACGCTGCTTGAACAGGCGACCCTGCCTGAAGATACACGCAAGGCCGTGCGCGCCACCGCACGCAGCCTGATCGAGGCCTTGCGCGCCAAGCACAAGGGCGCCGGCGTCGAAGGGCTGGTGCATGAATATTCGCTCTCCAGCCAGGAAGGCGTGGCGCTGATGTGCCTGGCCGAAGCCCTGCTGCGCATTCCCGACACCGCCACCCGCGACGCGCTGATCCGCGACAAGATCGCCGAAGGCGACTGGAAGTCGCATATGGGCGGCGGTCGCTCGCTGTTCGTCAACGCCGCCACCTGGGGCCTCGTGGTCACCGGCAAGCTCACCTCGACGGTCAACGACCGCGGCCTTTCCGCTGCGCTGACGCGCCTCATCGCGCGCGCCGGCGAGCCGGTCATCCGCCGCGGTGTCGACATGGCGATGCGCATGATGGGCGAGCAGTTCGTCACCGGCGAGACCATCGACGAGGCGCTGAAGCGCGCCCGGCCGCTGGAAGAACGCGGTTTCCGCTATTCCTACGACATGCTGGGCGAGGCTGCGACCACCGCCGCCGATGCCGAGCGCTATTACAAGGATTACGAGACCGCCATCCATGCCATCGGCCGAGCCTCCGCCGGTCGCGGCATCTATGACGGCCCCGGTATTTCCATCAAGCTCTCGGCCTTGCATCCGCGTTATGTCCGCGCCCAGGCGGAGCGCGTCATGAGCGAACTGCTGCCGAAGGTGAAGGCGCTGGCGCTTCTCTCGAAGAAATACGACATCGGCCTCAACATCGACGCCGAGGAAGCCGACCGCCTCGAACTGTCGCTCGACCTGCTGCAGAGCCTGTGCGAAGACCCCGATCTCGCCGGCTGGAACGGCATGGGTTTCGTGGTGCAGGCCTATGGCAAGCGCTGCCCCTTCGTTCTCGATTTCATCATCGATCTCGCCCGCCGCACGAACCGTCGCATCATGGTGCGCCTGGTAAAGGGTGCCTATTGGGATGCCGAGATCAAGCGCGCCCAGGTCGACGGTCTCGAGGATTTCCCGGTCTATACCCGCAAGGTCCACACCGACGTCTCCTACATCGCCTGCGCGCGAAAACTGCTGGCGGCGACCGATGCCGTCTTCCCGCAATTCGCCACCCACAATGCCCAGTCGCTGGCGACGATCTACCAGCTGGCCGGCCCGGATTTCCAGACCGGCAAGTATGAGTTCCAGTGCCTGCACGGCATGGGTGAGCCGCTCTATGACGAAGTCGTCGGCTCGGCCAAGCTGAACCGCCCGGCCCGCATCTATGCGCCTGTTGGTACGCATGAGACGCTGCTGGCCTATCTCGTCCGCCGCCTGCTCGAAAACGGCGCCAACTCCTCCTTCGTCAATCGCATCGGCGACAAGTCGGTCTCCATCGACGAGCTGGTCGCCGATCCGGCCGATGTCGTCCGCTCGATGGCCGTCGTCGGCGCCCGCCACGACCAGATCGCCCTGCCGGACGACCTTTTTGGCGCCCGCAGGAATTCGGCCGGCCTCGACCTGTCGAACGAAACGGTCCTCGCCGAGATTTCGGCAACGCTCGACGGCTCCGCCACCCGCGAATGGCGCTCCGGCCCGACGCTGGGCGAAGGCGAGGCCAGCGGCACGAGCCGCCCGGTCCTCAACCCCGGCGACAACAGGGACGTGGTCGGCACGGTGACCGAAATCGCCGAAGGCGAAGTCGCCAGGGCCATGCAGATCGCCGCCACCGCCGGCGCAAGCTGGGGTGCGACACCGCCCGCCGAGCGCGCCGCCTGCCTGGAACGTGCCGCCGACATCATGCAGCGCGACATGCCGGTGCTGCTCGGCCTGATCATGCGCGAGGCTGGCAAGTCGATGCCGAACGCCATTGCCGAAGTGCGCGAAGCCATCGATTTCCTGCGCTACTACGCCGAACAGGCGCGGCGCACGCTCGGCGTCACGCACAAGCCGCTCGGCCCGATCGTCTGCATCAGCCCGTGGAACTTCCCGCTCGCCATCTTCTCCGGCCAGATCGCCGCGGCGCTGGTCGCCGGCAATCCGGTGCTGGCGAAGCCGGCGGAAGAAACGCCGTTGATCGCCGCGCAAGGCGTGCGCATCCTGCATGAGGCCGGCATCCCGCGTGCTGCCCTGCAATTGCTGCCGGGTGATGGCCGCATCGGGGCGGCCCTCGTCGCCGCGCCGGAAACCTGCGGCGTGATGTTCACCGGTTCGACCGAGGTCGCCCGCCTCATCCAGGCCCAGCTTGCCGCGCGCCTGCTGCCGAACGGCAAGCCGATCCCGCTGATCGCCGAAACCGGCGGCCAGAACGCCATGATCGTCGATTCCTCGGCGCTGGCCGAACAGGTGGTCTTCGACGTCATCGCCTCGGCCTTCGACAGCGCCGGCCAGCGCTGCTCGGCGCTGCGCGTGCTGTGCCTGCAGGAAGACGTCGCCGACCGTATCCTCACCATGCTCAAGGGCGCGCTGAAGGAGCTTTCCATCGGCCGCACCGATAGCCTCAAGGTCGATATCGGTCCTGTCATTACCGACGAGGCCAAGGGCATCATCGAGAAGCATATCGCCGGCATGCGCGGCCTCGGCCGCAAGGTCGAGCAATTGCCGCTCGGCCCCGAAACCGAAAACGGCACCTTCGTCGCCCCGACGATCGTCGAGATCGGCTCGCTGAAGGATCTGCATCGCGAAGTCTTCGGCCCGGTCCTCCATGTCCTGCGCTACAAGCGCGACGACCTGGAGCGGCTGATCGAGGACATCAATTCGACCGGTTACGGCCTGACCTTCGGCCTGCACACCCGCCTCGACGAGACGATCAGCCATGTGACCGGCCTCATCCGCGTCGGCAACGTCTATATCAACCGCAACGTCATCGGCGCGGTGGTCGGCGTGCAGCCTTTCGGCGGCCGTGGCCTGTCCGGCACCGGCCCGAAGGCCGGCGGTCCGCTCTATCTCGGCCGTCTGGTGGATAACGCCCCGGTGCCGCCGCGCCACAGCTCGGTGCATACCGATCCGGCGCTCACCGATTTCGCCCGCTGGCTCGGCCAGCGCGGCCGCAACGAACTGGCGCGGGATGCGCGCGAGACCGGCGGCGTTTCCGCCCTCGGCCTCGTGCTCGATCTGCCCGGCCCGGTCGGCGAGCGCAACGTCTATGCCCTGCACCCGCGTGGCCGCATCCTGTTGGTACCGCAGACCGAAGTCGGCCTCTATCGCCAGCTCACCGCCGCCCTTGCCACCGGCAACGAAGTGGCGATCGATTCCGGCTCGGGGCTGGAAGCCTCGCTGCGCGACCTGCCGGCCAGCGTCGTCGCCCGCATCACCTGGAGCAAGGATTGGGCGGCCAATGCGCCTTATGCCGGCGCGCTGATCGAAGGCGATGCCGCGCGCACCGTCGAGGTTGGCAAGAAGATCGCCGCCCTGCCGGGTCCGCTGGTGCTGGTCCAGGCCGCGACGAGCGCCGAGCTGGAAGCCGGCGCCGAGGCCTATTGCCTCAACTGGCTGCTGGAGGAAGTCTCCACCTCGATCAACACGACGGCGGCCGGCGGCAATGCCAGCCTGATGGCCATCGGCTAAATCGATTCAATCACTTAAGCTCTGCTTTCAGGCGGTCGACAGACCGCTGATCGCCAGCTAGGGTGCCCGCCGCCGTTCCATGGAAATGGGGCGGCGGTTTTTTGTTGCCTTTGGGGAGTGGCAATGTCCGGGGAATTCAATGCCGAACTGCATGCGCGCCCGTCCACCTATTTCACCGGGCCGGCCTTCGTCGAACACCTCGCCTTCATGCCGACCGACGATCAGGGCTGGCATAGCGCCGCGCTGACCACGGCGCGGCCCACCCATGTTTCGGCCGGCGTCCAGACCCGCGTCGAATTCCACACCGAATTCATCACCGTCACCCGCGTCACGGCCATGGCGACCAATGCCGAGCATTGGCCGATGCCGACGCTGACGGCGGCCGATGCCGAGCGCGAGGCCGGCGTCTCCGCCGCGCGCGTCATCTACCGACTGGCGGTGCTGGTGCGCAACGACGTGCCCGACGATCTGCTGCCCTATCTCACCCAATTCGGTTTCGCCGATACCGCCGCCTCCTATATCGGCGGCGATGCGGCGCTGATCTGCTCCGATTTCCATGACAGCACCGACCATGGCTGCCGTGTCCTGCTGTTCAACCGCTACCTGAACAGCTATCGCCTCGGCCGCATGGTGCGCCGCCTCTGCGAGGTGGAGACCTATCGCGCCATGGCGCTGCTCAGCCTGCCGCAGGCGCGCAAGCTGGGGCCGGAACTGGCCTCCTACGACCGGCGGCTCGCCGATCTCGCCAGCCGCAACCGCACCGTCGAGCCCGACGGCCACAAGCAGCTCCTCAACGAGATCTCGACGCTCTCGGCGCATCTGATCTCGGCGGCGGCGGAAACCCGCAACCGTTTCGGCGCCACCGCCGCCTATGCGAAGATCGTGGAAGAACGCATCGGCGACCTGCGTGAGACGCATGTGCCCGGCTTCCAGCGCTTCGGCGTCTTCGTCATGCGCCGCTTCCGCCCGGCGGTACGCACCTGCGAGGCCACCGCGCTGCGCCTCGAACAGCTCTCGCAGGCGGCGATGCATATCCTCGACCTGCTGCAGACCCGCATCCAGGTGGAAGTCGAAGCGCAGAATGCGGTGCAGATCCAGGCGCTCGCCGAGCGCGCGGCAACGCAGCTCAAGATCCAGCGCGCCGTCGAGGGCCTGTCGGTGATCGCCATCAGCTATTACCTGCTGAGCCTGATGAAGACCGCCATGGAAGCCGCCGATCACGCCGGCTACCACATCAGCCCCTTCGTCATGCTGATCTCCATCCCCATCGTCATCTGCGCCGTGGCGCTGGCGATTTTCCGGGTGCGCGAAGCCTTCGAGAAGGAGTAAACTTCCGATATTTCGTCATCCTCGGCCTTGTGCCGAGGATCTGCCGACGCCCGCTAAGCGGTTGAGGATAATGGATATCTCTTACGTGGTTAGATGCTCGGGACAAGCCCGAGCATGACGGAAGAGAGGGTAGGGCTGCCGCCTGAAATCACGCCTGTCCGGCGAGCAGCCGCCGGGCGTGTTGGGCCATCATCCGCTCTTCGTTGGCGGGGATGACCAGTGTTTCGAAGGGGCCGAGAAAGGCGAGGCGGTCGGTGATCGACTGGCGGATCGGCCCCGCATGTTTGCCTATGCCGCCGGTGAAGACGATGGCGTCGAGGCCGCCCATCGACACCGCCATCATCGCCGCATGCTGCGCCACCCGCAGGGTGAAATAATCGAGCGCGAAGGCGGCGCGCGGATCGGGCGAGGCGAGCAGCGCCTCGACATCGTTGGTGAGGCCGGAAAGCCCCTTCAGGCCGGAGCGCTCGTAGAGATGATGCTCGGCCTCGTCGGGCGTCAGCCCCAGTTCGCGCTGCATGAAGATCACCGCGCCGGCATCGATAGCGCCGCAGCGGGTGCCCATCGGCAGGCCGTCCAGCGCCGTCATGCCCATGGTCGTATCGATGCTGACGCCGTTGCCGAGCGCGCAGAGGCTGGCGCCATTGCCGAGATGGGCGGCGACGACGCGGCCGTGATAGAGCGACGGATGCTGTTCGCGAAGCGCGTGGGCGATCCATTCATAGGACAGCCCGTGAAACCCGTAGCGACGGATGCCCTTGTCGCGAAAATCCTTCTCGATGGCGAAGCTGGAGATGACCTCGCTATGGCCGGCATGGAAGGCGGTGTCGAAGCAGGCGATGTCGAGCGCATCCGGGGCCAGCCGGTTCGAGGCGTCGAGGCCGGCGAGATTGTGCGGCTGGTGCAGCGGCGCGAGCGGCACGAGGCGGCGCAGTTCCGCCTCGATCTCCGGCGTGACGATCACCGGATCGGCAAAGCGCGTGCCGCCATGGACGATGCGATGCACCACCGCTTTGGTGCGCCAGTCGTCGTCATGGCGGTCGACCAGCGTCATCACCGCAGCGAGCGCCGCATCGTGGTCGTTGCCGCCGACCTCGGCCGAGAGCTTTTCACCATCGGCAAGCGTCGCGGCGAGCGCGGCCGCGCCGCCGATATCGGCAACCTTGCCCTGCATCAGCACATCGAGCGTATCAAGCCGGAAAACCTGGAATTTCAGGCTGGAGGAACCCGTGTTGAGAACGAGCAGCGTATCGATCATTTGATCAGCCCTTGCTTTCGCGCCTCGGCGAGCAATATGGCGAGCGCGCAGGAGAGCAGCCTTGTCTGGACACTGTCGGCGCGGCTGGTGAGCACGATGGGCACGCGCGCGCCGAGCACGATGCCGGCCGCCTCCGCGCCGCCGAGAAAAGTCAGTTGCTTGGCGAGCATGTTGCCGGCCTCGATATCCGGCACCAGCAGGATATCGGCATCGCCCGCGACCGGCGAGAGGATGCCCTTGTCGGCTGCCGCTGCGGCGCTGATCGCATTGTCGAAGGCCAGCGGCCCGTCGATCAGCCCGCCGGCGATCTGGCCGCGATCGGCCATCTTGCAAAGGGCGGCCGCATCCAGCGTCGCCGTCATCTTCGGATTGACGGTCTCGACGGCGGCCAGCACCGCCAGCTTCGGCAGTCTTTCGCTGCCGAATACCACCCGCCAGAGATCGATGGCGTTCTGGGCGATATCGGCCTTGGCGGCGAGATCGGGGAAGATGTTGACCGCCGCATCGGTGATGATGAACGGCTTGGGATAGCTGGCGATGGCCATCAGATAGGCATGGGAAATGCGCCGCTCGGTGCGCAGGCCCGATTCGGCGCGCACCACGGCGCCCAGCAGTTCGTCGGTATGCAGCGCACCCTTCATCAGCGCCCCGACCCGGCCCTTCGCGGCCATGTCGGCGGCGGTCTGCGCCGCCGCATGGCTGTGCTCGGTATCGACGATTTCCCAGCCGGAGATATCGAGGTGGGCTGCGGCTTCCGCAATCCGCGCCGTCGGCCCGACAAGGACCGGGACGATCAGCCCTGCGGCGACGGCGTCGGCCGTCGCTTGCAATACGGCGGGCTGCACCGGATGCACCACCGCCGTCGGCAAGGGCGGCAGGCCGGCGCATTGGTCGAGGATGGTCTCGTGGCGGAAGAGCTCGATGTTCACCCGTTTATCCTCGTCCCGCAGTCCAGGCCCAGTCGCGGATCTCCGGCATGTCCTCGCCGTATTCGCGGACATAATCGTGATGCTCGGCCAGTTTTTCACGCAGGGCAGCGATGGCCGGGCCGGCTTTCTCCTTCAGACCCGGCACGCGCTCGATGGCCTCGATGGCAAGGTGGAAACGGTCGAGTTCGTTGAGCACCGTCATGTCGAAGGGCGTCGTCGTCGTGCCCTCCTCGATGAAGCCGCGCACATGGATGTTGCGATGGTTGGTGCGCTTGTAGGTCAGGCGATGGATCAGGGTGGGATAGCCGTGATAGGCGAAGATCACCGGCCGGTCGGTGGTGAACAACCGGTCGAATTCGGCATCGGAAATTCCGTGCGGATGCTGGTCCTGCGATTGCAGGGTCATGAGGTCGACGACATTGACGACGCGGATTTTCAACGCCGGGATCGCCGTGCGCAGCAGCATGACGGCGGCCAGCGCTTCCATGGTCGGCACGTCGCCGGCGCAGGCCATCACCACGTCCGGCGCCACCGCGCCGTCCTCGGTGCCGGCCCAGTCCCAGATGCCGAGGCCGGCATCGCAATGGGCGACGGCCTCGTCCATCGTCAGCCATTGCGGCTCCGGCTGCTTGCCGGCGACAATGACGTTGATGCGGTCCCAGGTCTTCAGGCAATGATCGCCGACCCAGAGCAGCGTATTGGCGTCCGGCGGCAGGTAGATGCGCACGATGTCGGACTTCTTGTTGGCGACGAGATCGACGAAGCCGGGATCCTGATGGCTGAAACCGTTATGGTCCTGCCGCCAGACATGCGACGTCAGGAGATAGGTCAGCGAGGAGACCGGCTTGCGCCATTCCAGCTCGCGCGACACTTTCAGCCATTTGGCATGCTGGTTGAACATGGAATCGACGATGTGAATAAAGGCTTCGTAGCAGGAGAAGAAGCCATGCCGCCCGGTCAGCAGATAGCCTTCCAGCCAGCCCTGGCAAAGATGCTCGGATAGCACCTCCGTCACCCGTCCCTCGCGGGAAAGATGCACGTCGTAGGGCTCTATGCCTTCCATCCACACCCGCTCCGTCGCCTCGAAAACGCTGCCGAGGCGGTTGGACTCGGTCTCGTCCGGCCCGAAGATGCGGAAATTGCGTTCCGCGTCATTCAGCCTGACGACGTCGCGCAGGTAGCGGCCGAGAATTTCCGTCGTCTGCACCGAAATCGCGCCGCGCGCTTCGGGCGAGACGGAAATCGCATGATCGGCGATGTCGGGCGTCTTCAACTCCTTGCGCAGCAACCCGCCATTGGCATGCGGATTGGCGCCCATGCGGCGCGTGCCGTCCGGGGCCAGCGCCCGCAACTCCGGTTTCAACCGACCGTTTTCGTCGAACAGGTCGGCGGGATCGTAGGAGCGCATCCAGTCTTCGAGGATCTTGCGGTGATCGGCATCGCCGCGGCAATTGGCGACCGGCACCTGATGGGCGCGCCAGAAGCCTTCCACCTTCTTGCCGTCCACCTCCTTCGGCCCGGTCCAGCCCTTGGGGCTGCGCAGCACGATCATCGGCCAGCGCGGCATGCCTTGCGCCTTGCCCCCCGAGCGCGCCTCGGCGCGGATGGCGGCGATGCGGTCGAAGACGGTGTCCAGCGTTTCGGCCATCGCGCGGTGCATCGCCTCCGGCTCATGACCCTCGACGAAGAAGGGTTCGTAGCCATAGCCCCGGAACAGATGATCGAGATCGGCGTCGGTCATGCGGCCGAGAATGGTGGGATTGGCGATCTTGTAGCCGTTGAGATGCAGGATCGGCAGCACCGCACCGTCATGGGCGGGGTTGAGGAACTTGTTGGAATGCCAGCTCGCCGCCAGCGGCCCGGTCTCGGCCTCGCCGTCGCCGATGACGCAGGCGACCGTCAGCTCGGGATTGTCGAAGGCGGCGCCGTAGGCATGGACCAGCGCATAGCCGAGCTCGCCGCCCTCATGGATGGAGCCCGGCGTTTCCGGCGCGGCGTGGCTGGGAATGCCGCCGGGGAAGGAGAATTGCCGGAAAAGTTTCTGCATTCCCTCGGCGTCTTCCGAAATCTCGGGATAGATCTCGCTGTAGCTGCCTTCCAGATAGGTATTGGCGACCATGCCCGGCCCGCCATGGCCGGGGCCGCACATATAGATGACGTCGGCATCGCGGGCGCGAATGATGCGGTTGAGATGGGCATAGATGAAATTCAGCCCCGGCGTCGTGCCCCAATGGCCGAGCAGGCGCGGCTTGATATGCTCCGCCGCAAGCGGTTGCTTCAGCAGCGGATTGTCCAGCAGGTAGATTTGCCCGACGGAGAGATAATTGGCGGCCCGCCAGTAGCGGTCGAGCAGGGCGAGGTCTTGGCGGTCATCGACTGTCGTCATCGTCGTCTCCTGATGCAGCGTGCCGGATGAATGCGACATAGGGCAGCAAGGGTCATTGTCATAGGTCAAGGGTGACAATGCGATGACGGTCGTGTGCATAGACAGGATCGGACAAGAAAAAAGGGCCGACGAAAAAATCGCGGCCCATAAGGTGTGAAGGTCTAAACCTCCAGAGGGGAACAGATGAAACGGTGGGTCTGGGAGGAAACCACCATGTGCTTCATCTGCGTGCAAGATGCCTGCAAATTGTGCGAGGAGCAATGAATTTTTGTGCAATGCAGCTATGCATTATGCGCTTGGCAGGAGGCGCGGGTATGCGCCTCCGCTCAAATTTTCAGCGAATTTCAAAGAGCTGCGCCCAGCTTCAAGCCCTCGAAAACCGCTTCTTCCGCTGTGCGCGGTGCCAGACAGTCACCAGCCATGCGGATCTCGATATCGAGTCCAGCCAGTTCTTGTTGCAGTGCATCCTGCGGACGATGGCCGAGACAGAGCACCAGCGTATCGACGTTTTCGAACAGGATCGGCTCGCCGCTGGCGGTGTGCTGCATGTAGACGGTGCCGCTGTCAGCGCCGAACAGGCGGGCATAGGGGGTGATGCGCACCTGCAACTTGTGCAGCTCGGCGACGAGATTGTCGCGCACATAGAGCGGCAGGGCGTCGCCGAGATGGGTGCTGCTCAGCGCCAGATCGACTTCGCAGCCGTCCCTGGTCAGCAGCTCGGCGATGCCGGGGCCGATCCAGTCGCTGCGCCAGTCGGCGACGACGACGCGGCGGCCGGGCTTGACCTCGCGGCGCAGGATCTGCCAGGCATCAACCACCTGCACGCTGCCGTCGTCGGCAATCTCGGGACGATAAGGGGCCGCACCGGTGGCGATGACGACGCTGTCGGGCTTTTCCCGTTCGACCAGTTCGCGATCGACGGTGATGCCGCGCTGGATGCGCACCTGCGCCAGTTCGAGTTCGCGCGACAGGTTGGTGACGATTCCACCGAATTCGGAGCGGCGCGGTAGCAGTTGCGCCAGATTGGCCTGGCCGCCGAGCTGGCGGTTGGCCTCGTAGAGCGTCACGTCATGGCCGCGTTTGGCGGCGGTGATCGCCGCCTTCATGCCGGCCGGGCCGCCGCCGACCACCATCACCCGCTTGCGCTTCGCCGCCGGCGTCAACGTGCCGTAGCGCAGTTCGCGCCCGGTTTCGGGATGCTGGATGCAGGAAATCGGCAGGCCGCGATGGAAATGGCCGATGCAGGCCTGGTTGCAGGCGATGCAGGCGCGGATATCGTCCGGGCGGTTGTCGGCGGCCTTGGCGGGCATGGCCGGATCGCAGATCAGCGCCCGGGTCATGCCGCACATGTCGGCCTGTCCCTTGGCGATGATCGCTTCCGCCTCCTGCGGCTGATTGATGCGGCCGGCGACGAAGACCGGGATTTTCAGGCCCTGGCGGAAACGATCGGCATCGCTGGCAAGATAGCCGCTCTGATAGGCCATGGGCGGGGCGATATGCACCGCGCCGCCAAGCGTCGCCGAGGTGCCAGCGGTAATGTTGACGTAGTCCAGCAGGTCTTCCAGCCCTCGACAGCTTTCCAGTGCCTCTTCCTGGGTCAGGCCTTCCTCATCGCGTTCACTGGCGCTGATGCGCATGCCGATGACGAAGTCCTCGCTGGTCGCGGCGCGCATGGCGGCCAGCGCCTCGCGGGCGAAGCGCAGCCGGTTCTCCACCGTGCCGCCATAGGCATCCTCGCGGCGGTTGACGCGGGGATTGAAGAACTGCGCCGGCAGATAGCCATGGCTGGCAACGAATTCGACGCCGTCGAGCCCGGCCTGGAACATGCGCCGGGCGGCAGATGCATAGCCGTCGATGATCTCCTTGATCATCGAAAGGTCGAGGACGCGCGGCATGACGCGGAACCGCTCGTTGGGGGAGACCGAGGGCGCATAGGCGACGGCCAGCAGCCCGTCGCCGCTTTCCATGATCTCGCGGCCGGGATGGAAAAGCTGCGAGAAGACGGTGCAGCCATGCGCATGACAGGCATCCGCCAGCTTTCGATAGCCTTCGATGCAATCGTCGTCGGTGGCCATCAGCATATGCGAAGTATAGCGCGCCGTCTCATGCACGCCGGCGACCTGGGTGACGATCAGGCCGACGCCGCCCCTGGCGCGGGATTCGTGGTAGGCAATCAGCGCCTCGTTGACGAGGCCGTCGGTCGGCAGCGTCGTGTCGTGGCCGGTGGAGAGGATACGGTTCTTGATTTTCGCGCCGCGAAGGGTGATCGGCGAGAACAGATGCGGGAAAAGCGCCTCGGTCATTGGCCTTCTCCGCGCTTTGCCGCCGCAATCGCCTTCCAGTCGACCGGCGACAGGGCGTAGAAGACGGTTGCGCCGTCGCCCTCGTAATGCAGGCTGGTGTTTTCCGGGATCCACAGCACGTCGCCCGGCCCGGCCTCATGCACGGTATCGCCGACGCGCAGCCGGAACGTGCCGGCGAGCGTGACGATCAACTCGTCATACAGCACCGTCCAGGCAATGGAACAGTCGTCGAAGCGGGCGATGCCGGCGCCCATCGAGCGGCTGATCTCGGGGCCGACGAGCCGGCTGATCGAGGCGCGCGCCGGGTCGTCGCCATAGGGTTCGAAGCTGCGCTCCGCCTTGCGGAACAGCAATACGTCGTTCATCGGCATTCTCCTCCCGTCATGTCAGGGGTGCTCAGGCCTTGGCGACCATGGTGTAGATTTTGCGGGTCTGCTCGTGAATGGTCCATTCGCCGCGCCAGCCGAGCGGCAGCACGAACATCTCGCCGGCGGCAATCTCGCGGGCCGAGCCGTCGCCATTGTGCAGCGTCACCCGGCCGCTCAGCAGGTGGCAGAGCTCGGCGGCCTGGCTGCGGTCGGCGGTGAAGCGGCCCGGCGTGCATTCCCAGACGCCGGTTTCCATCCTGCCGTCCGGGCTGGTCCACAGCGCCTTGGCCGCTTCCTGCTGCTCGCCTTCGATGGAGGTCGGCTTGGCTGCGAAATCGCCGAGGTCGAGGGCGAGGAGATCGCCAAAGTTTTCAAAGGATATCATCGTGTTTCCTGTCATTCAATCGTGTCGGCTCAGTGTCCGGTGATGCTGTCGGCGATGCCGGCGAGCTTCGAGGTATGGGGCAGGCCGGCGAATTCGCGTTCGTCGGCGATGCGGTAAAGCTGGTACATGGAGTGGACGCCGAGCCAGCGGAACGGCTCCGGCTCCCAGGGGCGCACCGTGCGGTTGACCCAAGGCAGGGCGGTCAGTTCCGTGTCGCGGTTCAGCACGAGGTCGGCCAGCGTGCGACCGGCGAGGTTGGACGAGGACACACCGAGCCCGACATACCCGCCGGCCCAGCCGATGCCGGTCGAACGGTCGAAACCGGCCGTCGTGCACCAGTCGCGCGGCACGCCGAGCACGCCGCACCAGGCATGGTCGATCTTCAATTGCCGCGTCTGCGGCAGAAGGCGGGTGAGGATGCGGTGCAGCGCCTCGATGGTCGCCTGCTGCGTCTGGCCGTTGACGTCGGTCTTCGAGCCGAAACGATAGGGCACGCCGCGCCCGCCCATGGTGATGCGTCCCTCGCGGGTGCGCTGGGCGTAGCAATAGGCATGGGCCGCATCGCCGAGCAATTCATGGCCTTCCCAGCCGATCTCCTTCCACAGCGCCTCCGGCACCGGCTCGGTGACGATCTGGGCGCTGTTGAGCGGCAGCCAGGTGCGCTCCTGGCCGGGCAGGCCGGCGGTAAAGCCTTCGGTAGCGCGGATGATTTTTGGGGCGCGCACCGTGCCTCGATCGGTCTCGACCCGGCCCTTTTCGAAGCGGGTGACCGAGGTGCCCTCATAGATCGAGACGCCCAGGCTTTCGACGACGCGGGCCAGGCCGCGCACCAGCTTGGCCGGCTGCACGCGGGCCATGTCGCGGATGACGAAGGCCCCCCCGAGATTGGCGATGCGGATGCGCTTGGCCGCCTGTTCGGCCGAGAGCATTTCGATCTGCTCGGCCGGCATCTGCCAGTCGAGATAGAACTGGTATTCCTCGCGGGCGCGTTCGAGCTGCGGCGCATTGGTGGCGACGGTGATGTTGTCGACGCGCAGGATATCGGCATCGATACCTTCGGCTTCCGTGACGCGGACTACCTCGTCGACCGTACCGGCCATGGCGCGCTGCATGTCGATGACCGCGCCACGGCTGGAGGTCTTCAGGTATTTCTCCCGCGACCAGCCGAAGCCGCCCGACAGCCAGCCGCCATTGCGGCCCGACGCGCCGAAGCCGGCGAATTCACGCTCGACGACGACGATATTGAGCGAGGGGTCGGCCTTCTTCAGGTAATAGGCGGTCCAGAGGCCGGTGAAGCCGGCGCCGATGATGCAGACATCGGCGTCGCGGTCGCCGGGCAGGGCCGGGCGCTTTTGCGGGATGCCGCCGATATCGGCATACCAGAAGGAAATATTGCCGTTGGTCTTGACGTCCATGGGAGGTGCTTTCGATGGTTCAGGTCAGCGTCGTATCGGCGCTGGCATCGTCGGGGAGAAGGGTGAGATCGGCGGGGGTGAAGGTGAGGTCGACGGCGTCGCCGATGGCGAAATCGGCAGCCCCCAGCGGCGCGCGCACGACCGCAATCGTGCCGTCCTTGAGCTTCACCTCGTATTTGGAGCCGGAGCCGAGATAGATCGCTTCCGCCACCGTGCCGGAGAGCCGGTTTTCGCCGCTGACGGCATCGGAGCCTGGACGTTTCAGCGCCACCCGCTCCGGCCGCAGCAGGATGACGGGGCTGGCGTCGCCATCCAGCCGGCCATGGGCGACGATCTTGTCGCCGCCGACGGTCATCACCGTATCGCCATTGACGATCTCGCTTGCGCCGCGCAGCACGGTGGATTCGCCGATGAAGCGGCCGACGAACAGCGTCGCCGGATTGTCGTAGAGTTCGCGCCCCGTGCCGATCTGCTCGATGCGGCCGCCATTGAAGACGGCGATGCGGTCGGAAAGGACCAGCGCCTCCTCCTGGTCATGGGTGACATAGACGAAGGTGGTGCCGAGCTCGCGGTGGATGCGCTTGATTTCGAGTTGCAGCCATTCGCGCAGCTTCTTGTCGAGCGCGCCGAGCGGCTCGTCCATCAAAAGCAGCGGCGGATCGAAGACGAGCGCGCGGGCGAGCGCCACGCGCTGCTGTTGGCCGCCGGAGAGCTCGTTGGGATAGCGATGGGCGAAATCGGCCATCTTCACCATGTCGAGCGCCCGTTTCACCCGGCGCTCGCGATCGTCGCCCCGGATGCCGCGCAAGCTCAGCGGATAGGCGACGTTCTTGCCAACCGTCATATGCGGAAACAGCGCGTAATGCTGGAAGACGACGCCGATATTGCGCTTGTGCGAGGGCAGGCCGGTGACGCTCTTGCCGCCGATGTCGAGTGCGCCGGAACTGATGTCGGTGAAGCCGGCGATCAGGTTCAGCGTTGTCGTCTTGCCGGAGCCGGAAGGGCCGAGCAGGGTCATGAATTCGCCGGGGCGGATGTGGAGATCGATATCGCGCAGCGCCACGAAGGCGCCGTAACGCTTGGAAGCCTGGCGGATTTCGATCGCGGCGCCTGCGGAGCGTTGGGGTGCGTTCATGGGGTCAGGTCCTTCCGCGGCGCATGCCGAAAAGCAGGCCGGCAATGATGATGAGCGAGGTGGCCAGGAACAGCAGCGTGCCGACGGCGGCGACGGTCGGATCGGCGTCGCGGGTGATCGACGAATAGATCTGCACCGGCAGGGTCTTGAGATAGGGACTGGTGATGAACAGCGCGACGATGATCTCGTCGAATGAGGTGATGAAGGCAAACAACGCGCCGGAGAGGATGCCGGGCAAGATCAGCGGCAGCGTCACCGTGCGAAACACCGTCAGCCGGCCGGCGCCCAAGCTGGCGGCGGCCGTTTCCAGCCGGCGGTCGAAGACTTCGAGGCTGGCCTGCACGGCGATCAGCACGAAGGGAATGGCGAGCATGGTGTGCGCCAGCGCAAAGCCTGCGACCGTGCCGACCAGATGCGCATCGAGATAGACCGCATAAATGCCGATCGCCAGCACCACGCCCGGCACCACCATCGGCGTGATCAGCAAGGCGCGCAGCAGCCCGCCGGTGCGCGACGCCGCTCGAGTGACGCCGAAGGCGGCGAGCGTGCCGATGACCGTCGCGGCGACGGCGACGATCAGGGCAATAACAAGCGAATTGGTGAAGCTCGTGGTCCAGTCCGGATTGGTGAGGAAATTCTCATACCACGCCCAAGTGAAGCCGACGGGCGGAAAGGCCAGCGACTTGTTGCCGTTGAACGACATGGGAATGACGACCAGCGTCGGGGCCAGCAAGAGGATGGCGACGAGCAGGCAGAACAGGCCAAGGAAAACGCGCGAAAAGGACATGGGCTCAGGCCTCCCGCCGCGTGCGGGTGTGTTTCTGGCGCATCAGCGGTGCCGCAAGCGCCAGGAGCACGAAGGTCGCGACCAGCAGCACGACGCCCATCGCGCCGCCGCGCCCCCAGTTCAGCAGGCTCAGCACCTGGTTCTGCACCAGCGACGACAGCATGGTGCTGCGCGGGCCGCCGAGCAGGGCGGGCGTGATGTAGAAGCCGAGCGACAGGATGAAGACGATGATCGCGCCGGCATAGACGCCGGGCAGCGACAGCGGCACGTAGATTTGAAGGAAGGCGCGCCATGGCTTTGCGCCGAGGCTGCGGGCCGCCTGCAGCAGGCGGGTATCGATGCCCTTCATGACCGAATAGATCGGCAGGATCATGAAAGGCAAAAGCACCTGGGTCATGCCGATGACGACGCCGGGCAGGGTGCGGATCAGTTTCACCGGCGACAGGCCGATGCCGCGCAGCATAGAATTGATGACGCCGGAATCCTGCAAGAGGATCACCCAGGCGAGCGTGCGCACCACGCCGCTCAGCCAGAAGGGTACGAGCACGCAGAGGATCAGCGCGAGCCGCAGGTTCTTGCCGGCGATGGTCATGGCATAGGCGTAAGGATAGGCGCAGATCAGCGATGCCAGCGTCACCCAGGCGGCGACGACGAAGGTGCGCTGCAACACCGTGCGGTTGACGGCTGACTGGAAGAACCAGACGTAATTGTCGAAGCCCGGCGCCGGATCGGTAAAACTGCGGACAACGACGATGGCGAGCGGATAGGCAAGGGCTGCGAGCAGCACCAGCACGGCCGGCGTCGCCAGCCAGACGGCGCCGCGAAAGCGGAAGCGCGGAAGGAGAACGGGCCGGTCAGGCGTATCGGTCAAGGTCGTCTCCCGTGGTTGTGTTCGGGTGAAGCAGAGCAATGGCTAGGACATGAAGCCGTTGTCCCAAACCCCTTCTCCCCGAGGGGAGAAGGGACTTGCGGCATAAGCCTGTCCTCAGTTACCCGAAAGCACGGCGGCCCATTGCTCGCCGGCCTTGTCGAAATTCTTCACCCAGAACGGGATGTTCTGCTGATAGCCTTGCGCGATGCGCTCCGGCGTCGAAGTGAGGAAGGCGGTGGTGTTGGCGTCGACGTTCGGCTTGGCGTCCATGTTGATCGGCGTATACGAGGTTTTTTCGGTCAGCACTTCCTGCGCCTTCTTGCCGAGATAGGCGTTGAGCAGCGCATAGGCCGCATCGGTGTCCTTGACGCCGACCGGGATGGTCATCTGGTCCATGACGACGAGCCAGTCCTGCCAGACGGGGGTGTATTGCGCGCCGTTCTTGACGGCGGTCATGGCGCGGCCGGTCCACATCATGATCATGTCGGCTTCGCCGGATTCGGCGAGCTGCTGGCTTTCCGCGCCGGTCTTCCAGTAGATCGTGTCGGGGCCGAGCGCGCGCACCTTGTCCATCGCCTTGGCGATGTCGGCCTCGGTCATCGTCTTGGGATCGCCGCCGGTCGCCTTGAAGGCCTGCTCGATCAACCCGCCGGTCGGGTCGCCGCTGCCGTCGATGGCGCGCGTGCCGGGGAATTTTTCAGTATCGAAGAAATCCTGCCAGTTCTTCGGCGGATTGTCCTTGTACTTGTCGTTCTTGTACATCAGCACGACGCCGTAGTTCATCGCCGGCACCGAGCATTCGCCGACCTGGCCGGGCGGGATTTTCGAGACGTCGAGCTTGGTGAGATCGAGTTTCTGGAACAGCGTGCCGCAATGGACGTAGGGCGGCAGGTCGGCGGTATCGACCACATCCCAGGTGACGTTGCCGGCATCGACCTGGGCCTTCAATTTGGCGATTTCGGTCGGGCCGTCGTTGAGCAGCGTCACGCCTGATTTCTGGACGAAATCCTGGAGGGCGGCGACCTGGCCGTCCTGGTAGATGCCGCCATAGGACACGAAAGTCAGGGTCTTGCCCTTGAGCGAGCCTTCCTTGACTTCGCCGGCGACGGGCTTGTCCTGTGCAAATGCCGGTAGTGCCAGCGCGCAGGTCATCATCAGGGCGAGAGCCCTCGAAAAAGTCTTCATCCTTGTCACTCCCAGTAACGCTCGGTTCCGTTGTGTCCTGCCCCGGCTACGAGCCGGGCCGTGGCAGGTATTGGTCAAGCTCATCCGCGACGCTGGTCGGCGGCGCGATCATCCAGACGACTTCGGCCGGTTCCTCGCCGATATTGACGGTCTTGTGCGGAACCGAACTCGGATATTCGATGCTGTCTCCCGACAGGAGCACATGGCGCTCGTTGCCAAGCGTCAGCTCGACGCGGCCACGGATGACGAAGAACAGCTCGTGCGAATCCCCATGGCTATAGGGCTTGTCGCCTGTGGAGCCGCCGGGATCGAATTCACCGATATAGACTTCCATGTCGCGGATGGGGCGCCGCGACAGAAGCATCTTGCGATAGCCTTCGGCCGGCGGCAAGGCAGGCCGCTCCGCTTTGCGCAGCACCCGCCCGACCGGCGGCGTTGTCTCCTCGAACAGGTCCGTAAGGCTGATGCCGAGGGCGCCGGCAATCCGCATCAGCGTGCTGGTATTTACGCCGCTCAAGCCCCGTTCGAGCTGGCTGAGGAAACTTGCCGTGGTGCCCGTCGCCTCCCCCAGCGCCCGCAGCGACATGCGCCGCGCCGTGCGGAACGCCTTGACCTTTTCGCCGATGGCGTCCTGGTTCTTTGCCGCTATGGCGATCTCGTCCATGGCCTCGCTCCTCACTTAACAGCATATTAAGTGGCCGACCGCTTGGCAACAGCGAAAATCGAACCGGCCCGGTTTTTTCGCACCCAACCCCGGCAAGACGGAATCGAGAGGGGATGCGGAACTTCTCACCGCCCTTGTGAATTCTTCCGCCATGACCGGACCCAGCCGCAAGCCCCGCACCGCCTTCGACGCTCGCGATCGCCTGATCCTGGCGCTCTATGCGCAATTGAAGGCCGAGCGCGAGACGCGGGCGGCGATGGAGGAGGCGATCCGCGGCGGCGTGCTGTCGCCGGCGGTGCTGGAGGCCATGGCCGCCGACCCCGTGCCGGTGATCACCGGCGAGGAGGTGGCGGCGATCGAGACATTGCTGGAAACGGAGCCGCAACGGCCCCGGGGATGAAATGGAAGGCGAGGCGATGGCGCGACGGGCAAGCTGGAAAGGCAAGCTGACATTCGGCGAGGAAAGCTGCGGCGTGGCGCTCTACAGCGCGCTGGAATCCGCCGAGCGCATCTCCTTCAACATCATCAATCGCAAGACCGGCCACCGTGTCGAACGCCGCTATGTCGACAGCGAGACCGGCGCGGAAGTTGCCCGCGACGCGCAGATCAAGGGCTATCCGCTCGACGACGACACCTATGTCGCCGTCGAGCCCGACGAACTGGCCGAACTGATGCCGAAGGGCGACAAGACGCTCGCCGTCGACGGTTTTCTGGGCTGCGGCGACTTCGACCGGCTCTATCTCGACAAGCCCTATTTCCTCGGCCCGGCTGAGCCTCAGGACGATGCGACGCTCACCGCCTTTGCGGAAACGCTCGCCCGCAACGACATGGCGGCGATTGCCGATGCGGTGATGTTCCGCCGCAACCGAAAGCTGGTCATCCGCGTTTCGGAGGGCCGGCTGATCGCCACGACGCTGCATTTCGATTACGAGGTGCGCCCCGCCAAGGCGGCCTTCCGCAACCTTCCCGATCTGAAATTCGATCAGGAAATGCTCGATCTCGCCGCCCATATCATCGACACACGCGCCGGCAGCTTCAAGCCGCAGACCTTCGTCGACCAATATGACGAGGCCTTGCACGAACTGGTCGAGGCCAAGATCGCCGGCAAGCCCTTGCCGAAGCGGCCGCTGCCGAAACAGGAAAACGTGGTCGACCTGCGCGATGCGCTGCGCCGCAGTGCCAGCCTTGCCGACGGCGGGAAACCGGCGACGAAGCGCAAGAAGGCGGTCTGAGCCATGGACGAGCTGAAGACCTACAACAGCAAGCGCCGTTTCGACCGCACGCCGGAACCGGAGGGCAAGCGGGCGGCAAGCGGCGGCTTCAGCTTCGTCATCCAGAAGCACGATGCCCGCCGGCTGCATTACGATTTCCGGCTGGAGCTGGACGGCGTGTTGAAAAGCTGGGCGGTGACGCGCGGCCCCAGCATCGATCCCGGCGAAAAGCGGCTTGCCGTGCATGTCGAGGACCATCCGCTCTCCTATGGCGATTTCGAGGGCGCCATTCCCAAGGGGCAATATGGCGGCGGCACCGTCATCGTCTGGGATCGCGGCACCTGGAAACCGCTGGAGGATCCGCACAGGGGCTATCGCAAGGGCCATCTCGAATTCGAGCTGGAGGGCGAAAAGCTGCATGGCCGCTGGCATCTGGTGCGCATGAAGGGCCGGGCCGAGGAAAAGCGCGACAACTGGCTGCTGATCAAGAGCGAGGACGAGGCCGCCGATCCCGATGGCGACATCCTGAAGAAGCTGCCGGATTCGGTGAAATCGGGCCGCTCCATCGAGGAGGTGGCGCGCGCGCCCGGCGATAGCTGGAATTCGCGGCCCGTCGGCAAGGCGGCAAAGGCGGCACCCGCCAGGGCGCGGAAACCGCAGGTGCATGACTGGCCGAAGGGCGCGCGCAAACGCAAGCTGCCGGATTTCCTGCCGCCGGCGCTCGCCACCCTGAAGCCCAGCCCGCCGCGCGGGGAAAAATGGCTGCACGAAATCAAGTTCGACGGCTATCGCCTGCAGGCCCGCATCGACCACGGCGCGGTGAGGCTGCTGACCCGCAGCGGCCTCGACTGGACCGCGAAATTCGGGGACGCCATCCTCGACGCCCTGAAGGCGCTGCCGGTTTCCGAAGCGCTGATCGATGGCGAGGTGGTGGTGGAAAAGGCCAGCGGCTCCTCCGATTTCTCGCTGCTGCAGCAGGATTTGAGCGAGGGCCGCAAGGATCGTTTCACCTTCTATGCCTTCGACCTGATGCATCTCGACGGGCACGATCTCTGCCCGTCGCCACTGGAGGAACGCAAGGCGCTGCTCGAAAAGCTGCTGCCTGCGGCCACGCCGGCCCTGCGATACAGCGAGCATTTCGGCGAAAGCGGCGATCTCGTGCTCGAACATGCCTGCCGTCTCAGCCTCGAAGGCGTGGTTTCCAAGGATCGAACCGGCAAATATGTGTCGGGGCGCAAGGGAAGCTGGGTCAAGTCGAAATGTTCCGAAAGGCAGGAACTGGTGATCGGCGGCTTCGCACCGTCCTCGGTCTCGCCGCATGCCATCGGCTCGCTGGCGCTCGGCGTCTTCGAAAAAGAGGGCCTGCGGCATGTGGGCCGGGTCGGCACCGGTTTTACCCAGGCGGTCGCCGAGCAGCTTTTCGAACGCCTTAATGCGTTGCGCCAGGACGAAAGCCCGTTCGCCGACAGGCTGACGGCGCTGGAGCGCCGCGATCTCGTCTATGTCAGGCCGGAGCTGATCGCGGAAATCGAGTTTCGCGGGTGGTCGGCGGATGGCAATCTGCGCCATGCCTCTTTTCGGGGCCTGCGCGAGGACAAGGAGGCCGGCGAGGTGAAGCGGGAGTCGCCAGAAACCATGGAAGCGAAGACGCCTGTGGCGCGCAGCTCGGTCAAGCTCAGTCATCCCGACCGCATCTATTGGCCGGAGGAGGGGGTCACCAAGCAGGGGCTTGCCGATTATTATGCCGAGGTCTGGCCGCTGATGGCGCCCTTCGTCGTCGACCGGCCGCTGGCGCTGCTGCGCTGCCCGGAAGGCATCGGCGGACAACGCTTCTTCCAGAAGCATGCCTGGCGCGGCATGAACAAGACCATCGCCCGCATCGCCGATCCCAAGGATAAGGGCGGCGAGCCGCTGGTGCGCATCCTCGATTTCGACGGCCTCATCGGACTGGTGCAGGCCGCCGTGCTCGAAATCCACCCCTGGGGCACGACCACGAAGACCTGGGAAAGCCCCGACATGATCACCCTCGACCTCGACCCCGGCGAGGACGTCGCCTGGAGCGCGGTGATCGAGGCGGCGCTGAAACTCAAGGAGAAGATCGAGGCCGCCGGTCTCGTGCCTTTCGTCAAGACCTCCGGCGGCAAGGGCCTGCATGTGGTCATTCCGCTGAAGCCGCAGGCGCGCTGGCCGGCGGTGAAGGCTTTCGCGAAGAAAATGGCCGAAACCCTGTCGCGCGAGGAGCCCGACCGCTATCTCTCCGTCGCCACCAAGGCGAAGCGCAACGGCCGCATCTTCATCGATTACCTGCGCAACGGCCGCGGCAACACCGCCGTCGCGCCCTATTCGACACGGGCGCGGCCGGGCGCGGCGGTCTCGATGCCGCTCGCCTGGAACGAGCTGACGGAGGAGATCGGCCCGACCAGCTTCACCGTCGAAAATGCCGGCCGGCGCATCGCCGCGCTCGAGCGCGATCCCTGGGGCGATTTCTTCGATTCCGCACGCCCTCTGCCGAAAGCGAAATGATCAGCCGCGCTTTTCCGAGGCGAGGCTTTTCTTCAGCGCATCCATGAGGTTGATGACCTTGCCGGACGGCGCGGCGGCGCGCTTGGGGGCCGGTTTCGTCTTCTGCTTCTTCGTTTTGGCGCTCAGGAGCTTTTCGATCTTGTGCTGCACCGGGTCGCCGAGCAGGGAAGGCGCCCAGTCGAGCTGTTCGGCCTTCACCAGCTTGTCCATGGCGGCGTCTTTTTTCGGTTTCTTCGGTACATCGAAGACGTGCTCCGCCTCGCGCAGCTCATCGGCATAATGCAGGGTCCAGACGACGATGCCCTTGCCGCAGGGTTCCAGCGCAACCGGATGCTCGCGGCCGTAGAGAACCAGCCGCGACAGGCCTGCGACCTTCTTCGCCTCCATGGCGGCGCGGATGACGGCGAAGGCCTCCATGCCGACCTTGTCGGCCGGCATCATGAAGTGCGGCCGCTCGTACCACAGCCAGTCGATGGCGTCGGTGGGCACGAAACGGTCGATATCGATGGTGCGGGTGCTTTCCACGCCGAGCGCGTCGATTTCCTCGTCCTCGATCAGCACGTAATCGTCTTCGCCCTTGGGATAGCCGCGCACCTGGTTCCGGTCCGCCACCGCCCGGTGGGTGATGCTGTCGACATAACGGCTGGTCACCCGGTTGCCGGTGGCGCGATTGAGGATGTGGAAGCGGACTTTCCGGCTTTCCGTCGTCGCCGGCGTCAGCGTCACTGCCGCCGTCACCAGCGAGAGTTTCAGATAGCCTCTCCAGAAAGCCGGGCGCGCCATGCTTGCCTCTCCGTTGCGTTTGGTTGGCATAATCCACATTATGGAACTCAATGTCGTTCCATCTTCGGGATTGCGATCAGCCCGTTAACGCAAGGCGGATGGAAAAGGTTTCGGGCAGTCCTATGGCTGCCCGAAACCTGTGTTCTCAGAATTCTTCCCAGCTCGCGTCCGAAGCGGATGGCGCGCCGCCGAAAGCCGCCGTCAGCTTGCCGGTGAGCGCATGGGCGGGCGATGTGACCGGGCGGGCGTTGCCGGGGGCGCTGCGCGGCCCGCTGGCGGCGTCGCGCGCCGGCGCCGGCCGTGGCGCCGCGGCGCGCGAGACGGCTGCTACGGCGAAGCTTGTCCCACCGCCGCTGGCCTGCAGGCGCGGTGCGGCGGCGTGACCTGCGCCGAGGTTGAACTGCGCCAGCCGGGCCGAGAGCGCCGTGACTTCCGACACCAGCGTATGCGAGGCCGCATTGGTTTCCTCGACCATCGAGGCGTTGCGCTGCGTGCCCTGATCCATCTGGTTGACGGCGGTATTGATTTCCTGCAGCCCGACCGACTGTTCGCGCGCCGACTGGACGATCGCCTGCACGTGACGGTCGATTTCCTGCACTTCCGCGACGATGTTGCGCAGCGCATCGCCGGTCTCGCCGACCAGGCCGACGCCGTGCTTGACCTGACCGCCGGATGAGGTGATCAGGCTCTTGATTTCCTTGGCCGCCTGCGCCGAGCGTTGCGCCAGTTCGCGCACCTCCTGGGCGACGACGGCAAAGCCCTTGCCCGCCTCACCGGCCCGTGCCGCCTCGACACCGGCATTCAGGGCCAGCAGGTTGGTCTGGAAGGCGATGTCGTCGATGACGCCGATGATGTTGGAGATCGATTGCGAGGATTCCTCGATGGCGCTCATCGCCGCCACCGCATTGCGCACGATCTCGCCGGAGTGCTCCGCCCCCTGTTTGGTGCGGGCGACGCGCAAACCGGCTTCTTCGGCGCGCAGGGTCGAATCCTTGACCGAGGTGGTGATTTCCTCCAGCGCCGCGGCGGTCTGCTCCACCGAGGCCGCCTGCTGCTCGGTGCGGCGGGCCAGATCGTCGGCCGCGGCGCGGATTTCCTCCGAGCCTGCCTGGATGGTCGCGGCATTCTGAGAGAAGGACAGGAGTGCGGCCTGCAGCTTTTCCACCGAGACGTTGAAATCCTTGCGGATCGCATCCAGGGCTTCGCTGAAAGGTTTCTCCAGCCGCACGGTCATGTCGCCATCCGAGAGTTTCGCCAGCCCATGGCCGAGCTCGGCGACGGCAAAGCGGATCGCCTCCTCGCGTGCGGCATGGGAGACGGAGCGTTGCTGGCGTTCCTGCTCCTCGCGGTCGCGGTTGGCCTCGGCCTCCTGCTCCAGGGTGATCTTGCGGCGGTTGCTGTCGAGCAGGATGCCGAGCGAGCGTGCGAGATCGCCAAGCTCGTCACGGGCATCGGCGTCCTTCAGCGCGACATGGATGTCGCCGCCGGCGATCTGCCGGGTCTCGCGGATGATATTGTCGATGCGGCGGGTGAATTTCCGCGCGATGAACCAGACGGCGAGGCCGAGCAGCAACGCGGTGGCGCCGGTAACCAGCGCTGCGGTCCACAGGATGTCGTAGAGCTTCGCGAAGACCGTCGCCTTCGGCACGGAGACGATCGCATACCAGTTGAGGTCGGGCGTCAGCTTGACCGGCATGGCGACCGAGATCAACGGCGCGCCATCGGCACCCGCCGTCTGCACCGCATCGCCGGGATGGGCGATCAGGTCGCCCCAGGCGGCGGTCTTGTCGCCGGCATCCTTGATCGACTTGGCGGTCAGCCCCGAATCGGGATGGCTGACGATGACGCCGGCGCCGGTGACGAGGCCGAGAAAGCCCGTGCCCATCGGCTTGACCGCCGAGAGCGTCTTGTGGGTTTCGGCCAGCGAAATATCCATGCCGGCGACGCCCACCGCCTTCCCCTCCCAGAGGATCGGCGTGGCGATGGAGGTCATGGCGACCTTTTCGCCGCCGATATCGTAGAGATAGGGCTCGACGATCACGGTTTTGCGCTGCGTGAAGGCCAGCTGGTAATAATCGCCATTGCCGGGAATCGTGTAGTCGATCAACGCCTGGTGGCTGATCTTGCCGCTGTTGCGCACCCAATAGGGAACGTAGCGGCCGGTGGCGTCATGGCCTTCCTTGCCGACGAAATCGGCATCCTTGCCGTCGAAGGCGTTGGGTTCCCAGCCGGTCCAGGTGCCGAGCACGCTCGGGCTGTCTTCCAGCACGGTCCTCAGCAGCAGGTCGGCGCGGGCGCGGTCGGCATCGCCACCCTTCTTCATCGCCGTCAGGCCTGAGCGCAGGTTGGCGGTCAGCTCGACGCCGGTCGACATCGAGCGTTCGATGTCGGCAGCATAGCTGCCGGCGATCTGCCGCATCTCGGTGATGCTGGCGTCGCGGATATTGTCATAGGCGAAGGACAGCAACAGGCCCGTTGCCGCCACCGTCGCGATCAGGCCGCTGCCTGCGATCAATGCCATATTTCGACTTGTGGCGGACTTGAATAGCATCGGAACTCCCCTCGCCTGCTAACCGAACCACTTCTCCCCAACCGTTTGAAATGCGCGCATGCGCCGCCGCGACTTGACAGCCGCAGCCCGGTTTGATGAAAAATATACTGATACATTTCTTAAATTTGTATGTAGTCGCAAAAGACACTTTGGCATCTGCCTTATCTCCAGGCTTTGATACCGGAATTTCAACAAATATACATCCTCAGGTAGATTTTAAATTGGATGCTATTTTAACGCGTCTGAGCGAGCAGGGAAAGAAGCAGCGGCGCAAACCCGCTCATCGGACGCTCGGCGGCCTCTGGGCCGGGGCGAAAACCCGCGGAAAATCCGGCCTGCCGGAAGCGCTCGACCAGCGCCGCATCGCGGCTGACGATGTGGACCGGCACGGCGCGGGAGGCTTGCGGGCCGGTGACGATGGCGGCCGGCTGATGATCGCCGAGGATGATGAAAAGCCCGTCGCCGGCCGAGCGCGCCAGATATTCCGACAGTATCTCCAGAGTATAATCGATGGTTTTTATGTAATGCCGCCGCACATTGTCGGGATCGGCCCAGACGACGGCCGGCGGTTCGCCGCTTGTCGCCTGGGCGGCGAAGATCGTTCCGTCGCCGATCGCCTCCCAGGCGACGGGCTCGGGTACCGGCGTCCAGGGCGCATGGCTGGAGATCAGGGCGATTTCGGCCATCACCGGCCGGCCGCCGACCCGCGCCGGCCCGCGCGCCAACCGCTCGAAGGCGGAAAGCGTATATTGATCCGGCATGGTGATCCAGTTGAAGGGTTTGCCGCGATAGCCGAGATCGGCGGCGGCGAGGATGCGCTCATAGCCGTACCAGCGGGCGTCCGGCCAATCCAGCGTAACCGCCGGCATGACGGCGAGGCTTTGCCAGCCGGCCTGCGCGAACCGGCGGTTGAGGCTTGGCACACGGCTTTGCATCAGCCGGTCGTAGCGCGCCTGGCTGTCGATCCACAGGCCGGAGAGCGTGGTGGCATGGGCAAGCCAGCTGAGACCGCCGACGGTCGGCGATGTCAACCAGCCGCTCGCCGCCGACAGGCCGGCGCCGTCGATCTTACGCTGCATGGCCGAAAGACGCGGCCCGCTGACCGGCGCATAACGCGGATCCTCGATGGCGCTGCGCCCATAGGATTCGACGAAGACGACCACCACGTCGCGCCCGGCGACGGCGGCGAAATCCGCCGGCCCGCTCGTCCCGGTCGCCGCCGCCAGTTCGCTTTCGAAGCGGCGCATGTCGGCGAAGGAGGTGACGATCAGCGCCACCCGGCGCAGGAGATATGGCCCGGCCTTCGCCTCCACCGGCAAGGCGGCCGGCAGGAGCGATAGTCCGACTTCGATGATCGCAAGGAGGGAAAAGAAGGCGACCGCCTTGCGCCGCCGGGATTCGGCAAGCCGCGCCAGATGCCGGGCGGCCTTGTAGAAACCGCCGATCAACAGCGCGAGAGCCAGCAACAGCGCCAGCGCCGCAATCAGGATGAGCGGCCGCCCGGCCGAGCGGGCGAGCAGATCCCAGCCGTCGCGCAGCATTTTCAGGTCGAGATAGGGGTTGAACACCCGCTGGAACGCCGCCTGCGTGCCGATATCGGCGATCTTCAGCAGAAGCATGACGGCGATGCACAGGCTGAAAACCACGCAGAGCAGGCGCGCCACCGGTTTCGGCGTCAGCAGGAGGACCAGCGCCGCCAGCGGTATTTCCAGCGGCAGCGGCAGGAAGGCCATGGACGTGACGGCATCGGGATGGCCCGGCAGGTCGAGAACCGCATGCGCTATGACGACGAAAACGATTACCGCCGCCGGTGCGCTCCAGCCGCGCCGCACGCCTGTCGATCCTTGCGCCATTGCTGTGGTCACGGCCCGCCTCCCGATCGGAGGAAGACTAGCCGACTTCTTGCCGCCGACGAAGCAGATAAAGACAATCCGCGCCGAAGGAAAAGATCAGCGCCGCCAGCGCCAGCGCGGCGATGGCATCCGATAGCGGCGAGGTCACCGCCGGCAGCATGAGCGCCAGCAGCGCGACCACCTGCAGCACGCAGATCAGCTTGCGTCGGAAGGAGGGCGGCAACGGCGCCTTGAGGCGCGGCACAAGCCGCTGGCCGGCGATGAAGGCATATCGCATCAGCCCGATCGCCACGATCCACGGGCCTGCCTTGTTCAGCGTCACGGCGGCCAGCGACAGCACGAGGATCAGGAAGGCGTCGGTTTCCATGTCGAACCGTGCCCCGAAATCGGAGACCTCGCCGAAACGCCGGGCGAGAAACCCGTCCAGCCCGTCCAGCACCAGCGCCACCGTTGCGAGCCCGATCAGGAATATCACCAGCGGCCCGTTGCGCAAAAAACCATCGGCGCAGAGCGCGATGGCGCCGGCCAGGCAGGCAAGGGCGGCGCGCGCCGCCGTGACCGTATTGGCATAACCGAAACGCGGATGCGGATAGCCGGACAGGCCCCGCATCGCCAGACGATAGAAGGCCGCGAGACAGGCCAGGGCCAGGAGCGGCACCTGCGGCTCCAGCCCGAGAATCAAGGCGGCCGGCATATAGAGGCCGGCCGAAGCGAGGAAAAGGGCGAAAAGGGCTGACGGCGCATTGCCGTGCGGACTGGACGCGGCCGGGCGGGCCAGCCGCCGCTCCCATCCGTCCCGCACATTCGCCATGGCCGGCCTCCCTGTCGCCTATTGCGTCCGCCGCAAGCTTTGCAGATCCATCATATGGCCGGCGCGCAGGGTTTTCGTGCGCAGGTAATCGGCGTTTTCCGCCGTGACGCGGCCGGTCACCGGGTTGCGGGCATCGACGGCGATGCCGCCGGCGCGCAAAGCGGCGATCTTGGTGGGATTGTTGGTGTAGACGACGACGCTTTCGATGCCGAGCAGTCCGAGCATCGCGACCGCCGCCTCGTAGCGGCGATGATCGGCCTTGAGGCCGAGCTCGGCATCGGCATCGATGGTGTCGAGCCCCTCGTTCTGATAGCCGTAAGCGCGCATCTTGGCGCCGATGCCGGTGCCGCGCCCCTCCTGATCGAGATAGAGCAGCACGCCGCCGCCGGCCTGGTGCAGCAGCTTCAAGCCGTTGCGCAGCTGGTCGCCGCAATCGCATTTCAGCGAGCCGCAGAGATCGCCGGTCAGGCACGAGGAATGGATGCGCACCGGCACCGGCTTGCCCGCATCCGGCTTGCCGACGACAATGGCGACCTGATCCTTCTGCGCCAGCCCGCCGCGAAACACCACGAAATCGGCCAAGCCCAGATCCTTGAGAGGCACCGGCGTGCGCGCCACGATTTCGAAATGCTGGCGGCTCGGCTGCGCGCCCTTCAAATGCACGGCATTGAGGCAATGACAGGCGGCAAACAGCCTTTCCCGCCCGGTGATCTCGGCGGCGACCATGGCAGGCAGCAGCAGCGCGATGCGCGCCAGCTCCGCCGACAGCGCGAGCAGCGGATCGGCTGCCTGCCAGATCGTCGGCGGTTCCGGCTGCAAGGCATAGGCAAGGGTCGAGGCCTCTTCGAACGACAGCCCGCGCAGGGGCGTGGTGACGTCGCGGCCTTCGCCGATGCCGAGGCTGAGCGCACGCGGGGCGGTCAACAGCAGGCTATGCTCCATGCCGACCACGTCGGCGAAGCGATCATAGAGGCCGGGAGCGACGCAATCGAGAGCGAGCACGGCCAGATGCCGCGCGCCCTCGCGCACCAGCACCGGGCGGCCGAAGCGTAGTTCCGCCACCGCGCGCTCCACATCCATGGCCGGCGTCGGCCGATCGAAGGCAAACAGGTCGCTGGATGACATCAAACCTCCTGAGGGCGTAAACGCCCCGCATAGCATCAAGAATTCAACATAGGGTGAAAGCTGACGAATTTCAGTGGGGGGCCTCAAGAAACCGCCGATGGCACGGGGATTGAAAGCGGCGGCTATTTTTCTAGTTTGACGGGGATGACAGCAGGAGAACCGGGGCGGCGCGGATGCAGGAACGGATAGTCGTAAGCGAAGGCCCTGACGAGACGCTGGCCCTGTGGCTGCCCGCCGCCGGCCAGGCGGAACTGCGGGCCGAGCCGCTGCCGCCTCCCGCCCCCGGCGCGGTGACGGTGCGGATGCTCTATAGCGGCATCAGCCGCGGCACGGAGGCGCTGGTTTTCTCCGGCCGCGTGCCGGACAGCGAACGGGAACGGATGCGCGGGCCGCATATGGGCGGCAGCTTCGCCTTTCCGGTAAAATACGGCTATTGCGCCGTCGGCGAGATCGAGGATGGGCCGCGCGCCGGCGAAAAAATCGCCTGCCTGCATCCGCATCAGGCGCGGTTCGCTGTGCCCGAAAGCGAGGCGATCGCTTTGCCGGACGGGGTGCCGCCCGGCCGCGCCGTGCTGGCCGCCAATATGGAAACGGCGCTCAACGTCGTCTGGGATGCAGCGATCCTGCCGGGCGACCGCGTCTGCGTGTTTGGCGCGGGTGTCGTCGGGGCGCTGGTCGCGCATATCGCCGCCGCCATTCCCGGAACCGAACTCGTGCTGGTCGATATCGACCCGCGCCGACAGGCGCTGGCGGATGCCCTCGGCCTTGCCTTCAGCGAAGCGGATCGGCTTGCCGACAGCTTCGACGTGCTGGTCAATGCCTCCGCCTCCGGGGCGGCGCTGACCCAGGCCATCGACCATGCCGGCATGGAGGCGCGCATCGTCGAAGCAAGCTGGTATGCCGACCGGCCGGTGACCCTGCCGCTCGGCGGCGCCTTTCATGCCCGGCGCCTGTCGCTTGTCGCCTCCCAGGTCGGCGCGCTGCCGCCGGCGCGTCGCTCACGCTGGGATTTTTCGCGCCGCTTCGCCAAGGCGCTGGAATTCCTGCGAGACGACCGGCTGGAGGCGCTGATCTCAGGCGAGACAGCGTTCGGCGACCTTGGTCGCTCCTATGCCGGCATCCTCACCGACCCGACCACCCTCTGTCACCGTATCGTTTATTGAAGGATATCAGATGTTTGCCATCGAAGTTCGCGACCATGTGATGATCGCCCACAGCTTGGCGCGCCCCGTCTTCGGCCCGGCCCAGGCTCTGCACGGCGCCACTTTCGTCGTCGACGCCGCCTTCTTTACCCGCGATCTCGACGAGAACGGACTGGCCGTGGATATCGGGCTGGCGACATCGGCGCTGGCGGACGTGTTGAAGCCGCTGAATTATCAAAATCTCGACGATATCGATGTCTTCCGCGACAAGGTGACGACGACGGAGGTGCTGGCGAAGCACATTTTCGACGGACTGGCCGAAGCCGTCACCGCGAGCCGGCTGGGGCCGGGAAGCGGCCGCATCTGCCGGCTGCGGGTGACGCTGCATGAATCGCATGTGGCGCGCGGCTGGTATGAGGCCGATCTGTGAAGCGGGCCGTCACCTTCGCCTTTCCCGGACGGCTCGATCTCAACACCGGCGGTTATGCCTATGACCGCCGCCTCATCGACGGGCTTCGCGCCCTCGGTTTCACCGTCGATCTTCTGGCACTGGGCGAAGGATTTCCTTCACCGGATGCCAAGGCTCTGGCTGGCGCGGAAGCGCGCCTTTCGGCTTTGCCGAAGGATAGCCTGCTGTTGATCGACGGTCTCGCCTTCGGCGTGCTCGATGCGTGGGCGGAGCGCGAGGCGATGCGGCTGCGGATCGTGGCGTTGGTGCATCATCCGCTGGCGCTGGAAACCGGCCTTTCCGAAAGGGCGCGGCTGCGGCAGAGCGAAACACGGGCGCTCGCCGCCACCCGCCATGTCGTCGTGACCTCGCCGATGACAGCGCGCGCACTCGCCGAAGACTACGGCGTCGCGCCCGAAACCATCACGGTGGCGCTGCCGGGGACCGATCCGGCGCCGATCGCCACCGGCGGCAACCGCCCCCCGCATATCGTCTCGATCGGGACGCTGACGCGGCGCAAGGGGCATGACATCCTGCTGGCCGCGTTGAAGCGCATCGAGACGCTGGACTGGCGGGCGACCATCGTCGGCAGCCGCGATCTCGACCCCGCGACCGCCGGGAGCTTGCTGGCTCAGGCGGCCGAGCTTGGGCTCTTGCAACGGGTGGTGTTTACCGGCGAATGCCCGGACACGCGGACGATTCTGGCCACCGGCGATGTCTTCGCGCTGGCCAGCCGCTACGAGGGTTACGGCATGGTGTTCGCAGAGGCGCTGTCACAGGGCCTGCCGATCGTCGCCTGTGCGGCCGGCGCGGTGCCGGAGGTGGTGCCGGAAACGGCCGGCATCCTCGTGCCCCTTGACGAAACGCAAGCCTTCGCCGCCGCCCTCGCCCGCCTGCTGACCGACCCGGCCGAGCGCCAGGCCCGCGCCGCCGCCGCCCTCGAGGCCGGCCGCGCCCTGCCCGGCTGGCCCGAGACGGCGCGCCGCGTCGCCGCCGTTCTGGAGAATGTGACGTGAGCGGCTTTTCGGCATCCTGGCTGGATCTGCGCGAACCGGCCGACCGGGCGGCGCGGGATGCGACGCTGGTCAAGCAACTAACCGCCCATTTCGAAGCAAGGGGCGGCGTTGCAGGGCTTCTCGATATCGGCTGCGGCAGCGGCTCGACCTGGCGTAGCCTCGCCCCGCATTTGCCGCCACAAGCGCGTTGGACGCTGCTGGACCACGATGCAGCCCTGCTGGCCGAGGCCGAGCGGCGGATCGGCAAGGCCACTACCTTTCGCAAGCAGGATCTCGCCGATGTCGAGGCCCTGCCCCTTGATGGCGTCGATATCGTGACGGCTTCGGCGCTGTTCGATCTCTGTTCGCAGGCTTTTTGCGAACGCCTGTTGCGCCGCCTTGCCGCAAATCGCTGCGGGCTCTATGCGGCGCTGACCTATGACGGACGCATCGACTGGAGCCGGCCGCATCCGCGCGATGCGCAGTCGGTCGCCGATTTCAACCGGCACCAGACAGGCGACAAGGGGTTTGGCCCGGCGCTGGGGCCGAGGGCGGCGGAAGTTCTGGCGCACCTGGCGCAGGAAAACGGCTTTGCCGTACAAGTGGCGGCCAGCCCGTGGTGCATGGGGCCGGAGGAGGCCGCATTGCAACAGGCTTTTATAGAAGGGTTTCGCCGGCCGCTTCTGGAAATCGGCACGCTCGCGGCCGATGAGATCGAGCAATGGCTGGCCTTCCGGCAGGCGCAGATCGCCCTGCCCGGCAGCCTATGCGTGGTCGGTCATGCGGATCTTCTCGCCTTGCCGGCCTGAGGCGGTGGTTTTCAGGCGACAGTCGAAGAGAATATCGCTGCCGAGGCAATAGACCTCCGTCTGCGGCCGGTAGGCGGCGGTCAGGCGATCGATTGGCGGCAGGCTGAGGCCCGATGGCCCGGAGCCGATGATCAGCGGCGCCACCGCCACATGCAGATGATCGACCAGCCCGGCATCGATGAAGCGGGCGATGGTGCGCGCCCCGCCTTCGACCAGGATGCGGTTCAGTCCCCGCGTGGCAAGGGCGGCAAGAATATCTTGCGGATCGATGCCGGTCGCCCCGCAGTCCAGCCGGACGATCTCTGCGCCGGGACAGGATTTGCGCGGCGCATCTCGGCCGCGGATGACGATGACGGGTGCTCCGCCATCATGAAACAGCCCCTCCTCGCCGGAGAGATCGGCGCGGCAATCGATGACCACCCTGACCGGACAAGGGCCGGCGACCGCACGCACCGACAGGCGCGGATTGTCGAGCCGTACCGTCTCGACGCCGATGATCACGGCCTCGACCAGCGCCCGGCAGCGATGCAGATGCGCAATCCCGTCGGGACCGGAAATATCGCGGGCATCCCCCTTCGGCGTGGCGATGCGCCCGTCCAGCGATTGCCCGACCTGGGCCAGCACGAAATCGCCGGGCGCCGAGGCGATCGGTCCGTAGAGCGCCATGGCGGCGGCGTCGGGCGCGGCCATCGGCCGCCGGCGGCTGCGGATGTCGAGCAGCCGCGTCCAGATCTCATCCGTCATCGTCACGTTGCGCATCGATCGTCCTGAAGCGGAAGGCGTGTTTGCCCGATCCTTGTTGAGTTAGGACCGATCCGCAATCCGGCCATGTCCGGGCGGGCGGAATCTTGCCGCCGGGCAAGAAAAAGCCGCCGGGACAAACCCCGGCGGCCTGTCATTCCGTCTCTCCGGCTCAGGCGGCGGCGGAAACGAACTTGGCGACCAGATAGGCTTCGATGGCAGCCGAGCCGCCTTCATCGCCATAGCCGGAATCCTTGATGCCGCCGAAGGGCACTTCCGGCAAGGCGAGGCCGAGATGGTTGATCGTTGTCATGCCGGCTTCGACACGGGTGCCGATGGCATGGACATTGGCCTGCGACGCGGTGAAGGCATAGGAGGCAAGGCCGAACGGCAGGCGGTTTGCTTCGGCAATCGCGGCTTCCAGATCGGCGATCGGGTTGATGATCGCCACGGGACCGAAGGGCTCCTCGTTCATGATGCGGGCCGAGACCGGCACGTTGGTCAGCACGGTCGGCTCGAAGAAGTTGCCGCTGTTGCCGATGCGGCGGCCGCCGGTCGCCAGCGTCGCGCCGTGATCGACGGCGTCGGCGATCAGCGATTCCAGCGCGGGGATGCGGCGTTCGTTGGCCAGCGGGCCCATGGTGTTCTGCGGGTCGAGGCCGTTGCCGACCTTGATCGCCTTGGCGGCATCGACGAATTTTCCGACAAAGCGGTCGAAGGCCGGTTCTTCCACGAGGAAGCGCGTCGGCGAGACGCAGACCTGGCCGGCATTGCGGAACTTCGAGAAGGCCAGCGTCTTGGCGGCCTTGTCGACATCCGTATCGGCCATGACGATGGCCGGCGCATGGCCGCCGAGTTCCATGGTCGAGCGCTTCATGTGCAGGCCGGCGAGCGAAGCGAGCTGCTTGCCGACCGGGGTCGAGCCGGTGAAGGTGATCTTGCGGATTACCGGATGGGCAATCAGGTATTCGGAAATCTGCGACGGCACGCCATAAACGAGGCCGATGACCCCGGCCGGCACGCCGGCATCGGCGAAGGCGCGGATCAGTTCGGCCGGCGAGGCCGGGGTTTCCTCAGGCGCCTTTACGATGATCGAGCAGCCGGCGGCAAGAGCGGCAGACAGCTTGCGCACCACCTGGTTGATCGGGAAGTTCCACGGCGTGAACGCTGCGACCGGCCCGACCGGCAGCTTGACCGTGATCTGCGAGACGTTCGGCTGGCGGGCGGGAATGACCTGACCATAGGTACGGCGCGCTTCCTGCGCGAACCATTCGATGATGTCGGCTGCGGCCATCACTTCGCCGGCGGCTTCCACCAGCGGCTTGCCCTGCTCGCGGGTCATGATCCAGGCGATCTTGTCCTTGCGCTCGCGCAAGATGGCGGCGGCGGCATAGAGAATGCGGGCGCGCTCGAAGGCAGAGGTTGCGCTCCACTTGGCGAAACCGGATTGCGTTGCGGCCAGCGCCTTGTCGAGATCGGCGATGCCGGCCTTGGCGATCTTGCCGATGGTTTCACCGGTTGCCGGGTCGCTGACGGGGATGGTCTCGCCGCTGGCCGCGTCCTGCCATGTGCTGTCGATGAAAAGCTGGGTGTCGGGGTAGGAATAGCCTGCCATGCTCAATGCTCCGCTGTCGTCGCGCCGCGAAGCGATGCCGCGGCAGCCTTGAATCGGTCTGTTTGTGTCGAGAGGCGGCCTTGCGGCCACGCGTTCCGATGCCGCCGGAAGGAAGGTGGGCGACGGCATTTATATAAGCGCGCGTTCGGTGCAGTCAAAGTCACAATTCCCGGAAATCGTCGGTTCCGGCCGTTTAAATTGCCTGTTTGCGACCTTTGCGCGTGGCCAGCGCTCTTTTCCAACCTGCCGCGCGCCGGTCTCGAATGCATCGATGTCGCGGCGTATGGGAAAACGGCTGGATCCTCGGCAGTATCTGTGGGACACAGCGGCGAGATCCTTGTTTCCGGAGAGTCGTGAGATGCGCGACCGCTCGAATGACGTCCGTCTGCCGCTGATCTTGCCGGTGCCCGTCTGGACAAATCCGCGAGCAGCGGCCGAGCGGGAAGAGGATGCCGCCTTCGCTGCCGGCGCTGCCCTCTTCGGCCTCGATGCCTTCCTGCGCTCCGAACCCGCCTTTGCCGGTTGCTGGCGGCAGCGTCTGGCGCTGGCCAATGCGGCCGCCGCCGTGCGCCTGCTCGGGCGCCGCGAGGACGAAGCGGCCTTGCGCGACGCCATCCATCTCTCCGGCCCGGAAGCCGACCCCGGCCCCGCCGGCCGCGTGGCGCTCGCCTTCCGCAAGCTCGCCGGCCCTGCCCCGCCCGTCCAGAGCGCCGTCATCCTCGAGATTGCCGGCCTGCTGGATATCCGCCTTGATGCGGATCTGGAAGCCATCCCTGCCCTGTTCGACGATATTCTCCAACAGGGTCGCGCCGCGCCTTTTGCGGCCGCCGGGATCATCACCGAAATCCATCGCCTGCGCCCCGATGCCGAACTGCTGGGCTGGTGGCTGGCCGATCGCATGCTTGCCGCCGCCATGGGCTGGAGCCGCGCCGTGCCGTTGATGATGACCGCCCGCTCCGCCGCCGCCTTTCGCACCGGCTCCGGCCGTGGCCGGCTGTTTCCCGCCGATGCGGGGTTTTCGAAGGCGGTTTGTCTGGTAGTGGCAAGTGCCGTTCAGGATGCCCTGCGGCTTGCCGCCGATCTCGACCGCAAGACCGGGCGGCTGATCGAGGCGGCGCGCAAGGTGCGCACCAAGGGCGCCGAACCGGTTCTCGACCGCCTGCTGGACGACGATTCGGTGCCCGCCTCCGCGCCGGGCACGACGCTGTCGCGCTGGGCGAGCCGTCGCTTTTTCGAGCGGCTGGAGGAGTTCGGGGCCGTGCGCGAACTCTCCGGCCGCACGACATTCCGCATTTATGGCTTGTAAAACAATGAATCGTGGTTAACCGGTTAGCCGCGGCTAACTCGGGCGTTAAGACTCCTGTGAGGAATCTTAAGGAGCGGTAAAAACCGCTTGCTGTGCCTTGAGAATCGGCGCTTAACTTTCACCTGCGGTAATTAGCGAATTCATCGTCAAAAACCGCAGATATCGAATTTGGGCAATGTGGCCGATTCAGGCAATGTGAGATGACGAGCGCAACCGAGAAAAAAATGGCCATGCCGGGACCGGACCTCAGGGGTCTGATCCAGAGCCATTCCGCGTCGCTCTCCAGCCAGCTCCAGGCCCACCACCTCACGACCTTCCCGCCGCATTCCGACAAGGTGATCCGCAGCTTTTCGCCGGCCGAGACGGCCAGGCTGGTCGGCATTGCCGAGGGTTATCTAAGGCAGGTGGCGGCGGAAATGCCGCAGCTTTCCGCCAGCAGCCGGGGCGGCCGCCGTGCCTATAGCGTCGAAGACATCAGCGAATTGCGCAAGCATCTCGACCAGGGCAGCCGTGGTGCGCGCCGCTACCTGCCGCATCGGCGCGGCGACGAGGCGCTTCAGGTCATCGCTGTGATGAATTTCAAGGGCGGTTCCGGCAAGACGACGACGGCGGCGCATATGGCGCAATATCTGGCGCTGCGCGGTTACCGGGTGCTGGCCATCGATCTCGATCCGCAGGCCAGCATGTCGGCGCTGTTCGGCCACCAGCCGGAAATCGATGTCGGCCCGAATGAAACCCTCTATGGCGCGATCCGTTACGACGACGAGCAGCGGCCGATCGCCGAAGTCGTCCGCTCCACCTATATTCCCGATCTGCATCTCATTCCCGGCAATCTGGAACTGATGGAATTCGAGCACGATACGCCGCGCGCCCTGATGAAGCGCCAGCCGGGCGATACGCTGTTCTTCGCCCGCATCGGCCAGGCGATCGCGCAGGCGCAGAACCTCTACGATGTCGTGGTCATCGATTGCCCGCCGCAACTCGGCTATCTCACGCTTTCGGCGCTGACGGCGGCGACCTCCGTACTGGTCACCGTGCATCCGCAAATGCTCGACGTCATGTCGATGAACCAGTTCCTGGCGATGACCGGCGACCTGCTGGAAGAGATCTCGGCGGCGGGCGCGCGCACCGAATACAAGTGGATGCGTTATCTCGTCACCCGCTTCGAGCCCAGCGACGGTCCGCAGAACCAGATGGTCGCCTTCCTGCGCTCGATCTTCGGCGAGCATGTGATGATCCATCCGATGCTGAAATCGACGGCGATTTCCGATGCCGGCCTCACCAACCAGACGCTGTTCGAGGTCGAGCGCAGCCAGTTCACCCGCGCCACCTATGACCGGGCGCTGGAATCGATCAACAATGTCAACGCGGAAATCGAAGGCCTGATCAAGAAGGCCTGGGGCAGGGCGGCATGAGCAGGAAGGACGTGTTTTCCGGCCTCCAGCCTCCCGCCGATCCCGCGTCGGACCCCGCCTCCCCCTTGCGCAACCGCGCACGCCCGATCCTCGGCTCGCCGGATCTGATTTCCGATACCAGCCGCTCGCCGGTCGGCGCGATCAGCCAGTCGCTTTCCGAACTCAGCGAGCGCAATCGCCGCGCCGAGGAAATCGAGCGGCGGCTGGCCGAGGGACAGGCGGTGGTGTCGCTGGAGACGGCCGATATCGACGCCTCCTTCGTGCCCGACCGGATGCCGGAGGCCGACGAAGACCATGCCCGCCTCGTCCACTCCATGCGCGAGCATGGCCAGCAGGTGCCGATCCTGGTGCGCCCGCATCCCGTCGATGCCGGCCGTTATCAGGTTGCTTTCGGCCATCGCCGTCTTCGTGCGGCGGCGGCATTGGACCGCAAGGTTCTCGCGGTGGTGCGCGACCTCAGCGACGAGCAGCTCGTCATCGCCCAGGGACAGGAAAACAACGAGCGGCAGGATCTGAGCTACATCGAGAAGGTGCGTTTCGCCGAGCGCCTGCAGGCCCGCTTTTCCCGCGACGTGATCATGGCGGCGATGTCGATCTACAAGGGCGACCTCTCCAACATGCTGTCGGTGGCGGCGCGTATTCCGGCGGATGTGATCGATGCCATCGGCCCCGCCCCCGGCATCGGTCGGCGAAGCTGGATGGAAATGGCTGATCTGCTCGCCAAGGGTGATTTCGTCGAACGCGCGCGCGAATTCCTGGCGACGCCGGAAGCGAGGGAAGCACTGTCGGCGGATCGTTTCAAGGTGATGCTGGCGGCGATGAGGCCACCGGAGACGCAGTCCAGGGCCGATGTCTGGACGGATGAGGATGGCACACGCCTGGCGCGGGTGACGCAGGACGCCGCCAGGGTGGAAATCATCATCGACCGCAAGCACGCGCCTGACTTCGCCGCCTTCGTGCTCGAACGATTGCCGGCGCTGCTGGAGGATTACCGGTCCAAAGGCCGGCAATAGGCATCTCCGGGAAAAGTCTCCGGAGACGCGCGAAACAAGGAACAGGTTTAGGAAACAGGAGACCGTCGCAAAAGAAAAAAGCTCCCGAACGTTGCCGTAACGGAAGCCCTTCTCATGTGTAGCAACGAGAGAATCGCACTTCCGGGAATCGCTGTCAAGAGTCAGGCACCGCTTTGGTGAACGGAATTCTTTTGCCTGAAGACAGGTGAAAGCACATGGACAACGTCTACGGAACGACGCCCTTCGGGCAGCGGCCGATGTCGCTTGCGATGTTGGCGGCACAAAGGCGCACGCAGGACATGCCGTCCGGCCTGCGGCGCGGCAAATGGAAACTGTTTCGGGCCGTATGCGAGGCGCGCCCGCATCTGGGACTGACCGATCGGGCGTTGACGGTGCTCGACGCGCTCCTGACCTTCCATCCCGGCGACGAGCTGGATGAGGCGGGCGGGCTGATCGTTTTCCCGTCGAACGCGCAATTGTCGCTGCGGGCGCGGGCGATGACGCCGGCGACGCTGCGGCGGCATCTGGCGGCATTGGTCGAGGCCGGGCTGATCGCCCGCAAGGACAGCCCGAACGGCAAGCGCTATGCCCGCCGCGACCGGCAGGGCGAGATCGGCGAGGCCTATGGCTTCAGCCTGGCGCCGCTTTTGGCGCGCGCCGAGGAAATCGAGGCGCTCGCCGCCGAGGTCGCGGCCGAACGCCTCCAGCTCCGGACCCTGCGCGAAAAGCTGACATTATGCCGCCGCGACATTTCCAAGCTGATCGATGCGGCGCTGGAAGAGGGGGCTGCCGGTGACTGGATGGCGATGACGACAGCCTTTCGCGCCCTCGTACTCGCCATTCCCCGCATTCCCGACATCGAAACCCTGACACCGCTGCTGGCGGAATTCGACGTCTTGCGCAGGAAAATCGTCAACATGCTGGAAAAGCAGGAAAATGCAGAAAATATGAGCGCCAATGAGTCTCATTTTGCGCGTCACAAACAGAATTCAAACCCCAACTCCACATCTGAACTTGAACAGTGCTTCGAAACGAAGCCCGGAGCGAGCGCCGAAACTGACATCGCGACGCAGGACGCAACAGGGACGGTCGAACCGGTCAAGGCGATGCCTGTGCTGGAAACCAAGTCGGCGCCGAGCGGCAGACGATCCTTGGGCGAGGCGCCGGCATTCCCGCTCGGCCTCGTTTTGCAAGCCTGCCCGCAAATGGCGGATTACGGACCGGGCGGCGCGGTTCGCTCGTGGCGGGATCTGATGGCGGCGGCGGTCGTGGTGCGGTCGATGCTGGGGGTCAGCCCCTCCGCCTATGAGACGGCCTGCGGAGTGATGGGGCCGGAAAATGCGGCGATGGTCATCGGCTGCATCCTCGAACGCGCCGGCCAGATCAGTTCGGCCGGCGGCTACCTGCGCGACCTGACGCGCCGGGCCGAACGCGGCGAATTCGCCATCGGGCCAATGCTGATGGCGCAATGGCGCGGCCATGCGACGCCCGGGCGCGAGACCGGCTGATCAGCGCAACAGGAAGACAGTCTCGCCGAGCGTCGCGCCATTGACCAGCAGCTCGATCTTGTGGGGGCCGGGATAATGCTTGCGGGTGCTGAAATCGCGGATGGTCTGCGCGATTGAAAGTTCCGCGCTTTCGCCGGGCGCGAGGTGGAAGGATTTGAGCTTGAACACCTTGCGCGAGGCTTCGCCGGTCTTGCGGACGTAATGGATGGCATAATCGACCACCATGCGTTCGCGCGCTTGGGCTTCAGAGACGATGCGGGCCGTGAGCTGCAGCGTATCGCCGAGCGACAGCGCTTCCGGCGTCACGCGAAAATCGGCAAGCCGCACCGGCGTGCTGCTGCGCACGCCGACCAGCGCCAGGGCTTGAAGATTGCCTTTCTTGATCAGGCTGCGCAAGGCATGATTGACGATCCAGGCGGTGTGCGGCGGCTCGCGATCCCAACGTCCCAGCGTTTCGAGCGCATAGGCGGCGTTGTCCTTGGTGATGTCGTTCAAATGATTGGCGACGGATTTTCGCACATAGAGATGCGGATCGCGGTTGAGGCGAGCGAGAATGCCGGACGTCAGCGACGGGTCGGCGATGATCGGCTTCAACTGGAAGGACCAGGGCAGGCGCGGCCGGCTGCCTTCGCTGGCGAGACGGCGGACGTGGTAATTCTCGTCCTCGGCCCAGCTTTCCATGATTTTGAGCGTGCCCGCGAGATCCCGATGCAGGAAATGGCGAATGGCGAATTCCGAGGAGCCGAACCGGGTGAAATGCCGCAAGGCCTCCAGCGACAGATCCGGCTGGTCGAGGCCGTGGAGTGCAACGAATTCCGCCAGCGTGATGGCGGCGAAGCCATGCTGAATATGGGGTGCGAGTTCACGCAAGGGGTCGAGCTGATCGGCGTAGCCACCCGGCAAGGCAAGCCCGAACCCTTCGGCGATGCGACGCAGGCGCTGCATGATGCCGAGGGTTTCCAGATCCCGGGTGCAGTGGTCGAGAAAACGCGCGTCGTCGAAACGCGGCTCGATGGATTTCAGCGTCGTGGCGAAGAAATCCAGGCGGGAACGATCAAAAATTTCCTTCAGCGCCGGACTGGATGTTTCCGCTTGGCTCACGCTGTGCCTCCCTGGCCCCTTGATCTCCCCGGCCATAAGCCACGGGGCGATGCAAAGGGCAAGGAGGCAGGCAGGTTACATGACGCGTGATTTCAGCGAGGCGAGGCGATGGCCGAGATCGGAGATCAGATCCTCCGGAATATAGGAGGAGACGCGGCGCGGCGACGGCGTGAAGGCTTCGCGGCTCAAAAGGGCAAGCGCCGCGCCGATGGCGGCGGCGCCGAGAACGGCGGCCAGCGGATAGTCGCGGATCGTGGAGCTGGTGCGCTCGCTTGCCACCTTGGCGGTGTCGCTCACCTGTGCCGCCACTTCCTTGCCCTTCTCGGAGAGCGACTGGCGCAAGGCCGCCACCTGTTCCTGCAGGGCGTTGAGCTGATCTTCAAGTGCCTTGCGGTCGAGCCCTGTCTTGTCCGCAAACGACTCGACGGTGTTGCGAACATTGCCATTTCCAAGCTCGGTGGTTCCGGCCATGGGAATTCTCCTTTGCGGTTTGACTGGCGGAGCAACACGCAAGGGTCGATGAAAGTTCCCGAAAGGCCAGCGCCAAAATGCCGCAAGCGGCTCAGGCGCGCTCGGCCCATATGCGGGCCAACTCCACCAGCGTCTGAACCGCCCGTTCCATGTCCTGGACGCTTACCCATTCCGTCGGCGAATGGAAGGCATGGCCGCCGGCAAACAGGTTGGCGGTCGGCAGGCCCATGAAGGACAGGCGCGACCCGTCCGTGCCGCCGCGAATGCTGCCGCGCACCGGGGTCATGCCGGCGCGGCGAATCGCTTCCAGCGCGTTTTCGACGATCTCCGGATGCCGGTCGAGCACGACCTTCATGTTGCGATACTGGCGCTGGACCCTGAAACTGTAGGTCGAGCCGGGATAGTCGGCCATCACCGTCTTGATGATGGTCTCCAGCAATTCTTCCTTCTCGACGAGGCCATGCTCCTCGAAATCGCGGATGATCAGGCTGATCCTCGCCTTTTCCATCGCACCGGAAAGATCGGTCGGATGGATGAAACCGGCGCGGCCGGCGGTGGTTTCCGGCGCAAGCCGGTGCGGCAGGCGGGCGACGATCTCGCCGGCGATGCGGATGGCGTTTTCCATGCGCCCCTTGGCGAAACCCGGATGAATGGCGACGCCCTGGATCTCGATCTCGACGCCATCGGCCGAAAAGGTCTCGTCCTCCAGATGGCCGGCGGTCTCGCCATCGACGGTATAGGCGAATTCGGCGCCGAGCTTTTTCAGGTCGACCTTGTCGACACCACGGCCGATCTCCTCGTCCGGCGTGAACAGAAGCTTGATGACGCCATGGGGAATGGAAGGATCGGCCATCAGCCGGGCGGCGGCGGTGACGATTTCAGCAAGGCCGGCCTTGTCGTCGGCGCCGAGCAGCGTCGTGCCGTCGGTGGTGACGATATCATTGCCGATCTGGTCGGCCAGCGCCCGGTTTTCGGCGACGCGGATGACCTGGCTTGTATCGCCTGGCAGCACGATGTCGCCGCCCTGGTAATTGCGCAGGAGCTGCGGCTTGACGCCAGTGCCGGTGAAATCGGGCGCCGTATCCATATGCGAGCAGAAGCAGATGACCGGAACCGGCTTGTCGACGGTCGCGGGAATGGTGGCGTAGACATAGCCGTGCTCGTCCAGATGCGCATCCTCAAGGCCGATGGCCAGCAATTCCTCGACCAGCAGGCGGGCGAGCGTCTTCTGCTTGCCGGTCGAGGGCTGGCTGGCCGAGCGCGGATCGGACTGGGTGTCGATCACGGCATAACGAAGGAAGCGGTCGGTCACGGTATCGGTCATCTGAGGCTCCTGTCTTTTTACCGTCTATAGCGTGGCGGGCGCCTTACGGGAATCTCTTTGAGCGCTTGCGGCCAGGCAGGCGGCATCGTAAGCCAGACGAACGAAACCTGCCCTGGATTCTTCCTCAGATGATCGAGCATACCCCGCTGATCGTGACGGTCGCCGTGATCGCCGCCTTTCTCGTCGGCCTGTCGAAGGGCGGCCTGCCCTCGGTCGGCACGCTGGCCGTGCCGCTGATGGCGTTGGTGATCTCGCCGGTCACGGCGGCCGCGCTGCTGCTGCCGATCTATATCGCCAGCGATATGGTCGGGCTCTATCTCTACCGGCGCGAATTTTCGCCGCGCAACCTGGCGATCCTGGTGCCGGCCTCGCTGATCGGCGTTGGCGCCGGCTGGGCGTTCAGCGCGCATCTGTCGAGCGTGGTGATCGGGGCGCTGGTGGGGCTGGTCGGGGTGATGTTCTGCCTCAATACCTGGTTCGGGGCGAGGTTGCGGCAGGCGGCACGGCAGGCGGATGTGCCGCGTGGCCTGTTCTGGGGCATCCTGACGGGGCTTACCAGCTTCGTCTCCCATTCCGGCGCGCCTCCCTTCCAGATGTACGTGCTGCCGCAGCGGCTGGAAAAGATGGTGTTTGCCGGCACGTCGACGATTCTCTTCGCCATCGTCAATGCCGCCAAGGTGATTCCCTATTGGGAACTGCACCAGTTTTCGCATTTCGATACGCGGCTGGTGGTAAGCCTGGCGCCGGCGGCGATCATCGGCACGGTGGCGGGCCGAAAGCTGACGCAGATGCTGCCGGACGGTCTGTTCTTCCGGCTGATCCAGATCACCCTGCTTTTGCTGTCGCTGAAGCTGATCGGCGATTACGCCCTGACCCTTTTTGCCTGACGCAGACAAAAAGACACCCCTGAAAAGGGGTGTCGAGCGAGGGGAATGGGAGCATAATGAAACTTGCCGCGGGCAGCGGCACATTCATAACGCACGCACACGGCTTTGGTTCCCGCGCCCGATGCAATTTCGGATGGAACCGAAACGGCCGGCTTCTGTTTCCCGAAGGTGACCCGGACGGAAACGAAGAGAAGGCCTATGACATTCCACTTTGCCCTCCACCGCGCCATGCTTCCCGCCTGCCTGTTCGCTGCCCTTGTCGGCGGCGGCCAGGTACTGGCGCAGACGACAGGCTCGATCCGGCCGAACGAACAGGCGGCGCCCTCGTCGCCGGTTGCCCCCTCCCCCGGCAATCCCGATGGCTTGGCGACAGGCGAAACCGCCTTCGATGAGGACGCGGCACGCGACCGGCTGACCCGCGCCGGCTACAGCGATATCACGGCATTGATGCAGGACGCGCAAGGCATCTGGCGCGGCACGGCGCGCAAGGACGCTCAGAAGGTGACGGTCGCGCTCGACCGGCGCGGCAAGATCGTCGCGCATTGATGTTCGGATCGACAGCCGACCGAACGCCTTGTTTACAGGTGCGGATTGCGTGATCGATAGCGTGCGATGAGTTTTTCGTTGATCTCTTTCGCGCCGGGCATGTTGGCGCTGAGATAGATCGGCGCCTCCCCTTCTCCTGCCAGCCGGCCGGCGACTTCGGCAAGAACGGCGTTGAGGATCGAGGCGCCGACCACCGTCGAGGCCGGCCCGACCTTGAGCGCGCTGCCGGTCACGTCGAGCATGGCGTCTCCGGCCGGCGCGCCGTTGTCGAGGACGATGTCGGCAAGGTCGATCAGCCGGGTGCGGCCCCTGGCGGTGCTGGTGGAATAGGCGACGGAGGTGAGCGCAATGACGGTCGCGCCGCGCTCCCGCCCCAGCCGCGCTGCTTCGAGGGGCGCGGCATTGACGCCGGAATTGGACACCACGACCAGCACGTCGCCGGGGCCGATGGCGTAACGCGACAGGATCTGCGTCGCCACGCCGTCCATACGTTCATAGGCGGTACTGGCGACCGAGCCCTCGTGCAGCATGGTGGCGGTGGCGAGAACCGGCACGACGAAGGCGAGGCCGCCGGCGCGGTAATGGGTTTCCTCGGCCAGCATGTGCGAGTGGCCGGTGCCGAAGACAAAGACGCAGCGATCGGCGCGCGCTGCGGTGACGATCGCCTCGACCGCCCGGGTCATGTCGCCGGCAAGAGCGCTGCGCGCCTGCGCCAGGCGCTCGATGATCGCGTCGAAATATGCCTCCACCAGCGATGTCATTCTGCCGATGCCCTCCCTGTCTTTCGGGTGATCATACATGGAGTTGGCAGCTCTTGAAGAGATTGTGACAGGGAAATGCACGGGTTTTCCCCGCTGAGGGGCAAAGGCCGGAACCGGCCTGCCTCCGGCCCGTTAATCCCAGGACCTGATTGGACGTTTCGAAAGGTGAACCGATATGCGCACGACCATGCTGATCATTCTGGCGGTCATGATCGGTTCGCTGCTTTCGATTCTGTTGCTGCAATCGCCGGTCTGATGCTTGGCACCTAACGTTCAAGCCGCAGCGCCGTCGCTTCGGCGTCGGGCGATGCGGCAAAACAAAATAGTCTAGCGCTGAAGCGCGACGGTCTTCAGGATGGCGAAGACGGACTGGCCGGGCGCAAGCGACAATCTTTCCCCCGAGAGTGCAGTGATGCGGGCGACGAGATGGGCGTCGCCGCAGGCGAGATCCACATCCAGCATCCCGTCCGGTCCGCGTGTGACGGCGCGGATGTCGCCGGCGACGATGTTGAGGGCGCTGATGCCCTCGGGCGGGCGCGTCGCCAGCATGACGTCGCGGGCCGGCACATGCAGACGCACCGGCTTGCCGATCTCGAAATCGATGCCCGGCACCAGCAGTTCGGCCGAGCCGAAGCCAACGGTTGCCAGCCCCTGCTTGCCGTCATAGGCGCGCACCACGCCCTCCAGCAGGGCGCCGGCCTCGCGGCGGTCATGCGCGACGGCGATTTCGGCCCGCGAAAGAATATCGGCGGCGGGACCGATGGCGGCGATGCGGCCCTGATCGACCACCACGACACGGTCGGCAAGCCGCGCCACCTCGGCCACGGAATGGCTGACATAGACGATGGGAATGCCCATCTCGTCGCGCAGCCGCTCGATATAAGGCAGGATTTCCTGCTTGCGGGCCTCGTCGAGGGCGGCGAGCGGCTCGTCCATCAGCAGCAGGCGCGGCGAAGAGAGCAGCGCCCGGCCGATCGCCACCCGCTGCTTTTCGCCGCCCGACAAGGTTGCCGGCTGGCGATTGAGCAGATGCTCGATGCCGAGCAGGTCCAGGATGGTTTTTCGTGTCCCCCTCCCCGATCGGCCGCGCTGGAACCAGGCGCCGTAGTCGAGATTGCGGGCGACGCTCAGATGCGGAAACAGGCGCGGTTCCTGGAAGACATACCCGAAGCGGCGCTTGTGGACCGGTACGCACCGGCCGCGTTCGGTATCGAGCAGGGTTTCGCCGTCGAGCTGGATGCGGCCGCGCGCCGGGCGGTCGAGGCCGGCGATCATGCGCATCAGCGTCGTCTTGCCCGAGCCGGAGCGGCCGAACAGAGCGGTGACGCCGGCCTCGGCGGTGAATTGCGCGTTGAGGCTGAAGGCGCCGCGCCGGTCTTCGACATCGACGATGAGCGTCATTGCGCCGAAATCCTCCGGCCGATGAGATGGGCAAGGCCTTCCGAGGCCATCAGCGCCGCCATGGAGATGACAATCGAGATCAGCACCAGCCGCATCGCGCCTTCATCGCCGCCCGGCACCTGCGTGAAGGTGTAGATCGCCGCCGACAGCGTCTGGGTCTCGCCGGGAATGTTGGAGACGAAGGTGATGGTCGCGCCGAATTCCCCCATCGCCTTGGCGAAGGAGAGGATCATGCCGGCGATGATGCCGGGCAGGATCAGCGGCAAGGTCACGGTGAGGAAGACGAAGGGTCTTGCGGCGCCGAGCGTGCCGGCGGCCTCCTCCAGCTTGGCGTCGACCGCCTCGATCGACAGGCGGATGCTGCGCACCAGCAGCGGAAAGCCCATGACGGCGCAGGCAAGTGCCGCCCCCGTCCAGCGGAAGGAAAAGACGATCCCGAAGGTTTCGGCAAGGAAGGCGCCGATGACGCCGCGCCGCCCGAACAGGATCAAGAGCAGATAGCCGGTGACCACGGGCGGCAGGATCAGCGGCAGATGCACGATGCCGTTCAGCAGCGATTTCCCCCAGAACCGCCCGCGCGCGAGAAGCATGGCGATCAGCAGCCCCGGCGGCAGGCTCGCCAGCATGGCGATGCCCGCAACCTTGAGGCTGAGGCCGATGGCCGTGCGTTCCTCGTCGCTGAGGGAAAAGAGATCGAACGGCATCGGATCCTTGACGTTTGACGTATTTCCGGACGGAAAGCCGGTATCCACTTTTCCTGAAATGCCGGCGCTTACTTGAGGATCGTGAAACCCTGCTCGGTGAAGAAGGGCGCAGCCTTATCCGATTTGAGGAAATCGAGATAGGCGGCCGCATCCGCGTTCTTGCTTTCGGAAAGGATGGCCACCGGATAGATGATCGGCGGATGGCTGTCTTCCGGGAAAGTGCCGACGATGGCGACGTTCTTGTCGGCTGCGGCGTCGGTCTGGTAGACGATGCCGTAGGGTGCCTCGCCGCGCGAGACCAGGGCGAGCGCCGCGCGCACGCTTTCCGCGCCGGCGACCTTGCCCTCGACCGAGGACCAGACGCCGAGCTTTTCCAGCGCCGCCTTGCCGTATTTGCCGGCCGGCACGGATTTCACTTCGCCCATGGCGAGCTTGCCGTCGCCGAGAAGGCCGGCGAGATCGAAGCCCTGCTTGATGTCGACATCCTTGGCCTCGCCTTTCGGCGCGACCAGCACGATACGGTTGCCGAGCAGGTTGGAGCGGGTGTCTTGCCTGATCAGCTTCTTTTCGGCGACGTGGTCCATCCAGGCGAGGTCGGCGGAGATGAAGAGATCGGCGGGCGCGCCTTCCTCGATCTGCTTGGCCAGCGCCGAGCTTGCGGCATAGGAGGTGGTGACCTCCAAGCCCTTTTCCTTCGACCAGGCGGCATTGGCGGCGTCCAGCGCATTCTTGAGGCTGGCGGCGGCGAAGACCGTGATCTTTTCGGCGGCCATGGCCGGCGCCGCCGGGAGGCCCATGCCGATGACGAATACGGTGGCGACAGCGGCGCCCGTGATCCGTTTCAGCCAGTCGCGACGATGGAAATTCATGCGGTCCCCTCCTTTGCGGACGATCAATGTATATCGCTGAATATATCGAATTTTCACGAAAGACCAGAGCCGCGGGCACAACAAAAACAAACGCGCCGGAGGCATGCCCCGGCGCGTCGATGTCAGGCGATCCGGATCGGGTTTCAGGCCGTGCGGCCGAGTTCCGTATCGATGGCGGTGGTGAGCGCCGGTGCATCCGGCGTGGTGTCGGGCGAAAAGCGGCCGGCGATGCGGCCGTCGCGGCCGATCAGGAATTTCTCGAAATTCCAGAGCACTTCGCCCGGCGGATTGGGCTCGATGCCATAACCCTTGAGGCGTTCGCGGAACGGGCCGTCATTGACGGTTTCCGGCGCGCCCTCGGTCAGCGCCTTGTAAAGCGGATGCTTGTCGGGGCCGACGACCGAGATCTTGGAAAAGATCGGGAACTGCACGTCATAGGTGCTGGAGCAGAAGGTGACGATCTCCGCGTCGGTGCCGGGCTCCTGCTCGTTGAAATTGTTGGCGGGGAAGCCGAGGATCACGAGGCCGTCGTCGCGGCGGTCTTCATAGAGCTTTTCCAAGGCTTCGTATTGCTTGGTCAGGCCGCATTTGGAGGCGACGTTGACGACCAGCATCACCTTGCCGGAAAATTCGGAAAGCGTCGTCTTGCGGCCATCGGCCAGCGTCAGGGGGATATCGAGAAGGGTCATCGTTTCTGTCCTGTTGGTGCTGAAAATTCATGCGGCGGAGGAAGCGGGCTGTTCGGCGCTCAGCCAGCCACCGGAAAACCCGGCGCGGCGCAAGCCCTCGCAGATTGGCGGACTGTCGCGCATCAGCCGCCAGATCAGGCCGGAGCGGGCATTCTCGATCATCATCACCAGCAGCCCCTGGTCGAGCCCGACGCAGCGCTCGTCGATCCAGCCCTCGGCGGTCGGGCCGATGATCGTCGGATTGAAGCTGCCGGGAAAACGCCCGTCGCTGAGGAGATTGGGATAGGTGGCGAGAATGGCGTCGAGCCCCTCCATCGCCGCCTCGCGGTCGAAGGGCAGGCAAGAAAGCGCCGCCCAGGGGGCGAGCGTGCCGTCATCCGGCCCGAAGGGCGCGCCGCGGGCCGAATAACCGATGAAATGCTGGCGATGGCCGCCGCGCAGGCGACGCCGCGCCGAAGGTCCATCGCAGGCCGTCAATCCCCAGACGGTGTCGGAATAGCCGATATAGCCATGCGGATTGTCGCGGGCATAGGCGCGCTGGATCCGGATCGCGCGGCGGGTGTTTTCGACATAATCGATGCCCTTCTCACGCATATAGGCGTCATGGATGCCGTCGAAATCGATCCAGGCATGCGAGAAGAGATGGATGAACAGCGGCCCGGCATGGAGATAGTCGATCTCTCCGTAACGCAGCCATTGATAGCTGGCTGTATAAGCCGCGAAACTCTCCGGCGGGATCGGATGGGTCGGCGAGGCTAGCGCCAGGATATAGAGCAGCAGCGCCTCGTTATAGCCGCGCCAGCGATGGCGGATGAAACGATTCGTCTTCCAGCCCATGGTCAGCGTGTCGCCCTTGTTCATCGCCCAGCGCCAGTCGACGCGGGCGTAAAGCTCCCTGGCGGTATCGCGGATTTCCGTCTCGGCCGGATCGGAACCGTCGAAATAGGCGCCCGCCGTCAGCACGCCGGCGATCAGCAGCGCGGTGTCGATGGTCGAGAGTTCGCTGTGCCAGACCCGGCGGCCGTCATGCATGGCGAGAAAATGGTAATAGAAGCCGCGATGGCCGGTGGCGTCGGGATGCGAGCCGGTGTCGCAGCCCTCGAAGAAGCGCAGCGTTTTCAAGACGATGGCGGCAGCCTCGGCACGGCTCATCCAGCCGCGCTCGATAGCGACGGGATAGCTCGACAGGCCGAAACCGGTGGTGGCGATGCTGGAGGGGCTGCCGGGCAGCGAGGTATCGGCGACGAGGCCGGTCTCGGGATGGGTATGGAGGCGGAAATAATCGAAGGCCGAGCGGTGCAGCCGGTTGACGAGCGCGGCGCTGCTGGCATCGGGGCTTGGCGGCATGGGGCATCCTGTCTGTCGTCCTCCTCTTGCAGAGCACAGGCAGGGGCGGACCGCAAGTCACAGCTCGGTGAAACCGGCCTTGACAGCCGGGACCGGGAAGCGATCTACCTGCAGGCCCATACCGTGCATCGCAGGAGGTTTTCATGAGCCTGATCTATATTCTCAACGGTCCGAACCTCAACCTGCTCGGCAAGCGCCAGCCGGAGATCTATGGCAGCGAGACGCTGGAAGACGTCGAGCGCGATTGCCGCCGCGTCGCCGCCGAGCATGGGCTCGACATCCGTTTCCACCAGAGCAACCGCGAATACGAGATCATCGACTGGATCCACGAGGCGCGGGAGACGGCGTCCGGCATCGTCATCAACCCGGCCGCCTTCACCCATACCTCGGTCGCCATCCTCGATGCGCTCAATGCCTTCGATGCGCCGATCATCGAGGTGCATATCTCCAATGTCCATCGCCGCGAGACGTTTCGCCACCATTCCTACGTCTCCGGCGTCGCCTCCGGCGTCATCGCCGGTTTCGGCACGCAAGGCTACCAGCTCGCGATCCAGCGGCTGGCGCACCTCATCAGGACCGGCGTCAAATAGGGCGCGGTCAGTCGGAGAGGAGCAGCGCCACCGGCACATCCGAGAGGAAGCCGGCGATGCGCAGATGCGCCTGCGGCTCGACCGGTTCGCCGGTGAAGGCGTTGGTGAGGCTCTTGATGTCGTCCGGCAGGTCGATGGCGGTGTCCATCCAGCGTTCGGCCGGGATCATGCCGTCGGGTTCGGCCATCAGGCTGTTGGGCAGGCGTGGCGCGACGACGATTATCCGTCTGTCGCCATGGCGGCGCTGGAAGGCGACGACATGTTCCTTCATCGCGCCGCGCGCGCCGAGCGGGCGGTAATCGCCGTTTTCGAAGAGATCGCGATGGGTGGCGCGCAAGGCCAGGGTGCGGGCGATCAGCGCCTGTTTCAGCCGTCCGTCGAGCAGCGTCTCCTCGCCCTGCGGCCAGTCCGAGGCCGCATCGAGCGACGCCTGCAAGGACGCATAATCCGGTTCGCGCCGGTTGTCGGGATCGACGAGGCTGAGGTCGAGCCGCTCCGATCCCTGGTAGATGTCGGGAATGCCGGGCGCGGTCATCTTGAGAAAAGCCTGAGTGATGCCGTTCCAGGCGCCGGCGCGCAGATAGGGGCGAATGGTACGGTGGAAATCGCGCAGGAACAGGCGGTTGTCCGGTGACAGCAGCGCCGCGATATAATCCTTGACGGCGGTTTCGTAATCCTCTTGCGGATCGGTCCAGTCGCTGCGCAGCTTGGCCTCGCGCAATGCCTTTTCGATATAGGGGAACAGACGCTCGAGCAGCGCCTCGACGGCCTCGTCGTCCTGAGGGTCGAGATCATGCGGCCAGGCGCCGAGCAGCGCCTGGTAGAGCGCCCATTCCAGCTCCGGTTCCGGCGCGGGGCCATCGGGATGGCGGGTGACATGGCGGCTGTTGGTCGCCCGCCAGCGGGTGACGCCGTCGATCCAGGGCTGCGGCTCGGCGGTCAGCGCATAGAGGCGGGCACGGGCGTCCTCGCCGCGCTTGGCGTCGTGGGTGGAGGTGGCCGACAGCGCCAGCGGCCAGCGGGCGGCGCGCTCGGCCATCGCCGCATGGAAATGGCGTGGCAGGAATTCCTCGCGCCCTGCATTGCCGCCGACCTCGTTGAGGCCGAGCACCGGCATCTGCCGGTAGAAAAGCGTATCCTCGAGCGATTTCGCCATCAGCGGCCCGGTCAGCTGCTGGAAGCGGCGGCGGAATTTTTCCGCGCGGGTCGTCTGGCGCGGTGCGCATTCGCCGGTCAGCAGCGTCACGATGAAATCGAGGGCCTTCTTTTCCTCGGGATCGAGCGTCGGTTCGATTTTTGCCGCCGCCTCGGAGACCAGCCGGGCGTCGTTTTCGGAAAGCGCGCCTTTGGTGCCGTAGGTGCGATAGACCGGGAAGACGCCGAGCAGCGCCTTCAGCGCGGCGGCGATCGCCGCCTCGCCGACATCGACATGGGTTTCCTCCGACAGCGCCAACTGGATCGCCAGCCGTTTCAGGCCGGAAACCTCGCCGGCGAAATTGCGCGCGATCATCGATTGACGGGCGCCGTGCAGGCCGGCGGCGACATCGGTGAGGCCGCCCAGCGCCGCATATTGGCGGCGCAGCCGCTCCGCGCCCTTGCGCTCGACCAGCAGATGGGTCATCCGGTCGATGAATTCGTAGCCGGTGGTGCCGGAGACCGGCCAGTCGGCCGGCAGATCCTCGCCATCTTCCAGGATTTTTTCGACGATCAGATAGGTCTCGTCGCCGATGTCCCGGCGCAGCCGGGTGAGATAGGCGGCGGGATCGGCAAGTCCATCGATATGGTCGACGCGCAGTCCCTGCACCTTGCCATCGCGCACCAGCTCGAGGATCAGCCGGTGGCTGTCCTCGAAAACCCTGTCATCCTCGACATTGACGCCGACCAGCTCCGTCACCTCGAAAAAGCGGCGATAGCTCAGGCGTTTCGGCGCTTCGCGCCAGTGAATGAGCTCGAAATGCTGGCGTTCGTGCACGTCTTCGAGATGAGCGGCATCCTGCGACAGCGCCGCAAGCCGGTCCTCCAGCCGCGCCCGGTCGGCCTCGTCGGCCAGCAGGGCGCGCAGGCGCGTGTGAAACCTGTCCTCGCCCTCGCGCCGCGCGATGTCGGCAAGTGAAAGTAGCCGGCCGTTCAGGCCGTCGTCGCCCTTGAGGGCGGCATCATAGCTTTCCGGCTCGAGCGGAACGGCAAGCCCTGGCAGCGAAAGCGACAGGCATCCGGCGTCTGCATCGGCCGAGAGCGCGATGTCGCCATCGGCGACCGCTTCGGCGAAGGGCTTGGCCAGCCATGGCAGGGTCAGGCGGCGGTTCCAGTCGATGTCGAAGGCGTGCGCATGCGGGCTCGCCTGCCCGCGCTCGATCACCGAGCGCCACCAGGGATTGTCGAGCGAGGCTGCCATATGGTTCGGCACGATGTCGAGGATCAGGCCAAGGCCGTTTTCCGTCAGCGTCGCCGCAAGCGCGTCGAAATCCTCGGCCGTTCCGAGCGCCGGGTCGAAGCGGTTGGCGTCGGTGATGTCATAGCCATGCGTCGAGCCGGCGGCGGCGGCGAAGACCGGCGAGGCGTAGAGATGGCTGATGCCGAGGCGCTTCAGATAGGGAACGAGGGTCATGGCACGACGAAAGGTCATGCCGTTGCGGAATTGCAGACGGTAGGTGGCGGTCGGAATGGTCATTCCAGTTCAGGCCCTGCAGACGGGTTGGGCAGCGAAAAGGGCGAAATCTCCGCCCCTCCGCCGCGACAGGTTTCAATTCTTCAGTTCGGGGAACTTGCCCAGCATCTCGTCCTTCGAGCCGCAGATCGCCTCGCTTGAAGTCAGGACGACCGAAATCGGGCCATCGGTATCGAGCCGCTTCTCGGCCTGCAGCGTCACGGCCTCGCCGTTCTCACGGTGCAGGGTCGCCTGCTGCGAGAACCCGCGTTGCAGCAGCCAGTCGCGCGGGGCGCTGACCGTGATTTCCACGCGGAAGCCGTCACCGTCCTGACGGGTGGTCAGGTGATAGGGGGTGTCGGAGCGCTTGCCGCCGATATCGAGTGTGCCTGTGCCGTCCGCCTGTTCGAGATGCATGAGACATTCCTTCCGTCCTGAGACATGCCGGCTTAACCCCGCGTCTCCTCTTTTTGTTCCGCTGCCCGGGCATCCGGCAGGGCGAAGCTGGCGACGAGCGGCAGATGGTCGGAAGCGCGGCGCGCCAGCGATGTCTCGATCACCTGCGCCTGCGTGCAGGCCAGGCCGCGCGACGCAAAAATATGGTCGAGGCGGAAGACCGGAAAGCGCGAGGGAAAGGTGGCGCGGTGGCGCAGCACCGGCGGCTGCACGTCGGCGATCTCGGCTGCCAGCCGCCGATAGGCGGGCGAGGACGGGATGGAATTGAAATCGCCGATCAACAGCCGGTGGGCGCTGCTGTAGTCGGGATGCGAGAGCCAGTCCGGGCCGAGCAGCGCCTCGACCTGGGCGAGCCTTTCGCCGCGGCGCAGGCCCAGATGCGTGTTGATGAGCTGCAGCGGCGTGCCATGCGCGTCGATTTCCACCCAGAGCGCGCCGCGCGGCTCGCCGATCGAGGGAAGGCCTGCGGCGCGGATGAGCTTCATCGGCAGGGCGGTCAGCACCGCGTCGCCGTAACGTTCCTCGCGCACGTGCAAAGCGGGGTGGAAATGCGCGTCCATGCGCAGCTTCGAGGCGATGGCATGGGCCTGGTCGACGCCGCCGGTGCGCGCCCGCCCGACATCCAGCTCCTGCATTCCGATGATATCGGCGCCGGTTTCGGCGATGGCCGCGGCGATGCGGTCGATGTCCAGCCTGCGGTCGGTGCCGATACAGCTATGGACGTTGTAAGTCAGGATTCTCACCGTTTTCGGAGAGGACGGGCGCTCCGCTTTCATCATGGGGCTGGAACAGTTCGGCGTCCGGTTTCGTTCCAAACCATCGAAACCTTTCTTGCGACGATCATGAAAAAGAAGCAGCTCCTTCTCCATGCCCTGACGGCCCTTGCCACGCTCGGCGCCCTTGTCCTTCTCTATCGCAGCCTGCGCCAGTATAGCCGCGACGATATCGTCGAATCTCTCCAGGCGCTGCCGTGGAGCAATCTCGGGCTGGCTGTCCTGTTCTGCGCCGGCTCCTATCTCAGCCTCGGCCTGTTCGATGCGCTGGCGGTGCGCTATGCCGGCAAGCCGCTGGCGTTGCGGCGCACCGCGCTCGCCTCCTTCTGCGGCCTGTCGATCGGCCATACGATCGGGCTGGCGGCGCTGAGCAGCGGCGCGGTGCGCTATCGCTTTTATTCCCGCTGGGGCCTGACCACCGAGGAGATCGCAAAGGTCATCGGTTTCTGCGGCGTGACGGTGGGCCTGGGACTGGCGGCGCTGGCCGGCATCGCGCTGGTGCTGCGCCCGCAGGCCACCGCGCCGCTCGGCATGGGCGAAGGCGCGGCGCTGGCGCTGGGGATTGCCTGCCTTGCCTGTTCGGCCGCCTATCTCGTCGCGTCGGTTTTCCTGCGCGGTTCGGTCAAGCTGTGGCGCTGGCGGGTGGAAATGCCGGGTTTCCGGCTGGCGCTCGGGCAATTGCTGGTCGGCACGGTGAATTTCGTCTGTGTGGCCGCCTGCCTGCACCAATTGATGCGCGCGTATGGCGCCATCGGCTTTCTCGACGTCACCACCGCCTATGTCACCGGCAATGTCGCGACGCTGATCACCCATGTGCCGGGCGGCATCGGCGTGCTCGAGGCGACGGTGATGCATCTCGTCGGCGAGCAGAAGGCGATCGGAGCGCTGATCGCCTTCCGGGTGATCTATTTCCTCATTCCGCTGGCCATCGGCCTGCCGACCTTCCTCGGAAGCGAGGTCTATTTTCGCGGGCGCGAGCCGGAGAGCGACAAGGCGCCGAACAGGCGCGAGGCGACGATGCCGAGCTGACGCGGCATGGTCTGCAGCGGCCAGAACGGCTCCTTGGGGTCGATGAGGCCGGTGCCGGGGATCGAGGTCGTCTCTCCCTTGGCGACATCGATATCGAAGGGGCGCAGGCCCCGCGGGCGCACGTTCAGCCGGTCGAGCGTCCCGACCATCGAACCGCCCTCGCTTTCGAGGCGCGCGACCTCGGCCGGATCGGCATCGACATGCTCGGCCATCAGCGTGTGGCGCAGCCGGGTCAGCGCCGCGGCGTGCGCGGCGTCGCCCGCCTCGATGGCGAGATCGCATTCGGTATCCAGCCCCTCCGAACGGTAGTTGAGGTTTGAGGAACCGATGCGCACGAACCGGTCGTCGACGATGATCAGCTTGGAATGGATGATGATTTCCTGGTCCGCGCCGTCCGCCCTCGGGATCGCTGGATAGAGCACGCGCAGGCGGCCGTAGCGGTCGGCGCGCTTGAGGCGGCGGATCAGCCGGTCGCGATTGTTGCCCATCATGATCTTTTCGAGAAAGCCGTGCGAGCTGCGGGTGACGATGGCGATGATCTCCGGCCCCTCCGGATCGCGCAGGCGCCGCGCCAGCGTGCGGGCCACGCCGAAGGAGGCGAGATATTGCGTCTCGATATAGATGGTCTTGCGGGCCGCCATCAGGGCGTCATGGGTGAGGCGGATGGCTTCGCGCCGGCCCTTACGGCTCCAGGTCCAGGGCTCGGTCAGGGCGACCGCGGTGCGGCAGGCGGTCAGCGGCGCCTCGAAATCGGCGGGCCAGGCGAGATCGCTGTCTTCGGTCGGGGAATGGGCCTCGCCGGTGGCGCGCTTCCAGCGGTGTCGGGCGATGTCGGCGACCATGCGCGCCGCCTCCCCTTCGACCATCGCCTGGATGTCGTGGACCGGACCGTAGGGCTTGCCCTCGGGCGAGACGCGTTCGGCGTTGACGGGATCGTGGCTCGGTTCGTCCCAGCGGCGGGCGGTCAGGTCCATGCCGCCGAGAAAGGCGATGCGGTCGTCGATGGCCACCAGCTTCTGGTGATGGCAGGCGCGCAAAGGATGGCGCAGGTCGAATTTCAGGGTGATGCGCGGATGGTCGCTCCACGGCATCCTGCGGAAAAAGCGCAGCGTCTTGCCGGAATAGATCGGCCCCATCGCCCAGACGAGGATGCGCACGTCGAGATCGGGATTGGCATCGACGCAGCGGCGCAGCAATTCGCCAAGCTGCAGCGTCGAACCCGGATGCAGGCGTATCTCCGGATTGAAATCCCAGCCGACGATCCAGATGGTTCTTTTCGCGCGCGGCAGAACCTCTTCCAGTCGCTCGAAATAGCTTTTGCCGTCGATCAGGAAGGCCGCCCGGTCGGCGGTGGCGGCGTCGGCGGCGTTCACCCCGACACGAATCACGGTTTCGCGCTTCTGGGAAACGCGACCGTCCGGTTGTTGGTCTGCAAGAAACACGGGAAACTCTCTCTCGCCCCGAAAGAACACAGCCATCGGCCCCGCAGGCGACGCCGATGGCGTAGAATAAACGCGTGACGCCACCGCTTGTTCCCTGACCTAGCCTTCCCCTGGCCCGGCCTCCGACCGCAGGAACCGGAAGCGGCGTCGCGCCGTTGATGTCGCATCGAAAACACATGGGTGCGGGCATGACGGACGAACAGGCGGACGTGTTGAAGGCAATCGGGCTTACCTATGTCTCGGATGCCGAGCCCGGCATCCGCCGCCTGCGACGCGGCAAGGGTTTTGCGTATCGCCAGCCGGACGGGGCGCTGGTGACCGACGACGAGGTGCGGCTGCGCATCCGTTCGCTCGGCCTGCCGCCGGCTTATGAAGACGTCTGGATCTGTCTGAAACCCGACGGCCATCTGCAGGCCACCGGTTACGATGCGCGCGGGCGCAAGCAATATCGCTATCATGCCGCCTGGGCTGCGCTGCGGTCCGGCGACAAGTTCCACCAGCTCGTCGAGTTCGCGCGCGCCCTGCCGCGCATCCGCCGCCGCGTCGACCGCGATCTCGGCGCCGGCGCCGAACATGCCGAGGCGGTGCTCGCGGCCCTCGTCGTGCTCCTCGATGCGGCGCATCTGCGCGTCGGCAACCGCAGCTATACCCGCGACAACGGCACCTATGGGGCGACGACGCTGCTCAAGCGCCATATCCGCTTCGGCGAGGACGGCATCGAGCTGCGCTTCGTCGCCAAAGGCGGAAAACGCGTGCGCCGCAGCCTGCGTCATCCGCGCCTGCAGCGCATCCTGGAGGAAATCGCCGACCTGCCGGGCCGGGCGCTGTTTGCCTGGCGCGATACCGACGGCTCCTGCCATTCGATCGATTCCGGCCAGCTCAATGCCTATCTCGCCGGTATCGCCGGCACCGGCGTCACCGCAAAAACCTTCCGCACCTGGGGCGGCACGCTGGCGGCCTTCAACGCCGCCGTCGAGCACATCAGGCGCGGCCAGCGGCCGAGCGTCAAGGCGCTGTGCGAGGCGGCGGCGGCGGCGCTGCACAACACGCCGGCCGTCTGCCGCTCCAGCTATGTCCACCCGGACGTGCTGGATCTGGCGCTGGAGGACAGTCCCGCCGGCATCGACGCCATTGCGCGTCCGCCGGCCGCGCGGTTGCGGGGTCTGCGCGCCGACGAGAACCGGCTGCTTGCCTATCTCTCCGCCGCCGGCAGCAAAAAGGCCCGCCCGTGAGGGCAGGCCTTTTCGTCGATGGTTCCGGGGCCGATCAGGACCAGGAGCGGATCTCGAAGGCGGCCTCGCGGGCGGCCTCGATGAAGGCGCGCCGCGCGCTGTCGGGCGAGGTCACGCCGGAGAGGGCCTTCTGGCAGGCGTCGCGGGCGATTTCCCAGGCGCGGCCCTCATCCACCGGCCAGTAGCGGCGCAGGCAGATGTCGGCGTCGCGGGTGCTTTCGACGCGCAATTGACGGCCCGGGGCTTCGAGAATGACGGCTTCGCTCCACAAGCGATCGTTCATGTCGTTTCTCCTCCGTGCGGGGAGTTGCGCTGCTGTTCGGCGACGATATCGTGCAGGGTGACGATGCCGGACAGTTCGCGATTGACGTCGTAGACGACGAGACGGCGCATGCTGAGTTCGGTCATCCGCCGCGCGACATCGTCGATGTCGTCGTCTTCCTGGCAGTTCTCGATGCCGACGGTCATGATTTCGGAAACCGCGGTCGTCGAGGCAAGCCCCTCGGCGACGACACGCAGCACGATATCGCGATCGGTGATGACGCCGACCAGGTTTCCGACCCCCGGCACCTCGATGGGAATGGCGCCGGTATCGATATCGGCCATCAGCCGCGCGATCGCCTGCACGGAATCGTTGGGCGCGGCGGTCACCACCTGCCTCGTCATCACATCGCGAACCTTCATCCCTCACTCTCCCAAAGCTTTGCCACGCTCAAAGGCGCCCGCTCGACAGATCGACGCCATTGATGGAGGCGGGCACACGAATTTCCCTGGCCCGATCGGCCGGATGCGGCAGATCCACCGTATGCGGCGACATCACCTGTATTGCGCGGCTGTTGCGCTTGCGCGGCGGCGGCGCGGGCGCCGCCCGGCGCTGCCGGTCGCGAAATCGTCTGAAAAATCCTTTCATCTTGACAACCTTTCGATTGTTTCGAACCCTGCGCACGCAAAGACGGACCTTGCGGCGGCCGGGCCTACATCAGGGTCTAACGGCAGGATGCCCCCTTTGGTTCCATGGCGGCGGCTCGCGAATCTGTCCGCAACCGCCCTTGCCTTTCGCGCGCGCCGCTTCATATCTGGGAAAGATCGAAAAAGCGGGGCGGGCGCCGTCGATTTCGGCAATGAGGGAACCGGACGGAAAGGCACCGCCGGCATCGGGCGGATACCAATGACTGAACTCGATTTCGAAGCTTTGTTCGCCGCCTCCCCCAACCCTTACGTCCTTCTCGATCCCGCTTTCGATCTCGTCGCCATGAACGACGCCTATCTGCGCGTTACCCTGCGCGAGCGCGCCGATCTCATCGGGCGCAATATGTTCGCCGCCTTTCCCAGCGATCCCGGCTCGGCCGAGTACCGGCAGTTGCGCGGCTCGCTGGAGCGGGTGGTGGAGACCGGGCTTGCCGACCATATCCCGCTCATCCAGTACAATATCCCGCTGCCGGACGGGCGCGGCTTCGAGGAGCGCTACTGGAGCGCCAGCCACACGCCGATCCTCAGGGCCGACGGCGCGGTCGCCTATATCCTTCAGCATACCGTCGACGTGACCGAACTGCAGCGGCTGCGCTCGCTTGCCCATGGCGCGCTGTTCTACGAGCGTGGCGCGGCGGTCGAAAGCGGCGTGTTGCGCCGGGCCGAGGCCGTGCAGCGTCTCAACGAAAGGCTGGAAGAGGAAGGTCGGCGTCTTCGGGCGCTGTTCGTGCAGGCCCCCGGCTTCGTCGCCATTCTCAGCGGCCCCGACCACGTCTTCTCGATGACCAACCTCGCCTATCAGGCGCTCATCGGCGACCGCGACATCGTCGGCAGGCCGCTGCGCGAGGCGCTGCCCGAGGTGGTCGAGCAGGGCTTCGTCGCGCTCCTCGATACGGTGGTGGCGACGAAACGGCCTTTCGTCGGCCGCAATGTCCGGATCATGCTGCAGGCGGCGTCGCGCGCCGAGCCGCAGGAGCGCTTCGTCGATTTCGTCTACCAGCCGATCCTCGACGACGACGGCAATTGCACCGGCGTCTTCGTCCAGGGCCAGGACGTCACCGAGCAGAACCGTGCAGAGCGTTCCTTGCGCGAAAGCGAGCAGCGCTTCCGGCTTGTGGCCGAGACAGCGCCGGTCATGCTGTGGATGACCGACCGCCAGGGCAATTGCATCTATCTCAACGAGGCCCAGCGGCTGTTCCTCGGCCTCCGCCAGGAGGCGGTCGAAGGCTTCGACTGGGTGCCGGTCGTCCATCCCGAGGATCGCGAGCGGCTGTTTGCGGAGGCCGGTGAGTCGCTGGAAGCCGAGATCGGCTTTTCGACCATGGCCCGTTTCCGCCGCCATGACGGGCGCTACCGGGTGCTGCGCACCGATGCCCGGCCGCGCTTCGACGGTTTCGGCGCTTTCATCGGCATGATCGGCGTCAATGTCGACGTCACCGACCAGATCGCCGAGCAGGAGCGCCGCCAGGCGCTGCTGGCGCTTGCCGACCGGTTCCGCGAGGCGCGTGAACCGCGCGACATCGCCTATGCGGCGGTTGAGGTCCTGGGACAGGCCCTCGGCGCCAGCCGCGCCGGTTACGGTGCCGTCGACAGCGACCTCGAAACGGTTGAGCTCGATCCCGGCTGGACCGCCGCCGGTAGCACGCCGCTTTCCGGCATCTACCGGTTCCGCGATTTCGGCAGCTTCATCGACGACCTGAAGCAAGGCCGTCTGGTGCATTTTTCCGACGCCGCCGAGGATCCGCGCGCCAACTTCAAGCGCGCGGCGCTGGAGGCGATCGGCGTGCGTTCGCTGGTCAATGTTCCCGTCATGGAAAACGGCCGCATGGCGGCGCTGCTGTTTATCCATCACGCCACGGCGCGCGAATGGACGGCCGAAGAGCTGGCCTTCGTGCGCGAGGTGGCCGAGCGCACGCGCATGGCGGTCGAGCGCCGCCGGGCCGAGCAGGATCTGCTGGCGCTGGCGGCGGCGCTGGAGGACAAGGTCGAGGCCCGCACCGCCGAGCGCGACCGGGTGTGGCGCAATTCCCGCGACATCCTGCTGGTCGCCGGCAACGATGGCCTGCTGCGCGCCGTCAATCCCGCCTGGTCGGCGATCCTCGGCCTCGAACCGGAGGCGGCGATCGGCCGCAACTATCTCGAATTCGTCTGGTCCGAGGACATCGACCGCACCCGCGCGGCGTTGGAGCAGGCGCAATCCTGGCTGAAAGTCTCCAGCTTCGAGAATCGCTTTTGCCATGCCGACGGCACGCCGCGCTGGATTTCCTGGCACACATCCACCGAAGGCGATCTCGTCTTTGCCTATGGGCGCGACGTCACCGAGGAGAAGGCGCAGAAGGAGGCGCTTCGCCAGGCCGAGGAGCAGCTGCGCCAGGCGCAGAAGATGGAGACGCTGGGGCAATTGACCGGCGGTGTCGCCCATGACTTCAACAATCTGCTGCAGGTGATCTCCGGCAATCTGCAACTGCTGCGCCGCGATGTCGCCGGCAATGCCCGGGCCGAGCGCCGGGTGGCGCAGGCCGCGACCGGCGTCGAGCGCGGCGCCAAGCTCGCCAGCCAGCTCCTTGCCTTCGGCCGCCGCCAGCCGCTGGAACCGAAGGTGCTGAACGTCGGCCGCCTCGTCGCCTCCACGGGCGAGATGCTGCGGCGGACGCTGGGCGAGGCGATGGAGATCGAAACGGTCGCGCCGGACGGATCGTGGAACACGCTTGTCGATCCGGCCCAGATCGAGAACGCCCTCCTCAACCTGGCGATCAACGCCCGCGACGCCATGAATGGCGGCGGGCGGCTGGTGATCGCCGCCGCCAACGTCACCTGCCCGCCGGGCGGCGACCGGCGCTTTCCCGAACTCGCACCTGGTGATTATGTCGAGCTGTCGGTCGCCGATACCGGCGGTGGCATTCCGCCCGAGATATTGCCGCAGGTGTTCGAGCCGTTCTTTTCCACCAAGCCGCTCGGCAAGGGCACCGGGCTCGGCCTGTCGATGGTCTATGGTTTCGTGCGCCAATCCGGCGGGCATGTGCGCATCGAGACCGAGATGGGCAGCGGCACCAAGGTGCGCCTCACCCTGCCGCGCGCCGAGGCCGACGAGGACCGGCTTTCCGACGAAGGCGGCATCGAGATGACCGGCGGCACCGAGACCATTCTGGTCGCCGAGGACGACGAGGCGGTGCGCGCCATCGTCGTGGAAATGCTGGCCGATCTCGGCTATGGCGTGCTGACCGCGAAGGATGCGGCGGGCGCTTTGGAGATCATCGAAGGCGAGGCGGAAATCGACCTGCTGTTTACCGACGTGGTCATGCCCGGCGCGATGAAAAGCACTGAGATGGTGCGCCGGGCGCGCCGGTTGCGGCCCGATCTCGCCGTGCTGTTCACCTCCGGCTATACCGAAAATTCGATCGTGCATGACGGAAGGCTGGACGCCGGCGTCGAGCTCCTGTCGAAGCCCTATACGCGCGACCAGCTGGCGCGCAAGATCCGCCATGTGCTGGCATGCCGCCGGCCGGCCGGCCTCCGCGGCAAGCCCGGCGGGGAAGCATTGACAATTCTGCTTGTCGAGGACGATACGCTGATCCGGCTGGATACCGTCGAGCTTCTCTCCGGCCTCGGCCATCGCGTGCTGGAGGCGGAAAGCGCCGAGCAGGCGCTGAAGATCATCGAGGATCAGGATTTCGACGTGTTGTTTACCGATATCGGACTGCCGGGCATGTCCGGCGACGAACTGGCGCGCCTGGTGCGCGACGCCGATCCGGGCAAGCGCGTGATTTTCGCGACCGGCAAGGCCTGCGCGCCCTCGGTGCCCGGCAATGCCGTGCCCGTCGTGCTCAACAAGCCCTACAACGCTTCTGCGATCGAGCGAGCCTTGAAGGACATGCAATCCGCCTGACGCGGGATCAGAAGCGGATGCGCGTGGCTGCCTTCGAAGTGGTGCGTGCATAGGCGGGCGCGACCCCGCTTTTCATCTCGCGACGCGGCCGGTATTTGTGGCTGATGGCGAAATCGATCGCCAGCACGGCGGCTATCGAGATGGCCAGGTAAACGAGGGCTGAGACAACAAGGACCATGGCCCTTTCCTCACACCGGAACGATCATGAAATAGCAACCCATGGCGACGATCATGATCATCAGGGGCTGGAGATATTCGTCGGTCATCGGCCTGCTCCTCGTGTCGGATGTGGTGGGGCTGGCAATCTAACGTTCTGTTTGCAAGTTTGTTCCTGCGGTGGCCGGGAGGAGGCCGGATTGTGTCGAGAAAGCGCATGACCTATCGCCAGGCCGTCGAAGCGGCCGGCATCGCAGCGGCGCTCGACGGACTCGATTGGGCGATTGCCGGCACGCCGCCGCTCGGCCTCGACCTTGAGGGCAGCGATATCGACATCGTCTGCGCCGCCTTCGACGGCGCGGCGTTCGCCGGGCGGCTGTGGCGGGCCTTTCGCGGTTTCGAGGGTTTCTCGCTGCGGCAATGGAGCGGCGGTTCGCGGGCGGTGATCGCCGGATTTCGCCATGCCGGCTGGCCGTTCGAGATTTTCGGCGAGCCTCGCCGCCTGAACGAACAGGCGGGCTGGCGGCATTTCGAGGTCGAACGGCGCCTCTTGCGGCTCGGCGGCGAACAGTTTCGCGCACGCGTCATGGCCGCGCGTGAAAGCGGGCTGAAGACCGAGCCGGCCTTCGCGGCCGTTCTCGGGATCGAGGGCGATGCCTATCGCGCCATGCTCGACATCGCCGATCTCGACGACGCGGGCCTCGAGCGGTTGGCGGAGGTCGCCCTTATCTCCTAGGCGTGCGAACCGGCGACGTCGTCCTGCCAGTGGCGGCGCATCAACTCGGCCTGAACCTGGTTCTGAAATTCGGCGACCTGCTGGCGCATCTGGTCCTCGGAACAGCCGAGCGACAGTAGCTGGTCGGCAAGCGAACGGCATTTGCTGCGCCAATATTGAACAGCGTCGTCGCCATGGGTGTTTTCCAGCTCGGCCGCGCATCGGCGAACGAAAGCGGTGCGTCCGGCAAGCGGGAACGGAACCAGACGGCCCGCGGCAGATACGCTAGACATGTTCATCCGTTCAGAGGCCATCGATACATTCTCCACTCACCTTCGACGACTCAACTTTTACAAAGATGATGATTAACGTTTTGTATCAAGAGCCGTCGCAAAGGGATACTTTCATCACCGCTTCGCCCTCCCCTTAGGTAAGTTCGGCTTGTGGATATTGCCAGAGACGCGATTTCCGGATCGAAAACTGCTACCTGCGGTCGTGTTTGCCGCGGCTAACCGCGTTTCGGTGCCGGACGTGCTGTCCTGATTCGCTGCAGTCGAAAAGTCGCGCACGGCCATCAGCCGAAGCGATCGGTTCTTCAGCAATTGTCATTTCAGTCACCTCCGGCTTTCTGTTAAGCCGGATTCGGCCGCCCCTCCGGCCGGTTCAGCCCAGCGAGACCGTTTCGTGACCATGACCGATACTTCGACCGTCGCCAGCCGCAGCCGCATGGCGCTTGCCGCCTTGTTGTTCGGCAGCGTCTGCATCAGCGGTTCGCCGATTTTCGTGCGCCTGTCGGAAGTCGGCCCGATGACCACGGCTTTCTGGCGGGTGGCGCTGGCGCTGCTGCCGCTTATCGTGTGGACGCGGATGACGCCGCCGGCCGATCCCGTGCGTCCACAGACGTTCCGCGACCGTTTCCTGCTGGCGCTGCCCGGCGTCTTCCTCGCCGGCGATCTCGCCGCCTGGCACGTCGCCTTGCATGTGACGTCGGTCGCCAATGCGACCCTGATCGCCAACATGGCGCCGATCTTCGTGACGCTGGGCTCCTGGGTGCTGTTCCGGGCGCATGTCAGCCGCCTCTTCCTGGCCGGGCTGGGGCTTGCCTTTATCGGCATCGTCACGCTGAAGGGCGGGCCGATGGCGCTCGGCAACGGCGATGTCGGCGGCGACCTTCTGGCGATCCTCGCCGCTATCTTCTACGCCGGCTATATCCTCACCATCGGAAGGCTGCGCAGCCGTTTCTCGACGATGACGATCATGCTGTGGAGCACGTCGTCGGCCGCCGTCTGCATGTTGCCGATCGCCCTGGTCTTCGAGCAGGGCTTTATCCCGGTGACGCTGTTCGGCTGGGCGATCCTGCTCGGCCTCGCCTTCTTCAGCCATGCCGCCGGCCAGGGGCTGATCGCCTATGCGCTCGCCTTCCTGCCGCCCGCCTTCTCGTCGCTGACGTTGCTGTTGCAGCCGGTCGTCGCCGCCCTGCTCGCCTGGATGGTGCTGAGCGAGCCGGTCGGACTGCTGCAGGCCATCGGCGGCATCATCGTGCTCGCCGGCATCATGGTGGCGCGGCGCGGCTGAGCGCGCCCGAACATTTCAGGCCCGCAGGGCTTCGGCGGGGCTGGAGCGCAAGGCGACCAGCGCCGGCACCAGCGAGACGAGGGCGGCGGCAAGCCCGATGCCGAGCGCCAATGGCAGGTCGGCGGCGGAAAATTCCACCGGCAGGCGCACGGCGGTGCGCGCCGTCAGCAGCGCCGAGATCAACCGCGCGGCGGCATAACCGCCGGATATGCCAAGCGCCGCACCGGCGGCAAACAGCAGGAACAATTCGCCCCAGACGATGACCACGATCGAGCGCTTGGGGATGCCGAGCGCCCGCAGCGCCCCGATCTGCCGCCGGCGCGCGCCGACATGCATGATCGTCACCAGCAGGATGGCGGCGACGACGATGGCCTGCGTGCCGACCGCAATCGCCAGCAGCAGGCTGCGCATGTCGCCGAGCGTCGCATAGAGGCGGGTCAGGACTTCGCCGGGAAAGACGGCCAGCGTCGTCTCGCCGCGATATTCCTGCCGCAGCCGGTAGGCATCGGCGATGGTCTTCGGTTTGACCAGAACGGCCGGCAGGCCGGGCATGTCGGCGTCGAAACGTTCGTCGATGGGCGCCGCGGGATCGACATGGCCGTGCTCGTGATGCGCTTCGCTTTCGTCGGCTTCGAAAGCATGGTCGCCGTGATCGTGCTCATCATGCTCGTCATGGTCGCCTTCCATGCCGTGCAACTGCCAGACGGCGCGGATCGGCACGAGGATCGCCCGGTCCCAAGCGGTGCCGGTGGGGGCCATGCGTCCCGTTACGGTATAGGCGAGTTCGGTATGGGTGTGGCCGCCGGTCTCGGCCGTGCCGTGCATCGGCTTGATCTCGGCTCCCCCGGGCATCGGAACTTCGGCGCCGAGCACCGCCTCGCCAAGCCGGGCGAAGGCGCGGCCCTCGGCAAGCTGCGGCGAGAGACTGGCGATCAGCGTCGTCGTGGTCCCGACGACCGGGAAACCGGAGGCGGAATCGCCAAAGCCGACCGGGGCGGCAAAGGCGACGCGCGGATCGGCTGCGAGCTTCGCCAGCACCGCACCCGGCATCAGCGGCAGGGGCGCCGGCTGCAGGAAGACGGCAGAAAGCGTCAACTGCGTCTCGCTGCCGGCGGCGCCGACCACGAGATCGAATTTTTCCGCCGCCCGCGCGCTGCCGAGCCGCACCGCGCGCTCCTGCAGGGTCACGACGGTGCACAGCGCCACGGAGAGCGCGATCAGCACGACGACGGCGAGCGCGCCGGCGCGAAAACGCCTGATATCGGCAAGGATGAATCGGATCATGTCTGTGGCGTCCCGGCGCTGTCCTCGTCGATGCGGCCGCCCGAAAGGCGGATGCGGCGGTCGAGCCGTTCCATCACCTGCGGATCGTGGGTGACGACGATCAGCGTCGCCTTTTCCTCGGCGGCGAGGCGGATGATGAGGTCGGCGACCTCGTCGCCGGTGCGACGGTCGAGATTGGCGGTCGGCTCGTCGGCGACGAGCACGCCGGGGCGCGACAGCAGGGCGCGAGCCACCGCCACGCGCTGCATTTCGCCGCGCGACAGGGTTTCGATGGCTTGTTGCGGCCGGCGGATGCCGATGGTGTCGAGCAGCATGGCGGCGCGCTCCGCCTCCGGCCGCGCCAGGCGACGCGCCAGGCGCACCGGCAGAACGACGTTCTCGAAGGCGGACAGCCCGGGAAACAGATGGAAATCCTGCATCACCAGCCCGATATGCCGGGCGCGGAAGGCATCGCGGCGACCTGACGGCAGGCCGGCGATATCGGTCTCGTCCCAGCGGATGGCCCCGCTTTTCACCCGTTCGAGGCCGGTGATGGCATTGACCAGCGTGCTCTTGCCGGAGCCGGACGCGCCGGTGACCGCCAGCCGCCCGCCGGCCGGCAGCGCAAAATTGCCGATCGCCAGCGCCGGCGTTTCCAGGCCGGGAAAGCGCATTTCGAGATCGCGGATCGAAAGCGACAGCATCAGACGGTATCGAAAGAGGCGTCGCGCAGGCGAAGCTGGCTGACGAAACCGGTTTCGGGATCGGTCCATGGGCCGAATTCGAGGGTGCCCTGGGCGGCGATCGGTGCGTTGTATTGCACGAAGGTCTGCTTGGCCCCGAGATAGACGACGACGATATTGTCGGGCCAGTCCGCATCCGAGGAGCAGAAGGGGCAGAGCGACATCGGGATTTCGGTGAGCACGAAGAAAGCCGCCTCGGCCTTCAGGGGCGGCGCCATGAAGCCGCCGATGGAAACGCTTTGCCCGCTCAGCCGCTTCACCTTGTCGGAGAATTGCAGCCCGAGCACGCCGAAGCTTTTATAGAGCTCGTCGAACCCAAGGGTTTCTTTCGCGCGCGTGCCGCCGGCGGCGAGCAGCAGCGGCAGCCCGGCCATCGCCTGCAGGGCGCGGCGGCGGGAGAGAGGCGGGATCTTTCCTGCGATCATGGCAAAACCTCCAAACGGCTGCGAACAGGCGGATTCAGCGCCTGTTCGCGAGGTGTGGGGAACGCTTACTTCTTCGGCGCGCCGAGCGCGAAGGCATCGGCGAGGGCGCGATAGACGTCGCTCTGTTCCATGTAGCCGGTCAGGCCTTCGACGCCGGGGCCGGCGGCCTGCAGCACGATGTCGTCGACGGCATGGACGCCCGTATCCTCGTCGCGCGGAATGTTGCCTTCGACGAAGACGGCGCCGGGAACATCCTTATAGGCTTCGTTGGCGACGTATTCCTTCTTTTCGTTCTGAATGGCCGGAACGAACACGCCATCGAGCTTCGGGCGGAAGGTTTCGTAGTGGTCCGGGCCGTTGTTGGCGGCCATGAACAGGCGGCGCGAGACATCGACGCGATCCGGATAGCCGTCGCCGTCCTTGTCCTCGTAGTTCGGGAAGCCGGCATTGTCATAGGTGCCGACCTTTTCGCGCATCTCGGTACCCGGCTTGTCGTCGTCGACGGTGCCGATGATGGCGACGCCATGCGTATGGTCGCCGGTGACGACGATCAGCGTGTCGGGGTTCCTGGTGGCGAATTCGCGGGCGACGCCGACGGCCTTGTCGAATTCGATGGTTTCGACGAGGGCGCGATCCCAGTCGAGCGGATGGCTCATCTTGTCGATCGAGGCGCCTTCGACCACCAGGAAGAAGCCTTCCGGGTTCTTCGACAGCTTGTCGAGGGCGGTCCTGGTCATGTCGACGAGGCCGGGCTGGTTCGGGAACTTGTCGACCGTGCCCTTCTTGAGGAACTCGCGGTCGAGCGTCACGTCCATGTTGCCGGTGTGGAACAGGCCGAGCAGCTTGTCCTGGTTGGAGCCGGCGGCAGCGTCCAGTTCAACCTTGTCGGTGGCCAGCGCATAGCCGGCATCCTTGAACAGGGCGATATAGTCCTTGTCATCCTTGCGCTTGGAGCCGGGAACGTCCTTGCCGAGGAAATAGGCCGACCCGCCGCCGAGCAGCACGTCGGGCTTGACGTCATAGAGCATGCCGACGATCTGGGCCTTGTCGCCGCGCTTGCGGGTGTGCGAAACGACGGCGGCCGGCGTGGCATCCTCGACCTCGGCGGTGGTGACGATACCGATCGACTTCTTGGTCTGGCGGCGCAGCGCCTCGCCCATCGTCTCGACCTTGGGGTCGTCGAGGCTGTCGGGGGTGCGGTCGGCATAGACGCCGAGCGCGTTGACGCGTGCCTTGTGGCCGGTCATGTAGGCCGACATGGTGTTGGCGCTGTCGGTGGCGATCGAATGCGTCGAGGAGGTGCCGATGAAGGCGACCGGCGGCACGTCGTCCATGTTCAGGCGGCCGTTGGCCTTGCCGTCGGCCATGCCCTTGGACATGATGCGCGCGCCGGTGCGGTGAGCGACCGACAGGCCGTCGCCGAGCAGGAAGATGATGTTCTTCGCCTTGGGTGTCGCGGCGGTGGTATAAACTTCCCAGTCGACCTGCTTGTGCTGGTCGCCGGCGGTGGCTTCGATCTTGTAATGGCCGGCTTGCGCAATCGTCAGGCCGCGCAGGATGAGGGCGGAACCGAGAACCTTGTCCTCCTTGCCCTTTTCCTCGGCGACGAATTCGGCCTTTTTGCCGAACACGGTTTCGTAATCCTGGCCGTTGACGGTGACCTTGACGTCTTCCGGCTTGACCACGCCGTCGAACTCGACCTTGAAGTCGAAGGGCGAGCCGGCAAGGACCGTGGCGCGGTCGAGCGGATAGATGGCGGCGGCCTGCGCCATGCCGGACAGCATGGTGGCGGATACCAGGGCGAGAAGGAGTTTGCGCATGCGGGAGGCCTCGTCGTTGCTCGTGGGTTCGCCACTCCCATAGAAACCGCATGTGACATGCATATTACGCTCGACGAAAACACGTCTTGAGGAACGCGGTTTGTCGGCAGGCCGGGCCGGAATGGGACATCCCGGCGCGCTGCCGCGCCTTGGCCGAAAATCCCTGCATTACGTGTTTGCCGACGAGATTGCGTCGCTTGTCTGGCTGGCGGCAATGGCCTTTGCGAAGACGTGGCCTGGCTTCCGTGTCAGCGCTATCCGATGGCGCGCAAGAGCCGCCGGATAGTTCATTTCCAGGAAAAGTGCTTGGCGGTTTTCCGTTCGGAAATGCCCTTGCGCTGAACCTTTGCCTCAGACGCCGTCGATGACGCGGACCCAGCCGTGGCGGTCGTTGCTGACGCCGCGCTGGATGCCGACGAGGGCTTCGCGCAGCTTGGACGTGGCCGCACCTGTCTCGCCATTGCCGATCTTGAACTCGCCGCCGGTGAATTTCACCGTGCCGATGCCGGCGACGACGGCGGCCGTGCCGCAGGCGAAGGCTTCCACCAGCTTGCCGCTTGCCGCATCCGCCTGCCACTGTTCGAAGGAATAGGGCTGCTCGTTGACGGTGAGGCCTTCCTCGCGGGCCAGCGTGATCAGCGAATTGCGGGTGATGCCGGGCAGGATGGTGCCGCCGAGCGGCGGGGTGGTGATCGAGCCGTCATTCATGACGAAGAAGACGTTCATGCCGCCGAGTTCCTCGACCCAGCGATGCTCGGCGGCATCGAGGAAGACGACCTGATCGCAGCCCTGCGCCGAGGCTTCGGCCTGGGCGATGAGGCTGGCGGCATAGTTGCCGCCGCACTTGGCCGCACCGGTGCCACCCGCAGCAGCGCGGGTATAATTCTCGGACACCCAGATTTTGACCGCCTTGGCGCCGCCCTTGAAATAGGGGCCGACCGGCGAGGCGATGACGCAGAAGATATATTCCTTCGACGGGCGCACGCCGAGGAAGGTCTCGCTGGCGAACATGAAGGGGCGCAGATAGAGGCTGCCTTCCCCTTGCGGGATCCACTTGGCGTCGATGCGCACCAGCTGCTCGACGGCGTCGAGGAAATCGGCTTCCGGCAGTTCCGGCATCGCCATGCGGCGGGCGGATTCGTTGAAGCGGCGGGCGTTTTCCTCCGGGCGGAAGAGAACGGCGCGGCCATCGGCGCGGCGATAGGCCTTCATGCCCTCGAAGATTTCCTGGGCGTAATGCAGCACGCTGCTGGCCGGATCGATCGCGAAAGGTCCGCGTGCCAGAACCTCGGGCGAATGCCAGCCCTTGTCCGCGTTCCAGCGGATCACGGCCATGTGGTCGGAAAACAGGGTTCCGAAGCCGAGGTTTTCGAACGCCTTGAGGCGGTCGGCTTCCGGCATGGGGTTGGCATTGGGCTTGATGTCGAAGGTCAGGCGCTCGGCTTGCATGGGGATCATCTTTCAACTCGGATGGCGCGCAAATTGCCGCCTCGTGCAGCAATTTGCAACCGGATTTGCATCGGTTTCGAAACACGTATCCGCGAAGCGGTACGCCAATCGCGCCCGGCCTGCAAGGGGTCCGTCAGCCGTTGACGGCCTCGACCAGCCGACGGCAGGCCGAAACCAGATCGTCCTCCTGCAACAGCGCGCCGCCGACGAGATACATGACATCGGCGCCATAGGCCTCGCGCATCTCGGGGATGCGGGCAAAGGTCATGCCGCCGCCGGGGGCCGGCACGATGGTCTTCGGCCCGCCGAGATCGGCGGCGCAGGCATTCGCAATCGAGCGGCATTCGTCGCGGGTGAAACCAAAGCGGCCGCCGAAATTGGGATAGACGACGGCATCGACGCCCATCAGCCGTTGCAGCAGGCCAAAATAGACCCGGTGCGAGAAGCCGCATTCCGGTGAGACGACATTGGCGCCGGAAAAGGCCGGATGCGAGACGATGGGCAGCGAGAAATCCGGGTGGGCGGCAAGACTGCGGGCGGCGTCATAGCCAGTGAGCGCCGGGGCGATCATCACCGCTCCTGCCCCCGCCTCCTCGGCCATCAGGGCGCGCTCGATCATCTCGCTGGCCGACGCCGTGATGTTCGGCACGAAGCTCGCCTTGCCGCCGCTTTTGGCATTGGCCTCGCCGACGGCGTTGACGCAGGCCGCCAGCCGCTCTGCGAAGGGTGAGGTGTGCTGGTCGACCAGCCCGTGATCGTCCTTGACGTAATGCATGCCGCCGAGCGCGAAATCATGGGCGCGGCGGGCCAGCTCGGAAACCGGGAGCCCGACTGGCTTGATCGCCGACATCAGCAGTGGCTTACGGCCGATGCCGGCGCGGGCGCGCAGACCTTCGATGCCGTGGCGCGGGCCGGGGCAAAGAGAAAGCATAGCCGGCGAAAGACCGATATCCTCGACCTTGAGGCCGGGCTTGATCGAGCTGTTGCCGAAGACGATGTTGAGGAATTGCAGGAAATCGTCGCCGACATCGTCGTCGCTGTAAGAGATCGTGGCGATGAAGCCGGGGCGGCCTTGCGTATCCGCGACAAGCGCCTCCAACCGGCCGAGGATTTCGTCCTCGACATAGCCCGAGGGCACGACGTTGCGGGGGATCTCCACCGTCTGCTCCAGCGCGATATCGAGTGCGCGGGCCCTTGCCTCGGCCTCGTCGACGGCGCGGACGTAGTAATCGACGTGGAAACGGCCCATCAGAGCGCCTCCGCCTTCTGCGCCGAATGGACGTGGTCGAGGCGCACCTCGGCCAGTTCCTCCTCGCCGATGCCGAGCGCCTTGCCGGTCAGCGCCTCGATGGCGCGCACCAGCGCGCCGGCATCGAGGCCGTATTTCTTCATGAGATACGGTTTCGACGCGCCATGGGCGAAGGTGTCGTCGAGACCGAGGCGTTTCAGGCGGATGCCGAGCCCTTCCTCGGCAATAATCTCCGCCACCAACGAACCGAGGCCGCCGACGATGGTGTGGTTCTCCAGCGTGACGATGCCCTTTTTCCCACGCGCGGCCTTGAGGAGATTGTCGCGGTCGAAGGGTTTCAGGGTCGAGGCGTGTAGGTGGTGAATACCGATGCCGCGTGCGGTCAGCGCCTGCGTGGCGCGCAGCGCTTCCTCCGTGCACACGCCGGAGCTGATAACGAGGATGTCGTCGCCTTGCGAAAGCGTGCGCAGCCGGTTGAATTCGAACGGCGTCGAAAACAGCCGTGGCACCTCGCCGCGCAGGATGCGCACGTAGACGGGACCGTCGATGGCGTCGGCGACCTCCAGCACGGTCTCGACCTCGGTGGCGTCGCCGGTTTCCAGAATGGTCATGTTCGGCACGGCGCGCAGCACCGCGATATCCTCGATCGCCTGGTGGGTGATGCCGCCGGGCGTGGTGATACCGGGCAAAAAGCCCATCAGCCGCACCTTGCGGTTGGAATAGGCGATGGAATTGATCAGCTGATCATAGGGCCGGCGATAAAGGAACACCGAGAAGGTGTGGATGAACGGCCGGTATCCCTGCATGGCCAAGCCGCCGGCAAAGGACAGCATGTTCTGCTCGGCCATGCCGAGCGACAGGAATTGGTCCGGATGCCGGTCGCGAAAACCGTCGACCTCGCAGGAGGATGTCAGATCCGCCGACAGGCAGAGGACTTCGGGACGGGCGGTCGCAAAGGTTTCGAAGGCCTTGGCATAGGGGCGATTGACGATTTCGACCATGGTCAGGCCCTTTCCTGCAAGTCTGCGGCGGTGATGCCGAGTTCGGCGGCAAGCGCTGCCTGCATTTCCAGCCGCTCGTCGGCGCTCTTGAAGCGGACGTAATGCAGCCGGGGGAAACGTTTTTTCAGAAAATCCATGCCCTGATAAGGCGAGGTATTGGCGAGGATGACGAGCGGTTTTCCGGCTTCCGCGCTGGCGGCGGCATCGCGCAGCGCGTTAAGATCATGACCGTCGACCGAGCGGCAGGTAACGCCGAAGGCGGAGACGCGCGCAGTGAGATCGCCGAGATCGAGGACGGAGGACATCGCCCCGTCGCATTGCTGGCGATTGACGTCGACGACGACGCGGATGTTGTCGATCTTGTGGTAACTCATCGCCGCCAGGCATTCCCAGGTCTGCCCCTCCTGGAATTCGCCGTCCGACATATAGACCCAGACCTTGCCGGGCTCCTTCTTGCGCGCCCGCGCCCAGGCGATGCCGGAGGCCATGGACAGGCCTTGCGCCAGCGAACCGGTGGTGACTTCCATTCCGGGGCTGTGCTCGGCGCCGATCATTTCGACCGAACCGCCGTCCTTGTTGAACAGATCGAGCGCCTGCTCGTCCATGCGGCCGGTCTCGATCAGCGCCGAATAGATCACCAGCGCATAATGGGCCGGCGAAATGATGAAGCGGTCGTAATCCGGGCCGGCGGGGCCGTGATAGCCGGCGCCGGTGAAGGCATCCGGATTGTGCGCCGAGGGCACGCCGGCAAAGGGCAGCGGCACTTTGGGCAGGGTGGGTTCGCCGAGCGTCAGCAACTCGTTGTAGAGAAGCGCCAGGCTTTCGGCGGCCGAACAGGCCTGGCTCAGATAGCCGCCATTGTTCTTCATCGTATGGAAGAAGACGCGGCGGCGGATGCCGAGCGCGATCTCTTCCGTGGTCTTCCGGTTCTGCAGGGTCATCGCTTTCAGCTCCGTTCGGGGAACATCGCCTTCAGCCCCTCCGGCGAGGGCGTGGCGATGCCGCGTTCGGTGATCAGGCCGGTGATGAGGCGCGCCGGCGTCACGTCAAAGGCCGGATTGGCGGCGGGGCTACCTTCCGGGGAGATGCGCACGGTGGTGATGGCGCCATCGGCGCCGAGGCCCTGTACGAAACTGACCTCGTCGCCGGCCCGCTCCTCGATCGGAATCTCCTTGACGCCATCATGCACCGTCCAGTCGATGGTCGGCGAAGGCAGCGCTACGTAGAAAGGCACGTCGTTGTCGCGCGCGGCCAGCGCCTTGAGATAGGTGCCGATCTTGTTGCAGACGTCGCCGTTGGCGGTGGTGCGGTCGGTGCCGACGATCACCATGTCGATGTCGCCGTGCTGCATCAGGTGGCCGCCGGCATTGTCGACGATCAGCGTGTGCGGCACGCCGTGGCCGTTCAGCTCCCAGGCGGTGAGCTGGGCGCCCTGGTTGCGCGGACGCGTCTCGTCGACATAGACATGCACGGCGATGCCTTCTTCCGCCGCCATGTAGATCGGCGCGGTCGCCGTGCCGTAATCGACGGTGGCGAGCCAGCCGGCATTGCAATGGGTGAGGATGTTGACGGGCTCGCCGGGCTTCTTGTGCTTGGCGATCTCGCGGATGACGGCAAGCCCGTTGGCGCCGATGGCGCGGTTGAGCTGCACGTCCTCTTCGGCGATCTCGCCGGCCTTGCGATAGGCGGCCTCGGCACGCTCCTGGGGGGGAAGCGGGCGCAAAAACGTGCACATCGCCTCCAGCGCCCAACGCAGATTGATGGCGGTCGGCCGCGTCTCGTGCAGCTCTTCCCAGACGGCATCGAGATGGGCGTCCGATGGGTCGTCGGCCATGGCGATGGCGACGCCATAGGCGGCGGTGACGCCGATCAGTGGCGCCCCGCGCACCCACATGTCGCGGATGGCGGTGGCGACATCGGCCACCGTCTTCAGGGTGACGACGCGGAATTCATGCGGAAGCCAGCGCTGGTCGATGATGTCGACCGCGCGGCCGTCGGCGTTGAGCCAGATCGTGTGGTAATGACGGTCTGCGACTTTCACGACAATGTCTCCCTGTAGAGCCGTTCCGCGGTGGCGCGGATATCGGCAAGGCTCGAAATGCGCTCCCGGTTGACGGCGAGATGGCGCCCGAGCTTCAGCGCCTTGCTTTCGCAAACGGCGCGGCGATCCGGATCGGCGATGGTTTCGAAATCGGCATTATGGGCAAGGCCAAGGATGCGGCGATGCATCTCGACACCTGCAAAACCGAGCATCTCCCGCCGGATGTCGTCGAGCACGATGGCGAGCGCCTGTTCGGCGCCCAGCGGATCGCCGCGATCCTCGAACAGGCTCGCCTGATAGAGGATGCCCTTGCGCTCGCTGCGCCAGAGATTTGCGAATTCCGCGCGGAACGTCTCCCAGATCGTCTCGACGGTCTCCATCAGATAGGCGCGCATCACATCGCGCCCGCCGGCTTCGGCCTCATGGCCTTCCTGCGAGAAATAGCTCATCCAGAAATTGGCAAGCAGCATGCCGACATCGAAGCTGATCGGCCCGTAAAAGGCAAATTCGGGATCGATGACGCGGGTGTCCTCGTCGGTGACCATCACCGAGCCGGTGTGCAGGTCGCCGTGGCAAAGCGTTTCGGCCTTGGCGGAGAACAGGTGTTTCAGCCTTTGTGCCTCGACCTTCAGGTCGCGGTCGCGGCGCAGCTCCTCGACGAGGCCATCGAGCTGCGGCGTGGTGTGACGGTTCAGCGTCGCCTCGAAATAGGGATCGGAAAAGACGAGGTTTTCGGTGATGTCGCAAAGCTCGACATTGTCGGCAAACAGCGCCACATCCGCCTTTTTCTCCCGCGTCGGCATCGACAGATCCGAGCCGCGAAACAGGGTGCGGGCGGTAAACAGGCCGAGGTCGCGGCCGATCTTCGGCAATTGCCGGCCCTCGATCAGCGCCCGGCGCAGGATGACATGCGGCGTCAGGTATTCCATGACGATGATGGCCTGGGCCTCGTCGAAGAACAGGATCTCCGGCACCATGCCCGGATCGCGTTCCGCCTGGCGCTTCAGCGCATGATATTCGAAGAAGGAACGCTTCAGCGGCAGGGGCCAGCTTTCGCCGACGAGGCGCACATAGGGCAGCGCCTGCTTGACGATGGCGCTGCCCGTCTCCCCGGTGACGATGAAGACGAGGTTGAGGTTGCCGTCGCCGACCTCGCGCACGCGCCAGCGGCTGGAATCCGCGCCGATTCTCTCTTTCAGCGCCGCATTGCCGCCAAGCCGCGCCGGCAGCGTTTCGATGCCGAGCGCCTCGAAAACCTGTTCGTTCATATGCTCCTCCCGATAGCCGTGGCGGGCGTTTTGCCGCGCGCCGCCATGGCGTCCTTGGCCCACAGCTAAGGCGTCATTCTGTCAAATGTCAATGGCCTTGACATTTGATGGGAGGCCGTCCTAACTTGCCCGGCATCGGGAGGACACCCCGCCTTGGGGTGAGGAGACAATGAGCGAACCGGCAGTGTTCCGCATCGAAGGCGTGCGCAAATCCTTTGGGGCCATTCCGGTTCTGAAGGGTGTCGACCTCGATCTGCGCCCCGGCGCCGTCACGGTGCTGATGGGCGCCAATGGCGCGGGCAAATCGACGCTGGTGCGCATTTTGAGCGGCGTCTACGGCCGCGATGCCGGGGCGATGACGCTATCCGGCGAGAGTTTCGAGCCGGCGACGCCCGCCGAGGCGATCCGCGCCGGCGTGGTCACCGTTCACCAGAACATCAATGACGGCGTGGTCGCCGATCTCGACGTCGCCACCAATCTCACCCTCGACCGCCTGAACGGCCGCAGAGTGCGTCTGTTCTTCAATCCGCGCCGGGTGCGGCGCGAGGCTGCCGCCGTTGCGGCCCGCATGGGTCTCGCCATCGACCTCGCCGCCAATATCAACGACCTGACGCTGGCCGACCGGCAGATGGTCGCCATTGCGCGGGCCATGGCGCATGAGCCGCAGGTGCTGATCCTCGACGAGCCGACCTCGTCTCTCTCCAGCGCCGAAGCGGACCGGCTGTTCGATCTCGTCGACCGGCTGCGGGCGCGCGGCGTCGCCATTCTCTATATCTCCCACCGCATGTCGGATATCCGCCGCCTTGCCGACAGCATCGTCTCGCTGCGCGACGGCCGCATCGCCGGCCGTTTCGAAGGGCCGGAACTGGATTACGAAGGCGCTGTTAACGCCATGCTCGGCCAGAAGGTGTCGGAAGGCAGCGTCAGCGTGCGCGAGGCCGGCGCGCCGGTATTTTCGGTGCGCGGGCTGACGCTGCAACCGTCCTCGCGCCCATTCGATTTCGATCTCGGCGACGGCGAAATCGTCGCCGTCACCGGCCTTGTTGGCGTCGGCAAGACGGCGCTCGCCGAAACCCTGTTTGGCGCAAGGGCGCCGGCCGGCGGGGCGATGAATCTCGACGGCACGGCCTATCGGCCGACCAGCACGGCGCAGGCGATCACGCGCGGCGTCTTCCTCGTCGCCAAGGATCGTGCCGAAAACGGCATCGTGCCGGATTTCAACATCGCCGAAAACATCGGCCTGCCCTTCCTCAAGCGCCTGTCGCGGCTCGGCATTTCCAGCCGTGCGCGCGAAAAATCCAAGGCGCGCGGCCAGATCGAGGCGCTCGGCATCGTCTGCCGCAGCGAGCGCGACGAGATGCAGACGCTGTCTGGCGGCAACCAGCAGAAGGTCATGGTCGGGCGCTGGCTCTCCGAGCCGTCGCGGCTCTTGATCCTCGACGAACCTTTTCAAGGCGTTGATATCGCCGCCCGGCGCGATATCGGCGCCAAGCTGCGCGCTTCGGCCACCGGCCGCGCAACAATCGTTTTCCTGACCGAACTCGACGAAGCCTTCGAGGTGGCCGACCGCATCCTCGTCATGTCGGAGCACACCATCGTCGGCGAGCACCGCAATGCGGCCGTCGATGTCGAGCGGCTCCTGTCGGAGATCGCCGGTCATCCTTCCAAGCAGGTATCCGCATCATGAGCAGTCAACGCAGCAAGCCCGCCTCCCCCTCCCTGCCGACCGCATCGGTCCGTGCGCCGATGGGCCTTCGCGAACTGGCGATCAAATACGGCTTCATCGTTCTGCTGCTCGGCCTCGTGGTCTATTTCTCGCTGGTGACCTCGGGCTTTTCCTCGCCGCAGAGCGCTGTCTTCATCCTGCAATCGGTGTCGATCACCGGCATCCTGGCGCTCGGCGTTACCGCGACGCTGGTGGTCGGCGGTTTCGACCTCTCCATCGGCTCGGTGGCGACCACGGCGATGATGGCCTCGTCCTATGTCATGGTGGTCATGGGCGGCGATGCCTTGACGGCGACCTTGGTGTGCCTCGCCATCGGCATTCTCGTCGGCCTGATCAACGGCGTCATCATCGTCTATATGCGCGTGCCCGATCTGCTGGCGACGCTCGGCATGATGTTCCTGCTGCTCGGCCTGCAGCGCATCCCGACCGAGGGACGCTCGATTGCCACGGGCATGACCATGCCGGATGGTTCGGTCGCGTCCGGCGCCTTCAGCCCCGCCTTCCTGGCGCTCGGCCGCCATCGTTTCGATCTCATCCTGCCGAACCTCGTGCCGGTCTCGGTGGTGGTGCTGGTCGTGCTGGCGATCCTGATCTGGTTCTTCCTCGAATATACCCGCTTCGGGCGGATGATGTATGCGGTCGGCTCCAACGAGCGTGCGGCGAGCCTCGCCGGCGCGCCGGTCAATGCCTACAAAATCTCGGCCTATGTCATCTCCGGCGTCTTCGCCTCGATCGGCGGCATCCTGCTCGCCGCCCGTCTCGGGCGCGGCGATATCGCCTCGGGCAACAACCTGCTGCTCGATGCCGTCGCCGCCGCGCTGATCGGTTTCGCCGTGCTGGGCGCCGCCAAGCCGAATGCCTTCGGCACCGCCATCGGCGCGCTGTTCGTCGGCATCCTGCTGCAGGGCCTGACGATGATGAACGCGCCCTATTACACCCAGGATTTCGTCAAGGGCGCCGTGCTCGTCGTTGCCCTGATCTTCACCTTTGCGCTCTCGAAAAGAGGCAAACGCTGACGGGAAAATCCCGCTGCCGCCAAGAGACTACCGTTCACCAGTGGAGGAGACTGACATGAACTTTACACGCAGAGCATTCGGTGCGCTGACGCTCGGCCTCGCCAGCACCGTGGCCTTCGCCACCGGTGCTTTGGCCGCCGACATGCCGAAACCGTTCGACAAGCCGGGCGACGTCAAGATCGCGCTGGTGCGCTATCTCTCGACCGGCGACTTCTTCCAGTCCTATCTCGCCGGCGTCGAAGCGCAGGCGAAGGCGCTCGGCGTCCAGCTTCAGGTGCTCGACAGCCGTCAGGACGCCGCCCTTCAGGCCGACATGGTCGACCAGGCCATCGCGCTCGGCGTCCAAGGCATCATCATCCAGCACGGTCTGACGGAATCGATGAAGGAAGCGGCAAAACGCGCCGTCGACGCCGGCATCAAGGTCGTCGCCTTCGACGTCAATGTCGAGAACGACAAGATCCCGCAGGTCGAACAGTCCGACCGCGACCTCGCCCGTCTGGCGTTGGAACAGGCGATCAAGGACAATGGCGACAGCTTCAAGGCCGGCTATGTCTATGTCGCCGGCATCGCCCCGCTCGATCGCCGCGACGAGACCTGGAAGGAATTCAAGAAGAAGTATCCGGGCATCAACGAGGCCGCCCAGTTCGGCACGATGGACAACCCCATCGCCAATTCCGTCGCCAACCAGGCGCGCTCGGTGATTTCGGCCAACCCGGATATCACCGTGATGTTCGCGCCCTACGACGAATTCGCCAAGGGCGTGAAGATCGCCGTCGACGAGGCCGGCCTGTCTTCCTCCGTCAAGATCTACTCGGCCGACATCTCGACCTCTGATATCGCCGCCATGCGCGAATCCGGCTCCGCCTGGGCTGCCACCGCCGCCACCAACCCGGCCGTCGTCGGTCAGGTCTCGGTGCGCACGCTCGCCATGCTGCTCGCCGGCGAAGACCCCGGCCACAACGTCATCGTGCCCCCGACCCTGATCACCCAGAAGGACCTGAACGATCAGGACATCAAGAACATGGAAGAACTCGGCACCAAACTGCCGCAATTCGCCCATGCGGACGTGGCCATGCCGGCATGGATGCCGAAGCCCTGATGGGGTTTTGAGTGTTTGATTGATGAGGGGCGGCCTGTGAGGGCCGCCCTTTTCGTTTGAGTGGGATGGCGGCGTTGTCGAAGATTGTTCGGTGGATTATGCTGGCTCAAAAGGAGTCGCTGCGATGAAACTTCCCGAGCAGAGCGCATCCGCCGGCGATCCGCAGGATGCTGTCTCTGATGAGGAAGTGTCGCTGCTTCTCAAGGTGCTGGCGCTGACCGACCGGCAGGTTGCCGCTGGCAAGGTTCGGCCCGCTGCCGAGGCATTCGCTGAGATTCGCAGACGCCTGCTCCCGCCGTCACGGGCAAATCCCTACTTTTGAAATGAAACGATTACCCCAAAACACCTTCTCCCCTCGGGGGAGAAGGTGGCGGCAGCCGGATGAGGGGGATGTCGAAGGCACATCATCGACGCAAGAGTTCGGCTGCGCCGTCCCCCTCATCCGGCCCTTCGGGCCACCTTCTCCACGTGGGGGCGAAGGGGTTTTGTGGCACCGCCGCGCCTTATATTCGGCCTTGCTTTGGGTGCGAGGCTTCCTTGCTCCCGGCCGCCCCGCACCAAACTCAGCGCATCGCCGCCGCGATATTACCGCCATCCACCGTCGTCACGTCGGCGGTGGTGCGTTCGGCCAATGCCTGATGCAAGAAGGCCCGGGCGACGTCGTCGGCGGTGACTTCGAGGCCGAGCAGGTTGCCGCCCATGTAGTCCTTGACCGACAGGCCGCGCGCGGCGGCGCGGTTTTCGATCATGGCGTCGTTGAGCAGGCCGGAGCGGATGCGGTCGGCATTGACGGCGTTGACGCGGATATGGTCGGCGCCGTGTTCCAGCGCATATTGGCGCGACAGGAACAGGGTGGCGGCCTTGGGCAGGCCGTAGGCGCCGAATTTCGCGCCGGGATTGACCGCCTGCTTCGAGGCATTGAACAGCAGCACGCCGCCGGTCTTCTGCTCTTTCATGATGCGCACGGCATTCTGCGCCACGCTCTGGTGGGCGAAGAAGTTCAATTCGAAGCTCTTTCGCAGCAGGGCGTCGTCCATGGTGGCGATGGGGCTTTCCCAGGCGGCACCGGCATTGGAGACAACGATATCGACGCCGCCATAGGCCTCAACCGCCTTCTCGAAGGAGGCGCGGACGCTCATCGGATCGGTGACGTCGCAAGCCAGGCCGATGGACTGGTTGCCGACCGTTTTCGCCACAGCGGCAGCCCTCTCGCCGTCGAGATCGAGCACCACCACATGCGCCCCCTCCGCCGCGAAGGCTTCTGCGACGGCGGCGCCGATGGCCCCTGCCCCGCCTGTGACCAGCGCCACCTGGCCCGTGAAGGGTTTCGGCCTGGCGCCGGCGAGCTTGGCCTGTTCCAGCGACCAGTATTCGAGATCGAAGAGATCGGGCCGGCTGACCGGCTGGAAGCGGCCGACGGATTCGGCATCGCGCGCCGCCTCGATCCACATCTCGCCGACATCGGCGGCGATGCCGGCATCCTTCAGCGTCCGGCCATGGCCGAACATGCCGAGCCCCGGCACCAGCGTCAGGCGCGGCATCGGGTCGAGCATGATGCGTTTGAGGTCGTCGCGGGCGTCGTTCTCCTGGAAATAGCGGGTGTAATCATTGACGAAGGCGGCGACTCGGGCGTCGATCACGGCGCGGTAGGAAGCGAGATCGTCCGCCGCCGGGGCCGGCAGCACCATCGGCCCGGTCTTGATGCGGATCGACAGATCCGGCGTCGACACGCCGCGCGCCGCCATGTCTTCCACCTCAGCCGCATTGACGAAATCGAGGATCGCGGGCGAGGTGCGGAAGACGCTGACCATGCGGTCGTAACGCCCCTCCCCCCGGTCGAAGGCGACGGCGCCGCGCAGCATCGGCGCGATCTCGCCCGGTGTTGCCAGCGTTTTCGGAAGTGCTGCCGGTGTGAAAGGATGGCGGCCGTTGCGCCGCACATGATCCTCCGCCAGCGTGACGTAATGGATCATGCGGTCATAGGCTTGCTTCGCCGTTTCGCCAAAAGTGAAGATGCCGTGCTTGTCGAGGATCAGGCCTTCCACGCTCGGATCCTGCTCGAAAACCTCCGCCGCCGCCTTGGCGAGCGCGAAACCGGGCATGATATAGGGCACGAAACCCATCTTTTTACCGAAGAGGTCTTCGCTCATCGCCCGGCTTTCCGCCTGGTCGGCGATGGCGAGGATGGCGGTCGAATGGGTGTGGTCGACGAATTTATGCGGCAGGAAGGCATGCAGCAGCGCCTCGACGGAGGGGTTGGGCGCGGAAATCTCGATGAGATTGGCGCGTAGCAGCGTCACCATGTCCTCGTCGGAGAGTTTTTCGAATTTGCGGCTTTTCAGAAGCGGCGCGATCTTGACCGCCGGCAGGCCGGCGGGCTCGATGGTGCCCATGTCCCAGCCGCTGCCCTTGACGCAGAGCACCTCGTAGGTGTCGCCGAGCAGATCCTGCATCGTCGTTTTCACCGAAGTATTGCCGCCGCCATGCAGCACCAGGCGCGGCTCGCCACCGAGCAGGCGGGTGGTGTAGGTGCGTAGCGCCAGGTCGCGGTTCACGCCCTTTTGCGCATAGGCCTCGACCACATGTTCGGCGTCTTCGTCGCGCCAGAGATTGTCCATTGCCGTCTCATCCTCCCGAAAAACCGGCCCGGCCGGCTGCGGCAGGGCGTATGATGCTGTTTCAATCCGTCGACGGAATCCTGCCCAGCCCTTCCCGGCCCCAGCGTTCGAGGACGCGGCGCGCCATCGAGGTGGTGACGATCAGATGCGAGGCGAATCCCCCCTTCAATGCCGCGACCAGCGGCTCGAACTTCGCCTCCTCCTGCACGACCATCATGCGCTTGCGAATGGCGCGCATGGACTCCAGGTCGGCGGAAATGCAGCGGCGGTTATGGGCGCAATTCAGCCATTGCCCGTCATGATCGATGAGTTGCCCGGCGATGACGCCGGCGGCGCCCTCCTCGCCGAGGCGATGCATCTCGGCCGCGCTCAGCGCACCGCACTTCACCAGATGGCTGTCGTCCTCGATGCCGCCAACCGAATAGAGCGCCAGATGACAGTCGGCGATGGTGTCGAGCTGCTCGCGGATGACCGGCTCGCCGCGCAGTTCCTCGGCAAGGCGCTCGGAGGACAGGACCAGCGGCGCATAGAAATTGATGCCCTCGGCATTCAGCCGGCGGGCGATTTCGGTGGTGCACTGGTCGGGGCGATAGGAATAGGGTGCGCCGAGATTGCCGCAGAGCTGCACGACGGTGACGCCGCGCAGATCGGCAAACGGCATGACGTCGGCGATGTGATAGACCGTGCGGCCCCAGGCGACGCCGACGCGGTCGCCCTTGTTGATCAGCTCCAGAAAGACGGAAGCGGCGACGACCGGCATTTCGGCGGCCGGATCCATCGCCTGCCGGTCCTCCGGCACGATCCACACCGCCTTCAGCCCGGTCGCATCCTCCAGCTCACGGGCAAGAACGTCATCGGTGAAAAGCTCCGTCGACGTGGTAATGTTGACGATGCCCGTCTCGCGGGCCCGGCGCAGATACATGGCGACGGAGGCGCGCGATATCTCCAGTTTCTGCGCCACTTCGTCCTGCCGCAGGCCGTGGCTGTAGTAGAGCCAGGCGGCTTTGTGCATGATCTGGTCGGCGGCGCGAAGAGGCATGGAAGGGGTCTCGATGGGCAGGCTTTGACATTATTCATGCGCTGTGACAAAAGTCAAACCCTTCCCTTCCCGTCTTTTCCAGCGATTGCCTGCGCCGGATCATGGACGCCTGAGGCCGCTTCACGCTAGGATATTTCCGACAGCGCCGGGTCTATCCGGCCGGAGGGAGGGGGCCATGCCGGTACAGCTGAAGCGGATTTACGACGAGAAAAGCCTGTCGGACGGCCAGCGTATCCTCGTCGACCGTCTGTGGCCGCGCGGCATGTCGAAGGCCTCGGCCGGGGTGGATCGCTGGATGAAGGAAATCGCGCCCAGCGCCGAACTGCGCAACTGGTTCGGCCACAAGCCGGAGCGTTGGGAAGAATTCCAGAAACGCTACCGCGCCGAGCTGCGCCAGAATCCGGCCCTGGAGGAATTGAAGGCAATGGCGCAGCAGGGCATGGTGACTCTGCTATACGCGGCGAAGGACCAGACGCATAACCACGCGCTGGTGCTGCAGGATATGCTGAGGGATCGCTGACGGTCTCTTGCCGGCAGATGCTCGGAAGGGTTCCTCAGCCCATGCGCTCCGAGGCATAGGAGCCGGGGCTGGCCGGGAAGACGACGGTGCGGTTGCCGTTGATGAAGGTGCGGTAATGGATATGCGCATGCACAGCGCGCGCCAGAACCTGGCTTTCGACATCGCGGCCGA
>JAFKJU010000014.1 GCA_017305935.1 Hyphomicrobiales bacterium | reverse complement strand
GTCCCGGTGCGTTGTTCGAGCGCGCGCAGCATGTCGCGATCGAACTGCGCCGTTCCCGCGACATTCGCATTTTTCAGATCAGGACCGCGGACGGTCAGGATGACGTCGCCGGTCGGTTTGTCGAGTGAATAGGCGGGCGATACGGCGGCAAAACCGCCGATTGCTACGGCCGCCGCAAGCAATTTGGACAGCAAGTTCATGGGACCTCGAGGAGAAACGGTCGCAAGCGCTCTTCCCTGTCACTCAGGACAGGGAAGGTTGGCCCGAAAAACGGATCAGCGGTCCGCTGAGAGGGCGCGAAAGCACCACACTGCCGGCATCATGCCGGCACGACCCTTGCGGGTTCGGACAATCTGAAAATTAGGATGGAAAGTTTGAGGAAGGTTAAAGGCGACGATTTCAATTTGAGACATACGTTAAAAATATGAAACTTGTTTGTTGACCTTATCATCGCAAGAAAAATGTCTTGTGGTCAAGGGATGCACCGCAGACTAAATCCGGCATCCTCCCCGGAGCATGGCTGAACGATCTTTCGGCATATTTGATCTTGCGCAAAGTAAACGCCGGCCGGCCATGACATAATCATGACGTCGGGAAAAATGTCGGCCTCGCTCGCATGGCGGCGCAGCTTCGTCAAGCTGCCGCATGTGTCGCATGCTTGCGCGGCGGATGCTTCCATGAACGCTATCAACCCGTTCGCGCGCTTATGCGCGCTCGGCGACCTGCACAGGTCTGTGCCTTTGTATCGAGTAGTACAACTGTCATGAAGAACATCACCATAAAGACGTCTCTTGTCGCGCTGATGAGCGCGATCATCGTCGTTGTCAGCCTTTCGTCGCTCATCGCTCTGCAGAATATTCGCTCGATCACCGCCGCAGCGGAAAAAGTCGGCAATTTCTGGATCGAGCGGCTTCTGTCCTCACGCGAGGTCAAGAGCGACTTCGCCGATATCCGTCTGGCACTGGCGCGTTTTGCGCTGGTGAACAACGCCGCCGAGTTGGAAGCGGAGGCAAAGTCCTTCGAGGATGCGAAGGCCAAACTCGAGACGTCGCTGGAAAAATACGAGGCTGGGCTGTTCTCGCCAAAGGGTCGCGCGTTGATCGGCGCCATCAGGTCCCTGTCCGCTTCCTATGTGAGCCGCAGCGCGCCTTATATCGAGCATATCAGGAGCCATGACCTCGATGGCGCGCGGGCCTTTTTCAATGCGGAACTGACGCCGATCGCCACGCAGACGAACGCAAAGATCGCGGAACTGGTCGCGTTCATAATGCAGCAGAGCGGCAGTGAAGTCGCCGCGGCGGGCGAGGCGGCAAACCAGGCCTTTATCATATCGTTGTCCATCGCGACGGTGGCGGTGCTTATCAATCTGTTCGGAATCTACATTGTGGTGGCGCGTGTCGCCAATCCGATCCAGCGGATCACCGAGGCCATGCGCAAGCTCGCCGATGGCGATGCATGCAGCGCCGTGCCGTTTACCGAGCGTGGCGATGAAGTCGGCGCCATGGCCGGCGCCGTGCAGATTTTCCGTGAAAACGCCATCGAGCGTGCACGGCTTGAGCGAGAGGCGGAAGAAAACCGCACGCTCAGCGAAACCGAACGGCTGGAAGCCGAGGCGTTCAAGGCGAAAGCGGCGGAAGACGTGAAATTCGCCGTCGGCAATCTCGCAACAGGCCTGTCGCGGCTTTCGGACGGCGATGTCTCCTACCGCATCGAGGCGCCGTTCACCCCGAGCCTGGATGCCGTGCGGCAGGATTTCAACAGTTCGGCCGAGAAATTGCAGGTTGCCTTGCATCGCGTGTCGGAAAACGCACTCGGGATCGATGCCGGTGTCAATGAGATCAGGGCCGCCACGGACGACCTCGCAAAGCGCAGCGAACAGCAGGCTGCCGCCGTCGAGCAGACCGCAGCCGCACTCGAGGAAATCACCACGGTGGTCAAGGACACGGCGAAACGCGCCCGGGCAGCGGGGCAACTGGTGGCCGATGCGCGAAACCATGCCGAGCATTCCGGCTACGTCGTCGGCCGCGCCGTGAAGGCCATGGAACAGATCGAGATATCCTCCCACGAAATCAGCAATATCATCGGCGTCATCGACGAGATCGCTTTCCAGACCAATCTGCTGGCGCTGAATGCGGGCGTCGAGGCCGCACGCGCCGGCGAGGCGGGAAAGGGGTTCGCGGTCGTAGCCCAGGAAGTGCGGGAACTGGCTCAGCGCTCGGCAAAGGCCGCAAAGGAAATAAAGGCTCTGATCAACGCATCCGAAGCCCAGGTGGCGGAAGGCGTGCAATACGTGGCCGATACCGGCCGGACGCTTTCGGCCATCGTATCCGAGGTACAGGAGATCAATCGTCACGTTCATGCGATCGCCGAAGCGGCGCAGGAGCAGTCGTCTGGTCTCCAGCAGATCAATTCCGCCGTGAACCAGATGGATCAGGACACGCAGAAAAACGCGGCGATGGTCGAGGAGACCACGGCCGCGACCCACAGCCTCTCAAGAGAGGTCGGTTCGCTCACCCAGCTGTTGCGGCTGTTCAAGCTCGATGCGTCGCATCCGGCGGCGTCTTCGGCCCCGGCCGCACGCCCGGCCGTCGTCTCCTTGCCGGTCAAGGCGATCAACCGGCGTCTGTCGAGAGCCTATCCCGGCAACGGTCCCGTCGCGATCAAGCAGGATGACTGGCAGGAATTCTGACCGCGGGGAGGGCGCCCCGGCTGCATGCGCGCAAGGAGGAGCGGGCGTGCAACTCGCTGTCAGGTGGAGGGTGCGGATGTGTCAGATCCCGGACCCATCCAGTTCCTTTTCGTCGTCGCCCTGCCAAGGCGAAGGCGTAAAGGCGCGGCTGAGATTGGCCGAAGGCATCGGCATCCAGCATTTCAGCTCCGGTTCGGCATATTCGATGATGCAGCCCGGGGCTGAATCGGAGGCGCGCCAGCCTTCCGCGCCGAACCGGTCGCCATGCGACCAGTAGGCGACGTCGACTTCCGCCGGCCCCTGCTCGGATGAGCGGACGGTGACGAGGATGCGGCTGCCGTCTCTTGGCGCGCTGGCCATCTGGCGCCATCTGTCCGGCTTATCCATCGTTTTCCCTCCTGCCTTGTCTCGAGTCCAAGTGTCGCCTCGCCATCGAAAGCGGTCAACCCAAACTTTTCGCAACACACCGGCTGGTGCGGGCCGATGGCGACCTCAGTCCTCATGTGCCTCGCGGCCTGAGATTTCCTCGACGAAGACACGGAAAAAAATGTGGTCGGAGTGATCCGAAATCGGAAGCGGCACGGGTTTCAGGGCTCCGGGCTCCCACCAGTCGAAATGCTTGCTGAGCAGAGACCAGGCATGGTCCCGCTCATGCTGATAGCCCGTCTGATCGGACAACTCCTCGAAGCGCCCCCCGACAACGACGCTTTTCCACTCCCTTCCATGCCCTCTCTCTTCGACCACCAGCGAAACCTCGGGGTTTGCCCGCATGCAGTCGATCTTCTTGCCCGGCATGGAAAAAGCGTAGAGGCTGTTGTCGGCATAGGCGAAATAGATCGGCACGACATAGGGTTTCCCCTCCTTCGCGCAGGCCAGATGAGCAAGCCGGTTTGCCGAGAGCAGTGCAGTGCATTCGAGCGTATTCAATGATCGGATATGCATCGTCATTCTCCTACCCATGTTGACGGACAGGCGCCTCCCCCGGCCCGCGCGGCGGATACTGGAACTGCACACCGGCGAAATAGGGGTCGCCTGCGATGAACGGGATCACACGGACGGCGCGACCTGCCTTTTCAGATCATCAAACAGCCGGCCTCCTCGACAGACCTTGGTCCCTTGCATCGCGACGATCATAGCCGAACCTGTCGCAAGTTGTCTTGAGCGGGATCAAATGTGCCGGATTTCAGCCATAGTGACGGGTCGCAGGTCAGGGCGGCCATGCGGCTTCGGCTTGATCCGCGTCAAGGAAGCATTGCTTGCAGCGTCTATCATGGATGCAGGCTTGAGCCTGCGAAACGGAGGCGTGTTGCAATGAGCTACAAATCCATTGTCGTCAATCTGGACGTGGACGGACCGATCGAATCGGTCGTCAAGGTGGCGAGCGAACTGGCGGCGGCGTCGCGCGCCCGGCTGATCGGCTTTTGCGCCGCCGATGCCTATCTGCCGGTCACCGGACCGGAAGGCGCGGCCCTGGTCGCGCAGGCATGGCAGCAGATGCGCGATGACGACGAGCGCCGGTTCAAGGAATTGCGCGAGGAATTCGAAAGCCTGGTGGCCGGCGTGGTGAAGACGGAGTGGCATGAGGCGCTGGACAGGCCGACGCCGGCGCTCGTCAGGATGTCGAGGGGCGCCGACCTCATTCTCACCCAGGCGCTGGACGGCGCCGCAACCGGCGACACCGCGCGGATAGCCGACCCAGCCGGCGTGGTGCTGCAATCGGGCCGACCGCTTCTGATTGTCGGCACGGAGAAGGCGTCTGTCCCGGCCAGGAAGGCTGTCGTGACGTGGAAGGATACGAAAGAGGCGCGACGGGCGCTATCCGATGCCGTACCGCTTCTGCAGAGCGCCGCCGAAGTGACGGTTGTGACGGTGGCTTCCACGATCGATCAGCCGGTCCGCGACAGCATGGCCGATGTCGACGCATTCCTCACCTGGCACGGCATCCGCGCACGCGGCGAGGCCATCGAGAGTATCGACGAAGTTGGCAGCCTGCTCGATTTTGTCGATGCGCAAGGCGCGGATCTCGTGGTATCCGGGGCTTACGGGCACAGCCGGCTGCGCGAATGGATCTTCGGCGGTATCACGCGCTCGCTTCTCGATCGAAACCGGTTCAGTCGTTTCATGTCCGCCTGACAACCGCCTCCTTGGACATTTATGGTGGCAAGAGGCCGCTCTCGAACGCCGGACCTGGAGACAAGCGCATGCCGTTACAGACGTCTTCGCAGGACGCCGGTGTCGCGGAGGCATATTGGGCGGTTCCCGCCGAGGAGCTCATGGCGCGCCTCGGCACGCGCCGCACCGGCCTTTCGTCCGATGACGCGGGGAGCCGGTTGCGGGCGATGGGCTCCAATGCGATCGAATCCAGGCGCGACACGTCGGCCATAACCGCCTTCCTTCGACAGTTCCGAAGCCCGCTGGTCCTCATCCTGATCTTCGCGGCTATCGTGTCGAGTGTCGTCGGCGAAGGCAGCGAAGCGCTCATCATCGGCGTCATCGTTCTGGCGAGTTGTGTCCTGTCCTTCATGCAGGAATATGGCGCCTCGCGCGCCATGGAGGCCTTGCAGGCCCGAATTACACCGAAGGCGATGGTCCTGCGTGACGGATCGGAGATCGCGGTCGCCGCCGCGGAGATCGTTCCCGGCGACATCCTCCGGCTTTCTGCCGGCAATCTCGTTGCCGCCGACGGCATCCTGCTGGAAAGCCGCGACTTCAACGTCAGCGAAGCCGCGCTGACGGGTGAAACCTTCCCGGTGGTCAAGGAGCCGGGCCTTTCGCCGCCCGACGCGCCGATCGCGCAACGCGCCAATGCGGTCTTTACCGGCACTTCGGTGCGCAGCGGCACCGCTTCCATGGTCGTTGTCAGGACCGGACTGCGAACCGAGTTCGCATCCATCGCCGCATCGGTGGCGCATGTCGCGCCGGAAACGGAGTTCGCCAAGGGCATCCGCCGCTTCGGTTATATGATGACGCAGATCATGCTGGTCATCGTGATCCTTGTCTTTTTCGCCAATCTCCTCCTGCATCGCCCAGCCGTGGATTCCCTGTTGTTTTCGCTGGCGCTCGCGGTGGGGCTGACCCCGGAACTTCTGCCGGCGATCATCAGCGTCACCCTGGCGCGCGGCGCCCATGCCATGGCGGCGAGCGGCGTGATCGTGCGCCGCCTCGATGCGATCGAGAATCTCGGCAGCATGGACCTGCTCTGCACCGACAAGACCGGCACGCTGACCGAAGGGGTTATCCATCTCGACGCCTGCATGGATGCATCGGGTGTCGAGGCGCCGCAGGTGCGCCTTTGGGCCTTGCTCAACGCCACCCTGCAGACGGGTATGGCCAATCCGCTCGACGAGGCGATCGCCAACGGCAAGGGTCCGCAGGACGACCTCTCCGGTTACGTCAAGGCGGATGAGCTTGCCTATGACTTCATTCGCAAGCGGCTGTCGGTGATCGTCCGGCAGGCGGGCCGGCCGGAGGATCTGATGATCTGCAAGGGCGCGGTCCAGAGCGTCGTCGCGGCGTGTTCCTCGGTGCTGGAGGGTGGGCTCGACGTGCCGATGGATGCGGACCGGGCAGGCGCGATCGACGAGAAGCTGCGCGCCTGGAGCGGGCAGGGATATCGCGTTCTCGGCCTGGCAATCCGCCGCTTTGCCCGGCAGGACGCCTATCGTCGCGAGAACGAGGCAGACCTTGTCTTCGCCGGCTTCCTGCTGTTTCTCGACCCGCCCAAGGCCGGCATGGCGCAAACGCTGAAGGCGCTTGCCGAGCGCGGCATCCGGGTCAAGATGATCAGCGGCGACAACCGCTATGTCGCGGCCCATCTCGCCGAAACCATCGACCTGCCGCACCGCCGGATCCTGACGGGAGCCGAGGTCGGCGCGTTGACGAAGGAGGCGCTGGTGCGTCGGGTCGGGCAGATCGATATCTTCGCCGAGATCGATCCCAACCAGAAGGAGCGCATCATCGCGGCGCTGCGCGGGCACGGCCATGTGGTCGGTTATCTCGGCGACGGCATCAATGACGCGCCGGCCCTGCACGCGGCCGATGTCGGCATTTCCGTCGACAGCGCGGTCGATGTGGCGCGCGAAGCGGCCGACATGATCCTGCTCGAACGCGATCTCGGCGTCTTGTTGCGCGGCGTCGACGACGGCCGCCGGACCTTCGCCAACACGATGAAGTATATTTCGATCACGACCAGCGCGAATTTCGGCAATATGGTATCGATGGCGTTCGCCTCGCTTGCCCTGCCTTTCCTGCCGCTGCTGGCGACGCAAATCCTGCTCAACAATTTCCTGGCGGACGCGCCGTCGCTGGCGATCGCTTCCGACAATGTCGATGCCGATCAGGTTCAATCGCCCCGTCGCTGGGATATCGGTTTCGTGCGCCGTTTCATGATCACCTTCGGTTTGATCAGCTCGGCCTTCGATTTCGTGACCTTCGCCTTTCTGCTGTTCGTCGCCGGGGCGACGGCCTCGCTTTTCCAGACCGGATGGTTCGTCGAATCGCTGATCACCCAGCTTGCCATCGTTCTGGTGGTGCGCACGCGAAACTCTTTCTGGCGCAGCCGCCCCAGCGCGTTGCTGGCGGCGCTGACGCTGGCCGTCGGCTGCCTGGCCGTCGCCATCCCTTACCTGCCGATCGCCCCCTGGTTCGGTTTCGTACCCTTGCCGCTGGGCGTGATGGCTGCGCTTCTGCCGATCACCCTTGCCTATCTGGCCGTATCCGAAACGGCCAAGCACTGGTTTTTTGCGCGCCAGCACGTCCATGCGGATGCAAGGCGCCGCAGGTGAGCGCAGCCCCGGCGGGCATTCCGGCCCGGAGGCCGGGATTTGACAGAGATCATGGCAGGTCGAAAATCGCCGGCTACACTTTTTCCCATCAACTCAAGTGAAGAGGAGGCATGCAATGACTTTCAAGACCATCCTCGCCGTCATCGGAGCGAGGGACGCCGCGACGGACGTCGACAAGGCGATCGATCTTGCCCGCGAACATGATGCCCATCTTTCCGTCCTGGTGGTCGGCGCGGCGCTGCAGCCGGTGATGGCCGACTATCCGGTCGCGGCCGCCTGGCTCGACCAGCGGCAGAAAGATATCGACGATCTGCTCGATGTTCATCATGACGCCGAAGATCGCTGCCGGAAGAACGGCATCTCCTTCGATATCGACAGCATGTTCGACGATCGGTTCATTCTCGAAAGCAATATCGGCGCGCGCGCCATGTATGCGGATCTCGTCCTGCTCGGAAACGGTGTGCGCGGCGATAGAGGATTGCGCAAATCGGTCATGGCCGGCGCGGCCTTCAATGCCGGAACGCCATTGCTGCTGCTTCCTCAGACCGGCGGCGCCAGCCTGACGCCGAAAACGGTCTTGCTGGCCTGGAATTCCCGACCTGAAGCGGCAAGGGCGGCAAAGGCGGCGCTGAACATGCTCGTCGCGGCCGCCGTCGTGCATGTCGTTCTCGTCGACCCCGACAGTTCCTATTTCGGCAATGGTGGTGAGCCCGGCGCCGATATCGCGGCCTTTCTCGCGCGACATGGAGTCAGGGTTATGGTCGAACAGGTCACGAGCAGCGGCCGCGACGTCGAGGCCGTCCTCACGCAGCACGGCCGCGAGATCGGCTGCGACATGATCGTCATGGGAGCTTACGGCCACTCGCGGCTGCGAGAAAGCATCTTTGGCGGTGTCACCGCATCGATTCTTGACGCATGCCCCTTGCCCGTCTTTCTGGCCCGATAGACATGGGCGCCGACGGCGCCGGGCGGTGATTCGTCCCGGGGGCGGCTCTCATCCGCGATTTCACCGGAGCATTTCCAGCGATCTCGTTTCGCTGGAAATGCTCCGTCTTTCTGTTTTCATGTGCTTCCCGATGGAAAATCCCGCTCGCATGCCTTCCAGCCTCCTGAGCGGAAGCCGGACAATTTGTCCAGTTTCGACGGACAAATTGTCTATGGATTTCAATCATATAAAGTGGTCGAATTGATTTCTGTCAGATACGGAGATTGCCGACCATGGCCGACGGAAAGCCACGATACAAGATCTATGATCATCCGGCAGGCGGATGGGGTGCTGCGGCTGCGACCGCAAAGGTGCTGATGGAGCAGAGCGTCATCACCAAGGGATCGCGCGCGCTTCTGGCGATGAACCAGCCGGGCGGGTTCAAATGCCCAAGCTGCGCCTTTCCCGATGCCGACTGCAAGAAGACGCTGGAATTCTGCGAAAACGGCGCCAAGGCGCTGGCGCATGAAGCGACCAGGTTCCGCGTCACGCCGGAATTCTTCCAGAAATACACTGTCACCGAGTTGATGGAGCAATCGGATTACTGGCTGGAGATGCAGGGCCGTCTGACCGAGCCGATGCGCTACGATGCGGCGAGCGACACATATGTCCCCTGCGGCTGGGCTGAAGCCTTCTCGATGATCGGCCGGCATCTGCGCTCGCTTTCGAGCCCGCACGAGGCGGAATTCTACACCTCGGGCCGCACGCCGAACGAGGCCGCCTTCCTCTATGCGATCTTCGTGCGGGAATTCGGCACCAACAATTTTCCCGATTGCTCGAACATGTGCCACGAACCGACCAGCCGCGGCCTGCCGCCGGCCATCGGCGTCGGCAAGGGCACGGTGGTGCTGGCGGATTTCGAGCATGCCGAGGCGATCTTCGTCATCGGCCAGAACACGGGTACCAATTCGCCGCGCATGATGACCAACCTGGTCGAGGCCCGCAAGCGCGGCGCGCCGATCGTCGCCGTCAATCCGATGCCGGAACGAGCTTTGATCCGCTTTACGGAGCCGCAGGATGTCATCCAGATGGCGACCTTCGGCTCGACGCCGATCGCCAGCGAATTCGTTCATATCAGGATCGGCGGCGATCTCGCGCTCATCAAGGGTATGATGAAAGTGATGTTCGAGCGCGAGGCGGCCGGCGAAGCGGTGCTCGACCACGATTTCATCGCCGAACACACGGTCGGCATCGAGGCGATCCGCGCCGATGCGATGGCGCAGGACTGGGCGGAGATCGTCCGCGTTTCAGGGCTCGATGAGGCGCAGATCCGCCGCTGCGCGGAAATCTACATCCGCTCGCGCGCGACGATCATCTGCTACGGCATGGGCCTGACGCAGCATCAGCAAGGCTCGCGCCTGCTGCAGCAGGTCTCGAACCTGCTTCTCCTGCGCGGCAATTACGGCAAGCCCGGCGCCGGCATCGCGCCCATTCGCGGCCATTCCAACGTGCAGGGCGACCGCACCGTCGGCATAGACGAAAAGCCGGCGCAGGATTATCTCGACCGCGTGCGCGACGTCTTCGGTTTCGAGCCGCCCCGCGAGCACGGCCACCATGCCGTCGAATCCGTCGCGGCGATGGAAAACGGCACGGCGAAGGTGTTTATCGGCATGGGCGGCAATTTCGTGCGCGCCATCCCGGATACCGAGCGTTCCTACGCCGCCATGCGCAAGCTCGCACTGACGGTCGGTATCGCCACCAAGCTCAATCGCGGCCATCTGGTGCATGGACGCGATGCGCTGATCCTGCCGGTCGTCGCCCGCTCGGAATGGATCAGGACGGCCCTCGGCGAGCAGTTCGTCACCATCGAGGATGCCATGTCGAACGTCACCGCCTCGCGCGGCGTCCTGGCGCCGGCCAGCCCGTACGTCATGCCGGAGGTGGAGATCGTTTGCCGGATGGCGATGGCGGCGCTGCCCAGCAGCAAGGTGCCGTGGGCCAGCTATATCGACGATTACGATCTCATCCGTGACAAGATCGCCGAGGTCTATCCGGAGATTTACACCGGTTTTTCCGAGCGGATCAAGAACCCGAAAGGCTTCCATCTCGATATCCCGCCGCGCCGGCGTGTCTGGCCGACGGAGAACGGCAAGGCGAATTTCCTGCCATTGCCCGGGCTGGAGGTGAACGACGTCGTCGACGATCCCGCCATGCTGCGGCTGGCGACGGTGCGTTCGCACGACCAGTTCAACACCACCATCTACAGCAACAACGACCGCTATCGTGGCGTCTATAACGACCGCATGGTGCTGTTCATGAATGCCGGGGACATCGCGGCGCGCGGCCTTGCCTCCGGCGCCCGGATCGCACTCGAAACCATCAGCACGGATGGGCTGGAGCGGCGCGTCGACGGGTTGACGATCCTCGATTATCCGATGCCACGCGGCGCGGTCGCCGGCTATTATCCGGAACTCAACCCCCTGCTGCCGCTCGATTATTATGACCGTATCAGCGGAACGCCGGCGGCGAAATCCATTCCGGTGCGCATCATCGCCGCATGATAAGCCATGGGCCGCGATCTCCGGGTTGACGCATGTCCGGGAAAATTGCGTCGCGGTTTTCCCGGAAATGCTTTGACGAAGGCGCTCTCATGCGGAGCTCTCCGCCGGCGGTTCGGTCGGGGTCAGGCGGGGAGGCGATGCCGCGAGCTTGATCATCGTCTGCTGCGCCATCGTCGTGTTGGCGATGATCACGCGCCGGCCGTCATCGGTCAGCAAAACCGTATAGCCGAGCGAGATATCCTCGACCGCGCCGATTTCGAGCCCCGTCGGGGCACTGATCTGCAGCCGGTCGCCACGGCGGAACGGCTTGTAGAGAATGAGGCTGATGCCGGCGACCAGATTGCCGAGCGTTGTCTGCGCCGCAAAGCCGAGAATGACGGACATGAGGCTGACGCCGGCCAGCAGCGCCGTGCCGAGCCGGTTCAGTGCGGGAACGAGATGCGCATAGAAGGTGGCGAGCAGCACCCAGATGACGAGGACGAGCAGGTGGCTGAGGAAGGAAAGCGTGATCTGGTCGATATGTTCCGACCGGTCATGCCGCAAGGCGGCCGCCACCATCCGCCGCATCAGCCACGACAGACAAAAGCCGAGAAGCATGAAGACGCCGGCATAGAGCAAAGCGCCGGCAGGTTCGGTCGGATCGAAAAATCGGATCATGGAAAGATGGCCCCGGACGATATCGTGCAATAGCGATTGGCGCGGCTTGTTACAAGTGAGCGTGGGGCCGGATGCGCCCGCCGGCACGCCGGCATTGACACAGCAACAAACGTGCCATGCGGATGCGAGCGCGCAATCAAGGACTTGCGCTCCGCCATCGTCGCGCCTTCCGACAAATTGTCCCGGCGGCTGCGGACAGCTTGTCCATGGCCTGAATCCTGCCGGACCGTAAATGATTGAAATCTCCCGGTTTGCGAACTGGCATGGTCGTTGCTGCGAAACGGTGGAAGCGGCAGTCGCCGACCGACGATCAACGACAAGGAGGAGTTCGTCATGGGAAAAGTCATCGGCATCGATCTGGGCACAACCAATTCCTGCGTGGCGGTCATGGACGGCAAGGCGGCGCGCATCATCGAGAATTCGGAGGGCGCGCGCACGACGCCGTCGATCGTCGCCTTCACCGGCGACGGGGAGCGCCTTGTCGGCCAGCCGGCGCGCCGGCAGGCGGTGACCAACCCGACGAACACGATCTTTGCGGTCAAACGCCTGATCGGCCGGCGTTATGACGATCCCACCGTCGCCAAGGATCAGGGGCTGGTGCCCTATAAGATCGTGAAGGCGGGCAATGGCGACGCCTGGGTCGAGGCTGAGGGAAAGTCGTATTCGCCCTCCCAGATATCGGCGATGATCCTGCAAAAGATGAAGGAGACGGCGGAAGCCAATCTTGGAGAGGCGGTGACGCAGGCCGTGATCACGGTGCCGGCCTATTTCAACGACGCCCAGCGCCAGGCGACCAAGGATGCCGGCAAGATCGCCGGGCTCGAGGTTCTGCGCATCATCAACGAACCGACGGCGGCGGCACTCGCCTATGGCCTTGAAAAGAACAAGCAGGCCAAGATCGCCGTCTACGATCTTGGCGGCGGCACCTTCGACATCTCCATCCTCGACATCGGCGACGGCGTCTTCGAGGTGAAGTCCACCAACGGGGATACCTTCCTCGGCGGCGAGGATTTCGACATGCGCCTGGTCGGCTATATCGCCGACGAGTTCCAGAAGGAGCAGGGCATAGACCTGCGCAAGGACAAGCTCGCCCTGCAGCGCCTCAAGGAGGCGGCGGAAAAGGCCAAGATCGAACTGTCCTCCTCGACGCAGACCGAAGTCAACCTGCCCTTCATCACCGCGGATGCCACGGGGCCGAAGCATCTCCAGGTGAAGATCACCCGCTCGAAGTTCGAGACGCTCGTCGAGGATCTGGTGCAGCGCACGATCGAGCCCTGCCTCAACGCATTGAAGGACGCCGGCCTGGCCGCCAAGGACATTGCCGAGGTCGTGCTGGTCGGCGGCATGACGCGCATGCCCAAGATCCAGGAGGTTGTGCAGAAGGTCTTCGGCAAGGAGCCGCACAAGGGCGTCAATCCCGACGAGGTCGTGGCGGTCGGCGCGGCGATTCAGGGGGGCGTGCTCCAGGGCGACGTCAAGGATGTTCTGCTGCTCGACGTCACGCCGCTGTCGCTCGGCCTCGAAACGCTGGGCGGCGTCTTCACCCGCCTGATCGAGCGCAACACCACCGTGCCGGCGAAGAAGAGCCAGACCTTCTCGACGGCCGAGGACGATCAGAATGCGGTGACGATCCGTGTCTTCCAGGGTGAGCGCGAGATGGCGGCGGACAACAAGATGCTCGGCCAGTTCGACCTGATGGGCATTGCGCCCGCCCCGCGCGGCATGCCGCAGATCGAGGTGACATTCGACATCGACGCCAACGGCATCGTCAATGTGTCCGCCAAGGACAAGGGCACCGGCAAGGAACAGCGCATCCGCATCCAGGCCTCGGGCGGCCTGTCGGAAGCGGATATCGAGCGCATGGTCAAGGATGCCGAGGCGCATGCGGCCGAGGATGCGAGGCGCCGCGAGATGGTGGAGGCGCGCAACGTCGCCGAAGCCATGCTGCACGCGGCCGACAAGGCGCTCGCCGATCCGGCCGCAGCCGGTGCGTCGGCTGCCCGGCAGGCGGTGGAAACCGCCGCATCCGCCGTGCGCGAGACCTTGGATGGTGACGATGCCGCCGCGATCCGGACGAAGTCCGACGATCTGGAGCAGAAGGTGGTGGCGCTCGCCCAATCCGCTGCGTCATCGGGTGCGGCGGCATCCGCGCCCGATGACGGCGTCGTCGACGCCGAATTCACCGAACTGCCGGACGATGATCGCAAATAGGCAGGCGGTCCGTGGCGGAATCTGGCGACGGGGCGCGTTTGCCTCGTTGCCGGAGGCGCGCGGTGGCTTCATATAGTGTTCAGTCCCATGATTTGCGGAGCCCGTCGTGAACAATCCCTATGAGGTGCTCGGAGTGGCCTCGACTGCCTCCGCAGCCGAGTTGCAAAGCGCCTATCGCAAGCTCGCCAAGAAGCTGCACCCGGATCTCAATCCGGGTGACAAAGCCGCGGAGGAGAAGTTCAAGGAGGTCGCGGCCGCCTACGATCTCCTGGGCGATATCGACAAACGCAAGCGTTTCGATGCCGGGGAGTTCGACGCTTCCGGCGCCGAGCGCCCACCGCGCCAGCATTTCTACCGCGATTATGCCGGCGGGGAAGCGGAGCATCCTTACGCGGATACCTCCGGCTATGCCGATTTCATGGATGGCGACGACATCTTCGCCGACCTGCTGCGCCGCAGCCAGACCAAGCGCGCCAATCGCCGCGGACAGGACATGCATTACCGCCTGGCGATCGATTTCGCCGAGTCCATCGCCGGCGCGACGAAGCGGATCACCCTGCCGGACGGCGGCACGCTGGATGTGAAGATCCCCGCCGGCCTCGTCGACGGCCAGACGATCCGCCTGCGCGGCAAGGGCGCCACCGGCGCCGGCACCGGCGGCCCGGGCGACGCGCTGATCGAGGTCGAGGTGCTTCCCGATCCGCGCTTCACCCGCGATGGCGACGACATCAGCATCGAGGTTCCGGTGTCGCTGAGCGAGGCGGTTCTCGGCGGACCGGTCCGCATTCCCACAGCCACCGGCGCGGTGACCATGACCGTGCCGAAAGGATCGAACACCGGCACCACTCTCAGGCTGAAAGGCAAGGGCGCCCCCCGCCACGGCGGCGGCTTCGGCGATCAGTTCGTCAAGCTGAAGGTCGTCCTGCCGAGTCCGCCCGATCCCGAGCTCGAAGCCTTTGTCGCCGGCTGGGCGAAGGGCAAGGCTTTCAACCCGCGCGAGGAGGGCTGATCCATGGCGATGGACAAGCAGGAATTTCTGGAAACCTTCGGCCTGCAGGTGCAGGTGCTGGATGTGTGGATCGAGCAGCAATGGCTGATCCCCGAGAAAACCCCCTCTGGCATGCGTTTCCGGGAGATCGACGTCGCGCGCGCCCGGCTGATCCGCGAGCTGCAGTCGGAGATCGGCGCCAACGATGCGGGCATCGACGTCATTCTCCACCTGATGGACCAGTTGCACGGCATGCGCCGGGTGCTGGCGCAGTTGCGCCGCGAGATGGGCGGGCCGCAGGCCTGACGGCCGCCAGCATTCGAAGGAGAAACGGACGATGACGCAGGATCGGAATGTCCACGCCTTGCCGGGTCAGGCCGAATTCGGGCCGTGGCTTGCCCAGGCGTCGATCCTCGTCGTCGACGACGAACCGGGCATCTGCAATTTCCTGGTCAAGACGCTGCGTCCGCGTTGCCGGCTGATCGAGGTGGCCAGCGATGCCGCGCAGGCCTCGCGGAAAGTCGACGAGCAGAATTTCGACGTCGTCATCATGGACAACATCATGCCTGGCAAGACCGGGCTCGAATGGCTGGCGGAACAGCGCGCGATCGGCCTGTTTTCCGATGTCATCCTGATGACCGCCTATGCCGATCTCGACACGGCGATCGATGCGCTGCGCGTCGGGGTGGTCGATTTCATCCTCAAGCCGTTCCGGTCCAACCAGTTGCTGAACGCCATCGCCCGCTGTCTCGACCGCAAGCGGCTGCAGCGCGAAAACGATGTGTTGCGGCACGAGATGACCGCGCCACAGCACCAGACGCTCCTGCGCAACCGGCTGATCGGCGCCTCGAAAGCCATCGCGCATGTGCGCGAGACGATTGCCCGCGTCGCGCCCTTGCCGACCTCGGTGTTGCTCACCGGGCAATCGGGCACCGGCAAGGAGGTCGCTGCCCGCTCGCTGCATCTTCTCTCGGACCGGGCGGACAAGCTGTTCGTCCCGATCAATTGCGGGGCCATCCCGACTGATATGATCGAGAGCGAATTGTTCGGCCATGTCAAGGGCGCCTTCACCGGTGCGTTGCGCAGCCGCGAAGGCTTGTTCATGCATGCCCATGGCGGCACGGTGTTCCTCGACGAGGTGGGCGAACTGCCGCCTCTGTTGCAGACGCGGTTGTTGCGTGTGCTGGAGGATCGCCGGGTACGTCCGGTCGGCGCGGAGCGGGAGGTGCCCTTCGAGGCGCGTTTCGTCTTCGCCACGAATGCCGATCTCGCGCGGCGGGTGGAAGAGGGCACCTTCCGTGCGGACCTCTATTTCCGCATCAATGTCATCCAGATCCAGCTCCCGCCGCTGAGCGAGCGCGGCGAGGACGTGCTCGAGCTGGCAAACCTGTTCATGCGGGAAATGGCCGGGCAGCTCGGCATGCCCGCCGTCGCCATCACTGAGCGGGTGCAGGGTGCGCTGTTGCGCTACGACTGGCCCGGCAATATCCGCGAATTGCGCAACCTGATCGAGCGCACGCTCATTCTAGGGAGCTTTCCCGATGCGATCGGGCCGGTGCGCGCCGACGCTGTCCCGCCGCGCAACGAGAGCCTGGCCGAGATGGAGCGGCGGCATATCCTCGCCGTGCTGCGCGAGGCGCGCGGCGACCGGGAGGAGGCGGCGCGGCGCCTCGGCATCTCGCGCAAAACCATCGACCGCAAATATGCAAGCTGGCATGAGTGAGGACGGCGAAACCATCGGCCTCTTCAGGCGCTCGGTTCGCTACCGCCTGCTGGCTATCGCGCTCGTGCCCATGCTGGTCGTCCTGCCCGTGCTGCTTGCCATCGGCATCATCCGTTGGAACGAACGTTTCGATGCGGTGACGCTCGCCAAGGTCGATGACGACCTGACGATTGCGCGGCAATATCTGTCGCGCATCCTCGAAAACACCGAAGGCCGGCTGATCGCTATCAGCGAATCCGAAGGGTTCCGCAAGCTGCTGCGGGCCGGTGAGGGGTCGGAGCAGGCATTCCCTGCCTATCTCGGTGCGGCCGAACGGCGCGGCGGGTTCGATTTCCTCTATGTGATGGCCGAGGACGGCACGGTGCTCGCCGGCGACCGGCCGGCCATGCCGGCAAGCTTGCGGCTCGATTGGCCGTTGATCTCGTCGGCGCTCTCAGGCCGCTCGCAGACCGGCATCGACGTCTTCGCGAATTCGGAACTGGCCGCCATCTCGCCGCGCCTCGCCGAACGGGCGCGCATCGAGATCGTGCCGACGGCTGAAAGCGATGCGCCCGGCAGCATGGTCGAGGCGCGGGGTCTCGTGCTGCATTCCGCCGCCGCCGTTCTCCTGCCGGATGGCCGCCGCGCGGCGCTGGTCGGCGGCATCCTGCTCAATCGGAATCTCGATTTCGTCGATACGATCAACGATCTCATCTATCATGGATCCGGCCAGCCGGATGGCATCAAGGGCACCGCGACGCTTTTCCTCGACGATATCCGCGTCAGCACCAATGTTCGCCTGTTCGGCGACCGGCGCGCCATCGGCACGCGCGTCTCCGAGGAAGTCCGCAGCGCCGTGCTCGATCAGGGCAGGACGTGGCGCGACCGCGCCTTCGTCGTCAACGACTGGTATGTCTCGGCCTATGAGCCGATCCTCGATACCAATGGCCGCCGGGTCGGCATGCTCTATGTCGGCTTTGCCGAAGCGCCCTTCGTGCGCGCCAAGAACGAGACATGGCTGACCATCGCCGTCGCTTTCCTGCTCGCCGTCGCTGCGACCGTCCCGTTCTTCCTCCTCTGGACGCGCAGCATCTTCAGGCCGCTCGAACGCATGAAGCGGACCATCGGTCGCGTCGAGGCCGGCGATCTTGCCGCGCGCACCGGGCCGGTGGAAAATCGCGACGAGATCGGGCTGGTGGCCGGTGAACTGGACCGGCTGCTGAACGGCATCCAGACACGCGATGCCGAATTGCGATTGTGGAACGAGCAGTTGAGCCAGCGGGCGGATCAGCGCGCGCTGGAACTCAGCGACACCGCGCAGCGGCTGGAGACGACGACGCGGCAGCTCGTCATGTCCGAAAAGCTGGCGGCCATCGGCGAAATCACCGCCGGTGTCGCCCATGAGATCAACAATCCCATCGCCGTCATGCAGGGCAATCTCGAAATCATCCGCGACATGATGGGCCCGGATGCGGAGGAGGCAAAGACCGAGTTCCGCCTGATCGACCAGCAGATGCATCGCATCACCGAAATCGTGACGAAACTGCTGCAATTCGCCAGGCCGCAGGAATTTTCCGGGTTCGTCGAGGACTATTCCCCCGCCGAGGTCATTTCCGATACGCTGCCGCTGGTTCAGCATCTGCTGAAAAAGACGATGATATCGGTCGAGCGCCAGGATCGCGCCATGCGTCTCATCCGCATGAACCGGACGGAATTGCAGCAGGTGCTGGTCAACCTGATCGTCAATGCCATCCATGCCATGCCGAATGGCGGGCGGCTGGAGCTGCGGACCGTCGATGCCGACGTGGACGGAAGGCAGGGGATATCCATCGAGGTCAGCGATACCGGCCAAGGCATCGCGCCCGATGTGCTGGCGCAGATTTTCGATCCCTTCTTCACCACCAAGTCGCGGGAGGGCACCGGCCTCGGCCTGTCGATCAGCCAGAGACTGGTGGCGCAGGAAGGCGGCCGGATCACGGTTCGCAGCCAGCCGGGCATGGGCACCGCCTTCACGGTCTGGCTGCCGGCGGTCGAGGACATGTTCTAACCGCCGCGATGGACAGATTGTCCGGGACCTTGCCGACACTTTGTCTCCCCGGATCGGATCTGGCGGAATAATCCGTTGATTTTAAATACGGCCCGGGCTGGCACGCGTCTTGCAGAAGATCCCCCGAGACCCTGGTTGGCCATAAGGGAGAGATGGATCGATGGACGTCGAGAAATTTACCGATCGCGCGCGCGGCTTCATCCAGTCGGCGCAATCGCTGGCGACGCGCGAAGGCAACCAGCAATTCACCAGCCTGCACCTGCTGAAGGTGCTGCTGGATGACGAGGAGGGTCTGGTGTCCGGCCTTGTCGAGCGGGCCGGCGGCAGTGCCCGCACCCTTCTCTCGGTAACGGAAGCAGAGCTGGCGAAAATGCCGAAGGTGACGGGCGGCTCGGGCCAGGTCTATATCGCCAGCGAGGCGGCGCGTCTGCTCCTGGCTGCCGAAAAGCTGGCGCAGAAGGCAGGAGACAGTTTCGTCACCGTCGAACGCCTGTTCCAGACGATGCTGGAGGACCGCGATAGCGATGCCGGAAAGGTGCTGGCGCGCAGCGGTCTCGACGCCACGCTGCTTGCTGCCGCCATCGACAAATTGCGCAAGGGCCGCACCGCCGATAGTGCCTCTGCCGAAAACGCCTATGACGCCCTCAAGAAATATGCCCGCGACCTGACGCGGGCGGCGCGCGACGGCCAGCTCGATCCGGTGATCGGTCGTGACGAGGAGATCCGCCGCACCATCCAGGTCCTGTCGCGCCGCACCAAGAACAATCCGGTGCTGATCGGCGAGCCCGGTGTCGGCAAGACGGCGATCGTCGAGGGGTTAGCCCTGCGCATCGTCAACGGCGACGTGCCGGAAGGCCTCAAGAACAAATCGCTGCTGGCGCTCGATCTCGGCGCTCTGATCGCCGGCGCCAAGTATCGCGGCGAATTCGAGGAGCGACTGAAGGCGGTGCTGCAGGAAGTGACCTCGGCGGCCGGCGGCATCATCCTGTTCATCGACGAGATGCATACATTGATCGGCGCCGGCAAGACGGACGGAGCGATGGATGCCTCCAACCTGCTGAAGCCGGCGCTGGCGCGCGGTGAACTCCACTGTGTCGGCGCAACGACGCTCGACGAATATCGCAGGCATGTCGAGAAGGACCCGGCGCTCGCCCGTCGCTTCCAACCGGTCTTCGTGCCCGAGCCGACGGTCGAGGACACGATCTCGATCCTGCGCGGCCTCAAGGAGAAATACGAGCTGCATCATGGAGTGCGCATCGCCGATTCGGCGCTGGTGGCGGCGGCGACGCTGTCCAACCGCTACATCACCGACCGCTTCCTGCCCGACAAGGCCATCGACCTGATGGACGAGGCGGCGGCCCGGCTGAAGATGCAGGTGGATTCCAAGCCGGAGGCGCTGGATACGCTCGACCGCGAGATCATCCGCCGCAAGATCGAGCAGGAGGCGCTCAAGAAGGAGTCCGACGCCGGCTCGAAAAGCCGCCTGAAGACGCTTGACAAGGAACTGGCCGGGATGGAGCGCCGCGCCGCCGACCTGAATTCGGCATGGCAGGCGGAAAAGGAAAAGCTTTCCGATGCGCAGAAGATGAAGAGCGAGCTCGAACAGCTGCGCACCGAGCTTGCCAACGCCCAGCGCAAGGGCGAGTTCCAGCGCGCCGGGGAACTGGCCTATAGCCGTATTCCCGATCTGGAAAAGAAGCTCGCCGCCATCGAGGAAAGCGAAAGCGCCTCGGCCGGCGAAACGGTGACGGCGGACAATATCGCCGAGGTCGTGTCGCGCTGGACGGGCGTTCCCGTCGACAGGATGCTGGAGGGGGAGAAGGAGAAGCTGCTCCACATGGAGGAGACGCTGCGCAAGCGCGTTGTCGGCCAGGCGCAGGCCGTCCGCGCCGTTTCCACCGCCGTGCGGCGCGCGCGCGCCGGCCTGCAGGATGCCAACCGCCCCATCGGCTCCTTCATGTTCCTCGGCCCGACCGGCGTCGGCAAGACCGAGCTTGCCAAGGCACTCGCCGCCTTCCTGTTTGACGACGACACGGCGATGCTGCGCATCGATATGTCGGAATTCATGGAAAAGCATGCCGTGGCGCGGCTGATCGGTGCGCCGCCCGGCTATGTCGGTTACGACGAGGGCGGCGTGCTGACGGAGGCCGTGCGGCGGCGGCCCTATCAGGTCATCCTGTTCGACGAGATCGAGAAGGCGCATCCCGATACGTTCAACATCCTGCTGCAGGTACTGGATGACGGTCGCCTGACCGACGGGCAGGGCCGCACGGTCGATTTCCGCAACACGTTGATCATCATGACCTCGAACATTGGCGCCGAATATCTCGTCAACCAGCCGGAAGGCGAGAAGACCGGCGTCGTACGCGACGCGGTCATGACCATGGTACGAGCGCATTTCCGGCCGGAATTCCTCAACCGCATCGATGCGGTCATCCTGTTCCACCGCCTGCAGAAAAGCGACATGGGCAAGATCGTCGACATCCAGTTTTCACGTCTCGCCCGCATGCTGGAGGAGCGCAAGATCACGTTGCGGCTGGAGGCAGCGGGGCGCGACTGGCTGGCCGAGAAGGGCTGGGATCCCGCTTACGGCGCCCGTCCCTTGAAACGGGCGATCCAGCGCTATGTACAGGATCCGCTGGCGGAGATGATTTTGGCTGGCGACATACGGGATGGGGCGAGCGTGCTGATCTCCACCGACGGCAGCGACCTCACCTTCAATGGCAAGAAACCGGAATTCGTCGACGAAGACGAATTCGACATGGCTTGAACACCTTCAACGTCAAGGGAGAAATAGATGAGCGACAAAGTCAGGGAAAACATGGAAGTCATCGGCGCCGACGGCGTGCATGTCGGCACGGTCGACCGCGTCGAGGGCGACCGCATCAAGCTGAAGAAGAGCGACAGCTTCGGCCGTCACGAGGGCCATCATCACTATATCGAAATGGGATTCGTCGCCGGCGTCGAAGGCGACAAGGTGCGCCTTTCGGCAAACGCCGATATCGCCGTCACGCTGGAAGAGGAATCGTCCGGCCGTCCGGTCGATCTCTGACCAGCCGCGGGTCGGCTTTCCTCCTGCCGACCCGTTTCCCTTTCCTCCAATGCAGGTTGCCTACATGGAAAACTACGACCTCTATCTCAACCCGCAAAAAGCCTCCATCGGCCTCTATGTGCGCTCCGGCGCCGGCCTGCCCGACATTGCCGACGCCAAGGACTGGATTTTCGATGGCACCGTGGAAAAAGACTCGCTACCTTCCGAGGTCGTAAAAGCGGTCGAGGCGAACGGGCACGCCTTCCGCGACATGGATTGAGCCGGCGCCCGCCGGTTTCGTCTCCCCGCCGTTGCCGAATGGATCATGAATGGATGCAGTCTTACCTTCCGTAGTCCCGCAGCCGGTGGCGGCGCGGCTGACGCGTGCCGCTATCTTCCTGGTCGTGACGCTCGAACCCGGCCTCGAGGCGGAGAATGCCGCGCGAAAGCTGTTCGGCAATCTCTCGGGCCTGCTGCGCGCCGTCGGTTTTCGCGACCTCGAGGGCGGGCTGTCCTGCGTGCTCGGCATTGGCTCCGACGCCTGGGACCGTCTCTTCGGCGCCCCGCGCCCGAAAGATCTGCATCCTTTCCGCGAGATCCGCGGCAGCCACCATGCGGTCGCCACGCCGGGCGATCTTCTCTTTCATATCCGCGCCACGCGCATGGATCTCTGTTTCGAGCTGGCGGCACAGATCATGAGCCGTCTCGCGGGCTTCGTCGTCACCGAGGACGAGGTGCATGGCTTCAGCTATTTCGACGACCGTGATCTGATCGGCTTCGTCGACGGCACGGAGAATCCCGTCGATGCCGCCGCCGTGGCCGCCACGATCATCGGCGGGGAGGATCCGGATTTCGCAGGCGGGAGCTATGTGATCGTCCAGAAATACTTGCACGATCTTCTCGCGTGGAACCGCGTGCCGGTGGCCGAGCAGGAAAGAATCATCGGCCGTGAGAAGCTCTCCGACATCGAGCTCGACGACGCCGCCAAGCCGACTTATGCCCACAACGTTCTCACCTCCATCGAGGAAAACGGCGAGCCGCTGGAAATTCTCCGCGACAACATGCCGTTCGGCGATATCGGCAAGGGTGAGTTCGGCACCTATTTCATCGGCTATGCGCGCTCGCCGCGGCGCATCGAGACGATGCTGGAAAACATGTTCATCGGCCGTCCGCCCGGCAATTACGACCGGCTGCTGGATTTCAGCCGCGCCGTTACCGGCACGCTGTTCTTCGTGCCCACTGCCTCGTTCCTCGACGCGGTGACGCCCGATGCCGGCCCGGCGCCGGCCGCAGCGCCATCTGCGGCGGAGAACGAACCGTCACACTCCTCACCGCGCCGGGATGGATCGCTCGGCATCGGTTCACTCCGGAAAGGGGCTCCCCATGAATAACCTGCACCGCGAACTGGCCCCTATTTCCGAGGCTGCCTGGGCCGAAATCGAGGAAGAGGCGGCGCGCACGCTCAAGCGCCATCTCGCCGCCCGCCGGGTCGTCGACATGGTCGGCCCGTCCGGTCCTGGCCTTGCGGCGGTCGGAACCGGCCATGTCGCCGCGATCGCCCCGCCGGCGGACGGCGTGCAATCGCTGGCGCGCGAGGTCAAACCGCTGGTCGAATTGCGCGTGCCCTTCCAGCTGTCGCGCGGCGCCATTGACGACGTCGAGCGCGGCGCGCTCGACAGCGACTGGTCGCCCGTCAAGGAAGCGATGCGCAAGATCGCCTTCGCCGAGGATCGCGCCGTGTTCGAAGGCTATGCCGCCGCCGGGATCGAGGGCGTCCGCGAGGCCGCCAGCAATCCGGCCGTGCCGCTGCCGGCCAATGTCGAGCGCTATTCCAATGCCGTGGCACGGGCGGTCGGCGCCTTGCGGCTTGCCGGTGTCGAGGGCCCTTATGCGCTGGTGCTTGGCGGCGATGCCTATACGGCGGCGAGCGGCGGCAGCGACGACGGCTATCCCGTCTTCCACCATCTCGAACGTATCATCGACGGTGGCATCGTCTGGGCGCCTGCGATTGCCGGCGGCTTTGTTCTGTCGCTGCGCGGCGGCGATTTCGAACTAACGGTCGGGCAGGATTTTTCCATCGGTTATCTCAGCCATACCGCCACGACCGTCGATCTCTACGTGCAGGAAAGCTTCACCTTCCGCACGCTGACGAGCGAAGCCGCGGTGGCGCTGTCGCTGGACCAGCCTCAAGCCTGACGACGCGCGGGAGGGCGGCATGACGGAAACGGGCGGGCATCACATCGTCATCGTCGGCGGTGGTTTCGGCGGGCTGGAAGCGGCCCATCGTCTGGCGGCCGGCCCGTTCCGCATCACCGTGCTCGACCGTCGCAACCATCACCTGTTCCAGCCCCTGCTTTACCAGGCGGCGACGGCGTCGCTCGCTCTTTCGGAAATCGCCTGGCCGATCCGCTCGCTCCTGCGTCGCCATCGGAATGCGACGACGCTGCTCGGCGCGGTCTGCGGCGTGGATCCGACGCAAAAGGCGGTGCTGCTCGATGGCGGGCAGCGGGTTTCCTACGACACCCTGATCCTCGCCACCGGCGCGCGCCATGCCTATTTCGGCCATGACGAATGGGAGCCCTATGCGCCGGGGCTGAAGACGCTGGAGGATGCGACGACCATCCGCCGGCGCATCCTCTCCGCTTTCGAGCGGGCGGAATGGCAGACGGAGGCGCAAGAGCGCCGTCGCCTGCTGACCTTCGCCATCATCGGCGCCGGCCCGACCGGCGTCGAGCTTGCCGGCACCATTGCCGAGCTGGCGCATGAGACGCTGCGCCGGGATTTCCGCCACATTGATACGCGCGAGGCGCGGGTGGTGCTGGTCGAGGCAGGCCCGCGCATCCTCGCGGCGTTTACCGAGGACCTCTCGGCCTATGCCGAGCGGGCGCTTGTCCGCCTCGGTGTGGAGGTCCGCACCGGCCATACGGTCTCTCAATGCAGCGCCGACGGCATCGAGCTTGGCGGCGAATTCCTGCCCGCCGCCACCATTCTCTGGGCGGCGGGCGTCGCTGCCTCGCCGGTGGCCGAATGGCTGAAGGTGCCGGCTGACCGGGCCGGCCGGGTCATCGTCGCGCCGGACCTTTCCGTTCCCGGTTTTCCGGATATCTTCGTGATCGGCGACACGGCCCATGTTTCCATGGCAGACGGACGGACGGTGCCGGGCATCGCGCCGGCGGCGAAGCAGGAGGGACGCTATGTCGCCGGCGTGATCCGTGCCCGCCATGACGGAAAGCCGGCGCCGAAACCGTTCGCCTATCGCAACGACGGCAATCTCGCGACCATCGGCAAGCGGGCGGCCATCGTCGATCTCGGCTGGATCAAGCTCAGGGGGCGGCTGGCCTGGTGGACCTGGGGCATCGCCCATGTCTACTTCCTGATCGGCCTGCGCAACCGTCTCGCCGTCGCGCTGAGCTGGCTGTGGATCTATTCGACCGGCCAGCGCAGCGCCCGCCTGATCACCGGGATGGAAGCGGAACCGCCGGAAAGGAACCAACCATGAGCAAGCGCTTCGCGATCGGCGACCATGTCGGCTGGAATTCGGAGGCGGGCCACGTATCGGGCACGATCATCGCCATTCACACCAGCGATTTCGACTACAAGGGCTATACCCACCACGCATCGCCCGACGATCCGCAATACGAGATCAAGAGCGACAAGACCGATCACATCGCCGCCCATAAGGGCCGCGCCCTGACCCTTTTGAAGAAAGAAGGGAGCAAGCCGTGACCACCGTGACGACCCGTCAATTGACGCAGGACATGCAGGCGAAAGCCGCCGCGCTCACCGACCGCGCCGGCCTCGTGCCGCAGTCGTCGGACCAGCCGATGGATGCTGGAGACCTGTTGTTCTATCTTTCCGAGACCTCGATGCCGATGGCTGCCTTCCTGAGGGAACACGGCCTGTTCACCGACGAGGCCGGATTGCATTTCGATATCGCACAGTTTCCGGCGATTCACGATGTCGCCGATACGGTGATCCGTGATTACGAGGCCGGAAATCGCGACGGCGCGTGGAAGCGCTTCGACCTTTCCGAGGGCGATGACGCCGCCGGCAACGGCACCTATCTGCTGATCGTGCTCGCCGCACTCGACCTTCTCTACGGACCTGCCGCGTGACGATCAGGAATGGGGCCAGCAGGGGACAAACGACATGATGTTCATGTCGCTGCATATCGTCGTCGCCGCAGTCGTGATGGCGCATATTCTCCTGCGGCCGCATCGGCAGCCTGAATCGCGGGCCGCCTGGCTCGTGCTCGTCCTGACACTGCCCTATGCCGGGGCGCTCGCCTATCTGTTTCTCGGTCAGACGAATGTCGGGCGTAAGCGGGTGGAGCGGTTGAAGGCTGCCTTTCACACTCTTCCGCCTCCATCGCAAGCGCCGGGCTGGCCCGGCGCGCCGCAGGCGCCGAACAGGCAAGAGGCGCTTTTCGCCGTTGGCCGCTCGATCAGCGGCTACACGCCGGTGGGCGGCAATACCGCCCTGCTGATGGAGGATTCGAATGCCGCCATCGACGCGATGATCGCCGATATCGATGCGGCCACCGACCATGTCCACCTGCTGTTCTACATCTGGCTTGCCGACCGCAACGGCACGAAGATGGCGGAGGCGGTGCAGCGGGCGGCGCGCCGCGGGGTCGCCTGCCGTATCCTTGTCGACGACCTCGGCTCGCGCGATCTCGTGCGTGGCCCGCTGTGGCGGCACATGGCGGCGGCAGGTGTCGAGGCGCGCCGGGCGCTGGTGATCGGCAACCCGCTCAAGCGGGCGCTCACCGGCCGTATCGATTTGCGCAACCATCGCAAGATTGCCGTCATCGACAACCGCATCACCTATTGCGGCAGCCAGAACTGCGCCGATCCGGACTTCCTGCCCAAGGCGAAGTTCGCCCCCTGGGTGGACGTGCTGCTGCGCTTCGAGGGACCGGTGGTGCGCCAGAACCAGCATCTCTTCGCCAGCGACTGGATGGGCAATGGCGGCAGCGATCTCGCCAGCCTCCTGCGCCGGCCGCTGGAGCATTTCCCGGAAGAGTGTGAAACGCGACAAAACGAGGAGATAGAGGGAAATTCTCTGGCGGCGTCGGCGCCAGGTTTTACCGCGCAGGTGGTCGCCACCGGTCCCACCTTCCGCAATTCGGCCATGCCGGAAATGTTCGAAACCCTGATCTACGCGGCCAAGCGCTCGCTGTTCGTCACCACGCCCTATTACGTGCCGGATGCGGCGATGCAGGCGGCACTTTGCGCCTGCGCCAACCGGGGCGTCGACACCACTATCGTCTTTCCCGCGCGCAACGACGATTTCGCGGTCGCGGCGGCAAGCCGCAGCTATTATGCCGATCTTCTCGATGCCGGCGTGCGGATCTTCGAATACGAAGCCGGGCTTCTGCACGCCAAGACGCTGACCGTCGACGGTGAGATCGCCCTGATCGGCTCGGCGAACATGGACCGGCGCAGCTTCGATCTCAACTACGAGAACAATATCCTTGTCGAGGACGCCGGCCTGACTGCGACCCTGCGCGCGCGCCAGGAAACCTATCTCGCGCAAAGCCGGCAAATCCTGTCGGAAGAGGTCGCTTCCTGGACGATCTGGCGGCGTCTCTGGAACAACACCCTCGCCATCGTCGGTCCGGTCCTGTAGCCGACCTGCCCCGCGTGAGGGGGCGGGCCGGCAGGACATCCTCGATGCCCACATCGATACGAATGCGCCGTTCGGCCGGACCGACGCCAGGCCGTCTCTTCCGGCGGCGGCCGCAGCAGGCGCATGATGCCTGATATTTGAATTTGAGCGACAATCTGAGTCCGATACAATCGGTTGCGTCGCATCGCAGGAACACGGCGGCGGATCCGCTGTAATTTGCAATGCGACGCGCGTGACATCGAACGAGGAGAGGTCTCATGACTGCGCCGCATCCCCCGAGAACCCATATCGGCAACCATGCCCTGCATCCCGAAACGCAGATGCTGAACTACGGTTACGATCCCGAGCTGTCCGAAGGCGCGGTCAAGCCGCCGGTCTTCCTGACGTCGACCTTCGTGTTCAACTCCGCCGAGGACGGGCGCGACTTCTTCGACTACGTCTCCGGCCGCAAGGAGCCGCCGGAAGGCAAGGGCGCCGGCCTCGTCTATTCGCGCTTCAATCACCCCAACAGCGAGATCGTCGAGGATCGGCTGGCGGTCTATGAGCGGACGGAAAGCTGCGCCCTGTTTTCGTCCGGCATGTCGGCGATCGCCACGACGCTGCTCGCCTTCGTGCGGCCGGGCGATGCCGTCCTGCATTCGCAGCCGCTCTATGGCGGCACCGAAACGCTGCTGGCGAAGACCTTCCTCAATCTCGGCGTCGACGCCGTCGGTTTCGCCGATGGCGTCGGCGAGGACTCGGTGCGGGCGGCGGCCGAGGAGGCGATGGGCAAGGGGCGCGTCTCGGTCATCCTCATTGAAACGCCGGCGAACCCGACCAACAGCCTCGTCGATATCGCCATGATCCGCCGTATCGCCGACATGATCGGTGAAAAGCAGGGCCATATGCCGATCGTCGCCTGTGACAACACGCTGCTCGGCCCGGTCTTCCAGCGCCCGATCGAGCATGGCGCCGATATCTCGCTCTATTCGCTGACCAAATATGTCGGCGGCCATTCCGACCTGATCGCCGGCGCGGCGCTTGGCCGCAAGGCGGTGATGAAGCAGGTGAAGGCGTTGCGCGGCGCCATCGGCACGCAGCTCGATCCGCATTCCTGCTGGATGCTCGGCCGCTCGCTGGAAACGCTGCAGATCCGCATGGAACGCGCCAACAGCAATGCAAAGGCCGTCGCCGATTTCCTGCGTGAGCATCCCAAGGTCGAGGCGATCCACTATCTCTCCTACAGCGATCCCGATTCGCCGACCGGGCGAACCTTCGCCACGCAATGTACGGGCGCGGGCTCAACCTTCTCATTCGACATCAAGGGCGGTCAGCCGGCTTCGTTCCGCTTCCTGAACGCGCTGAAGATCTTCAAGCTTGCCGTCAGCCTCGGGGGAACGGAATCGCTGGCCTCGCATCCGGCGACGATGACCCATTCGGGCGTGCCGGTGGATGTGCGCCAGCGCATCGGCGTGCTCGATTCGACCATTCGCCTGTCGATCGGCATCGAACATCCCGACGATCTCGTCGCCGATCTGGCGCTGGCGCTCGATCAGGCCTGAGAATGCTTCCGCCGGCGCCTGTCAGGGCGCTGGCCTGTCCTTGCCATTTGCGGCGGCGAAGACGTCTCGCGTCAGCCCGATATGGACGTCGAGAAGCGCGACGGCGCGGGTGACGTCGCGGTCGAGCGCGGCGTTCATCAGTTCGGTATGCGGCTCCAGCGCCACCGCCTCGCGCAGCGCCCGATAGACGGCGCTGTCGCGCCATTGCGGTTCCTTCGAGACGGCCAGCGCCGGCGTGAAGGTCAGAGCGCGGTGGTGGCGGCGCAGGTGATCGTGGATTTGCGTGTAGAAGCGGATCTGCCATGGCGACTTACCGGCCGAGACCAGCGCGAAATGGAAGGCCGCATGGCGGTTTTCCCAATCGCTGGCGAACAGATCCTCCGGGTCTTCCGCCGGCGGCCGGCAGCGCGACAGGCGGAAATGCGCCGCCACCAGTTCCGTCTCCCAATCGACGTCGCCATGGGCGATGGAAGATGCCAGCATCGGCAGTTCGACCAGCCGACGCGCCTCGGTGAGGTCGTCCAGTTCCGCCATCGAGACGGCGGCGACCGTAAATCCCTTATTGGCATTGGAGGTGACGAGATGCTCCGCCTCCAGCCGCGACAGCGCCTCGCGCAGCGGCGTCCAGCCCATGCCATAGGCATCGCGGATAGCGCCGAGCCGCAAGGGCGCGCCCGGTTGCAGCCGGGTGTCGAGAATATCCTGCCGCAGGGTCCGATAGGCGAATTCCGTCTTCGTGGCGTTGTCGCTGCTGTCCATGCCGTCCTCGCTTGAGCGCCACTTATATATAATACCCGCGCATCGCAGAATTATATATAATCATTGACATTTGCGATACTAAGCTCGATTATCGCAATACGGATCAAGATCACCAAGGAGAGAACAGTGACAAGAGCGCACGGCCCCGACCTTCCCGTCGACATCAGCAATCGGGATGCGGCCGATCCGCTGGCGCACCTGAAGGCGCGTTTCCATGTGCCCGGCGATCTCGTCTATCTCGCCGGCAACTCGCTTGGGCCGGCGCCGCTCGCCGTCTTCGACGAAATGCAGGCAGCCGTGCGTAACGAATGGGCGGAAGGCCTGATCCGCAGTTGGAACGAGGCCGGCTGGTTCTCGCTGGTGGACAGGCTGGGCGACCGGTTGGGGAAGCTGATCGGCTCCGATGCCGGGCAGACGGTCATTTGTGATTCCGTGTCGATCAATGTTTACAAGGCGTTGCAGGCCGGCCTATCGCTGCGCCCCGGCCGCACGACCATCGTTGCCGAGGGCGGCAGCTTCCCCACCGATCTCTATGTCGCCGAAGGCGTCGTCGCCGGACGTCCGGGCATAAAACTGCTGCTCGAAGGCGTCGATGCCGAGCGGATCGAAGACCTGATCGACGAAAACACCGCCGTCGTCCTCGTCAACCATGTCGACTACAAGACTGGCGCGCTGCGCGACATGGCGGCGCTCACGCGCATCATCCATGCGGCCGGCGCCATCGCCGTCTGGGATCTGTGCCACAGCGCCGGCGTCGTCGATGTGCAACTCGATGTGGCGGGCGCCGATCTCGCCATCGGCTGCACCTACAAATATCTGAATTGCGGCCCCGGTTCGCCCGCCTTCATCTATGCCGCCGCCCGTCACCACGAGGCGCTGAGCCAGCCGCTAACGGGCTGGTGGGGCCATGCCGCGCCCTTCGCCTTCGAGCGCGGCTATCGCCCGGATGGCGGCATTCGCAAGCTGTTGTCTGGCACGCAGCCGATCCTGTCGCTGCGCGCCGTCGGCGCCGGCCTGTCGGCCATCGAGGACGTGCCGATGGCGGAATTGCGGGCCAAGAGCCTGGCGATGACCGGCCTGTTCATCGACCTCATCGACGAGACCTGCAAGGCGCATGACCTGGCGCTGATGACGCCGCGCGAGCCGGCGTTGCGCGGCAGTCAGGTGTCGATCGCCTTCGCGGACGGTTATCCGGTGATCCAGGCGCTGATCGCCCGCGGCATCGTCGGCGATTTCCGCGCCCACGACACCATGCGTTTCGGCTTCTCGCCATCCTATATGAGTTTTGCCGATGTCTACCGGGCGGCGGCGGCCTTCAACGAGGTCATCGATACGGGAAGCTGGCGCGATCCGCGTTTTGCCAAGCGTAATGCCGTGACCTGATCGATCCCTGCCTTTCAGCTTCGCGCCGGCGGGCCGGTATAGCGGGCGCGGGGCCGGATGAGTTTTTGGTCGTCGCGCTGTTCGAGTGCATGGGCAATCCAGCCGATGGTGCGGCCGATGGCGAACAGCGCCAGCGCCGAGGCCGGCGGCAGGCCAAGGGCGCGACGGATGGCGACCAGCGCGAAATCGATGTTCGGCATCCGCCCGGCCGTTTCGGCCATCACCAGCGCCAGTGCATCTCGGCTGGGATCGGGCGGCAGCAACGGCAACAGCACTGCTGCGCGCGGATCGCCCCCCGGATAGAGCGGATGATCGAAACCGGGCACGCCCTCGCCACGGCGAAGGCGTGCCTCGACGACGGCGTCGGCATCGCCGGCCGCGTCGATCTCTTCCAGCAGAATCTCGACGATGCTTGTCGTGCCGCCATGCAAGGGGCCGCCGAGCGCCGAGAGCCCGGCATTCAGGCAGGCGCCCAGCGAAGCGCCGGTGGAGGCGACGACCCGCACGGCAAAGGCCGAGGCATTCAATTCGTGATCGGCAAGCAGGACGAGGGCGCGGCGCAGGATATCGGCGCCATCGGCGCCCTGGCCCCAGGCGCTGGCGAGGTGATGGTGAAGCGGCGCGTCATCCGGTTGGGTGAGGCTGGCGGCTGCCATCATCGCCCGCAACAACGCAGCCGCCCCCGGCCAGAGTTTTCGCGTGTCGCGCTGCCAGGCGATTGCCCGCCCGGCCGCGACGAAGGGCAGCAGCGCCTGGCAGCGCTCGATCAGCGGCAGGGCGCGGACATTGCGATAGACGCTCGCGTCCCAAGCTTCGGGCATGGCGGCCCGTTCGGCGAAGGGATCCTGCGCGCCGCAATCCCAGAGCAGCCGGGCCGTGTCCTCCAATGTCGCGGTCTCGGCAAAGGCCAGCGCATCGCGGCCGCGATAGAACAGCCCGTCGCCCTCGATCAGGGTGATTCCGGAGGAGAGGACGGGCAGGCCCCAGTCCAGCGTCGTCTCCGCCACATGGCGCGGGCGCCGGCCGACCGCCTTGCGCTTGCGCAGCGCCTCGACGTCATGGGCGCTGTAGAGCCGCCGGCGCGGATCGTCCTCGGCTTCGCTGGCGCGGATCAGGCCGCGACTGACATAGGCGTAAAGCGTGGCGCGGCTGATGCCGAGGCTGGCGGCTGCATTTTCCGCATCCATGAGATGATCTGGTCTGGACATTTACATTGATCGATTGAATCAAGATTGACTACATATATGTAATCAACATTCTTCACGGCAGTCAATCGTGAGGACCATCATGACCAAACCCACTGCAAATGCGACACCCGCTTTGGCGGTCGATCACACCACGGCCGGCCTTGACAACGTCGTCGCCGCCGAAACCGTGCTCAGCCATGTCGACGGCATGGCGGGCCGGCTCATCCTGCGCGGATACGATCTCGATCGTCTCGCCGACTGGAGCTTCGAGGCGGTTCTCGCCCTGCTCTGGCGGGATCTACTGCCGGAAGCGCTGGACGAATCGGCGATCCGGGTAAGACTCGGCGCGGCCCGCCAGCGCGCCTTTTCGCTGCTGACGCCGCTTCTGCCGTCGACGGATGGCCTGTCGTCGGTGGAGGCGCTGCGCCTGCTGCTCTCGACGCTGGCGGATTCCGAGCCGGACGCGCATCACATCCTCGCCGTCGCCGCCGTCCCGGTCTTCGCCGCCGCCATCGCCCGGCGTCGCCGGGGCGAAGCTGCCGTGACGCCGGATGCACGGCTCGGCCTTGCCGCTGATTTCCTGCACATGCTGCATGGCGCCGAAGTCGATGCCGGCAAGGTCAGGGCGCTCGATACCTATCTGGTGACGGTCGCCGATCACGGCCTGAATGCCTCGACGTTTACCGCGCGCGTCATCGCCTCCACCAAGGCGGGGTTGTTTTCCTCCGTCATCGGCGGGCTCTGCGCGCTGAAGGGACCGCTGCATGGCGGCGCGCCCGGGCCGGTGCTGGATATGCTCGATGCGATCGGCGATCAAAGCCGCATCCGGCCCTGGCTGGTCGATGCGCTGGGGCGTGGCGAACGGCTGATGGGTTTCGGGCACCGCATCTATCGCGTGCGCGATCCACGCGCCGACGTGCTCAAGCATGCGGTCGCCACTTTGCGGGACGGCGGTGGGCGTATCCGCTTCGCCGAAGCGGTCGAGGTCGAGGCGCTGGCGCTGCTGGCCGAGAAGAAGCCGTTGCGGCCGCTGCAGACCAATGTCGAATTCTACACCGCCCTGTTGCTCGAAGCCGTGGGTTTCCCGCGCGACAGCTTTACCAATGTCTTTGCCGCCGGGCGCATGGCTGGCTGGACGGCGCATGTTCTGGAGCAGGAAAAGACCGGCCGCCTCATCCGCCCGCAATCCCGCTATATCGGCCCGCAGCCGGATGACGCTCCGGTGGCGGCCGAATAAGGGCGGTGCGCGCGCTGCGTGATGGTATCGAACAAGCGCGCCGTGGAACCGGGACGCCGCTTGCCGGTTCGGAAGACGCTGCAACCATGGGAGAGGCCGGTGCACCCCTTCGATCCCTCGACACGTCGTCATCCGGTTGGCGCTGAGCTCTCAGGAAGCGGCGTGTCGTTCCGCGTCTGGGCGCCGGCGCAGGACACCGTGGAACTCCTTTACGGTCAGGAAGATGCGGTCTCCATGAGCCGGGAGGACGACGGCTATTTCGCCTGTTTCATCGACGGTGCGCGGGCCGGGGATCGCTATCGCTTCCAACTCGGGACGGGTGGGGAACCGGCCGCCGATCCGGCCTCGCGGTTCCAGCCGGATGGGCCGGACGGCGCTTCCCAGATCATCGATCCGGCGCATTATGCCTGGCGGGATGCGGAGTGGAAGGGACTCGATCCAAAGGGCCAGGTTCTCTACGAACTGCATATCGGCACTTTTACGCCCGAGGGAAATTGGGCGGCCGCGGCACGCAAGCTAACGCTTCTCAAGGAGATCGGCATCACCTGCCTGGAAATCATGCCGGTCAACGAATTCGGCGGCGCTTTCGGCTGGGGCTACGATGGCACGCATCCCTTTGCGCCCTGTCGGTTTTATGGCCGGCCGGCCGGCCTCAGGGCTTTCGTCGACGAAGCCCATGGGCTCGGGATCGGCGTCATCCTCGACGTCGTCTACAATCATTTCGGCACCGGCGAACGACTGGCGGAATTTTCGCCGGCCTATTTTACCGAGCGTTATCGCAACGACTGGGGCGCCTCGATCAATTTCGACGGACCGGACAGCGGGCCGGTCCGCGATTTCATCGTCGCCAATGCCGTCCACTGGATCGAGGAATATCATTTCGACGGTTTGCGGCTGGATGCGACGCAGGCGCTGTACGATGCCGGCGACGAGCATATCATGACACGCATCGCCCGTGAGGCGCGCGCAGTTGCCGGGCAGCGCGCCTTGCTGCTGATTGGCGAAAACGAACCACAGAACCCGCGACTGGTTCGTCCGCCCGACCGGGGCGGTTACGGCCTCGACGCCCTCTGGAACGACGATTTCCACCATTCCGCCATGGTGGCGCTGACCGGGCGACGCGAGGCCTACTACCACGACCACCGGGGCGCGGCGCAGGAATTCGTCGCCAGCGCCAAATACGGCTATCTGTTCCAGGGCCAGCGCTACGATTGGCAGGATGGAGCGCGGGGCCAGCCTTGCCTCGATCTGAAAGCATGGAATTTCGTGCATTTCCTGCAGAACCACGACCAGATCGCCAATTCCGCCCGTGGCGCGCGTATCGGGCAACTTGCCGCGCCGGCGCGCATCCGTGCGCTCACGACGCTGCTGCTGCTGGGGCCGCAGACACCGATGCTGTTTCAGGGCCAGGAGTTCGGCGCCACTGCGCCTTTCCTCTATTTCGCCGACCGGCAGGGTGTGGCAGCGGATGAGGTGCGCGCCGGACGGCTGGCGTTTCTGGCTCAGTTCCCGAGCCTTACCGATCCTCTTTTCGGCACCGTCATGCCGGATCCGCATGATCGCGGCAGTTTTCAGCGCTCGAAGCTGGATTGGCGGGAGCGGGAGCGCAATGCACCACTTCTCGCCTTGCACCGAGACCTCCTGACGCTGCGGCGCGATGCGCGGGCGTTTTCCGAAGTGGCAGAGGGCAGGGTGGAAGGAAGCTGTCTGTCCTCCATGGCCTTCCTGCTGCGCCGTCTCATGGCGGATCCGGATGACGACAGGCTGCTGCTGATCAATCTCGGTTCGGATATCGAGCGCGACAGTGTTGCCGACCCGCTTCTGGCGCCGCCGCAAGGCAGGCAATGGAAGGTCATCTGGTCCAGCGAGGCTTTTGCCTATGGCGGCGGCGGCATCCGCCCGCTCGATCTGAGCGGACGGTGGGCGCTGTCGTCGGACGCGGCGGTCGTGCTTGCACCGTCGGCAGCAGGCGAACGCGAGCGCAGCGACCTGCCGGCCTGGCAGAGCGCCATCTCGCGCATCCCGCCCTCAATCACCAGCGAAGGCCGACTCCTTGTCCGACCCGGCCAGGGTGCGAATGCGCGCGGCGACGATGGGATCGACAGGATTGTAGACGACGAGATTGAGATCCGGCCGGCCATCGATGGCGAAGCCTGAATATTCCAGCTCGATATTGCCGAGAATGGGATGGCGCAGCCGCTTGGTGCCTTCGCCATGGGAGATCACGTCGTTCTCCCGCCAGAGCGCGTCGAATTCGCGGCTGGCGATACACAGTTCCGCGACGAGATCGGCAATGTCCGAGGTCGCGCCCGCCCGCGCCACATCGGCGCGAAAGGCGCCGACGACGAAACGGGCCATGGCATCCCAATCGTGCTGGATATCGCGGATGGCGGGATTGCAAAACAGCAGCCGCAGGATGTTTCTATCTTCCGGCGCGAGCCGGCCGTAATCGGTCATCACCACGGTGGCCGCCCGGTTCCAGGCGACGATATCCCATGCGGCGGTCCGCACCAGCGCCGGGCTGGCGTCCAGCGTGTCGATGAGGCGTTGCAGGCGCGGGCTGATCCCCTCCATCGGTCTATAGCGGATTTCGGGCGGGCGGCCGAGCGCCAGCATGAAAAGGTGCTCGCGCTCCGGCTCGGTGAGCATCAGGCCACGGGCGATGCGGTTCAGGACATCGGCCGAAGGCGCGCCGCCGCGCCCCTGTTCCAGCCATGTATACCAGGTCGAACTGATATTGGCGCGTTGGGCCACCTCTTCCCGTCTCAATCCGGGCGTTCGCCGGCGTCCGGAAAAGCCGAATACCGCCGGATCGAGCCGGGAGCGGCGATCGCGGAGGAAGAGGCCAAGGGCGTTTGTTTCGACGGTCATGGCTTCCTATTGGCCATTATACCAGGATAATGTCACTACTTTAACAGCATGCAGGAGGCGGCAATAGTCCTATCACAAGCAATAGGAGACATCACATGCGTATTTTCGTGACGGGCGCGACCGGCTTCATCGGCTCGGCCATCGTGCCGGAACTGCTGAAGGCAGGCCACCAGGTGATCGGGATGACCCGCTCCGAGGCCGGCGCAAGGGCGCTGGAGGCGGCCGGCGCCGACGTCCATCTGGGAAGGCTGGAAGAGCCCGAGAGCCTGCGCCGCGGCGCGGAAAAGGCCGATGCCGTCATTCACACGGCCTTCGATCACGATTTTTCCCGTTTCGTCGAGAATTGCCGTAAGGACGGTCGCGCAATCCAGGCGCTGGGCGAGGGGTTGAAAGGCTCGGACCGGCCGCTGGTGATCACCTCTGGCACCGGCCTCGGCAATGCCGAACTCGGAAAGCCGGCGATGGAGGATATCTGCAACATGGAGCATCCCAATCCACGCGTCGCTTCCGAACAGGCCGGTCATGCGTTGCTCGACGCCGGCGTGAATGTTTCGGTCATGCGTCTTCCGCAGGTGCATAATACGATCAAGCAGGGACTTGTCACACCGTTGATCGCCATCGCTCGGGAAAAGGGCGTGGCCGCCTATGTAGGCGAAGGGCGCAACCGGTTTCCGGCCGGACATCTGCTCGACGTAGCGCGGCTGTACCGGCTGGCGATCGAGCGAGCCGCGCCCGGCGCGCGCTATAATGCAGTCGGCGAGGAAGGAATCGAGACCCGTGCGATCGCCGAAGCGCTCGGTCGCGGCCTGAAACTGCCGGTCGTCTCGATCACTCCGGACCAGGCGGCGGAGCATTTCGGCTGGATGGCGATGTTTGCGGGACTGGATTTTCCTGCCTCAAGCGCATGGACGCGCCAAACGCTCGGCTGGAACCCGACCGGCCCCGGCCTGATCGCCGATCTCGATGCGATGAAATACGAGGTTTGATCGTCTGGACCCACATCGGACAAACCGGCCGGTAATGTCGACCAAGCAAGACGTTCACCAGCGCTCAATCAAGTCCGCTTCGGTTCCATAATCTGTCTTATCGAACCGAAGCGGACGGCCGGGCGCCGCTCTTGTTCGATATCCCCTCCTCGACAAAAGCGACGCATCGCTTATGTCACACAGGGACGCCGGAGCGAACGCGAAAGGATCAAGCCATGACGAAGAACACCATCTGCCTCTGGTTCGACAAGGATGCCGAGGATGCCGCCCGGTTCTATGCGGAAACCTTTCCTGACAGTGCGGTCGGCAAGGTCACGCGTGCGCCGGGGAATTATCCCGAAGGCAAGGAAGGAGACGTGCTGGTGGTCGAATTCACGGTTGCCGGCATCCCCTGCATGGGGCTGAACGGCGGTTCCGCCTTCAAGCATAGCGAGGCCTTCTCGTTCCAGATCCTGACCGAGAATCAGGAAGAGACCGACCGCTACTGGAACGCCATCGTCGGCAATGGCGGCAAGGAAAGCGATTGCGGCTGGTGCAGGGATCGCTGGGGCATCTCTTGGCAGATCACGCCGCGCGTGCTGATGGAGGCGATCAACGCCGGCGGCGGCGAGGCGAAACGCGCCTTCGACGCGATGATGACGATGCAGAAGATCGACGTCGCCAGAATCGAGGTGGCACGGCGCGGCTGAAGGCGGCGCTAGTCGACGATGGCCGGCATTTCGCTTTCGTTGCGGCCGCGCAGCGGCTTTTCCGGCATGAGATGGAAGATGGCGAGAGACATGGTCATCGCGACAGCGCAGGCGAGGAAGATATAGGCGAAAGGCATGGCCGAGGCGATGGCGGTGCTCGTCTCCTGCACGGTTTCGCCGACGAGCGGCAGGCCGTTGCCCAGCGCGATGGCGCCGAGGATGGCGACGCCGAGCGCCCCGCCCAGCGAGCGCAGGAAGGTCAGCAGGCCGGTGGCGACACCGAGATGAGCCTGGTCGACGGCATTCTGCACCGAAACGGTGGCGACCGGGAAGGTCATGCCGGTGCCGATGCCGGCGCCGAAGGTCAAGACCTCCAGCACGAGCAAGGACGAGCGCCCCGCCAGCAGGGCCAGCACGGCGAGGCAGAGGAAGCTGACCAGACAGCCGACCAGTGCGATGCGCTTGTAATGGGTGAAGCGCGGGATCGTGCGGCCGCTGCCCGTCGCTCCCATCACCGTGCCAAGCAGCAGGCCGAGCATGGCGATGCCGGAGCTGCTGGCGGAGAGCCCGTGATAGGATTGCATATAGACGGGAATATAGACCGAAAGCCCGACATTGGCGGCCTGCACCAGGAACATGGCCAGCGTTCCATAGCGCACGATCGGATTGCCGAGCACTTCCAGCGAAATCAACGGTTCGGCCGCCTGCCGCAGGCGCAGGCTGAACAGCAGCCACAGCACCGCCGAGCCGCCGAGCAGGCCGACGATCTCCAGCGAGAACCAGGAATAACGGCTGCCGCCCCAGCTCAGCGCCAGCAGCAACAGCGCGGTGGCCGCGACCAGTAGCGCAGCGCCGGCGCCGTCGATGCGGTGGTTGCGGGCGACGACCGGGAGTTTCTTCAGGGGATTGCTGATGATCGCCAGCGCCGCGAGCCCGAGCGGAATGTTGATCCAGAAGATCAGCGACCAGTGCAGGTGCTGGGCGAAGGTGCCACCGAGCAGCGGCCCGGCAATGCTGGCCACCGCCCATGTGCCGGAGATCCAGGCGGCGTAGCGCGCCCGTTCGCGCGGCGGCACGAGATCGCCGATCACCGTCTGCGACAGTGCGAACAAGCCGCCGCCGCCCAGCCCCTGCACCATGCGGCCAAGCACCAGCGTCAGCATGTTCGGCGCCAGCGCGCTGATGAGCGAGCCAAGAAGGAACGCTATGATGGCGGAGAAGATCGTCGGGCGGCGTCCGTAAATGTCGGAAATCTTGCCGTAAAGCGGCGCCATGGCGGTCGCGGTCAGCAGGTAGCCGGTGACGATCCACGGCAGGTAGTCGGCATGGCCGAGCGCCTTGCCGATCGTCGGCATGGCGGGCGCGACAATGGTCTGGTCGAGCGCGGCAAGCAGCATGGAAAGAAGAACGCCCGCGATGATGACGTTCTTTTCCGGTTCCGACAGGGCGGGCGTTGCCGCTGTCGTCGCCTTCGGGGGACGGGCTTCGTTCATTCTCATGCAATCCGATTTTAGAGCATTTCCGCTTTTCTTCGAATCGCGAAAACGCTCTCATTTTTGTTTTGCCGCATTTCCGGACGCAAAACCACGTTCCGCAGTTTTGCTGGAAATGCTCCGGGTCGCGACGCGTTCGGCCGCACTGACGCAACCCGGTAGAACATTTTCGCTGGTATCCAGTCCACCCCATTAGGCCGCTGGAGCGTCTTGTCGGATGGGAAAGCACGAAAATGTGATAGTTGCGGCTTATCAATCCGTCGCCTTGGTCAGCTTGCGGGCGATGTCGTAGAAGGCGCTGACCAGCTTGCCGTTGCTGCGCTCGCGCAGGCAGATCAGCGCCTCGTCCATCAGCATTTCCGGCGCGTCGATGCGGATCGGCGCGAGGCGGCCGTCCTGGCCGAATTCGGCCGAGGAGACGAAGCCGATCCCGCCGCCGGCCGCGACGATCTCGCGCACCGCCTCGCGGCCCTCGGCCTCGATCAGCGGCATCAACGTCACGCCGCATTGCTCGGCCATCGCCTCCAGCTTCTGCCGCGTCTTCGAGCCGCGCTCGCGCATGACCAGCGGCAGCTTTGCCAGTTCCTCCAGCGTCGCCTGCCCAGCGGCGGCCAGCGGATGGTCGCGGCTGCAGAAGGCGATGATCGGCGTCGAGTTGAGTTTCAAAATGTCGAAATCGCCGGTCGGTGGTATCTCGCCGAGCACGCCGATATCGGCCTCATAGGCATGCAGGCTGGAAATCACCGTCTCGGTATTGCCGGCATCGATGGAAACCTGCACGGTCGGATAGGTGCGCTGGAAGACGGCGAGGATATGCAGCAGATGGTGGGCGGCATCGGCGACGATGCGCAGCTTGCCGGCCCGAAGCGCGCGCGATTCGGAGAGGAGATCGAGCGCCTGCTGCTCGATATCGAACATGCGGCGGGTGACTTCCAGCAATTGCTGGCCGGCATGGGTCAGCGTCACCTGCTTCTTGGTGCGGTTGAACAGCAGGACGTCATATTCCTCCTCCAGCTTGCGCACCTGGTCGGAGACCGCCGGCTGGGTGAGGAACAGGGCTTCGGCGGCGCGCGAGAAGCCGCCATGGATCGCGACATTGTGGAAGGCGCGAAGCTGGACATAACGCATGGAAGCGGCCTTTTTCGATAAGCGTTGCCAATGCTTCAAGCAAATCCAACGATCCTGTTTATGTAAAGCCACGATTGCCCATCCCTCGCGGATTTTTCAGAAACATAAATTCAATCTATCATTTCATACAAAAGAACGATTTTACAGATAGATCGACACGCCGCATTGTCCTCGCAGACGCATTCAAGGCGAGGAACGACAGATGTCTCCAACCACCGCAGCCCCCACCGCCATCCCGCTGGAAGCACCCCGGCTCGGCGAACCCTATCTGCTCACCCCCGGCCCGTTGACCACGGCCTATTCGGTCAAGGAAGCCATGCTGCGCGACTGGGGCTCCTGGGACGGCGATTTCCGCGCCATGACCGCCGAGCTGCGCCGCCACCTGCTGGAGATCGCCGGCGACGTCGACGGCGAGTTCGATTGCGTGCCGATACAGGGCAGCGGCTCCTTCTCGGTGGAAGCCATGCTCGGCAGCTTCGTGCCGAAGGACGGCAAGGTGCTGGTGCTGATGAACGGCGCCTATGGCAAGCGCATTTCCCAGACGCTGACCTATCTCGGCCGCGCCCATGTCGATATCGACAAGGGCGATTACATGCCGCCGCGCGGCCACGAAGTCGCCGCCGCCCTTGAGGCCGATCCCGAGATCACCCATGTCGTCGTCGTCCATTGCGAGACCAGCTCCGGCATCCTCAATCCGCTCAAGGAAATCTCCGAGACGGTCTATGCCCATGGCCGCAAGCTGCTGGTGGATTCGATGAGCGCCTTCGGCGCCGTGCCGGCCGGCATCGCCGATTTCCGCTACGAGGCCATCGTTTCCTCGGCCAACAAATGCATCGAGGGCGTGCCCGGCTTCGGTTTCGTGCTGGCCCGCAAGAGCGCGCTGGAGGAAGCCAGGGGCAACAGCCATTCGCTGAGCCTCGATATCCATGCGCAATGGGATCACATGAACAAGACCGGCCAGTGGCGCTTCACGCCGCCGACGCATGTGGTCGCCGCCTTCCTGGAGGCGTTGCGCATCCACCGCGAGGAAGGCGGCATTGCCGCGCGCGGCGGCCGCTATGCCCGCAATCGCGACGTGATGGTCGCCGGCATGCGCGGCCTCGGCTTCGAGACGCTGCTGGCCGACCAATGGCTGTCGCCTGTTATCGTCACCTTCTTCAGCCCGGCCCATCCGGCCTTCGCCTTCGACCGCTTCTACGCGTTGATGAAGGAAAAGGGCTTCATCATCTATCCCGGCAAGCTGACCGTGGTCGACAGTTTCCGCATCGGCTGCATCGGCCGCATGGACGAGCATGTCATGCGCCGCGTCGTCGAGGCCGCCCGCAATTCGCTGGCGGAAATGGGCGTCGATACCGCCGCGCCCCCGGCCATCGCCCTTGAAGAACGCAGCCGCCTGGCCGCCTGAACCGGAGTTTCCACCCGATGAACCAGATCTCGAAAATCACCGTCACCGCGAACCGCCGCTCCTATCCCTGGCCGAACGTGCCGGCCATCGCCATCTGCCTCGATGGCTGCGAGCCGGCCTATCTCGACGAGGCGATCAAGGCTGGCCTGATGCCGACGCTTGCCCGCATTCGCGCCGCCGGCACCGAGCGCACCGCGCTCAGCGTCATCCCGAGCTTCACCAACCCCAACAACCTCTCCATCGCCACCGGCCGCCCGCCGGCGATCCACGGCATCTGCGGCAATTATCTCTACGAGCCGGCGACCGGCAAGGAAGTGATGATGAACGACCCGCGCTTCTTGCGCGCGCCGACGGTCTTCAAGGCCTTTTATGATGCCGGGGCCAAGGTCGCGGTGGTGACGGCCAAGGACAAGCTGCGGGCATTGCTCGGCCACGGCCTGAAATTCGACGAGGGCCGCGCCGTCTGCTTCTCCTCGGAAAAATCCGACACCACCACCAAGGCCGAAAACGGCATCGACAATGCCTCCGCCTGGCTCGGCCGCCCCGTACCGGAAGTCTATTCCGCCGATCTCTCGGAATTCGTCTTCGCCGCAGGCGTCAAGCTGCTCAAGGAATTCCGCCCCGACGTCATGTATCTGACGACCACCGACTATGTGCAGCACAAATATGCGCCGGGCGTGCCGGAGGCCAATTCCTTCTACGAAATGTTCGACAAATACCTGACCGAGCTGGATGCGCTGGGGGCTGCCATCGTCGTCACCGCCGACCACGGCATGAAGCCCAAGCACAAGGCGGACGGTACGCCTGACGTCATCTATGTCCAGGACGTTCTGGACGAATGGCTGGGCAAGGACGCCGCCCGCGTCATCCTGCCGATCACCGACCCGTATGTCGTCCATCACGGCGCGCTCGGCTCCTTCGCCACCGCCTACCTGCCGGAAGGCACCGACAAGGAAGAGATCATCGAGCGGCTGAAGGCCATCGACGGCATCGACGTGGTGCTGACGCGTCCCGAGGCCTGCGTGCGCTTCGAGCTGCCGGACGACCGCATCGGCGATATCGTCCTGATCTCCACCGAAAACAAGACGCTCGGCACCAGCGAGTACCGGCATGACCTTGCCGCCCTCAACGAGCCGCTTCGCTCGCATGGTGGCCTGACCGAGCAGCAGGTGCCCTTCATCGTCAACCGCAAGCTGCCGGAACTGTTGACGGCCGCGAGCCTGCGCAATTTCGACGCCTTCTATTACGCGGTCGTCGCCGCGGCGCAGCCGGTGCATTGAGGGGAAGGCGCCATGACCAAGGTCGAAACCTCCTTCGCGATCCGCCATGAACCGATGCGGATCGCCGGCAAGGCCGTCGATACCGACGGCCGGATCGACGTCCACTATCCCTGGAACGATGCCGTCATCGGCACCGTCCCGGCCGGCAATGCGGAACATGCCCGCAAGGCCTTCGAGATCGCCGCCGCCTATCAGCCGAAGCTGACGCGTTACGAGCGCCAGCGCATCCTGCTCAAGGCGGCGGAGCTGCTCGTCGCCCGCAAGGAGGAGGTATCCGACCTCATCACCCTCGAACTCGGCATTTCCAAGCAGGACTCGCTTTACGAGGTCGGCCGCGCCTTCGACGTGCTGACGCTCTCCGGGCAGATGTGCATTCATGACGACGGCGAGATCTTCTCCTGCGACCTCACCCCGCATGGCAAGGCGCGCAAGATCTTCACCACCCGCGAGCCGTTGACCGCCATTTCGGCGATCACCCCCTTCAACCATCCGCTCAACATGGTGGCGCACAAGGTGGCGCCGGCCATCGCCACCAACAATTGCGTGGTGCTGAAGCCGACCGAACTGACGCCGATGACGGCGCTGGTTCTGGCCGATATCCTCTATGAGGCCGGCCTGCCGCCGGAAATGCTCTCCGTCGTCACCGGCTGGCCGGGCGACATCGGCATGGAGATGATCACCAATCCGAATTTCGACCTGATCACCTTCACCGGCAGCGTGCCGGTCGGCAAGCTGATCGCGGCGCACGCCCATTACAAGCGCCAGGTGCTGGAACTCGGCGGCAACGATCCGCTGATCATCCTCAACGACCTCTCGGACGACGATCTCGCCAGGGCCGCCGATCTTGCGGTGGCGGGGGCGACGAAGAATTCCGGCCAGCGCTGCACCGCCGTCAAGCGCATCCTCTGCCAGGAGCGTGTCGCCGACCGTTTCGTGCCGCTGGTGCTGGAGCGGGCGAAGAAGCTGCGCTTCGGCGATCCCATGGACCGGACGACCGATCTCGGCACCGTGGTGCATGCCAAGGCAGCGGAGATCTTCGAGCGCCGCGTGCATCGAGCGGCGGAGGAAGGAGCGGACATCCTCTACAATCCCGGCCGGCGGGGGGCGCTGCTGCCGCCGATCGTCGTCGACCGGGTGCGCCATTCCAGCGAACTGGTCATGGAGGAAACCTTTGGGCCGATCATCCCGATCGTGCGCGCGCCCGACGACGACGACGCGCTGATCGCGCTTTCCAACTCCACCGCCTTCGGCCTGTCCTCCGGCGTCTGTACCAATGACTTCAGGCGCATGCAGAAATACATCGCCGGGCTGAAGGTCGGCACGGTCAATATCTGGGAAGTGCCGGGCTACCGTATCGAGATGAGCCCCTTCGGCGGCATCAAGGATTCGGGCAACGGTTACAAGGAAGGCGTCATCGAGGCGATGAAGAGCTTTACCAACGTCAAGACCTTTTCCCTCCCCTGGTGACCGGACGTCCCCCCGGCCGCCATGCCTTGGAGCCGCCTTTGCGGCTCCTTTTTTGTTTGTGGAACGCACCGGCCGGCAGCGCCTCTTCCATAAGTTTGATCTTGCGAACGATAAAAATAATAAATTTTACTAACCGATACGGCCATCGCAGTATGGTTTGCGAAGCGGACGCCTCAAGAGCGGCAGAGATTGCTCGCGGCGGTTTATCCAGCCTTCCAATCTTCAGAGGAGCAACACGACCATGAACAGACGCATGCTGTGCATTCTGGCCGGCGCGACCGCCGCCCTCTCTTCCACCTCGGCGCTGGCACAGACGCAATTGACCGTCTACACCGCCATCGAGGCCGTCGATCTCGACCGCTACAAGGCCACCTTCGAAAAGGCCCATCCCGACATCACCATCAACTGGGTGCGCGATTCCACCGGCGTCATGACCGCCAAGCTGCTCGCTGAAAAGGACAATCCGCAGGCGGATGTCGTCTGGGGCCTGGCCGCGACCTCGCTGCTGCTTCTGAAATCCGAGGGCATGCTCGAACCCTACCAGCCCAAGGGCGTCGAGGCACTCGACAAGAAGTTCGTCGACAGCGACACGCCGCCGAGCTGGGTCGGCATGGACGCCTATGTCGCAGCCCTCTGCTATAACACCGTCGAGGGCCAGAAGCTGGGGCTGACGGCGCCGACGAGCTGGGCCGACCTCACCAAGCCGGAATACAAGGGCCATATCGTCATGCCGAACCCGAATTCCTCGGGCACCGGCTTCCTCGACGTCTCCGGCTGGATGCAGATGTTCGGCGAGCAGAAGGCCTGGGACTACATGGACAAGCTGCATGAAAACATCGCAGCCTATACCCATTCCGGCTCCAAGCCTTGCAAGATGGCCGGCGCCGGCGAAACGGTGATCGGCGTCTCCTTCGAATTCCCCGGCGCCAAGGCCAAGACCGCCGGCGCGCCGATCGACATCCTCTTCCCCTCGGAAGGCTCGGGCTGGGAGGCGGAGGCCACCGCCATCATCGCCGGCAGCGCCAACATGGACGCTGCCAAGACGCTGGTCGACTGGTCGGTGACCAAGGAAGCCAACGAGATGTACAATGCCGGTTATGCCGTGGTCGCCTATCCCGGCGTTGCCAAGGCGGTCGAGCACCTGCCGACCGACCTGCCCTCGAAAATGATCAAGAACGACTTCGAATGGGCCGCCAACAACCGCAACGCCATTCTCAAGGAATGGCAGAAGCGCTACGACGCCAAATCCGAACCGAAGACCTGACCCGTCTCAGTCTCCCCGAAGGGGCGGCCCTCGCCGCCCCTTCGCCCGCCGACAATCCTGCCCTGCGCGAAGCGGAGTTTTTCGAGATGAGACATGCCCTGTCGGTCGAACCGGCGCCCCCTACCCGCCCCCAGCCCGCCGAAACCGCGCCGGCCTATCTGGACGTTTCCGGCCTCTGGAAGAGCTATGGCGATTTCGTCGCGCTGCGCGACATTTCGCTGTCGATCCGCAAGGGCGAGTTCGTCTGTTTCCTCGGCCCCTCCGGCTGCGGCAAGACCACGCTGCTGCGCGCCATCGCCGGCCTCGACCTGCAAAGCCGGGGCGCCATCGTCCAGGGTGGTCGCGATATCTCGACGCTGCCCGCCGCCCGGCGCGATTACGGCATCGTCTTCCAGTCTTACGCGCTGTTTCCCAACCTGACCATCGAGCAGAACATCGCCTTCGGCCTGGAAAACACCGGCCGCCCGCGCGCCGAGATCGCCGCCCGCGTCGCCGAACTGCTCGACCTCGTCGGCCTTGCCGCGCAGGCGAAAAAATATCCGGCCCAGCTTTCCGGCGGTCAGCAGCAGCGCATCGCGCTTGCCCGCGCCATCGCCATCTCGCCGGGCCTGCTGCTGCTCGACGAGCCGCTTTCGGCGCTGGACGCCAAGGTGCGCGTCCATCTGCGCCACGAGATCAAGGCCTTGCAGCGCAAGCTCGGCGTCACCACTATCATGGTCACCCACGACCAGGAAGAGGCGCTGGCCATGGCCGACCGCATCGTGGTCATGAACCACGGCGTCATCGAGCAGGTCGGCACCCCGACCGAGATCTATCGCCACCCCAAGACCCTGTTCGTTGCCGATTTCATCGGCGAAACCAATCAGTTCCCCGCCAGGGTTACGGAAGGCGGCGCGGTCGAGATCGGCCATTCCGCCTTCCTCTGCCAGACGGACGGCTTTGCGGCGGGAGCGACGGCAACCGCCGTGGTGCGCCCCGTCGATATCATTCCCCATGGTGCCGACCTGCATGCCGGCATGGCGGCCGAAAAGCCGACGACGCCGCAGAACGTCATCGACGCGCAGGTCGTCGAGATGGAGTTCCTCGGCATGTTCTGGCGCACCCGCCTGACGGCGCCGCGCTTCGGCGACCGGGTTCTGGTCGCGGATTTTTCGGTCAATGCCGTGCGCCGCCTGCGTATCGAGATCGGCGGCGCCATCCAGGTGGAAATCCCGCAAGAGCGCCTGCTCCTCTTTCCCCGGAGCGCCTGATCATGACCCTGGCCCTCGATTCCATGCCGCTCGGCAAGCCCCTGCGCCAGGAGGCCTCGCGCGACGATCTCGTCAAGCGCGGCTTCATGGTCGTCATCGGCCTTTACCTGATCGTCGCGCTCGGCGCGCCGCTCTTCGTCATGCTGTCGAAGTCGCTGTCGACCTATCGCTTCGATCTCACCGCCTTCGAATTCCAGGTGAGCGACGACACTGGCGGCAACTGGAGCGCCCCGGTCACCGCCGCCGACCTCAATGCGCGGCTGAACGCGGTCGCCGACGTCGACCTGACCACCAATTCCGACGGCCGCCTCGCCGTCACGAAATTCTTCCCCGATTTCAAGTTCCGCAGCCCGGTGCATTACCGCCTCCGCGCCACCGGGGAAGGCGCCAGCTATCTGGTCGGCACGCAGTTGCAGAAGGGAAGCGACTGGCAGGATTACGATTCCGGCACCTTCCGCCGCATCGTGCTGCGCCCGAGCCGGGGTCTCGGCCTTGAGAATTTCAAATCCTATTTCTCGACGCCGGCGCTGGCCCGCTCGATCTATAATTCCATCCTGATGGCCTCGATCTCGACCGTCATCACGGTTGCCGTCGCCTTCGCGCTCGCCTATGCGCTGACCCGCAGCCGCATGCCGCTGAAGGGCCTGTTCCGAGGCGTGCTGACGGTGCCGATCCTGGTGCCGTCGCTGCTGCCCGGCATTGCGCTGGTCTACCTGTTCGGCAATCAGGGCATCTTCCAGCTCTGGCTGCTCGGCCATTCGATCTATGGGCCGATCGGCATTGTCATCGGCTCGGTGTTCTTCACCTTGCCGCATGCCTTCCTGATCATCCTGACGGCGCTGTCGGTGGCCGATGCCCGCCATTATGAGGCGGCGGCCTCGCTGAAATCCAGCGCCTGGCGCACCTTTCGCACGGTGACCGTGCCGGGGGCGCGCTACGGCCTCGTCTCCGCCGCCTTCGTCGTCTTCACGCTTGTGATCACCGATTTCGGCCTGCCCAAGGTGATCGGCGGCCAATACGGCATGCTGGCGGTCGATATCTACAAGCAGGTGATCGGCCAGCAGAATTTCGAAATGGGCGCCGTCGTCTCGGTCATCCTGCTGGTTCCGGCCGTGCTTGCCTTCTGGGTCGACCGGCGGATGCAGAAGCGGCAGGTGGCGCTGCTTTCGGCCCGCGCCGTGCCCTATGCGCCGAAGCCGAACCGCCGTTTCGATGCGCTGTGCTTCGCTTTCTGCTGCCTGGTGGCGGTGTTCATCCTCGGCATGATCGCCATGTGCCAGCTCGCAGCACTCGTCAAGTTCTGGCCCTACGACATGACGCTGACCACCAGGAATTTCGCCTTCGACCTGATGGATGGTGGCGGCTGGGCGGCCTATTCCAACTCGATCAAGCTCGCTCTTCTGACGGCGCTGTTCGGTTCGCTCGTCGTCTTTGCCGGCGCCTATATGGTGGAAAAGGCCGATGGCTTCCGCACCGGCCGCTCGATCTTCCATTTCCTGGCGATGATGCCGATGGCGGTGCCGGGCATGGTGCTGGGTCTGGCCTATATCTTCTTCTTCAACAATCCGGCCAATCCGCTGCATTCGATCTATGGCACGATGACCATCCTCGTCGTCTGCACGGTGACCCATTTCTACACCGTCGCGCATCTGACGGCGCTGACGGCGCTCAAGCAGATGGATCCGGAATTCGAATCCGTCGCTGCCTCGCTGAAGCAGCCCTTCCACCGGCTGTTCTTCCGGGTAACGGTGCCGGTCTGCCTGCCGGCGATCCTCAACATCGCCATCTATCTCTTCGTCAATGCGATGACGACCGTCTCGGCCGTGGTCTTCCTCTATTCCACCGAGACGAAACTCGCCTCCGTCGCCGTGCTCAACATGGACGATGCCGGCGATATCGCACCGGCGGCGGCCATGGGCATGATGATCTTCTACACCAATGTCGCCGCCAAGCTGATCCACGCCCTGATCGCCCGCGGCCTGCTCGCCCGCACCCAGGCCTGGCGCTGATCCCCCTGCCCTTCCGGCAAGGAAAAAGGCGGAGCCGTCGCTGGCTCCGCCTTTTTCGTTTGAGGGATACCGTTCAGGCCGAGCGGGCGATGTTGCGGATCGGCCGGATCTCGCCGGCCTCCGCCCGGTTGCGGCGGCGTTCGGCCTCGGCCTGCCGGGTCTGCTGCGGCGTGCAGCCGTAATGGCTGCGATAGGTGCGCGAAAAATGCGAGGGCGAGCCGAAGCCGCAAGCAATGGCGATCTCGATCATCGACAGCGAGGAATGGGACAAAAGCAGATAGGCCCGCTCCAGCCGCATCTCGACATAATAGCGCGCCGGCGACAGCCCCATTTCCTGCCGGAACAGCCGCTCCACCTGCCGGCGCGACAGCCGGCTCTGGGCGCATAGGCTCGCCAGCGGCAACGGCTCGGCCATGCCCGCCTCCATTTGCGCAATCATCTCGATCAGCACCGGATTGTCGATGCCGATGCGGGTCTGCAACGGCAGGCGCTGGCGCTCGCCGGGGGCGCGCACCCGCTCGGCAAGGCCGATCTCGCAGATGCGATTGGCGACCGTGCGACCGCAATCGGCCTCGACCTGACGCAGCAGCATGTCGAAGGCGGCCGGGCCGCCGGCGCAGGTCTGCAGCGTCCCGTCGATTTCGAAGGCCGCCTGGCTGGCCCGCGCCTCGGGAAACCGCTCGGAAAAATCCGGAAAATGCCGCCAGTGAACCGCCGCGCGCCGCCCCTCCAGCAGGCCGGCCCGCGCCAGAGCATAGACGCCGCCGGCAAGGCCGGCGAGCGACATGCGCTGCTGGTGGCAACTGCGCAGCCAGATGGTCAGCCCGGTCGAGGCCGGCGGCACGTCGTCGCCGCCGCAGATGACCACGGTGCAGGGTTCCGCCCCGCCGCGCCCGGCCTCGCGCGCATCGCTCAACGCCCCATCCACCGCCATGCGCATGCCGCAGCCGGAGCGCACCGGTGCGCCGTCCTCGCTGGCCGTCGTCCAGGCATAACGCTCGCCGGCAAGGCCGTTCGCCAGCCGCAGCACTTCGAGCGCGGCCGAAAAACCGTGCAGCGAGAAGCCGGGCAGCAGATAGAAGCGGAAGCGGTGGGCGGGCATGGTTTGCATCGTCATGCTCCTCGGTTCGCGTTGCAATACAGGCCGAATGGTGTGGCTGTTGCGTCAATCTGCAAGTTTTGAAGGGAAATGCAACATCCGATAACCCGTTGCTGCACAAAAGATCGCGGCAGGTTTTCGGGATTTATGTATTGATAATCCATGCTTATGATGGAATGCATCTGGCCTGGTATTGCCATGCGTATAGGGTAATTTGCCGTATTTTGCAACATATCTTGCACACACACTGGAAAATTGCCACATTGCGTTATGACCGACGCTTCCGATTCCCGCGCGCTGGCGCCCCGCCGCCATGACGAGATCCTCAAACGCCTGGCGGCCGACGGATCGGTCAGCATCGCCGCGCTCTCCGCCTTCTTCAACGTCTCGCGCGAAACCATCCGCCGCGACCTGAAGCAGCTTGCCGATCGCGGCCAGCTCGGCCTCGTGCATGGCGGGGCGACGCTGTTCGAGCCGACCGAGCCGGCATTGACCCAGCGCGCCCAGGAAAACAGCCTTGCCAAGGCGGCGATCGGCCGCGCGGCGGCGGGGCTGGTGCGCGACGGCATGGTGGTGCTGATCGATTCCGGAACCACGACGCTGGCGGTGGCGCAGGCGCTTTCCGGCTTGAAAAACCTGACGGTTTGCACGCCCAGCCTGACGATTGCCCTGCTGCTCTGCCGCCAGCCCTCGACGCGGGTGCATATGCTCGGCGGCGAGATCGATTCCGGCGAAGAGGCGGCGGTCGGCATCGATGCGCTGGAGGCCATCGGCCGGTTCCGCGTCGATATCGCCTTCGTCGGCGGCGGCGGGCTGTCGCCGGATGGCGAAGTCACCGATTTCACCCGCAACGGCGCCGAGCAGCGCTCGCGTATGATCGCCGCGGCCGAACGCGCCTATTTCGTGCTCGACAGTTCGAAATTCGGACGTCTGACGCCGTTGCGCATTCCGCGCTTCGAACTGGCGGCCGGGCTGATCACCGATGCCGCGCCGCCGGCGGCGATTGGCGAGGCGATGGTGCGCAAGGGACCGAAGCTGATCGTTGCGACGTGACTATTTGATGCATTTTGTGATATTTTGTGTTGCGCTTTGTGGCGTGGCGGCTATGCTGAAGCCTTCTTCGAAACGGGAGGTTGTTTCATGGCGCAGGGTTTGCCCACGCAGGCGCAGGTTGTCATCATCGGCGGCGGCATCATCGGTTGTTCGGTCGCCTATCATCTGACGAAGCTCGGATGGACGGATGTCGTCCTCCTCGAACAGGGCCAGCTCAGCGGCGGCACCACCTGGCATGCCGCCGGCCTTGTCGGCCAGTTGCGCAGCCATGCCAACATGACCGGCCTCATCCGCTATTCGACAAAACTTTATAGCGAACTGGAGGCCGAGACGGGACTGGCGACCGGCTGGAAGAATTGCGGCTCGCTGGCCGTCGCCCGCACCGCCGAGCGCATGACCGTGCTGAAGCGCACCGCCGCTTCCGCCCGCGCGCAAGGGGTGGATGTCGAGGTGATCTCGCCGAAGGAGGCCGGCGATCTGTGGCCGGTCATGGCCATCGACGATCTGGTCGGCGCCGTCTGGCTGCCGGGCGACGGCAAGGCCAACCCCACCGACCTGACGCAATCGCTTGCCAAGGGCGCGCGCAATCGCGGCGCCCGCATCGTCGAGCGGGTGCGCGTCACCGGCATTACCACACGGCAGGGGCAGGTGACCGGCGTCGAGACCGACCGGGGCGCGATTGCCGCCGAGATCGTCGTCAATTGCGCCGGCCAATGGGCGCGCAAGGTCGGGCAGATGTGCGGCGTCAGCGTGCCGCTGCATTCGGCGGAGCATATGTATATCGTCACCGGCCGCATCGAAGGTGTCCATCCGGACCTGCCGGTCATGCGCGATCCCGATGGTTTCATCTATTTCAAGGAGGAGGTCGGCGGCCTCGTCATGGGCGGCTTCGAGCCGGAAGCAAAACCCTGGGGCATGAACGGCATTCCCGACGATTTCGAATTCGCCCTGCTGGAAGACGACTGGGACCAGTTCGAGCCGCTGATGCAGAATGCGCTGATCCGCGTGCCGCAGCTCGAAACCGCCGAGATCAGGAAATTCTACAATGGCCCGGAAAGTTTTACGCCGGACAATAATTTCATCCTTGGCGAGGCGCCGGAGCTGAAGAATTTCTATGTCGGCGCCGGCTTCAACTCGATGGGCATCGCCAGCGCCGGCGGCGCCGGCCGGGCACTGGCCGAATGGATCGTCAATAGCGCGCCGACCATGGATCTCTGGCCGGTCGATATCCGCCGCTTCGCCGGCTTCAACAACAATCCGCGCTGGCTGCACGACCGGGTCAAGGAAACGCTCGGCCTGCATTACGCCATGCCCTGGCCGAACCGCGAGCTGCACACCGCCCGCCCCTTCCGCCGCTCTCCGCTCTACGACCGGCTGGCGGCCAAGGGCGCCTGCTTCGGCTCGAAAATGGGCTGGGAGCGGGCCAACTGGTTCGCGAGCCCGGGCGAAACCCCGGTGACGGACTATGCCTTCGGCCGCCAGAACTGGCACGAGCCGGTGCGCCGCGAAATGCAGGCGGTGCGTGAGGCTGCCGGCCTGTTCGACCAGACCTCCTTCGCCAAGCTGCTGGTGCAGGGGCGCGATGCCGTGGCGGCGCTCAACCGCATCTGCGCCGCCGAGATCGATGTCGCGATCGGCCGCTCGGTCTATACCGGCCTGCTCAATGAACGTGGCGGCTATGAAAGCGACCTGACGGTGATGCGGCTTGCGGCGGATCGCTTCCTGCTGGTCACCGGCTCGGCGCAGGCGGTGCATGATGCGGATTGGATCGCCAAGAACATCCCGGCCGACGCCCATGTGACGCTGACCGACGTTACCTCGGCCTATGCCGTGCTGGCGCTGATGGGACCGAAATCGCGCGACATCCTCGCCTGCCTCACCTCCGCCGATCTCACAAGCGACGGTTTTCCCTTTGCCACCATTCGCGAGATCGATATCGGCTACGCCACCGGTTATGCCAACCGCATGACCTATGTCGGCGAACTCGGCTGGGAGCTGATCGTGCCGAGCGAATTCGCGGTCGGCGTCTACGAGGCGCTGCACGCGGCCGGCGGGGAGGATGGCATGATCGACTGCGGTTATTACGCGCTGGAAGCGTTACGGCTGGAAAAGGGTTATCGCGCCTGGAGCCGTGAATTGACGCCGGATATCACGCCTTACGAGGCGGGGCTCGGTTTTGCCGTCGCGCTCGACAAGGCCAGCGGTTTCATCGGCCGCGAGGCGCTGGCCGCCGCCAAGGCGAAGGGCATACCGGCGCGGCGCATCGTCCAGTTTACCGTCGACGACCCCTCCCCCATGCTCTGGGGCGGTGAACTGGTGCTGCGCAATGGCGAGCCGGTCGGCGAGGTGCGCTCGGCCGCCTATGGCCATACGCTCGGTCGTTCCGTCGCGCTGGCGCTGATCGACAATGCGTCAGGCGTCGACGGGGCTTTCCTGACGGGCGGTCATTTCGAGGTGGATCTGGCCGGCGATCGATTTGCCCTGACGGCGCATCTTTCGCCGGCCTACGATCCGAAAGGCCTGCGGATCAAGGTCTGACGTCCGTCAGACCTCGAACACGTCCTCGAAGGATTCCGGAAAACTCTGCCGGGCGACCCGCTCGTCGATGACGAGCAGGGATTCGTAGGACAGGGGATCGAAATCCTTTTCGGCCGCGACGACCTCGCGGCCGAACAGCAGGTTGAGGCGCGCGGCATCGAGATTGCCGCGCTCGAAGGGTTCTGGCCCGAAATGATGCCAGAGGGCATGCAGGAAGGCGGCGTCGATGCGGTGTTCGGCCGTGCCCGGCCGGCCGCGGCGGGGCAGCGCCTTGATCGGCGTCACCCCGCGCGGATTGGCGCGGCGGATAGTGAACTGGACGCCGGTGCCCGGCATGCCGGACGGAAAGCCGCGATGTTTGGTCATGTCGGGCAGGTTTGCCATCCGGGTCTTCCTTATGCTGTCGTCTAGAGTATCGAAGGTGAAAACGGAATCACCTTCAATACTCTATCTATCTGTTCCTAACGCATTGTCCGACGCCGAAGCGATTTCGCTTCGGCTGGAAATGCTCTAGCCGATCTTGTCCTGCGTCTTCGTATCGAAGTCGGAGGCGTCATGGCGTTCATGCAACTGGTCGGCGGGGTCGCCGCTCAGGCGGTTGACCTTGCGGCCGCGTTGTACGGCCGGACGGGCGGCGATTTCCGCCGTCCAGCGCTGGACGTTCCTGTAGGTCTGGACATCCAGGAACGTGCCGGCATCGCCATAGGCCTGGCCGAGCGCGATGGCGCCATACCACGGCCAGATCGCCATGTCGGCGATGGTGTATTCGCTGCCCGCCATGAACTGGTTGTCGGCCAGATGCCGGTCGAGCACGTCGAGCTGGCGCTTGACCTCCATGGCGTAGCGGTCGATGGCATACTGGATGCGGATCGGCGCATAGGCATAGAAATGCCCGAAACCGCCGCCGAGGAAGGGCGCCGAGCCCATCTGCCAGAACAGCCAGTTGAAGGTTTCGGTGCGGGCGCGCAGGTCCGACGGCAGGAAGGCGCCGAATTTTTCGGCGAGATAGAGCAGGATCGAGGCGGATTCGAAGATGCGGACCGGCTCGCCGCCGCCCTTCGGCGCATGGTCCATCAGCGCCGGGATTTTCGAGTTCGGATTGACCTCGACGAAGCCGGACCCGAACTGGTCGCCATCGCCGATGCGGATCGGCCAGGCATCGTATTCGGCGCCCGAATGGCCGGCCGCCAGCAGTTCCTCCAGCATGATCCCGACTTTCACGCCATTCGGCGTCGCCAGCGAATAGAGCTGCAGCGGATGCTTGCCGACCGGCAGTTCCTTGTCATGGGTCGGGCCGGCGATGGGACGGTTGATATTGGCGAAGGCGCCGCCATTGGCCTTGTCCCAGGTCCAGACCTTCGGAGGCTCGTAGCCGGCGGGAAAATTGTCGGCGGGGGATTTCTCGGTCATGAAACAGGTTCCTTGTCGTCGAAAGGGCATATCCGATGTGCAGGTAATACGTCGCGGAATATAGGACGGGACGGCTGCTTTGCGATGTTCTATACCCTCCCCTCTTCCTCTGCCAGAGAGGATCGGAACAGGTCGCAATTCCGCCGCCTCATCCAGGGAAAAAACCGGCGGAGGGCGCGTTACCGCGCCCCCGCCTTTTTAATCAGGCGATTTCGGACGCCCGCCGCGGCGAAACGCCGAGCAGGATGCCGATGGCGGCGAGGATGAGGACCAGGGCGCTGACGCTGAAGACGCCGGTGGCACCGCTGGTATCGAAGATCACGCCGCCGGCCGCAGCCCCCATGGCGATGGCGAACTGGATGGCCGCCACCAGCAGGCCGCCGGCACTTTCGGCCTCGTCGGGAATGGTCTTGGCGAGCCAGGTGGACCAGGAAACCGGCACCGCGCCGAACACAAAACCCCAGGCGGCGACGATGACCGCGGCGCCGGCCAGCGAGGGCTGCAGCGTGACGATCAGCAGCGCCATGGCGCCGAGCGCCAGCGGCATCGCCGTCAGCGCCAGCCGCAGGCTGCGGCCGATGAGGACGCCGGCGAACAGCGTGCCGACGAAATTGGCGATGCCGAAGCCGAGCAGCAGCGACGAGACCGCCGCGATGCCGGCGCCGATATCGAATTCCAAATAGGGCCTGAGATAGGTGAAGAAGGCGAAATGGCCGCCGAAGACCAAAGTCGCGGCGACGAGGCCGAGCGCGATGCCGGGCCGGGCGAGAACCTCGCCGAGCGTGCGCAGGCTGGTGGTACCGGTCGGGGCAAGGCGCGGCAGGGTCAGGAACTGCATGACGAGGGCGAGCACGCCGAGGCCGGCGGCAAGCAGGAAGACGGCGCGCCAGCCGGCGATTTCGCCGAGATAGCTGCCGACCGGGGCGGCGACAATGGTCGCGGCCGAAACGCCGCTAAAGATCATCGACAGCGCCCGCGGCACGGATGCGGCCGGCACGAGGCGCATGGCGATGGCGGTCGCCATCGCCCAGAAGCCGCCGAGCGCGATGCCGAGCAGAACCCGGCCGACCAGCAGCAAAATCAGGCCGGGCGCGAAGGCGACCATCAGGTTCGAGACGATCAGCAGGGCGGAAAAGCCCATCATCAGGTGCCGCCGGTCGATGCGGCGCGCAAGGGTGGTGATCAGCAGGCTGGCGACCATGCCGACGACGGCGGTCGCCGTCACCGCCTGGCCGGCGGCCCCTTCGCTGATGCCGAGTTCGGCGGCAATCGGCGTCAACAGGCTGGCCGGCAGGAATTCGGCCGTCACCAGGCCGAAGACGCCGAGCGCCATGGAGACCACCGCGCCCCAGGCGGGCGCATCGGTTCGGCCGTTCACGGCCATGGTATCGAAACTGGGAGTCATGAGCGTATCCTTGGGAGGGATGAACGATAGGCCCGGAAGATAGGCTGGACGAACCGGACGATCTATGTCACAAAATCCGCCATGCTTGATCGAAAGTCCGAAACTGAGCGCAAGCCGCTCGATCCTGATCTTGTCAGCGAATTGCTGATGGGCATGCGCCTCGTCGGCCTCGACTATCGCCGCATCGAGGCGGCGGCGCCGTTCGGCTTCTCCTTCGGCGAGGTCGGAGGCCGCGCGCAGTTCCATTTCGTGGCGCGCGGGCCGGTGCAGTTGCGTTTGCCGGGCGGCATCGTCCATGGACTGGAAACCGGGGATGCGGTGCTGTTGCCGCGCGGCGGGTTCCATGCGCTGGTCTCGTCCGACGAGATCAAATGCCGGGATATCCGCGCGCTTGAAGCGGCGCCGCTGTGCAGTTCGGTCAGCGCCATCACCGCCTGCGACGGCAAGACGGGGCCGGAAGCGCGGGCAATCGTCTTCAGCGGCTGCATGGAATTCGATCTCGGCGGGTTGCATCCGCTGGTGGCGCTGATGCCGGAGGTGATGCGGGTCGGGACGCTGCTGGATCGCTATCCCGAAATCCTGCCGATGCTGGAGGCGATGGAGCGCGAGGCCAAGGGCGGGCGGGCCGGCTTTGCCGGCATTCTGGCACGACTTGCTGATGTGGTGGCGGCCTTCATCGTCCGCGCCTGGGTGGAATGCGGTTGCGGCGATGCCAGTGGCTGGATCGCGGCGTTGCGCGATCCGCGTCTCGGCCGCGTCATCGTCGCCATCCATGCCAACCCCGGCCATGACTGGACGCTGGTCGAACTGGCCGACCGCATGGGCGCTTCCCGCTCGGTCTTTGCCGAGCGTTTTCTGGAAGTGACCGGCGTCACGCCGTTGCGTTATCTGACGGAGCTGCGCATGAGGCTTGCGACGCAATGGATCGCTAAAGAGCGCATGCCGATCGAAACCGCCGCGCAAAAGCTCGGCTACGGTTCGCAGGCCGCCTTCAGCCGCGCTTTCAAACGCATCACCGGCCACCCGCCCGGCGCTTTGACGGGTTCGAAGGTCGCCAACGGTTAGATGAAAGCGGCCGTCGCATGGCGGTTGCGTGCGAGAAAAATCGCGCCAAAAACTATTTGACTAACTATTCAGTTTGTTTTTATCTGGGGCCGGGAGAATGGGCCGGCGGGAGAGCCGGCGCTCGTGGGAGGAGCAAGCATGAGCGATGTCGATCTGTGTTACCTGCCGGCGCATGAGGCCCTGCGTCGGTTCAAGAGCCGCGAGCTTTCGCCGGTCGAATTGATGGAAGCGACGATCCGGCGGGCGGAGGCCGTGCAGCCGGCGATCAATGCCTTTACCTACACCCATTACGACGAGGCCATGGATCTGGCACGCAAGGCGGAGGCGAAATATGCCCGTGGCGCGCGTACCGGGGCGCTGGAAGGCCTGCCGGTCGGCATCAAGGATGAGAGCGAGATCGAGGGCAAGCCGAGTTCGGTCGGCTCGCTGATCTACAAGGACAATGTCGCGGCCCGCACCTCGACGAACAACGCGCGCATCATGGCGGCCGGCGGCATCGTGCATGCGCGCACGGCGACACCGGAATTCTGCTGCGCCGGCACCACCTGGTCGCGGCTCTGGGGTGTGACCCGCAATCCCTGGAATCCGGATTTCACCTGCGGCGGCTCCTCCGGCGGCGCGGGTGCGTCGCTGGCCGCCGGCACCTCGTCGGTCGCCACCGGCTCGGATATCGGCGGCTCGATCCGCATTCCGGCCTCGGCCTGCGGCGTCGTCGGCTACAAGCCGCCCTATGGCCGCAATCCCGACGATCCGCCGTTCAACCTCGATTTCTTCTGCCATACCGGGCCGATGGCCCGCACGGTCACCGATGCCATCCTGCTGCAGAACGTGATGGCCGGCCCGAGCCCCACCGACATCGCCACGCTCAGGCCGAAGCTGCGCCTGCCGACGACGTTCAAGCCGATCAAGGGCTGGAAGATCGCCTATTCCATCGATCTCGGCTTCTTCGATGTCGATCCCGACGTGCGCCGCAACACGCTGGCGGCGCTGGATGTGTTTCGTTCGCTCGGCGCGACCGTGGAGGAAGTCGATCTCGGCTGGACGCCGGAGATTCTCGAAGCCGGCATCACCTATCTGCGCCATCTCTTCGGCGGCTATGTTTCGCGCCTTCTCGACGAGCACGGCGACAAGATGACCACCTATGCAAGGGCGTTCGCCGAGCGCGGGCGCTCGTCCACCTCGGCGGAGTTCGTCGGCAGCCTCGAAACCGTCGGCGCCATGTACCAGACGCTCGGGCCGCTGCTCGACCGTTACGACGTGCTGATCTGCCCGACCAATGCCCTGCCTGCCGTGCCTGCCGATTTCGACCATTCGACCACCGGCGTCGAGATCAACGGCAAGGCGGTCGATCCGATGCTCGGCTGGGTGATGACGACGCCGTTCAACATGATGAGCCGCTGCCCGGTTCTGTCGATCCCGACCGGCCATGCCCGCAACGGGGTTCCCACCGGCATGCAGATCGTCGGGCGCAGCTATTGCGATGTCGACGTTTTTCGCGCCGGTCTCGCCTTCGAGACGGCGCAAGGCCCGTGGTACGGCAAGAAGGCCAGCCGCCCCGCGCTGTGATCGTTGACGACAGGCGGTCCGCCGGCCGATAAGGGCGGACCGCATCCTCCTCCCGGGAAACCAAGCCTTGAAGACACCCCGCCCCTCCCCTTCCGAGACGCCCGCCGGGGAAGGCGGGCCGGTGACCAAGGGCGGAAAGCGCGATGGCCGGCATGTGCGCGGCCTTGCCAGCGCCCAGCGGATCGTCGACACGACTATCCAGCTGATCGCCGAGGAAGGCATGGCCGGCGTCACCATGCAGCGCATCGCCGCGCGCATCGGCTCCTCGAATGCGCTGGTGGTCTTTCATTTCGGCAGCAAGGACAAGCTGTTTCGCGCCGTCCTTGAATATCTCAACGACCAGTTCGCAAAACTTTGGGAAAACACGGTGCGGGCGCCCGGCCTGTCGCCGGCCGAGCGTATCGTCGCGGCCATGGATTGCGCCCGGCATTTCCGCCGCGAGCACCCGGATTGGGTGGCCGTCTGGGTGCTGTTCGGCAGCGACCGCCAGACGATGCAGCTCGACCGGATGATCAGCCTGCCCAATGACCGTGCCTATCTCGCCGAAACCCGGGCGCTCCTCGCCGACATCGCCCGCGAGGGCGATTACGACGATGTCGATATCGGAAGTCTCTCCGAGGGGCTGAACTATCTGGTGCATGGCGCCTGGTACTGGGACACGTTCAACCCGGAAGCGGCGCAATCCGAGGCGCTGCACAAGGCGGGCATGACGTTGCTCCGCCACGCCTTTCCTCGGAGTTTTCCGGTCAGTGAATGATCTGCAACTCTTTTGTTGCACATGTCGATGGATCGGGCTATGGTGCAACCATATCGTTGCACGAAAGGAAAACCCATGACCTCTCAGGATCGCATCGAAAAGCAGATCGTGCTCAACGCGCCGATCGCACGCGTCTGGCATGCCATCACCGACAGCACGGAGTTCGGCACCTGGTTCGGCGTCAAGCTGCACCAGCCCTTCGCCCCCGGCCGCAAGATCACCGGCAAGTTCGAAGGCGATTTCGACGAAGCAAAAATCCGCGCCTATCAGGCCTCGCTCGGCCTCGAACCCACAGGCATCCGGCCGCTGACGCCCAATTACGTGTTCTGCACCGTCGAGCGCATGGAGGAGCCGTATCTGTTCAGCTTCCGCTGGATCCCCTATGGCATAGACATCGAATGCGACCCGGAAACGGAAACGCCGACGCTGGTCGAATTCCGGCTGGCGCCGGACGGCGCCGGCACGCGGCTGACCATCGTCGAATCCGGCTTCGAGCAGGTGCCGGAACATCGCCGCCAGCGCGCCTTCCTGATGAACACGGGTGGCTGGAGCGCCCAGATCGAGAATGTGAAGCGGCATGTCGAACAAGGCTGAGCAGGAACTGGCCGGCGTCTTTGCGGCGCTTGGGGATGCGACGCGGCTGGCGCTGGTCACCCGCCTGCTGGCAGCCGGCGCGCTTTCGGCCACGGCCCTGGCCGAGGGGCAGGCGATCAGCCGGCAGGCCATCGTCAAGCATCTGCAGGTGCTGGAGGCAGCGCGGCTGGTGGTGCATGAACGCCAGGGCCGCGAGGTTCTCTATTCGCTCGATGCGCAGCAGGTCGATGCCGCCCGCGCCTTTCTCGATGCGATCTCGACCGGCTGGGACCGGGCGCTGGCCCGCCTCAGGACACTGGTCGAACCGGACTGAAAACCCCGGGAAACCCCGATGCCGCGCCTGCCATGGACCGAGATCAAGGTTTGTCAAAGTCGCTGTTCGGTATCCTTGGAAAACAGCGAGGCCTTGCCCATGTCGAAGGTCAGGCCCACCTCCCCTTTCATCGCCCGCGCCGCCTCGATGCCGAGGCGGGTGCTGAAGCGTTTGCCGAGGCAATCGAACCAGCCGAGCGCATCGGCGCCGAGCAATTCGGTGAAGGCGAGCGTTGCCGGCAGGCTGCCGGGGACGCCGCGCTCGGTGACGGTGATATCCTCGCAGCGCACGCCGAGCACCGCCTCGCCCGCCCCCTGCTTTGCCTCGAAGGCATAGGCCGAGACGTCGATGGCGATGTCGCCGGTGATGAAGCGCCCTGCCCCGTCCAGCCGCCCGTCGAGGAAATTCATTGCCGGCGAGCCGACGAAGCCGGCGACGAACAGGCTGGCCGGCTTTTCGTAGATCGATTGCGGATGGGCGAATTGTTCGACCTTGCCCTTGTGCATCACCGCGACGCGGTCGGCCATGGTCATTGCCTCGATCTGGTCGTGGGTGACGTAGATCATCGTCGATTTCAACGTCTCGTGCAGTTGCTTGAGCTCGACGCGGGTTTCGGCGCGCAGCTTGGCGTCGAGATTGGAGAGCGGTTCGTCGAACAGGCAGATCGAGGAGGAACGCACCAGCGCCCGGCCGATCGCCACGCGCTGGCGCTGGCCGCCCGAGAGCTGGCTGGGCTTGCGCTCCAGCAGCGGCTCGATCTGCAGGAGTTTTGCCACCCAGGCCACCTTGTCGACGATTTCCGCCTTGGGGGTGCCGGCGATTTCCATGCCGAAGGAGAGGTTGCGGCGCACGGTCATGGCCGGAAACAGCGCATAGGACTGGAACACCATGGCCAGCCCGCGCTGGCTGGGCTCCAGCCCGATGACATCGCGGCCGTCGATGACGATCTGGCCGTCGTCGCAATCGTCGAGACCGGCGATGACGTTGAGCAGGGTCGACTTGCCGCAGCCGGAGGGGCCGAGAATGACGATGAACTCGCCCTTCTCGATCTCCATGTCGACGGAGCGCAGGATGGTGAGGCCGGCGAAGGATTTCTTGATCTGGCGAAGAGAAATGCTGGACATGGATCAACCCTTGACGGCGCCGGCGGCGATGCCGCGGACGAAATAGCGGCCGGAGAGGAAGTAGACGACGAGCGTCGGGATGGCGGTGATCAGCGCGGCGGCCATGTTGACATTGGGATTGGCCGCACCGCGGGCATTGTTGACGATGTTGGTGAGCTGCACCGTCATCGGCAAATTGTCGTTGCCGGCGAAGATCAGGCCGAGCAGGTAGTCGTTCCAGATGCCGGTGAATTGCAGGATCGCCACCACCACGAGGATATTGGTCGAGATCGGCAGGATGATCGACCAGAAGGTGCGCAGGAAGCTCGCGCCTTCCATGCGCGCCGCCCGGCTGATCTCGTCGGGCACGCCGACATAGAAGTTGCGGAACAGCAGCGTCGTATAGGGCAGGCCGTAGATGACATGCACGAAGACGATGCCGGCATAGGTGCGGAACAGCCCGACATTGCTGAGGATTTTCACCGTCGGATAGAGCATCGCCTGGTAGGGGATGAACAGGCCGACCGTCACCAGCAGCATGAGCAGATTGGCATGGCGCGATTTCCACTGCGCCAGCGCATAACCGTTCAGCGCGCCGGCCAGCGTCGAGATGACGACGGCGGGAATGGTGATCTTGATCGAATTCCACACGCCCGGCCGCACGCCGTTGCAATCGAGGCCGGTGCAGGCCGTCTTCCAGGCGGTGACCCAGGCATCGAAATTCGGATTGACGGGAAAGGCGAGCAGGTTGCCCTGGCGGATCTCTTCGAGCGGTTTCAGCGAATTCATCGCCACCAGCAGGAGTGGCAGCAGGAAGAAGATCGCCGAGACGGTGAGGAAGACATAGAGGCCGATGCGGGCCGCCTGCGGCGCGAAGGGCTTTTTCCTGATGGCGATGGGCGTGGCCACGGCGATGCTCATGTGCGCCTCCGGAATTCGCTGTAGAAATACGGTGCCAGCAGCACCAGCGACAGAACCAGCATCATGATCGAGGCGGCCGAGGCGAGGCCGAGATTGACGCGGGCGAAATAGAAATCGACGGCGAATTTCGCCGGCATTTCCGTGGAAATGCCCGGTCCCCCCTTGGTCATGGCGATGATCAGGTCGTAGCCGCGAATGACTTCGGACATCAGCAGCACGACGCAGGAGGCAATGACCGGACGCATGCCGGGGAAGATCACCTGGAGATAGGCCCGCCACAGCGGAATGCCCTCCATGCGGATCGCCTTCCACAGGTCGTTGTCGATGCCGCGCAGGCCGGCGAGCACGATGACCATGACGAGGCCGGCCGAGTGCCAGATGCTGGCGATGACGAGCGTATAGAGCGCCCGGTCCGGCCGCGTCAGCCAGTCGAAGGTGAACGCCTCCCAGCCGATGCTGCGCATCAGCGCCTGCAACCCGTTCGAGGGATCGAGCAGCCAGCGCCAGGAAAGGCCGGTGACGACGAGCGACACGGCCAGCGGATAGAGGAAAATGGTGCGGAACAGCGATTCCGCCTTGATGCGCCGGTCGGCCAGCACCGCCAGCAACATGCCGAAGGCGAGCGTGCCGACGATATAGAGCAGGCCGAAGATCACCATGTTGAGGCAGGAGACCAGCCAGCGCTGGTTGGTGAACAGCTTTACATACTGGTCGAAACCGACGATCTCGTAGGTCGGCACCAGCGTCGAGCGCGTCAGCGACATCACGAAGGTCCAGACGATGGAGCCGTAGAAAAACAGTGCGATGACGGCAAAAAACGCCGCCACGGTGATATCCGGCCTGAAAGCCTGCCGGTTGATCCAGCTTGTCATCCCAAATCCTCCCCGGAAAACCGCGTCCCGCCCGTCAGGGAGACGAGCGGGACGCAGCATATGCCCGTTACTGGCTTTGCAGGATGCCGCCCAGCGTTGCAATCGCGGCCTCCGCCGTCATCGACGGGTCGGTCCAGAACTGGGTGGCGAGGTCGGTCACCTGGCCGTTCATGTCGCCCGGCAGGGCGTCATAGGCGGCGTTCACCGCTTCGCCCGGCTTCGCCAGCATGGAAACGCCCTTGGCGGCGCAGGCATCCAGCGTGCTGGTGTCGACGTCGAGGCGCGAGGGCACCGAACCCTTGACGGCGGCGATCTTCGATTCGACGGCCGGATCCATCACGGTTTCGGCCAGCAGCGTCTGGCCCTTGATGCGGTCCTCATCGGTATTGACCGGGAAGGCGAAGATATCGACGATGACGGCATAGGCGGGCTTGTCGCTCGGCGTCAGGAAGCAGCCGAATTCCTTGCCCGCCGTCTGGCCGGCGGAGAGAAATTCGCCGCGCGCCCAATCGCCCATGAACTGCATGCCGGCCTTGCCGGTGATGACCAGGTTGGTGGTGTCGTTCCACGAACGGCCGGGGCTGGCCGGATCGGCATAGGTCGAGACCTTGCGGTACAGCTCGAAGGATTTCGGCAGGATCGGCGATTTCAGCGCTTCAGGATCGCGCTTGATGAACAGCTCGTTCCAGTAATCCGGGCCGCCCAGCGCCAGGATGAAATCGTAGAGGATCGAGACTTCCTGCCACGGCTCGCCGCCGACGGCAAAGGGAATGTGGCCGGCTTCCTTCAGCTTGTCGGCGGCGGCGAACATCTCATCCATCGTCTTCGGCTCGGCGATGCCGGCCTTTTCGAACAGCGATTTGGAATACCAGACCCAATTGTCGGCATGGATGCCGACCGGCAGGCCGACCAGCTTGCCGTCGACATTCAGCTTGTTCCAGATCAGCGGCGCCATAACCTTCTGCCAGCCGCCGGCTTCGGCGAGATCGTTGAAATCGCGAAGCTGGCCGGCCTTGGCGAGGTCGCGCATCGCCCCGCTCGGCGTCATCAGCACGGCCGAGGGCGGCTCGCCGCCGGCGATGCGGCTGGTGGCGGCGGCAATCGCCGAGTCGAAATCGGCGGACGGGCTGTCGATCCACTTGCCGCCTCGCGCCTTGTAGGCATCGGCGATGGCGTTCATCGCCTTGGATTCGCTGGCGCTGGTCCAGTATTGCTGCACATCGACGGTCTGCGCCACGGCGGCGGTGGAACTGGCCAATGCGCCCAGCAGCGCCAGCGTGGAGGAAAGGCGTCTCAGGTTCATTTCATTCCCCTTTTCTTATCGATCAGAACTCAAAAGTTTCCGGCCGGGGCGCCGCAGCGCCCCGTTCCGGCTTTACGCCGCCTTGCCCGGCGCCGTTCCCGCAACGCCGAGTTCGCGGTTGATGCCATCCAGCAGCGCGGCCATGTCGCTCTTGGAGATCTTGTCGCCGGCAACCCAGGCGACGGTGTTGTAGATGCCGAGGAAGGAGCCGCCGCAATATTCCAGCATCTTTTCGGTTTCCTCGTCGTCGAGGCCGAGCTGGGCCTGCAGGAAGGCGCCGAAGCGCTTGCGGGCGAATTCCTGCTCCAGCACCATGAAGGGCTGGCTTTCGACATTGAGGATGGTCAGCGGCAAAGCGGCGCCCTCGACCTCGACCGTCTTCTCGCCGCGGATATCCCGCGAGGAGGCGGCGACCTCGAAGGTCAGCTTGCCGGCATCGAGCAGCCAGCGGCGATAGTCGGTGTCGTAATAGCGCAGATCGCGTGCCTCGATGGTCACGGAAACGCGTTTCGTCTCGCCGGGCTGCAGGGCCACTTTGGCAAAACCCTTGAGTTCGCGCACCGGCCGGATCAGGCGCGGCGCATGCGGGCGGGCATAGACCTGCACGATCTCCTTGCCTGCGACATCGCCGGTATTGGTGATATCGACCGAGACGGTGATGCTGTCCTCGGCGCCGAGGCGTTCGTGATCGACACCGACATTGGCATAGGCGAAGCTGGTGTAGCTCAGGCCGAAACCGAAGGGGAAGAGCGGTGCAAGCTTGCGCTTGTCATAGGCGCGGTAGCCGACATGGATGCCCTCGCTATAGACATGGCGGTTGTTCTCGCCGGGATAGGAGAGGAAGCCGGGCGTGTCTTCCAGCTGCATCGGGAAGGTGACGGTGAGCTTGCCGCAGGGCGTCTGGCGGCCGAAGAGGATCTCCGCCAGCGCATGGCCCGCCCCCTGCCCGCCGAAGAAGGCCGAGAGCACGGCCGGCGTGCCGCCGATCCACGGCATGACTACCGCATCCGGCGTCGCCAGGATGACGACGATGTTTTTGTTGCGGGCCGAGAGACGCGCGATCAGCGCATCCTGGCCGTCATGCAGGTCGAGATGGGTACGGTCGGAGCCTTCGCCGTCATAACCGACTTCGGTATTGCCGAAGAACAGCACGACATCGGCGCCGTCGATATCGGCAAGAGCCGCCGCTTCCGTGGCGCTGCCGGCCTCGAAATCCGCGACCGCATGGAAGGAGAGCGTGGCACCCGGTGCCATCAGGCGGATTTCCTCGAAGGGAATGTCGACATCGGTCGGCCGGGTGGTGGCGCAGCCGGAGCCCTGGATGACCGGCTCCTTGGCGGCGGCGCCGACCACGGCGATGCGCGTGAGCTTGCCGCCGTCGAGCGGCAGCAGAGCGCCGTCGTTCTTCAGCAGCACGATCGATTCCGCCGCCATGCGCTGGGCGAGCGCATGATGCCTCTTGTAGTCGGCGGTGGCGTTCGGCTTGATGCCGTTGCGGGCGGTGCGCACCAGCTTGAGCACGCGCAGGCAGGCGCGGTCGAGCGCTGCCTGCGGCACGCGGCCGGCCTCGACGGCATCGAACAGTTCCTGCTTGCGGGCGCCGCTTTCCGGCATGTCGAGATCGTTGCCGGCGTTCATCGAGGCCGGGCGGTCCTTGATGCCGTGCCAGTCGGACATGACGAGGCCGTCATAGCCCCATTCGTCGCGCAGAACCTCGGTCAGCAGCCAATGGTTTTCGGCGGCCTGCACGCCGTTCAGGCGGTTGTAGGAGCTCATCACCGTCCAGGGATTGCTCTTGCGGATGGCGCGCTCGAAGCCGGCGAGATAGATCTCGCGCAGCGCCCGCTCCTCGACCTCGGAGCTCATCGTCGTGCGCTGCACCTCGGAATTGTTGCAGGCGAAGTGCTTCAGCGACGCGCCGACGCCGTTTTCCTGCATGCCGTTGATGACGGCGGCGGCGATGTCGCCTGTCACCACCGGATCCTCGGCATAATATTCATAGGCGCGGCCGGCGAGCGGCGTGCGGCGGATGTTGATGCCGGGGCCGAGCAGGATGTTGACGCCGAAGGCCTGGCATTCGGCGGCCAGCGCCTCGCCCAGCTCATAGGCGAGATCGACATCCCACGAGCAGCCGAAGGAGGAGCCGTTGGGGAAGCAGGTGGCCGGCCGGGTTGAACCGAAGGCGCCCTCGACGCCGCGCGACAGATCCGCATTGACGACGCCGAGGAAGGCGGCAAGCTGGCTTTCGCTGTCCTGCGGACCGTCGATCTGCTCGATCGAATAGCGCACGCCGTAGGTGCCGTCGGTCATCAGGATTTCCGGGATGTTCAGACGGTAGTTGGCGGCGGTGCGCCATAGTCCGGAGCCGCTGGTGAGCGCGACCTTCTCTTCGAGGGTCATCTGCTCCACGAGCCCGGCAAGTTCCTTATCGGAAATATTCCATGTCATCGGTAATCCATCCCAATGTTGCGGACATAGGCCTTGCGGGCATATGCCGGCCTGCTCTTGCAGGCCTCCTCGCCTGTGCGGTGCTTCCACCGCTCAAAAGAACGGGATCAGTGATGACACAGGCGGAGGCCTGCTTCTAGCCGCGAAACTTGCGCTGGATATAGGACAGTTTTTGATATTTACTGGCGATGCAAACCGGGAGGAGCCCCATGAACGTCGCCTATCTGAAAACCGAAAGCTGGGTGGAAAGGCGCGATTGCGGCTTTGAAAATCACGGGCCGGCGGTCGAATCCCATGCCCGCGCCTTCGTCCACGGCTATGCCGACGTGCCCTATCACTGGCACCGGGAGATGGAGATACTTTTCGTGCTGCGCGGCCGCTTCCGGCTGATCGTCGACGGCCAGCCCTGCGAGATGGGCGAGGACGACATGATCGTCATCAATGCCGACGTGCCGCACAATTCCACCTCGATTTCCCGCGATGCGCTGATCTGCGGCGTGCATCTCGACGTCACCCATTTCGAGCGCCTGGGCCTCACCGGTTTCGCCGCGCGCGAATATCTGTGCCGCACCTTCCTGCACAGCCGTTCCTTCATGACCAAGGTCGCGCCGATCAAGGCGCTGATCGCCCGCATCATCCTCGACCAGGCCAGCCGGCCGGAGGAGGTGCTGGCCCGCCAGACGATCGCCAACCTGCTCGCCTGCTATCTCTATCGCTGGATTCCCTATCAGGATGCCGCCGCCGCCAATGGCGCGCTGCGCCCGGATAGCCGCAACCGCATCCTGAGAATCATGGATACGCTCGGCGGCCAGGACGACAGCCAGCATCTGAGCGAGATCGCCGAAGCCGAGGGACTGACCGTCAGCCACCTATCGCGGCTGTTCAAGCGGCATCTGGGCATCGGCTATCGCGACTATTCGCAGAACCTCAGGCTCGACAATTGCGCTGGCGAGCTGCGCGCCAGCGACGACACGATCAGCACCATCATGGAGCGCAACGGCTTCGGCAATCCGGCCGTCTTCTACAACAAGTTCCGCGCCCGTTTCGGCTGCAGCCCGGCCGAATTCCGCCGCGGCCGCCGTCCCCTGCGCCCGCAAAGCCTGCTGACCGAGGAGGACGCGGCCGAAGCGCTGAAACTGCTCACCGCCCATGCGGCGGGCGTCGGCAAGGCGGCGGAACTGGCGGTCGGGCTTGCGACCGGCCTCAAGCGCCAGACGGTCCTCAGCGCGCCGCACAATGCCAGCCTGAGCTGACGGATTATTCCATCCGCCCGGAAGCAGGCGGATCGCTTGCCGGGAACGATTCCAGCAGCGCCTCTTCGAGAAGGTCGTCGGGTTTGGAATGCGGCGGCGGCGGAAGCGTCTTTTCCAGCGCTTCCGGCTCGGGCAGGGTTTCGATGCCGTCCCGGATCTGCGTCTCGTTGTCGTTGGTTGTCATTGCTGCCATGTCCTTTCCTGTTTCCAGCCGGCGATCCGTCGGTTCGCCAGGCCCTGTTCTGGACATTCACGCGGCAAGCTTGCCACAGTTGCTGGCGCAAGTCAGCGCACTTTACGCGCATTCGCCCGTCATGGCTGCCTTATGCCGCAGCCCCCTCCCTTCCCCCCTCCCGTTTGAGGGGAGGGGCCTTGCGGCGCGAAACCCGATTCGCCCGGCCCCAGGCCACTGAGTCGCGGCGTTTCCGGCCGGCGGCGAGCGCTTTGTCTAAACGTCGGAAATGATTCACAGAAAGAAGCGACCGACGCCCGATTCTGCGGGAATCGCCTTAACCGGCCGGAATCTATGGTAAACCGGGAGCGGCCGGCGGTAAGGAATCGTTAAGCGCCTGCGCCCGGCCGCCGGCCCGTCCCCGCGCCGCCTTGCGGGAATGGAAGAATCGGCCATAATAACGGTTCATGGCGGCTTGGCTGCCGAAAACCGTTATCTGGACGATTGCCGACAATGAACGCTAATTCGCTGGCTTCGCTGAAAGCGCCGCTGCATTTCGAAGACCAGATCCTCGAACAGGGCGATCTGATCTCGAAGAAATTGCATCTGCTCAGCGTCCAGCGCTTTCCGCCGAACGCCAAGAAGACGCTGCGTAGCTTCTCGCTCTCCGAAGTCGCCAATTACGTCGGCGTGTCGCAGAGCACGCTGAAGAAACTGCATCTGGAGGGCAAGGGCCCCTCGCCCCAGACCTCCTCTTCCGGCCGCCGGTCCTATACGGCCGAGCAGATGCTGGAATTGCGGCAATATCTCGACGCCCATGGGCGCTCGGAAAGCCGCATGTATGTGCCGCATCGCCGGCCCGGTGAAAAGCTGCAGGTGATCGCCGTCGTCAACTTCAAGGGCGGCTCCGGCAAGACGACCACGGCGGCGCATCTGGCGCAATATCTGGCGCTGACCGGTCACCGGGTTCTCGCCGTCGATCTCGATCCGCAGGCGTCGCTGTCGTCGCTGCATGGCTTCCAGCCGGAACTCGACCAGGTGCCGTCGATCTACGACGCTATCCGTTACGACGGCGAGCGCAAGGCATTGGCCGACATCATCCAGTCGACCAATTTTCCGGGGCTCGATATCGTCCCGGCCAATCTCGACCTGCAGGAATATGAATACGACACGCCGCTCGCCATGGCCGATAAGTCCTCGAACGAGGGCCGCACCTTCTTCACCCGCATCTCGCGGGCGCTGGCCGAGGTCGACGACCGCTACGACGTCGTCGTCATCGACTGCCCTCCCCAGCTCGGCTACCTGACGCTGACGGCGCTGACCGCGGCGACCAGCGTGATGATCACCATTCATCCGCAGATGCTCGATGTCATGTCGATGGGCCAGTTCCTGCTGATGCTCGGCGGCATCCTCAAGCCGATCCGCGCCGCCGGCGCCGAAGTGAACCTCACCTGGTATCGCTATCTCATCACCCGCTACGAGCCGACGGATCTGCCGCAGGCGCAGATGGTCGGTTTCATGTCGACCATGTTTCACGAATTCATGCTCAAGCACCAGATGGTGAAGTCGACGGCGATTTCCGATGCCGGTATCACCAAGCAGACGCTCTACGAGATCGAACGCTCGTCGATGAACCGCGGTACCTATGACCGGGCGCTGGAAGCGCTCGACGCCGTCAACGGTGAAATCGCCGACCTCATCCACCAATCCTGGGGTCGGTGATGTTGTCGGCTGACAAAAACGGCCATTTGCGTTGGAAAAACAAGGAAATGAAGGCCAAGCGGAGTGAAATGGATGGCGCGGAAGAATTTGCTTGAAGGTCTTGCGGACCTGCCGGACGATGCCAGCGCCGCCGCCAGCTATCCCATGCGCGGCGCCGGCAAATCGCTGGTGCGCTCGCTCGACGAGCTGGCGAAGCAGGCCGACAAGTTTCTCGAAGGCGAGGCTGTGGTCGAGCTTGAGCCGGATCAGATCGACGGATCCTTCGTCCGCGACCGCCTGAGCGACGACGACGACGCCTTCCGCGACCTGCTGGAGGCGATCCGCGCCCGCGGGCAGGATACGCCGGTTCTGGTGCGGCCGCTCGCCAATGCGTCCGGCCGCTACCAGCTCGTCTTCGGCCATCGCCGCGTGCGCGCGGCGCGTGAACTCGGCCGCAAGGTCCGGGCCGTGGTCAAGACCATCGACGACCGCACCCATGTGATTGCCCAGGGGCAGGAAAATTCCGCCCGCGCCAATCTGAGTTTTGTCGAGCGCGCCTTGTTCGCACGCCGGCTGGACGATCTCGGCTATGACCGCGAGGTGATCGGCGCAGCCCTTGCCGCCAATGCCGCCTCGATTTCGAAGATGATGTCGGTGACCGAGCGTATTCCGGCGGATGTGGTGCAGGCCATCGGCGCCGCCCCGGGTGTCGGGCGCGAGCGCTGGGTCGAGCTGTCACTGCTCGCCGGCCGCGCGGCCAGTGCCGGCCGTGTCGCCGAGATCGTCGGCCAGGAAGCTTTCCGGGCGCTCGGTTCCGACGAGCGCTTCGCCTTTCTCTACAAGGCGCTGAACAAATCCGCACGGCCGGTCCGCAAGGCGGAGCCTGCGCAGCAGAAAACCAGATGGCAGCCCGCCGACAAGGCGGTGCAGGCCGATATCAAGGCAAGTGGCAAGGCATTCTCGATTTCGTTGAAGGCGAAGAATGCCGCAAGGTTTGGCGCGTTTCTCTCCCAGAACCTCGATGGGCTCTATGAGAGATTTCTCGCCGAGGATGGCAACAAGGGAGACTGAAACCGCAAAAGAAAAAGGCCCCCAAACGACCAAGTCGTGGAAGCCCTTCTCGTATTCCCTAAGCAAGAATGAGAATCGCATTTTCACGAATCGCAGTCAAGTGTCTTTGGCACCGTTTTGGTGAGCGGATTTCTTTTGCCTGAGTCCGGGTGAAGGAAAATGCAGAGTGAAAATGTGACGACGCCCTTCGGGCGGCGCAGGATGACGCTTGCCCTGGTGAAACGCCAGCTCGAAACCGCAAGGGCCGAAGTGCAGGTGCGGCGGCCGGTCGACAAATGGAAGCTGTTTCGCGATGTCTGCGAGGCGAAGGATGTCTTCGGCCTGCAGGACCGGGCGCTCGCCGTGCTCGATGCGCTGCTCAGCTTCTATCCCGAGAGCGAACTCTCCGAAGAGCATGGGCTGATCGTCTTCCCTTCGAATGCGCAATTGTCGATCCGCGCCCATGGCATCACCGGCACGACGCTGCGCCGTCATCTCGCGGCATTGGTCGAGGCCGGCCTGATCCAGCGGCGCGACAGCCCGAACGGCAAGCGTTACGCCCGCAAGGGTCGGGGCGGGGAGATCGAGGATGCCTTCGGCTTCAACCTGGCGCCGCTTCTGGCGCGCGCCGAAGAGCTTGCCGCCCTCGCCCAGGAGGTCGCAGACGAAAGACTACGCTTCAAGCGCACAAGGGAAGCCCTGACGCTCTGCCGCCGCGATGTGCGCAAGCTGATCTCGGCCGCCATGGAGGAAGGCGCCGACGGCGATTGGGCCGCCATCGAGCAGCATTATGTAACGCTGGTCGCCCGGCTGCCGCGCAATCCCGCGCGTCTGGAGATCGCCGCCATTCTCGACGAGATGGATCTTTTGCGGCAGGAGATCCTCAACATTCTGGAAATGCAACTTGTTTCATCAAAAACAGACGCCAATGCCGACCGGAATGGCGCACACAAACAGAATTCAAATACACACCTCATCCATGAATCTGAACCTCGCTTCGAAAAGAAGCAGGACGCGCCGAATTCCGTACCCGAGATGGCGGATCTCGACCGAATGCCCGCATTTCCGTTGGGGACGGTGATGCGGGCCTGCCCGCAGATCGGCGATTACGGGCCGGGCGGGGCGGTGGCGCAGTGGCGCGATCTCCTGTCGGCGGCGGTGGTGGTCCGTTCGACGCTCGGCATCAGTCCGTCTGCCTATCAGGATGCCTGCGACACGATGGGGGCGGAAGATGCGGCAATTGCCGTCGCCTGCATCCTCGAACGAGCAGGGCATATCCAGTCGGCCGGCGGTTATCTGCGGGATCTGACGCGTAGGGCGGCGCGCGGCGAGTTTTCGCTGGGGCCGATGCTGATGGCGCTGCTCAGGACGGCGACGCCGGCATCGAAGGCGGGTTAGCGGTGGCCGCAATAAACCAGGATTTGACCAGATCGAGGCTTTCGGCATGGCGTGGCTTGCGGGGATGGACGAGATAGAAATCGGTATCGACCTTCAGATCCGTCGTGGACAAGCGCACCAGCCGCCCGGCCTCGATATCGTCGCGCACGAAAAGCAGGCTGGCGAGCGCCGCCCCCTGCCCGGCAATCGCCGCATCGATGGCAAGCGTCGTCTGGTTGAACCGCATGTTCTTGGCCGCGGCCGGCCGGGCATCCGGCCACGCCTTTTCGAGGAATTGCGGCCAGATATCATGGGCGTCGTGCAGCAGCGGATAGTTAACCTGCCCGCCCGGCGCATCGAATTCCCCGAGCCTCTCGACCAGCAAGGGACTGGCGACGGCGACCAGCACCTGCTCGAACAGCAGCGTCGCGGTCAGGCCCGGCCCGAAGGGCGGTCGCCCGTAACGCACTGCGAGATCCACCGCGTCGGCCTGGAAATTCGCCATGCGCTCACTGGCGAGAATGCGCAGGTCGATATCGGGATGGGCGGCGGTGAAGGCGGGCAGGCGCGGGATCAGCCATTTCGAGGCGAAGCTCGGCGTGACGCTGATGGTCAAATGTTTCGGTTCCGGACGCAATGCCTCCGTCGCCTCGGCAATTAGTTCGAAGGCGCGCCGGATATTGGCGGCATAACTGCGCCCCGCATCGGTCGGCGCCAGGCTGCGCGGGCCGCGATCGAAGAGTTTCTGGCCGAGTTCGGCTTCGAGGCCGCGGATCTGTTGCGCGACCGCCCCTTGCGTGACGCCGAGTTCCTCGGCCGCCAGCCGGAAATTGAGATGGCGGCTGACGACCTCGAAAACCCGCAATCCGTTGAGCGGCGGCAGGCGTCTGAATTCGGCACTCATACGATAGTTTTTCTACTGCTTCGTGGAATGGGAACTGGTTGGCCAGCCTTGACGGAGAATGCTAGATATTCTGGCATCAGACATCGGTTTTGACAAACGGACCCATCCGAAAGCGAGGACGACATGGCAGCGGAAAAAGTGGCACTGATCACGGCGGGCGGCAGCGGCATGGGAGCGGCGGCTGCGCGGCGTCTGGCGCAGGAAGGGTTTCAGGTGGCGATCCTGTCGTCCTCGGGCAAGGGCGAGGCGCTGGCCGCCGAACTCGGCGGCTTCGGCGTCACCGGCTCGAACCAGTCGAACGACGACCTGAAGCGCCTCGTCGATGGCGCCATGGAGCGCTTCGGCCGCATCGACGTGCTGGTCAACAGCGCCGGCCACGGGCCGCGCGCCCAGATTCTCGAAATCAGTGATGAGGACTGGCATAAGGGTATGGACGTCTATCTGATGAACGTCATCCGCCCGACGCGGCTGGTGGCGCCGATCATGCAGAAGCAGCGCAGCGGCGCGATCGTCAATATCTCCACGGCCTGGGCCTTTGAGCCGAGCGCCATGTTTCCAACCTCGGCGGTGTTCCGCGCCGGTCTCGCCGCCTATACCAAGCTGTTCGCGGATACTTACGCGGGCGACAATGTGCGCATGAACAACGTGCTGCCCGGCTGGATCGACAGCCTGCCGGCGACGGAGGAGCGCCGCGACAGCGTGCCGATGAAGCGCTACGGCACCAGCGAGGAAATCGCCGCCACCGTGGCCTTTCTGGCTTCGGAAGGCGCGGGCTATATCACCGGCCAGAATCTGCGCGTCGATGGCGGCCTGATGCGCTCGCTCTGATCTCCAGGAGGGGAGGGCGGCCTTGCGCCGCCTTTTCCGTCAGATGCCGCCCATGCAGAGATATTTCATCTCCAGATAATCCTCCAGCCCGTGGCGGGAGCCTTCGCGACCGATGCCCGACTGCTTGATGCCGCCGAAAGGGGCGGCCTCGGAGGACATGCGGCCGGTATTGATGCCGACCATGCCGTATTCCAGCGCCTCGGCGACGCGCCAGACGCGCTTGAGATTGGAGGCGTAGAAATAGGCGGCGAGGCCGTAGATGGTATCGTTGGCCTCGCGCACCACCTGCTCGGCATCCTCGAAGCGGATAATGGCAGCCAGCGGCCCGAAGGTTTCCTCTTGCGCGACGCGCATCGTGCTGGTGATATCGGTCAAGACCGTCGGCGCGAAGAAGGTGCCGTCGGCAACGATGCGTTCGCCACCGCAGCGGATGGTGCCGCCCTTCTCCAGCGCATCGGCGATATGCGCCTCGATTTTCGCCAGCGCCCGCGTGTCGATCAGCGGACCGATGGCGACGCCGGGATCGAAACCGTCGCCGACCGACAATTGCCGCACCCTTTCTACGAATTTGTCGGCGAATTCGTCATGCACGCCGGACTGGATATAGAGCCGGTTGGCGGAAACGCAGGTCTGGCCGCCATTGCGGAATTTCGCCTGGATGGCGCCGTCGACGGCGGCATCGATATCGGCGTCGTCGAAGACGATGAACGGCGCATTGCCGCCGAGTTCGAGCGCGAGTTTCTTCACCTGGTCGGAACATTGCCGCATCAGCAGCCGGCCGACCTCGGTCGAGCCGGTGAAGCTGATCTTGCGCACCATCGGATGGGTGCACAGTTCCAGGCCGACATCGGCCCCTTCGGAAGCGTAGACGAGATTGATGACGCCGTCCGGAAAACCGGCGACTTCGGCCAGCGCAAACATGGCGCCGGCGACCAGCGGCGTCTGTTCGGCGGGCTTCAAGACGATGGCGCAGCCGGCCGCGAGCGCCGGCGAAATCTTGCGCGCCACCATCGAGGCCGGGAAATTCCAGGGCGTGATGGTCCCGACGACGCCGATCGGCTGCTTGATGACCAGCATGCGCCGGTCGGTGGAGGGGGCGGAAATCGTCTCGCCATAGATGCGGTTGGCCTCCTCCGCATACCATTGCAGATAGGCGGCGGCATGGGAGACTTCCGATTTCGCCTCCGCCAGCGGCTTGCCCATCTCGGCCGTCAGGATGGCGGCGAGATCGTCAGTATGGTTAACGATCAGTTGATGCCAGCGCCAGAGCGCATCGGAGCGATCACGCGCGGTCAGCGCGGCCCATTCGGCCTGCGCGGCATGGGCCTTTTCGATGGCGGCACGGGTATGGGCGACACCCATATCCGGCAACTCGGCCAGAAGCGCGCCGGTGGATGGGTTGTAGACCGAAAATGTCGGTTCTCCCGTGACGGGCCCGAGCGCGGGCAGCCGGTCGAGTGCTGCAAACAGATCGGGATCCTTGAGATGGCGAGTGAGCGCCGGAAACAATGCCACTTCGATATCCTCCACGCCGGGCAGGCTGTAATGCCTTGTTTTCACACGTCTTCGGTGAATTTTTGCCCTTAGCCTAGCTATATCGCCGTGTGGCGCGCCCGCCAATATCCAATCCTGTCGCGGTGACATTCGCGGGTGACAACCGGAATGCAGAAAACCGCTATTCGCCAGGCCTGCGGTCCACAGCCGGTCGTGGCTGGTTCAGCCTATGCGAAATTCTTCCATAGCCGCAGTTGCGCTCTGCGCGGCCCCTATCGGAGCCGTCCCCCGTGTGGTTTCAATGCCATCGTGCCGATCACTCCTGTCGCGTTCGGCGTCAGCGATGAACCGCTTTCGTCGTCAAGGCGGGGATTGCAGGTTGAGTGCGCCGGGCGTGATATCCCCGGCGCCGCCGCGCAATTGCTTGAGCTTGGCGATGATGTTGCGCAAGCTGGTGGCGCGGGCGGCGGATGCGTCCGAGCTGTGGGCGAGCACCACCAGCATGTCCTCTGCCTCGTCGAGCGAGACGATCCCGCGCATCGCCAGGCTTTCGATAAGCAACATCAGCACGCCTTCGGATGCCAATGCGCGTTTGCGCGTTTCTTTTTCTTTGTCCATGTCCGTTCTCCTGTGGGTCGAACGAAGCGGAGGTGGGCTTGGTTCCCGTCAAAGATTGGGCAAAGAGGGGAGGGGCCTGACGCCGGCGCTTACTGGCCCTCCTTGAGGCGGTAACCTATGCCGGTCTCGGTGAGGATGTAGCGCGGCTGGTCGGGGGTCTTCTCGATCTTCTGGCGCAACTGCCGCACATAGACGCGCAGATATTGCACATCGGTCAGCCCGTCCCAGACATGTTCGAGCAGGTAGCGATGGGTCAGCACCTTGCCGGCATGCTGCACGAAGATGCGCAGGATATCGTATTCCTTCGGCGACAGTTTTATCTCATGGCCCTCGACCTTGACGATGCGCTTGACGAGATCGACGGTGAGATCCCCGGTCTGGAAGACCGGCTTTTCGCCCTGCGTTTGCAGCCGATGGCGCAATGCGACGCGGATGCGGGCGACGAGTTCGTTCATGCCGAAGGGTTTGGCGATATAGTCGTCGGCGCCGATTTCCAGCGCCTTGACGATGCCGGCCTCGTCGGTGCGGCTCGACAGGATGACGATGGGGAGGTCCAGCCCTTCGTCCCGCCATTTCGCCAGCAGGTCGTGGCCGCCCATGTCCGGCAGGCCGAGATCGAGGACGATGAGGTCGGGCTGTTCGGTCTTCACCATCTCGATGGCGACCCTGGCGTTCATCGCTTCGCTGACGACATAGTCCTGCGTCGCCAGCCCGACGCGCAGCAGCTTGCGGATCGGCGGTTCGTCGTCGACGATCAGGATGCGCACCGCAGTCTTGGTCATCTCAGCTCTCCTCAGTCGTGGCGGTCCGGCAGCGGAGCCAGCCCGGCGCCGCCGGCCGGGACCGGCAGGCGGATGGTGAAGACGGCGCCGGGGCGCCCTTTACGGTTTTCGGCGTGGATGCTGCCGCCCATCGCCTCGACGAAACCGCGGCAGATGGCAAGGCCGAGCCCCGTGCCGGCGCGCACATGGTCGCCTTTGCGCACCCGGTAGAAGCTGTCGAAGATGCGTTCGAGATCGTCGGGCGGGATACCCGGCCCCTCGTCGATCACCGCGAGCAGGACGGAGGAACCCTCCCGCCAGCCGCGAAGGGCGATGACCGTTTCGGGCGGCGCATATTTGGCGGCGTTGTCGATGAGGTTGAATAGCACCTGTTCGAACAATACGGGATCGACCCGGACCATCGGCAGCTCGGCGGGAATGGCGACCTCGATGCGATGGCGGGCGGTGATTTTTGCCGCGCGCGACAGCGCCGTGCCGACGATATCGCCGACGAAATGCAGCGCGTAATTCGGCTCCATGGCGCCGGCGCCGATGCGGGTCATGTCGAGCAGGTTGGAGATGAAGCGGTTCAGCCGCTCGGATTCGTCGACGATGGTGGCGACGAGGTCGGCGCGCACATCCTCGGGAAATTCCGCCCCGAAATCCTGCAGCGTCCCGGCCGAGCCCATGATGGCGGCGAGCGGCGTCTTGAGGTCGTGGGAGATGGAGGTCAGAAGCGCGGTGCGCAGCCGGTCGGTCTCGGCGGCGAGTTTTGCCTTGTCGACATCGGAGACGAGCTGGATGCGCTCGATAGCGAGCGCCGCCTGGTCGGCCAGCGCGTCGAACAGGCGCTGCTGTTCCGGCGTCAGCAGCGGGCCCTGCTTGTCGTTGTCGAGGCCGATGACGCCGACCGCCTCGCGGCCGGTGCGCATCGGCAGGTAGAGGCGTTTTGCGCCGGGCAGCGTATCGGCGGCGCGGCCGGCCGGGCGATTGTGCTCCCAGGCCCATTTGGCGGCAGCGATATCGGCATCGACGAGCGTATCGTCGGGCGGATAACCGGCCTTGACGGCGATGGAGCCGTTTTCCGGCAGCAGGATGACGACCCGCACCTTCAGCATCGAGGCGATCTGGAAGGCGGTCGCCCAGAGCACGTCGTCGAGCGTGCCGGTGCCGGCGAGTTTTTTGGAAAACAGATAGAGGTCTTCGGTGGTGCGCGCCCGCTGACGGGCCGCCGCCGCCTGCCGCTGCACGGCGGCCGTCAGGTTGGAGGCGACCAGCGCAACGCCGAGATAGAAAAACAGCGCCACCAGGCTTTCGGGATCGCGCACCGTCAGCGTGTAGCGCGGCTCCAGGAAGAAGAAATTGAAGGAGAAGGCGCCAAGCAGCGAGGCATAAAGCCCCGGCCCCAGCCCGCCGCGCACCGCCGCTGCCAGCACCGCCATGAGGAAGACCAGCGCCAGGTTGCGCACGTCGAGCGCCTGATCAAGCATGATGCCGGCGACGATGGCCAAGGCGACGAACAGCGTCGCCTTGAGATAGGGTTTCAGGCGGAAAGGGGGAGGCGGCTGCGCCGTCCGGACGCCGCGCTGCGGCTCCTCGCCGGCATTGTTGGAAATGACATGGATGCTGAGATCGCCGGCATGGCGGATCAGGTCTTCGGTGACCGAGCCCTGGAAAAGCTGCCGCCAGCGCGGTTTTTGCGGCCGGCCGACGATGACATGGGTGAAATTGTTGGCAGTGGCATAAGCGACGATCTCGCGCGAGGGGGCGAGCGCCGGCAGGGTCACGGTCTCGGCGCCGAGCTGTTCGGCAAGGCGCATATGGTTGGCCAGCCGGTCCTTCAGCCGGTCGGGCAGCATGGCCGCCTGCGGCGTTTCGAGATGCAGCACCGTCCAGGGGGCGCGCAGCCGGTCGGCCTGGCGGCGGGCATAACGCACCAGATTGGCCCCGCCCGGGCCGTGGCTGAGGCAGACCAGCACCCGGTCTCCCGCCGCCCACGGGCCGGAAATCGCATGCGCCTGCATGTGGTTGAGCAATTGCTCGTCGACGCGCTGGGCGGTGCGGCGCAGCGCCAGCTCGCGCAACGCCGTCAGGTTGCCGGGCGAAAAATAGTTCTCGATTGCCTGACGCGCCGTCTGCGGCACATAGACCTTGCCGTCATGCAGCCGCTTGATCAGGTCGGCGGGGGTGATGTCGATGATCTCGACCTCGTCGGCCCGGTCGATGATCGAATCCGGCACCGTCTCGCGCACGCGCACCCGGGTGATCTGGGCGACGACGTCGTTCAGGCTCTCGACATGTTGGATGTTCAGCGTCGAATAGACGTCGATGCCGCGCGCCAGCAGTTCCTCGACATCCATGGTGCGCTTGGCATGGCGGCTGCCCGGCGCATTGGTGTGGGCGAGTTCGTCGACCAGCACCAAGGCCGGGCGGCGGGCGAGGATGGCGTCGAGATCCATCTCCTCCAGCGTCTGGCCACGATAGGCGACGGATTTGCGCGGGATGATCTCGAAACCGTCGAGCAGCGCCTGGGTTTCGCGCCGCCCGTGGGTCTCGACGACGCCGATGACCACGTCGACGCCATCGGCATGCCGGGCGCGGCCGGACATCAGCATCTCATAGGTCTTGCCGACGCCGGGGGCGGCGCCGAGGAAGATCTTGAGCCTGCCCTGCGCCTCGCGCTCGGCGCGCTCCAGAAGCGCGTCCGGCGAGGGTCTCTGCAGCGTGTCGCGACTGTCGTCGGGCATGGGGTTTCCTGTGTGGCCGGCTGCGGTTACCGCAGCCTTTCTATTTAGGACTTGCTTTCGTCAAGCGCCATGTTGAGGGCGAGCACGTTGACGACCGGTTCGCCGAGCACGCCGAGCGCGCGATCTTCCACATGCTTTGCGACCAGCGCCTTGAGGGCGGCCTCGTCCATGTTGCGGGCCTTGGCGACGCGCGCCACCTGGAAATAGGCCGCTTCCGGCGAGATATGCGGATCGAGGCCGCTGCCTGAGGCGGTGACGAGATCGGCCGGCACCGGCATATCGAGGTTTTGCGCCTGTGCCGCTGCGGTATCGGCCTTCACCCGGTCGATCAGCTTGGCGCTGGTCGGGCCGAGGTTGGAGCCGGAGGAGGCGACCGCATTGTAGCCGTCGCCGGCCGCCGAAGGGCGGCCGTGGAAGTAGCGCTCGGATGTGAAGGCCTGGCCGATCAGCCTGGAGCCGACGACCTTGCCGTCGCGCTCGATCAGGCTGCCGTTCGCCTGCGCCGGAAACAGCGCCTGCGTTATGCCGGTCATACCGAGCGGATAGGCAAGGCCGGTGATGGCGGTGGTGGCGAGGATCATGACGAGCGCGGCGCGAAGCTGTTTGAACATGGGAAAGACTCCTTAAGCGAGGCCGATGGCGGTGATGACCATGTCGATGGCCTTGATGCCGATGAAGGGCACGACGATGCCGCCGAGGCCGTAGACCAGCAGGTTGCGGGAGAGCAGCGCGCCGGCGCCCACCGCCCGGTATTTGACGCCCCTCAACGACAGCGGGATGAGCGCAATGATGATCAGCGCATTGAAGATGATCGCCGAGAGGATGGCGCTTTGCGGATTGGCGAGGCCCATGATGTTGAGCACGCCGAGCTGCGGATAGAGCGCCAGGAACATCGCCGGGATGATGGCGAAATATTTGGCGATGTCGTTGGCGATCGAGAAGGTGGTCAGCGCCCCGCGCGTCATCAAGAGTTGTTTGCCGATCTCGACGATCTCGATCAGCTTGGTCGGGTCGCTGTCGAGGTCGACCATGTTGCCGGCCTCGCGGGCGGCGACCGTGCCGGTGTTCATGGCGACTCCGACATCGGCCTGGGCAAGGGCGGGCGCATCGTTGGTGCCGTCGCCGCACATGGCGACCAGCTTGCCCTTGGCCTGTTCCTCGCGGATGAGCTGCAGCTTGTTTTCGGGCGTCGCTTGGGCGAGGAAATCGTCGACGCCGGCTTCCGCCGCAATCGCGGCTGCCGTCATCGGGTTGTCGCCGGTGATCATCACCGTGCGGATGCCCATGCGGCGCAGTTCGGCGAAACGTTCGCGGATGCCACCCTTGACGATGTCCTTGAGCTGGACGACGCCGAGCAGCCGTCCGTCGCGGGCCACCGCAAGCGGCGTGCCGCCGGCTTTGGCGATTTCCTCGGCGATGGTTTTCACCTCCTGCACGCTGTCGGTGGCGGCGCGCAGCGACAGCGCCGCATTGCCGCTGGAAACCGGCAGCGCCGAACCGACATAAGTCAGTACCGCATCCACCGCGCCCTTGCGGATCGCGGAACCGTCGAGGTCGACGCCGCTCATCCGCGTCTGGGCGGTGAAGGGGATGAAGGTCGCATGCAGGCTGCCCATGTCGCGGGCGCGGATGGCGTATTTCTCCTTGGCGAGCACGACGATGGAGCGTCCCTCGGGGGTTTCGTCGGCAAGCGAGGCAAGCTGGGCGGCATCGGCAAGCTCTTCCGCCGTGACACCGCTGACGGGGCGGAATTCGGTCCCCTGACGGTTGCCGAGCGTGATCGTGCCGGTCTTGTCGAGCAGCAGCGTATCGACGTCGCCGGCAGCCTCGACGGCGCGGCCGGACATGGCGAGCACGTTGAAGCGCACCAGCCGGTCCATGCCGGCAATGCCGATGGCCGAGAGCAGCGCGCCGATGGTGGTCGGGATCAGGGTGACGAACAGGGCCACCAGCACGATGATCGGGATCGAGCCGCCGGCATAAGACGCAAAGCTCGGGATCGTCGCGGTGGCCAGCACGAAGATCAGCGTCATGCCGGCGAGCAGGATGTTGAGGGCGATCTCGTTCGGGGTCTTCTGGCGTTCGGCGCCCTCGACCAGCGAGATCATGCGGTCGAGGAAGGTCGAGCCGGCGGCGGCGGTGATGCGCACGCGGATCCAGTCGGACAGCACCTGCGTGCCACCGGTCACGGCCGAGCGGTCGCCGCCGGATTCACGGATCACGGGGGCGGATTCGCCCGTGATCGCCGCTTCGTTGACCGAGGCGACGCCCTCGATCACCTCGCCGTCGGAGGGGATGATGTCGCCGGCCTCGACGATGACGACGTCGCCGACCTTGAGGCTGGTGCCGGGCACCCGCTCGAACTGGGTGCGGTCGCTGCCGGTCAGCAGTTTGCCTTCCGTTTCCGTGCGGGTCTTGCGCAACGCATCGGCCTGCGCCTTGCCGCGCCCTTCGGCGACGGCTTCCGCGAAATTGGCAAACAGCACGGTGAACCAGAGCCAGAGGTTGATCTGGAAGGAAAAGCCGAGATTGCCGCCGCCGGTGACGAGATCGCGGATGAAAAGGACAGTGGTCAGCACCGAGACGGCGGCGACGACGAACATCACCGGATTGCGGGCGAGCGTGCGCGGATCGAGCTTGGTAAAGGCGGCGCCGATTGCCGGCACGAGGATGCGAGGTTCTAAAATGCTCGCGGATTTGACGTGGGCCATGGGAGGACTCCAGAATTGTACAGGCTTAGAAGGTCGTGCCGTTGAGCCCCACCAGGTGCTCGACGACGGGACCGAGCGCCAGGCCGGGGAAGAAGGTCAGGCCGCCGACGATCAGGATCGTGCCGACCAGCAGGCCGACGAACAGCGGGCCGTCGGTCGGGAAGGTGCCGGCAGAGGCGGGCACCGTCTTTTTGGCGACCAGCGAGCCGGCGATGGCAAGGGCTGGAATGATGACCAGGAAACGGCCGATCAGCATGCCGAAACCGAGCGTCACGTTGTACCAGGGCGTATTGCCGGTCAGGCCGCCGAAGGCAGAGCCGTTATTGGCGGCAGCCGAGGTATAGGCATAGAGAATCTCGGAGAAGCCATGCGGGCCGGCCGTGCCGATGGAGGCGACCGCCGAGGGCAGGACGGTGGCGATGGCGGTGAAGACCAGCATGGCGAGCGGCAGGCAGAGGATCGCCAGCACGGCCATCTTCATTTCCTTGGCCTCGATCTTCTTGCCGATATATTCCGGCGTGCGCCCGACCATCAGGCCGGCGACGAAGACGGCGACGACGATGAACAGCAGGATGCCGTAGAAACCGGCGCCGACACCGCCGACGATGACTTCGCCGAGCTGCATGTTGATCAGCGGCACGAGGCCGCCGAGCGCGGTGAAGCTGCCATGCATGGCATTGACCGCGCCGCAGGAGGCCGCCGTGGTCACCACGGCAAACAGCGACGACAAAGCGATGCCGAAACGCACTTCCTTGCCTTCCATGTTGCCGCCTCCGAGGCCGAAGGCATGCATCAGCGGATTGCCGGCGGCTTCCGCCCAATAGGTGACGGTGACGCCGGCGAGGAACAGCACCAGCATGGCGGCAAGGATCGCCCAGCCCTGGCGCGGGTTGCCAACCATGCGGCCGAAGACATTGGTCAGCGCCGCGCCGATGGCGAAGATCGACACCATCTGGATCAGGTTGGAGATCGCATCCGGGTTTTCGAAGGGATGGGCGGAATTGGCGTTGAAGAAGCCGCCGCCATTGGTGCCGAGCATCTTGATCGCCAGTTGCGAGGCGACCGGGCCGACCGCGATGGTCTGTTTCGCGCCTTCCAGCGTGGTGGCTTCGATATAGGGTCCAAGCGTCTGCGGCACGCCGAGGAAGACATAAACCAGCGTCAGCACGATGCAGAGCGGCAGCAGCAGGTAGAGCGTCGCACGCACCATATCGACCCAGAAATTGCCGATGGCCTTGCCCGAGGCGCGCGAGAAGGCGCGGATGAAGGCGATGGCGATGGCGATGCCGGTGGCGCCGGACACGAAATTCTGCACCGTCAGCCCGGCCATCTGCGAGAGATAGGACAGGGTGCCTTCGCCGCCGTAGTTCTGCCAGTTGGTGTTGGTAACGAAGCTGACGGCGGTGTTGAAGGAGAGGTCGGCGGGAACGGCGCCCATGCCGGCGGGATTGTAGGGCAGCCCGGCCTGCAGGCGCAGCAGCGCATAGAGGAGGAGGAAGCCGGCGAGGTTGAAGAGCAGCATCGACGCCGCATAGGCGCTCCAATGCTGTTCATCGCGCTCGCCGGTGCCGGCCAGCGCATAAAGGCCGCGCTCCACGGGAACGAGGAGCGGTGAGAGGAGTGTGCGCTCGCCCGAGAAGACGCGGGTCATGTAACCGCCGAGCGGTTTGACCAGCGCAAGGACGATCCCGCAGAAAAGCAGGATCTGCAACCATCCGATGAGGGTCATGGGTTCAAACTTTCAGGACCACCCGCTCAGAACCGCTCGGGGCGGATCAGCGCATAGGTGAGGTAAAGGGCGATCAGCACGGTAACAGTGCCGCTGAGGACATAGTCGAAGGTCATGGTTCGTCCTCCTCAAAGCCTGTCGCAGACGCGCGTATAGGCAAGGCAGAGCAGGAAGAACCCCGCCGTCGCGCCGAGAAGAAGAATATCCGTCATGGGTCGTAACTCCTGTCGATGACCGGTGGAGCCGGGCTTTCGACAAGGCCAGCCCGGATGGGCAGCGCCCGCGCGGCCCGCGGCTCCTGGGTCCAATATGCGGCGGGGAGCCATAGGGGTTCGAGAGGGCGGGGAGGACGGAAATATAGGAATTCCATAGGAATTCAGCCTTGATGACGCATGGGGCGGTTTTGGGATTGCGCCGGGAGGATTTTTCGTCACAATTGCGCCGGTCTTGGTGGAGGAGCCAATGCGCCGACAGTTTTCGCATGCCGATCAGGTTTATGCGTCCACGCAGTCCGCCGTGGCGAGTTCCTCGGTCGTGGCTTCGTGGCGGCGCTGCATGACCATGCACCGGCTGGCGCCGGAGGAAAAGCGGCTGCCAGTCCGGGTCAGCGAGCCGGAATTCCGGTTCGCCGCCGAGCGTTCCGGGCGGCTGGTCGCCGAGGCGGCGGGTGAACTCGACCGGCTGTTCCTGGCGGTCGGCAAGGCCGGCTTCTGCCTGCTGCTCACCGATCGCGACGGCGTCGCGCTGGAGCGGCGCGGAGCGGCCGGCGACAACAAGCATTTTCACGATCTCGGCCTGTGGACCGGCTCGGTCTGGACCGAGGCCAGCATCGGCACCAACGGCATCGGCACGGCGCTGGCCGACGACCGCGCCGTCGCCATCATCCGCGACCAGCACTTCCTCAGCGGCAATACCGACCTGAGTTGCACCAGCGCGCCGATCCGCGATCATCGCGGCCAGCTTGCCGGCGCGCTCGACATGTCGACGTGCCGTGAGGATGTCGACGAGGCGACGCTGTCGATCCTGTCGCAGACGGTGCGCGACGCGGCCTCGCGCATCGAACTCAACCTGTTTCGCAGCGCCTTTGCCGGCGCGCGTTTCGTTCTGGTGCCGACCGAGACCGGCGCGGCCTCGGCGTTGCTTGCCGTCGATCGCAACGACATCGTGCTGGGCGCCACCCGAGCGGCGCGCGTGGCGCTGAAGCTGGACGACCAGCGCATCGCCGCCGGCCTTCCCGCCGCCGATGCGCTGAACGAGCAGCGCGGCGACGGCGGGGCTGATCTGATCGAATCCGAACGCGCGGCGATCCTGCGCGCCCTGTCGCGCGCCGGCGGCAACGTCTCGCAGGCCGCGATCCTGCTCGGCATGAGTCGCGCGACGCTTCACCGCAAGATGAAGCGGCTGGCCCTTGGCGGTCGGCCGAATTGATTCCGGCTTTCCCGCGCCCTACTGTCTCAACTCTGCGACACTGTGCAGTGCGGTATGATCCTGCCGGGCTATCGTTCCGTCCCCCGGCTTTGCACACTCCTTCCATCGGGATCGCCCTCGCGGCGCCCGCCAACTTTGGGAGGATGACATGCTGCATCAGAAAATCGTCGAGTCGCCGTTCAAGCTGAAATACGGCAACTTCATCGGCGGCGAATGGCGCGAGCCCATCGCAGGCCGCTATTTCGACAACGTCACGCCGGTCACCGGTGGCAAACTCTGCGAAATCCCGCGTTCAGACGAGAAGGACATCGAGGCCGCGCTCGACGCCGCCCATGCCGCCAAGGACAAATGGGGCCGCACCTCGGTCACCGAGCGCTCCAACATCCTGATGAAGATCGCCCAGCGGATGGAGGACAAGCTGGAGGTGCTTGCCCAGGCCGAGACCTGGGACAACGGCAAGCCGATCCGCGAAACCATGGCCGCCGATATTCCCTTGGCCATCGACCATTTCCGCTATTTCGCGTCCTGCATCCGCGCTCAGGAAGGCTCCATCGGCGAGATCGACCACGATACGGTCGCCTATCATTTCCATGAGCCGCTCGGCGTCGTCGGCCAGATCATTCCGTGGAACTTCCCGATCCTGATGGCCGCCTGGAAGCTGGCGCCCGCACTTGCCGCCGGCAACTGCGTCGTGCTCAAGCCGGCCGAGCAGACGCCCGCCTCGATCCTCGTCTGGGCCGAGATCATCGGCGACCTCCTGCCGCCCGGCGTGCTCAACATCGTCAACGGCTTCGGCCTCGAAGCCGGCAAGCCGCTCGCCACCAGCCCGCGCATCTCCAAGATCGCCTTTACCGGCGAGACGACGACGGGCCGGCTGATCATGCAATATGCCAGCCAGAACCTGATCCCGATCACGCTGGAACTCGGCGGCAAGTCGCCCAACATCTTCTTCGCCGATGTCATGGCCGAGGACGACGACTATCTCGACAAGGCGCTGGAAGGGTTTGCGATGTTCGCGCTCAACCAGGGCGAGGTCTGCACCTGCCCGAGCCGCGCGCTCGTGCATGAGTCCATCTACGATCGCTTCATGGAAAAGGCCGTCAAGCGCGTCGAGGCGATCCGCCAGGGCAATCCGCTCGATCCGCAGACGATGATCGGGGCGCAGGCCTCCTCCGAACAGCTTGAAAAGATCCTCTCCTATCTCGATATCGGCCGCCAGGAAGGCGCTCAGGTGCTGACCGGCGGGGCGCGCAACGACCTCGGTGGGGAGCTTGCCAGCGGCTACTACGTCAAGCCGACGATCTTCGCCGGCCACAACAAGATGCGCGTCTTCCAGGAGGAAATTTTCGGGCCCGTCGTCTCGGTCGCCACCTTCAAGGACGATGCGCAGGCGCTGGAAATCGCCAACGATACGCTCTACGGCCTCGGCGCCGGCGTGTGGACCCGCGACGGCAACCGCGCCTATCGCTTCGGCCGCGATATCCAGGCCGGCCGCGTCTGGACCAATTGCTACCATGCCTATCCGGCCCATGCCGCCTTCGGCGGCTACAAGCAATCGGGCATCGGCCGCGAGACCCACAAGATGATGCTGGACCACTACCAGCAGACCAAGAACATGTTGGTCAGCTACAGCCCGAAGGCGCTCGGCTTCTTCTGAGAAGATCCTCCCAAGCACTCTTCTCGAAGGTCGCCCGCTCCCGTCTTGTGGGGGCGGGCGTATCGATGGAGCCTTTCGTTTTCGACGCATTTCCTGGAAATGCTCTGGGAGAAAGACATGGAACCAACTGTCAACGGCGAACCGCGCGTTCTCGCGACCGAGGCCGCACTCGACCTCATCGCCGAGATCCGCCGGGACTATCCCGATATCCTCTTTCACCAATCCGGCGGCTGCTGCGACGGTTCCTCGCCCATGTGTTATCCGGCAGCTGAATTCCGTGTCGGCGAGACCGACGTGAAGCTCGGTGAGATCGGCGGCGTACCTGTCTATATCAGCGGCAGCCAGTTCGCGGTATGGAAACACACGCAATTGATCATCGACGTTGTGCCTGGTCGCGGCGGTATGTTCTCGCTCGACAACGGACGCGAGAAACGCTTCCTCACTCGCTCGCGTCTCTTCGGCGGGGGCGAGGCCTGCGCCGTGCCGTCCGTCACCGTCGTGCGGCCATAACCCAGGGACCGACTGCCCCAATTGCGGCATCACCCGCAAGCCGCGCGATCGGCGTGCCCGCAACCTTCACCGGCATTTCGGACTTAAGTCGACCTATGGAGCGCCGAACGGCGCGAGGCGTTGCGCCACCGCCAGCTCTTCCGCCAGCGTGGTAACCAGCTCCGCAGCCGGCATGGTGCGGGCAAGCGGCGCTCCTTGGCCGGCCCATTGCGCCCCGAAACCAAATTCTCCCTTCGCCTTGGCGGCGGCATTCAGCGCCTTCCCGGCATCGTAGGCGATGGGATAATCGGGCGGACAGTGGCCGGCCAGCATTTCCGAAAGCGCGGTGAAGCGATTGGCGAGCGCGCGGGCGGGACGACCTGAAATCAGCGAGGTCAGTTGCGTGTGATAGGCGCCGGGGCCGGCGAGCGCCTTGCGATAGCCTTCGTCGGCGCTGGATTCCGGGCAGGCGATGAAGGCGGTGCCGAGCTGGGCGGCGGCCGCGCCGAGCGCGAGCACTGCGGCGATGCCGGCTCCGTCCATGATGCCGCCGGCGGCGATGACCGGCAGGCGGGTTTCCCGCGCGAGCAGGCGCGTCAGCGTCGCCATGCCGAGCCCCGGATCGGGACCGGCGGGATCGAAGACACCGCGATGGCCACCGGCCTCGACGCCCTGCGCCACGATGGCATCGATACCGGCGGCTTCGACGCGCCGGGCCTCGTCGAGGCTGGTGGCCGTCGCCAGAAGCAGGATGCCGGCCTGTTTCAACGCAGCGATGATCTGCGCCGAAGGCAGGCCGAAATGCAGGCTGACAACCGGCGGCCTGACCTCCAGCAGCAGGGCCAGCATCTCGGGATCGTCGGCGAAACTTTTATAGATGGTGGTCAGCCGGCTCGGCGGGGCCACGCCGAATTCGGCAAAGACCGGCGCCAACCCGTCGAGCCAGGCTGTTTCACGGGCTGGATCGGCGGCCGGCGTGGCGTGGACGAAGAGATTGACGTTGAAGGCGCGGACGGTGCGCGCCTGCACCTCCACGATCATCGCGCGCGCCCCGGCCGCATCCGTGGCGCCGACGCCGATCGAGCCGAGCCCGCCGGCATTCGAGACCGCAGCCGCCATGGCCGGCGTCGAAACGCCCGCCATCGGGGCCTGCACGATCGGCAATGTCACTCCAAGCCTGTTCAGCATGGCGCCTGTTCCTCCGCCGAACTTCCTTGCCTTTGCATCGCACCTTTACCGTCGTGGTGCAATTGCTGTTTCAAACCGGGATTTGCGAGCGGCCGCTCCGTCAATCCTCGTTGGCGGCAAGCTGCGACAGCACCTGGCCGCGGCCGCGCGCCCGCAGGATCAGCGGCACGATCAGCGCCAGCGCGGCGATGCCGAGCAGCACGGCGGCAATCGGCGAGGTGACCAGAACCGACCAATCGCCCTGGCTGATCATCAGGGCCCGGCGCAACTGCTGTTCCGCGAGCGGCCCGAGGATCAGGCCGACGACCACCGGCGCAATCGGATAGCCGAGCACGCGCATCACGTAACCCATCAGGCCGAAGGCGAGCAGCATGCCGAGTTCGAACACCGAGGGGTTAGCGCCGATGGTGCCGAGCGTCGCGAACAACAGGATGCCGGCATAGAGCCACGGCTTGGGAATGGTCAGCAGCCGCACCCACAGCCCGATCAGCGGCAGGTTCAGCACCAGCAGCATGAAATTGGCGATCAGCAGGCTGGCGATCAGGCCCCAGACGAGCTGCGGATTGGTGGCGAACAGCAGCGGCCCGGGTTGCAGCCCGTATTGCTGGAAGCCGGCGAGCATGATCGCCGCCGTCGCCGTGGTCGGCAGGCCAAGGGTGAGCAGCGGCACCAGCGTGCCGGCGGCCGAGGCGTTGTTGGCCGCTTCCGGCCCGGCGACGCCCTCGATGGCGCCGTTACCGAATTCTTCCGGGTGCTTCGTCAGCCGCTTTTCGGCGGCATAGGAGAGGAAGGTGCCGATTTCGGCGCCGCCGGCCGGCATGGCGCCGATGGGAAAACCGATGGCGGTGCCGCGCAGCCAGGGTTTCCACGAGCGCGCCCAGTCGGCCTTGGTCATCCACAGCGAGCCCTTGACCGCCTCGACCGTTTCCGGCCCGCGCATGCCTTGCGCCGCGATATACAGCGTCTCGCCGATGGCGAACATCGCCACCGCCAGCGTCGTCACCTCGATGCCGTCGAGCAGGTCGGGCACGCCGAAACTCATGCGGGTCTGACCGGTTAGCTGGTCGATGCCGATGATGGCCAGCGCAAAGCCGATGAACAGCGAGGTCAACCCGCGCAGCGTCGAATCGCCGAAGGCGGAGGAGACGGTGACGAAGGCCAGCACCATCAGCGCGAAATATTCACGCGGGCCGAAGACCAGCGCCAGCTTGACGATGAAGGGGGCGATGAAAGCGAGACCAACGGTGGCGATCAGGCCGGCAACGAAGGAGCCGATGGCGGCTGTCGCCAGCGCCGGCCCGCCGCGCCCGGCCCGCGCCATCTTGTTGCCTTCCAGCGCCGTGACGATAGAGGCGCTTTCGCCGGGTGTGTTGAGGAGGATCGAGGTGGTCGAGCCGCCATACATGCCGCCGTAATAGATGCCGGCGAACATGATCAGCGAGCCGGCCGGATCGAGCTTGTAGGTGACGGGCAGAAGCAGGGCGACGGTCAGGGCCGGGCCGATGCCGGGCAGCACGCCGACGGCGGTGCCGAGCGTCACGCCGATCAGGGCATAGAGCAGGTTGGCCGGCTGCATCGCAACCATGACCCCCTGCAGCAGGAATTCGAAGGTACCCATCGCGGCCACCCTTTAGAGGAATAGGCGTTCGAGCGGCCCGGCCGGCAGCGAAAGCTGCAGCAGGCGCGCGAAAATCAGCCAGATGACGAGGCAGAGCGCGATGCCGGCCGGCACCGAGATCCAGAGTTTGCGCCGGCCGAAACCGGCGGCGGTGGCGGCGAAGAGAACACCGGTCGCGACCGAAAAGCCGGCGGTCTTCAACAGCAGCATCTGCGCCGCCAGCCCGCCGACGATCCAGACGACCGGCCCGAGTTCCTGATGCTCGCGCTCTGGAAACTCGCCGCGGAAGGCGGCGAGCACCGTCCAGCCGGCCAGCACCAGCAGGCCGACGGCGACGACATAGGGCACGGTGGTCGGTCCGACCGGCGAATAGGCCGTCAGCGCCGCCAGATGCGACGTATCCCACAGGATGACGCCGGCAATGGCGGCGAGCACGGCGGCCGCGCCAAGCGCCACCCCGTCGGGGCGGCGCGAAGCGGCGGTCTCTGGCAGGTCGTTGCCGCTCATTTCACCAGTCCGATGGCCTTGAGGGTGGTTTCGGTGGCGGAGATATCCTTGGCAAGCTGCTCCTCGAAGGCGGGGCCGGCAAGATAGGTGTCCTGCCAACCCTTGGTCTTCAGGGTTTCCTGCCAGCCGGCGGATTTCGCCAGTTTCTCGATATCGGCCGATACGGCGGCCTTCTGCTCGTCGGAAAGGCCGGGGGCGGCGGCGATCATGCGCCAGTTCTCGACGACGACGTCGATGCCGCTTTCCTTCAGCGTCGGGGCGTCGATGCCGTCGATGCGCTTGTCGCTGGTGATGGCCAGCAGCCGCAGCGTGCCGGATTTCACCTGCGATTCGAATTCGCCATAGCCGGAAATGCCGGCCGAAACCTGCGAACCGAGAATCGCCGCCAGCGCCTCGCCGCCGCCGGAGAAGGCGATATAGTTGATCTTGGTCGGATCGACACCGGCCGCCTTGGCGATCTGGCCGACGGCGATGTGGTCGGTACCGCCGGCCGAGCCGCCGGCCCAGGAGACCGCGCCCGGATCGGCCTTCAGCGCCGCCACGAGATCGGCCATGCTCTGGAAGGGCGAGGAGGCCGGCACGACGATGGCTTCATATTCGCCGGTGAGGCGGGCAATCGGCGTGACGTCCTTGAGCGTCACCGGAGCCTTGTTGGTGAGGATGGCGCCGACCATGACATAGCCGCCGACGATCAGGGCATTGGGATTGCCGGCCGACTGGCTGGCGAACTGGGCAAGGCCGATGGTGCCGCCGGCGCCGGGAACGTTCTGCACCTGCACATTGCCGGAAATGCCTTCCTGCTGCATGACCGTCTGGAGCGAGCGGGCCGTCTGGTCCCAGCCGCCGCCGGGATTGGCCGGCGCGATGATCGTGTAATCGGCGGCATAGGCGGGAAGCGCGATTGCGCCGGCCATCAACGATGCGAGAAAGAAATGTTTCAAGTCCAGGTCCTCCGTGGTTCGCGCAAGTCGCGAAGCGTTGTTTTTCCGGGAGAACATGGAAACGGGCGCAAGCCGGCGGTGCGGCTGCGACGACGATGCTCCTCCCGGCCTCGATCCGTCCGCCTCCACGGAAGGATCAGGTGTCACAAGGCACCACAGGAAGCTGACATTTAACTGACATGCATCAATTGCGGGTGGCTACTGCAAGCGCAACGCCGCGTTCCAGCGCTCGATCAGCCGGGCGCGCTTGACCTGGTCGAGATAGACCATCAGGCCGGGGCTGACGGGAACGGGTTTCAACTGCGCGCCGAGAATTGCCTGCATGGACATGGCGGTGTTGTCGCCGGCAATTTCCGGGCTGACGGCTGCAATCTGCAGCCTGCTCGCCAGAATCTGCTGGCCCTCGCGCGACATGAAGAATTCGAGGTAGCGCCGCCCCAGATCCGGCCGCGCCGCCGCCTGCGGCACGAGGCCGATGCGCGACATGACGACGGTATAATCCTTGGGCAGCACGATGCCGACATCGGGATGGCGCGAGGCCCAGTCGGCGGCATAGGAGCCGAGGATATTGTAACCGAGCGTGAAACGCCCGTCGGCCACCCGTTCGAGGATCGCCTGGCTGGTCGAGTACAGTTTGACGCCGGCATGGCCCATGGCCTGGATTACCGTCCAGATGTCGCCGAACTGTTCCTGGTCGCGGGCCATGAACAGGAAGCCGACGCCGGAGCGCTCGATATCGTAGGTGCCGATGCGACCGAAGACCTTGTCGCCCATCTCCTTGAGATAGGCGACGAACTCCGCCCGCGTCGCCGGCGGTTTGCGCCCGCGAAAACTGGGTTTGTGGTAGACGAAGACGGCGGGCTCGAAGGTCAGCGCATAGGCGGTGTTGCGCCAGTTGGCCCAGGCCGGCCAGCGGTCGCTGAGCGGCATGTCGGAGCGCTGCGCATAGCCGTCATTGGAAAGCTTGACCTGCAGGTCCATGGCCGAGGAAAAGGCGAAATCCGCCGTCCTGCCGCCGGCATCGGTCTCTTTGACGATGCGGTCGTAGATCGCGCCGGTCAGCATGTCCTCGTAATTGACCGCCACATCCGGATTGGCCGCCTGGAACCCTTCGATCATCGGCCTGGCCAGTGGCTCGTCGAGCGAGGAATAGACGGTGATGATCGCCGCATGCTCGTCACCCGAGCGCGCCGGAAAGAAGACAGGCGCCGCGCGCGCGGCCGACAGAGAAAGACAGGCCGCAAACCCGGCGGCGAGACAGGCGGGAAAAAGACGCATCCCCCATCATGCCGAACCCGCCCGCTGTTCACAAGGCCGCTGGCGGCCGTTAGGGTGCGGTTACGAAACGGCGGGGAGATGGTGGCTTGCGGCTTTTGCTGGTGGAGGACAATGAGGCGCTGGCGGAGGGGTTGATCGCCATCCTTCGGGGCAGCGGTTATGCGCTGGACTGGGTGTCGGACGGGGCTTCGGCGCTGGCCGCCTTGTCAACCGAGCGCTTCGACCTCGTCGTCCTCGATCTCAACCTGCCGGAAATCGACGGGCTCGACGTTCTCAAGACGATTCGCGGGCGGCAGAACCGGACGGCGGTGCTGATCCTCACCGCGCGCGGTGCGCCGGAGGAGCGGGTGCGGGGGCTCGATCTCGGCGCCGACGACTATCTGACGAAACCCTTCGATATCGGCGAGTTCGAGGCGCGCATCCGCGTGCTCTTGCGCCGGCAGGCGGGGCATCGGGCCTCCAGCGTCACCTTCGGGCGCGTGACGCTCGATCTCACCTCGCGCACCTTCTCAGTCGGCGACCAGCCCATCGATATTCCCGCCCGCGAGGTGGCGCTGCTCGAAACCCTGTTCCTGCGCGCCGGCAAGGTGGTGGCCAAGGAGGCGATCATGCAGTCGCTGACCGGCTTCGACGAGGATCTGAGCGCCAATGCCATCGAGCAATATGTCAGCCGGTTGCGCCGCCGCCTTGCCCCGCATGGGTTGACGGTGAAGACTGCGCGCGGCATCGGTTATTATCTCGACCGGTTGCCCGAAAGCGGCGAGGAGGGCTTGGCCCCGGCATGATCCTGACGCCCCGCCATTCGCTGCGCCGCCGCCTGCTTGGCTGGCTGCTGATTTCCACCGCGATTATCGGCACGCTGGCGCTGTTCGATACCTGGGCGGAGGCGGTGAAGACGGCGAATGCGGTCTCCGACCGGGTGCTGGCCGGCTCGGCGCTGGCGATTGCCGAGCGTGTCGTCGTCGCCGAGGACGGGTCGCTGGAGGTGGATATTCCCTATGTGGCGCTGGAAATGCTGACCTCGGCGGCGCAGGATCGCGTCTTCTACCGCGTCGATGGGCCGCCCGGCAGCTTCATCACAGGGTATCAGTCGTTGCCGGGGATCGTGCTCAAGCCCGGCCAGGCGACGGCCTTCGAGGATGCGGTGTTTCGCGGTGAGCCGATCCGGGTCGCGGCGCTGCAGCGCTCGGCCTCGACCGGCATTTCCTCGGTGCCTTTCGTCGTCACCGTCGCCGAAACCACGGTGGCGCGCCGTCAGCTTGCCCGCGCCATCCTGCTGCGCTCGGCTCTGCGCCTCGCCATGATGATCGCCGGGGCTGCCGTCATTGTCTGGATCGCGGTGACCATGTCGCTGCGGCCGCTCAGCCGGCTGGGCTCGGCGATTGCCGAGCGCAACCCCGACGACCTGCAGCCGATCCGCGAGGATGTGCCGCGCGAGGTCGAGGGGCTGGTGGAGCGCTTCAATTCCTTCATGGTGCGGCTCAGCACCGCCATCGAGGCGCTGCGGCATTTTACCGGCAATGCCAGCCACCAGTTGCGCACGCCGCTCGCCGTCATCCGCACCCAGCTTGCGCTTGTCGGCCGCGCCGCGACGCTGGAGGAGGCGCGCGAAGCGGCGCGCAAGGGCGACGAGGCGGTGGCGCGGGCCGAGCGCGTCCTGGCGCAATTTCTGACGCTCGCCCGCCTCAATGCCGCCTCGTCGCGCGAGACGCCGCCGCCCGCCCGCCTCGACCTGCTGCGCCTCTCTCAGGAGATCACCGCCGATCATGTTCCCGCCGCCGCTGCCGCCGGTATCGATCTCGGCTTCGAGGGGGAGGGGGCGGCGCCAGTGACCGGCGAGATGCTGCTGCTCGGGGAACTGGTGAAAAACCTCGTCGAGAATGCCATCGCCTATGCCGGGCGCGGGGCAGAGGTCACGGTGCGGGTCGCGTCCTCCAGCGAAGGCGTGCGGCTGGAGGTAGAGGACAACGGTCCCGGCATTCCCCCGGAAAAGCGCGTGGGAGTAATGCAGCGTTTCGTGCGCGGCGAACGCGAACGGGCGTTCGGGACCGGCCTCGGCCTGCCGATTGTCGAGGAAATCGCCGGCCTTTACGGCGCGGCCGTCACGCTGGAGGACGGGGCTGGCGGCAGGGGACTGAAAGTCTCCGTCCTCTTTCCCACGATCCCGGCGGACGACGAGAGCTGAACCCTATGCGACCAGCGTCTCACGCATTGCGCGCAGGATGATGACGGTGGAAGCCGCGCCCGGATCGACATGGCCGAGCGAACGTTCGCCCAACCGCGCGGCGCGGCCGCGGGCTGCGACCATGGAGCGGGTCGCCTTGGCGCCGGCTTCGGCCGCCGCCACGATGTTCGCCCACATCACGCTCGCCTCCTCGCCGCGTTCTCGGGCCTCGGCGGCGGCTTCCGCGGCTGGAATCCAGGCGTCGAGCATGGTCTTGTCGCCGCGCTGGCCCTTGCCGCGCTCGCGAATGCCCATGGTCATCGCCTCGACGATCTCGGCCTGGGCGGAAACGCTCAACGCCTCATGCGACCTGACGGCCTGGGCGGCGCGGCGGAAGGCGGTGGCGTAGAGCGGACCGGTGGAAGCGCCGACAGCATCGAGGAAGGCGCTGGCCGCCGCCTTGAACAGGTCGGAAGGCGTCGCTTCCGGGTCGAGACGACCAAGGGCTGACGTAACGGCGGCGAAGCCGAGCGACATGGTGATGCCGTGATCGGCATCGCCGATGGCGCCGTCGAGATCGGACAGCCGGTCCTTCTCCGCGTCGATATCCACGGAAATCCGCTGGAACATCCGGCAGATGCGCCGTGCAGCCTCATGCGACATTGATGTCCTCCCGCATGCCTTCAACCCACCCGCAGAAACGCCGTGTCGCACGGATGGTGAAGAAGATCGTTCAGTTCCGCATCCAGATGCAAGATCGAAATAGATGCCCCCGCCATGTCCAGCGAGGTGCAGTAATGGCCGATCCAGTTGGCCTCGATATGGATGTTCTTGGCCGCCAGGCGCTGCTCGACGCGGCGGAAGAGGATGTAAAGCTCCATCAGCGGCGTCGCGCCGAAGGAATTGACCAGCACCGCCACCCGGTCGCCTGAAACCGCGTTCATTTCGGCGAAGATGCGGTCCATGATGCGGTCGGTCACCTCGTCGGCGGTCATCATCCGGTCGCGCGAGACGCCGCGCTCGCCATGAATGCCCATGCCGATTTCCATCTCGTCGGGGCCGATCTCGAAATTGTGCCGCCGCGTCTGCGGCAGGGAACAGGGCTCCAGCGCCACGCCGATGGTGAAGGTGCGGGCATTGGCCTTGCGGGTCACCGCCTCGCACTCGTCCAGCGACAGGCCGCGGTCGCAGGCAGCACCCGCGATCTTGAAGACGAAGAAATTGCCGGCCACACCGCGCCGGCCTTCCCGGTCCTCCAGCGAGGAGGAGGCGATGTCGTCGGTGGTGAGCACCGTGCGCACCTCGATCTCTTCGTCCTCGGCGGCCATTTCCGCCGCCATTTCGAAGTTCATGACGTCGCCGGCATAGTTGCCGTACACGTAGAGCACGCCCTTGCCGCCGGAGGCGGCGCGGGTGCAGTCGAGGATGGGGGCAGGCGGCGGCGAGGAAAAGATGTTGCCGACCGCCACGGCATCCGCCAGCCCCTTGCCGACATAGCCGACGAAACAGGGCTCATGGCCGGTGCCGCCGCCGATGACCAGGCCGACCTTGCCGTCGCGCGGGCCATTGCGGGCGACAAGCGCGCGGCTGGAGCCGTTAATCGGCGCGAGATAGTTGCCATGCGCCTTGAGGATGCCCTGCAGCAGCTCCTCGACGACATTGTCGGGATTGTTGAGGAATTTCTTGATCTGGGTGCGGAAATTGTTCGGCGCGGCGCCGGTGTCGCCACGGCCGCGCTGGCGCGGATCGGGGACCGCCACGCCCTCGGCATTGAGGATGCCCTGACCGGTCGCCGCATCGGTGATCAGTACGTTGACATAGGCGCCGCGCAACGCCGCCAGGATCGCCGGCACCTTGTCGAAGCCGCCGGCGACGGCGATGCGCATCCCGATGCTGCGCAGCTTGTCGAGCGACAGGCCGATGATGCGCCCGTCAAGCGGCCCGGAAACCGGCTGGCCCATGGCATCGATGAACCGCCCTGCGACGACCCCGACCGCGCCTTTCGACAGGTAATCCTGAATGGAGACGGATTCGAAGAAGCCGCTGGTGTGGATGGTCGAGTTCGGCCGCAGCGAGGAGACACCGAAGATCGCCTTGTTGGATTGGGAGAGCGCGGCGAACTGGTCGCCGATCAGCGCCTCGTCGAGCAGGGCGGCGCGCACCGTGCTGCTGGAGACGATGGCGGGCGCGGTGATGGTGATCAGTTTCGCGCCGATGGCGTTGGCCAGCGTGAAGGCGCATTGTTCCGGCGTATAGGAAAAGCTGGCGCGGGTGCCGCCGGTCGCCTGCACCACGGTCACGTCCTGGAGGTTGGACATGGCAAGGTTTTCGGCGATCGCCAGCGTCGTGCGCCCCCAGGCGATCGTCAGCGTGTCTCCGGATTTGATCAGCTTGGCGAGCGCCTGCGCGCCGGCCTTGCCGAGCCGGTCGATCAGCGGTTCCTTGCCCTCGTCATTGGGAACGACGTAGCAGTCCTGCAGGTGAAAATGCCGCTTCAGCTCCTGCGCGATGGTGATGGAGCTGAGGCGGGAAGGTTCGAGCGAGATATTGACGATGCCGCGGCTGCGGGCATCGGCGAGATAGCTGTTCACGGTGGCGCGCGAGATGCCCATGATCTCGGCGATCTCGCTCTGGGTGCGGCCGTCCTCGTAATAGAGCCAGCAGGCCCAGACATAGGGGTCGTCGCCATAACGCAAGGGGATGACATCGGCGGCCTCCGGCGGCGCGCTTGCGCTTTGTCCCGTTTTTCCGGCCGTCGAAGTCTTGGGCGCCATGAATACCTGCTGTTGTCGATTGCGTCAGGACCATGAAAGCAACGCGCGGTCTTTGCAATATCCCCGGTGCGAAAACAACGAAGACGGCGGCCGCAACCGGCGCCGTCTTCGCTGGGGAGGATCGGGAAGGTTTTCCCGACGGATTATTGCAGGCGCTGCGCCGCGCCGAGAGACAGCTCTTTCAAAATGATGGCGCAGGAGGTCGCGCCCGCATCGAGAACGCCGAGCGACCGCTCGCCGAGCCGGCTGGCGCGGCCGATCTTCGCCACCAGATCGATGGTCGAATCACGGCCCTTCTCGGCGGCGGCGACCAGCGCGTCCAGCGCCTCGGCAAAGGTTTTTCCATCCGCAATCGCCGCGTCGAAAGCCTCGACGGCCGGCACGAGCGTGTCGAGCAGCGTCTTGTCGCCGACCTTGGCCGAGCCGATCGACTGGATGCCTTCGAGGCCGGCATGCAGCATCGTGCTGAAGGCGGCGGAATCGATGGCCTCGGCGCCGTCGATCTTCTCGGCGAATTCGGTGAACATCACCCCGTAGAGCGGGCCCATCGAGCCGCCGATCTCGGTCATCAGCACAGTGCCGAGCGTATCGAGCGATTGCGCCAGCGAAAGGTTCTTGCCCGCCAGGCGCTCCGCCGCCATGCCAAACCCCTTGGCCATGTTGACGCCGTGGTCGCCGTCGCCGATCTTGCCGTCGATCTCGGAGAGATAGGCGCGGTTCTCGACGATGCGCTCGGCCATGGAAAGCACGATGGCGCCGGCATCGGCATTGTTGAAAGTCTGCATGTCCTCTTCCTCCTCAGAGCAGCGTCGTGCAGCGCACGTCGACATCGAGCAGTGTCTTCAGTTCGTCGTCCAGCGCCAGCACGGTCAGCGTCGCACCGACCATTTCCAGCGAAGTGAAATAGTTGCCGATATAGGTCTTGTAGACCTTCAACCCGCGCTTGACGATCTCGCTCTCGACGGTGTCGTTGAGGATGTAGAGTTCGTTGAGCGGCGTTGCCCCAAGGCCCGAGAGCAGCACGGCGACTTCGGTGCCGGCGGGAAGATTGTGATCGTCGAGGACGATCTGGCACATGTCCTTGGCAACCGCGTCGGCCGTCTTCAGCGCCTCGACGCGCACGCCGGGCTCGCCGTGATGGCCGATGCCGACTTCCATTGTGCCAGGCTCGATCTGGAAATTCGGATGGCCGACGGCCGGCAGCGTGCAGGGGCCGAGGCCGACGCCGATGGAGCGGCAATTGTCGATCGCCTTTTGTGCGGTGACGCGCACCTCTTCGAGGCTGGCGCCGGTCGCGGCCTTGGCGCCGCCGACCTTCCACATGAAGATTTCACCCGCGACGCCGCGGCGCTTCTCGCGCTCCGAAATGGGGGCGGAGCAGACGTCGTCATTGGCGACCACCGTCGCTACCTCGATGCCGTCCTTGGCGGCGAGCTTGATCGCCATCTTCACATTCATGTTGTCGCCGGCATAATTGCCGTAGAGGACGATGACGCCCTTGCCGCCATTGGCCTCGCGAATGGCATCGTGAAAACTCTTGGCGGTCGGCGACGAGAAAAGTTCGCCGACGGCGACCGCATCCAGCATGTTCCTGCCGGTATAGCCGATGAAGGCCGGCTCATGGCCCGAGCCGCCGCCGGTGACGACGCCGACCTTGCCGGCATGCGGTGCATCCTTGGCGACGACGACGCGCGGATTGTCCGCCAGTCGCACGATATCGGAATGGGCCTTGACGAAACCCTTGACCGTATCTTCGACCACGAGGTCGGGATTGTTGATGAAGCGTTGCATAGAAGAGTCCTTACCGATCAGAGGATTGTATAGCCGCCATCGATCACCAGATCGGCGCCGTTGATCATGTCCGCGCCGCTGGAAGCCAGGAACACGGCGGCAGCGGCGATTTCCTCCGGATAGGCGAAGCGGCCGGCCGGGATGCGCTTCTTGGCGGCCTCGCCCTTTTCACCGGCCCAGGCCTTGCGGCCGAGATCGGTCAGCACGATGGTCGGCGAGATGGTGTTGACGCGGATGCCGTACTTGCCCCATTCGGCGGCGAAGGTCTTCGACATGCCGATGACGCCGAATTTCGAGGCGCAATAGGCGACATGCTCCTCGATGGCGACGGAGCCTGCCTGCGAGGCGAGGTTGACGATCTTGCCGCCCTTGCCGGCCGCGATCATCGCCCTGCCGACGGCCTGCGTCACCAGGAAGCTGCCCTTGAGGTTGATGTCGATGGTCTTGTCCCAATAGTCGAGCGACAGGTCTTCGGCGGGCGCGAGAAAGACGACGCCGGCGCTGTTGACGGCGATATCGATGCCGCCGAAGCTTTCGACCACGTCGGCAATCGCCTGATTGACCGAGTCCGGCTTCGAGACGTCACAGACGAAAGGCCTCGCACCGCCGCCGAGTTCCTCGGCCTTGGCCCTTGCGACATCGGCGTTGATGTCGAGAACGGCGACCTTCGCGCCCTTGGCGACGAAGGCGGCGGAAATGGCGGCGCCAATGCCCGAGGCGCCGCCGGTGACGACGGCAACCTTGCCGGTGAGCGGGAAGTTCAGGTCGATTTCAGGAGCTGTGTCGGTCATCTTGGTTCGGGCCTCGGTCTGGGACGGGAGGGCAGGGCGGATAAACCGCCCTGCAGGGATTTCAAATTACTTGCGGGTTTCCAGGAGCTTGTCGACGTTGTCCTTGGTCACCGGCGTCCACGGAACATTGTAGTTCTTGTCCTTGCCGTCGTTGAAGGGCATGTCCGGATACTGCGCCCAGATCGCCGATTCCGGCTTGTAGTCGCCCTTCTTGGCATGGAAGATCGCCAGATCCATCGCGCCTTGCGCCTGGGCGGTGGCGTCCTGCAGGATCGAGGTCATCGTGCCTTCCTTGACGGCGTGCAGCGCGTCGGTGATGCCGTCGATGCCGGCGATAGCGAAATCGTCGACCTTCAGCTTGGCCGCCTTGATCGCTTCGATGGCGCCCAGCGCCATCTCGTCGTTCTGGCCGATGACGCCGTTGATCTGGCCCGGATGCGCGGTCAGCCAGTTTTCCATCAGCGTCTGGGCTTCGGCGCGCGACCAGTTGGCGGTCTGGTCTTCCAGAACCTTGACCTCGGGGCACTCCGCCAGCGCCTTCTTGTTGCCTTCCAGGCGCGAGATCTGCGCCGACTGGCCGATCGGTCCCTCCAGGATCACGACATTGCCCTTGCAGCCGATCTTGTCGAGCACGGTCTTGGCTTCCATGTAGCCGGAGATGGTGTCGTCGGAGCCGACATAGGCGGCGAGCAGGTCCGAATTGACGCGGGTGTTGGAGCCAACGACGGGAATGCCGGCATCGCTGGCGGCCTGGACGGCGGTGGCGCCGGCCTCGATGTCGATCGGCACGAAGATGATCGCGTCGAACTTCTGCGTGATCATCGTGTTGAACTGTTCCTGCTGGACCAGCGCGTCATAACGGCCGTCGAACACGGTCAGCTCGACTTCGCCGCTCTTGACCGCCGGGTGCTGTTCCAGCGCCGCCGACCAGATCTGCATGAATTCGGCATTGAGGCCGTAGGGGGCGGCGCCGATCTTCAGCTTCTTGTCCTGCGCCAGCGTCGGCGAGGCCAGCAGCGCCGTAGCGGCGGCAAGGGCGATGAGCATTTTCTTCATAATAGTCTTCTCCTCCGTTGAGATGTCTTTTGCGGATTTCCGGGTATTTCGGACAGCCGACAGGGCTGCCCGGTTCGATGGCGGGCGATAGTCGCTCCGGGCGTGACATGGTCTGGCGGGTTTAGCCGCCGTGATTGCGCTTCTGGTCGAGCATGACGGCGCCGACGATCAGCGCCCCTTTCAGAACCTGCTGGTAATAGGACTGGATCCCCATGAGATCGAGGCCGTTGTTCATGACGCCGATGATCAGGGCGCCGATCAGCGTGCCGGTGATGCGTCCGACGCCGCCCGACAGGCTTGTGCCGCCGATGACGACCGCCGCGATGGCGTCGAGCTCGTAGGCGATGCCGGCCTGCGGCAGGGCGGAACCGGTGCGGGCGGCGAGGATCATGCCGGCCAGGCCCGACAGGCCGCCGGAGATGACATAGACCGAGAAACGCAACCGGCCGACATTGATGCCCGAGGTGTTGGCGGCATGCGGATTGCCGCCGACGGCATAGATGTAGCGGCCGAAGCGCGTGCGGTTCAGCACCCACCAGGAGACGGCGAAGACAATGGCGAGGATGATGACCGGCATCGGAATGCCGGCGATGTTGCCGGTGCCGATCCAGCGGAAATCTGCCGTCAGAGCCGGAACCGGCTTGCCGCCGCCATAGATCAGCGTCAGCCCGCGCGCCGCCGAGAGCATGCCGAGCGTGGCGACGAAGGCGGGCACCGAAAAGCGCGAGACGATGATGCCGACCAGCGCGCCGCAGGCGATGCCGACGCCGAGCCCGACGGGAATGGCGATGAACGGCGAATAGGGCGCGCCGACGATGCCGGCCGTTGCCGAACCGGTGGCGAAACTGGCGCTGACGATGCCGGCCAGGGCCACCACCGAGCCGACCGAGAGGTCGATGCCGCGCGTCAGGATCACGAAGGTCATGCCGATGGCGAGCACCCCGTTGATCGAGGTCTGTAGCAGCACGTTGGAGATGTTGCCGGCTGTCAGGAAGAATTCGTTCGATACCGACAGGATGGCGGCGAGCAGCAGGAAGGCGAGGAAAATGCCGTATTCCTGGATGATCAGTCGGCGCCGGTCGGAGCTGAAAAGGCTCTTGCCGGCAGTGTTCTCGGTGGAAGACATGTCATGAACCTCTTTCGATCTCGGGCACGCGGGTCGCGGGTTACTTTCGACGTCAGGTCGAAAGATGCACCAGCGTCTGCGCGTCCGCCTCCTCCCTGGGGCATATTCCGGCCGGCCGGCCCTGGCGCATCACCAGGATGCGGTCCGACATGCCGATCACCTCGTCGATTTCCGACGAGATCATCACGACGGTGCCGCCGCTTTCGGCGAATTCGCAGATGATGCGGTAAATCTCGCGCTTGGCCCCGACATCGACGCCGCGCGTCGGTTCGTCGAGCAGCAGCACCTTCGGATTGCGCAGGAACCACTTGCCGAGCACCACCTTCTGCTGGTTGCCGCCGGAAAGGCCGGAGACCGGCATGGTGTCGCGCGCCGCCTTGATGCGGAAACGCTCGATCATCTCCCTGCTGGCCGCCGCCTCTCCGGCGCGGTCCATGTTGAAGCGCGGCGAGAGTTCCGGCAGGCTGGCGAGGCAGACATTGTTGCGCACGCTGTCGATCAGGTTGAGGCCGGTCTGCTTGCGGTCCTCGGTGACGAAGGCAAGCCCTTGCGCCATGGCATCGGCCGGCTTCTTCACCGTGATCGGCGCGCCGTCGAGCCGGATCGTCCCGGCCGATGGTGCATCGAGACCGAAGATGCAGTTGAAGATCTCGGTGCGCCCCGAGCCCATCAATCCGTAAATGCCGAGGATCTCGCCCTTGTGGGCGGTGAAGCTGACATTCTCGATCTTGCCCGGCGCCGTGAGGCCGGCAACCTCGAGGCCCGGCACGGATGTCGGCGCATTGGTCTTGATATATTCCTCGCCGAGCGCCCGGCCGACGATCATCTCGATCAGGCGGGGGCGGTCGATATCCGCCAGCCTGCCGCTGTCGACATAGGCGCCATCGCGGAAGACGGTGTAGGAATCGGCGATCTGGAAAATTTCCGACAGGCGGTGCGAAACATAGACGATGCCCTTGCCTTCGGCCTTCAGGCGCCCGATGGCGGCGAAAAGCTGCTGCGCCTCCTTTTCGCCGATGGCCGAGGTCGGCTCGTCCATGAAGATGACTTCGGCATCGTGGCTCAGCGCCTTGGCGATTTCGACGAGCTGTACCTGCGCCACCGACAGGTTCATCATGAACTGGTTGGCGCGGATGTCGAATTCGAGGCGGTCGAGCAGGCCTTGCGCATTGCGGTTCATCGTCTTGAAGTCGATGCCGCCGAAGCGGGCGGAAGGCTCGCGGCCGAGATAGATGTTTTCCGCCACCGTCATGTGCGGAACCGGGCTCAGTTCCTGCTCGATGATGGCGATGCCGGCGGCCAGCGCCGCGGCCGGTGTCGAATAGACGACGTCGGTGCCGCGCCGGCGGATCGTGCCGCCGTCGCGATTGTGGATGCCCATGAGGATCTTCAGGAAGGTGGACTTTCCGGCGCCGTTGCCGCCGCACAGCGCATGCACGGAGCCGGCCTGCAATTGCAGGCGGCCGTTGCGCAATGCCGCGACGCCGTTGAACGACTTCTGCAGCCCGTCCACATCCAGCAGCAATTCCGACATGCCGTTTCCTCCCGACATCCTCGGGCGCGCGCACGCATTTCCACGTTCGCCCTTCGATGATGACAATATTCGATCATGTCTCGACATTTGTCAAGATTGTGATGACATATGACAAATGGAGATGTGTATGGAGGAAAATTACTTTTAATTCAGCATGATGTGCGTCAAGCTTCGCTTTCTTGCGCTCCGGCATATGAAAATTAAAATGCGACATCTGTAAATCGCGCCTGGTCGACCATCGTATCGGCGCTACCGAAAAGTGTCCGACGCCGGATTTTTCGCAACCGGGAAATAGCGGCGCAGCCCTGCAAAACTGTGATAGACTGCGCATCCGTTGCACAGGCAGGAGCGGCATGGCCCGCTCGATACCGAAGCGCTCACTCCGTTATCCGTATCGAATCCGCATGTCCAAATTCACGCCTGACGAAATCACCATCATTGGCGGCGTCTATCGCGCGCTGCTCTCGGAAGCCTGGTTCAACCGCAATGCGGTCACCGAGCGCGAGTTGCTCAAGCTGCTGATTTCATCCTATCGCCAAACCCCGGCCTCTGGGGAGGAGCTGCTTGTGCGCTGCGCTGCCGAGGCTGAACGGCGCTTCGGCCGGCGGCGGTGACGGAATTGCGTGCAATCCGGCATCGGGTCATCGAAACGGCGGCCGTAAACTGCTACTGACGCCTTATCGATTCCTTTTGCGAAGCCCGGACTTCATGAAAACCAAGACGCGCGGCTATATTTTCGTTCTCCTGGCAGTCAGCATTTTTGCCGCGCAGGACGGCTTCACCAAGTTTCTCGGCGACCGCTATCCGCCGATCATGGTGACGATGGTGCGTTTCTGGGCCTTCGCCGTCTTCGTGACCATCCTGGCGGCGGCCTCGCCCGGCGGTTTGCGAAAGGCGGTCGCCACGCGCCGGCCGGGGTTGCAGATCATGCGCGGCGTGTTGCTGGTCGCCGAAATCGTCGTCACCGTCTTTGCCTTCACCCATGCGGGGCTGGCCATGAGCCAAGCGATCTTTCAGGCGACGCCGCTGCTGGTCACCCTGCTGTCGGTGCCGCTGCTCGGCGAAAAGGTCGGCTGGCGGCGGGCGACGGCGGTCGTCGCAGGCCTGTTCGGCGTGCTGGTCATCCTCAATCCGGTCGGTGTGCATTTCGACCTGTCGCTGCTGCTGCCGCTGACGGCGGCCTTCATGTTCGCGATCTACAGCGTCGCCACCCGCGCCGTCAGCCGCTATGACAGCGCCGTCACCAGCGTCTTCTATGCCGGCGTCGCCGGTGCGGCGGCGATCTCGCTGGTCGGCCCCTTCTACTGGACGGCGATCCAGCCCGCCGACTGGTGGGCGATGGCGGCCCTGTGCATCTGCGGCACGCTCAGCCATTATTGCCTGATCCGCTCCTATGGCCTGCTGGAGGCGGTGGAAGTGCAGCCGATCACCTATCTGCAACTGGTGCTCAGCGTCATCGTCGCTGTCCTGTTCTTCAATGAAAGCGTCGGCTGGAACATGATGGCGGGAGCGGTCATCGTGGTCGGCGCCGGCCTCTTCACGGTCTTGCGCGAGCATCATCTTGAAAAACGGCGGGCGGCGGAAGGCGGTTGAAAGCCGCATTGAAATTCCGCCTCCAAGGTAATACATTTCTTCCAGCAGGTATTACCGAAGGGTCGTCATGAGCACCACCGTCACAGCAAAGGGCCAGGTCACCATTCCCAAGCCGGTTCGCGACCTGCTCGGCATCGTTCCCGGCAGCAAGGTCGATTTCCGCCGCACGCCCGATGGCGACGTGGTGATTATCCGCGCCGGCAAAGCCCCACCCGCGAGCCGCTTCCAGAAGCTGCGCGGCCATGCCGGCAAGGGGCTGGATACCGAGGCGATCATGGCCTTGACGCGCGGCGAGCCGTGACGCTCGTCGACACCAACGTGTTGCTCGATCTCGTCACCGACGATCCGCGCTGGGCGGATTGGTCGGTGGCGCAGCTCGAAGCTGCCAGCCTCGCCGGCCCGCTGCTGATCAACGACGCCATCTATGCCGAGCTTGCGGTGCGTTATGGGCGCATCGAGGAACTCGATGCCTTCATCGCCGAAGCGGGGCTTGAACTGACGCCCATGCCCCGCGCCGCGCTGTTCCTCTCCGGAAAAGTGTTCACGCGATATCGCCGCGCCGGCGGCACGCGCACCGGCGTGCTGCCGGATTTCTTCATCGGCGCCCATGCCGCCGTCGCCGACCTGCCGCTGCTGACCCGCGATGTCGGCCGCTATCGCAGCTATTTCCCGACCGTGAGACTAATCACGCCGGAGAGTTAATCCTGCAAATGCGGCCCGAGCAGCACGCGGTCGGCCTCGCTGAGACGGTCGTTGGCCGTGTTGAGTTGGTGCCAGTAGGGATAGAGGATCGGCGGGGCGCTGACCGCATCCAGCCGGGCGCGCTCCTCCGCCGTCAATGTCAGATCGGCCGCTGCCAGGTTGTCGGCAAATTGTTCCGGCGTGCGTCCGCCGACGATGACGGAGGTGATGCCGGGTCGCCCCAGCAGCCAGGCGAGCGCCACCCGCGCCGCCGACACGCCGCGCCCGTCGCCGATCTCCACCAACGTCTCGACGATCGTCCACAGGCGGTTTTCGTCGCGGATCGGCGGCTCCGTCCAGCCGGCGAACTGGCGGGTCCCCTCCGGTGCCGCCTGGTTGCGGCGATGCTTGCCCGAGAGCAGGCCGCCGGCGATCGGGCTCCAGACGAGCACGCCGAGCCCCTGGTCGACGGTGATCGGCAGCAGCTCGTATTCGGCCTCGCGGGCTTCGAGCGTATAATGGATCTGCTGGCTGACGAAGCGGGCGCGGCGATCCCGCTCGCTGACGCCGAGCGCCTTCATGATGTGCCAGCCGGAGAAATTGGAGCAGCCGACATAGCGCACCTTGCCCTGGCGCACCAGCGTGTCGAGCGCTTCCATGGTTTCTTCCAGCGGGGTGACGCCATCCCATTCGTGAAGCTGGTAGAGGTCGATGACATCGGTCTTCAGCCGCCGAAGGCTCGCCTCGCAGGCGCGGATCAGGTGATAGCGCGACGAGCCGGCGTCGTTCGGATCGCTGCCCATCGGAAAGCGCGCCTTGGTGGCGATCAGCACGCCATTTTTTCGCGGTCCGCCGATGATTTCCCCGAGGACTTCCTCGCAGACGCCGTCGGAATAGACGTCGGCGGTGTCGATCAGGTTGACGCCGGCGTCGAGGCACATATCGGTGAGCCGCCGCGCCTCGGAGACGCCGAGCTCGCCCACCGTCTTTGCCCAGCCCTTGCCGCCGAAGGTCATGGTGCCCATGGTGATGGTCGAAATTTTCAGGCCCGAGCGCCCGAGCAGCCGATATTCCATGTCGTTCTCCTCGTGTTGTCGGGTGAATGTGTAAGCCGAAACCAAGCCGCTGCCAACGGCTGCCGCCGATTGATTCTCTTGCGCATTGCAGCCTATACCTCAGGAAGCGAACGCATGCGGCGGCGGAGGGAAAGCGGTGCTGCGCTTCACGACGGACGACATTCCCGCTCAGGACCGGTTCGAACATTGGCGCGAGACGCGCGGCAGGAACCTGTTCGGCGTCACCATCGAGCTGGACCGGGAAAAGCGCGGCGATTTCAGCGGGCATTTTACTGCTGAAGCCTATGGCGGCGCGATCGTTTCGGAACTGCAAGCTTCGGCTTACCGAGTCAGCCGCACCCCGCAGGATATCGCCCGCCTGTCCAGCGACAGCCTGTTGCTCGGCTGGCAGATCGAGGGCGGCGGCTGGATGGAGACCGGCCGGCGGGCGGCCCTGCACCGCATCGACAGCGGCGCCTTCACTGTCGGCCATTCCGAGCAGACCTATTCGGGGACGCCGAACACGGATCGCCGCTTCCTGTGGCGCATGATCAAGATCCCGCTCGCCGGCTGCGATTTCGCGCCGCCGCTCGCCGATCTCGCCAGCCAGCCGATCTGTGCCGCCTGGCTGCGGCCGGTGACCGCGCTGTTTTTGGCGATCGGCGCGCGCGATGCCGTGCTGCCCGATCCTGCGGCCGGCATCGATGCCATCGGCCGGCTGGCGCTGGTGGCGACGGGACGCCTGCCGCATCACGCGCCGGAAAACCGGGCCGCGCTGCGGCTGGCGCTGCTGCAGGCCGCTCGCGCCATCCTGCGGCGTGATCTCGACCGCCCGGACCTCTCGCCCTCGCTTGTCGCCCGCGAACTGGGCGTTTCGCCGCGGCAGCTCCACATCCTGTTCGAGCCTTCCGGCCTGTCCTTCGCCCGCACGCTCACCGGCTTCCGGCTGGAGCGGGCGCTGCGCCTGCTGCTGCACCGGCAGGAGCGCACGGTGGCCGACATCGCCTATGCCTGCGGGTTCGACAGCCTCGCCACCTTCTACCGGGCGTTTCGCGCCGCCTACGGCATGACGCCGCTGGACATGCGGGCCATGCCGCCGGCCGTGGTTTGATAAAAGGCAAGGCTTTGCGCAGAGTGAGAAGACCGGTCCTCCGCGGCTGTGATAGGGCGCGCTGATCCTTCAGCGAGGTGCCCGTTCATGCCGATCGCGTCTTCTCTCATGGAAAACGCTTTGCCAACGCCGTTTCCGGCCCCGCAGCCCCTGCCGCCGGGACTGGACAGGACGGCGATTGCCGCCCATCCGGCCCTGCGCGCCGTGCTCAAGGCCCAGGCCGGGGCCTTCCTGGCGGTGCATCGCCAGATCCCGCGCATCGCCGCGATCTTCGGCACGCAGCAGCGTTACCTGCTGGCGCAACTGGCAACCGCCATGGCCTTCGAACGCGGCGAGCGCGGCTTGGTCGTCGCGCATTTCCTGGAGGCGGTGAAGGAACATGCCATTGCCAGCCGCAACACGGCGATCAGCTTCGTCGAGGAAATGCTGCATTACCGCATGGCGCAGGCCGGCCCGGCCGGCGCCGATCGCCGCTCGCGCCCGGTGGTGCTGGCCGGCTCGACGGTCGCGGCGCTGGAAACCTGGCTCGCCTTGCATCTGGAAAGCCTCGACGCCCTCGACGGCGGTTCTCGCCGCGCGACGCTACGCCGCGATCCTGGCCTTCTGGCGCAGATGCATCCTCGGATCGTCCGACAACTGCTGTCTTCAAAAACGACGATGCAGCCGGCCCGCATCCTCGCGCTGTTCAGCGACATGAACGATGGCGGCCTGCTGATGGACAAGATCATCGCCAGCCTCGACGACGCGCCCGCCGGCGCGGAGCGGTTTCCGACACGGATACGCTCCTTCGGCCAGTTGAGCGAGCCGCTGCGCATCACCCGCACGCATCTCCTGCGCAAGCTTGCAGCTTCGGAACGCGCCGCCCATGTCGGCTGGTCGGCCAAGCGCGGCGCCTCGATCTTCTGGATTTCGCGGGACTTCCTCACCGAATACGAGGCCTACCAGATCGACAAGCTCGCTTGTATCGAAGCCGCCTGGCAGGCTGCCGCCGCCTGATATTTGGTCACAGTTTTCGTCCGCATCCATTCACAACCCATATCGATGCATCGCATCCTTTGATGGGTTGTTTGCGCCACGCGCTCTTGACTTGAATCGCAACCTATTTCACACATTAGTTGTCAGACATCTTACATAAACGGGGAAAAGGCTGACGCAGCCTATCTGGAGGATCCTCATGAAAAAGCTCTTTGCGCGCCTCGTCATCGGCGCGGTCTTTGCCGCCGCCGCCGTGTCCGCCCAGGCGGGGCAGACGCTCGACCGTGTCATGGAAAAGAAGGCGATGGTCGTCGCCACCAACAGCGGCTGGCCGCCGCAGAGCTATCTCGACGACAACAACGAGATGGTCGGCTTCGATATCGACGTCTCGCGCGAGATCGCCAAGCGCCTCGGCGTCGAGGTCAGCTTCGAGACGCCGGACTGGCAGACGCTGACCGGCGGCCGCTGGCAGGGCCGCTACGATCTCGGCGTTGGCTCGGTGACGCCGACCAAGGCCCGCGCCCAGGTGATCGATTTCGTCGGCATCTATTATTACAGCCCCTATGTCTTCGTGGTTCACAAGGACAGCGAGGCCAAGACGGTCACCGACCTCAACGGCAAGGTGATCGGCGTCGAGACGGGCACGACCTCGGAAGACTACATCAACCGCAAGCTGGAAATCGACGCGCCCGGCCTGCCGCCGATCGAATACAAGATCGAGCCGGGCGAAGTCCGCACCTTTGCCGATTCCATGCTGCCCTTCGACGACCTGCGCCTCGGCGCCGGCGTGCGTCTCGATGCCGTGATCGCGCCGGAACAGACCGCCCTCAACGCCATCAAGAACGGCTATCCGCTCAAGGTTCTCGAAGGCGAATATGCCTTCAAGGAGCCGCTGGTGGTGATCGCCGAGAAGGGCGATGCGGAATGGACCGCCAAGGTCGGCGGCATCATCGCCGACATGAAGAAGGACGGCACGCTCGGCAAGCTGACCACCAAGTGGTATGGCAAGGACTATGCTGCCGACTGATTTCGGCATGAGGGCATGGGGGATCGCCTCCATGCCTTGTCCGTTGGCGAAGATTGACGTTTCCCGAAGGCAGCCCACGCGATGAGTTATCCGGATACCTATTACAGACGCACCATGACCGACCCGGCGGAGCGATCCGCTCTCAAGGGCCGCGAGGAATGCGACACCGTGATCGTCGGCGGCGGGCTTGCCGGCCTGACGACGGCGCTGCAGCTTGCCCGTGCCGGCCAGTCCGTCATCGTGCTGGAGGCCGAAAGTGTCGGTTTCGGCGCCTCTGGCCGCAATGGCGGCTTTGTCGGCGCCGGGTATGCCACCGGCAGCGACGAGATCGCCCGCATCGCCGGCAAGGAGGCGGCGCGCAAGCTGCATATGATGTCGATCGAAGGCATGGATTTCGTGCGCGACACCATCCGCGAGCTTGCCATCGACGACGCCCGGCCGATCCCCGGCATCATGAGCGTGCTGCGCTACGACGATGCCGCCGATCTCAAGGCCTATGCCGATGGCCTGCGCCGCGATTACGGCTACGAGCTGGAATTCATGGAGCGCGACCGCGTGCGCTCAGTGCTGAAATCCGAGCGTTATTTCCAGGCGCTGCGCGACGGCCGCGCCTTCCACATGCATCCGCTCAACTACCTGCGCGCCGTCGCCCGCGAGATCGAGCGTCTCGGCGGGCGCATCTTCGAGGGCTCGCCGGCCAGATCCGTCGATCTCGATGGCGCGCAAAAACGTGTGGCGACCGCCGGCGGCGAGGTTTTCGCCCGGCATGTGGTGTTCACGACAGGCGGCTATACCGGGGCGCTGCTGGGCGCATTGAAACGCGCCTTCCTGCCGATTGCCACCTATGTGATGGTCAGCGAGGAAGCGCCCGATATGATCGCTTCGGCCATCGCCACCTCGGACGCCATCGGCGACAATCGCCGCGCCGGCGACTATTACCGGGTGATCGACGGCGGCAAAAGGCTGCTCTGGGGCGGGCGCATCACCACCCGCGCCGCCTCGACGGAGGCGCTGGTCAAGGAATTGCGCGCCGAGATGGTCGGCACCTATCCGCAACTGGCAGGCCTGAAGACCGAGCTCGCCTGGTCGGGGCTGATGTCCTATGCCCGCCATCTCATGCCCCAGATCGGCAAGATGCGGGATGGCGTGTGGTATTGCACCGCCTTCGGCGGCCATGGGCTCAACACCACTGCCATCGGCGGCAAGGTGATCGCAGAGGGCATTCTCGGTCAGTCGGAACGCTACAGCCTGTTTTCGCCCTTCGGCCTCGTCTGGGCCGGCGGTCTCGCGGGGCTGGCGGTGGCGCAGCTCACCTATTGGAAACTGCAGGCCCAGGACTGGTGGCGCGAGCGCGCCGCCTGAGGCGAGGGGGATCGACTACGATGATCGGCCGATTGATACTGACCTATCCGGAGGCGTCGCGTCGCGCCGCGAGCCTGTTCTTCCTTCTCGTCGTGACGCTTGGCCTCTACCAGCTCGGCATCAGTTCGGCCTGGCTTGGGCATCTTCTGCCGATGTCGGCCGCCTGGCTCGGCGAAAACCAGGCCGCCGGCCGGCTGGTCTCGGCGCTGCTGATCGCGCTGATCGTCGCCGCCAATTGGAAGTTGCTGCGGCAATTGTCGCGCCGTCAGCAGGTGGTCGGCGTCTGGGTCGAGCTGTTCGCCCTGCTGATGCTGTTCTTCTATTCCTTCGACCTGTCCTTCGCCTTCATCGCCAAGAAGATCGGCTACCTGATCACGCAAGGGGTGACGACGACGCTCTATATCTCGGCGATCTCGATCATCATCGCCACGGTGATCGCGCTGGCCGGCGCCATCGCCAAGCTGTCGACCAACGGTGTCATCTACGGTCTTGCGACCTTCTACACCTCGCTGTTTCGCGGCCTGCCGCTGCTCATGCAGATCTACATCATCTATCTCGGCCTGCCGCAGGTGGGCTACGTCATCGGCGCGGTGCCGGCCGGCATTCTGGCGTTGTCGCTGTGCTACGGCGCCTATATGACCGAAATCTTCCGCGCCGGCATCGAAAGCATTCCGCGCGGGCAGACGGAAGGCGCGACCGCTCTGGGACTCAGCCCCTCGCAGACCATGGCGCTGGTCGTCCTTCCGCAGGCGATGCGGGTCATCATTCCGCCGACCGGCAATCAGTTCATCGCCATGCTGAAGGATTCTTCGCTGGTCTCGGTCGTCGGCGTCTGGGAAATCATGTATCTCGCCCGCACCCAGGGGCAGACGGAGTTCCGCCACATCGAAATGCTGATCACCGCCTCGATGATCTACTGGATCCTGTCCATCTGCCTCGAATATGCGCAGGCCCGGATCGAGGAAAGGTTCGGCCGCTTCAATGTCCGCTGAGCCGTTGCCCTTGTCCATCGATGCCGCCGCCGTCACGCCCGCCAACGGACGGGCGGCGGTCGTCGTTCTCTGCGCCTTCGCGCTGTTTTCCGGCGCGGATGTCTTCGTCAAGCTGCTGGCCGGGCATCTGCCGCCGCCGCAGGTGACTTTCATGATCACCGCCGTCGGCTTGATCTTCCTGACGGGACAGGCGCTGGTGCGCGGACAGGTGCGGCGGCTGGTGCCGCGCGAGCCGAAGCTGGCGCTGCTGCGTGGCGCGCTTCTGGCCGGCGATACCGTGCTGATTCACTATGCCTTTGCCAAGCTGCCGCTGGCGGAGGCCTATCTGATCGCCTTCCTGACGCCGATCCTGGTGGCGGTGCTGAGTTTCGTGCTGCTGGGCGAAAGGCTGTCGGCGCGTGGCTGGGGCGGGGTGCTCATCGGTTTCGCCGGCGTCGCCGTGGCGTTGGAGCCGGGCGTGGCGCCGCTGAATTACGGCCATGCCGCCGCGCTTGGTTCGGCGGTCCTCTTTGCGCTGTCACTGGTGCTGCTGCGCAAGGCGAAGCTGGCAGAGACCGACGACGCGCTGGTGGCGAGCGCGCTGGTGGTGCTGGCGCCCCTGGCGCTCGGCCTTGCCGTGGTGACCGAAGGTCTGGCGGCGGTCGGCACCACCGATCTCCTGCTGGCGCTGGCCGGCGGGCTGGCGATGCTCATGGGCCACGGCTTGCTCGTCCGCGCCTTCCGCATCGGCGAGGCTTCGGTGGTGGCGCCTTTCCAGTATAGCCAGATCGTCTGGGGCTGCCTGTTTGGCCTGCTCTTGTTCGCTACACCCGTCGAGTTGCATACGCTGGCGGGCGCGGCGATCATTATTCTTTCCGGCTGGCTCGTCCTCAAGTAAGCGTCACAAGGGTAGAGGCCGCTGCGGAAAACCCCCGACATGGGTACAGGTCCGGCTGGCATGGTCGCGGCCGGCCTCCAAGCAGCGTTGCAGCGGCGCACGGCCTAAAAAGGCGGCGAGGAAGCCGGCGATGAAACTGTCGCCGGCCCCCGTCGTATCGACGATCTCGACCGGGCGTATGCCGGTTTCGGCCCGCAGGCTACCGTCCATCGCCGCGGACCCGTTCGCCCCTCGGGTAACGACGGCGGTATGTGCACCACCATCGAGCAACGACCGCATGAGGCTGTCGGCATCGCCGTCGCCGGCGGAACCGAAGGCGACGCTCAGCCCGTCTATGCCGAGATTGCCGGGATCGGCATTGACCGAAATATCCTGGGAAACGCTGACGCCCGCCGCTGCGAGCGCCCGCCGCAGCGCGCCGCCATCGTCGAGCCAGCCGATATGCACATGGTCCATGGTTTTCAGCGCCTCGATGTCGGAAGGCGAGGGGCGGTAGCCGGCGCAGACGCCGAAATCCTCATAGGCGATGACCCGGTCTCCCGAGGGAAGCACTTCGATATCCGTATACGCCGTCAGTCCGGGACGCGTTTCGGCATGGTCGAGGCGCACGCCGTTTTCCGCCAGCAGATCCAGCGTGCGGCGGCCATCGGCATCCTCGCCGACCGCGCCGAAATAGAAGGCGGTTTGCCCGAGCCGCGCCAGTTGCACGCCGACATTGACCGCGTTACCCCCGACCAGAGACTGGTTCAGCGGCGGCCGGAAACGATCGATGCAATTGTCGCCGACGGCGGCGAACCGGAAAGTGCCCATGAAAAGCCTCGCTGCGAACGAAAAGGCCGCGCGAGTTTTTTCGCCCGCGCGGCCGAGGACTAACGATATCGGGCCGGGCGGCTCAATAGGCAACCTTCTTGTAATAGCGGCGCGTGGTCAGCGGATGGTCGCGCAGCACTTCCAGATGCGCGCTGATGCGCTCCAGAACGGTGGCGAGCAGCACCGGCGAGATCAGGGTGCGGGTCTCAGCCGAAATGCCAGGCAGTTCGAAATCGGCGGTATCGAGCACCGTCAGCCTGTCGGTATAGCTCGGGGCGAAATTCTCGATGCGGTCGGCCAGCGGCCGAAGCGCGTCCTCGCCCTTGAAGAGGATGACGCTGACGTCCTTTTCCACCAGCTCCAGCGTGCCGTGGAAGAAATCGGAGGCATGCACCGGGCGAGTGCGGATCCATTGCATCTCCTCCAGAATGCACATGCCGTAATAGAAGGCTTCCGGCCAGACGTTTCCCGCGCCGGTGACGATATGATAGTCGGAGCCGGCGAGGATCTTGGCAAAACCCTCGGCCTTCGGCTCATAGGCGCGCTTCACCTCCAGCAGCAGCGGCGGCAGCGACACCAGCTCGGCGACGATGCGTTCGTAACCCTCGATTTCGCCGCGCGCTTTCAGGATCGCCAGCGCGATGAACAGCGATTGCAGGTAGAAGGATTCGCAGGACGTGTCGTCCTCGGCGAAGTTGACGAAGACATGGTCGCCGCCCTTGCCGAGCGGCGTTTCCGCATGACCGACCAGCGTGATCACGGTCGCGCCGATTTCCTTCAGCTTCGCCAGCAGCGCCACGCTTTCCTTGGTCGTGCCGGAAAGCGAGGGCATGACGACGATGGATTTTTCGGTGAGGTTGGCGCAGCCGGTCAGCACGATCTCGGCCGGCATGTCGATGAAGGCCGGAAAACGCGAACGGCGCTGCAGCAATTGCGCCGCCGGCTGCATCAGGATCGCGGCGCCGCCGGTGCCGAGGAAGAAGATGCTGTCGGCGCCCTCGGCCAGGCAGGTGTTGATCACCGTTTCGAGGCGCTTCTGCAGCGCAACGGCGCCCGTCTGGATACGCAGGAATCTCTGTTCGTCGAAGTTCAGCATGGCGGGTCTCTCGATGGCCTGGCGACGGTCGGGTCACCTTCAATAATGTTGTAAGACAACTGACATCATTGCGAGGTGCTGTCAAGCTGCCCTGCGTTTGGAAACCCCTGATGATCGCCGCAAGCACCGTGCCGTCGGCCGGGTGATAAAACTTGACCCGACACTATTTGTCAGACAAGAAGAAGATTGCAACAACCAGCATATGAGGCAATCTCTTGGAGGAGCCCCTTCGCGATTCCCGCACCCTTGCCGTTCAGTTGCGTGACCGGATCGCCGACCTGATCCGTTCGGAGGGACTGAAGCCTGGCGACAAGCTGCCGACCGAGGCGCAGCTGACCCAGCGTTTCAAGATTTCCCGGCCGGCGCTGCGCGAGGCGCTGAAACTGCTGGAACAGGACGACATCATCTATGTCGAGCATGGGCGCGGCCGGTTCGTCTCGGCGCTGTCGGCGGTGCAGGTCGATCGTCCCATCACCGTGTTCGAAAGCGTCACCGACATGACGCGGCATTACGGCTATCGGCCGGTCAACAAGGTTCTGTCGATCTCGGAGGAGAAGCCGGACAAGCGGCTGGCCGAGGATCTGCAACTCGCGCAGGGCGACCGCGTCATCCGCATCGAGCGGCTGCGGCTGCACGAGGATGCGCCGATCCTCTATTGCGTCGATTACGTGCCGCGCAGCATCATCCCGACGCGGCTGTTCGACATCGACTGGAGCGGCTCGCTGATCGCGCTGCTGGACACGTATCGCAACCGTCCCCGCATGTCGGCAGCCACCGTTTCGGCCGTGCTGCTGCCGCAGGACGTGGTCGAACGGCATGATCTCGGCGATTTCGGCCCGGCGCTGCTGATCAAGGAAATCTGTTTCAACGCAGCCGGCGTTCCGGTCAACTATGCCATCGACTACCATCGCGGCAGCCATTTTTCCTTCAGCCTGACGCGCAAATAAGCGGCGTCTGCGGCTCCATCCGGCGCTGCAAGCCCTCGTCTGATGCCAGCGCCTTCTCGGTTGAGCGGCATGCGGCAGCCATGGGTCGTGCTTCTCAAGACAAGCATCTCCAGTCAGCGCAGGCGGCATCTCGGGCGAACCGGCCAAAGGCGGCGAAATTCTCCGGGCGCATCGCAAGGCCTTTGGGAACAATCGCGGGACGACGGTGTTGGAACGGCACCACCAGGAAGGAACCTGCCATGCGTTTATGCTCCCGAATGGCCCGGCTGACTGCCGCGGCCGCCGTTACGATTGTCGTTTGGGCCCCCCTGGCTGCGGCCCAGGATATGGCAAAGCCGGCTCCCGAAATGCAGGCCGTACTGGACAAGCTCCAGGCACTGGAGGCCAAACCCGTTGCCGGTCTGTCTGTACCGGAAGCACGCATGCAGGCGAGCCCCGCCGATGCCGCCCGCGCCCTGCAATGGGAAAAGCACATTTCCTCCGATCCGGAAGCGAAGGTGACCACCAGGGATATCGCCATTCCCTCGCCGAACGGCGGGTTGGCGGCGCGGGTCTACGTTCCGGACGGCAAGGGACCGTTCCCCGTCGTCGTCTACTATCATGGTGGCGGATGGGTGATCGCCGACATCAACGTCTATGATGCAAGCCCGCGCGCCATTGCCGCCGGCGCGAAGGCGATCGTGGTTTCGGTTGAATATCGCCATGCGCCGGAGCACAAGTTTCCCGCAGCCCACGACGATGCCTGGACCGCTTACCAATGGGTGGTCGAAAACATCCATGAACTGAACGGCAATGCGGAGAAGATCGCGGTCGCCGGGGAAAGCGCCGGCGGCAATCTCGCCGCCAACGTCGCATTGATGGCCAAGACACAAAAGACCAGGCAACCCGTGCACCAGCTTCTCGTGTATCCCGTCGCCGGCAGCGACATGAACACGCAGTCCTACAAGGAAAATGCCAATGCCAAGCCGCTCGGCAAGGCGGATATGGAATGGTTCGTGAAACATGTCACCACGTCCATGGATCAGGCGAAGGATCCGCGCATCGATCTCGACGGTCGTTCCGACCTTGCCGGCGTCGCGCCGGCGACGGTGATCCTCGCCCAGATCGATCCGTTGCGTTCCGAAGGCGAAACCTATGCCGAAAAGCTTGAGAAGGCGGGCGTAAAGGTCAACGTCAAGACCTTCGATGGCGTGACCCATGAATTCTTCGGCATGGCCAAGGTCGTGCCGCAGGCCAAGCAGGCCATGGATATGGCGATCACCGATCTGACCGCCGCCTTCGACAGTGTAAAGTGAGGAGCGACCGATGAGAACATGGATCTCCACCGCAATCGTCTCGGGTTTCCTGCTGGCCGCGCCGGTCGCCCAGGCTGCAAAACTCGAGAATGCCGACAAGGCCGCCGCCGCGATGAACATCGAAAAGATGTCCTTCGTGAGGACCGTCGAAAGTTCGAACGCCTTCGAAATCGAATCCAGCCGGATCGCCGAGAAGAAGGCGAGCGCCGGGGATATCAAGGAATTCGCCAGACAGATGGTCGCCGACCACACCAAGGCGGGCGAGGCGCTGAAGAAGGCGGCAAAGCTTTCCGGCGACGCCAAGCCGGAACTGGCGCCGAAACATGCTGCGATGCTGAAACTGCTCGATGCGGCATCGGGCGACGAATTCCAGGCGCTCTACATCGATATGCAGACCGTCGCGCATATGGAGGCCGTCACCCTCTTCGCCACCTATGCCAAGGGCGGTGACGACGAAGCCGTCAAAACTTTTGCCGAGAAGACGCTGCCGACGCTCGAAATGCACAAATCTCATGTCATGAAGCTTGTCGCCGCCCATTGACGGCGACGGCCAAGGCTGCGAAAGCCCGCCGGTCTCTTCGGCGGGCTTTCGCATGCCGGCCTCATCCACGCCCTGCTGAAGCTTTGAAGTCCTGCCGGTAACGGGTTGGCGCAACACCTTTGGCGGCGCGGAACTGACGGGCGAAATGGGCCATGTCGGAAAAGCCGCATTCGCCGGCGATATGCCCGATCGACAAGTCGGTCTGCACCAGCATCTGGCAGGCCCGGCCGATGCGCAGTTGCGCGACATACTGGCTGATCGACATGCGGGTGCTGCGCTTGAACACCCTCTGCAACTGGCTGTCGGTCAAATGAGCGATGGCCGAGAGCGGCTCCAGCCGCAGTGGCTCCCGATAATGGGCATGCAGCCAGGTCAGCACCCGGCGCATCCGCTCGCGGTCGCGCGGGTTTCCGCCGACCGAAATTTCTCCCGACGCCAGTTGTCGGCCGTCGGCGGCGGAAAGGTCGAGCAGGATCGACTGCAATTCCAGCGCCTGCCGGGCGGGCGCCAGGGCGCCGAGCGCCAGCATGCGGGGGCGAAGCCGCGCCACCGTTTCGGCGTCGAATTCCAGCCCGCGCCCGGCCGCGGCGGCAAGCGGACCGAGGCTCGCATATTCCGGCATCAGCGCCATCAGCCCCTCGATCCAGTCGCGGGTGAACCAGCAGACGATAGCGCGGTGCAGCGGCGCATCGCCGACCAGCGCCTCGGACTGCCAGGCATGCGGCAGGTTTGGGCCGAGCAGCACGAGATCGTCGTGTGCATATCGCTCCACATGATCGCCGACGAAGCGCACCCCGCAGCTGCCGACCGTCAGCGTCAGTTCGAATTCGGGATGGTAATGCCAGTTGAAGGGAAAGTCGGGCAATTGCCGGTCGAACAGCAGCCAGGAGCGGTCGCGCGGGATGGTGACGGTTTCGAACCAGGGCTGCATTGGTGCATTGCTCCCTTCCTGTACTGAAAGAATGCGGCAATCGTACAAAATCATGCGGCCGGAGGGAATGGTGCAATCCGTTGCCGTCGTTAGATTGGCGCGGACAGTTCAAGGGGTTCGCGGATGGATACGGCAATTCGACCGGATGTGGTCATCATCGGCTCGGGCGTGGGCGGCGGCACGGTGGCGCGCCAACTCGCCGGCACGGGCGCAAGAATCCTCATCGTCGAGCGTGGCGATTTCCTGCCGCAGGAGCCGGAAAATTCCGATGCCGAAGCCGTCTTCGTGCAGGCGCGCTACAAGACACGGGAGGAATATCAGGACCGGAACGGTCGCCGCTATCGCCCCGGCCAATACTACTTCGTCGGCGGGCATACGAAATTCTATGGCACCGCGATGTTCCGTTTCCGCGAAAGCGATTTTCGAGCGGTGGACCACGAGGATGGCGTTTCGCCCGCCTGGCCGGTTTCCTATGCCGACATGGAGCCGTGGTATGGCGAGGCCGAGCGTCTTTTCGGCGTGCGTGGGCAGGCGGGGCTGGATCCGACCGAGCCGTTCCGCTCGGCGGCTTATGATCATGCCGCCATCGCGCATGAGCCGGTCATTGCCGACATGGCCGAAAAACTGCGCGCCGATGGGCTTCGTCCCTTCCATATGCCCTCGGCAGTGGATTTCGGGCCGGGCGGTCTCTGTCGCCGCTGCGGCGCCTGCGATGCGTTCGCCTGTCGGTACGGCGCAAAAGGCGATGGTGAGACGCGGCTGATCCGCCCGATTCTGAAGCATCCCGATGTCACGCTATGGACGAAGGCGCAGGTCATGCGGCTGCTGCCGGGAGCGGACGGGCGCATCGAAGCGGCCGAAATCCGTCGCGAGGGCCAGATGATCCGGGTCGAGGCGCCGCTTTTCGTGCTCAGCGCCGGGGCGATCAATTCGGCGCTGATCCTGCTGCGGTCGGCCGGTGAGACCTGTCCGGACGGGCTTGCCAACCGCTCCGGCGTCGTCGGCCGCTACCTGATGAACCATCACCTGACCGGACTCATGGGACTGATGCCGTTGCGGGTCAACGACACGAAATTTCCCAAAACCCTGTCGGTCAACGATTTCTATCACGGCCTGCCCGGCGATGGCGCGGCGCGGGGCAATGTGCAGATGCTCGGCAACATCCAGGGGCCGATGATCCGCGCCGCCTATTCCTGGGTGCCGCGCCCGCTCGCCAACCTGCTCGGCCGCCACAGCGTCGACTGGCTGTGCATGTCGGAGGATCTGCCGAACGCGTTAAGCCGGGTGCGGCTGCTTGCCAACGATCAGGTGGAGATCGACTACCGGCCCGGCGACCGGCCGGCGCATGACCGCTTCGTGCGGCATGTGAAGGCGCGGCTCGGGCGGATCTTCCCGCTGGTGCTGCGCCACGATTTCGGCATCGAGGCGCCGTCGCATCAATGCGGCACGGTGCGCATGGGGGACGATCCCGCGACGTCGGCGCTGGATGGCCTGTGTCGCGCCCATGATCATCGCAATCTCCATGTCGTCGATGCCTCCTTCTTCCCGTCCTCGGCGGCGCTCAATCCGGCCCTGACCGTCTGCGCACAGGCGTTGCGGGTCGGCAATCACCTGCGCACCGCCTGGCGCAACGACGATCTCGCCGCCTGACTTTCTGGAGCTTTTCATGACCCATAATTTCCTGTCGCCGCTGACCGGCTCCTTCGCCATGCCGGCCGCCGAAAATCCGACCGTCGCCATGATCGAGGCCGCCTATCGCCATCATGGCCTCGACTGGCGCTATCTCAATTGCGAGGTGGCGCCGTCAGCCTTGGCCGATGCCGTACGCGGCGCCCGCGCCATGGGCTGGATGGGCTTCAACTGCTCGATCCCGCATAAGGTCGCGGTCATCGAACATCTCGACGGGCTTGGCGAAAGCGCCCGCATCATCGGCGCGGTCAACACCGTCGTGCGCCGCGGCGAGCGGCTGATCGGCGAGAATACCGACGGCAAGGGTTTTGTGGCCGCGCTCTCCCCGATCGTCCATCCCGCCGGCAAGCGGGTCGTATTGCTCGGCGCCGGCGGCGCGGCGCGCGCGGTCGGTGTCGAGATGGCGCTGGCGGGTGCTGCCGAAATCACCATCGTCAATCGTAGCGCGGGGCGCGGCGAGGAGGTGGCGGCGATCATCGATGCCAATACGCCGGCAATCGGCCGTTATCAACCGTGGATGAGCCGGTATGTCGTGCCGGAAGGGACGGATATCCTCATCAATGCCACCTCCATCGGCCTGTTTCCCGATGTCGAGGCCATGCCGGATATCGATGCCGACAGCCTGCGGCCGGACATGGTTGTGGCCGACGGCATTCCCAATCCACCGCTGACGCCGTTCCTGCGGGCGGCCCAGAGGCGTGGTTGTCGCACCGCCGACGGTCTCGGCATGCTCGTCAACCAGGGCATCGTCGCCATCCGCTACTGGACCGGCATCGACGCCGATGCCGCCGTCATGCGCCGGGCGCTGCTCGATCTCGGCCTTTGATCATCGATTCCTGAACACGGTGCAGGGCACGCCGGCGGCACGGATGGCGGTGCAGAGCTTCGTCGCTTCTGCCCGGTTCTCCCGGCCGATCCGCGCGGCGTAGCGTGGCCGCGCGCCGAAATTGCCGCCGCGCTGACGCACGAACAGCGCCCGTTCGGCGCTCAGCGGCGGCGGCAGTTTCATCAATGCCAGATTGAACAGGCGATCGACGACCGCCGGATTGTAATGTGCGGCAAGTTGCACGCCCCAGGGCGCCCAGTCGGCGGATTGGAACAGGATCGGCTCGCGCATCCGCCGCGTCTCGGCGAGCGTCACGCAGGCCTGCTGGAAGGGCGTATCCCTGGCGAGCTCGGGCGCGGCGCTCTCCGGCGGATTGTCGCGCCAGGTCTCGACGAAGGCGCCGGTGATCATGAAAACGTAGTCGCGCGTCTCGATCGGCAGCCGGTTGCCGGTGAGAAAACGACGCAAGCCATCTTCGCCGGCATTGTAGGCCGCCGCCGCCAGGCCGAGATTGCCGAAGCGGTTCCTGAGATCGCTGAGATAGCTGGACGAGGCATCCAGCGCCTGAATGACATCAAAGCTGTTCTGCAAGCCCCTGAGACGCGCCGTGCCGGGCATGAACTGTGCGATGCCCTCGGCCCCCTTAGGGCTGACGGCGTCCGGCCGGAACAGGCTTTCGCGCCAGATCAGCCGGGCAAAGAAAGCCGGCGGAATATCGCGCGTGGTGGCGAAATGGTCGATGACGGCGCAGAGATCGGTGTTGAACCTTTCCTTGCGAATGCAGAGCGCATGGTCGCCGTCGTGACCCTGGTAAAGACAGGCATCGCGGTCGTTCTCGTCGGCACGGGCTGTTGCCGCCAGCGCGAGGATGGCGAAGAGCGCCATGGCCGCCGCTCCTGATAATCCTGCCGGCTGGGGCAAAGCGACCGGTCCTTTCCAAATCCGGGGGCCAATCCTTGTGCAGGCGGAGTTAACCACGGAGCGGATTTCGGCTCAACACCGGATCGAGCCGGGGCCGCGGTCGATCAGCCGTCCTGCAGGAAAGGAGAGAGGCAGTCACGCTGCTCGCCGGAATAGGAGCGATAGGTATTGTCCTGCGCCCGGTAGGAACGATAGCGCGCTGCGCACCAGGACATATGCGCCTGCGACAGGCCGGCAGGCGAAGACGCGGCGCGGCCTTCGTCCATATGCGGCGAAACGCAGGTACGAACCGTGCCGGTATAGGAGCGATAGGTATTGCTGCCGGGATCGTAGGAGCGGTAGCGGTTGGCACACCAGGCGACATGCGCTTCGGAGGGCTGGCCGGCCGTACCGTCGATCACCGCCGTCTTCTGGACGACAGGCGCGGCCGGGCGCGGCAAGGCGGGCGGATCGACGGGCGCTATGGAGGCGAGGCGTTCGAAATTCTGCCTTGAGGGATCGACGCGCACCGGGCGAATCGTCCACAGGTCGGTAACGTCGACCTGGCGAATCTGCGGCCCGTCCGTCTGCGGCGACATGAGCAGCGAGGCGGTGGCCGAGCCGACGAAGCAGAGGCCGAGCGCCGAGCCGATTGCGAAAAGAAAGCGGCCGAACTGTTTCATGGGTCATGCTCCCCTCAAGGGGCCGGCCCCGTAAAACGGATCGGCGCCCTCGAGTCGGTTCAGGGTCAGTTGAGGATCTGGATCACCTTGCGGGAGGAAGGCTCGACGATCACGCGTTCGTCGTTGACCACCGCATAGGCATAGGCGGGATCCTCGGGCACCGGCGTGACGACGACGGTTTCCGGCAAGGCCGAGCCGACCACGACATGCTCCTCGACGACGACCTTCTTTGTCGGCATCGGCGCTTCGCGGACATAGGTGACGACCTTCTGCGGCGGCGGATCGATCGCCGTGCCGATCACCGCGCCGGCAACGCCGCCGACCGCGGCGCCGACCGGGCCGCCGACGATCGCACCGGTCGCCGCGCCGCCGACGGCACCGGTCAGGGCGCCGTCCTCGGCATGGGCGCCGGTGGTGAACAGGGCGGCAATCGTCAGCGGAAAGGCTACGAAAATCTTACGCATATCGGTTCTCCTTCTTGAAAGGCCGCGACCCTTTGGGCGGGCGCGTGGCCGTATGCTCCCGGCAAGCCATTGGAAACGTTCATCCATCTGCAGCCACCGGAGACGAAGTATAAATTCCCGACCGGCCAAACAGTTCCTGATCCCCGCGTCAGATATGAAAGATGCGAGATTGCTCCGGCGGCAGCCACGGCTTCGAACCGCTTCAGCCTGTGCGACCGGCGGCTGCGTGGGGAGTTGGGGTCGCCTGGATAACCGGAATGCGGCCTGTCTTACGATGGCTGTTTCGCGGTGCCCGGCGGAAATTTCAGCGCCAGCGCTTCGATTTCCTGCCGGCAGGCAGCGCGCGCATGCGGCTTGGTCATGTTGCGGTCGGCATCCGGCACGAGGACGAGCCGCGCGTTCGGATATCGTGCCAGCTTCGCGCCGTCGGCGCCGAAGTGGTAGGAAAAATGGTGCAGGCCGACATCGTTATCCCGGTACAACAGCACCAGTTCCGCCTGATGCGCCTGGATGGCCTGCAGCGCGCCATGGACCTCCCGTCCCTCGCGCGACAGCGCCGGCAAGGCCGCCGCCAGCGGCCCGGCAAATTCCAGAAGCCGCTTGCGCAGGAAGCGGAAGGTATTGAGGGCGGCATATCCAAGGTTGACGTCGCCGCGCAGGATCTTTTTCCAGGTTTCCAGCTTAAGCGCCTTGGAGCCGTAAGAGCTCAGCCGCTGCGGCGAGAATTGCAGCCATTCGTCGATCGACTGGGCAGGATCCCAGAACAGCGTATAGGCATTGACGACAACCAGGCCCCTCACGCGCGGATCACGCGCGGCGGTACGAAAGGCGAGATAGCCGCCGCTGCAGCGTCCCGTCAGGATGACCGGCCCGAGGCCGCGGCCTTCGATGAAATCGATCGCCGCCGCGACATCCAGATGCTGCGCCTCGGAATAGATGATCTGGGCCGGCACGCCCGCCAGCGGCGGACTGTCGGCGACATTGGCGGGGTCGAAACGCAGCGAGGCGATGCCCTTGGCGGCGAATTGCCGGGCGGCGAGCGCGGTGATCCGTCCCCAGCCGGAAGCTCGCTCATAGGCGGTGCTGAGCAGGATCACCGTCGCGCCCTTGCGCTCACCGTCCGCCGGCTCGCAGAGGATGCCGTAAAGGCGCTCGCCTTCACCGAACCGGACAGGCGTCTCGACAAACCCATCGCCGCACAGAGGCATGTCGGCCGGGCCGGGGAAATCTTGCCGCATGGCGCCAATGCCCGGCAGCGGCGCGTCCTCGCTCCCGATCCTGCCGATCCAGTCTGTCACCCTGCCGATCATCGCCAAAGGAGGCCGCGAGGTCGAGAGGTCATGAACCAGCTCGTTATAGCCTTCATAGGCAAGCAGCTCGACCGTCGCGCCGTGGGCGCGAAGCTGTTCGGCCAGGTCGGTTTCGGACGGCGGCGTGTGGCGGCTCGCCAGCAGGTAGTGTTTCACCCATGACGGCCCTGCGCGGCCGAGATTGATGCCCTTGATATCGGCGATCAGCGGTTCCGGCAGCGCAACGCCGCCGAACACCAGCGTGCCGCCTTTCTTTTCCGGCGCCTCCTCGATCATCTGGGCCCAGATCGACATTTCGCGCACATAGCCACGCCCGGAAACCGCCGGCGCCAGCAGCGCCAGTCCCCGGACATGCCGTTCATTGGCAAAGGTTTCGTAAGCCAGCGATGCGCCGATGCCCTGGCCGATGACGACGAGTTCGCCCATGCCCGACAGGCCGCGCAGGGTCTCGGCGGCCGCAAGCAGCGTCGCGCGCCAGGCGGAAAGACCCGCATCCGGGTCGCGGAATTCCAGGGCATCGCCCGTGCCCGGATAATCGAAGCGCAGGCTGGCGATGCCGGCATCGGAAAGGGATTCGGCAAGGACGCGCCAGAATTTGCGCGTACACATGTCCTCATAGCCCCAGGGGCTCGCCAGCAGCACCGCGACGCCGGCCTGCCGGCCCGGTAGCGCGGGCGTGAAAAGGCCGATCGTGTCCGAGAAGGTCACGGGAGTCGCCACCGCGCCGGGCTCGCCCTTGCGGTATGGCTGGGTTTTTTCGAGATCGGAATTCAGGCGTGTCATGGCGGTCACGGACTCTTGCGGCAGGCCGGGGGATTGAAGGATGACGGCTGTTCCGGTCGTTTTCATTCGGGCACCGGCCGCTTGCGCAGCAGCCGGAACATCGAGGCGTCCAGGCCTGTCAGCGCCTTGTCGGCCCGACGGAAGGCAACGGCCTGGATGGCATAGATGAGGGTGCTGGCGATGACCGCCCCGGTAATCCCGAAATGCGGGACGAGAGCGAACAAGGCGAGGCAGCGCAGCAACACGCCCATGGCGGTGATCAGCAGATAGCGGCCTTCATGACCTGACAGCATCAGCGCCAGCGTCGATGCCCGCGTCGTCCCGGCGGCTGCCGTTCCCAGGCACAGGATCAGCAATTGCGGGTAATATTGGGTGTAGTTCTCGTTGATGACCCATAGCGCCAGATAGCCGCCGGCAGTGATGCCGAGAAGGCCCATGCCGGTGAAGAAGGCCATGATCCAGGCGAGATTGTCGAGCATCTTGGCGAGCGCCGCGCGCTCGTCGCGGTAGTAGAGCGCGGGCAGGTGCTGGGTGGCGAACAGGTTGACGGCGTCGGCGGCTGCGGCAAACAGGTTGGCGAAGCGGACGGTGACGAAATAGGCGCCGGCGACCGTCGGATCCATCAGGAAACCGATGATGATCACGTCGATATACTGGTTGGTCGCTTCGAGCGAAGCGGTCATCCAGAGCTTGCCCGAGCGCGGAAGCCATTGGCGAAACTCGATGATGGCGCGCACCGTCCGGAAATCGGGAAAAAGCGCGAGGATGCGGCGCCGGATCATGACGAGCTGCGCCAGCAGCGCCACGAAGGCGCCGCAGGCGAGCACGGTGAAAATATCGGCGATGTCTGCTGGCGTGCCGTTGACGAGGCACATGCCGAGATAGACGATGGGCGGGAGGCCGACGATCGCGAAACTCAGGCCATCGCCATAGACGGTGCCGCGTTCGGTACGCACCAGATGGATGCAGATCTGCAACGGCGACGAAATCACGAGATAGGCAAGCGTCGCCAGCGCCGTGCCATGGCCGACATAGGTGAGTGCCCAGGGATAGAAGATCGCCGTCGCGATCAGCGGGCCGCAAACGGAGGCGACGAAGGTGAATAGCAACGCGCCTTTGAGACGTGGGGCGTCCGCGTTTACCTTCATTTCGTTCCAGATGCGCAGGACGAAGGGCTCCTGGCCGACGGCGGCAACGATATAGAGCAGACTGGCGGCGGAAAAGAGGATGGAATAATAGCCGAAGGCGCTGGAGTCGAGCGCGCGTGCGGCCAGCGTGATCAGCGTGAAATTCAGGGTCAGCACCATCACCTTGATGACGACCGCCGTCACCATGCCCGAGACATCCCGCTGTTTCAGGAGATCGCGCAGCCTTTGCGACAGCGAGGGCCGCCCGGCCGCCGGCGCGACCATATCATCCGACATGGGCCACCCCCATGCCATACGCCCTCTCCGCAACGCCAGACATCCGCCGCCCTAACCAGCCCGTCGATGGCATCATCATACTCCCAACACCGATCCGCCGCACCGATGACGATGCGAATTCATGCGCCCCGCCTGTTCCATCATGGATCATGCGATAGGGGGCCAGGAAGCCGGACTGCCCTTGGTCTATAGAAGATCCATCGCCGTAAAGCGTAAACGACGTACAGGATGTTAGCGCGAAGGTTAACGCGCCGAAACGGTATTCGTGAAAGTTGTGTCTATCGGCAGGCGGCGGAGATCGCGGCGGCGTCATTCATGAGGCGGCCGGCTCCGGCAGGACGGTGCTGACGATCGAGGCGTCCAGGGCTTCGTAGGCGGCGAGGCCGATGGTGTCGTAGAGTTCGGCGCGGGTCTGCATCTCCTCGAGCATGGCCCTGGTCGAGCCGTCGCGTTTCAGGATGGCATAGAGCTTCTCCTGGGCCTTGTTGGCGACGCGCAGCGAGGAGACCGGCCAGATGACCATGCGATAGCCCATCGTCTCGAATTCGGAGGCCGTGAAGAAGGGCGTTCGGCCGAATTCGGTCATGTTGGCGAGCAGCGGCACGCCCGGCATGCGGCGGGCGAATTCGCGGAACATCTCGGCGGTGGCCAGCGCTTCGGGGAAGATGGCGTCGGCGCCGGCCTCGACGAAGAGTTTCGCGCGCGCCACCGCCCCGTCAATGCCTTCGCTGGCGGCGGCATCGGTGCGGGCGATGAGATAGAGGTGGCGGCGCGCACGGGCGGCGGCGGCGACCTTGGCGGCCATGTCATGGGCATCGGCGAGCTTCTTGTCGTTGAGATGGCCGCATTTCTTGGGCAGCAACTGGTCCTCGATATGGACAGCGCCGGCGCCGGCATCCTCGAAGGTCCGCACCATGTGCATGACGTTCAGCGCCTCGCCATAGCCGGTATCGCCGTCGACCAGCAGCGGCAGGCCGCTCGCGCGGGCGATCTGACGGATGAAGAAGGCGACCTCGTCGACGGTGACGATGCCGAGATCGGGAATGCCCATGGAAGCGGTCATCGCTGCGCCGGAGAGGTAGAGGCCGGCGAACCCGGCGGCCCTGGCCTGCAGCGCCGCCATGCCGTTATGCGCGCCGGGAAGCTGCAGGATGCCGCCGCCTTCCACCAGGGCGCGGAAGCGGAGGCCCGCCGGCTCGGCGGGCAGGTCGTGCGAAACGAGATAGGGCATCGGTCACTCCTCAGGCGGCTTTCGAGGGCGCGGCGGCCTCGCCGCGCCTGTCGATCGGCAGGAAGCTGCGGTTTTCCGGCCCGGTGTAGTTTGCGGAGGGGCGGATGATCTTGTTGTCCATCCGCTGCTCGATGACATGCGCGGCCCAGCCGGAGGTGCGTGCGATGACGAAGAGCGGGGTGAACATCGCCGTCGGCACGCCCATCAGATGATAGGAGACGGCGCTGAACCAGTCGAGATTGGCAAACATCGCCTTGGTCTCGGCCATGGTGGCCTCGATGCGGGCGGCGATGTCGAACATCTTCGTCGTGCCGGCCTCGAGCGACAGGCCGCGCGCCACCCGCTTGATCACCTGGTTGCGCGGATCGGCAACGGTATAGACCGGATGGCCGAAGCCGATCACCACCTCCTTGGCCTCGACACGGCGACGGATATCCGCCTCCGCCTCGGCGGGATCGGCGTAGCGCTTCTGGATCTCGAAGGCCACCTCGTTGGCGCCGCCGTGCTTTGGACCGCGCAGTGCACCGATCGCGCCGGCGACGGCGGAATAGAGGTCCGATCCGGTGCCGGCGATCGAACGGGCGGTGAAGGTCGAGGCGTTGAACTCATGCTCGGCATAGAGGATCAGCGAGGTGTGCATGGCGCGCACATGCGACGGCTTCGGCGGCGCGCCGTGCAGCATGTGCAGGAAATGGCCGCCGATGGATTCGTCGTCGGTCTCGACGTCGATCCGCCTGCCGTTCTGGGCGAAGTGATGCCAGTAGAGCAGCATGGAACCGAAGGAGGCCATCAGTCGGTCGGCGATATCGCGGGCGCCGGGATGGTTGTGATCGACCGTTTCCGGCAGCACGCATCCGAGCGCCGAGACGCCTGAGCGCATGACGTCTATGGGATGGGTTGCGGCCGGCAGCAGCTCCAGCGTGCGCCGGACGACATCCGGCAGGCCGCGCAGCGCCTTCAGCCGCGTCTTGTAGGCGGCAAGCTCGACCGCCGTCGGCAACCAGCCATGGACAAGCAGATGGGCGATCTCCTCGAATTCGCAGGCCTCGGCGATATCGAGGATATCGTAGCCGCGATAATGCAGGTCGTTGCCGGTGCGGCCGACCGAGCACAGCGCGGTGTTGCCGGCGACGACCCCGGAAAGGGCGACGGATTTCTTCGGCTTGGGCAATGTCATGGGTTTCTCCTCCGGCTTCAAGCGGTCCAGTCGAAAATGCCCCTGGCGGCGGCGGGGCCGAGGGTTTCGGGTGCGACCTCAAAATTCAGACGCGTGAGATCGCCGGCCGGCAGCAGCGTGAAGCTTTCGACGGCGGCGATGAAGCGATCCTGCTCGGCCGGCGCGACGACGCCCTCGGCCAGCGTGCGGAATTTATGGATGTAGTCGGCGCGCCGGAACGGGCGGGCGCCGAGCGGATGGGCGTCGGCGATCGCCAGCTCGTCCTCGATCACCCTGCCGTCGGCAAGCGTGACGACGACGCGGCCGCCAAAGGCCTTTTCCGCGGGATTGTGGCTGTGGTAGCGCCGCGTCCAAACGGGATCTTCCACCGTCGAGACCTTGTGCCAGAGCGCGATCGTTTCCGGCCGGCTCGCCCGTTCAGGCGCATAGGAGCGCTCGTGATGCCAGCCGCCGTCTTCGAGCGCCACGGCGAAGATATACATGATCGAATGGTCGAGGGTTTCGCGGCTTGCCTGCGGGTCCATCTTCTGCGGGTCGTTGGCGCCGGTGCCGATCACATAATGGGTGTGGTGGCTGGTGTGGATGACGATGCTTGCCACCTGCGAGAGATCGCCGATCTTCGGCCCCATGCGGCGGGCGAGATCGATCAGCGCCTGGCTCTGGTATTCGGCGGAATGTTCCTTGGTGTAGGTGTCGAGGATGGCGCGCTTGGCCTCGCCGGGTTGCGGCAGGGGCACGCTGTATTCGGCCTTGGGACCGCCGAGCAGCCAGGCGATGAAACCGTCTTCGCCCTCCCAGGCGGGCGAGGGGGCGCCTTCGCCGCGCAGCACCCGGTCGACGGACTCGACCGCCATCTTGCCGGCGAAAGCCGGGGCATAGGCCTTCCAGCTCGAAATCTCGCCCTTGCGCGACTGGCGGGTGGTGGTCGTCACATGCAGCGCCTGCTGCACCGCCTGATAGATCGTTTCGACCGGCAGGTTCAGCGCCGCGCCGATGCCGGCGGCGGCTGAAGGGCCGAGATGGGCGATATGGTCGATCTTGTGCTCATGCAGGCAGATGCCCTTGACGAGATTCACCTGGATTTCATAGCCGGCGGCGAGGCCGCGCACCAGCGCCTTGCCGGTCAGGCCGCAATGCTGGGCGACGGCGAGGATGGCGGGGATATTGTCGCCGGGATGGGAGTAATCGGCAGCGAGAAAGGTGTCGTGGAAATCGAGTTCGCGCACGGCGACGCCATTCGCCCAGGCGGCCCATTCCGGCGAGACGCGGCGGGTGCCGGGCAGGCCGAAGACGGTGGCGCCTGGCGCATAGGGATGGGCGAGCGCCTGCGCCCGGGCACTGGCGACCGGCCGCCGGGCGAGCGAGGCGGCGGCGACCGCGGCATTGTCGATGATGCGGTTGCCGATCATCTGGACGACCTCGTCCTCGATGGCGACATCGTCGGCGGCGACGGCGGCGATCTTCCAGGCAAGCTGGTCTTCACGGGCGAGATGTTCGGCGGACTTGTGGGTGCGGACGATATGCGATTTCACGAATGCGTCTCCCGGAGTGTTGTCGTCTGAAGGCGCGGCGCTTGCCAAGCCGGTATTTATTCGCAATATCTACATCCTGAATTTGGCGTAAATGACTGAAAATGCAGATATTTGCGAAGTCGTTTCCGCAAAATTGCAAAGGTTGCGAAGAAGGGATGTCCGGTGAAGAAAGCGTTTGTGGGGGTGCGGCTGAAGCGCCTGCGCGAGGAGCGGCGGCTGACGCAGCAGGGGCTGGCCGACAGCCTCGGCATTTCGCTGAGCTATCTCAACCAGATCGAAAACAACCAGCGGCCGATCACCGTGCCGATCCTGCTGCGGCTCAACGCTGCCTTCGGCGTCGACGTGCAGCTTTTCTCCGACGAGGACGAAGCGCGGCTGGTCGGCGGGCTGCGCGAGGCCTTCGCGAGCCTGCATGGCGGAGAGGCGGTCAGCCTGGCGGAGATGCGTGAAATCGCCGCGAACATGCCGGCGGTCGCCCGTGCCGTCCACGCCCTGCACCGGCAAGGGAGCCGGGCGGTCGAGCAGGTGGAGGCGCTGTCGACGGTGCTCGGCGACGACCGCAAGCCACCGGCAGCGGGCCTGCCGACGATGCCCTACGAGGAGGTGCGCGATTATTTTTCGGCCCGCGCCAACCATATCCCCGAACTGGACGAGATTGCCGAACGGCTGGCCGGCGATCTCAACATGCCGCTCGGCCGATTCGACGCCCCACTCGAAAACCGGTTGCGGCAGAAGCACGGGGTCGCCGTCGAAATCGGCCGCGACCAGCCGGGGGCGGCGGCGCAACGCCGCTTCGATCCGGCCACCAAGACGCTCAGCCTGTCGTCGCGGTTGAGCGAGGGCCAGCGCGCCTTCCAACTCGCGACCCAGCTCTGTTTCCTGGAGCAGGAAGGCCTGCTGGACCGGCTGGCGGGGCCGGGCCAGTTCGGCAATGGCGAGACGCGGGCGCTGGCGCGCATCGGGCTTGCCAATTATTTCGCCGGCGCGCTGATCATGCCCTACGGGGCCTTCCTGCAGGCGGCCGAGGCCCTGCGCTACGACATCGAGCTGCTGGAGCAGAAATTCAATGTCGGCTACGAGACGGTCTGCCATCGCCTGAGCACGCTGCAGCGGCCGCAGGCGCGCGGCGTGCCGTTCTTCTTCGTGCGCGTCGATCGCGCCGGCAATATTTCCAAGCGGCAGTCGGCGACGAACTTTCACTTTTCCCGGGTCGGCGGCACCTGTCCGCTGTGGAACGTCTATGAGGCCTTCGCCACGCCCGGGCACATCTGCACGCAGCTTGCTGAAATGCCGGACGGGCGCGCCTATCTGTGGATTGCGCGCACGGTGTCGCATCGCGGCGGCGGTTTCGGTGCGCCGGCGAAGGCCTACTCGATCGGGCTCGGCTGCGACCTGGAGAATGCCGGGCGGCTGGTCTATTCCAAGGGGTTGGCGCTTGGCGATCCGGGTGCGCGCACGCCGATCGGCGCGGGCTGCAAGCTCTGCGAACGCGCCGACTGCTCGCAGCGCGCCTTTCCCGCGCTTGCCCGGCGGCTGGTGGTCGACGAGCGGGTGGCGAGTTTCGCGCCCTATTCGGTCTCCTGACGAACGAAACGAATAAACATATAAAGATTTCTTTATGTCTATTGACATCCTCCGGAATTTCGGAGGATATGCCCCTGTCATGGTTCCCCGGAGCAGTCGACCTGCGCCCCCGGGGCTAAGAGGGAATCCGGTGCGCCCATGGCAATGCCGGAGCTGCCCCCGCAACTGTAAGCGGCGAGCCGCTGTCCACGATGTCACTGAGGCGAAAGCCTCGGGAAGACGGACAGCGGCGACGACCCGCAAGCCAGGAGACCTGCCACGACGAATAACGTCCACGGGCGGGGTGTCCCGGTGGTTGCTTGCCCGCTGCCGGCAACGGCAGCGCCTGCATGCGTCCGCTTTACCCATGCCCCCAGAACCAATGGGGTATGACCATGACCAACCAGACTCTCACCGTCGCCAGCCTCGGCTTTCCGCGCATCGGTCGCCATCGCGAGCTGAAATTCGCGCTCGAAGGCTACTGGTCCGGCAAGATTGCCGAAAGCGACCTTCTCGAAACCGCCGCAAGGCTGCGCGCCGAACACTGGGCGCTGCAGCGCGACAGGGGGATCAGCCGCATCCCTTCCAATGATTTTTCCTTCTACGACCATGTGCTGGATACCGCCGTGATGGTCGGGGCCATTCCGCCCGCCTATGGCTGGAGCGGCGGCGCGGTGCCGCTGTCGACCTATTTCGCCATGGCGCGCGGCAGCCAGGGCGAGGGTCATGCCGATTGCGGCCATGCCCATCACGGCCATGGCGTTCCGGCGCTGGAAATGACCAAGTGGTTCGATACGAACTACCACTACATGGTGCCGGAAATCGCCGAGGACCAGGAATTCGCGCTCACCGCGCTAAAGCCGGTGGAGCATTTCCTGGAGGCGAAGGCGCTCGGCATCCACACCCGCCCGGTCATCCTCGGCCCGGTCACCTTCCTCAAGCTCGCCAAGGCGCGGCCCTCGACCTTCAAGCCGCTCGACCTGCTGCCGAAACTGCTACCGGTCTATGCGGAACTGCTGCGCCGGTTGAGCGAAGCCGGCGCCGACTGGGTTCAGGTCGACGAGCCCGTTCTCGTCCTCGACCTGACCGAGGGCGAACGCCATGCCTTTACGCTGGCCTATGAGGCGCTGGCCGCAGCGGCGCCGAAGCTGATGCTGACCACCTATTTCGGCGCGCTCGACGACAATCTCGCCGCCGTGGCGGCGTTGCCGGTCGCCGGCCTGCATGTCGATCTCGTCCGTGCGCCGCAGCAGATCCAGGCGGTGCTTCAGGCGACGCGCCCGGATCAGGTGCTGTCGCTTGGCGTCATCGACGGGCGCAACATCTGGCGGGCGGGGCTTGCCGGCATCATCGAACGGGTGGAGCCCGTCGTATCGGCGCGCGGCCTCGACCGCGTCGAAATCGCCGCCTCCTGCTCGCTGCTGCATGTGCCGATCGATCTTGAGCTCGAGACGGCGCTGGATGCCGATCTCGCGACATGGCTGGCCTTCGCCACGCAGAAGCTTGATGAGCTTTCGATCCTCGGTCGTGGCCTGGCGCAGGGCAAGAGCGTCGTGCTGGAAGCGCTGACGGCGTCCACGAAGGCACTCGCCGCCCGCGCCGCCTCCTCGAAGGTCACCGATCCGCTGGTGCAGGGCCGGCTGTCAGCCATCGATGCCGGCATGCGCGAGCGCGCCAGCGCCTTCGAGCATCGCCGAAAGGTGCAGGCCGAAGCGATCCGCCTGCCGCTGTTTCCGACGACGACCATCGGCTCCTTCCCGCAGACCAGCGAGGTGCGCAAGGCGCGCGCGGCGCATGCCAGGGGCGCGATGAGCTACATGGACTACGAGGCCTTCCTGCGGGCGGAAACCGAAACGGCCGTGCGCTGGCAAGAGGAAATCGGCCTCGACGTTCTGGTGCATGGCGAGTTCGAGCGCAACGACATGGTGCAGTATTTCGGCGAGCAGCTTTCCGGCTTCGCCTTCACCCAGCATGCCTGGGTACAGAGCTACGGCTCGCGCTATGTCCGCCCGCCGATCATCTTCGGCGACGTCTCTCGTCCCAATCCGATGACGGTGCGCTGGTGGGAGTATGCGCAATCGCTGACCGACAAGCCGATGAAGGGCATGCTGACCGGGCCGGTCACCATCCTCAACTGGTCGTTCGTGCGCGACGATATCGAGCGCAGCGAGACGTGCCGGCAGATCGCGCTCGCCATCCGCGACGAGGTCGTCGATCTTGAAAAGGCCGGCGCCCGCATGATCCAGATCGACGAGGCGGCGTTGCGCGAAGGCTTGCCGCTGCGTCACAGGGATTGGCAGCACTATCTCGACTGGGCGGTCGAATGCTTCCGCCTGTGCTCCAGCGGCGTCGCCGACCGCACGCAGATTCACACCCACATGTGCTATTCGGAGTTCAACGACATCATCGCAGCGATTGCGGCCATGGATGCCGACGTCATCTCCATCGAGACCTCGCGCTCGAAGATGGAGCTGCTCGACGCCTTCCGCACTTACGCCTATCCGAACGAGATCGGCCCCGGTGTCTACGATATCCATTCGCCGCGCGTGCCGGAGATCGCGGAAATGACCGACCTCCTGTCGCTGGCACGCCAGCGGCTGCAGGACCGGCAGATCTGGATCAACCCGGATTGCGGCCTCAAGACCCGCAAATGGGAAGAGGTGCGGCCGGCGCTGGTCAACATGGTCGCCGCTGCCCGGGAACTACGCAACGCCGCCCGGTAACGCTGCAAGACGTGAACGATGCGGTCCGGGTGAAAATCCGGGCCGCATCTTTTTGTGGCACCGCGCAGCGGTGTATCTGTGCATAACCCGCGCCGACTGGCGCCGCTATCCACAGCTTTCATGCTTTCCGCCTCTTTCTTTTTGCGGGGAACACGCCACCCATTGACGGAATTTTAAGATCGCCTACTATATCTAGTGTTCAAGGTTCCTTCGATTCGAGAGGATCGAAGGCTAAGACGGGAATCCGGTCGGGCTTTGCCCAAGCCGGAGCTGCCCCCGCAACTGTGAGCGGAGAGCGTTCGTTCCTTCATGCCACTGGGCTTGCCCGGGAAGGCGGAGCGAGGGCTTCGACCCGCAAGCCAGGAGACCTGCCTTGGATGTTGATATCCACCGGCGGGGTGCCCGGCAGGAATGCGTTCCGTCGCGGCATGATGCCGCCGGCGCCTTCCCCGACAGCCCTGTCATGCGCAGCTTCGGGGTGAAGTCCATGTCGAATTTTCCGTTTTCGCGCCTCTAGCGCTTTTGGCGCCGTTTCGGCGTAACCGTCCCATCTCTGCTTTTTTCCCGGCCGTCCCGCGGCGGCCGAATGATCCTTCACGTCCATTCACGAGGAAAATCCATGTCCATCACCGTCTACTCCAAGCCGGCCTGCGTCCAATGCACCGCGACCACCCGCGCCCTCGATCGCCAGGGCCTCGACTACACGGTCGTCGACGTCTCCGAAGATGCGGATGCCTTCGCGCTGGTGCAGGGGCTCGGTTATCGCCAGGTTCCGGTGGTCATCGCCGGCGAGCGCCATTGGGCGGGCTATCGCCCCGACATGATCGGCGGCCTCGCCTGAGACGCAAGCGATGGGCGACCTCGTCTATTTCTCCAGCCGGTCGGAAAACACCCATCGCTTCGTGGAAAAGCTCGGGCTGGCGGCGGCCCGTATTCCGCTGCGTGACGAGACGCTGAGGGCCAAGGCGCCCTTCGTGCTCGTCGTGCCGACCTATTGCGGCGAGGGCGGCAAAGGCGCCGTTCCCAAACAGGTGATCCGCTTCCTCAACGATGCGGAAAACCGCGGCAACCTTCGCGGCGTGATCGCCGCGGGCAACAGCAATTTCGGCGCGACCTTCGGGCGCGCCGGCGACGTCATCTCCGCCAAATGCGGCGTGCCCTATCTCTATCGCTTCGAGCTTCTGGGCACTGCGGAAGATGTCGCCAACGTCATCAACGGATTGGAACGGTTTTGGACACGATGACCTCTTCGGTGGCGCGGGATGCGGGTGAAAAGCCGCTCCACGCTTTTTCCCATGCCGCGGGCGACAAGCCGGCAAAGGCCCCGGAAATCACGGCGCTGGACTATCACGCGCTGAACGCCATGCTGAACCTCTATGACGAGCAGGGGCGGATCCAGCTCGACAAGGACCGGATGGCGGCCAAACAGTATTTCCTCCAGCACGTCAACCAGAACACCGTCTTTTTCCATAACCTGCGGGAAAAGCTCGATTATCTGGTGACCGAGGGCTATTACGAACAGGAAGTGCTCGACCAGTATTCCTTCAATTTCGTGCGCGATCTCTTCGACCGCGCCTATGAGCGGAAATTCCGTTTCCCCACCTTCCTCGGCGCCTTCAAATATTACACCTCCTACACGCTGAAGACCTTCGACGGGCAGCGCTATCTGGAGCGGTACGAGGACCGGGTGTGCATGGTGGCGCTGACGCTGGCGCGCGGGCAGGAGGCGCTGGCCTGCGATCTCGTCGACGAGATGCTGTCCGGTCGCTTCCAGCCGGCCACCCCCACCTTCCTCAATGCCGGCAAGAAGCAGCGGGGCGAACTGGTTTCCTGCTTCCTGCTGCGCATCGAGGACAATATGGAAAGCATCGGCCGCTCGATCAATTCGGCGCTGCAGCTTTCCAAGCGCGGTGGAGGCGTGGCGCTGTCGTTGACCAATCTGCGCGAGATGGGCGCGCCGATCAAACAGATCGAAAACCAGTCCTCCGGCGTCATTCCGGTGATGAAGCTCTTGGAGGACAGCTTCTCCTATGCCAACCAGCTCGGGGCGCGCCAGGGCGCGGGCGCGGTCTATCTGCATGCCCATCACCCGGACATCATGCGTTTCCTCGACACCAAGCGCGAGAATGCGGATGAAAAGATCCGCATCAAGACGCTGTCGCTCGGCGTCGTCATCCCTGACATCACTTTCGAACTGGCGAAGAACAACGAGGACATGTACCTGTTCTCGCCGCATGACGTCGAGCGCGTCTACGGCGTGCCCTTCACCGAGATCTCGGTGACCGAGAAATACCGCGAGATGGTCGAGGATGCCCGTATCCGCAAGAAGAAGATCAAGGCGCGCGATTTCTTCCAGATCATCGCCGAGATCCAGTTCGAGAGCGGCTATCCCTACATCATGTTCGAGGACACCGTGAACCGGGCAAACCCGGTCGCCGGTCGCATCACCATGAGCAATCTCTGCTCGGAGATCCTGCAGGTCAGCGAAGCCAGCGCCTTCAACGACGATCTCTCCTATGCGAAGATGGGCAAGGACATCTCCTGCAATCTCGGCTCGCTGAACATCGCCGCCGCCATGGACTCCGCCGATTTCGGCCGCACCATCGAGACCGCCATCCGGGCGCTGACCGCCGTTTCCGAAATGAGCCATATTTCCTCGGTGCCTTCGGTGGAGAAGGGCAATGACGACAGCCACGCCATCGGCCTCGGCCAGATGAACCTGCACGGCTATCTCGCCCGCGAACGCATCTTCTACGGCTCCGACGAAGGCATCGATTTCACCAATATCTATTTCTACACCGTCACCTATCACGCCATCCGTGCCTCCAACCGTCTCGCGGTCGAGAAGGGCGTGATCTTCAAGGGTTTCGAGAATTCGAAATACGCCTCCGGCGATTATTTCGACAAATATGTGCAGGCCGAATGGCAACCGGCGACGGAGAAGGTGAAAGGCCTGTTCGAAACGGCCGGCATCCACATCCCGACGCAGGAGGACTGGCTTGAGCTGAAGCGGGCGGTGATGCAAGGCGGGCTTTACAATCAGAACCTGCAGGCCGTGCCGCCGACCGGCTCGATCTCCTACATCAACCATTCGACCTCCTCGATCCACCCGATCGTTTCGAAGATCGAGATTCGCAAGGAAGGCAAGATCGGACGCGTCTATTATCCCGCCGCCTATCTCACCAACGACAATCTGGACTATTATCAGGACGCTTATGAAATCGGCCCGGAAAAGATCATCGACACCTATGCGGCGGCGACGCAGCATGTCGATCAGGGCCTGTCGCTGACGCTGTTCTTTCGCGACACGGCGACGACGCGCGACATCAACCGGGCGCAGATCTACGCCTGGAAGAAGGGCATCAAGACCATCTATTACATCCGCCTGCGCCAGATGGCGCTGTCCGGCACGGAAGTGCAGGGCTGCGTCTCCTGCGCGCTGTGATTTCGGGGATAACCATGAACATCCAAGTGAAGACCAAGGCCCCCAAGGCGGCGTCCGCCGTCAGCGCCATCAACTGGAACCGAATCGAGGACGACAAGGATCTCGAAGTCTGGAACCGCCTGACCGGCAATTTCTGGCTGCCGGAAAAGGTGCCGCTCTCCAACGACATTCCCTCCTGGGCGACGCTGAAGCCGGCCGAGCAGCAGCTCACCATCCGCGTCTTCACCGGGCTGACGCTGCTGGATACGATCCAGAACGGCGTCGGCGCCGTGAAACTGATGGAGGATGCCATAACCCCGCATGAGGAGGCAGTGCTGTCCAACGTCGCCTTCATGGAGGCGGTGCATGCACGCTCCTATTCCTCGATCTTCTCGACGCTGTGCCTGACGCCCGATGTCGACGACGCCTATCGCTGGTCGGAGGAAAACGAGTTCCTGCAGCGAAAGTCGGCGCTGATCATGGGGCAATACGGCTCCGGCGATCCGTTGAAGACGAAGGTCGCTTCCGTCTTCCTCGAAAGCTTCCTGTTCTATTCCGGCTTCTACCTGCCGATGTACTGGTCGAGCCGGGCGAAGCTGACCAACACCGCCGACCTCATCCGCCTCATCATCCGCGACGAGGCCGTGCACGGCTATTATATCGGCTACAAGTTCCAGCGCGCCCTGGAGCGCGTGTCGGCGGCGGAGCGCCAGGACATCAAGGATTTCGCCTTCGACCTGCTGTTCGAGCTTTACGACAACGAGGCGAAGTACACCGAAGCCCTCTATGACGGCGTCGGACTGACCGAGGATGTGAAGAAATTCCTGCATTACAACGCCAACAAGGCGCTGATGAACCTCGGCTATGAGGCGCTGTTCCCGCCCGAGGCCTGCAAGGTCAACCCCGCCATCCTTTCCGCCCTCTCGCCGAATGCCGACGAGAACCACGACTTCTTCTCCGGTTCCGGCTCCTCCTATGTGATCGGCAAGGCGGTGGCGACCGAGGACGAGGACTGGGATTTCTGAGGCCGGCGACGCCACTCCCGATGTCGTGGCGTGGCGGGTGCATGTCGCATTCTCAAGCGGACGCTTCGGCGGATCGTGTTTTGTTAGCATTGTTCAAGGTGCTGCTTCGACGCCTGTCGAAGCGGATAATTGGGAAACCGGTTCAAAGCCGGTGCTGCCCCCGCAACGGTTACGGATAAGGCTCTCGACGGATGCCACTGGTTTTTACCGGGAAGGCGTCGGGAGCATCCCTCAAGGGAGAGTCCGAAGCCCGGAAACCAGCCTCGGACAGCAGACCTGGCCGATTGCGGAGGGCGATCGAGAGGCGAATGACGGCCCTCGCTCGGCCGTCTTTCCCGTCTCGTCTCCTTTCCCCGGTCATCCGATGCGCGCCATCGGCGCGTGCGTTGACAGATCCGTCCGTTGAGGAGCGGCGGCAACCCAGAGGAGATGAGCATGAGCAGCAACAGAGGCGTCGTCTACATGCGCCCCGGCAAGGTCGAGGTTCGCGACATCGACGATCCGAAGCTGGAGGCGCCGGATGGCCGCCGCATCGAGCACGGCGTCATTCTCAAGGTGATTTCCACCAATATCTGCGGTTCCGACCAGCATATGGTACGCGGCCGCACCACCGCGATGCCAGGCCTGGTGCTTGGCCACGAAATCACCGGCGAGGTCATCGAGAAGGGTATCGACGTCGAGATGCTGGAGATCGGCGACATCGTCTCGGTGCCGTTCAACGTCGCCTGCGGGCGCTGCCGCTGCTGCAAGTCGCAGGATACCGGCGTCTGCCTGACCGTGAACCCGTCGCGCGCCGGCGGCGCCTATGGTTATGTCGACATGGGTGGCTGGATCGGCGGGCAGGCGCGCTACGTCACCATTCCCTATGCCGATTTCAACCTCTTGAAATTCCCCGATCGCGACAAGGCCATGGCCAAGATCCGCGATCTCACCATGCTCTCCGACATCCTGCCGACCGGCTTCCACGGTGCGGTCAAGGCCGGAGTCGGGGTCGGTTCGACCGTCTATGTCGCCGGCGCCGGGCCGGTCGGTCTGGCGGCGGCCGCCTCCGCGCGCATCCTCGGCGCCGCCGTGGTGATGATCGGCGATTTCAACAAGGATCGCCTCGCCCATGCCGCGAATGTCGGCTTCGAGCCGATCGATCTGTCGAAGAGCGACCGGCTGGGCGACATGATCGCCGAGGTCGTCGGCACCAACGAGGTCGACAGCGCCATCGACGCTGTCGGCTTCGAGGCGCGCGGCCATGCCGGCGGCGAGCAGCCGGCCATCGTGCTCAACCAGATGATGGAGATCACCCGGGCCGCCGGCTCGATCGGCATTCCCGGTCTCTACGTCACCGAGGATCCGGGCGCCGTCGACGCTGCGGCCAGGCATGGCAGCCTGTCGTTGCGCTTCGGTCTCGGCTGGGCGAAGGCGCAATCCTTCCATACCGGCCAGACGCCGGTTCTGAAATACAACCGGCAGCTCATGCAGGCGATCCTCCATGACCGCCTGCCGATCGCCGACATCGTCAATGCCAGGATCATTTCGCTGGAGGATGCGGCGCAGGGTTATGAAAGCTTCGACCAGGGTGCTGCGACCAAGTTCGTCCTCGACCCGCATGGCGACCTGCTGAAGGCCGCCTGATCCTGTCTTGCAAGCGCCGGCCGCAAGACGCTTGCGGCCGGCGGCACATTGCGGCGGGAGGTTGTGCGTCATGCTTGACCTCACCGCCGATTGTCAAATAGTCTGGAGATACGGAACAGGTTCCGTCGATATGACGGATGAAAAGGGAATGCGGTGAGGTCTCTCCAGCAGGGACCGATGCCGCGACTGCCCCCGCAACTGTAACCGCAGAGCTTGCCCCATGATGCCACTGCGCCGGCGCGGGAAGGCGGGGAGAGCGATGACGCGGAAGTCAGGAGACCTGCCTGTCCCGGTCACCCATGCCAGGATACGGGGTGTGTCCGGGCGCGGCCGTCCGTAGCGGTGACATTGTCGAAATGTTGCCGCGTCGCGTGACGGCGGGGGAAGCGTCGCTTTCCGTTTTCCGATACGCGCCCGCGGTGGGAAGCCGTGCAGGATTCGTCCTGCCGTGAGGGAAAGATGAAGACGCTCGTGACGGGAACCTTCCCGCTTGCAATCGCATTGGGCCGGCCGGGTTTCGCCCGGAAACGGCCGGAGGCCGACCAGCCGGCCACGCCCGACACCATCATCGCCGCCAACCGGCGGCTCTCCTTGGAACGGATCGTGCGCGCCGGCGCGCCTGGAGCAACTGCGGATGCGCTGCGCCGAAGGCAGTCATGTGCTGCCGGCGATCGACGGCGTCGCGGCAAACTCGATTTTGGCGCTGGCGGCGGGCCGGCGGCATCCGGCGTGTCCAGGTCTTGCACGGGCCGCAAGGCACCTTTCAATACCCATTCCCTGATCGGCGATGCCAGGATGATCGTGCCGCCGGCCGGGCAGGGCGCGCGCGAAGCGTAAGGAGAAGAAGCCATGAGCGAGTTTCGTGAAATCCTGAGGGATTACCTCACGGACGAGAGGGCGACCTGGAGCCTCGGCTCGTTCGGGGCCATCGCCGAGTTCCATCAGGACCGGAACGAGGCGCTGGAGGTCGATTCGCCCGGCCTGTTCGAGCGCGCCAGCGCGCGTGGCGCCATCCGTCTGCATGCGGCGGCGATCGAGCGTATCGTGCCGGTGGCCTATGAGACGCTCAGCCCGAAGCCGCATCGCTGGAGCCATGCCATCGCGCTTTGCCTGCCGGAAAGGGATGCCGCGCGCGAGGCGCGCAGCGTGCTGACCGAACTCAGCCCCGATGCCGACGCCATCCGCGCCGGTGACCGCAAGGCCATCCTCTTCGACATGGGCCTCGGCCTGCCGCAATGCGATTTCTGCATCCGCACCCGGGATGAAGACCTTCTCGCGATCCTGCGCGCCAATCTCGGCCGCAGCCTGTTCGATCCGGCCAATTCCGCCGCCGGCGCCATCCTGAAGGCGCATCCGCACCGGGTCGCGCTGACCCAGGCCGGCCGCGTCGAGGTGTTCCAGATGATCGGCGGACCGGACACCGGCGGCGTTTCGCCGCCTGGCCCGCATACGCATCTGCTGCCGCAACTGTTGAAATCCGGCCGCACCCATTCCGCCAACACACCGATCCCGGAAGGCCTGTTGCCGCTCGGCTACCTGCATCCGGCCAATCCGGTGATGGATGGCATGGGCGCCGATACCGCCTTCGACATCGACGACCACGCTCGGTTCCAGGCGCTGTTCGACCGCTATGCCCGCGCCGATCTGCCCGCGCTGCGCAGGGCGGTGCTGGAGGCGCTGGCAAGCGAAGCCGATCCGGCCGGGTTCGCCCTGCCCGCCGACCGCTTCGCCCGCGCGACCCTGCGCCTGACCTTGCGTCAGCAGCATCGCCTCGCCGAACGCTTCGGCAGCCGCATCTATGCCGGCCTCGTCGCCCGTTGGCGCGACGCCTTCGACAGGGCGTCCGACACCGACACCGCCGCCGAGGACGACAACCCCGGTCATTGATTGCTGTCCTAATTCGCCTCCTGCGCTTCAAGGTCCGTCGAACGGTCCCGCCTGACCGACCTCACGCCCGGCGGTGCTTGGGAGTGACGCCGTAGGCCTTCTTGAAAGCGGTGGTGAAGCTCGAGGGATTGCGGTAGCCGGCGAGGTAGGCCGCCTGGGCGATAGGAATGCCATCGCGCTCAAGTGCGGCGCGGGCGGTTTCCAGTCGTTCGCGGCGGATGAAATCGGAGATGGGGATGCCGAAGCTTTCCTTGAAATGGCGCTGGATCGAGGAGGTGCCGATGCCGACGGCCTCGGCGATGCGGTCGAGCGTCAGTTCCTCGCAGACATGGGCGAGGATATAGTCGCGCACCTTCTCGCTCTGGCGGCGGCTGAGCGCGCTCGGGTGATGGGCGGTTTCCTGTTCCGAGCCGACGAGCGCCGAGCAGGCCTGGCAGAGAATGTCGAAGGCAAGGGAATTGCGGTGCAGGGTCAGGAGTTCCCCGGCCATCGAGGTTGGCGGGTTGAGGATCTGCTCGGCGATCTGGATGAGATGCCGGCTCGGCCAGAAGCGGAATTCGGCGAGATGCGCGCAGAAGAAGGCGCGCAGTTTCGGCATGCTGGTCGGCTGCGAATGGATGAGCCGCTCGATCCAAGGCAGGGGCGCCGAGATCATCACCTTGCGCAGCGGCGTCTGGCTTTCGTTGACGAAGCGCAGCTTGCAGCCGCGCGCAATGTTGAGCATGAAGACGATCGGTTCCGCAGTCTCGGCATCGCCGGCATCGATGCGGAAGTGCACGTCGTCCATGATGAAATGCTGCTGGCCCTGCAACAGCACCATGACGATGCATTTCGGCCAGACGTCATAGAGATCCTCGTCGGGCGTGCAGGTCGGCGGGCCTTCCATGGCGCCGACGAACAGGTGCTGGGGAATTTCCGGTTTCGTCATCACGTTCAAGGTTCGCTCCCTGGGCCTCGCCCGACGGAAGCCGGCGATGCCTGCGCGTAGTTTTTTGCCGTTTACGCGAAAGTCTTTCCCGTCGACAGCCCGGACAGGCTAATCATATAGTTGATCGCGTCAATCAAGTTTTAATTGCCGGCGCTTCTGCCGGCCTTTCTGGCATGTGGGTTGGAAAATGTGGGGCATCTTTTCGCCGTCGATCGGACGGCGCCGTATCGTATTGCTGGCGGCGGCGAGCCTTGTCGCGCTGAATGCGGCGGAGGCGCAGCAGCGCAACGGGGCTGGCGACAGCACCGAACTGGAAGCCATCGTCGTCAAGAACGGCGGCACCGAGAAAGGCAACGGCCCGGTCGACGGTTATGTCGCCAGACAAAGCATGGCCGGCACGAAAACCGATACGCCGGTGGCGCGCACGCCGCAAAGCGTATCGGTGGTCTCCAGGCAGCAGATCGAGGACCAGCACGCGCAATCGGTCGCCGAGGCGCTGCGCTACACGCCAGGCGTCTTCACCGAATATCGCGGCACATCGAACCTGCGCGACGAGCTGTTCGTGCGCGGTTTCTATTACGTGCCGAAATATCTCGACGGCCTCTTCCTCGGCGGCGATCTCTCCTATGCGAAGATCGATCCCTATCTGCTGGAGCGCGTCGAACTGCTGTCGGGGCCGGCTTCGGTGCTTTACGGACAGGCCAATCCCGGCGGTATCGTCAACATGGTCAGCAAGCGGCCGACCGATGCGCCGCTGCGCGAGGCGGAGCTGTCGGTCGGCAGCGACCGCTCCGTCTCGGCCGGCTTCGACATCAGCGACCGCGTCAACGACACCGTCGGTTATCGCGTGGCGATCACCGGGTCGCGCCGCGATCTTCAGGAGGATTTCGCCAGGCAGCAATCCTTCGCCATCGCCCCGTCGATTGCCTGGTCGCCGGATGAGGGCACTTCGCTGACGGTGCTCGGTGGCTATCAGAACGAGCCGCATGCCGGTTATCGCAACTTTCTCGATGCGGCCGGAACGGTCGATCCGATCCCCGGCTTCGGTTATGTGCCGCGTGACTTCTTCGTGTCCGATCCGGATTACGAGCGCTCGCAACGCAAGCAGGCCTGGATCGGTTATGAATTCAAGCATGAATTCAACGACAGCCTGACGTTCCGCCAGAATGCCCGTTACCACCATGTCGACTGGCTGCATCACACGCTGGTCTATGGCAGCGCCGGCGCCGACCCGGCCTCTGGGGCCAACACGCTGATCAGCCGTTCGGCAAGCGGCGGCACGGATGCCTGGAACCAGTTCACTATCGACAACCAGCTCGAAGGCAAGTTCTCGACCGGCGCGGCCGAGCATACCCTTCTCGGCGGCGTCGATTACCAGTATCGCACGCGCGACTACGAATGGGGCCGCGCCAAGGTGCCGAGCCTCAGCATCGCCGCGCCGAGCTATGGCGGCTTCGACTACGAATCGCTGGTTCTGGCGACCTCCGACCTGCAGGAACTGACCGCCCGGCAGGCCGGCGTCTATCTTCAGGACCAGGTGGAAATCGGCAAGCTCGACCTGATGGCGGGCCTGCGCTATGACTGGGCCAAGACCGACATCGACGACCGGCTGGCCAGCAACAACGACCAGAACTACAAGGACGGCGCCTTTACCTGGCGCGCCGGCGCGCTCTACACCTTCGACAACGGCATCGCCCCCTATGTCAGCTATGCCACCTCCTTCGAGCCCTCGCTCTACATGCCGCCGGCGGGCCAGGACGCATTCTCGCCGACGACGGCAGGCCAGTTCGAAGTCGGCGTCAAATATGCGCCCGAGGGTTCGGGCATGTTGCTGACCGCCGCCTTCTACGACCTGACGCAGAACGACGTGGTCGCGGGCGCCTGGAACCCGACGCTTGCCCGGACGGAATATTCGCAGATCGGGAAGATCCACAATCGCGGGCTGGAACTCTCGGCACGCGCGGAAATCACCGATTCGCTGTCGCTGATCTCGGCCTACAGCTATATCGACTCCGAAATCGAATCCTCGGTCACCAGCGGCGAAGTCGGCAAGATGCCGGCGCGCATTCCCCAGCATCAGGCCTCGTTGTGGTTGACCTACGCCATCGATCAGGGCCCGCTGGAAGGCCTGACGCTGGGCGGCGGCCTGCGCTATCTCGGCAGCAGTTGGGGCAACAACACCAACACCTTCAAGGTCGATCCGGTGACGTTGTTCGATGCGATGGTCTCCTATGATTTCGGCGCGAAGCAGCCGGACTGGAAGGGGCTTTCACTGCAGGTCAACGTCAAGAATATCGGCGACGAGCGCTATGTCGCCTCCTGCGCCAATGCCTATGCCTGCTTCTACGGCGAAGGCCGCAGCGTCGTCGCGACCCTGAAGAAGACATGGTGAGGACGGCATTGAGCCGAACCGGTATCGCGACCGCGATCATGATGCTGGCGATGGCGGGCGCCGTGCGCGCCGAAGCGCCGTCGCCGCTGGTCCCCGGACAGGAGATTGCCGGCCGCGCCGAGGCGCGCCGGCTGTTCGATCCGCAGGCGATGCCGGGCGACTACATCAAAGGGCGGATCAATGTCGGCGAAGGCCGCTTCGATCTCGATCTGGTCGACGGCGAGGGGCGGCACGTTCGCCGCCTTGCCGAAGATGCGACGGGCGTTGCCGAATTCCAGTTCGTCGCCGGCAGCGCCGGGGAGCGGCTGGCGGTGACGGCCGGCCAGGCGGCGGGACTCTATCGGCTGCTGATCGATCGCCGCATCACCGTCGCCGAGCAGCAGGCGCCGCCGCCCGCCTATCTCAGCCCGGAAATCGCCCGCATGGCCGCTTCGCTTGCCAAGGGCGAGACGACCGACGCTTTCTGGAAACGCATCGAGGAGCGCGGCACACCGCTGGTCGAGGACGGGCCGGATGGCACGGTTATCGTCACCTTTCTTGGCCGGGGCGCGAAACGCAACATCCGCCTGTTCGGCGCGCCGAGCGGCGATCACGAGGAATTGCAGCGGCTCGATGGCTCGGACATCTGGTTCCGCAGCTTTGCGGTTCCGGCCGGCACACGCCTGTCCTACCAGCTCGCCTTCGATGTGCCGGACCTGCCCGGCAGCGCCCGCGAGCGCCGCGTCGCGATCCTCTCGACGGCCAGGGCCGATCCGCTAAACCCGCATCGCTGGCCGGCCGAAGCCATGGATGACTACAATCAGGATTCGGTGCTGGAATTGCCCGGCGCACCGCCGCAGCCCTTCGTGGCCGCGAGCGGCGCTCCGCAAGGCACGCTTTCCCATATCGAAATGGCAAGCCGCATCCTCGGCAACAGCCGCGACATCACCATCTATCGCCCGCCCGGCTTCGATCCGGCGCGCAAGGATATCGTGCTGCTGTTCATGTTCGATGCCGATCAATATCTCGAAAAAGTGCCGTTGCCGCGCATTCTCGACACCATGATCGCCAGGGGCGCGGTGCCGCCCGTGGTGGCGGTGTTCGTTGCCAATCCGGATCGCGCCGCGCGCGCGCGGGAACTGCCTGGCAATGCCGATTTTGCCGATTTCATGGCGGGCGAGCTTTATCCGCGCGTTCTCGCCGAAACCGGCATAAGGCCTTCGGTGGAGCGCACGGTGCTGGCCGGCTCCAGCTATGGCGGGCTGGCGGCGGCGACGGTCGCGCTGCGCCATCCCGAAACATTCGGCGCGGTGCTGTCGATGTCCGGCTCCTTCTGGTGGAGTCCGCCGGGAACGCCTGACGATCGCAAGGAATATGTGGCCGGGCTGGTCGCAGCCGCGCCCGCGCCGCCCTTGCGCTTCTTCCTCTCGGCCGGGATTTTCGAGACCGGCTCGGGCGGCACGGCCGGCATTCTCGATACCAGCCGGCATCTGCGCGACGTGCTGCAGGCGCGGGGCGTGCCAGTCATCTACCGCGATTATGCCGGCGGGCATGACTACCTCGTCTGGCAGGGCGCCATCAGTGACGGGTTGACCGCGCTCTTCCCGCAGCGATAAACATGAGTAAATGGGTTATATTTTAAAGGAGCAGGCCATGCATCAGGCAAGCGCATATCTGGAAACCGTGAACGGCCCTAAATACCTGGCGCAGCTCTGCAAGCATTTCGCCCACAAGATCGAAGTCTTCCATTCGGAAGGCCATGGCGTCTGTCGCTTCCCGTTCGGCACCGGCATCCTCGATGCCGACGAGAGCGGATTGCGCATGGTCGCGGAGGCCGCTGGCGCGGATGAGCTCAAGCGGACGCAGGAGGTGATCGAATCGCACCTGATGCGTTTTGCCTTCCGCGAGCCGCAGCAGGCCCTGCAATGGCATGGCGCCGATCAGGCCGCCCCAGCGTGAACGGATGACCCGATGAAATATCTCAATGCCTTCGCCGCCTTTGTCGCCGTCGCCTTTGTCGCGTTCTCCGCCTTTGCCGTGGAGATCGCCACGGCGCGCGGCCCGGTCGAGATCGCGGCAACACCGCGGCGGATTGCCGTCTACGATATCGCCGCTCTCGATACGCTCGAACGGCTCGGCATCCACCCCGCCGGCATTCCCGACAAGCTTTACGTCCCCGAACTGGAAGCGGTGAAACGCGATGCCGTGTCGGTCGGCACGTTGTTCGAGCCGGATCTGGAGGCGCTGAGCGCGCTGGCGCCGGATCTGGTGATCGTTGGCAGCCGCTCGGCTGGCCGGGCGGAGATGACCGCCAAGGTCGCGCCAACCATCGACATGACCATCGACGGCAACGATCTGATCGGCCAGGCCCGGGCGCGGCTTGCCGCCTACGGCGCCCTGTTCGGCAAACAGGCCGAAGCCGATACCGCCATTGCCGGGCTGGATGTGGCGGTGCAGGCGGCGAAAGCGGCGATTAACGGCAAGGGCAAGGGCCTGATCGTCATGACCAACGGTCCGAAGGTCTCGACCTACGGTCCCGGCTCCCGCTTCGGCTGGCTGCACAGCGTGCTCGGCCTGCCGCCTGCCGTCCCGACCATCGATGCCGCGACCCATGGCGAAGCCGTCTCCTTCGAATTCATCCGTGACGCCAATCCCGATTGGCTGCTGGTGCTCGATCGCGCCGCCGCCGTCGGCAGCAGCGAGCAGGGCGCGAAGGTGACGCTCGACAACGAACTCGTCGCCGAGACCACCGCCTGGAAAAAGGGGCAGGTGATCTATCTGCCGCCCGCCGATTTCTACATTGCCGCCGGCGGCGTGCAAGCCGTCGAGCGCGTGCTGGCGACGATCACCAGGGGTTTTGCCACCACGCAATGACATCGGCATTTTCCATTTTTCCGTCGCGCCGTGGGGTGGTGGCGACGCTCGGGCTTGCCGCCTTGGGTGTGCTCAGCCTGTTCGTCGGCGTCAGCCCGCTGCCGCCGGGACGGCTGCTGCGCGATCCGCAGGCGCTGCAGCTTCTCGTCGTCAGCCGTCTGCCGCGCACGCTGGCGGCGCTGCTGGCCGGCGCTGGCCTCGCGATTGCCGGACTGATCATGCAGACGCTGGCGCGCAACCGTTTCGTCGAGCCGGCGACAGCAGGGACGGCGCAGAGCGCCGAACTCGGCATTCTCCTGGTGACGCTGCTCTGGCCGGCAGCAGCGCTGCCCTTGAAGACGTTGATCGCCGCCGGCACGGCTCTGTTCCTGGCGACGGCGCATCGTCTGCCGCCGACCCAGCCCTTTCTCGTGCCGCTGTTCGGCATCGTCTATGGCGGCGTCATCGGCGCGGCCGCCACCTTCGCCGCCTGGCAGGCGGGGCTGCTGCAATTCCTGTCGATCTGGACCAGCGGCGATTTTTCCGGCGTGCTGCGCGGCCGCTATGAATTGCTTTGGCTTGCGGCGGCGATGGTCGCGGTCGCCTGGGTTGCCGCCGACCGGCTGACGATCATGGCGCTGGGACGCGATGCCGCCATCGGGCTCGGCATCGATCCCGCGCGAATGATGCAGCTCGGCCTTGTCATCGTCTCGGTCGTCTCGGCGCTTACCGTCGTCGTGGTCGGCATGATTCCCTTTGTCGGGCTGGTGGTGCCGAATCTGGCGGCGCGGCTGATCGGCGACAACATGCGCGCCACGCTCGGCTGGGTGGCCTTCGGCGGCGCCACGCTGGTGCTCGGCTGCGATATCGCCGGCCGCCTGATCCGCTTCCCTTACGAAATCCCGGTGGGAACGGTGATGGGCGTGGTCGGCGGCATCCTCTTCCTCTGGCTGCTTCTGCGGCGATCCTAGAGATGGCCGGTCGTCGCATTCTCGGCCTCGCCCTGGTCGCCGTCGCCTGCATGGTCGCCTTCCTCGCCATCGGCCTGCGCGGCGATATCGCCTTCGTGCTGCAATTGCGCGCGGTCAAGCTGGCGGCGCTGGTGCAGGTCGGAGTGGCGATCGCGCTCTCCACCGTCGTCTTCCAGACGGTCACGGGCAACCGTATCCTGACGCCGTCGATCATGGGGCTCGACGCGCTCTATCTGTTCGGCCAGATGCTGATGGTCTTCCTGCTCGGCGGCGTCGGCTATGCGACGCTCGATCCGCAGCTCAAATTCGCCGCCGAAATCCTGCTGCTGATGGCGCTGGCCTGCGCGTTGCTGTTGCCGATGCTGCGCCGGCGCCTCGACATGGGGCTGATGCTGCTGGCCGGCGTCGTCTGCGGCGTGCTGTTTCGCAGCCTGCAGGCGCTGCTGGCGCGGCTCATCGATCCCAACGAATTCGCCGTGGCGCAATCGGCGAGCTTCGCCAGTTTCAATGCGGTGCGGACCGATCTTCTGGCTTTCGCCGCGCTCGTCACGCTTGCCGCCGTCATCGTCGTCTGGCGGGCGCGACATGTGCTGGATATCGTCGCGCTCGGCGCCGATGCGGCGACGGGACTCGGCATCCACTGGCAACGGACGGTCACCGGCCTGCTGGTGCTGGTGGCGGCCCTCGTGGCTGTGTCGACCGCGCTGGTCGGGCCGGTCGCGTTTTTCGGCCTGCTGGTCGCGGCACTCGCCGAACGCATAGCCGGCACCGTCCGCCATGCGACGCTGCTGCCGGCGGCGGCGCTGACCGGCATCATCGTCCTGGTCGGCGGGCAGGCGTTGTTTCAGCATGGGCTGGGGTCGGGCGCGACGCTCGGCGTCGTCATCGAATTCGTCGGCGGGATCGTCTTCCTGCTGATGCTGCTTTGGGGGAGCCGGCGATGATCCGCATCGAAAACGTCTCGTTGCGCATCCGCGCGACGCCGATCCTGCGGGACATCAACCTGACGATCCCGAAGGGTGGCGTCGTGGCGCTGATCGGGCCGAACGGCGCCGGCAAATCCTCGCTGCTGTCGCTGATCGCGCGCCTGCGGCCGTTGCAGCAGGGCACGATCCATATCGACGGACTGCCGGTCGACCGCACGCCCGGCCCGGAGCTTGCCCGTGTCGTCGCCATCCTGCGCCAGGATTCGACTGTCGCCAGCCGGCTGAAGGTGCGCGAACTGGTCGGCTTCGGCCGCTTTCCCCATGGACGCGGCAGGTTGACGGCGGCCGATCTCGAAATCGTCGACCAGGCCCTGGCGCGCTTCGACCTCACCGATCTCGCCGACCGTTTCCTCGAAACCCTCTCCGGCGGCCAGCGCCAGCGCGCCCTCGTCGCCATGGCCTTCGCCCAGGATACCGATTACCTGCTGCTCGACGAGCCGCTCAACAATCTCGACATGCACCACGCCCGCGAACTGATGCGTTCGCTGCGCGCCATCGCCGACACCAGGGCCAGAACGATGGTCATTGTCCTGCACGACGTCAACCAGGCCAGCGCTTATGCCGACCGGATCGTCGCCATGCAGAACGGCCGCATCATCGCGGACGCCGCCCCGCTCGACCTCTTGACGCCCGACACCCTGGAAACCGTCTTCGGCTTCCGCATGCGTGTCGAGATCATCGCGGGCAAACCCTTCGTGCTGCATCACCTCTGATTGCGGGTCGGGCATGTCAGCAGGGAATGCGGTCCCGGCTGCTTATGCCGGCATTGGAACTTCTAATTTTCCAGCGCCAGCAAAGATTTCTACCCTGATCTTCGTCGAACGGATGCGGTTTGCCGCGGGATCAGGGAGTTTTCGAATGAACATGTTTGCGAGAGGAATGCCCAACCAGCTTCTCAGGCTGCAGGAGATGCACAATGGCGAGAAGGTGCAGCCGACCTTTTCGGCGGGCGAGATGGAGCGGCGGCAGAACGCCATGCGCCGTATCCTGGAGGAGCTGAAGCTCGATGCGGCGATCCTCACCTCCTATCACAATATCTGCTATTTCTCCGACTTCCTCTATTGCTCCTTCGGGCGGCGCTATGCCTTCGTCATCACGCCGGAAAAGGCGACGTCGGTGACCGCCGGCATCGATGCCGGGCAGCCCTGGCGTCGCACCTTCGGCGACAACATCACCTATACCGACTGGCAGCGCGACAATTTCTTCCATGCCCTGCAGCAGCTCCTGCCCGGGGCCACGCGCCTCGGCATCGAGTTCGATCAGGTGAACCTCGATCTGCGCCGGCTGCTGGAGGAAGCGTTTCCGGGTGTCGAATTCGTCGATATCGGTTCGCCGACCATGTGGCTGCGCACGATCAAGTCGGCCGAAGAAATCGTCCTCATCAAAGAGGGTGCGGCGACGGCGGATATCGGCGGCGCGGCGGTCGCCAAGGCCGTGCGTGAAAACGTGCCGGAATACGAGGTGGCGCTGGCCGGCACGCAAGCCATGGTGCGCCATATCGCCAGCCGTTTCCCCCATGCCGAGCTGATGGACACCTGGGTCTGGTTCCAGTCCGGCGTCAACACGGATGGCGCCCACAATCCGGTGACCTCCCGCCGGGTGGAGAAGGGCGATATCCTGTCGCTCAACTGCTTTCCGATGATCGCGGGATACTACACGGCGCTGGAGCGCACGCTGTTCCTCGATCATGCCAGCGACGAACACCTGCGCATCTGGGAGATCAACTGCACCGTCCATCGCCGCGGCCTCGAACTCCTGAAGCCCGGCGCCCGCTGCGGCGACGTGGCGACGGAACTGAACGAGATCTATCGCGCGCATGGCCTGCTCGGCTATCGCTCGTTCGGCTACGGCCACTCCTTCGGCGTGCTCTCGCATTATTACGGCCGCGAGGCGGGCGTGGAGCTGCGCGAGGACATCAACACCGTGCTGCAGCCCGGCATGGTGGTTTCCATGGAGCCGATGCTGACCATTCCCGAGGGCATGCCGGGCGCCGGCGGCTACCGCGAGCACGACATCCTCGTCATGACCGAAACCGGCTCGGAAAACATCACGGGCTTCCCCTTCGGCCCGGAGCATAATATCCTCCCCGCCTGACCCGTCCGCGGGCAACTTGGAACGGGCCGCCCGATCGGCCCGTTTCCTTTTGGAAGCGTGTCGACCCTTGAGAAACATTCCGACCGATCTCCTGCGCACCTTCCTGGCGGTCATCGACCTGCGCAGCCATACGCGCGCCGCCGAACAACTGGGCCGCACCCAGCCGGCCATCAGCCTGCAGATGAAAAAGCTGCAGGAGCTTCTCGACGTTTCCCTCTTTGCCAAGGATGCCAGTGCCCAGCCGACCGAGGCGGGCGAACTCGTCGCCAGCTATGCGCGGCAGATGCTGGCGCTCAACGACGAGATGGTGCTCCGGCTTTCCAAACGCGACCAGCATGGCAAGATCCGCCTCGGCATTCCCAACGACTATGCCGATCATTTCCTGCCGAAGCTGATGCCGCGCCTCGCCCGCAGCGGCCATGATTTCCGCTTCGAGGTCGTCTGCGATCTCTCGCATGTGCTGCTGCAAGGCCTGCGCAACGGGCTCTACGACCTCGTCGTGGCGATGACGCCGGATGGGCCGGCCGAAGGCGCCTTCATGACCTGGAAGGAGCCGCTGACCTGGGTCGGCGACAGTCCGACATCCGTGGTGACGGATGGCAACGCCAATCTGCGCATCGCCTGTTATCCCGAGGGATGCCTCTATCGCCGTGCCATGTTGACGGCCTTGCAGCGCGACGGGCGCGGCTACGATCTCGTCTATACCAGTCCCAGCCTTGCGGGGCTGGAAGCGGCGGTCGGCTCCGGCTTCGGCAATACGGTGCTTGCCCGCCGCATCGTGCCGGCCAAGCTCTCGACGCTCGACGAGGCGCTGGGATTGCCGCGCCTCGCCGATGTCGTCGTCGGTATCTATCTCGGTTCCGACCGCAAGCGCTCGGCCGTCGCCGAAAGCTTTGCAGCGCATTTCGCCGATGCCTTCCTGGCGAGCAGCCGCGACGCCTGATCAGCCGCGCCGCAGCCGGCGAATGAGGCTCAGCCCCACGAACAGCGCAATGGAAACGGTGGTGAGCAGGCTCGCCGCCGCCATGATCGTCGGGTTGATCTGGTCGCGGATGCCGGAAAACATCTGCACCGGCAGCGTGCGCTGCTCGGCGCCGGTCAGGAACAGGGCGACGATCACCTCGTCGAAGGAGACGGCGAAGGCGAGCAGCGCGCCCGAGACGATGCCGGGCAGGATGAGCGGCAGCGTGACAGTGAAGAAGACGCTGACCGGACCGGCCCCGAGGCTGGCGCCGGCGCGTGTCAGGTTGGCGTCATAGGTCGACAGCGACGACAGCACCGTGATAACGACGAAGGGGATGGCGAGGCCCGCATGGGCGAGCACCAGCCCGGTGCGCGTGTTTGTCAGCCCCAGCGGGCCGAAGAACATGTAGGCACCGACCGCGACGATGACGACCGGCATGATCATCGGCGAGATCATCAGCGCCATCACCGCCTTGCGGGCGGGAAAGCCGGGCCTGGCGATGCCGAGCGCCGCAAGCGTGCCGAGCAGGGTGGCGAGCGCCGTGCTGAAGGTCGCGGCGACAAGGCTGTTCCACAGGCTCTGGGTCCAGCGTGCGTTCTGGAAGAAATCCGCATACCAGCGCCAGGAATAGGCCTCGATCGGGAAGGTGAAGAACGGATCCTTCGACACCGACAGCGGAAAGACGACGAAGAGCGGCCCGACCAGGAAGACGAGCACGGCGAAGGCGAAGGTGACGACGGCGAGGCGGCAGAGCCGCTCGCTGCGGGTTGCGTAGGCGGGAAGCCACATGGTTCTCATCCAAGCTTGATGCGCTCCGCGCCGACGAGGCGCAGGAACAGGAGATAGATGGAAAGCGTCATGAAAAGGAGCAGGCAGGCAAGAGCGGCCGCCATGCCCCAGTTCAGGTCGCGGTTGATATAGGTGGCGATGAAATTCGAGATCATCTGGTCGCGCGGGCCGCCGACCAGCGCCGGGGTGATGTAGTAACCGAGCGACAGGATGAAGGTCATCAGGCAGCCGGCGGCGACGCCGGGCAGCGTCTGCGGCGCATAGACCCGCCAGAAGGCGGAAAAGGCCGGTGCGCCCAGCGACCGTGCCGCCCGCAACTGGCCCGCGGGAATGGTTTTCATGACGCTGAGGATCGGCAGGATGGTGAAGGGTAGCTGGATATGCGTCATGGCCGTCACCGTGCCGAAGCGGGTCAGCATCAGTTGCAGCTTCTCGCTGGTCAGGCCGAGCGCCAGAAGCACTTGGTTGATGACGCCATCCGTCTGCAAAAGCACCACCCAGGCGGTGGTGCGCACCAGCAGCGACGTCCACAGCGGCAACAGCACCATGAGCAGCAGGAAGCCGGCGATACGCGCCGGCGCCAGCGAAATGACATAGGCGGTCGGGAAACCGAGCAGCAGCGTCGCGACCGTGACGAGCCCGGCGATCCAGAGGGTGCGGCCGAGAATGTCGAGGAACACCGCCTGGTCCTGCGCGACGCGGACGATGCCGCCGGCCGCATCCTGGCCGAGGTCGACCGATGTCAGCAGGTAATAGGGGGTGACCGGCGCTGCATTGCGCTGGATGATCGCCCAGAGATCCGGCTGGCCCCAGGCGGCATCGATGGCGATAAATTGCGGGGCGAGGGGGCCGGCGGCGAAGCCGTCGAGCTTGCGCGTCACCGACATGATGCGGCTGCGCATGCCAGGGCTTTCATAGTTCAGCCGCTTGCCGAGCGTGGCGGCGGTATTGTTCTGCCTGGCGCGGGCCAGATCGGCGGCGAGCGCGGCAAAGACCTCTTCGCCGGGCGTCGCCTGCCCGTCCCAGCCTTCGAGCGCGACGGTGGTCTGCGGCAGGATCTCGTGGACCTCCGGGTTGCGCACCGCCGTCGTCAGGAAGACGCCGATCGGCGCGGCGAAGGTGACGAGCAGGAAGACGAGCGCCGGCAACGCCAGCGCCAGGGCCCGGAGGCGGTTCGGCCGTTCGGCCCGGCGAAGTGCTGCGCCGAGGCCGGGGTCGGTATAGGGTGCGGTCAGTGACATCGTGTCGGCCATGGCTACCTCGTCAGCGTCAAGCAATCGGCGGCACGGCAGGTCAGCGTGACGATGCCGCCCGGCGTCACTGCCGCACCGTCCGCAGCCGGCAGCGAGGCGACGAGCGATGGGTCGCCGAAGGCTTCCAGCGTCAGGCGCACCCGGTCGCCGAGGAAGGTCCGGTCGAGCACGCGGGCCGGGAAACGGTTTTCCGCGCCCTGTCGCGTGCCGTTATCGAGGCCGAGACGTTCGGGGCGCAGCGATACGGTAACGCTCGATCCGGGAATGCCGGCCGCCCCCGTTGTCAGAAGCCGGCTGCCATCGGCCAAGCGCACCACGCCAAAACCGTCCTCGACGCCGAGGAAGTCACCTGAAAGCGTATTGTTGTCGCCGATGAAGCCCGCGACGAACCTGTTTTCCGGCTGGTCGTACAGCGTCACCGGATCGGAAAGCTGCTGGATGCGGCCTTCATGGAAGACGGCGATGCGGTCGGACATGGTCAGCGCTTCCGACTGGTCGTGCGTGACATAGACCATGGTGATGCCGAGGTTCTGCTGGATCTTGCGGATCTCGACCTGCATGTGCTCGCGAAGCTGCTTGTCGAGCGCGCCGAGCGGTTCGTCCATCAGGATCAGCTTCGGGTTGAACACCATGGCGCGGGCCAGCGCCACGCGCTGCTGCTGGCCGCCGGAAAGCTGGGCCGGGCGGCGTTCGCCAAGCCCGCCGAGCTTGACCATGGCCAGCGCCTCGGCAACGCGCCGCGCTGCTTCCGCCCCGCGGACGCCACGATAGCGCAGCGGAAAGCCGACATTTTCGGCCACCGTCATATGCGGGAAGAGGGCGTAGTTCTGGAAGACGAAGCCGATGTCGCGCCGCTCCGGCGGCAGGCGTTCCACCGCCTGCCCCTCCAGCAGGATGCGCCCGCTCGTCGGCTGCTCGAAGCCGCCGAGCATCATCAGCGTCGTGGTCTTGCCGGAGCCGGACGGCCCGAGCATCGTCAGGAATTCGCCGCGGCGAACGGTGAGGTTCAGATCCTCTACGACCAGCGTGCGCCCGTCATAGGTCTTCTGCACACGCTCGAAGGCGACCATGGTTTCGGAAGTGAGCGGCGGCGCCTCGTCGAGGCGCCTCCTTTCCAGCGTCATCGTGTTCATCACCCGTCTCCTCAGTTGGAAAGCCAGGTGGTGAAACGCTTGCGGATCTCGTCGCCGTGATCGGCCCAGAAGCCGTTGTCGAGGGTCAGAGACGTCGTCAGGTTCGCCGGACTTGTCGGCAGGTTTTTGGCGTCGTCGGGCGCGACTTCGGCGGCCGCCGTACTACGCACGGGGCCGTAAGGGATGTATTTGGCGATGCCGGCGAGGATCTTCGGTTCGACGGCGAAATGGATGAAGTCGAGCGAGGCGGTTACGTCCTTGGCGCCCTTGGGGATGACCCAGTAATTGGAATCGAGGATCTGGTTGTCCCAGACGATGCCGAACGTGCGGCCTTCCTTGTTGGCATTGAAGATGCGGCCGTTCCAGGCCGTGGTCATCGTCACCTCGCCGGAGGCGAGCAGTTGCGGCGCCTGCGCGCCCGCTTCCCACCAGACGATCTCGTTCTTGATCGTATCGAGCTTGGCGAAAGCGCGGTCGAGCCCTTCCGGCGTCGCCAGCGTCTTGTAGACCTCGCCCGGCGGCACGCCATCGGCCAGCAGCGCGAATTCGAGATTGGTCGCCGGGTTCTTCCACAGGCCGCGCTTGCCGGGGAAGGTCTTGAGATCGAAGAGATCGGCAAGCTTCGTCGGCTTGTTGGCGAGCTTCTGCTCGTCGAAGGACAGGATCGTCGCATAGACGATGGTGCCGACGCCGCAGTCCGAGGTGGTGCCGGCCAGCCATTCCGATTTCGGGCCGATCTTGTCCCAGTCGATCTGCTCGAAGATGCCCTCGTCGCAGCCTTGCAACAGGGTGGGCGCATCGACGTCGACCACGTCGATCGTGGTATTGCCGCTGTCGATCATCGCCTTGATCTTGGCGATCTCGCCGCCATACTCCTGCTCGGAGACCGGCCGCCCTTCGGCCTGCGGATAGGCGCTGAACACGGCCTTGCGCGGCGCCTCCTGATAGGCGCCGCCGAAACTCATGACGGAAATTGGCTCGGCGGCGAAAGCGGCGCCAAGCGCCAGGCCATAGGCAAGCGTTGTCGCTGCCAGAAACATGCGTTTTCTGAACATGGAAATTCCTCTCTGGAGACAGATGTCACATACCCGTCGCGCTGCCCGTCTTGGATGCGGGCTATGAGGAAAACCTATGTTGCGACATGCGGCGACGCAAATAAGTAGGTGTCATGTCGACATGAGCACGGCTTATCGAAGGACGCGCAGCACCGAGAGCCGTCGTCACCGCTGCGTTCTTTCCAGTCGCATCGCGGCACTGTCGATCAGCATCGTCAATCCGGCTTCGAAGAACAGTTCGTGGCCGCCTTGCCTGTAATGCGCGAGGGCACGACCGGTCAGGGGAAAGTCGGCGGCCGCGGCATCTCCTTACTGACGCGGGGCTGGATGGTCTTCCTGCTGATGCCGCTCTTCTGCCTTGGCGGGATAGGCGCGCCCGCACTGCAATCGCTGGTGACGGGAGGGGTCGACGACGAACATCGGGGGCGCATGCAGGGACTGCTGTCCAGCATGGCGAGCCTGGTGTCGATCGTCGGTCCGCTGGCGATCAGCACTGTCTATTTCGCGTCGTCCGATGTCTTTCCGGGGCGGGTCTGGGTGCTGGGTGCAGCCTGCCATCTGTTATGCCTGCCGGTCGCGCTGGCCGGTCTGCAGGCTGCGGGGGTGCAGGCGTTGGATCGTCGCTCCGGCTGATGTGGCATCGATTTTTGTGGCAATAGATTGGATGCCTGACCATTTGCTTCATTTTTTGATTGAAAATCTGCTGCAATTACAAAAAATCAAGAAATATAGGCTCTACAAGGAAAAATTTTCATTGCCTGACCGGCTTATGCTGCGACGCGGCATCTTTTCCGATTGAAACCTCCGTTATTTTTGATACAAATGAGATGACAATGAACATTTGGTTCTAAAGCTGGTGCGGCAGTCGCGGATGTTCCATGGAGGGGAGCATGTGCGAGAGCCGGCGGCGGCCGGGAATGGTGTCAGCCATATGGAGGGAATGCCCTTCATCCCGACAGTGCCTTACGAATCTTGGGAGGAATGGATGCGGGTACTGGAGAATGTCGAGCCTCGCGAGGTGATGTTTTACTTCGAGGAGCTGAGTAGCAAGCACCGATGCTCGCAGCATGAAAAACAGGCGACGGATTACATTGCGGAATTCGCCGAGCAGCGCGGCCTGCGATATCACCGGGACGCGCTTCAGAATATCATCGTAAGGAAACCGGGCACGCCGGGATACGAGAATGCGCCGGCCGTGATCCTGCACGGCCACCTCGACATGGTGTGCAAGATCGATGAAGGCTACGCGCATGATTTCGCCAATGGCGGCGTGCGGCTGAAGCTCGACGGCAATTTCATCCGCGCCGAAGGAACCACGCTCGGAGCGGACAACGGCCTGGGCATCGCCTATATGCTGGCGCTGCTGGATTCCACGGACATCCCGCATCCGCCGCTGGAATGCGTCATGACCGCCATGGAGGAAATGGGCAAGGTCGGCGGCGACGGCGTGGACGTGACCCTTCTCACCGGAAAGCGGATGATCGATTTTAACTGGATCGACGAAAGACAATTGCTGGCGGGGTGTTCGGGGGACGTGTCCTGCCGGATCCGCATCGACCCTGAGTGGGAGATGCCGGCGGCCGGGCATTCCCCGCTTGCCGTTTCCATCCGGGGCCTGAAGGGCGGACATTGCGAATTCGACATTCATTTCGATCGCGCCAATGCCATCGTTCTGGTCGGCAGGCTGCTGAGGGCGGCGATGCAGGTGGCCGAAGTCCGGGTGGCGACGGTTTCCGGTGGTGTCCAGAACAACGTCATTCCCGCCGACGGGGATCTGCTCCTTTGGGTGAGACATGACCAGATCGACGCCGTCGAGGCGGCGATCGCCAAGCTGACCGCGGTTCTGAAGAGCGAATTCCGTTTTGCCGACCCTGATCTGAGGATCGAGACGCGACGCACGCAGCAGCAGATCGACCGTGTTCTTTCCGCGCATGCGGCGTCCAGGCTCGTGCGCGTCATCGCTTTGCTGCCGAACGGCGTGCAGACGCAAAATCTCGAAGTGCCCGGCAATTGGGAGACGTCCAACAACATCGGCCTGATGGTGACCAAATCGGCCGCGATCGAGATCGTCTGCACGATTACCAGCGCCGTCACCTCGCGAAAGCATGCTGTCCTCGATCAGATCGTGCTGCTTGCCGACCTTGCGGGCGAGGGGGTCAGCGCCGAGCAGATCGGGCTTGATGCACCGGAATTCCCTTGGAACCCCCATTCGCGGATGCTGGAAATCGCCAGGCAGAGCTACGAGCGCGTCATGGGCCGGGCTCCGGATGTTCTGGTGTCGGTGTGCAGCCTGGAACTGGGCATGTTCACCCAGCGGATCGACGGCCTCGACACGATCGGCATCGGCACGAATCTCTACGATCTCCACTCTCCCAAGGAGAGCATGGATCACACGTCCGCTGCCCGCGTGTGGCCGCTGATCAAGGACGTGATGAAGCATCTCGATCATTGAATGCCGGCCATCGCGACCGGTGGCCCCACAGACAACAAGAGTGCAGCGCCTATGCCCCGACGGGCACGGGAGGAGCGAACTTGTCCGTAAATTCAGGGGAAATGCCGTTGGTTATCGGGACACTGCCGCCGGGCGCCGGATGACATGACGGAAAGACCGGGGGCCTGGCGCCGGGCGGCGCATCGAGGCGCCGCCGTGTCCAGGCGCACAAGGACTTCATTTTGAGGGCGGCACCGGCCCCGTCAAGGCGGCGGGCATTGCGTGCGGCTCCAAGCTTCCGGACCTCTCTGGCGACGATGTCCGGACATTTGTTCGAAAACCCACGCACGGGAATGGTTAACGACTGGTGTCAATAAGGAGAAATACACCATGCGCATATTCGACCGACTTCTGCCCGAACACAACAAACGCCTGAAGATGCTGCTGGCCTCGGCCTTGACGGGCGGCCTTGCATATATCGCCGCAATCGCTCCGGCGACGGCGGCGACCGTCGACAAGAAGGACATGGTGATGGTCGTGTCCGTCATCAACACCACCAATCCCTATATGATTTCGAATATTGAAGGTGCGAAAGCGCTGTCGGAGAAGCTGGAAATCCCGCTCGAGGTGGTCAACTCCAACAATTCCTCCCAGACCGAGATCTCATCCATCCTGTCGATCCTGGCAAGCGGCAAGAAGGTGATCATGTTCGTGAACACCGTCGCCAGCTCCGACGCGCCGACGATCGTCGACGCCGTGAAGCAGGCGGGCGGCTACGTCACGATCTGGTGGAACAAGCCGACGGACTATAAGCCGCAGAGCGTCGGCGACAATTTCGTGGCCTTCCAGAAGATTCCCGGAGTTGAATCCGGTCGTTGCGGTGCGAAGGCGATCGGCGACGCCCTTGGCGGAAAGGGCAGCGTCGTGATGTTCCCCGGCGTGCAGGACAGCACCACCAGCAAGACCCGCGTTGCCGGGTTCAAGACGGAGATGAAGGAGAAATATCCGAACATCAAGATCCTCGACGAGCGCCCGTCGAACTGGGATCCGCAGCTCGCCGCCCGCAACGCCAAGGATCTGATCGTCAAATATGGCAGCCAGATCAACGGCGTATGGAGCGCGGACGACGGCATGCAGATCGGTGCGATGCAGTCCTTCGAAAACGCCGGCCTTCTGGACAAGGTGAAATTCGCCTCCGACGGCCTTTATCCGAAGACGCTGGAGGATATCAAGTCGGGTCGCGGCGGCAACGCAATCGTCGGCGAAACCTTCCATCGCGGCTATATGGCCTCTGCGGTCGGCCTCTATACGGCCTATCTCGCGGCAACCGGCGAGGTGGTGCCGAGCACATTGCCGCCCGAAAAGCGCGAAAGCCTTTTCAAGCTCAGTTGCGTCACGCCCAGCAACTACCAGCAATATCTGCAATACGACGAGCCCGATGCGCCCAAGCAGTTTGTCGAGCGCCTTGTCAAGAACGGCCCCTGGAACACCGAACCGATGCCGCTTGTCGGCGGCGGTTCGAACGAGCAGGGCGAGTTCTGATCCGCCTGTCTTGCAAGACATCGGCCGGGCAGACGCATCCGGCCGATGGACCGGCCCCGAAAACCGGATCGAGGGCCCTCACTGTCAGATCTTGGGATCGGCGATCTGCCTGCCGATCCAGCCAACGGGACCAGCGCCATGCAGGATCATCTATCGAAAATCTGGAAGGGCCCGATCGGATTGATCGCGTCCATCGCCGTCCTCATTCTTCTCTTCTCGGTTCTCAATCCGAGGTTCGCGAGCGTTGAAAACCTGCAGAATGTTCTGTTTCAGGTCTCGGTGCCGCTGATCATCCTGGTCGGGACCAGCATGGTCATTCTCATGGGGTCCATCGATCTTTCCGCCCAGGGCGTCATGGGCGCGGCGGGCATGACCTGGATCCTGCTGTCGCCGAATACGCGGCTGGAGATCGACCTCGGCATCTGGGCCTGGGTCGCCGCCCTGGGGCTGGGGCTTCTGCTCGGTCTGGCAACGGGCGTAATTTATGCAAAGCTGCGCGTGCCGTCTTTCGTGGTGACGCTGGGAACCTGGTATGTCGGGCTCGGCATCGGCATCATTCTCTATGGCAACGGCATGCTGCCCAGCCTCACGGACGAAGCGCTGGCGCGCTGGCCGACGCGCTTGACCCTGGGACTTCCCAATTCCTTCTGGCTGGCGGCCTTCGTGGCGGTCGCGGGGGCGCTGGTCATGCAGTTCACCCATCTGGGCCGAGGCATACTGGCCATCGGAAACAACGAACTGATCGCCCGCAGCAGCGGCCTGCCGGTGTCGCTGATGAAGGTCTCCGTCTTTGGCCTCGCGGGACTGCTCAGCGCGCTCGCCGGCATCCTCGCCACGATGCAGTTGGGTTCCGGATCGCCCGACATCGGCAATGGCCAGCTTTTCACGGTCATTCCGGCGGCTGTCATCGGCGGCACGGCGCTCAGCGGCGGCGAAGGCGGCATGATGCGGTCGACGCTCGGCGTCTTCCTGCTCATCATCCTCAACAACGGTCTGGTGCTGGCAGGCATCAACCCGGATTATCAATCGGGCGTCTTCGGTGCCATCCTGATCGTCGCGATCGTCGCGGTCGCCTGGCCGGAGCGCAGCCGTCTGAAGGTGGCGAAATGACCGATCATCATGCAGTTCTGAAGCTCACCGACATCAGCCGATCCTTCGGCACGATCAAGGCGGTCAATTCGGTTTCCCTGGAGATCAGGCGTGGCGAGGTTGTCGGCCTCGTCGGCGAAAACGGCGCGGGCAAATCGACACTGTTGAAAATCCTCGCCGGAATCGAGCGGCCGGACAGCGGCCAGATCGAGATCAACGGAAAGCGAGTGAATTTCCGCGGCCCCAACGATGCGTTCAAGGCCGGCGTCGGCGTGGTGCATCAGGAGCAATCCCTGTTCACGAACCTGACCGTCGCGGAAAACATCGACAAGCAGAACTCCAATCGTCGCGGTCTCAGCCGCTTCGGCATCCAGCACTGGTCGCGCCTCAACAGGGAAGCCGCAGCCGTTCTCGACAAGATCGGCGTCAAGCTCAGTCCCAAGGCAATCGTCGGCGATTTGTCGTTCGTCGACCGTCAGATGGTCGAGATCGCCCGGGCCGTCTGCGTCGATCCCGGCGCCGGCGTGACGCCGCTTGTCATCCTGGACGAGCCGACGGCCGTGCTGGAACAGGCGGAAACCGAGGTGCTGGAGCGCGAAATTCGCAACCTGCGCCGGTTCGCCAGCGTGATCTTCGTCTCTCATCGGCTGGATGAGATCCTGCGGATCTGCGATCGGGTCGTGGTGATGCGCAGCGGCAAGCTGGTCAGCGACCGGCTGACCCGGGACATCACCAAGGACGATCTTTTCATCTCGATGGTCGACGATGTCGCGATTGCGCCGCATCGAAGCCGGTCTCGCCCGCGGGCATCCGGCAATCCGGCCATCTCCGTGCGGGGGCTGAGCCGGAAGGGTCGGTTCAAGGATATCTCGTTCTCGGCTCATCGCGGGCGCATCGTCGCGCTGGTGGGGACCAACGGTTCCGGCCGCGGCGCCCTTGCCAGGTCGCTCTTCGGCGCCGAGGCCCATGACAGGGGAACCATCGAGGTGAACGGCAAGCCGGTTTCCGGCTGGTCCATCGGGCGCGCGGTCGCGGCCGGCTTGGCTTACGTGCCTGCCGAAAGGAAAACGGAGGGTATGATCGGCGGCTTTTCGGCGGCGCGCAACGTGGCGCTGGTGCATCATGATGCGTTGAAAACCGGGCATTTTCTCAGCCCGGGCAGACTGGCGCGCCTCGCGCAGACCTGGTTCGACCGTCTGGATGTGAAACCCAACAATATCGACCTTCCCTTGTCGCAGTTCTCAGGCGGAAACCAGCAGAAGGTCGTCCTGGCCAAGTGGCTGACATCGCCCGACCTGAAGGTGCTCATTCTGGATCATCCGCTTCGCGGCCTCGACGTCGGCGCCTCCCAAGCGGTCAATCATCAGATCCGGCGTGCCTGCGACGAGGGCGCGGCAGTGATCATGATACCCGACACGATCGAGGAGGCCCTCGAGATGGCTGACGAAATTCTCGTGATGCGGGATGGGGAACTCTCCGCGCGCCATGACCTCACGGTTCAGGGCACTCCGGCAATCCAAGACATCATGGCGGAAATGGTATGACCGACAGAACCGATTATCCCACGCAGGCAGCAAACGCATTCCGCGCGGAGGGGACGATGAACCTGCCTGCAAAGCTTCGAGAGATGGCATCCTGGCACACCATGTCGCCGCTTCTGGTTTTTCTGGCGATGCTGCTGACGGTCTCCGTTCTGAATTCCGCCTATCTCGGCCCGCTCGGCATTTCCATCGTGACAGCGTCGGCCGCTCCGATTTTGCTGGTGGCGCTGGGGCAGGCAATGGTCTTGAACATCGGATCGATCGATCTGTCGAACGCGGCGATCAGCCTTCTCGGCTCCATCCTGCTGGCGCTTGCCCTGCCGTCGCTCGGGATAGGTTCGCTTCTTGCCATTCTTCTGCTACTCACGCTGATCGGCGCGATCAACGGCGCCATCGTGGCCTACACACAGGTGCCCTCCTTCGCCCTGACGCTCGGAACCCTCGGCATCCTGCAAACGGCTGCCCTGGTCGCGAGCGGCGCCGAGACGATCTATGTGAGCGAGAACCGCGAACTGGTGACGATGTTCTACACCTACAAACTCGCCAATGCGCCGCTGACCTTCTGGATCGGGGTTGCGGTCGCCGTTCTCTACTGGTTCGTGCTGCGATTCACCGTGTTGGGACAAAACATGACGGCGGTCGGGAAGAACGAAACCGGCGCCATCTTCTCGGCGGTGCCCAATCGGTTGGTGAAGATCGTGACCTTCGCCATTTCGGGTTTCACCGGCGGTCTGGCAGGGCTGAGCATCGTGGCGCAGGCAGGGTCCGCGTCGACGAGCGGCCTGGGAAGCAATCTGCTCCTGCCGGGTATCGCCGCGGCGCTGGTCGGCGGAACCTCGATTTCCGGCGGCCTGACCAATCCGATCAACGTCGTCTTCGGGGCGCTGACCGTGGCATTCGTGCCGATCGCCATCCAGGCCATCGGTGCCGGGGCAGAAGCCCAAAGCCTGGTGTACGGCATTTTCATCATTCTTGTGGTGGCGCTGACGACAGCCCGGACCCGTGATGCCGTGATCAAGTAAGCGCCGGCCCGCCAACGGGCCACGCAGACCGAAGCCTTTCCGCCCGAAGCGGGATCGCTCCGGCGCCGGACAACTCCGCAAAAGCAAGATGGTTTATAAGCCGCCGAAACTCCGTTTCGGCGGTTTTCAGCATGCCAGTTCCGCACATTTGCCGGATCGACGTGAGGGCAAGGCGATTGCGTGAGACAGCCGTAAGCAGGCTGAGCTTGCCTTTCGCTACTTGCACCTGCGCACTGTTGAAAGTCTCGGGAAGCATCCCCGACAACGCGCCATAACGACGGATATAATCCCGCTATGCGGGATATTTTGCCAAAAAAATGGTTTCGAAGAGAAAATCAGACTTGGCAAAACAGCCGAGTTCGTTGACAGCTTTCCGATCTCCCTTTATGAATTCCAATTATGGGAGATTAAATTCCGAATAGCGGGATTTGTAATCGATTTGTCAGTTTTGGCGCCTGTAGGTGCGCGGCTGGCGCGCGCTATCGGAATTCGCAGCATACTGGAGAGGAGAATTCATGCTAGGGCAGGTCGTGGTGAGCGGGCTGGCGATGGGCGCCATTTATGCGCTTGTGGCTCTTGGTTACGCCTTCGTCTGGAAAACGATGAACATCGTGAACTTTGCGGCCGGCGAGTTCCTGACCTTCGGCGCGTTCGTTTTCGTCGCCACCTTCGTCACCCGAATGGGTCTTCCTTTCTATATTGCGGCCCCACTGGCCATGCTCGCGATGGCCTGCCTCGGTGCCGCCTTTTCGCGCATCGTGTTTTCGCGTCTTCAGAAGCAGCGTACCATCGTTGCCATCATCGCCACCGTCGGCTTCGGACTTTTCCTCAAGGAAACCGCCCGCATCATTTACGGTCCCGAGCCGCTGCTCTATCCCGGCCCGTTCGGTTTCGACACGCTGAATTTCGGCGCGATCAGCATTTCCAAGCAGCAGATCCTGGTCTTCGCGGTCGTTCTCGTCATCATGGCGCTCCAGTATCTCGTGTTGCGTTATACGATGATCGGCAAGGTCATGCGTGCGGTTGCGCAGGACCGCGAAACGGCAGCGCTCATGGGCATCTCCGTCAATTGGGTTCTGGCCGGCACCTTCGCCTATGCGAGCGTTCTGTCGGCGCTCGGCGGCATTCTTCTCGCGCCGATGTTCTTCGTGACCACCGAACTGGGCACGCTTGTCGGCCTCAAGGGCTTCGTCGCCATGATCATCGGCGGTTTCGGCAGCGTTCCCGGCGCGATCATCGGCGGATTGATCCTCGGGCTGGGCGAGAACGTCGCCGCGTTCCTGATCTCGTCCACCTACAAGGACGCCATTGCCTTCATCGTACTTCTCGCCTTCCTTCTGGTCCGTCCGGAAGGCCTGATCCCCGAAGCAAACGCCGATCGCGCCTGAGGAGAAGCCTGCGATGAACGTATCCATGCGCGTGCGCAAGGTCATTCTGGCCGTCATCCTCATTGGCCTGTTGCTGCCGCCCTTCATCGGTGTCAACGGCTATGCATTGCAGGTTCTCAACCTCGCTTTCATCTATTCCATTGCCGCGCTAGGCGTGACGATTGCCACCGGCATCACCGGCATGGTGGTTCTGGGGCAGGCGGCCTTCATGGGCTTCGGCGCCTATACGGCCGGCCTGATCATGACCGGGCTCGCGCTCCCCTGGTGGATCGCGCTGCCGGTCGCGGTGGTTGCAACCGGCTTTCTCGGCGCGGCCCTCGGCCTGGTCAGCACCCGCATCAAGGGGCACTATCTGGCCATCACCACGCTTGGCCTCAACGAGATATTCCGCCTGGTCGTCTTGAACGAATCCTGGCTGACCGGCGGACCGTTTGGTCTGCGCGACATCCCGACGCTCAGCCTTCCGTTCATGGGCGGCGGTCTCTCGCAGCAGCTCTACATTCCGGTTTTCCTGCTGACGGTGCTGGCCTATGCGGTTGCGCTGCGCATCTACCGCACCGCATTCGGCCGCCAGATGCGATCGATCCGTGACGACGATCTCGCCGCCGAATCCATGGGCGTCAATTCGCGGTGGGTGCGGGTTCTGTCCTTCTCGCTGTGCAGTCTCTATGGCGCCATCGCCGGCGCAGCCTTCGTGCTGGTCTTCGGCTTCATTTCGCCCAACAACTTCCTGGTTTTCGAAAGCATCAAGATGCTGCTGATGGTCGTCATCGGCGGCCTGGGTTCGATCGGCGGCACCTTCCTCGGCGCGCTCGTCGTGGTCGGATTGCCCGAAGCGCTGCGCGATCTTCAGACCTATTATCTGGCGATCTTCGGCCTCGGCGTCGTGGTCATTCTTCTGACCGTGCCACGCGGGCTCGGCATCATCGCCGACTGGTTGCTGGCGCCCTGGCTTCCCGGCGAGGAAGGCGATGCGATCGCCGATGCAAGGGCCGAGGGCAGCTCCAGCGCGGAAAGCGTCGAACAGGAAGAGAAGCGTGCGATCGCCGTGGCGGCGCGGCTGCAGGCCGAGCGGGAGCAATCCGAGGCGGCTCGGATCCATCCTGCCGCCGGCCCCCTGCTGGTGGTCGACAACGTTTCGAAGTCCTTTGGCGGACTCGTTGCGCTGAAGGATGTGTCCTTCACCGTCAATCGGGGCGAGATCCTTGGCCTCATCGGGCCGAACGGGTCCGGCAAGTCGACGATGATCAACGCGTGCTCAGGCATTGTCGGGGTTTCGTCCGGCCGCATCTCCCTCGATGGCCAGGCGATCTCCGGATTGCCGGCCTGGGACGTTCATGCCGCCGGCGTGGCGCGCATCTTCCAGAACGTCCGCGTCTGGAACACGATGACGGTCCTGGAAAACGTGATGATCTGCCATCCGGCGACGCGGCGTGCCCGCATCCTGACGGGCGCGATCGGCACGGCGCTGGCCCGCTCGGACGAGGAACTGGCGCGCGAGGAGGCGCTCAAGGCGCTGGACCTGATGGGCATCCGCCATCTCGCGGCGCGGCGCGCCAGCGATCTTTCCTTCGGACAGAGCCGTCTCGTCGAGCTGGCCCGCGCCATCGTCAGCAGGCCGAAGCTGCTGCTTCTCGACGAGCCGGGCGCCGGCCTGCGCGGCGGCCTGATCATGGAACTGGCCGAAATCCTGAAACAGCTCAGGAACCAGGGGATGACGATCTTGGTGGTGGAGCACCGCGTCAAGCTTGTCGTCAGCATGTGCGACCGCATCGTGGTGCTCAACCTGGGAGACAAGATCGCCGAGGGCTCTGCCCAAAGCGTGGCACGCGATCCGGTTGTGATCGACGCCTATCTGGGAGGAAAGGTCGAGCGCAAGCGCAGGCCTAAGATCGTGGAGAGTGCGACCTGACGCCCGGTGGGGAAGATTGCAGGCGCAACAAGAGGAGAAGACAAGCATGAGGAAGAATTTCGCACCGACGCTTCTGGCCGGATTGATCGCCCTCGGCAGCATGGCGACGGCGGCCGTCGCCGCTGACGTGACCATCGGCGCCTCGGCCCCGATGACCGGCCCGCGGGCATTGCTCGGCAAGTATTTCAAACAGGGCGTGGACATGGCAGTCGAGGAAATCAACGCCGAAGGCGGCGTTCTCGGTCAGCCGTTGTCGGTCAGCTTCGAGGACGACCAGGCGGACAATCCGAATGCGGCCATCAACGCGATGAGCAAGCTGAAGGAAGTCGGCAAGGTGCCCGTCGTTCTCGGCCCCCATTTCTCGGTCGCTCAACTCGCCACGATGAAGACCTATTGCGATGGCTCGATGATCTCGATCACCGGCGCCAGCGGCGTGCCGGTAACGCAGCAGGGCTGCGATTTCGTCATCCGTATCCGTGGCAACGACAATCTCCAGGCGCAGGCGCTGGTGGCCTATGCGCTGGAACATCTCAAGACCACCAAGATCGGCGTCATCTCCATCCACGACGACTTCGGCAAGGGCGGAGCCGAGCGTGTCGTCGCCGCCTTGAAGGACAAGGGCATCACACCGGTCGCCAATGAAAGCCACAATGCCGGCGACACGGACTTTTCCGCTCAGCTTTCGCGCCTGAGTTCGGCCGGCGCGGAACTCGTCATCATGTGGACGCATGACAACGAGTCCGCGCTGATCGTTCGCCAAGCCCGTCAGTTCGGCCTCAACTTCAAGTTCGCCGGCAGCACCTCGCTCAGCCAGCCGGCCTTCATCAACCTGGCGGGTCCGACCGGCGAAGGCGTCATCAGCGCCACCGACTTCCTGCCGGCAAACCCCGATCCGAACGTCAAGGCTTTCGTCGAGAAGTTCCAGAAGAAGTATGGCGAACTGCCGGAACTCTATGCCGCGACCTATTACGACAGCGCCAAACTGGCCGCCGAAGCGATCAACATGGCCGGCAGCACCGATGCCAAGAAGGTGCGGGAAGCCTTCGGCAAGATCGACCGGCAGGGCGTTCTTGCGCATTACAAATGCGAGCAGAACGGCGACTGCAATCACCAGACCAACATCATCGAGATCAAGAACGGCCAGCCCAACCTGTTGACTGTCGTCAAGTTCTAAGGAGCGGTCATGCTGGCTGTAATGGAAAACTCGCCGGCGGACGTCGGCGAGGTCATGCTCAAGCTCTCGAACGTCGATTCCTATTACGGCAAGGCGCAGATCCTCTTCGATCTGTCGCTGGAGGTGCGGGAACGGCAGGTCGTCGCCGTGATCGGCGCCAACGGCGCCGGCAAGTCGACGACGCTCAATGTCATCATCGGCCGGGTCAAGCCTGCATCCGGCAGCGTCACGCTGGAAGGGCAGTCGATCGCCGGAGACAGCGTCCAGGCGATCGTCAAAAGGGGCATTACCTGCGTGCCGCAGCGCCGCCGGATTTTCCCCACGATGACGGTGAAGGAAAATCTCGAAGTCGGCTCGTATATCCGCCGGCACGACAGGGCGGGAACCCGCCGGGTAATGGAGGAAGTGCTCGATCTGTTCCCGGTGCTGGCGCGAAAGGCGGGCTCGCTCGGCGGCGTGCTGTCCGGCGGCGAGCAACAGATGCTGGCGATCGGGCGCGGATTGATGGCGCAGCCGCGCGTCCTGCTCCTGGACGAGCCTTCCATGGGTCTGTCGCCGAAGCTGACGACGGAAATGTTCGAGGACATCCGCCGCATCGCCGATACGGGTCGGACGGTGCTGATCGTCGAGCAGAATGCCTATGCCGCGCTTTCGGTCGCAGACCACGGTTACGTGCTGGAAAACGGTCGCGTCGCGCTGTCCGGCGAGGCCGACGATTTGATTGAAAACGACTATGTGCGCCAGACCTATCTCGGCGCATGACCACGGCGGCGGGTGAAGCGGTGAACGAGACATTCAAAGATGCACTTCTGGCTCTGTTCGGTGAAAGGGCGTCCTTTTCGGCGGCGCTGCGCGAGCAGCATAGTCATGGCGAAGGTTATGCGGCCGTCGGCATGCCGGATGCCGTGGTCTTTGCCGAAACCACCGATGAGGTCTCGGCGCTGCTCAAGCTCTGCAGCGCCGCGCGCGTCCCGGTCGTGCCGTTCGGCGCGGGCTCGTCGCTCGAAGGCCATGTCGCGGCGGTGCACGGCGGGGTCAGCCTCGATCTCACGCGGATGAACCGGATTCTGCAGGTCTCGGCAGAAGCGCTGGATTGCCGCGTCGAGGCCGGCGTGACCCGGGAAAGGCTCAACAGCGACCTTCGCGCCGAGGGCCTGTTCTTCAGCGTCGATCCGGGCGCCGATGCGACGATCGGCGGAATGGCGGCGACGCGGGCATCCGGCACCAATGCCATGCGCTACGGTACGATGCGGGAAAACGTGCTGGGCCTGACGGTGGTTACGCCCGCCGGCGAGATCATCCGGACCGGCGGCCGCGCGCGCAAATCGTCCGCGGGCCTCGACCTCACCCGGCTTTATGTGGGCAGCGAAGGCACCCTCGGCGTTATCACAGAAGTCCAGTTGCGCCTGCAGGGACTGCCGGAGGCGATGGTCGTCGCCACCTGCCAGTTCGACCGGTTCGAAGACGCCGTCGGCACGGTGACGACCGCGCTTCAATCCGGACTGCGCATCGCGCGTATCGAACTGCTGGACGAAGTCCAGATCCGCGGCTGCATCGGTTATTCGAAAATCGAAGGCTTCGACGAAAAGCCGACCCTGTTCTTCGAATTCCACGGCAGCCAGTCGGGCGTGCGGGAGGACGCCAGCGCGATGGAGGAACTCGCCCTCGCTTTCGGGGCCAGTCACTTCCGGCATGCGGAGCGGCCGGAAGAGCGCACGCGGCTCTGGAAGGCGCGGCACAATTGCTATCACGCCAGCAAATGGCTCGCACCGGGCAAGGACAACATGGGCACCGATGCCTGCGTCCCCCTGTCGGAATTCGCCGCCTGCATCACCGAGACCAAGGAAGACGTACGCCGCAGCGGCTTGATCGCTCCGCTGGTCGGGCATGTCGGCGATGGCAATTTCCACCTCGGCATCATGCATGATCCGAACGACGCGGACGAGACAGCGCGAGCGGATGCGCTCGCCGCGCGCGTCAGCGAAAGGGCGATCCGCTACGGCGGCACATGCTCCGGCGAACACGGGATCGGTCTGCACAAACGCCAATACATGGCCGCCGAACACGGCGCCGCATTGGATGTCATGCGCGCCATCAAGCAGGCGCTCGATCCGTTGAACATCATGAACCCCGGCAAGATGCTGCCGTGATTTTCATGGAATATCATCCCGAAATACGGGAAAGGAAGTGCTATGAAGAAATTGATGAATTCGGCCTCGGACTATGTCGATGAGGTCCTTGAAGGCCTGGTCCTGGCGCATCCACGTCTGAGCCTCGGCGGCTCGGCAAGGCGCGTCGTGCATCGCGCGGAAGGGATGCGCAGGGGCAAGGTCGGTATCGTTTCCGGCGGTGGCTCGGGCCACCTGCCGCTCTTCACCGGTTATGTCGGCAGCGGCATGCTGGATGCCTGCTCGATCGGCAATGTGTTCGAAGGGCCCAACATCGACAGTTGCATCGAGGCGATCAAGCTGGCTGATGGCGGCGCCGGCGTCCTCCGTCTCTATGGCAATTACGGCGGCGACCGGATGAATTTCGACATGGCTGGCGAATTCCTCGAAGGCGAGATCGAGACGACCACTGTGCTGGGAACCGACGATATCGCCAGCGCCGCGCCCGAGGAAAGCGCCAAGCGCCGGGGGGTCGCCGGCATCATCTATGCCTACAAGATGGCCGGCGCGCATGCCGAGGAGGGGGCCGATCTGGCGGCCGTGACCGAGACGGCGCGCCAGGCGGTCGCCGCGACCAAGACGATCGGCCTGGCGCTTTCGCCCTGCCAGGTTCCCGGTTCGGCAAAACCGACTTTCGAGATCGCGGCCGACGAGTTCGAGCTGGGCATGGGCATTCACGGTGAGCCAGGGCTTTGGCGCAGCAAGATGAAGCCAGCCGACGAGATCGTCGACGAGATGATCGGCCGTCTCCTGGCGGAGCGCCCGGCGGGGCATCGGGGCCGCGTCTCCGTGCTGGTCAACAGCCTCGGCGCGACGCCGCTCGAGGAACTGCTCATCCTCTATCGCCGCGCCTGCGCCAAACTCGGGGAAGCCGGGCTTGAGATCGTGCATCCGCTTGTCGGCCCCTATGCGACGTCGATGGAAATGGCCGGCGCCTCGATCAGCATCTGCTTCCTCGACGGCGCGCTTGAGCGGCTGCTCGCCGCTCCCTCGGGCAGTCCGTTCTGGGAGGTGAAATAATGGCAGACATCCGCATCGAAACCCTTGAAAACGCGATAAGGATCGCGAATTCCCGCATGGCGGCGCTGGAAGCGGAGCTGAACGCGGCGGATTCGAAACTCGGCGACGGTGACACCGGCGTCATGCTGGCCCGCGTGCTGGGCAAATTCGGCGAAACGGATATCGGCGCCGGCACCGACCTCGGCGCGGCCTTCCAGGCGCTGGCGCGCGCGGCGGCCGCAGCCACCGGCTCCAGCCTGGGCACGCTGTTCGCCACCGCGCTGCTGACCATCGGCAAGGCGACCAAGGGCAGGGAAACGGCGCGGTGGAGCGAGCTTTCCGGCTTGCTGGAAGCCGCGCTCGACGCGATGATCCGGCGCGGCGGGGCGTCGCTGGGCGACAAGACGGTGCTCGATGCGCTCGACGCCGTTGTCAAGGCGACCGCTGGCCTTGCCGATGCCGGGGAGATCGCGGCTGAGGCTTCAAAGGCTGGGAATGCCGCGCTCGCGGCCTTTCTCGACAAGCCCTGTAAAATCGGACGAGCCCGCATGTTCGCGGAAAAGAGCGTGGGAATCGATGATCCCGGCATGCTCGGCTTCGTCCGGCTCGTGGACGCGCTGGCCGACCGGGATTGAACAAAGACGACGCCATCGCCGGCGTCATGTGCTGCTTGCCCATGCGCCGCCCGGTTCGTCCGGTGCGGCCTTTCGGCTTCAGGGATGGTGGCCGATGCGCTGACCGATCATGTTGGCGTGATGGATGACGACCTTGGACAGCTCTTCGATATCCGTCATGTTGATCTGCCAGCTCGGACCGCTGACGCTGATGCCGGCAATGACCTGGCCCGTCTGCCCGCGAATGGGCGCACCGACGCAACGCAGGCCGGGCTGGTGTTCGCCGTCGTCGATCGCATATCCCCGCCGCCGGGTTTTCTCCAGTTCTTCCAGAAGGGCGGGGCCTGTCACGATCGTCTGGTCGGTATAGGCCCGCAGGCCGGCATTGATCACCTTCTGGATGACGGTTTCCGACTGCCATGCCAGGATCGCCTTGCCGACACTCGTACAGTGTACCGGCGCGTTCTCGATGGAGGTCGAGGTCGGCGCGTGATCGGGCGAGGGGTCGGCACGGTGGATGACGACGGCGCTCTGCCCGTCGAAAATCGCCAGATGGACCATCTGCCCGCTCATGCGCTTGAGTGAGTCGACGATGGGGCGCGCTTCCCGGTGGAGATCGAGGTTCATCAGCACGATATTGCCGAGCTCGAAAAGTTTCAGGCCGAGCCGGTATTTGTCGCGCTCCCGGTCCTGGTCGAGGAAGCCGACTTCCTTGAGCGACGCCATCAGCCGGTGCGTGGTGCTGCGCGGAAAGCCCGTCTTGTCGCAAATCTCGGACAGCGAGAGCGCCCTCTCGTTGACCGAGAAACATTCGAGAACGCGCATGATCTTCACCAGCGACTTCAGGTTCTCGTCCGAGCCGCGGGCAGGTGACTTGGTCTTGGGATGTTCGATTGAGGCGTCCATGGAGACTTTATAGCACCAATCCCGGCATGCGGTACAGACGTTCCAGGTTTCCGACAAAAATATCGATCCCGAAAGGCAGTTTTGCCACAGCGGTTATTGACTCGGCTCCGCCGCCTTCCTATGGTCCAAATCCGAAACGTCATCCCGTATTCCGGAATTAATCGAATGCTACCTTGATGAGGCGTTTCAGGCGATCAAGGAGGAGAGGATCATGAACCAGGAAAGCAAGCTCGCTCTGAAGAGCCAATTGCAGGGCATTCTGCCACCCGTTACGATGCCCTTCGACAAAAGCGGCAAGCTCGTCGCGTCCGGCATCAAGAAGCAGATCGACTTCATGATCGATTCGGGCGTGCATGCCATCGTGGCAGGCGGCAGCACCGGCGAAGGCCATACGCTTTCGACGGAGGAATTCGTCGAGTCGATGGAAGCAACGCATGAGGCGGTCGCCGGCCGCGTGCCCTTCGTCGTCGGCCTGATCGTCAACTCGACGATCGAGGCGATCGAGCGCACCAAGAAGATCGCGCATCTGAAGCCTGCCGCCCTGCAGGTCACCCCGGTCCACTATCTGTTCAAGCCCGGCGCCGAGGCCACGATCCGCCATTTCCGCGAAATCTACGACGAAACAGGCGTTCCGATCCTGATCTACAACGTCATCCCGTGGAACTACCTGTCCGCGGACCTGATGCTCAAGATCATGGAAGAAGTGCCCGGCGTCGTCGGCATGAAGCAGAGCTCGGGCGATCTGAAGTCGCTGTCCGACCTTCTGCAGAACGCCAGGAAGGACAATATCGTCCTCACCGGCATCGACGCGCTGCTCTATCCGGGCTTCTCGCTCGGTGCCGACGGCGCCATCTCGGCCCTGACATCGGCAGTGCCGAAGCAGACCGTCGAACTCTACAACGCCGTCAAAAAGGGCGATCACGCCAGGGCGCTGGAATTGCACTGGAAGCTCAACGGCCTCTGGAACGTCGTTCGCCACGACAATCTTCCGGCATGCACCAAGTACATCCAGTCACGGCAAGGCGTCGACTACTTCCTCCCGCGCGCCCCGATGGAGCCCGTCTCCGACGAGCAGAAGAGGGTCATCGACGGCGCACTCAAGGCGTTTGGCATCTGATCGACCGTGGCGCGTCCCGGATTTTCCGGGATGCGCCGACATTGCGCCGGGAGGTCTGCGCGCAATCGCGATGGGGAGGAAGACATGAAGTTCATTCGCTTTGGCGAACCGGGACAGGAACGCCCGGGACTGGTCGATGCCGGCGGAACGATCCGCGATCTGAGCGCGATCGTCGAAGACGTGTCCATGCGACACCTGACGAAGGACGTCATGCGCAGGCTCGCGGCCACCGATCCACAAAGCCTGCCGCCCGTCGATAGCGACGTGCGTATCGGCCCTTGCCTCGCCGATGTCCGCAATTTGATCTCGATCGGCCTCAACTATGTGGACCACGCCATCGAGAGCAATGCTCCGATCCCCGCGGAGCCGGTGGTCTTCAATAAACTGACCTCGTGCATCTCCGGCCCAAACGATCCGGTCGTGCTCCTGAAGGGCTCCCAAAAGACCGATTGGGAAGTCGAAGTGGCGATGGTGATCGGCGCACCCACCTATCTGGTCGACGAGGCGCAGGCGCTTGCCTCGATCGCCGGGCTCTGCATCTGCCACGATATTTCCGAGCGCGAATTCCAGCTGGAGCGCGGCGGCCAGTGGATGAAGGGCAAGAGCGGACCGACCTATGGTCCGCTTGGCCCATGGCTGGTCACGCCCGACGAACTGGACATCCAGAACCTCGACCTGTGGCTGGACGTCAACGGTACGCGGATGCAGACCGGAACCACCGCCAAGATGATTTTCGGCTTCGCCGCCATCGTCTCCTATCTCTCGCAATTCATGAAGCTCATGCCCGGTGACGTGATCACCACGGGCACGCCGGCGGGGGTTGGCATGGCGATGACGCCACCGCGCTTCCTGCGGGCGGGTGACGTCGTCAGCCTCGGCGTGAGCGGGCTCGGAGAACAGCGGCAGCAGATCGTCGCCCATCGGGCCGTCTGACCCGCAAGCAAGTTTGACACAGATGGAAACGGAGGAGGACACCATGTTTCCAGATCGCAAGTTCAGCAGCCTCAAGCGCGGTGCCTTGCTCGCATCCGCCATCGCCCTGGCGCTGGCCGCGCTGCCGGCGGCATCCCGGGCGGAAGTCCGCGAGATGCGCCTGCGGGCCGGCACCAGCCAGAGCGACCAGCATCCCGACTATCTCGGCTTCAAGAAATTCGCCGAACTCGTCAGCGAAAAGAGCGGCGGCAAGATCAAGATCAGCGTTGCGCCGGGCGCAACGCTCGGCACCGACGTGCAGATGCAGGCCAACCTTCAGGCCGGCACCCAGGATTTCATGAGTGGTTCGCCGGTCACCATGGCGGGCCAGATCCCGGAAGTGTCGGTGCTCGACCTGCCCTATGTCTTCCGTTCCACGGAAGAATACGACAAGTTGATGGACGGCGTCGTCGGCGCCCGGTTCAATGAACTGATGGCGCAGAAGGGATGGATCGGGCTCGGCTTCACCAATAACGGCTTCCGCGAAACCACGACCAAGACGAAGCCGATCACCAAGTGGGAAGACTTTCAGGGCCTGAAGATCCGCGCGATCCAGAATCCGATGTATCTCGAACTGTTCTCCACGCTCGGCGCCAACCCGACGCCGCTGCCGGTGAGCGAAATCTACACGGCGCTCGAAACGGGCACCGTCGAGGCCCAGGAAAACCCGCTGCCGCAGATCGTCTTCATGCGCCTGTTCGAGGTCCAGAAATATCTCTCGCTCACCAACCACAGTCTCAACTCCGTGGTCATGCTGGTCGGCAAGCCGACCTGGGAAAAGCTGAACGACGACGAGAAGAAGATCATCTCCGAGGCGGCGCGCGAGGTCACCCTCTACAAGCGCGATCTGGTCAAGTCCAAGACCGGCGAATGGCTGGAATCGGTCAAGAAGGCCGGCGTCACCGTCAATGAGATCTCGCCGGCCGAGCGCGAGCGCTTCGCCGAAAAGGTCAAGCCGGTGGTGGAGAAATTCTCCGCGCAGGTCGGCAAGGATTTCTCCGACATGTACTTCTCGGAGCTGAAGAAGATTCAGTCCGGCGCCAACTGACAACAAGCGCCGGCATGCGGTCACGCCTGCCGGCCAATTCCTTCGTCCGGGAGGGTCATCCGTGCAGTTTTCTATGCTTGGCCGCATCGTCGATGCCTATTTCAAATTTCTCGAGTTCATCCTCTTCCTCTGCATGGCGGGCATGGTCGTCATGGTGTTCGGGAATGTCGTGCTCCGCTACGGCTTCAATTCCGGCATCCTGATCTCCGAGGAACTGTCACGTTTCCTGTTCGTCTGGATGACCTTCATCGGCGCGGTGGTCGTGCTGCGCGAGCACGGTCATCTCGGCATGGATACCGTGGTGAAGATGCTGCCTCTCGCAGGCGCCAAACTCGCCAAGGCGATCAGCGATCTCCTGGTCATCGTCTGCTGCATCTACCTCGTTTCCGGCACATGGCAGCAGCACGAGGTCAACATCGGCAATCTCTCGCCGGTGCTCATGGTGCCGATGGAGTATGTCTATGTCGTTGCCTATATCTCCGGCCTCTCGATGATCGCGATCACCGTCGTCAGCCTCGTCTCGACCTTCCTGCCCGGCGCGCGTGACCCCCGCCAGTCCGTCTTCGTGGATGCGGAAGAAGAAGCCGCATTGAGAAGCATCGACTCCGTTACAGAAAAGCCCGATCGATGATCGTATTCGTTTTCATTGCGGCATTGCTCGGCGCCATGGCGCTCGGCATGCCCGTCGCCTTCGCGCTCATTGTCTCCGGCCTGGCGATGATGTGGCACATCGACATGCTGAGCCCGCAAATCGTCGCGCAGAACATGCTGAGCGGCGCGGACAGTTTCACGCTTCTCGCCGTGCCCTTCTTCCTGCTGGCAGGCGAGTTGATGAATGCCGGCGGCATCTCGCGTCGCATCGTCAACGCCGCTCTTGCCTGGATCGGACATTTCCGCGGCGGTCTCGGCTATGCCGGCATCGCGGCGGCCGTCATCCTTGCGGCGCTGTCCGGCTCGGCGATCGCCGATACCGCAGCCGTTGCCGCGCTGCTGGTGCCCGCCATGCGCGATTCCGGCTATTCGGTGCGGCGTTCGACGGGTCTTCTCGCAGCCGGCGGCGTCATCGCTCCGGTCCTGCCACCGGCCATCGCCCTCGTTCTGTTCGGCGTGGCGGGCGGCGTCTCGATCACTCAGCTGTTCCTGGCCGGTATCTTCCCCGGCTTGCTGATGGCGGTGTCGCTCGTCCTGACCTGGGCCTTCGTCTGCCGCCGCGACAGGATCGAGCCGTTGCCGAAGAAGACCATGCAGGAGCGGCTCCGGATCACGCTCGATGCCAGTATCGGCCTTCTCCTGCCGGTCGTCATCATCGGCGGCATCCGCGCCGGCATCTTCACGCCGACGGAAGCCGCGGTGATCGCCGCCGTCTATGCGCTGGTGGTCGGCCTGTTCGTCTATCGCGAGATCAAGATCCCGGATCTCTACGGCATCGTGGTGCGCGCCGCCAAGATCACGGCGTCGGTCATCTTCCTCGTCGCCGCCGCCATGGTGTCCGCATGGCTGATCGCCGCGGCCGATATCCCGAGCTATGTCCGCGACATGCTCGAACCCTTCATCGATACGCCCATCCTGTTGATGTTCATCCTCATGGTGCTGGTCATCATCGTCGGCACCGCGCTCGACATGGCGCCGACCATCCTGATCCTGACGCCGGTGCTGATGCCGGTGATCCGCGAGGCGGGCATTCACCCGGTCTATTTCGGCATCCTGTTCGTCATGAACAATGCCCTCGGCATGGTGACGCCGCCTGTCGGAACCGTGCTGAACGTGGCAGCCAGCGTCTCGCGGATTTCGGTGGACGACGCCTTCAAGGGGGTGTTCCCGTTCCTGATGGCGGAGATCGCGGTCATGTTCCTGCTGGTGCTCTTCCCGGATCTGGTCCTCGTGCCCCTAAGGTTCCTCATGCGGTGAGGGTCGCCGCATCTCATCGCACATGCGGATCGCGGTCGCGTTGCAGATGCCGGGCTGCAATGACCTCATCGCCGGGCGCGAGCAAATCATGCTTTTCGGCGAAGGCGACAAACAGGCTGCGAGCGGTTTCCGCTTCGATTTCACCCCGCAGGGCGGCGGCGCAGGCATTCAGCGCAACCGAATGCGCGCCATCTCTTGCGGAGACGGGCCATTCGACAAGATGCCGATAGGCGTCCATCACCGATCGGACCTCCGCCGGAAAACCGAGGCCCACGAGAATGGAAACGGGTTGGTTGAATATATCGGGTTTCATCGCATTCTCCTTTCCGAACCTCAATGCCGGAGGGCGCTGCCGCAGCGGCGCCCTCCTGGACACGACTTGCATCAAGCAGCCTTGTGCGTATCGATCTGCGCGACGGTTGCTGGCTGTTCGAGGGCCGATGTGCTCTGGATGGCGATCTTGCGCGGCTTCATGTCCTCGGGGATCTCGCGAACGAGATCGATGGTGAGAAGGCCGTTGCTCAGGTCGGCTCCGATCACTCGCACATGGTCAGCAAGCTCGAAGCGATGTTCGAACGGGCGGGCGGCAATGCCGCGATGCAGGTAGGTCTGGGGCGGCGCCTCCTGCTTCCTGCCGGTCACGGACAGAAGGTTGGATTGGAAGGTGATGTCCAGATCATCCCGCGTAAAGCCGGCGACGTCGATCGTGATCGTGTAGTGGTCGTCGTCGGTCTTGACGATGTCGTAAGGCGGCCAGTCGCTGACCGGGCGGCTGCGCTGGGCATTCTCCAGAAGAGTGAATATCCGGTCGAAACCCACGCTCGAGCGGAACAGGGGTGCGTAATCGTAAGATGTCGTCATAGCCATATCCTCCTTGAAGCAACATGGGTATGGAGCGCCGAAAGACAGCGCTTCCAGCAAGTCCAGTCCTGTTATCAGCGACTGGCGCATATCGATTTGGTTTTGAGGGTTTTGATTTCAAGAGACGTGGCGAAAAAATTGAACGCATCCCTCGCCTGCGTCCTGCCTGCGGCACTGCACTGCGCGCGCCGGTCTGCCCAGGCATTCCGGTGACGTTTTCAGGCAGCCGGTCTAGCCGTCTTTTTGGCAGGCAGGTCTGCTGCAAAGTTTTAACGTAACGGGCAGTTTTGAACAATCTTTGAGTGTGCGGCACTCGACATGGTTGATTTATTGTTGAATATTACCGGCCTGGATGACAGGGGCACACGTGTGTGGGGAACATCGTGCTATTTCGATTTGGCAGAGAACATCAATCCTTGATCCAGGATCAGGATTGCGTTGACCGCAGCCGACCGCAGCCAGTCCTCGCCTGCATCGTCAGGGTATTGTCGCCTTGGCGGGGCGTCCTGGTTGCGGTTTCCCTCTGTGGCGCGCATGCGGCACATGGTGCGGATGTTGGGGCGGCGGCACCGAACGATCCGAGCCCGGCCGCATCGGAGGCTTCGAGCTGGGCGCTGCAGATCACACCCTATATGTGGGCGGCGGGGCTTGACGGGCGTATCTCGCCCTTTCGGCGCGGCCCGACGCTGGACGTCGAGAAGTCGTTCTCCGACGTGCTGGACGACCTCAATTTCGGTGGCTTCGTCAATGTAATGGGGCGCTACGACAGCTTCGTTTTCTCGGGCGATCTGATGTATGTCGACACCACGGACAGCCAGGGCAGCGGTCCCTTGCCGGCGCTGCAGATACCGGGTCTCGGCGTCACGATACCGCCGGGCGCCATCGTCGACGCTAAGGTCGATACGACCCAGTTCACGACCACCTTGCAGGGCGGCTATCGTGTCATCGATACCTCGCAGGTCACGCTCGATGCGCTGGTGGGCGCGCGTTTCTGGTATGTCTCCAACGACGTGACGGTCACGGCCAGCCACTCGGGGATCGGAACCCGGACAGCCACCCACAACGAAGACTTCGGCTGGATGGATCCGGTGGTGAGCATGCGCGCATTCTTCTCACTCACGGACAAGCTTTCGGTGCAGGCGCAGGCCGATATCGGCGGCTTCGGCGTGGGGTCCGACCTGACATGGTCGGCGCTGGCGACGGTCAATTACGTCTTCTCCGATCACCTCTCCGCCTCCATGGGCTATAAGGTGCTCGATGTCGACTACGATCACAAGGGTCATGTCTACGACACGCGCCTGAGCGGCCCGGTCTTCGGCGTGACCTACCGGTTCTGACGGACAAGCTTTCACGCAGTTTTCATGGATTGGTTTCCGCTATGACTTGCTTCACGCGCATATTCACCACGCTGATTGCCGCTACGGCCTTGTTGACGGCGGAGGCGCAAGCCTGCACGCGGATCGTCTATCACGGACCTGAAGGGCGGGCTCTAACGGGCCGCAACATGGATTTCAAGGATCCGATGGTCAGCAATTTCTGGGTCTTTCCGCGCGGGATGAAACGAGATGGGGTTGCCGGTCCGCGTTCGATGCAGTGGACGTCGAAATATGGCAGTCTGGCCGTCTCGGGTTATGATATCTCGACGGTCGACGGCATGAACGAAGCCGGCCTCAACGCCAGCCTGCTATGGCTCAACGCGACGAAGTTTCCGCAGGATGACAAGACGACGCCTCGCATGTCGCTCGCCATCTGGGCGCAGTTCTATCTCGATCAGTTCGCCACGGTTTCGGAAGCGGTCGATTATACGCGCAATCACCCCATCCAGGTCGTCAGCGGCGAGGTGCCCGGCCGTCCCGGCAGTCTTGCCCCCCTGCATCTGACGCTCTCCGATGCGAGCGGCGACAGCGCCGTCCTTGAATGGATCGATGGCGCGCTGAAGATCCATCACGACCGCTCATACCAGGTGGTAACGAACGATCCACCCTACGACATGCAACTTGCAAACCAGAAGTACTGGAGCGCCGTCAACGCCCTCAACTTCGTGCCGGGAAGCGGGCGCTCCGAAGACCGTTTCGTGCGCGCCGGTTTTTACGTCAACGCCGTCACGCAAAATGAAGACCCACGGATTGCCGCGGCCGCGGTGTTCAGCGTCATTCGCAACGCGTCGGTTCCCTATGGCGTGAGCCTTCCCGAAGCGCCGAACCTGTCCACCACCCGCTGGCGGGTGGTTGCCGATCAGAAGAGCCTGCTTTTCTATGGCGAGTCGGCGACGTCGCCCAATATTTTCTGGGTGGACATGACGAAGCTCGACTTCTCCGAAGGCGCGCATGTCAGCAAGCTGGATCTTGGCGTGGACATGAATCGTGTGCTCGCCGGGGAAGTCTCGGACAAGTTCACCTCCGTGGAGCCGTTTCGCTTCGAAACCGCCGAGTGAGCGCGCGCCGCAGGTCCAAGCCGCGCACGGCGTGAGCCATCGCCTTCAGACGATCGGGATTGCGAAACGCCCTGACGGTAAAGCTCGATCAACAGGATGGCGATGCGGCCGCCCAGGCGCTTCGGCCGGCAGGCATCGATCGGGAACATGTCTGTCGGTCTGGCCTGCCACCGAAATGAATTGGGGCTTTCCAGGCTTCAGATACTTATATTGTGTTTTTCGGCTGTCTCGAGCGCATGCCTGAGATTTTGCGCTGCCCCATGCGGTGACCATTCCAGCGTCTCCGCTGCGATGTCTGCCAGCTCGGCCGCCACTTTTTTCGTCAAGCAACCCGACAATGCGATGTCCGTACGCCGAAAAACAAGATCGTCGAGCGTGCCGACTTTTTCCGCGCGGCATAGCCAGGCGATTTCCTGTCTTGCGTAGCCCGGCAGCGATATCAGGGGTGTCCATCCCGTGCTTGCATCAAGTGCTTGCCTGGCGCGGCTGCCATAGCGGCGCAACAGGCGCAGGGCGGTTTCGCGGTCGAGGCCGTGCTTGGCACAAAGATCGCTTGCCCGCGTTTCGAAAGCGGCCTCGGCAGTCGCAAAGTCGCGACCGCCGCCGATGGCCAGATGTTGCGTCGACCGGCGCCGTCGTGCGCCGATCCGGTGCAGCACGCGATCGGCAGCCTCCTCGGCAAAGCCGCGAAACGTCGTCCACTTGCCGCCGATCAGCGCCAGGACCGGAATGTTCAAGCCGGCGATCGTGTCTTCGACGATGGCGTGATCGCGGCTGATTTCGCCGGGATCGAGCCCCTCGCTGCGCGGCAGGGGCCGCACACCGCAATAGGTCATCACGATCTCGTCGCGCCCGACGGCGATTTCGGGGAAGACCTCGCGAATGACTTTGGTCATGTAGTCGATTTCTTCGGCGCTGCAATGCGCGCCGTCCGGGTCGGATATCGGAAGATCGGTCGCGCCGATCAGCACGTTGCCCATGAACGGATACATCAGGTTGACGCGCCCGTCGGACGAACCGAAGTAGATCATCCGTCCGGCAAGCGCATCGTGAAGCGCGCGGTTGCGAACGATGATGTGCGAGCCCTTGGTGCCGCCCATATGGCGGGAATCGATCCCCAGCCCTGCATTGACGCTGTCGATCCAGGCGCCGCCGGCATTGACGACGACCCTGGCCTCGATGGCTCGGCGCTCCCCGGTCAGGCGATCTATGATCTCGAGACGCCCTGCCTCCAAACGAATTTCGGCATGATTGAGCCCGCGCGAAGCGGGGTTGGCCGCTTCGCCGTCAAGAACAAGTTCGAGGCCGAGCCGCTCGGCATGGCTGATGCGGGCTTCGTAATAGAGACCGACGCCGACAAAGGCCGCATTGAGGGACGGCATCTCGGCCCGCGCGCGCCGCGCCGACAGCATGCGGTGTTTCGGCATGGTTCGGAAATGCCGGCCGTAAAGATCGTAAACAAGCAATCCAAGACGGGTGATGATCGATCCACGGTCGCTCATCCTGGCCTTAAAGCCAAGAAATCGCTTGATGGATGGCACGATGCCGCCGAAATGCGACGCCACCGGAAGCACCGTCTCCAGCGCCGTCACATAATGCGGTGCGTTTTTCAACAGCAGATTCCGCTCTCGCGCGGACTGCCCGACCAGCCGAAATTCGCCGGTCTCCAGATATTTGATGCCGCCATGGATGAGGCGCGAGGGCGCGGCGCTGGCGCCCGAGCAAAAATCCGTTCGTTCGATCAGCAGAACGTCGACTCCCTGCTCGCAAAGATCGCGGAAAAGACCGCATCCGTTGATGCCGCCGCCGACGATCACCACGGGATAGTTTTCCCGCAATGCGCCGAGCCGGCCGGGCATTGCGGCGCCGCGTGCCGAACCGTCAGGCATTGACGATCGCCACCTTGATCGCATCGCCGCGCTCCGCCGTTTCCAGCGCCGCGAGGATATCGGACAGCTCGAAACGATGGGTGAGCATGCTTTCCACCTCCAGACGTCCGGAGGCAATCATTCCCAGCGCCATCTCGAATTGCAGGCGGTCGAGACCGAAGGAGCCGGTGACGACGATCTCGTTGTAATGGATCGCGTTGACGTCGAGCATGGCCTGCTCTCCGGCGCTGAACCCGGCGAACAGGCTGACGGCGCCGCGGTGGCGCACCAGGGATATGGCATCATTGGCCAGGCGTGGGACACCGATCGCGACGATGACCTTGTCGGCGCCAAGCCCGTCCGTTTCGCGTTTGACGATGGCCTTCAGATCCTCGCAGGTTGGATCGACCACCATGTCGGCGCCGGCTTCCAGCGCGGCGGCGCGCCGGGAGGAACTCGGCTCGCTGACAATGACCCGGGCAGCGCCTGAAAGCCGCGCCAGCTTCACATGCAGGAGGCCGATGGGACCGCAGCCCAGGATCACGACCCTGTCGCCGATCCCGATATCGATGCGCTGCTGCCCGTTCAGGACGCAGGCCAGCGGCTCGATCAGCGAAGCCTTTTCCCAGCCAAGACCTTGAGGCAGTTTGAAGACGTTGCCGGAGAGCACGGCTTTTGCGGGAATGCGGATAAATTCCGCAAAGGCGCCATCGATCTCGTAGCCGATCGCCGTCTGGTTCATGCAGATATTTTCGTAACCGCGCTTGCAATGGGCGCAATGACCACAGGGAATGGCCGGGCAGACTGCCACCGCGTCGCCGCAAGAAAACTGGCCGTGCCCACCATTGTCGACGATTTCGCCGGAAAATTCGTGGCCGAGGATGGACGGATAGCGAACGCCCACCGTCTTCTTTCCCCGGAAGATGCGGATGTCGGTCCCGCAGACGGTCGCGGCGCGGACCCGTATCAGGAGATCGCCCGGCGCGAGCGCGGGATCGTTGACGCTTTCGTAGTCAAGATGATTGGGCGCCTTGAGCAAGCCAGCCTTCATGAAATATCTCCTTCTGTCGTCTGATCAAATGTAACAAAGAATTTTCAAATGTACATATTAAAAATCGCTGGCACTTTGTTCGGCGTCAAAATCTATGCATGCGCTCGCGGCGCAGGTTCTCGATGATGAGGCGATGAAATGTTCGGGGCACGCCTTCGACGCGCGTCGATGGCTGCCGACGTTCCCGGCCCCGTCGGAGCCGCGCCACCCGCGGACGCGATAGCGGTCATCGTGAACCGCATGGGAATGGATAAAGGCGTGTATCTACTCTATAGGTTGCGATACTGTTTGGGAAAGAGGAATAGGCGTGTCCGATTTATCTGACGATCTGCGAACCAGGGCTGCATGGCTTTACTATAAGGAAGGGATGACACAGGACCAGGTGGCGCAGGAGCTGGGACTCAATCGCGCGAAAGTTCTGCGCATGCTGGCTGCGGCGCGCATGGACGGCACGGTGCAGATCAGGGTTCTTTCCCACCAGAGCAATTGCGTGGCGCTGGAGCGGGAGCTGGAAAAGCGGTTCAAGCTCGAGCGGGCCATTGTCGTTCCCGTGCCGAAACAGGCGGAGCAGCTACCGGAAATCATCGGCGGCGTGCTCGGCGAGTACATGACCGATATCCTCAAGGAAAACATGACGATCGGCCTCGGCTGGGGCAAGACGCTGAGCGCCTGCCTGCCCGCCATTCCCCAGCAGGTGGATACGCATATGTCCGTGGTGTCGCTGCTGGGCGGATTGACGCGGGTCAACACCTTCAATCCCTCGGAATTTGCCTGGCGTCTTGGCGACAGGCTGGCCGCCGAGGCCTATCTGATCGCCGCGCCGGTGTTTGCGCCGGACGAGCGTACGCGGGATGCCCTGTTGACCCATCCGGGTATCCGCGAGGTCTTTCGGCGCTCAGAGAATCTCGACACCGCCATCGTCAGTGTCGGCGATCTGTCGCCGGGGTCGACGTTCAATCGCTATGGCCTGCTGGAGCGCGACGAAATCATCTCGTTGCAGAAGGCGGGTGCCGTCGGCGACATTCTGTGCCGGTTCATCGATGCCGACGGGGAGGTTGTGGATCACGAGGTCAACCGCCGCGTGGTGGCCGTCGATCCGCGGTCGCTGCGAACCGCGCGCAAGGTGGTGCTGGCTTCAGGCGGCTGGCATAAATATGCCGCCATCAAGGGCGCGATGAAACTGCTTTCGCCCCAGGTCGTGGTGACCGATCTCGAAGTCGCGCAACAATTGCTGGGCGAATAGGTCACCACGCGATGCCGATGTCGCCGCTTCTGCGGCGGCTTTTGCGCAGAGGTTTCGAAATGGCGAAAACGTGCGGCTGGTGGTCGTCGACGTGTGCTTCGCGGCCGTCCATCCTTGCTTGTTGCCAGCCTCGCCGCGACGCCTCCAGGTTGAACATTTGTAATTCGTGAAATTTGTTTGACACGGAAATGAACATATGTGACCTTATGAGCATTAATGTTCATTTGGGAGGATGGCATGGTCGAGATCTACGATCATGAGGGCGTGGCGGTTCGCCATGGTCGGGCGCGCGTGAACGGCATTCGCATGCATTATGTGACGGCCGGCGAGGGGGAGCCGCTGCTGTTGCTGCATGGCACGCCGAAGACGCATTTCTACTGGTATCGCCTCATTGCGCTGTTGACGCCGCATTTCCGCGTTGTCGCGCCGGATCTGCGTGGATTTGGCGATACGGACAAACCTCCGGCCGAGGAAGGTTACGATTCGCGCACCAACGCGCGCGACATGGCGGAGTTGATGACCCAGCTTGGTCACGACAGATTTCATCTCCATGGTGAGGATCGCGGCGCGGAATTCGCCTATGTTCTTGCCGCCAGCGAGCCCGACCGCGTCAAGACCCTGTCCTTTGCGGAAATGCTGCTTTCCGGACAGGGGCTGGAGGAATGGTCGAATTTCACGCCTGACAAGGTGTCGGCGCAGTTTCGCATGAGCGGCGTGTGGCTATGGCATATTCCGTTCTTCTGGATCCCGCATCTGCCGGAAATGCTGATCGCCGGCCGCGAGCGTGAGTTCTGGGAATTCTGGATCAAGGCGGAGACCTGGAATCCGAACGCCATCGCCGACGAGGCGATCCGCGAATGGGTGGCGAAGCTTTCGGCTCCCGGCGGTCTGCGCGGTTGCCTGGAGACCTATCGCGCCGGCCTGAAGAATGCCCGGATCAACGACGAACTGATCCGCACGAAGCTGAAGATGCCGGTGATGACCATCGGCGCGCCCGAGTTCTTCGGCGATCTGGTGCGCGACCAGATGCAGCGCGCGGCTGAAAACGTCGTCAGGTCTGACGTCTTCCAGGAATGCGGCCACAGCCTGGCGCTGGAAGCGCCGGAGCGGCTGAGCGCCGCACTTCTGGATTTCATCCGCACGCACGGATAGGGCGCCGGAAGGGCAGTTCGGCGGCCGCCGGACAGGGGAGAAGGCTCCATCGTCGATGGCGCCCGCGCTCCCGACCTGCAGTCCGCAATATCATTTGGAGGGAGCGCCACAGAAGCGTGGTGCCGGGTGGAGAAGATGACATACGATTACAGTTCGATCGGATTTTACACGTTCGATTGCCTTGCGCGGCCGGTGACGGCGATACCGCCCGGCGGCCATACCTATTTCGTCGACGACATCACCATGGCGGTGTCCGGCGCGGCCGGGGCGGCGGCCGTGGTGGCGGCGAAATACGGTCTCAGCGTGCTCGCCGTCGGCGGCATCGGCGACGACCTGATGGGCAAATGGGTGATCGAGCGCCTCGGCCATTTCGGGATCGACACGTCGATGATGCAACTGTGCCCCGGTGCAGGCACCTCGTCGTCGATCGTGACGACCAGGCCGGACGGGCAGCGCCCGGCCCTGCACATGCGCGGCGCCACCGGCGCCTTCGAAATTGCCGCCGCGGATATCGACAAGGTGCTTGATGCCAGGATCGTCCATATCGGCGGCACGGGCCTCATGAACCGTATGGACGGTGCGCCGAGCTTCGCCCTGATGGCCGAGGCCAAGCGCCGGGGATGCATCACCACGCTCGACGTATTCGCCGCCGACAGGAAAGACATGGCCAATGTCGCAGGCCTGCTGCCGAACACGGACTATTTCATTCCCTCCATCGAGGAGGCGCAGGCCTTGTCAGGCCTGTCCGACAAGGCTGATATCGGCAAGTTCTTCGTCGACCTCGGCGTGGGATGCATCGTCATGACCATGGGGGCGGACGGGGCGTATTATCATCATCGCGACGGCAGCTGCTTCCAGATGCCGGCTTTCGGCATCGATGTGGTGTGTACCTGCGGCTGTGGCGATGCCTTCAACGCCGGTTTCGCCACCGGCCTCGTCAAGGGCATGAACCCGGAGGATTGCGTTCGTCTGGGGCAGGCGTCCTCGGCCCTGAACGCCACAGGTCTCGGCAGCCAGGCAGGCGTGACGGATTTTCCGGCAGCCCTCGATTTCATCGCCCGCACGCAGCCGAAGATCGCCGCGCCGTCGATCGCGCGGGCGGTTTGACCGGCGGGACAACCAGCCCGCGCATCGGCTGATCAGACGGAATCGCGCCGGCATGGCCTTGCCGGCGGCGACAGGGGAACAGGATGAACGATCTTTCACCATCGACCTTCGTGCCCAGTGAGCCGGACCGGCTGCGGGCGCGCGTGTCCTGGCTTTATCACGTCGAGGGTCACACCCAGAACGAGATCGCCACACGGATGAACCTCAATCGCGTGATGGTCGTGCGCCTTCTGGCCGAGGCGCGCCGGCGCAACGAGGTGCGCGTGTCCATGGCCGCGCCGCTTTCGGAATTGATCGGGCTGGAATGCCGTGTCGAGCAGAAATTCGCGGTGCGGCGCGTGCTTCTGGCGCCGTTTGCCGATCCTGACGGCGATCCCACCATGGTGATCGCCGCCGCCGCCGGCAGTTGCATCTCCGGGTTGATGCGGTCCGGCATGACGGTCGGCGTCGGCTGGGGCACCACGCTCTACAACACGCTGCGCTATATCGCCGGTGCCTCGTTGGAGGATTTTCGCGTCGTGTCGCTGCTCGGCGGCATCGCCGCCGCCAAGCGCTACAATCCCGCCGAATTCGCCTGGCAGTTCGCCGAACTGTTCAGCGGCGAGGGATATCTCGTGCCTGCGCCCGCCGTCGTCGACAGCCCCGAGACCAAACATGCCCTGCTGGAGCGATGCGGTCTGGCCGCAACCTTCGAGATGGCCGAGAAACTGGATCTCGCCTTGCTGTCGGTGGGCGGCATTTCCAACCTGACCACCAGCTACAGGACCGGCTATCTGAGCGAGGCCGACCGCCGGTCGCTGATCGACGGCGGCGCGGTCGGCGACGTGCTGTACAACTTCATCGACCGGGACGGCAACACATTGGATCACGACGTCAACCGGCGGGTGATTTCCGTCAACCTCGCCCGGCTGAAACGCACGCCCGAGCGGGTTCTGGTGTCGGGCGGGCGCGAAAAGCGCACGGCCCTGCGCGCCGCCTTGCGGACGATTGCGCCGACCATCCTGATCACCGACGAGCAGACCGCGATCGCTCTGCTGGAGGAGGCCGCAGATTGACCGGCGTCGAAGCGGCAGTCGGTCAGGCAATTGCCATATGAACAAATAAGAATTTAGAAACTAGAAAATACAAAACGATTCCATCAGAAATGAGGCATTTAGGCCGAATATCGTTTAAATTTTGATATTTTGCGTCTCTTCCATAAAATAATCACTGCACAATTGACTAAAAGAAAAACATTTTGTACATATGGCGTGACGGGTCGATCACGTGATCCCCCGGCGCATTGGAGGAGCGGGTCCAGGACCGCGACACTTTCCTGGATGATTTTCTTCGAACATGGGAGGCGAAGTAGTGAGCGCGAAGAAGTTGTTTTGGGCCTTGGCGTCGACGGCATTTCTGGCCGCATCCGGGCTGGCGCATGCGGACAACACGTCCGAGGTCAAGCAGCCGCTGTGGTTCAAGGAGCCCTCGGCCTATCTCCAGGAAAAGGCCAGGCTCGACGATCTCTCGAACATCGTCGTCGGCGAGGGGCCGAAGGGGGAAGAGGGTGTCCTCTATTCCGACATCAAGATCACCGACGAGCAGGCCGCCAAGATCAAGGCGGGCAATTTCACCGTCGCCATCGCGCTTGGCTGGCTCGGCGACGACTGGGCGCAGCAGCAGCTGATCGGCCTCAAGGAACAATTCGGCAAGCTCGGCATCAAGGTGATCGCCGAAACCAACGCCAACTGGGACGATTCCCGGCAGATTTCGGATCTGGCCACCGTCAGCGTCCTGAAGCCGAACCTCGTCGTCAGCTTTCCGCTGAATGCCCAGACGACCGCAAGCGCCTACAAGGAACTGGCCGATGCCGGCACCAAGATCGTCTTCATGGACCAGATCGCCGAAGGCATGGAGCCGGGCAAGGACTATGTCTCGATGGTTTCGTCGGATAACCATGCGCTCGGCATGAACATTGCCGACATGCTCTCCGATGCGATCGGCGGCAAGGGCGATGTCGGCGCATTGTATTATGCGCCGGACTTCTACGTCACCAATGTGCGTTACGAAGGCTTCATCGCCCGCCTGCGCGCCAAGCATCCCGACGTCCGTCTCGTCGTCGCCTCCGGTCATAACGGTCCGAACAAGGGCCAGGAAGTCACCCAAGGCCTTCTCGCCCGCTATCCCGACCTGAAGGGCCTTTACGGTAGCTGGAGCATCCCGGCCATGGGCGCGGTCACGGCCGCCTCGGTCGCCGGTCGCGCGCCGGAAGACTTCCGGATCGTCAACGAGAACTTCGACCATATCGTCGCCGCCAACATGGCCGAGAACGGCTACATCGCCGGCATCTCCGCCCAGATCCCGTATTTCAACGGCATCACGGAAGCCAAGCTCGGCGCGCTGGCGCTGATCGGCGAGAAAGTGCCTTCCTTCGTGGTCATCCCGCCGCTGAAGGTGACGCGCAACAACCTGGCCGAATCCTACCAGAAAATCTACCGCGCCGAACTGCCGGCCGAGATCAAGACCGCTCTCGACGCCTCGCAGTGAGGACAGGTCTGACGGACGGCCCCTTGTAACGAGGGGCCTTCCCATCGCAGACGGCATCAATCTTGTGGGAGGCAAAGCCGTGGTTGATCGCGACCCTATCCTTGAAATGCGCAATGTCGAGAAGTCCTTCGGCGCCATTCCGGTCCTCAGAAAAGTCAATTTCACCCTGCGGCGTGGCGAGGTGCATGCGTTGATGGGCGGCAACGGCGCTGGCAAATCGACGCTGATGAAGATCCTGACCGGCGTTTACCTGAAGGATTCCGGCTCGATTTCCATCGAATCCAGGCCGGTGGCCATCGCCAGCCCCAACGATGCCAAGCGCGCTGGCATCGCCATGATCTTTCAGGAATTCAGCCTGGTGCCGACGCTTACCGTGGCGCAGAACATCTTTCTCAACCGCGAGCCGCGCAAGGGTTCGTTCTTCCTGAACGATCGGGCCGCCCGAAAGATGGCGCGCGCCGTGCTGCAGGATCTCGGCGAGGATCTCGATCCGGATACACCGGTGTCCGAACTCAGCGCCGGCATGATGCAGATGGTCGAGATCGCCAAGGCGCTGTCGCAGAACGCCAAGATCCTGATCATGGACGAGCCGACCGCCTCGCTGTCCGAACACGAGACCCGGACCCTGTTCAAGATCGTGCGCCGCCTGAAGGCGGCAGGCATATCGATCGTCTATATTTCCCATCGCATGGCCGAAATCTTCGAATTGTGCGACCGGGTCACGGTGCTGCGCGATGGCGAGATCAAGATCACGCAGGACTGCAAGAACCTCACCATTCCCGAGCTGGTCGACCATATGCTCGGCTCCTCGTCCGCATCCGCATTTGCCTGGCAAGACCGGCAGATCGTGTTTTCCGACGCGCCGGTGCTGAAGGTGAGCAATGTCTGTCTGCCGCCGCGCGTCCGCGACGTCAGCTTCGACGTCCATCCCGGCGAGATCGTCGGCCTTGCCGGCCTGATGGGCAGCGGCAGAACCGAAATCGCCGAAGCGATTTTCGGCCGGCGCGCGCCCACATCCGGCGCCATCGCCATCGACGGCAAGCCGATCGCCCGCCAGCGCGATGCGATCGCCGCGGGTGTCGCGCTGGTGCCGGAGGATCGCCGCCGCATGGGGCTGGTTCTGGATCATTCCGTCCAGAGCAACATCATGCTCCCCAATCTGGACCTCTTCCGGCGCGGAGCCTTCGTTTCCGACGGCAATGCCGCCGATGTCGTCCGCAAGATGATCGATCGTTTCCAGATCAAGACGGACAGTCCCGCCAAGGTTTCGCGGCTGCTTTCGGGCGGCAACCAGCAGAAGATCGTCATCAGCAAGTGGCTGGCGCGCAAGCCCAGGCTGCTCATCCTCGACGAGCCGACCATCGGCGTCGACATCGGCGCCAAGGGCGAGATCACCACCCAGATCCGCGAACTGGCGAAGGCCGGAACCGCCATTCTCATCATTTCATCCGAACTGGAGGAGTTGCTCGCCGTCAGCGATCGCCTGCTGATCCTGCATGACGGGCGCATCGTTCAGGATATTCAAAGACGGGACGTTCAGTCCGAGGAGGAACTACATCATGCAGTCCAAGGCCATCTCATTGACAGAACGCGACATGCAACGGCGGTTTGACATCGGCCAGGTCCTGGGTTTCGTTCAGGATCACAGCGTCTATTTCTTCTTCGCCGCGGTCATTGCCTTCTTTGCCGTGACGATCGGCGACAACGGCTTCCTCAGCGTCACCAATTTCTTCAACATCGCGCGCACGACGGCGATGATCTCGATCGTGGCCTTCGCCATGACCTTCGTCATCGCTTCGGGCGAACTGGACCTGTCTGTCGGCTCGGTCTGCGCCCTCTCGGCCCTGACCTGCGGCATGGCGATCGAAGCGGGGACCGGCTGGTTCGTCGCCGTCATCCTCGCTCTGCTGTCGGGGCTCGTCATCGGCGCGGTCAACGGGTTCTTCGTCACCCGCATCCGCATACCCTCGTTCCTGGTCACGCTCGGCATGTTGCAGCTCATCCGCGGCGTCGACATGCGCGTCACCTATACCAATCCCGTCGCCATCGCCGACAAGACCTTCAACAGCCTGTTCGGTTCGGGCAAGCTCTACGGCATTCCCTCGCTGATCATCTGGTCGGTGGTCTTTGCCCTGATCGGCCATGTCGTCCTGAAATACACAACCTTCGGTCGGCAGGTGCTGGCAACCGGTGGCAATCGCGTCGCTGCGGAATATTCGGGCGTGCGGACCTCGAACGTCAAGTTCTGCGTCTTCATGATCTCCGGTGTCGCCGCCGCTCTTGCCGGCCTGCTCTACTCGGGCATGATGCAGACGGCGCGCTTCAATTACGGTGAAGGTCTCGAACTGTCGGCCATCGCAGCCGTCATCCTCGGCGGCACCAGCCTGTTCGGCGGCAAGGCGAGCATCATCGGTACCTTCGCCGGCGCCCTGATGATCGGCACCATCAACAACGGCCTGATCATCATGGGCCTCGACGTCAGCGAACAGATGATCGTCGCCGGCGCCATCATCATTCTGGCCGTCGCCTTCGCGCGAAAGCCGTCCCACTGATTTTACGCGCGCCCGTCCCGGAGGAATGGACGGGCTGCACGCAAAACGCCAGAGCCCTATCGAAAAACTGTCATGGAAGGAGACATGCAATATGGCTACAGCACTCGACAAATTCGTGGATCGCAAGCCGGGTTGGGATACCCCGCTCATCGTCGAATCGCATCTCAACGGCGAGCGCACCAAGGAGATGAACCCCAATACGCCGCGCACCTATGACGAGGTGGTCGAGGATGCGATCCGCTGCTGGGACGCCGGCGCCTGCGCGATCCACACGCACAATACCAACTTCAACCTCAAGGGCCAGGCCGCGGTCGACGATTACGCGCCGGCATGGGATCGCATCCTCGCAGCCCGACCCGACATGACCTGGTATCCGACGACCTGCAACCGTGAACTCTGCACTGAAAACGAGCACGGCCTGGAGCATTCCGAGATCCTGAACCGCACCCACAACGTCAAGATCGCCTGCATCGATACGGGCGTGAACCTGTTCGCCTTCGACACCGACGAAAAGGGCCACATCATCGGTCGCGAATACGGCTGGAACTACCGACAGGTGGCGGGCCAGGTCGACCTCGCGCTGGCCCGCAAGATGGCGATCATCTGGGGCATCTACGAACCTGGACAGCTCAAGCTGGCGCAGCACTACATCAACCAGGGCATGTACACGCCCGGCTCCTTCATCGACTTCTACCTGATCGGCGAATATGCGCTGACCTCGACCAAGCCGATCGGCACGTCGGGCATGATGCCGACGCTGGAAAGCCTCTATTTCTACCTCGACATGATGGAGCAGTACAGCAAGCACAAGCTCAACTGGTGCATCTCGATCTGGGGCGAGGGCGGACGCGACACCCGCGAGGTTATCAAGCGCACCATCGAGCTTGGCGGCCATGTCAAGACTGGCCTCGAGCTGTTCTACGATCCGGCGCGCAATCCGACCAATCTGGAACTGCTCCAGGAAGTGCAGGAAATCGCCCGCGAAGTCGGGCGTCCCCTCGCCACCCAGCAGCAAGCCAGGGAAATCTACGGCATCGCCTGATGCACTCAAGCGATGTGCCCGCGTCCTCCGGCGCGGGCACGTTCCGGCCGGGTGATGACCGGCCGGTTTCACGCACGAGCCGACCGAGCCCGCGCCATCCCGCCTATCCCCCCAACAATCCAGTTTGCCACAGACGTGCCTCTTCTTCATCTGCCTGACGGGAGTACGGCATGCCGCTTTTTACAAAAGCCGGCCTAGTGCCTTGAACATATGATCCTTTATATAAACTTTGTTCGAAGGCTACTTGAGCCAAGACCCCTTTATCGACGGCTTTCAAGCAAAAAACTTTCAATTTAAGCGCATAGCCGAGATACGATTCTGAATAAAATGTTTTACAAAATTACAAAAGTACAATACGATATGGACATACAATCGAAGGAGGAGAGAAATGCCCATTAATGTCGCCCCCACCGGGCTTGCGCGGGATCTGGCGAACCGGGCCGAATCCGGCCGGCCGATCCGGATTGGTCTGATCGGCAGCGGCGAAATGGGGACGGATATCGTTACGCGCGTCGCCCATATGCCGGGAATCGAGGTCGGCGCCATCTGCGACCTGAATGCCGCCCGCGCCCGCAAGGCGGTCGATATCGCCTATCGTTCGGACGGCTTTCACCGCGACGCCGCCGGCGCCGATCAGCTCAACGCGGCGATGGAGCAGGGGAAGGTGGCGATCACCTCCAACTCCGGCGACATTCTGGAAAGTGGGCTGATCGACGTCGTGATCGACGCCACCGGGGTTCCCGCGGTCGGCGCGGAAATCGGCCTCGCCGCCATGGAGCACGGCAAGCATCTGGTGATGATGAACGTCGAGGCCGACGTCACCATCGGCGCCTATCTCAAGAGCGAGGCGGACCGTCTCGGCGTCACCTATTCGCTGGGCGCCGGCGACGAGCCGTCCTCCTGCATCGAACTGATCGAGTTCGTCACCGCCATGGGCCATCCGATCGTCGCGGCCGGCAAGGGCAAGAACAATCCGCTCAACATCGATGCCGTGCCGGACGACTATGCCGAAGAGGCGGCGCGCCGCAACATGAACGTTCGCATGCTGGTGGAATTCGTCGACGGTTCCAAGACGATGGTCGAGATGGCGGCGATCGCCAATGCCACCGGTCTCGTTCCGGACAAGCGGGGCATGCATGGTCCCGCCGCGACGCTGGACCAGTTGTCATCGACGCTTGTGCCCCGGGAGCATGGCGGCGTGCTGTCGAAGACCGGCGTCGTCGATTACTCGATCGGCAAGGGTGTGGCGCCCGGCGTCTTCGTCGTCGCCGACATGTCGCATCCGCGCATTTCCGAGCGCATGGAAGACCTGAAAATGGGCAAGGGCCCCTATTTCACCTTCCATCGGCCCTATCACCTGACATCGCTGGAAGTGCCGCTGACCTGCGCCCGCGTGGTGCTTTACGGCAAGGCGGACATGGTGCCGCTGGCGACCCCGGTCGCGGAGGTCTGCGCCGTCGCCAAGAAGGATATGCAGCCGGGCGAGACGCTCGATGCCATTGGCGAATACTGCTATCGCGCCTGGATCATGACCACGCCGGAGGCGCGCGCCGCAAGGGCCATTCCCTGCGGCCTCCTGCAGGACGGCAAGGTCACGCAGGCGATCCGCAAGGGCGATCTCATCACCCATTCGAATGCATCCGTCGCACCGGGTTCGCGCATCGCGGCCCTGCGCGCCCGTCAGGATGCGCTGGTCTATGGCAAGGAGGCTTGATATGGCCGCACAAGCACGCGCAGCACAGGCAGACGCCGTCCCGCAGGACGGCGACGCCAGCAATCTGCCCTTCATCTATCGCACCTATTCGCGCGAGCAACTGCTCGCGGCTTTGCACAGGATGCACCTCATCCGCCAGTTCGAGGAGGGCGCCGAGGAAAGCTACATGCGCGGCCTGATCCACGGCACGATGCACCTGTCCATCGGCCAGGAAGCCAGCGCCATGGGCATCTGCATGCCGTTGTCGAAGGAGGATCAGATCACCTCGACCCATCGTGGCCACGGCCACTGCATCGCCAAGGGCGCCGAGGTGTCGCGCATGTTCGCCGAGTTTTTCGGCAAGACCACCGGTTATTGCGCCGGGCGCGGCGGCTCGATGCATATCGCCGACGTGACGACCGGCAACCTCGGCGCCAACGGGATCGTCGGCGGCGGCCTGCCGATCGCCGTCGGCGCGGCCCTGACCGCCAAGCGGCTTAAAACCGGAAAGGTCGTCGTCTGTTTCTTCGGCGACGGCGCCAACAACGAGGGCGCCTTCCACGAGGCGCTGAACATGGCGGCCGTCTGGAAGCTGCCGGTCGTCTTCGTCTGCGAAAACAACGGCTACGGCATGTCGACCTCGACCGCGCGGTCGACGGCGGTCGCCAATATCGCCGATCGTGCGGCCGCCTATGGCATGCCGGGCGTCATCGTCGACGGCAACGTTCTGTCGGATGTCGCGGAGGCTTCGCATGACGCCGTGGAGCGCGCCAGGCGCGGCGAAGGTCCGACGCTGATTGAATGCAAGACCTATCGCTATCGCGGCCATTCCAAAAGTGACCGTAACCGCTATCGAACCAAGGACGAGATCGAGGACTGGATGAACAATCGCGATCCGATCGTGCGCTACGAGGCGCAGCTGCAGGAATTCGGCATCGCGACGCGTGGGGAGCTCGACGCCGTGCAGGAGGCCGTGCGCCAGGAAATCGCCGCCGGAATCGAGTTTGCCAAGGAAAGCCCGATGCCGGAACTCTCCGGTCTCGCCGACAACGTCTACACGGCGGAGGTTTCCCGATGAACGCGCCTGTTCGAGAACTCAGCTATTCCCAGGCCATCAAGGAAGCGATGGCGATCGCCATGGAAAACGACGAGCGCGTCGTGCTGATGGGCGAGGATATCGGCGTCTATGGCGGCGCCTTCCAGGTCACCGGCGATCTGGTCGAGCGCTTCGGCACCGACCGGGTGATGGACACGCCGATTTCCGAACTCGGCGGCGCCGGCGTCGCCGTCGGCGCTGCGGTGACCGGCCTGAGGCCGATCTTCGAGTTCCAGTTTTCCGATTTCGCCGCGCTTGCCATGGAGCAGATCGTCAACCAGGCGGCCAAGATGCGCTACATGCTCGGCGGCGCGGTCTCGGTGCCGCTGGTCATGCGTTTTCCCGCCGGTTCGGGCACGGGGGCTGCCGCCCAGCACAGCCAGAGCCTGGAAGCCTGGCTCGGGCATGTGCCGGGGCTGAAGGTCATCCAGCCGGCGACCCCGCACGACGTCAAGGGCATGCTGCTTGCCGCCGTGGCCGATCCCGATCCGGTGATGATCTTCGAACACAAGCTGCTCTACAAGATGAAAGGCCCGGTTCCGGAGGGGCATTACACCGTGCCGCTCGACAAGGCGGACGTGCGCCGGCAGGGCAGGGACGTGACCATCGTCGCGACCTCGATCATGGTGCACAAGGCGCTGGAGGCCGCCGGGCAGCTGGCCGCCGAGGGCATCGAGGCCGAGGTGGTCGACCTGCGCTCGATCCGCCCGATCGACGGCGAGACGATCATTGCCAGCGTCAAGAAGACGACGCGCCTCATCTGTGTCTACGAGGGTGTGAAGACCCTGGGTGTCGGCGCCGAAATCAGCGCCCTGATCGCCGAAAGCGAAGCGTTCGACTATCTCGACGCTCCGATTGTCCGGCTCGGCGGTTCCGAGACGCCGATTCCCTACAATCCCGAACTGGAAAAGGCCGCCGTGCCGCAGGTGCCGGATATTCTTGCGGCGTCGCGCGATCTGGTCAGGGGAGCGCGATAGGTATGGCGAGCGAAGTCATTCTGCCCAAGGTCGACATGGACATGGCGACCGGCAAGATCTCCAAATGGTTCTTTTCCGAAGGCGACACCGTCAGGAAAGGCGATGTGCTGTTCGAGATCGAGACCGACAAGGCCGCGATGGAAATCGATGCGCCGGCTGACGGCATCCTGCGCGATGTGAAGGGCGGCGAAGGCGTCGACATTCCCGTCGGTGCGGCCGTCGCCTGGATCTATGGAGAAGGCGAGGCCTATACCGGTGCCGCATCGCCAGCCCCGGCCGCGCTGGAGGCGGCGCCTGCGCCTGCCGCAGCCAGCCCGAAGGCGCCCAGTGCAACGGTTTCCGCACCCGGGGCGCAAGATGGCGCGGTGCGGGCGACACCGCTGGCAAGGCGTCTTGCGCGCGACAACGGCATCGACCTCTCCGGCCTCGCCGGCAGCGGGCCGCATGGCCGTGTCGTCGCCATCGACGTGACGTCCGCGATGACGACAGCGCCTGTGCCTGTCGCAGTGGCCTCGACGGGTCCGGCCGCCGCGGCAATCCCGGATGCGGTCAGGGCGCCAAACGATGCGCTGAAGCATTTCGCCGAGGGTTCCTACGAGTTGCAGCCGCATTCCTCGATGCGCCGCACGATCGCGCGCCGCCTCGTGGAGGCCAAGAGCACGGTTCCGCATTTCTATCTGACCGTCGACTGCCGTCTCGATGCGCTGATGAAACTGCGCGCCGAGCTCAACGCTTCGGCCCCGATTGCGGATGGTATCGCGTCCTACAAGCTGTCGGTCAACGACATGGTGATCAAGGCTTACGCGCTGGCGCTCGCCGCCACGCCCGAGGCCAACGTCTCCTGGACCGAGGAGCAACTGGTGCGCCACCGTTTCGTCGATATCGGCGTTGCCGTCTCGGTGCCCGGCGGGCTGATCACGCCCATTGTGCGCCAGGCGCAGGCCAAGAGCCTGTCGGCGATCTCCAACGAGATGAAAGATCTGGCGGCGCGCGCCAAGGCCGGCCGGTTGAAGCCGGAGGAATATCAGGGCGGCACGGCTGCGGTGTCCAATCTCGGCATGTTCGGGGTAAGGCAGTTCGCGGCGATCATCAACCCGCCCCATGCCACCATTCTGGCCGTCGGCGCCGGCGAGCGCCGGCCGGTGGTCGACGACACCGGCGAACTGGCGGTGGCGACGGTGATGAGCGTCACCTTGTCGACCGACCACAGGGCCGTCGACGGCGCGCTCGGCGCCGAGCTGGTCGGCAAGCTGCGCGCCTTCATCGAAAATCCGATGTCGATGCTGGTGTGACGGTTCATCATTCGTGGCCGGGCAAGCGGGTGCGGCGCGCCCGCGCCCCTTCCCTTTTTCTTTCAAGGATCGATCCATGTCCTCCGCCTACGACCTCATCATCGTCGGTTCCGGCCCGGGCGGCTATGTCGCCGCCATCCGCGCGGCGCAACTGGGCCTCAGGACCGCCATCGTCGAGCGCGAGCACCTGGGCGGCGTCTGCCTCAACTGGGGTTGCATCCCGACAAAAGCGCTGCTGCGCTCGGCCGAAATCCTCGATCACGCCAACCATGCACGGCGCTACGGCCTGCGTATCGACGGCACGGTTACGGCGGAGATCTCCGAAGTCGTCGCCCGTTCGCGTGGCGTTTCGCAGCGTCTGAACGGCGGCGTCGGCTTCCTGATGAAGAAGAACGGGATCGATGTCATCTGGGGCGAGGCCAGGCTGGCGAAGCCGGGCGAAATCGTCGTCTCGGCTCCCGCGAAGCCGCCGATGCAGCCGCAAAACCCCGTGCCGAAATCGACCCTGGGGGCGGGCACCTACACCGCACGGCATATCGTGCTGGCGACCGGTGCAAGACCGCGCGCCCTGCCCGGCATCGAGCCGGACGGCCGGTTGATCTGGACCTATTTCGAGGCGATGGTGCCGAAAGCGCTGCCGAAGAGCCTGCTGGTCATGGGCTCCGGGGCGATCGGCATCGAATTCGCATCCTTTTATCGCTCCATGGGTGTCGAGGTCACCGTTGTCGAGGTCATGGAACGCATCATGCCCGTCGAGGACGCCGAGATTTCCACCCTTGCCCGCAAGGCGCTGGAAAAACGCGGCCTGACGATCCTGACCTCGGCCCGGGTCACGAAGGTCGAGAAGGGCGCCGATTCCATCACCGCGACGATCGAGACCGCGGACGGCAAGGGCCGTACGATAACCGCCGACCGGATGATCTCCGCTATCGGGGTCCAGGGCAATATTGAGGGGCTCGGGCTTGAGGCTCTTGGCATCGCGACCGAACGCGGCTGCATCGTCGCGGATGGCTACGGGCGCACCAACGTCGCCGGCCTTTATGCGATCGGCGATGTCGCCGGGCCGCCCATGCTCGCCCACAAGGCCGAGCATGAAGGCGTCATCTGCGTCGAGAAGATCGCCGGCCTGGAAAACGTCCATGCACTCGACAAGGACCGGATACCCGGCTGCACCTATTGCGATCCGCAGGTTGCCTCTGTCGGGCTGACCGAAGCGAAGGCGAGGGAGCAGGGGCGTGACGTTCGTATCGGCCGTTTCTCTTTCGCCGCCAATGGCAAGGCCATTGCGCTCGGCGAAGACAATGGCCTGGTCAAGACCGTGTTCGATAATCGAACCGGCGCTCTGATCGGCGCCCATATGGTCGGCGCCGAGGTGACGGAACTCCTCCAAGGCTTCGTCGTCGCCATGAATCTCGAAACGACGGAGCAGGAACTGATGCACACCGTCTTCCCGCATCCGACATTGTCCGAAGCGATGAAGGAAAGCGTCCTGGATGCTTACGGCCAGGCGATCAATGCATGAAAACCATCAGCGGGTTCCAGCGCGATGTATCTGAACTTTCTTCCGGTAAATCGGAAGAATGATCGACTGGAAAAGCGCTATGCGGCGATTTGAGCGATTGACAGGGCTGTGTTCCCTATACACATTGATGTCGTAAGGTTCAGATGTTCGGTGCCAGCTGGATGAGAACTGGAGGAAGCGATGGATTTCAAGCGGCCGCAGACGCCTGACGTCGAACCCGTCCGGCATATGCTGCGCGGGTTGCGCGGTGTGCTGAAGGAAGGTCGCGACCGGTTCGCCCGCGAGATACCGGATCGGCTGCCGACGCCGGCATCGGTTGCCGCACGCGCGCTGTTGCACGGCGTCGATCAAATGGCGCATGATATCGATCGGCTGGCTGTAAACATCTCGCATGGCCTCAGGTCCACGTCGCCGACGAAAGACGATGCGGGTCGTCCGCGAGCCCATCCGCTTGCGGACGCGTTCATGGGAGCGCTTGCCGCCGCGCGGCGGCAAAGGGCGCTTCCCGATGCGGCCATGCCGGACGAAGCCGTCGTCCGCACCGCCTTTGCCGTGGCCTGCGGGCCGGACGGGCCGTTCGAACCCGATGGCGCGGCATCCCTCACACTTACGCTGCTGGCCGGCGGCGAGGGAGGCGACGCCGCCGATCGCGGCAGGGCAGTGGTCATTTTCGGTGCGGCCCTGTCGCTGCTGGCATCGTGCGACGGCGAAACCTCCGCTTCGATCCTGCGATCCGCCGTAGACCTCAGCGCGGCGTTGAGCGACGATATTCTAGGCGCCTGCAAGAGTGACGACGGAGCGGCGCTGGCCGACCTTTATCGGAAGTATCGCGCTCATGTATGATCTCCAGGACCTGATCGCGGCGCTTCCGCCAAGCAACAAGCCGCTGCGGATTTCGGTGCGCCAGTTGCATTGGTTTCGCGCCGCCTTCGAAGCCTGTGCGCGCCTGTGCGGCGAGCGCATGGGATGTCGCTTCGCGGTGGACGATGCCAAACTTGCCCGAATTTTCCTGCGGTGGTTGCGGGCGATCGATGCCCAGAAGCCGCGAAACCTGCGTGAGCGGCGTGATTTCTTTGATTTCGTTCCCTCGCTCGTTTTGTGTGAACTGATCGCCGATATGCCGCTGAAGACGATATCGGGGCCGAGCCTTGCCGAGCCGGGTTCCGCGGCGGCTTTCTGGCCGGAGGGCTATGTCTGCACCCAGTTCTGCCTTGCCGTCCACGGCGCGGCGACGCAACAGGAATTCAACGTTCGCAGCGAGATCGACCGGATGGTCGACGATGTGCGCAGCTGGTATTCGTTTCGGGAAAATGCATCCGAGGACCAGAATTTTGCCGCCGGATTTTTCCAGAAGCTTTTGGGCCACGAGCCGAACTGGTTCATGCCTGCGAGCTTTCAAGCACGCATGCGCGTGAATGAATAGGGGTTGAAACCGGCGGCTTTCCGCGGAGCGTCAGATCGCCGTGCAGAAAGCGTCCGCCTCGTCGGTCGGGCGTGCGGGTTCGCGTGAGGGCTCTTCCCGGTTTTCCGCCATGATGTGCATGATCGAGGGCAACGCCTTCAGAAAAGCGTCGACGCATTTCGGATCGAACTGGCTCCCGGCCCGCTCGCGAATATGGTCGATCGTCCGTTCCACGCTCCACGCTTCCTTATAGGGGCGCGCCGTGGTCAACGCATCGAAATTGTCCGCGATGGCGACGATCCGGCCGGAGAGCGGTATTTTTTCACCCGAAAGGCGTGAGGGATAGCCTTGCCCGTCCCACCGCTCATGGTGGCTGGCCGCAATTTCCGCCGCCATGCGCAGGAGGCCGGATTTCGACTCCCGCAAGATGTCGAAGCCGGCCAGCGTGTGGGTCTGCATGGAGGCGAATTCGCGCTCCGTCAGTTTTCCCTTCTTCAGCAGCACCGCGTCTGGAATTGCAACCTTGCCGATGTCATGCATGGGCGAGGCGAGGCGAATATCGGAGCAGGTCTGGTGGTCGAGGCCGTAGGCGCTGGCGATCGCCTCCGAATAGCAGCCGACGCGCTTGGTGTGCTTGGCAGTTTCCGCATCCTTGTAGCTTGCGGCGATGCTCAGACGCTCGATGATCTCCTCTTCGCGGGCACGCAATTCCAGCACGGCTTTCTCGACCTCCGTGCGAAGCCACTCGGCCTTGTCCGCCAGCTTGTTCTGCGCGGTGACGAGAGCGACGAGATTGCGCATGCGCGCCTGAAACTCCAGCGGATTGACAGGCTTGGTCAGAAAGTCGATCGCCCCCGCATTCAAGGCCGCCATTCTGACCGCGCTGTCGCCGTCGGCGGTCACGAAGACGACCGGCTTGTTCCGGTAACCATCGAAACGAAGGATCTCGGACATCAGTTCGACTCCGTTGTAGCCGGGCATCTGGAAGTCGATGATCGCGATGTCGAAATTCAGCCCAGGCATGGCGGCAAGCACGTCGACCGGATTGTCGAAGGGCAGGGCGGTGCATCCCTCCAGCTTCGCAACGAGCCTGGTCAGGAAGGTAAGATTGGTCTTGTTATCATCGACGAGGAGAATTTTCATACCATGTCCTTTCCAGAGCATTTCCGACACTCGCGGAGTCGCCGGAAATCTTTATTCCTTCGTTCTGCCGCATTGTCCAACGCCGGAGCGCTCACGCTTCGGCTGGAAATGCTCTCAAGCGCGCCGCGATCTTTCAGATTCGCTCCCGCGCTTCAGGTCGTTGTTTTTTCGCATGTCGTTGCCGCAAAACCGCTGCACACTTTTGCACGACATGCTTAGGCGGCCAAACGATGCTCCTGGCCTTTCAGCAGATGCTCCAGTTCGCCGATCTTTTCGAAGGAAATATCTCCGGAGCGCAATGCCTGGGCGGCCGCCGCGATCTCGCCGAAGCCGACACTTGCGGCGGCGCCTTTCATGGCGTGCAGAAGGTGGTCGATCGCCTTGGCATCGCTGGCCGGCATGATCGCCCGCAGATTTGACAATATGGCACGGGCGTCCTCGAAGAAGCTTTGCAGCAATTCATTGAAGCCCTCCTCGCCAATCGCCTCGATGACGTCGGTTCGGCGTTGTTCAAAAAGAGTATCGAAATCGTTTTGCATCGGCCGGAAAGCCGCCGGAACCGGCGCGGCCTCCATGGTATCCAAAGCCCCGGTCGTTTTTTTCGTCCGGGCGATGATGTCGCGCAGTTTCGACATGGTGACCGGCTTGGTTTCGAAGCCTGTCATCCCCGCTTCGTGGCACAGGCGCTCGTCGTCGGCCGATGCGTTCGCCGTCATCGCGACGATCGCCACAGTCTTGCCCTCCGGCAAGGCCCGGATACGGCGCGTCGCTTCGATACCGTCCAGGTTGGGCATCTGCATATCCATCAGGATCAGATCGAAATCGCCCTTGCCGAAAGCCGTGATCGCTTCGAGACCGTCATTGGCGACGGTGACGGTCTGGCCGAGGTGGCGAAGGAAGCCCGCGGCGACCTGCTGGTTGACGGCGTTGTCCTCGACAAGCAGGATGTTCAGCCGGTGGAGCGCCGCTTTGGCCACGTTGTTCTCAGCGCCTTCGGAATCGGCGGTTTCGTCAAGCTTGGCCGGTCTTGTCGGAAAGTCGAACCAGAATGTGCTGCCCTTGCCTCGAACGCTGTCGACCCCTATGCGTCCGCCGATTGCTTCCACGATCTGTTTGCAGATCGTCAGTCCCAGCCCGGTTCCGCCATACTTGCGGCTGATGGAGGAGTCGACCTGCGAGAAGGGCTGGAACAGCTTGTCGAGGCTTGCCTCGTCAATGCCGATGCCGGTATCCGACACCTCGATGCGAAGGCGCGGCGATCTGCTTGTCGGCACCTCCCTGATGCGCAAGGTAACCACCCCGTCCCGCGTGAATTTGACGGCATTGCTGAGAAGGTTGAGCATCACTTGCCGCAGGCGGGTGGGATCCGACAGAATGACCGGCATGACGAAAGTGTCCGGCAGGACGAGTTCGAGCAGATTGCCGTTTTCCGATGCCCGGTCACGGACCATCTCGATCGTGCTTTCCGCCAGGGGCTTGAGCGCGACGGGCCGGGTCTCGACGTCCACGTTGCCATGCTCGATCTTGGCGAAGTCGAGGATCTCGTTGATGAGCTCCAGAAGGGCATTTCCCGACCGGCGGATCGTTTGCACGCCGAGGAGCATGTTGCGCGGCAGCGGCTGCAGTTCCAGAAGCTCGGCCGTCCCCAGGATCGCATTCAGCGGCGTGCGGACTTCATGCCCCATCGTGGCCATGAATTGCGATTTGGCGCGGTTTCCGGCTTCGGCGGCCAGATAGGAGTCGTTCAGCTCCGTGGCCATCGCCTCGAGGTCGAGGCCGGCGCGCCGGACGGAGCGTAACTGGCGTCGAAGGTTGAAGATGAGGAAACAGACGCTGGCGACGAGCAGCCCGACAAGCGCGACCGTCTGAAGCTGCAGCGCCATGAGGCTGCTGCGGTTCTCGGCCCTGTTGGTGCTGACCCAATTGTTGGTGAAGATCAACAGGTTCTCGGTGGACTCGAGAAGGCTTTCCAGCTTTCCATCGACGTCGCGCAACTGCTCCAGCGGCACGGCCTCGCCCGAAGCCATGGCGTCGAAGGGAGCGACAATCCCGTAAACCGTGCCTTTGATCGCGGCAATCCGCTCGCCGATCGCGGGGGCGAACTGGCGTTCGAAGCTGGCTTGCTCGAGGATGTTCATCCGGGAATAGAGGATATCGTATCGCGTGGCCAGCGACTTGGCGCCGGCGCCGGCATGGGACCCGTCGACGATGGAAAGATGCAATTGCTCGTGCAGCCGGCGCGCCTCCCGGTCGAGCTGGTAGACGGACCACAGGGCGTTCTCGCGGATACCGTCCTGAAGGGTCGAGTAGCGGCGGAAGACGTCGACGGCGAGATAGGCGAGGCCCAACAGCAAGGCGACGGAAAACACCTGCAAGATCATGGTGGTCTTGCTGACGCGGCGGATCACGTCGCCATTGTGCTGGGCCTTCTTGATCACTCGGAGACCTCGATATCCTTGATCTGCCAGACCGAGCGGGAGAAGTATTTCTCGTTGTAGAGGCTCGGATCCAGATCGAACGGATAGATGAGGAACAGCGGCCCCTTTTCGCGGACGGACATGTCCTTTCCGTTCATGGTCAGGGCGAGCATCGTATCGAGCTTGTCGGCGTCTTCGAATGGCACGTCGGCGGAATAGTCGTTGAGCGCGACGATCTTAAGCGATTGTCCGTGCGCTCCCGCGGCCTTCAGCACGGCGCGAAGGAGAGGGCCGGAAAACTCGACCTTTCCGGACGTCCATGGCGTCTCCATGGTCCCGGTGCGTTGTTCGAGCGCGCGCAGCATGTCGCGATCGAACTGCGCCGTTCCCGCGACATTCGCATTTTTCAGATCAGGACCGCGGACGGTCAGGATGACGTCGCCGGTCGGTTTGTCGAGTGAATAGGCGGGCGATACGGCGGC